>NZ_JBLXFW010000002.1:603982-607921 GCF_048261595.1 Roseibium sp.
CGGCTCCCGCCGCCCCGAACGGTCGGTCCACTCAGGGCCCCGTGACGGCGAGAACAGCACCAAGTGTAAGCCAGGTCGGAGGGGTGGGGGATAAAGGATTTCGGAGGAAATGATTTCAATGAGTTGCGGGAAATTGAGGAGGCATAAGGGTGTTTCAGAGCTCTTGTGCTGCCTTGTCCTGAGTGAGGAAAAGCTGTGCCGCACTGCCCTTGCATCGATCCGCAAGTCTCTGGTCACTGTCAGCATGAGGCCGGCATTCGAATTTGCCCCCCCCATCCATTGTCATTCCAGCGAAGGCTGGAATCCAGTATCCGCCTTCGGTAGTCGATTGCATTGAGAGGTCTCCGCGTACTGGACCCCAGCCTTCGCTGGGGTGACAAGTCTGGGCTTGGGGCCAGCCCTGACTTGTCACCCCGGCCGCAGGCGCAGCCGGAGATCCGGGGCCTACTCGTTTGCAGAGCGGATCAGGTCAGCAATGGCCGTTCGGCGGGCATGTTTCTCTACACGCCAGCGCTTCGGCAAGCGGACCTGCGAGTGGGTCCCGGCTCGCGCTTCGCTTGGCCGGGATGACGGCAGAGGAAGCGGCGTTGCCTTGCGACGCGCTACCGCTACCCGTGCGCCATCTGCGCCGCAGGGACGGCAGACAATACTTAGCCAATCATCAAAGTTTTTATTGACACGCCGACCTCCATCGAAATAGTTAGCAACATGGCTAAGCATGATATCGATCTTTCCCTACTCTTCCATGCACTGGCGGATCCAACCCGCCGGTCGATCCTCACACAGCTGGCGGAAGGGCCGTCACGGGTGAGCACCCTGGCCGAACCGACCGGCCTGCGTCTGCCCACGGTGATGCGTCACCTTTCGGTGCTCGAGGATGCAGGGCTGATCGTGAGTTCGAAGGATGGCCGAGTACGGACCTGCGCCATGGTGCCGGAAGCCTTGGCACCGGCCCGGAGCTGGCTCGATGAACAGCGCGCGATCTGGGAGGCACGGCTTGACCGGCTGGATGCTTTCGTCGCGCAAGTGATGAAGGACCGCGAGGAATGACCCAAGGTTTCGCACCTGATGAAAAAGCAGACCTGAGCGCAGCAAACGACCGGGGAAGAGAGGGATACTTCGCGACCCTCACGTTCAGCCGTGAAGTCGCCGCCCCGGCAACCGTCCTCTGGCAAGCCTGGACAGCACCTGCCGCCCGCGCGGTGTGGGCTGCGCCGACGCCCTCCGTCACCGTGGAATTCCTGGAAGCGGATACGCGGATCGGCGGCAAGGAAATCTCGCTTTGCAAGGTCGCTGGACAACCCGATATCCGCTGCGAATGCGGATGGCTGGAATTGCTGCCGGAAACCCGCAGCGTCAATTACGAAGTCATCTCCTGTGAAGGCGAAACCCTGTCCTCCTCGCTTGTCACCGCGCAGATCTCGGAAACGGCAGAAGGCAGCCGGCTGGACCTGACGGTGCAGCTCTCGGCGCACACGCCGGACATGGCAGACGGCTACCGGCAGGGCTTTGAGGCGGGACTGGACAATATGGCTGCCGTCGCAACACGTACGATGGTTCTGCAGCGGCGGATCCCGGCCCCGAGGCCTGTCGTCTGGAACGCCTGGATGAATCCGGAAACCCTGCCGAAATGGTGGGGGCCGGATGGGTTCTTCTGCCGCACCAGGCGGATCGACCTTTCGCCGGGCGGCGAATGGGTCTTCGACATGATCGGTCCTGATGGCACCGTCTATCCAAACCATCACCTCTATCACGTTGTGCACCCCAACGAGCGCATGAGCTACTCCCTGCTCTGGGGAGAGAACGGCCCGAAACACGCGGACGCCTTCGCTTCATTCGAGGACGAGAACGGCGCAACGAAGATCACGCTCTGCATGATCTTCAGCACGGAAGCGGAGTACCAGACCGCCAGGGGCTTCGGCGCCGTGGAACTGGGGCACCAGACCCTCGCCAAGCTTGAGACCTTCATCGGCTCGCGCTAGCGTCCCCAACGAAAAGCAGGAAAGCCGGACCTTTTGGGCCCGGCTTCCAGTATTCAGTTCATTTGATCGGCGACGCGGATCAGACCGTGTTCATCGCCCAAGGGCCGTGATAGCCCTTGCCATCCTTGTCGGTGCGCTCGAAACCATGAGCGCCGAAGAAGTCGCGCTGACCCTGCAACATGTTCGCAGTCGAGCGCTCGGTGCGCATGATGTCGAAATAGGACAGCGCGGCGGACAGGGCCGGAACCGGCAGCCCGTTGAGCGCGCCAAGCGCCACCACCTTGCGCAGGGCACCGTGGGTTTCCTTCAGCTTGGCCGAGAAGAACGGCGCCAGCATCAGGTTGCGCGCCGGGTCTTCGGCCAGCGCCTTGGACATGTCGTTCAGCATGGCCGAGCGGATGATGCAGCCCTGACGCCAGATCTTGGCGATTTCCGGCAGAGGCATGTCCCAGCCGTACTGCTTTGCCGCTTCCAGGATCAATCCGAAGCCCTGGGCGTAGCAGACGATCTTGCCGGCAACCAGCGCCGCTTCCAGATCCTTCGCAGACACCGCATCGGCGACGATGCGCGCCGGAGCCGGGCCGAACTCGGCCTGGCCGGACTTGCGCTCGGACAGGCGCGCGGACATGTTGCGCGACGCGACAGCGGCCTCGATGGCGCTCGCCGGAGTGCCGAGCATCAAGGCCTCGATGGCGGTCCAGCGGCCGGTGCCCTTCTGGCCCGCGGTGTCCAGGATGATGTCCAGCATGGGCCGGCCCGTTTCCGGGTCGGCGGTCCCTGCCACCTTGTGGGAGATCTCGATCAGGTAGGACTGCAGGATGCCTTCGTTCCAGTCGCCGAAGACCTTGGAGATTTCGTCCGACCCGAGACCAAGGCCGTCGCGCATGACGCCGTAGACTTCGGCGATCATCTGCATGTCGGCGTATTCGATGCCGTTGTGGACGGTCTTGACCAGGTGGCCGGCACCGGCATCGCCAAGATGGGCCGCGCAAGGGGCCCCTTCATGCTTGGCGGAAATGGCCTCGAGGATGTGGCCGACCTGCGTCCAGGCATCCTTCGGACCACCGGCCATGATCGACGGGCCGAAACGCGCGCCTTCCTCACCCCCGGACACACCGATGCCCATGAAGCGCGGGCCACCCTCTTTCGAGGCCGCATCCCGGCGGTTGGTGTCGTGGTAGTTGGCGTTGCCCGCGTCGATGATCAGGTCATCGTCGGACAAAAGCGGGCGCAGGGCAGCGATCTGCTCGTCAACCGCTTCGCCTGCCGGAACCATCAGGATGATGGCGCGCGGGGTCTTGATCGCAGCGACGAAATCTTCCAGCGTCTTGGCCGGAATCAGCTTTTCGGCGAGCGCGCCGGCATTGGCGTAAAAGCTGTCGGTCTTGTCGGAGGTGCGGTTGTAGACCGCGATGGAGAAGCCGTTCTCCGCAATGTTCAGCGCCAGGTTCCCGCCCATGGTGCCAAGTCCGATCAAACCGACTTCGGCTGCGGCCGTCACTGTTCCTGCCATGCGGAGGCTCCTTTCACTATACTTTCGATTGAGATTGTTCAGACCGCGATGTGATAGCCCAACCGCAGGCAGGCGGCAATGCCGAACGGCATCCCGTGTTGCCTTTTGCGGCGCCCCGCCGATCTGACAACTGGTTCGAAGTACCTACTTCTTCTTGTTCATGGCAGCCGCGAGAGCTGCGGCCATGGCGTTGTTGCCGCCATCTGAAGTGCTTCCGCCACCACGCGGCGCATTGCCGCCCGGCCCGCGACCGCCAGGGCCCTTGCCGCCGGGTCCACGTCCGCCTGACCCACGGCCACCGGGACCACGGTCATCGCGGCGGTTGTCCGCGGCGCGCTCGCGTTGGCCCTGATAGTCAACGGCGGACTTCATGGTCATGGAGATGCGCTTGCGCTTCACGTCCACTTCCAGGATCGTCACCTTCACGATGTCGCCGGCCTTCAC
>NZ_JBLXFW010000002.1:607931-648309 GCF_048261595.1 Roseibium sp.
TTCATGGTCATGGAGATGCGCTTGCGCTTCACGTCCACTTCCAGGATCGTCACCTTCACGATGTCGCCGGCCTTCACAACCTTGTGCGGATCGTCGACGAACTTGTCGGCAAGCTGGGAGACATGGGCAAGGCCGTCCTGATGCACGCCGACGTCGACGAAGGCGCCGAAGTTGGTGACGTTGGTCACGGTGCCTTCCAGCTTCATGCCCGGCTTCAGGTCGGAGATCTCTTCCACGCCTTCCTGAAGAGCTGCGGTCTTGAACTCCGGACGCGGATCGCGGCCCGGCTTTTCCAGCTCCTTGAAGATGTCCCTAACGGTCGGCAGGCCGAAGGTCTCGTCGGTGAACTCCTTCGGATCGAGACCGTTTAGCGCCGAGCCGTCGCCCATGATCTGGCGCAGGTCGCGGCCGCAGGCCTTCACGATGCGCTTGGCCAACGGATAGGCTTCCGGGTGAACCGACGAGGCGTCCAGCGGCTCGTTGCCATCGGCGATGCGCAGGAAGCCGGCGCAAAGCTCGAACGCCTTGGCGCCAAGACGAGGAACATCCTTCAGCTGCTTGCGCGAGGTGAACCGGCCAATGCTTTCCCGGTGTTCGACAACGGCCCGGGCGAGACTGTCGGAGAGCCCGGAGATACGGGTCAAGAGCGCCTGTGAGGCCGTGTTGAGGTCAACGCCCACTGCGTTCACGGCGTCTTCCACCACCGCATCGAGGGCACGGGCCAGCTTCGTCTGGTTGACGTCATGCTGGTACTGACCGACACCGATGGACTTGGGCTCGATCTTGACGAGCTCGGCCAGCGGATCCTGCAGGCGGCGGGCGATGGAGGCAGCGCCGCGCAGAGACACGTCGACGTCCGGCATTTCCTTGGCCGCCAGTTCGGAGGCGGAATAGACAGAAGCACCCGCCTCGTTGACGATCACCTTGACCGGGCGGGACGCGGGCGGGATATCGCCCAGAACTTCGGCGGCGAGCCGGTCGGTCTCGCGGCTGGCTGTGCCGTTGCCAATGGCGATCAGACCGACCTTGTGCTTTGCGATCAGAGCCAGAAGCGTTGCCCGGGATCCGGCAATGTCGTTCTTCGGCTGGAACGGATAGATGGTGGCGGTGTCGATCAGCTTGCCAGTCTCATCGACGACCGCGACCTTGACGCCGGTGCGGATGCCCGGATCGAGACCCAGCGTCGCCTTGGAGCCTGCGGGAGCCGCCAGCAGCAAGTCCTTCAGGTTCTTGGCGAAGACATCGATGGCGGCTTCCTCGGCCCGGTCGCGCAGGTCGCCCATCAGGTCGAGTTCCAGATGCAGCGCCAGCTTCACCTTCCAGGCCCAGCGCGCCACATCCATCAGCCACTTGTCGCCCGGACGGCCCTTGTCGGCGATGCCATAGGTATCGGCGACCAGCTTCTCGGCAGGTTTTACAGGCGAGACGTCATCCGCATCGACGGTGAGATCGACGGACAGAACTCCCTCGTTGCGGCCACGGAAAAGCGCCAGCGCCCGGTGGCTCGGGATCTTGGAAAGCGGCTCGGAGTAATCGAAATAGTCGGCGAACTTCGCGCCCTTTTCGCCCTGCCCGTCGATCAGCTTGGACTGCACGACACCGCGCTCCGAAACATAGCGGCGCAGCTGCCCGACAAGGCCGGCGTTTTCGGCAAAACGCTCCATCAGGATCTGGCGGGCGCCATCAAGCGCGGCCTTGATGTCGGCAACGCCCTTCTCGGCATCAATGAAGCCGGAAGCTTCCTTTTCCGGGTCCTTCGTCGGATCATCGAGCAGCATGTCGGCCAGCGGTTCAAGCCCTGCCTCACGCGCGATCTGGGCCTTGGTCCGGCGCTTCTTCTTGTAGGGAAGATAGAGATCCTCAAGGGCAGACTTCGTGTCGGCGAGCGCGATGGACTTGGCAAGATCGTCGGTCAGCTTGCCCTGTTCCTCGATCGACTTGACGATGGCAACGCGCCGGTCTTCCAGCTCACGCAGGTAGATCAGCCGCTCTTCCAGCTTGCGCAGCTGGGTATCATCGAGACCGCCGGTCGCTTCCTTGCGGTAGCGGGCGATGAAGGGAACCGTGGAGCCTTCGTCCAGCATTGCAACCGTCGCGCTGACCTGGTCCGGACGGCAGGCGATCTCGTCGGCAATCCGCCGCGCGATGCGTATGGCGACGTCTGGCGCCATGGCGGTCACGGTCTTGGGTGCGGAGGTGGCGGATACGAGCGTGTCGGACATTCGGTCTGGTTCCATCGAGGCAATTGAGAACGGCGACGATAGTGCCGCTCCCTGTGGCGATAAAGCGGCAAGACGCCAGCATCCACCGGGAATTGGGCCACGAACTCAAGGAAGCGTGACCAATGCCGGTCACGATTGGTCCGGATCACGCGCCGATCACGCGCGCCCTGTTAAAATTCCCAAGTCTTGAAACGGGGAATGGCCACGCCGTCACGAGGTCCAGGTTGTTGGGGAGAGAAAAAGATGGAAGCACAGTTTCTGACGCTGGCCGTCGATCGCCAGATCATCTCACAAGCACAGAAGCAAGCCCTGCTGCAGCTGGTCGAAGAACACTCCTTGTCCGAAGACGGCTTTCGTCTCGACTACACCAATATCTTCTGGGTCGGGGGCGCGGGCGTCATCCTCGCCGGGCTTGTCGCGCTGTCGATCGAAACAGCCGCGATTTCCAGGACCTGGCTGAGCATACTGGTCCTCGGATATGGCCTGGCGTTTCTGTCGGTTTCCTACTGGTTGACCAGGACCGGACGGCCGGCCCTCTTGAGCTCGATCCTGGCGACGGCCTTTGCCCTGTGCTGCACGCTGGCCTTCATCACGCTGCAGACCACCTTCGACGGGGTGAAGTATTTCATCGACTACCCGAGAAAATTCACCCCTCCACGAGAAGGCGAGATATTGCCCTACAATGCCGATCTCCTGACCTGGTTTTTCGAAACAGCTGCAGGACCGGGACTGATCCTTGCGCTGACCGGCCTTTACGTCTTCAGGAAACACAAGTTCCTGCCGTCATGGGTCCTGATCATTGCAGGCCTGTTTGCCTTCACTCAGGAACTTTCCGTGCGCTGGTACTATGACCCGCACGGCTATTCGGAAGTCACCAAATGGCACATGATTTCCTTCGGCCTGCTTCTCTATGGAATTGCCTGGTACGAAGACCTCTTTGCCGAAGCGAACCATGGTTTCTGGCTGAACAAGCTGGGCATGCTGTCTGCCTCATCGGGCCTTGCAATGCTCTTCAGCGACGGCGACGACACGGTGCGCTGGCTGTTCCTCGCGATCAGCCTGACAGCAATTGCCCTTTCGGTGTTTCTCCGGCGCCCGTCGGGAATCGGGTTCGGCGCGGTGGGCATCATCACGGTCATCTTCTGGCGTTTCGGTGTTCAGGACAACGACCTGACGCTCGCATTCCAGCTGACAGTCGTCGGTATCTTCGTTCTCCTGCTCGGATACCTTGTCCAGCGCCACACTGATCGTCTGGCCGAATACTTTCCCGAAACATTGATGCGTGTTCGCCCCGACCCCCGGCAGGACCCGGTGACATTTGGATACTGACACCGCGGCCCGGTAGCGGATACCTGCACCTGCTCCCTATCCGAGCAGCGAGACAGCCTGGAAGATCGACAGGCCGATGATCAGAACGCCGACGAAGGTGCCTAGAACCTTGCGGGGAACGAACCTGATGATCAGCCCGGCGAAGGGAGCGGCCAGCAAGCCGCCGACGATCAGACCGGCAACGGCCCACCCCAGGTCGACAGCCCCTTCCGGTCGCACCCAGTGTCCGGAGGCCAGCGCCACGACAAAAGTGAACGAGGCGGCAAGCGTGACGAAGAACTCGGCGGCATTGACGCTGCCGACAACGTAGCGCGGCTCTTCCCCGGCCCCAAGCAGACTGCTGGTCACCACCGGCCCCCAGCCGCCGCCACCGGCAGCATCCAGGAACCCGCCGGTGAAGCCGAGCGGGGCCAGCGCCCTGCGCCCGAGACGTCTGGGTTCGGGAAAGCGATGAACCCTGGACAGGACGACCAGCCCCATGATGGCCAGGTAGGCAATGATGAAGGGGCGGATGGTGTCGCCCGGAAAACTCGTCAGCACGAAGGCGCCGATGAGCGCCCCGATCACACCGGCCGGCGCGAGGGTCAGGACAAGGCGCCTGTCGATGTTCTTGAAGGCAAGATGGGACAGGCCCGAGGCACCGGTCGTGAACAGCTCGGCGACATGGATTGCCGCCGAAGCGCTGGCGGGTGTCACCCCCAGGGACAGAAGCACCGACGTGGAGGTCACCCCATAGGCCATGCCGAGGGCGCCGTCGACGATCTGGGCAAGAAAGCCGACAAGGAAGAAGGTCAGAAAATCGAGCGACATGATGGATGCCAGTGCAGTTCGGTAAGACTGCAAACAATACACTGCGCCACGCGCAATTGATTGCGCGTTTAAGTGCGCAATGTGCTCCTGCCAGAGAAAAAACGTCCAATTCGCGCAGTGAGTTGACCAGGCATGTTCCAGTTCGCTGGCGGCCGAAGTCCTCTCCGCTCTGCATCCCGAATAATACTGTCATGAAAGCCTGCTAGGCGGATCGGCACCCGCAGCATTGCATGCGGCCCTTTTCGCTAAAGGACTTGTGACATGAAAAAGCTTCTGATCGCCGCCGGCCTCCTGGCTGCTGCCTCCACTTCTGCCTTTGCCGCCGATGTTTCCGGCAAGCTGGTTCTCTACACCTCTCAGCCGAACGCCGATGCCCAAGCGACAGTTGACGCCTTCACCGCGGCCCACCCGGGTGTGGAGGTCGAGTGGGTTCGTGACGGCACCACCAAGATCATGGCCAAGCTGCGCGCCGAATTCGAAGCCGGCAGCCCGAAGCCGGACGTCCTCCTGATCGCGGACATGGTGACCATGGAAGGCCTCAAGGTCGAAGGCCGCCTGATGGCACATGACGCGGCGGACACTGCTGCCTATGACCCGGCGATCATGGACACGGACAAGACCTACTTCTCCACCAAGCTGATCACCACCGGCATCATGTACAACACCAACGCTCCGATGAAGCCGACGTCCTACAAGGATCTTCTGAAGGCAGAGGCCAAGGACAAGCTGGCCATGCCGTCGCCGCTGACCTCGGGGGCTGCGACCATCCACATGGTATCGCTGACGTCCAGCCCGGATCTCGGCTGGGCCTACTATGAAGGCCTTGCAGACCAGGGCGCGAACCCGAAGGGCGGCAACGGAGGCGTCTACAAGTCCATCGCCGGCGGTGAAAAGCTCTACGGTTTCGTCGTCGATTTCCTGCCGATCCGTGAAAAGCTGAAGGGTGCGCCGGTCGAGTTCGTCTTCCCGGAAGAAGGCGTCTCCGCCGTCACCGAACCGGTCGCGATCCTCTCCACCGCCCAGAACCCTGATGCTGCGAAGGCGTTCGTCGACTTCCTGATCTCCGAGCAGGGCCAGAAGCTTGCGGCCGACATGGGCTACCTTCCGGCGCATCCGGGCGTTCAAGGCCCGGATGGTTTCCCGGCACGCGAGAAGATCAAGCTCATGGACTTCGACCCGAAGGCTGCGCTTGAAGGCGATGCCGCCAACAAGATGAAGTTCACCGAAATCTTCGGCGGCTAAACCTGATCGCTCTGACGATGGAAGAACGGTGCGGACCTCCGCACCGTTCTGTTCGTTTGCCCGCCCCGGCCCTGACACGAGATCCGGAACGAGGCGAAAAGCGATCTTCGTGATGCAATAGAGCCAAAGATCTTGCGCGCAATTCTGACCACCGAAAGAGCCACCCTTTTCCTGCTTTTGGCGGGCGTTACGGCCATGTGCGGACTGCCGCTGGCGCTGCTGTTCAAGGTCGGCCTCACAGTCGACGGGTCGTTTGCGCCAGGCCCGTTGCTTGAGGCTCTTCAAAGCAAGCCCGTTCTTAGGGCGCTGTGGCATTCGCTGGAGAGCAGCACCCTTTCGGCACTGACGGCGACGCTCCTCGGCGCAACCCTGTCCCTGATCATCGGCCTGACGGACGTGAGAGCAAAGGCCGTCCTGGTCTTCCTCATTCTGCTGCCGATGATGATCCCCCCGCATGTGACGGCAATCGCGTGGATCCAGGCACTCGGTCCGGCAAGCCCCGTCCTGCGCTGGCTCGGACTGGCGCCGGAAATCGGGTCGACCCATCCGCTCTACTCGCGCGAGGGGCTGGTGCTGCTTCTGACGCTGCAGCATAGCCCGCTCGTCTTCCTGATGGTGCGCGCCGCCCTTCGCTCCTTCCCGCGCGAGCTCTTCGACGCCGCCCGCGTTTCCGGTGCGCAGGCACCGAGGATGCTGCTGCGGATCGCACTGCCCCTGCTCGCCCCTGCGTTGATGGCAGGCTTTGCCCTGTCCTTCGTTGCCGCGCTCGGCAATTTCGGCATCAATGCCCTGATAGGCATCCCGGCCCGCTACACGACCCTGCCTGTTCTGGTCTGGCGCCGGCTGGCGAGCTTCGGTGCGGATGTCCTGCCCAATGTCGCCGTCATCTCCGTCATTCTGGCCCTGGTCGCGCTTCTCGCCATTGTACTGCAATCGATACTGCAACGGCGGATGCGGGCGTCGCTGATCGGCCTTCCGCAGGCGCCACTTGCGCTGTCGCTGGGGGCAAGACGTCCTCTTGTCGAGGCCCTGCTCTGGCTGTTCATCGGCTCGGTGCTGCTCCTGCCCGCAGCCTCCCTGCTGGCGACATCGCTGGTCAGAACCTACGGGCTCGACCTGTCGCTTGAGACGCTCACCACCGAGAACTTTGTCGAGATCCTCTGGCGCCAGTCCGTGACGCTCCGCGCCTTTGCCAATTCGACCGGTATCGCCGCAGTGAGCGCCCTCGTCATTGCCGCGCTTTGCATCCTGCTTGGCTACTTCCTGATCAGCCGGAAAACCGGTGTCCGCCAGCTCGCGGGCCTTGCCAGCGCCCAGGCCGACATTGCCTTTGCCGTTCCCGGCCTCGTCATGTCGATCGCCTTGATCCTGGCCTTCATCCGGCCCCTGCCTCTGCTCAATGTCTCGCTCTACGGAACGCTCTGGATCATCCTGATCGCCTATGTGGCGTGCTTTCTTGCCGTCGGCATGAAGCCTGTTTCGGCCGCCTTCCTGCAGATGGACATGAGCCTTGACGATGCCGCCCGGGTATCCGGTGCGGGCTTCGGAACCCGCATGCGACGGATCTTCGCCCCGCTGGTCGCTCCTTCCGCGGCCTCCGGCGCAATCCTGGTGTTCCTGACGGCCTACAACGAAGTGACGGTCTCGGCCCTGCTCTGGTCGACCGGCAATGAAACCATCGGCACGACCATCTTCAACTACGAGGACGGCGGATACACGACGCTCGCGGCAGCCATGTCCGTCGTGGTGGTCGCGGCTACCGTCGCCATCATGATTGCAATGAACGCCCTGGCCAGAAGGGTGCCATCGGGAACAATTCCCTGGCGCGACTGATCGCGACGCGCAAACGCCGGTTCTGGTGTCGACCTAGCCGGGAAGAACCCAACCGCCGTCGAGCGCAATCGGCAGGACATCGCCGGGCGCAGCGTTGTGCGGCAAATTGCAGAGCACCGACTGTCCGTTTCCCGTGATCCGGGCATGGGCTTCAAAATAGCCGCCGCGGTAGGTGACCCGCTCGAGCACCGTCATGAGACTGCGGCCCTCGCCGGATATGCGCACATGCTCCGGCCGCACCATGACGCGCGCCGGTCCTTCACCCATCCCCCCGACGCAGGGCACTTCGAAGGCCTCGCCTGCCAGCATGATCAGCACTTTTTCTCCGCGCACTTTCGCAATATCGCAGGACAACAGCGTGCTGCGGCCGATGAAGCCGGCGACCTTCGCATTCACCGGACGATCGTAAAGCTGTTGGGGCGTATCCGCCTGGAGGATCTTCCCGTCCCACATCAGCGCGACCTTGCTGGCAAGCGCCATTGCCTCGCGCTGATCGTGGGTGATGAAAAGGGTCGTTGCGCCGCTCTTGGCGTGGAACTCGGCAAGCTCCTCTTCCATGGCCGTGCGCAGATGCGGATCGAGGTTCGCCAGCGGCTCGTCCATCAGAACGGTTTGCGCGCCTTGCGCCAGGCACCTCGCCAGGGCAACACGCTGGCGTTGCCCGCCCGAAAGGTCAGACGGCTTCCGCCCCGCGTAAGCCGTCAGCTCGACTGTTTCCAGGCAGGCATTGGTACGCGCCTCGACATAACTCCTGGCCCGCCTGGCCGTTGCCAGCGGGAAGGCAACATTCTGCTTCACGCTCATATGCGGCCACAGCGCATAGGATTGGAACACCACGCCGACGTTGCGCGCCTCGGGCGCAACATGCAGATGCCGTCCGGCAACATGTGCATCGCCCAAATGAATGTCGCCGCCATCAAGTGGTTCAAGTCCCGCGATTGCCCGCAGCAGCGTGGACTTGCCGCAGCCGGAGGGCCCGAGCACGACGAAGAAATCCCCGGTCTCGACGGACAGGGAAACATCGTTCAGCGCAGCATGGGACCCATAGAGCTTTGTGACGGAAGACAGGCGAATGGTCATGCAGCGCCGGATACCCGGCCTTCGTGACAATCCGATAACAGGCGCCGACAGGAGCCCTGAACGTTCGGCAAGCAATTTCGCACTCGCGGTCCCTCCATGCAGGCTATGTTCGAACGAACCGGTTCAAGAACGAGGATTTCATGGGCACCGCCGCACCGTCTCTGCAAGACGAGATCATCCTGCACAACTACCCGCAATCGCCCGTGGCGGAGAAGGCCCGTGTCGCCTTCGGCATCAAGGGGCTCGCCTGGCGCTCTGTCGAGATCCCCCGCCTTCCGCCAAAGCCGATGCTGACCAAGCTGACCGGCGGCTATCGGCGCACGCCGGTCGTCCAGCTTGGCGCGGACATCTACTGCGACAGTCAGGCCGTGCTGCGCGAACTGGAACGCCGTTTCCCCTCTCCGAGCTTCTTCCCGCAAGGAGATGAAGGCCTGTTGTGGAACCTCAGCCGCTGGACCGACGGAACCGTGTTCGACCTGACCGTAAAACTCATTCTGGGCGCGGCAGGCGACAACCTGCCCAAGGATTTCGCGCAGGACCGCGGCCGTCTCTATCTCGGCCCCGACTGGGCTGAAGGACTGAAGGCAGCGAACGCAAACCTGCCGCATCTGGTGTCCCAGGTCCGCGCCCCTCTTGCCTGGCTCGACCAGCAGCTGTCGGATAACCGGCCGTTCCTGACCGGAGATCTTCCAGCTGCGATCGACGCGCAGTTCTACCACGTCGTCTGGTTCATCCGTGGCCGCTGGGACGGCGGCGCGCCACTGCTGTCGGAATTTTCCAACCTTGAGCGGTGGGAAAAGAACGTCCGGGACATCGGACACGGTTCCATGAGCGAGATGACGGCCGAGGACGCGATCGCCCGCGCCCGCGACTGCACGCCGCTTGCCTGCGACCCTGAAATCCGCAACGATCCGCAAGGCCTTAAGGCCGGCATGGCAGTGGTTGTCTCTCCGGACGTCGACGGCGGCGAGCAGCCGGTGGAAGGTACTGTCGCAGCCGCGTCCTTCGACACCATCACCCTGCACCGCACCGACCCGGACTGCGGCGACATTCACGTCCACTTCCCGCGAGCAGGTTACCGGGTGGAGATCGTCTGAGCCTTCACGTCATCACGACTATCGGTTTTTTCCGGCGCTCATTCGCAAACGCCGAGGTAGCCCTCCAGCGCACGGCAGATCCGGGGGGCCAGGTCCTGCTTGCGCCATGACCCGGCCAGGGTCGCGCCATCGACCATCCCCCGGACGATTGCAACGATATCCCGCGCAGCCGTTATGCGATCCGGGATGACATCGTCCGGCAGAATTCCGGCGATGCCCTGAATGATTTTCGCATTCAGGTCTTCGGTCTCGCCTTGTAGCGGTAATGCGGCATAGGCGTAGTCCAATGCCCGCGCCAGCCCCGGGTTGTCGGCCTGATGATCGAGGGTCGCTTCGACCAGTCGCCGGATTGTCACGGTCAGCGGTTGGCTGTCCGCATGAGGGAGCTCAGCCGACAATCCCTCCCAAAGGCGGATCCGTTTCCGGCGAACGATCTCCGCCAGGATCGCCTCTTTCGTCGGGAAGTACTGGTAGAGAGAGCCGATGCTCACGCCGGCCAACCGTGCGATCTCGTTGGTATTGAAACCGGGAAGACCTTCCCTTTCCAAAATGCGAGCGCTGGCTTCCAGGACAGCATCGACCGTCGCTGCCGCGCGGCGCTGACGCGGCAGTTTTCTGGGCTCTATGGACGTGACTGTCTTGGTCATCGGATACGAGTACTCAAATACGAGCTTTTGCTCATATTATCACGCTTACCAAGTCAATCAACCGAATGAGCCGTCAATGTCCTTTTCTGATCGCACCGTCCTGATTACTGGCGCGACCCGTGGCATTGGCGCGGCCCTGACCGAAAAACTGCTGCACGCCAACGCCAATGTGGTCGCGGTTGCTCGCGATCCGGCGGCACTCGACAGTTTGGCCTCGGCCCATCCCGGTCGGGTTCACGCGATACCGACCGACCTTTCCGATCCGCAAGCAGTGGACGGTCTGATCCGTGCACTGGAGACGCGGCATCCGACCCTGTCTGTGGTCGTCAACAATGCGGCTCTGCAAGTTGAAATGGACTTCACCAGCGGCGATCCGCTTCGGCACCTCCAGGATCTGCAACGCGAATTGGCGGTAAACCTGTCAGCCGCCATGACGCTCTCGGTTGGGCTCCTGCCCGTTCTTGCCCGCCAGCCGGACGCCGCCGTCGTCAACATCGGCTCGGCTCTAGCACTCGCGCCGAAGCGGGCAGCCCCTGTCTATTGCGCGACCAAGGCGGGTCTGCGGAGCTTCACAACGGCCCTTTCCTATCAGTGCCGCGCAAACATGCCTCAGGTTCGGATTGCCCACGTCGTGATGGCACTGGTGGACACCGACATGACGGCCGGCCGCGGAACCGGGAAGATTTCCCCGGAAACAGCGGCCACGGGCATTCTGAAAGGCTTGGAGGCCGGGCGAGAGGAAATCTGGATCGGCAAGGCAGGCCTCCTCAGATGGATCCACCGGGTTTCCCCGGGCCTGGCCGCCAGGATTCTCAAGTAAACCGCTCACAGCCATTGGATGAAAGCATGACAAGGACCCGCAACACGACAGGCGACGTTGTGTCGTTCGCGCGCGCATGGTTGCGCGCGCCTCTGAGAACCGGCGCCATCGCACCGAGTTCACCTGAGCTGGCGCGGCACATGGTGTTTTCCGCAGCTCCCGCCAAATCCGGCCCAGTCATCGAGCTTGGTCCCGGCACCGGGATCGTGACCGATTGCCTTCTGGCAGCCGGGATCGAAGAACGCGACCTCGTCCTTATTGAACTCGACCCGGACTTTGCCGCAAACCTGAAGCGTAAATATCCACAGGCCAAAGTCATCGAGACAGACGCCTTTGCCTTCGTCCGGAACCAGGCACACACAGGTGAAACTGCTGCAGCGATCATTTCCAGCCTGCCGCTATACGTCTATCCCAAGGTCAAACGGCAGAAACTGTGCGAGGACGCTCTCAGGGCGCTCGGGCCGGGCGGACGGCTGGTCCAGTTCACCTATGGCCCGGTGTCGCCGATTTCCCCACCCGCACACATCGACGCCTTCCGGTCACGCCGCATCTGGGGCAACCTGCCACCGGCCGTCGTCTGGACCTATCAGACGAAGACCTTCCGGGCACACGAGCCCGGACCGCTGAACATCCGCGACAAGGTGGAAACAAGGGAAAGCGCGCAATAGCGCGCCCCCCGTTGATGGTATCGGCAAACCTCAGCCGGGCAGATAGGTCTGGCCGATGTACTTTGCGGTGGCCGCAGGATCGGACAGGAACTGACCGTAGACCTGGCTGGAGACCGGATCCGGAAAAACCTCTTCCTGGCCGCTATCCAGGGCATCCAGAACCTGTCTGACAATTTCCTGCGGCGCGGTTTTGTCGGAATCGAACTGGGCTGCCATGTCCGTGTCGACCGGTCCCGGATAGACACCGATGACGGAGGTTCCCTGACCGGCAAGTTCGGCCCTCAGGCCCTGGGTCAATGAATGCACGGCGGCCTTCGAGGCGCTGTAGGTTCCCAGAACCGGAAAGTTGATGTGCGAGGCGATGGACCCGATGTTGATGATCGCACCGCCGCCATTGTTCTTGAGGACCGGAGCGAAGGCCTGCGACACCCTGATCGGTCCGAAATAGTTGGTATCCATCTCCGAACGGCCGAGCTCGACCGCATCCGGATTGACGAAACCGGAAAAGCCAGCCGTTCCGGCGTTGTTGATCAATACGGATACGTCCCTGGCGGTCGCGGCGGCGGAGGCCACGTCTTCTGCCTTCGTCACATCAAGCTTGATCGCCACGACCCGGCCGCCCGCTTCTGCCACCAGGTCGGCCAGCGCTTCCGTGTTCCGCGCGCCGGCGTAGACCTTCGCCGCGCCCCGTGCCAGGAGGCCGTTCACGAATGCCCGGCCCATACCCCGGTTGGCTCCGGTCACCAGGGCGACCTGTCCTTCAATCTTGCTCATTTTCAAATCCTCGGTTGTTGGCAAACGGAATTAAATACCGTTCGGTATTTTAATAAGGACTTGAATCCGGATTGCAAGAGAATAAAATACTGATCGGTATTCAAATCGAACGACATGACTGGCGGAAACATTCATGCCCAGAGGGCGCCCACGGAAAGTTGATCCCGACAAAGCCCTAGAAACGGCGATGGAGCTGTTCTGGGACAGGGGCTATGACGGCACGTCCATGGCGGATCTCGCCGATGCCACGGGCATGGCCAAGCCCGGCCTATACGCCACGTTCGGCGACAAGGAACACATTTTCCAGCAGGCGCTTTGCCGCTACGACGAGGTCATGGCCCGGCCGATGATCGAGGAGCTCCTGTCGTCATCGGCGCCCTTGCGAGCGTCCCTGCGCGCGTCTCTGTCCGGCATCCTGCATTCGATCAAGGGCAGCGGACTGCCGATGGGCTGTTTCATCCTCAACAGCACATTCGAGTGCTCGAACGACGAACCTGCGATCAAGCAACACCTAGTGGAGCTGAACCTGCAGCGCCGCAATGCCTTCCGGCAGCGCCTGCTGCGGGGCCGGGACGAAGGCGAATTGCCCGGCACGGCGGACATCGACGCACTGGCCAACTATTTCGCGGGGCAATCGGCAGCAATCGGGGTCATGGCCCGTGCCGGCCTCCCGCTTGATGAACTGGAAGCGATGGTGGACGTCGCGCTCAACGTTCTGCCCGAGGCCGAAACGCCTAGCGCACCACGGTGATCCGCTCGGCCGCGCGGGTCACCGCCGTATAGAGCCAGCGGTCGCGGTGCTCGCGGAAGGCCCAGCTCTCGTCGAAGAGAACCACGTCGTCCCACTGGGAGCCCTGCGACTTGTGCACGGTCAGGGCATAGCCGTAATCGAACTCGTCGGCCTTGCGGCGGATGGCATAGGGGATCGCTTCCGCGCCATCCTCGAACATGGCCGGCAGCACCTTGACCTGCACCTTCTGCTTTCCGACCTCGTCTTCCGGCTTCACGTCGAACCTGAGGGTATTGCCGCGCGGCTGGCGCAGGCGGCTGACCGTCCACAGACCACCGTTCAAAAGCCCCTTGGTCTTGTCGTTCCTCAGGCACACGAGCTTGTCGCCGACTGACGGCATCGGCGTGGTAAAGCCCTTCAGCTCGCGGATGCGGCCGTTGTAAAGCCGGCGCGTCTTGTTTGTGCCCACCAGCACCTGATCTGCGGAAAGGATCTGCTCCTTGTCGATCTCCTTGCGGCCGATCACCTGGCTCTCGCCATAGGCGCCATAGTCGAGCTTGCGACCCTCCCGTATGTCCATCGACATGCGCACGATCGGATTGTCCTGCGCCTGGCGGTGCACTTCCGTCAGCATCACGTCCGGCTCGGCCTCGGTGAAATAGCCGCCGCCCTTGACCGGCGGCAGCTGCGCCGGATCGCCCAGCACCAGCACCGGCGTTCCGAAGGACAGGAGATCGCGGCCGAGGTCTTCGTCGACCATGGAGCATTCATCGATGACGATCAGTTTTGCGGTTGCCGCAGCGCTGTCGCGCTTGATGGCGAACTGCGGGCCTGCATCCTCCTCGTCGTCATCGACCTCCTCTTCCTCCTTGGAAGAGCGCGGCCGGTAGATCAGAGAGTGGATGGTGCCGGCGTCCTCGCAGCCCTTCTGGCGCAGCACATGCGCCGCCTTGCCGGTGAACGCGCCGAAACAGACATCCCCGTCGATGCCTTCGGCCAGATGGCGGGCCAGCGTCGTCTTGCCGGTGCCCGCATAGCCGAACAGACGGAATACCTGCTTGTCTCCGCGCTTGAACCACGCGGAGACCTCGGAAAGCGCCTTGTCCTGTTCAGGCGACCAGCTCATGCCCTGATTCCCGTTTCGTTCTCAGTCAGGCACGTGCATAGCGGGTTTTGGAAGGAGTGGCTACGGGGGAAAGGGAAAAGGCAGGAAGTCCTCTTCTTCTCCGCCGTCATTGCCGGACTTGATCCGGCAATCCATACCGTGACCTCGCGACTTGCAAGCGCCTGTATTCCTGGTAGTGGAACGGCATGGATGCCATGGTCGAGCCATGGCATGACGATCAAGTGCGATGCACAGCCCAACCACCTCTCCAAGGTCATCCCCGCCTTGTGCGGGGATCCATTCGGCGTCACCATGCGGCATGGCATTTTATGTCTACCTGCTGACAAACCGTCCGCACGGAACATTTTACACCGGGGTGACCAACAATCTCGTCCGGCGAACCCATGAACACCGGGAGATGACAGGCAGCACCTTCACCCGGCGTTACGGCATTACCCGGCTGGTTTACTACGAGATCTTTGACACGCCAGAAGAAGCCATCCGACGGGAAAAACGCCTGAAGCGCTGGCCCCGCGACTGGAAAATCAGAACTGTCGAAGCTTTCAATCCCGGCTGGCTCGATCTCTATGAAGACTTGAACCGATAGGCCGTCCCGAACCGATACCTCAGATGGATCCCCGCACAAGGCGGGGATGACGGGAGAGGATGCGGAGAGGCCCTGACCTTTCAGTTCGTCATTGCGGGTTCCGGGATAGCGCGGGTTCAAGGATAGCTATGGGCCCCAAACAGAATCCCCTGCATCCGGAGAAGCAACCGCGTGGTTGCCATCCCCTACCCATGGCATGAAGTCAGGGGTGCATTGCAGATTCACGTCCCCAAACTCAACGGTCATCCCCGCCTTGTGCGGGGATCCATTCGCCCCCTCACCGGTAAACCCCATACCGCCGGAACCGGGGCTGCCCGGGCAAGGGCACGTCAGGGACGCGCAGGGAGCCGTGGTGCCGGGAAGGCGGACCGGGGTCGCCGAGTTCCCTGAGCCGGCGAACGCGTTCCTCGGTCGGCGGATGGGTGCGCAGAAGCGAGGGCTCGGGGATCTTGCGCCCGGGCAGGAACATCTCCTCCCAGGCACGCCCGGTGCGGCGCTCCAGTTTCATCAGCGCCGAGGCAAGGCCGGACGGGTCGCCGGTCAGTTCCGCTGCCGTGCGGTCGGCGGCGAATTCGCGCGTACGCGACAGGGCAAGCTGCAACAGCGCCATGACCGTCGGCGAGAAGATCAGCAGGATCACAATATGCCAGGGCACATGGGCGGCACCGGCCAGAATGAGCGGCAGATTCATGATCAGAAGGAACAGCCCCATCCAGGACGCGACCGAGACCGCGCGCGACATGGCGTCGGCCAGCCCCATGATCCAGAGATCCCGGTTGGCGATATGGGCCACCTCATGCGCCAGCACCCCGGCCAGTTCGCGCCGGTCGAGAAGCCGCAGCAAACCGTCGCTGATGCAGACCACACTTTCGTTCGGCACGCCGATGGTGAACGCATTCGGCAACCGGCTCGGCACATAGAAAAGCTCCGGCACCTTTGGCAGGCTCGCCCGGCGGGACAACTCGGCGAGAATGGCGACGCCCTCCGGGAAGGCGTCGGCGCCCAGCCGCTTCGCGCCATAGGCCGACAGAAGGACCTGCTTCGGCAGGCTGGACATCAGCACCAGGCCGAACACCGACCCCAGAACAATGGCCAGCGTCAGTTCCGGTCCGGCGATGGTCGAAACGATGCCCCATGCAATCACCCCCATTCCGCCGACAAGAAGAGCGGACTGGGCAATGTTGATCAGCCTGTGACGCAATGAAGGTGACATGACCTGAACTTATGATCTGCAGCCATCAATTACGAGTGGTCAGGACCAGGAGTGACCCCACAGAACCGTCAAGACATAGGTTGGACGATCAGTGCCCCAAAGGCCCCTTGATCTTTTCCATAATTCGGATATTCTCGAAATATGGAAAAGACTCTCGCACTCGACACCCTAGCGGCACTCGGACAGGAAACACGGCTCGATGTCTTTCGCCTGCTGGTCAAGGCGGGCCGGACGGGCATGAACGCCGGCGCGATTTCGGATGCGCTTGCCGTGCGGCCGAACACCCTGTCGACGCATCTGGGCGTTCTCGCGCGCTCCGGCCTTGTCAGCGCCACGCGCGAAGGCCGCTCTATCATCTACACCGCCGATCTCGACGTCATGCAGGAGCTGGTCCGCTACCTCCTTCAGGATTGCTGCGGCGGCAACCCCGACCTTTGCGGACCATTGGTGACCGCGCTTTCCTGCAGCCCCGGCATGAAGTCCGGGGAGTGCTGATCCTCTCAAGACATCGACCACAAGAGCTCACCTGATGCGCAATGTCCTTTTTGTCTGCACCGCCAACTCGGCGCGCTCCGTTCTCGGCGAAGCCTTGCTGCGCCATCTCGGCGGCGGCCGCTTCCGGTCCTTCTCGGCCGGCTCGACCCCGCGCGGCATGGTCAACCCGGATGCCCTGACCTGCCTGGAGCGGCATGGCATTTCACCCGAGGGCTTTCGCTCCAAGAGCTGGGACGAATTCGCAGGACATGATGAGCCGTCGATGGATGTCATCGTGACCGTCTGCGACAACGCCGCCGGCGAGGCCTGCCCGATCTGGCCGGGTCATCCGCTCGTCGTTCACTGGGGCATTCCCGACCCCGCCGGCATCGACGGCAGTGACGACGTGCGCAACGCCGCCTTCGATCTCGCGTACTGCCGCATGAAGCGCCGGATCGAGGCTTTCCTGGCGCTTGGCGACGAGGTGTTCGAGGCCTCCGATGCGAAGGCCCGGCTCAGTCACATCGGCAAGATCGACGAGGGGAACTGACCCCTGGCGCCCCCGGCAGGAATAGCAGTACGACATTTGAACAGACTTTCAGGAGATTGAAGCGTGGCTTCCGAAGAACACTCGCCCATGGGCCTTTTTGAACGCTACCTGTCCGTCTGGGTGGCTCTTTGCATAGCAGCCGGTGTCGGCCTCGGGCTTCTGGTCCCCGGCGCCTTTTCGGTCATTGCATCGCTCGAATACGCCAGCGTCAATCTGGTCGTGGCCGTCTTCATCTGGGTGATGATCTACCCGATGATGGTCAACGTCGACTTTGCCTCGCTGAAGGATGTCGGCCGGAAACCGAAGGGCCTGTGCATCACGCTGGTGGTGAACTGGCTGATCAAGCCCTTCACCATGGCGGCCCTCGGCATCCTGTTCTTCGAACATCTCTTTGCCGGGCTGGTCGATCCGCAAAGCGCCAAGGAATACATCGCCGGCATGATCCTGCTCGGTGTCGCGCCCTGCACCGCCATGGTCTTCGTCTGGAGCCAGCTGGTACGCGGCGACGCCAACTACACGCTGGTCCAGGTATCCATCAACGACATCATCATGGTGTTTGCCTTCGCGCCGATCGCGGCGCTGCTGCTCGGCGTGACCGACATCGTCGTGCCATGGGAGACGCTGCTGCTCTCGGTGATCCTCTATGTCGTTATCCCGTTGGCTGCCGGATATGTCACCCGCAAGATGCTCGACAATTCCGGCAATCACGAACGGATCGCTGAATTTACCGGCCGGGTGAAGCCGTTCTCGGTCATGGGCCTCCTCGCGACCGTCGTGCTGCTGTTCGGTTTTCAGGCGCAGACGATTGTCGAGAAACCGATGGTCATCGCCCTGATCGCCATTCCGCTGATGCTGCAAAGCTACGGCATCTTCGCTGTCGCCTACATCTGGGGCCGGCTCTGGGGCGTGCCGTTCAACACCGCAGCGCCCGCGGCCCTGATCGGAACCTCGAACTTCTTCGAGCTTGCGGTTGCAGTGGCGATCAGCCTGTTCGGCCTGAACTCCGGCGCAGCTCTTGCGACTGTCGTCGGCGTGCTGGTCGAGGTGCCGGTGATGCTGTCATTGGTCGCCTTCGCCAACCGGACACGCCACTGGTTCGTCCAGCCGGCCTGATCGATCAGGTCAGCTCGACATTGGCAACGAGAGCTGCGGCCTGACGGCGGAGATACTGCATCAGTTCCTCCGCCTTCTGGATCGCGCTCTTCTCGTCCCCTGCCTCGATCGCCTGCATCAGCTCCAGATGCGCCCAGGCGGCGGCATTGAGATCGCTTTCACCCAGATAGCGGAACCAGTAGCGGCGGCTCAGGGTCTGCAGGGGCGAAACTGCCTTTGCGGCGAAGGGATTGCAGGCGGCCTTGGCGACGATTTCATCGAACTGCTTGTCGAGGCGCAGGAACCCCGCGACATCGTGATCGGCTGCGGCGACGCGCATCTGGCGGGCACAGGCATGCAGCGCCTGCCGCTCCGCCTTGCTGGCCAGACGAGCGGATGAACCGGCAAGCAGCACCTCGAGCGCGTGGCGCGCCTCCATGACCCTGGCGAAATCTCCCGGGTTGATCTCGGCGACGACGATCCCGAGACGCGGGCGCACCGTCACCAGGCCTTCCCAGCTGAGGCGCTGGATTGCCTCGCGCACCGGCGTGCGGCCAACGCCAAGCTCCTTGGTCAGCTGCATTTCGGTGATCGCTTCACCGGGTTTGAGCTGCAGCGTTACAATCGCCTCTTCCAGCTTCCGGTAGGCCGACTGGGCCAGACTGCCGCTTTCTTCCGTCATGTTTCCTGCCGACCCTCCGTCCTCGGTTCGGACCTTTGCGCCTCAATACCGGCGCTCCCGCCGCCCGTAAAGCTCGGTATGATGTACTATTGATATATCAGTCGTTGACAATTGAAAAGTCACGGAGCACTCTCCGGCTCGAAGCCTGATCCGAATTCACTCCTGCAAAGAGGTAATCACCCATGTGGCGCGGCGTATTTCCTGCGGTTACGACCAAATTCACCGACGCGGACACCCTGGATGTCGCAGAACTTGAGCGCTGCTTCGCGCTGCAGATGGAGGCTGGCTGTGACGGCATGATCGTTTGCGGCTCGCTCGGCGAAGCCATGGCGCTGGAGCCGGAGGAAAAGCTCGAACTGCTGAAGATCGCCAAGAGCGTTGCCGGTGAAAAGCCGGTGCTGATGACGGTCTGCGAAAGCTCGACGAAACGCGCGGCAAGGGCTGCCGAGGCTGCCGCGAAGGCCGGCGCTGCGGGCCTGATGGTCCTGCCGGGCGTCCCCTACAAGTCCGCTTCGCACGAAACTGTTGCGCATCTGAAGACGGTCACCCAGGCCGCGGGTCTGCCGGTGATGATCTACAACAACCCCATCGCCTACGGCGTCGATGTCACGCTCGACATGTTCGAGGAACTGGCCGCCGAGCCGCTGGTGGTCGCCATGAAGGAATCCACCGACGACATCCGCCGGGTGACCGATGTGATCAACCGCTTCGGTGACCGTTTCGACATCTTCACCGGCGTCGACAACCTTGCGCTGGAAAGCCTGATGGTCGGCGCGGTCGGCTGGGTTGCCGGACTGGTGGTGGCCTTCCCGAAGGAAACCGTCGCCATCTACAAGCTTGCCCAGGCTGGCCGCTATGCGGAAGCCCTTGAGATCTACCGCTGGTTCCGCCCGCTGCTCGATCTCGATGTCTCGACCAATCTCGTCCAGAACATCAAGCTGGCGGAGGTCCACGCCATCGGCTCGAACGACCGTTGCCGCGCTCCGCGCCTGCCGCTGTCCGGTACCGAGCGCGAGCGGGTGGAGACCGTCATAAAGGACGCTCTTGCAAAACGGCCAGAGTTGCCATCCCTCTAGGATCATGAGCGCGCCAAACGTCACCATCGTCGGGGCCGGCATCGTCGGCCTCGCAACAGCCTCGGTCCTTGTATCCAGGGGCTGCAAGGTAACCGTCATCGACCGGGAAGGTCCCGCTGCCGGAACGAGCCAGGGCAATGCCGGCGGCATTGCCTGGACCGACGTTGCCCCCCTCGCCTCTCCGGGCGTGTGGAAGGACGCCCTGAAATGGCTGGCCGATCCGCTTGGGCCCCTGACCGTGCGCCCTGCCTATGCTCTGAAGATCCTGCCCTGGATGCTGCGTTTCCTTGCGGCCTCCACCAAGACCCGCGTCAAGGAGAGCACCGAGGCGCTGGCGGCCCTCAACGGCACCGCGCTTCCTGCATGGGAACGTGTCTGGCAGCAAACCGGAACCCACAATCAGGTGCGCCGCAACGGCTGTCTGGAAATCTTCGACAACGCCGCAAAGCTGGAGGCCTATCGCTCCACGTGGGCTGAGCAACGAACCTACGGTATCGACGTACGCGAGCTGACGGGTGACGAACTTCGCGAGCTTGAGCCGGACCTTGCTCCCTCTATCCTCGGAGGTGGCCTCCTGCCAGGCTGGGCACAGATGGACGACCCCAAGAAGCTCTGCCTGTCGCTGGCCGACTGGCTCGCCGCGCAGGGCGTTGCCTTCGAGGTCGCGACTGTGACCGGTGTCGCCGCCGGTCTGGATGGAGCTGAGCTCAGTTTTTCCGACGGAACGGCAAGACGCGTCGAAAAGCTCGTCATCGCCTGCGGAGCATGGTCGAAGAAGCTGACGTCACAGCTTGGCGATCCAGTGCCCCTCGATACGGAGCGCGGCTACAACATCACCGTGCCCGACCCGAAAATTTCGCTGTCTCACTTCTTCCTTCTGCCCGGTCACGGCTTCGCCGTATCGCAACTGGAAACGGGTTTGCGGATCGGCGGCGCAGTCGAGTTCGGAGGTCTGGAGCTTCCGGAAAACTGGAAGCGCGTCGATGCAATGATCGCCAAGGCAAGGACCATCTTCCCGAAGCTCGATGCGTCGACTGGCAAGCGCTGGATGGGCTTCCGTCCGTCCCTGCCGGACAGCCTCCCGGTCATCGGCCCTTCTTCTGCGAGCCCGCATGTCGTCTACGGTTTTGGCCATGCCCATCATGGTCTGACGGAAGCTGCAACGACTGGCGAACTGTTGAGCGCACTGCTTCTTGGCGAGCAGCCGGGTATCGATCTTTCGCCCTTCAGGGCGACACGTTTTTAGCCGGCTAACTTTCGGAGCATTCCATGGCACGTCACACGTTCTTCTGCATCGACGGTCATACCTGCGGCAACCCTGTGCGCCTCGTCGCGGGCGGTGGACCTCGCATTCAAGCCGCATCCATGTTCGAACGGCGGCAGAAATTCATCGAGGACTACGACTGGATCCGCACAGGCCTGATGTTCGAGCCGCGTGGTCACGACATGATGTCCGGCTCGATCCTCTATCCGCCGTCTTCGGACGACTACGATGTCGGGGTTCTCTATATCGAGACCTCGGGCTGTCTGCCCATGTGCGGGCACGGCACCATCGGCACCGTGACCATGGCCATCGAGGAAGGGCTGGTGACGCCGAAGACGCCGGGCCTTGCCCGCCTGGAAACGCCCGCTGGCCTGGTGCTCGCCGAGTACACGATGGACGGCGAATACGTCGCCTCGGTCAAGCTGACCAACGTGCCCTCATTCCTGGCCGCCGAAGGTCTGGAGATTGATTGCCCGGAACTGGGACGGTTAACCTTCGACGTTGCCTATGGCGGCAACTTCTATGCGATCATCGAACCGCAGCAGAATTTCGCCGGCGTCGGCAAGGTGCCCGTTGATCAACTCGTTGCCGTCAGCCCGAAACTGCGCATTGCGCTCAACGAGGCCTACGAGATGGTTCACCCGGACAATCCGGGCATCAAGGGCATCACCCATATCCAGTGGACCGGCGCCGCCGCCGATCCGAAGGCCGACGCGCGCAACGCGGTCTTCTATGGCGACAAGGCCATCGACCGCAGCCCCTGCGGCACAGGCACTTCGGCCCGCATGGCCCAGCTGCACGGCAAGGGCAAGCTGAAGGTTGGCGACACATTCGTCCACGAGAGCGTCATCGGCTCTCTCTTCACCGGCGGTGTCAAGGAAGAGGTTCTCGTCGGCACCAGGCGCGGCATCGTCCCGACCATCGAGGGCTGGGCGGTCAGGACCGGCACCAGCACCATCACGCTGGATGAACGCGACCCCTACATGACCGGTTTCTCGGTGACCGGCACAGGCGTGAAACGCTACCCACGGCCCTGAGGGCGGTCCGACACCTTTTTCTACCCAAAGAAAAAGGCAGCGCCGAAGCGCTGCCTTTCGTGTTGCAAGGCATTCGGCCGGACTAAGCGGCCTTGGCAGCGAGACGCTTCCTGATGCTTTCCACATCGGCCTGGGGCGTCGCGGCAAAAAGCGTGCGGGTATATTCGTGCTGCGGATTGCCGAAGACCTCGTCCCGCGTACCGTATTCCACCACCTCGCCGAAATACATCACCATCACCTTGTCGGCGAGGTAACGCACCACGGAAAGATCGTGGCTGATGAAGACGTACGTGAGGCCCATCTCGTCCTGAAGATCCTTCAGGAGATTGAGGATCTGCGCCTGAACCGAAAGATCCAGCGCCGACACCGGCTCATCGAGAACCAGCAGCTTCGGCTTCAGCATGATGGCGCGCGCAATCGCGATGCGCTGACGCTGGCCACCGGAGAACATGTGCGGATAGCGGCCGTAGTGCTCCGGCTGAAGGCCGACCTTCTGCAGCATCTCCAGCGCCATCTCGCGGCGCTCCGCAGCACTCATCGTGGTGTTGAGCAGAAGCGGCTCCTCCAGCACGTGGCCGATCTTCTGACGAGGGTTCAGCGACCCATAGGGGTTCTGGAAAACGATCTGCACAGACTGGCGCATTTCGCGCGAAATGCCCGTGTTGGCAATATCGATCGGCAGGCCGTCGACCTCGATGCTGCCGGATGTCTGCGGATCGATCATGGTCAGCATGCGGGCAAGGGTGGACTTGCCGCAGCCGCTTTCCCCCACCACCGCAAGGGTGGAACCGCGCTCGACGTCGAAGCTGACGCCCTTCACGGCTGTCAGCTGGCTGGCCTTCTTGAACAGGCCACCCTTGATGTCATAGGTGCGATAGAGATCGCGCACTTTCAGGATCGTGTCGCTCATCAAAAGCCTCCCGCCTGTGCGAAGTCGGCAACGGTCGGCAGACGATCACCGGTCGCGTTTTCGGGAAGCGCAGAGAGCAATGCCTTCGTGTAGGCATTCTGCGGCGCCTCGAACAGCTCCAGAACGCCCGATTCTTCCATTTTACGACCCATGTACTGAACGATGACGCGGTCGGCGGTCTCCGCCACCACGCCCATGTCGTGGGTGATCATGATCAGGCCCATGCCGCTGTCCTGCTGCAGCTTCACGAGGAGATCGAGAATCTGCTTCTGGATCGTCACGTCGAGTGCAGTCGTCGGCTCGTCGGCGATCAGCAGCTTGGGAGAACAGGCAATCGCCATGGCAATCATCACACGCTGGCACTGACCGCCCGACATCTGGTGCGGGAAGGCGCTGACGCGGTCTTCCGGGTTCGGTAGACCGACGGCCTTCATCAGCTCGATGACCCGGTCCTTGCGCTGGCGGGCGTTGAGATCGGTGTGGATCTTCAGGGTCTCACTGAGCTGATAGCCGACCGTGAAGCACGGGTTCAGGCTGGCGATCGGCTCCTGGAAGATCATCGAAATGTCCTTGCCGATGACCTTGCGCCGTTCCTTGGCAGACAGGCTGCGCAGGTCACGGCCCTCGAACTCCATCTTGTCGGCGGTGATCGTCGCGCTGTCCGGCAGCAGACCCATCACGGCCAGCATGGCAACGGACTTGCCCGACCCGGACTCGCCGACGATGGCAAGCACTTCACCGGCCTCGACGGTGTAGTCGACACCTTTCAGCGCCTGGAACGGACCCTTGGCCGTGTCGAACTCGACCTTCAGGTTTCTGATTTCAAGAAGCGGCATGGGCTCAGCTCCTCTTCAGCTTCGGATCGAGCGCATCGCGCAGGCCGTCGCCGACCAGGTTGATGGCAAGAACCGTGATCAGGATGGCAAGACCCGGGAAGGTCACGACCCACCATGCCCGCAGGATGAACTCGCGTGCCTCGGCCAGCATCGTTCCCCATTCCGGCGTTGGCGGCTGTGCGCCCATGCCGAGGAAGCCGAGTGCGGCCGCATCCAGAATGGCGTTGGAGAACGACAGCGTTGCCTGGACGATCAGCGGCGCCAGACAATTCGGCAGGATCGTCTTGAACATCAGACGCAGGTGCCCTGCCCCGGCCACCTTGGCGGCAACCACGTAGTCGCGGTTGCGCTCGGCCAGAACGGCGGCACGTGTCAGACGGACGAAGTGGGGCTGGAGGACGATGGCAATGGCGATCATGGCGTTGACAAGACCAGGTCCAAGGATCGCCACCAGCACGAGCGCCAGTAGCAGCGACGGAAACGCCAGGATGATGTCCATCACGCGCATGATGAAGGTATCGACTGCACCGCGCATATACCCGGCTACGAGGCCGATGGTGATGCCACCAACAAGGGCGATGGCCACGACGATCACACCGATGAACAGCGAGAAACGGGACCCAAAGATCAGGCGCGAGAGAATGTCACGGCCGACTGCGTCGGTTCCAAGCAGATAGGCGGTCGTGCCGCCATCTGCCCAGAACGGCGGCACCAGAAGGGCATCGCGATACTGGATGTCCGGATCATGCGGCGCGACGAGAGGCGCGAAGAGCGCCATCAGCACCAGGATACCGAAAACCGAGAGGCCGACGACCGCACCCTTGTTCTGGGAAAAGTAGTACCAGAACTCGGCGAACATCGCCTTGGTGGCGTCGCGGCTCTCCTGTTTCAGGTCGACCGCGGCGGTGGTTGAGGACGTTTTTGTCATTCTTGTCTCCCCTTACGTGTGCCGGATGCGCGGGTTGATCAGACCGTAGAGCAGGTCGACGATCAGGTTCACCATCATGATGATGCCGGCGATCAGCAGGAGCCCGCCCTGCACGACGAAGTAGTCGCGGCGGGAAATGCTGTCGACCAGCCACTTTCCGATGCCCGGCCACGAGAAGATGGTCTCGGTCAGGATCGCGCCTGCGAGCAGCACTCCGACCTGAAGGCCGATGGTGGTGATCACCGGGATCAGCGCATTGCGCAGGGCGTGAAGACCGATGACCCGGCGCGGAGGCAGTCCCTTGGCCCGGGCGGTGCGGACATAGTCCTCGCCGAGAACTTCGAGCATGGCCGAGCGGGTCTGGCGGGCGATGACCGCAAGCGGGATCGTCGCCAGCACGATCGAGGGCAGGATCAGGTGCCGGACGGCAGACAGGAAAGCCCCCTTCTCGCCCGACAGAAGACTGTCGATCAGCATGAAGCCGGTCACCTGGGGGAAGAAGAACATCAGCGAGATGCGCCCGGAGACCGGGGTCCACTGCAGGATGCCGGAGAACAGGATGATGAGCAGCAGGCCCCACCAGAAGATCGGCATGGAATAGCCGACAAGGGCGGTTCCCATGATCGCCTGGTCCGCGACGGAGCCGCGCTTCACAGCTGCGAAGATGCCCGCCGGGATGCCGAGGGCTACCGCGATGATGATGGCGCAGAGCGCCAGTTCGGCGGTCGCCGGGAACAGGGTGAGGAACTCGTCCAGCACAGGCTTTTTGGAAGCGAAGGAGGTTCCAAGATCACCTTGGAAGATGCTGAGGAGATAATCGAGATACTGCTGCCACATGGGCTTGTCGAAACCCATCTGCGCCATCAGTTCGGCCTTGCGTTCGGGACTCATGCCCCTTTCGCCGGCCAGAAGATCGAGGGGGTCGCCCGGCAGAAGCCGGATGAAGCTGAACGCCACGAGCGTCACTCCGAAGAACGTCGGAATGAGCAGGCCCAGGCGGCCAAGAAGGAAGCGAAACATACTGTGTGCCCGGATATGAGAAACCAGCGAACCCCTGTAAGAACAACTTAGAGGATTTCGCCGGTTAAACAGACAAGGGCGCCGGAGGTTGCCCTCCAGCGCCCGATTTTCAGGAGCGTTTACTCCGCAATGTCGACGCCGTCAAACCAGTGACCACCGAGCGGGTCCATGACGTAGCCGGAGACCTTTGCGGACATCGGCATGAAGACCGTGGAGTGAGCGATGGTTGCCCACGGCGCTTCACGCTTGAAGACGACCTGTGCCTCTTCGTAGAGCTTGGTGCGCTCTGCCTTGTCGGAGACCGTCTTGGCCTTCTGGATCAGAGCTTCGAACTCGTCGTTGCACCACTGCGCGCGGTTGGAACCGCCAACGCCGTCACAGCCGAGCAAAACGGCCAGGAAGTTGTCCGGGTCGCCGTTGTCGCCGGTCCAGCCGAGAAGCACGGCACCGTCGCGGTCTTCTGCCTTCGAGCGGGAGAGGTACTCACCCCATTCGTAGGAAACGATTTCCACGTTGACACCGATGTTGGCGAAGTCAGCCTGAATGACCTCGGCCATACGGCGGGCATTCGGGTTGTACGGACGCTGAACCGGCATTGCCCAGATCTTCATGGAAAGATCGGACACGCCCGCATCTGCCAGCATCTTCTTGGCCAGTTCCGGATCGAATGCGTCGTCTTCAACAGCGTTGTTGTAGGACCACATCGTCGGCGGAATCGGGTTCTTGGCGGCAACGCCGGAGCCCTGGAACACTGCATCCAGGATCGCCTGCTTGTTGATGCCGTGGTTCAGCGCCTTGCGGACTTCAGCCTTGTCGAACGGAGCGACCTTGGTGTTGTACGCCAGGTAACCGACGTTCAGGCCCTGCTGTTCCATCATCTGCAGGTTGCTGTCTGCCTGGATGTCCGCGATGTCTGCCGGTGCAGGGTAAGGCATGACGTGACATTCGCCGGCCTTCAGCTTCTGAAGGCGAACGGCTGCGTCCGGCGTGATCGCGAAGATCAGGTTGTCGACCGGCTGCTTGCCGCCCCAGTAGTCGGCGAAAGCGTTGTAGCGGATGACCGCATCTTTCTGGTAGCCGACGAAGGAGAACGGACCAGTGCCGACCGGCTCCTGGTTCAGCATTTCCATCTTGCCGTCAGCTTCCAGCTTTGCAGCATATTCTGCGGACAGTACCGAAGCGAAGTCCATCGCCAGGTTGGCGATCATCGGGGCTTCCGGGCGGTTCAGCACGAACTTCACCGTGTAGTCGTCGACCTTGACGATTTCCTTGATGAGGTCCGGCATGGACATGCCGTCGAAATATTCCCATGCCGCGCCGGCGGTGTATTGGTTCCACGGATGGTCCTTCTTGAGCTGACGCTCGAAGGAGAAGATCACGTCGTCGGCATTGAACTCACGGGTCGGCGTGAAGAAACCGGTCGTGTGGAACTTGACGCCCTTGCGAAGGTTGAAGGTGTACTCCAGACCGTCTTCGGAAACGTCCCAGCTCTCGGCGAGACCCGGCAGAACTTCCGTGGTGCCGCGCTTGAACTCGACAAGGCGGTTGTAAAGCGGCTTGGAGGACGCGTCGAAGGTCGTGCCCGAGGTGTAGAGAGCGGTATCGAACCCTTCCGGCGAACCTTCAGAGCAATAAACCAGTGTCTTGGCGGAAGCACCGGTTGCTGCGATCGCGGCAAAGCTGACACCGAGAAGGGCGGCCTTCAGGGTTTTACGCATTTTCATCAAACTGTTCTCCCCTTGATGAAGCAGCCAGGCCGAAGACACGTTGGATGCGTCTTTAAAAAGGCCAAGCTTGGCGCAAACTAAGGCCCTTTTTTGAGACAAAATCAACAGCCGAAAAATTTCTTATATCGATCATGAAAAGAAATATTTTTACTAGGTCAGCCTTGCTGTCGTAACAAAGCTCCTCTGAAAGACGATTCACACGCAAACACCTTCCGCAGCGGCGCAATATCGTCGCGTCATTTCTAAATCATTGATTTAATTAGTAATTACTGCATTGATCGCAGAACAGACGGCCTGTGATCCAGGATCAGCTTGAGCGGGTTCGCGTAACGGCATCTTTCCATCCGGCCATCAGACGGCTGCGTTCGGCCTCCTCCATTTCAGGGGAAAATCTTCGGTCCAGATGCCATTTGGAGGAAAATTCCGCCTGACCGGGCCAGGCTCCGGATCGTGACCCCGCCAGCCAGGCTGCGCCCAGCGCCGTGGTCTCGGCGACACTTGGCCGATCGACCGGCGCTCCGAGGATGTCGGACAGGAACTGCATGGTCCAGTCAGAGGCGGCCATACCGCCATCGACGCGCAGCACCGTCTCGCCACTTGCACTCCAGTCGTCCTGCATGGCGTCGATCAGGTCCCGGGTCTGGTAGCCGACGCTTTCTAGCGCGGCACGGGCGAAATCGGCGGGCCCTGTCGCCCGGGTCAGACCAAAGATCGCACCTCGCGCATCCGCATCCCAATGCGGCGCGCCGAGGCCGACGAATGCCGGCACAAGATATATGGACTGTTCCCGGTCCGCCTTTTCCGCCAGCACCTGCGTATGTGCGGCTTCCGAAATGATGCCGAGCCCGTCTCGCAGCCACTGCACCGCTGCCCCGGCGACGAAAATCGAGCCTTCAAGGGCGTAGGTCGGCTTGCCGTCAAGACGGTAGGCGATCGTGGTCAGCAAGCGATTGCGCGAGCGCACAGGCGTCGAGCCGGTGTTGATCAGGGCAAAGCAGCCTGTACCGTAGGTCGACTTGACCATGCCGGGCTCGAAACACGCCTGGCCGACGGTTGCTGCCTGCTGGTCGCCTGCAACACCGAGGATCGGGAGCGGTTTGCCGAAGAGATCCGGACGGGTAACGCCGAAATCGTCGGCGCAGTCCTTCACCTCCGGCAGCATGCTCATCGGCACGCCCAGGATGCGGCAGAGTTCCTCATCCCAGCAATTGTCGTGGATGTTGAACATCAGCGTTCGCGACGCGTTGGTTGCGTCAGTGACATGGCGCTCGCCGCCCGTCAGTTGCCAGATCAACCAGCTGTCAACTGTGCCGAACACCAGTTCGCCACGCTCGGCCCGCTCACGCGCACCCTCGACGTTGTTCAGGATCCAGGACACCTTTGTGCCGGAAAAATAGGGATCAAGCAGGAGGCCGGTCTTTTCGGTAAAGAGATCGCCGAGACCTTCGGAACGCAGCTTCGCACAAAAGTCGGCGGTGCGCCTGTCCTGCCAGACGATCGCATTATAGACCGGTCGCCCGGTCTTGCGGTCCCAGACAAGCGTCGTTTCGCGCTGGTTCGTGATGCCTATTGCTGCAATGTCCTCGACGCCGATATGGGCTCGCTCCAACGCCTCCCGGCAGACCGCAGCCGTCGTCGACCAGAGATCATCCGGATCATGCTCGACCCACCCCGATTTCGGGAAGTGCTGGGTGAACTCCATCTGCCCGACACTGATCGGCTGGAAATTGCTTCCGAACACGATCGCCCGGCTTGATGTCGTCCCCTGATCGATCGCCAGAACAGCACCTGCCATCAAACATCCTCCCCGATGTCGTTCCTGGGCGCGGCCTCGCGCGCTCCGAATGTCTGTTATGCTTTTATGCCGTCCGCTCTGCCACTTCGGCAAGCTGGCTATGGACGTAGCTATCGAGTGCCGCGGCTTCCTCGGCGCTGAGCCGCAGTCCAAGCTTCGACCGCCGCCAAAGAATGTCGTCCGCGCTGCCGGCCCACTCCCTGTCGATCAGCCACCGAATTTCGCATTCGAACAGACCGGCTCCGAACGGCTTCCCCATATCCTCGATAGAGGTGGCATCTCCAAGGATCGACCACGCATCCGTCCCATAGGCACGGACAAGGCGGCGTGCGGAGGCTTCCCCGACAAACGGATAGCGCGCCTGAAGCTCTCGGACCTTTGCCTCGAAATCGAACACCGGAAAGTCGCCCCCGGGCAAAGGCGCGTCCGCAGTCCACAGACCCCGCTTGAACGGCAGGTAGTCCTCCAGCTGCGCGAGCACTTCTTCTGCAAGCTTGCGATAGGTCGTGATCTTGCCACCGAAAACCGAAAGCAGCGGAGGTTTGCCGTCCTCTCCGCCATCGAGCTCGAGGACGTAGTCGCGCGTCGCGGCCTTGGCGTCTTCAGCTCCATCGTCGTAAAGCGGCCGGACGCCGGAATACGTGTGGACGATGTCCTCAGGCCGCACAGGGGCTTCCAGATACTCGCTCACGGATTGGCACAGATAATCGATCTCGCCTTTCGAAATCTTCACTTCGCCGGGATCCTCGGAATAGTCCACGTCGGTCGTACCGATCAGCGTGAAATCGCGCTCATAGGGAATCGCGAAGATGATCCGGCCATCGCCGTTCTGGAAGATGAAACAGCGATCATGTTCAAACAGGCGCGGCACGACGATGTGACTGCCCTTGACCAGGCGCACGTTGGACGTCCGGTTGGCCCCGACAACGCCGGACAGCATGTCTGCGACCCAGGGCCCTGCCGCATTGACAAGCACCTTGCAGGAGACGATCCGAACCGCGTCGGTGCGCCGGTCCTTGAGCGTTACGACCCAAAGGTCCCCTTCACGCCGTGCGCTCACGCATTCGGTCCGGGTCAGGACCGTCGCCCCGCGTTCGGAAGCATCGCGGGCGTTCAGAACAACAAGACGGGAGTCTTCCACCCAGCAGTCCGAATACTCAAAACCCTTTTTGAACATGGACTTGAGCCCGAGTGACAATGGCGGACGGTCAAGCGCCACCGTCTTCGTCGCGGGCAATAATTTACGCCCTCCCAGATGGTCGTAAAAGAACAGGCCGAGACGCAGGAACCACGCCGGACGCAGTTCCCTGTGATGGGGCAGGACGAAGCGGAGCGGCCAGACAATATGCGGAGCTGCCCGCCAAAGAACCTCGCGCTCCTTGAGCGCCTTCCGGACCAGATCGAACTCATAGTACTCGAGGTACCGCAGGCCGCCGTGAATGAGCTTGGTCGACGCGGATGATGTGGCCCCTGCGAGATCGCCCATCTCGGCGAGAAGAACCGATGCGCCGCGGCCAACCGCGTCACGCGCAATACCGGTGCCGTTGATACCTCCGCCAATCACTACGAGATCATAGTCAGGCGTCATCCAATTGCCTCCCAGGCCGGAAATTCATCACGCTTGTGAGCGCGACCATCTTGTTAAAACGAAAATAAAACGAAACTTTACGAAATTCAATCAAACAAAAAAAGACTACCGCAGATTGTCTGCGGCAGCCTTCATGTCTCGACAGCGATAGGATAAGAGCCCGTAGGCTCAGGCCTTTTCGAGCCTCAGTCCTGTGGGCCTCCATCCGGATCGCTGCTCGCTCCACCGGCTTCGGCCTCATCGTTGCCGCTCTCCTCCTCGCCCTGCTCGTTGCGCCGCTTCTTGGGCGGATTGACCGGAGCATCGATTGGCGTGGCCGAATGGTATGTGACTTGCGGGAAAGGGATCTCGATACCCAATTCGTCAAAGACTTCCTTGACGTACTCGTTATAGGCCCGGCCGACTTTCCACTGCGAGCCGGGAACGGTCTTGATCCGCGCCCGGATATCGACGGAGCTTTCGCCCAGGTTCACGACCCCGTTCATCTCCAGATCATCGAGAATTTCGCTGCCAAGTTCGCTGGCACGCAAGCGCAGGAATGCCTGCTCCATGGCAAACTTCGCTTTTTTCACGTCCGTATCATAGGCAACGCCGATGAGCGCCACATGGTAGGCAAAGTCGCGCATGAAATTGGACACCAGGTCGACCGACGAGAACGGTACGATATGAGTCGTTCCTTCGACGTCCCGTAGCCGCACTGAGCGGACAGTCAGCCTCTCGACGGAGCCCGTGATGCCGCCGACCGTGACGACGTCGCCCTCGTTGATGGCATTTTCGATCTGTATGAACGCACCGGTGATAATGTCCTTCACCAGCGTCTGGGCGCCGAAGGAAATTGCCAGACCGACGACACCCGCACCGGCGATAAGCGGCCCGATATCGACGCCGATTTCCGAAAGGGCCAAGAGCGACGCCATAACGATGACGATCACCGTGAAGGCATTGCGGAACAGCTGGAACAGCGTGCGAACCCGCGCCGTCACGATATAGCCGACCTCTTCACGCAGGCGCAAATCGATCCAGGACATGACCGCCAGCCAGATTGCGAAGGCGGCCAGAAGAACAAGACCTGCGGACCCGTAGCGGCCGAGAAGTTCCAGTCCGAGTGGCGACTGGAGCCATTCGTCCAGGTCGATGATCCCCCAGATCCCCAGAAGAAGCAGCGTGGTTCCGATAAACACCAGAAGACGGAAGATCTTGAGAATGCGCGGTACGAAAGCGTTTAGACGCGTTTCGAGAGCCGGGAGGCTCTCCCGCATGCTTTCCGGCAAGCGGATGCCGCCACGGATTGCACGGGTCATCACGAACGACAGGAAAAATCCGCCCAGGACCGTGAGCATGGAATAGCCAGTCGCGCGAATGATGATGGAAGCAGCATCGTAGGGCCGCGAGATCCAGATCGCGAGCGCCATCAGGACATATGCATAGGCCACCAGGTGCCAGAAATTCGCAAGGCTCCAAAGAGCGCGCTGGGCGACTTCACTGCTCAGGGTCCGCGAATAGTCTCTTACGCCCTGGGCGACCCGGGCGTGGTTGCGATTGACAAGAACGACCAGGAAAAGACCGCCCAACAAGACGATCACAAGGCGAACGGCATTTCCCAGAACGAAGGACACGGTCATGTTGGCGAGCGGAACGCCGAGCATAAGCCCATATCCCAGCCATGACACAAGAAAGCCGAGACGCCCCGCCCAATAGCGCGCCGTATCATCCTTGAACGGAAGGAACCGCAAGGGCGCGCGCTCGGGGGCGAACGCAAGACGGATCGCGACCTTGGCCAGCCCCGTGAGCAGGAAGGCGTTCAGGGCAAGGCTTTCGAGCAGTGAAACCCCGTCTTCAAGCATGCCGAAGGAAAGGAGGGCAGCCGCATATCCCGCACCCCATCCGACAACGACAGTCGCGACGTCGGACAGCGTCGTGACGATCAGCAGGACCACGCGGGAAATGATACCGTTGTTCCGGGCACTTGCCATCTGGTTCCGGACGACCCGCCTGAGCAGCATCTGCCCGACCGCGAAAACCGCGACAGCTGCGACCAGAACCACCACCAACTCGACGGCGGCCTGCCGGGCTCGGTCCCAACGCACCTCGACGTCACCATTGAGCAGCAGAACAAAGCCATTGAGCTCATGACCAACCCGGTCAACCGCCTGGCTGGCGTCGCCGACAATGCGCCGGGTGTATTGGCCAAGCCGCATTGCAAAGGTCTGGTCCTCTTCCGCCGCCGTGGCGTCACTGGCAGGCTCTGCCGGAGCATTCTCGGACGTTTCATTGGCAGCGTCGGCAAGGGGAAGGTTTTTCAGTCGATCGATCAGTGCATCACGGCTCGCCGGATCCTGCAGCACTCGGATAAGCGCCTCGCTTGCCGCATCGAGTGAAACCTCGCCATCAGAGCTTTTATCGGCGCCTGCCTCCTGACTCTGCGAAGAGGAAGTGGTGGCACTCCCTGCAAGCGGAGGAACCTGGGCGGTTGCCGGAGCCACAAGGAAAGGGAGTGTCAGGAAGAGAAACAGGACCGCACGCAGGCGGAAGGTCAGATTCATAAGAGCCAGATCCATTCGGTCGCAAACCAGCGTCTCGAAGCTCGTCGAGCTCCGGGCGTACAACGGAAGGCCCACCCAACGCCTGGGACAAGACCGACCTTTCAGCTAACGCACAAGGTAGCCTGTTGGTTCCATGGAACAAAGCCCGCCAAATCCATTCATGGATCCGGCGGGCCTGGTCACGATCCAAACGCGGATTGAGATATCGCTCAACCGTGCTTGCCGTTGTCGAGAACCGGCGTCGACGCGCCGTCCTTCACCGCCTCCGGCAGCATGTCCTGAAGAAAATTCTGGTACGAAACCGGGCGCAGGAAGCGTTCAATCGCCTTGGTGCCTACCGATGTTGAGCGGACATCCGTCGATGCCGGGTAAGGCCCACCATGCATCATCGCGTGGCAGACCTCGACACCTGTCGGGAAGTTGTTGCGGATCAGTCGGCCTGCCTTGCGCTCCACGATCGGAAGCAATGGCGCAACCGCATCAAGGTCAGCATCATCCATGATAAACGTCGCCGTCAGCTGTCCTTCCAGACCGGCAGCGACTTCACGCACAGCATCAAGGTCGGGGCAGCGGACGACGACAGCAGCAGGGCCGAAGACCTCGTCGTGCAGGGCCGGGTTCTCAAGCCAGATATCCGACTTGACCTCGAACACGATGGGTGCCGCGTCGCATGCACCGCTCGCCTCTCCCTTGACGTGGACTTTTGCCTTGCCCGAGGCTTCGCGCTCGGCGATTGCATTTGCATAGGCTTTTGCAATGCCCGCTGTCAGCATGGTCTGCGCGGGAACGTCGCCCAGCGCCTTGCAGGCCTGCTCCAGGAATCCGTCAAGATCGGGACCATCGAGGCCAATCACCAGGCCCGGATTGGTGCAGAACTGGCCGACGCCCATCGTGAGCGACTGGGCCCAGCCTGTCGCGACCTCCGCACCGCGTGCCGCCAGGGCCGCAGGCATGAGAAACGTCGGGTTGACCGAGCCGAGTTCACCGTAAAACGGAATTGGCTCCGGACGCGAGACCGCCAGGTCGAAAAGCGCGCGACCGCCGCGCAGGGACCCGGTGAAGCCGACCGCCTTGATGAGAGGATCGGTGACGAGAGCAGAGCCGCTTTCGATGCTCGCCCCCTGGACAAGCCCAAAGGTACCGGTGGGCATGCCGGTTTTCTCGATGGCGACCCGAATGGCCTCGGCCACTATTTCGGCTGTTCCGGCATGCGCCGGGTGGCCTTTCACGATGACCGGACAACCGGCAGCAAGGGCAGAAGCCGTGTCGCCGCCCGCGGTCGAAAACGCGAGTGGGAAATTCGACGCACCGAAGACGCCAACCGGACCTATGGCCTTCAGGACGAGCCGGATGTCCGGGCGGGGCAGAGGCTGTCGATCAGGCATGGTGCGATCGATGCGTGCATCGAAGCAGCTGCCCTCTTCGATCCAGTCGGCGAACAGGCGCAGCTGGCCGGTTGTGCGACCGCGCTCTCCGTTCAGCCGCATCTCGGGCAGAGCGGTCTCCTTGCCGGCGATCTCGGTGAGCTCGGCGCCACGTGCCTCGATCTCTTCAGCGATCTGGCGAAGGAATGCCGCACGTTCAGCAGGCGTCTTGCTGCTGTATTCGACAAAAGCCCGCTCGGCTGCCGCAGCCGCCTTCGCAACTGTCGGCTTGTCGGCATCCCAGACTTTCGACTGCAAAACCTCTCCCGTTGCCGGTGAAACCGTCTGGAAAGTGGAACCGCCCTCAACCCAGGAACCGTCGATCAAATGTTTTCCGGTTAGCATGTCTTCCCCTTGTGCAATTTCTTTTCAACCAGACGCCAGTGGTATCGATACCACCAGCTCGCCGACTTCACCAAAACGGACGAAGCCAAAGGCGTTTTTCAAACACGCTGCTTTCCATGCCGGAACGGAAAGATCAAGCCGTACCGAGGCTTTAGACGTTCGTTGATTAAGAAAACATTCACCACGTTTCATAACGTAAATCTAACAGCGTCAGATGTACGGTCTGACGATGGGGGATACGATGTTTTACCAATTGCTGGATTTGGCCAAGGAAAACACGGCAGAAGCGCGGGGGGCGCTGATGCTTGGACTCGCCGACATACTGGTTCACGACATTGCGAAGCGCTCTGAGGAAGAGCTTAAAATGTTTGGCGAAATTGCTCTGCTTCTGTATCGAAGCGCCCCGAAGCACGACCGTGTAAAGCTGTCCCGAAAGGTCTCCCAGACACCGCGCACGCCAGCCAATCTGGCCATGGCGCTGGCGAGCGATCAGGTCACAATCGCGATGCCTGTGCTGGAGCAGTATCCCTCCTTCAGCCCGCAAAATCTCCTGAAGCTCGCAGACGAGTTGAGCGACGACCACCTCCAGATCATCGCCCGGCGCAAGGATCTCGACGAAACAGTTTCCGACACGCTGGTCCGGCGCGGCAGCCGCAGCGTGCACCGGATCCTGGCAGGCAATCGAGAAATCCGCCTGTCGCACACCGCCCTACGCGCACTCGTTCGTCACGCGACCCAGGACGTGGTCCTGCGCGAAGACCTTGCGCTACGATCAGACCTGACACCTGCCATTTGCAACATGCTGATCCCGCATGTCAGCGGACTGTCTCAAAAGCGCTTGCGGAAGCTGGTCCAGGGTGCGCTTTCAAAGGCAGACCTCGATAAACTGGCGCGACTGCGCGAGATCCGGCGCAAGCATGGCACTGAAATCGATCGCCTGAGCGGCCGAGACCTTTGGGCGTTCGCGGAAGCGAGGAAAATCAGCTTCAGTGAGCTTGTGGTCCTGCTGCTGCAAGATGATCGCCTGACCCATGTTGCGGAATTGCTGGGGACCCTCTCGCGCGTCGCTCCGGCTGACGCCCGCGGCGCCCTGTTCAAGGGCAACAAGGAACGGGTCATCGCAATGGCTCGGGAGACCAAGCTCACCGTCGACGCCTTCTCGCTTCTTGCAAAGGCCCGCTGCAACCAGCTGCGGATCCCGAAGTCGCAGGCTGCCGATTGGATCAAGGATTACGTGGTTGCCACAGCCCAGTCCGCCGCACCCGCTGCTGTACCAAGCGCGCCCGTCAAAGCCGTCGCCGATCCCGCGAAGAAGCGGAGCGGAAGCGGTGATTTCGCGGTCAAGAGGCCTGCGCGCCCAAAACGCGAAACGGGCAGACGCGTTTCCGCAATATGAACTCCCGACGACCAGCGCAGCTCTAACGCCGTGCACAGAGGAATGCTGCGGCGGCCGTCATGATTGTTGCAGACGCATAGAACCACAGGCCAGGCAGCACACTGGCTGCAGCCAGGCCACTGGTCTTTGCCGCAAACAGCACAAGCGCTACCAACATCACATCGAGCATCGACCATTTGCTGACTGCACCGAGCAGATGCAGCGACCGGCTCGCCGTTCCGGACAGGGCCGCGACATGGGTCAGCAGGATCTTCAGCGCCGGAAAGCCGATGGAAAATGCGCCGATAAGCAAGGCGAGAGCGTGTTCCTGGTCACCCCAAAGCGAGACCACCATGTCTATCAGGCTTGGCCGGTCTTCCAGAATAAATAGCCGCTCGAACCGCATCAGAGGCAGCGTCAGTCCGAGTGCGAAGGAAAAGGTCGCAAGCGGCAGAAGAATGGCGATGGCAAAACGCATCAGGACCCCAGGCTCCGGGTAGGTAGGTCAGATCAACTGGCCCTTCCTATACCACGGAACCCGAGATCCCGAACAATACACGCTTAAGGACGGATGTAGGAGAACCCGCTTTCCTGCAGCTCGATCAACCTAACCACACCGGAAGGGACGAGCGACGCCTCGCTGACGAGCGCAACCTCCGCGCCTTCGGCCTTGCTCATGTTGCGATGCGTGTTTCCGCAGGCGGAAAAGCTGAGGTTTGCCATCTCCAGGCTCATGGCAGAGATACGGTCTTTCACCGGGCTCTTGTCCTCACGCAGCATCACAAGACCTGGACCATAAGCGACGAGCTCGATCTCGACCGTGTCGCCTTTGCTCTGGTAGTAGGAGTTGATGTTCTGGGCATTGTTGAGCGCCATGTTCATCACCTGCGGATCATTCTCATCCACATGAATGGCCACCTTGTGGTTTACACCTTCGGCAAAGGCACTGAGCGGAGACAGAACCAGCAGCGCCGCGATCAGTGCAGTCGCAAAAGTCTTCATTGAATTTCCTCCCGTCATTGAACCGGCGCAATCCCCCTCCTCACAGGCAATTGCACCGGGCTGATGAAGACTAGAAACAAACTTCCTGCGAAAGGCCAGTGACGTGACTGTCAGACACATCATAATTTCGTGATGTATGAAAAGAGAAGTTCCAAAAGCAGAAAGGCCCGATGCGGGTCATGCATCGGGCCTTTCTGAAATGACCTGCCAGGAGAGCAGGAAATGCCTTCGTCAGCGTGCTCGCATGCGAGACGCGACTTCGTCGAGCTGCTCCTGCTCGGCGACTTCCTGGGCGGTGCGTTCGCGCTGCTGATCGCGTTCTTCGAGCTGCTCGAATTTCTTCAGCTCTTCGATCGCCTCGTTCAACTCGTCGCGGGCACGTTCAAGCTGTTCGTCCAGCTCGTGTGCCGAGTTTTTCAGATTGTCTCGGCGGGTTGCAGCCGCCTTGGCAAAGGTCGGATAGGCAAAGTGCGAAACATCGGTAATGCCGACTCGTTCCTGCTCACTCCGGATCTGGTCGTCCAGCTCGTCGGCCATCCGGTTGAACTCGGCAATCATCGACTCGATCTGAGCCAGCTGCCTGCGTTTGTCATCGACCTGAAAGCGCTTCAGGCGAATGAGACTGTCTCGGGTTTTCATAACTCAATACTCCCCTAGCACGAGCATCCTAACCCGGAGTCATTTCCAAAAGGTTGGCAAGTTGAGAATATCCCTCATCGAGCGAGGTCGCCTCGTCCTTGCCCTGATTCAAAAAGGCTTCCATCGGTTCGAAGCGAGCGATCGCTTCGTCGACCATGGGATCGGAACCCTTCCGGTAGGCTCCCAGCCGGATCAGTTCTTCCATATCGGTATAGGTGGACAGCAGCTGCTTTGCCTTGCGCAGGACCGGCAACTGTTCCGGTGGAACGCAACGGGGCATGGTTCGCGAAACGGATTTCAGCACATTGATCGCCGGATAACGTCCCCGCTCGGCAATCTGGCGCTCCATGACGACGTGGCCGTCAAGGATGCCGCGAACCGCATCGGCAACCGGTTCATTGTGGTTGTCACCTTCAACCAGGACGGTGAACAGGCCTGTGATGGACCCCGACCCCACAGTTCCCGGCCCTGCCCGCTCCAGAAGCCTGGGCAATTCGGTGAACACGGTCGGCGTGTAGCCCTTCGAGGTCGGCGGTTCACCGATCGAAAGGCCGATCTCGCGCTGGGCCATGGCAAATCGCGTAACCGAATCCATCATGCATAGGACGTTGTTGCCCTCGTCGCGAAAATGCTCGGCAACCGTCATGGACAGATAGGCAGCCTGCCGGCGCATCAAAACGCTCTCGTCGGAGGTCGCGACGACAACCACGGAGCGGGCGAGCCCTTCTTCCCCAAGATCGTCTTCAATGAACTCCTGAACTTCACGGCCACGTTCTCCGATCAGGCCGATCACTGCGACATCGCAGTCAGTGTTGCGTGCGAGCATGGACATAAGCACCGACTTGCCGACGCCCGAGCCCGCGAAAATGCCCATGCGCTGACCTTCGCAACAGGTAACGAAGGTGTTGAGCGCCCGTACACCCAGATCCAGTGGACCGCCAACACGTGCACGTTCGGATGCGGGCGGCGGAGTGCTTCTCAATTTGCGAGGCTTTTCGCCGCCCGGAAGATCCCCCTTCCCATCGATCGGTTCACCGTGCGCATTGACAACGCGGCCGAGCCACCTGTTGGACGGGTGAACGACGCTGTCCCTCGACCGGATGACGGCCCTGCACCCCATCCGAACCCCCTCGAGGCCGGAGAATGGCATGCAAAGCGCCCGGTCATCGCGAAAGCCGACAACTTCGGCCTGGACGTTAGGATTGTCTTCTCCACCGTCGATCAACAGGCGCGACCCGACGCTCATTTCGTGGATTGGTCCCGCAATTTCGACAAGAAGTCCCTGAACGGCCGCCACCCGACCGTAAATTTCAGTCGCCATAAGCGAATCAATTTCGGCAAAAAGCGACTTCAAGCGCGATTCCTTTCGGGAGTTAACGGTTTTGGTAACCTATCGTTTACGTCTCTGCTTAATCTTAATGAATGGAACGTTGACAGGCGAGAGCCATTTCAAAGTCCTGCAGCTTTGTGCAGAAAGAATCTGACAGGAGTCGGTTAGACCGGCTTCCTAATGTAAAACTTTAAGATCTCTGAATCCGTATTTTTTCAGCGGCCTCAAGATCTTGACCGTTTTGCACAGTTTCCTTCGACCGGAGCTTGCCGCTACGAATTAGATTTTGTTAACCATTAATGACTAGCTTTAAGTCGGGGTTAATCGCAGTCCTTCGTAGCAGGCGCCGACAGAGCCGTTGCGGCTTGCCCAGGAAAGGCAACACAAGGGGATTGGCATGCGTGTATTGTTGATTGAGGATGACAGCGCGACAGCACAGAGCATTGAGCTCATGCTGAAGTCTGAAAACTTCAACGTCTACACGACAGATCTTGGCGAGGAAGGAATCGACCTCGGCAAACTGTACGACTATGACATCATTATGCTGGATCTGAACCTGCCGGA
>NZ_JBLXFW010000002.1:648319-832749 GCF_048261595.1 Roseibium sp.
GATCTTGGCGAGGAAGGAATCGACCTCGGCAAACTGTACGACTATGACATCATTATGCTGGATCTGAACCTGCCGGATATGTCCGGTTACGAGGTTCTCCGCACTCTGCGCGTCTCGAAGGTAAAGACGCCGATCCTGATCCTGTCCGGCAATGCCGGTATCGAGGACAAGGTTCGCGGCCTCGGCTTCGGCGCAGACGACTACATGACCAAGCCCTTCCACAAGGATGAGCTGGTCGCCCGCATCCACGCCATCGTTCGACGCTCCAAGGGCCATGCCCAGTCCGTCATCGTCACCGGCGACCTCAAGGTCAATCTGGACACCAAGACCGTCGAAGTTGGCGGCCAGCGCGTCCATCTGACCGGCAAGGAATACCAGATGCTCGAGCTGCTCTCCCTGCGCAAGGGAACGACGCTCACCAAGGAGATGTTCCTCAACCACCTCTATGGTGGCATGGACGAACCTGAGCTCAAGATCATCGACGTCTTCATCTGCAAGCTGCGCAAGAAGCTCGCAGCAGCGACGTCCGGAAAGAACTACATCGAAACTGTCTGGGGCCGCGGCTATGTGCTTCGCGAGCCGGAGGTGGAACAGGCTGCGTAAGCCTGATCCTGACAGCGTTCCAGTTCAAAAACCTCGCAAGATCGCTCTTGCGAGGTTTTTTGTCGAGCAGCGCGATGCATGCATGAAAACGGCCGGAACCCAAGGTTCCGGCCGTAGAAGACTTCGAACGGGTTGCGTGAAGCGTCAGAGATCGAGCTGATAACTCTCCGGGACGTACCGGAACCCGTTGTCATTCGCCTCGACATAGCCCACCGACGGGAATGGCATGTGGTAGCCGGCGAACGGGATCTTGTCGCTGGCGAGCATGCCCAGGATCTTGCGCCGAGCAGCGGCTGCAGCTTCCTTGTCCATGTCAAAGCGAACTTCCCAGTCGGGATAGGCAAGAGACCAGACGTAGTGGTTCGCCGTGTCAGCGGCAAGGAGCATCTGGGCGCCATTGCTTTCCAGCATATAGGTCATGTGGCCCGGAGTGTGGCCATGTGCCGATACCGCGGTGATGCCCGATACGACAGAACCACCGTCATCGAGGAAGGTCATCTTCTCGGCCAGCGGCTTGACGTTCTTGGCCATCAGCTTGGTCACGCCGTTGGCTTCCGGATCCATCTTCGACCAGAAGTCATATTCCGTCGTACCCGTAACGTAGCGCGCGTTGGCAAAGGCCGGCGCATCGCCTTCCATCAGGCCACCTATGTGATCGGGATGCATGTGCGTCAAAACCACGACGTCCACCTGCTCGGGCGTATAGCCCGCGCTCTCGATTGCCGCACGCATGTTGCCGCGGGCAGGCCGTCCACCCTCGCCGACCCCCGTATCGAAGAGAACCAGCTCGTTGCCGGTGTTCACCAGCGTCGGAGTAAAGAACATGCGGACCTTGTCGGCCGGAATGAAATTCTGGCTCGAAGCCTCACCGAACTCTTCGGCGCCCACATTCATGCCGAATGTCTTCTGCGGCTCTTCCATCGTCACCGCGCCATCGAGCAGCGTGTTGACCTCGAAGCCGCCCAGTGTGTAGCGGGCAACAGGGTTTGACAGCGCACCCTGCTTTTCGGCACCTGCGATAGCCGGCGTGATGGTTGATACGGCAGCCCCTGCCAACGCGCCGCCAGTTCCCAAAAGGGCCGCACGTCGCGAGATCTTCAAACCCAAATCGCTCATGTCACTCTCCAAGTCGATTACCCACTCCGCTGCGAGCCCAGGCCGGCCAAACCGTCACTCTTCCAATAGCGTACCAGAGAGGATCTTTCGGCCTCTGTATGCTCGCGCGGGATCATGCGGACGTCTGACCGCACTGCATAGAGAGTGGTGCAGAACGCTCTTTAGGAAAGTGACAAAGTGAATTTCTTCATGAGCGGAAACAGTGAGATCGTCTCGAATTCGGTATCTCCCGTGAAAACAAATAGTTATTTGCCTGGCGCCATTCATGCGTCTTTAATGGCAGAAGGAATGGAATGGGAGGAACATCGCGTGAGCAGCTTGCCATTGAAGCCGATGGTCCTGCTTGCAGGCTTGGCAGCAGCACTGATTGCCGCGACCCAGACACCGATTCCGCCCGGCTGGAGTGTTGCCGCGGTCTATGCCTACTGGTTCGTTCGTATTGCGATCGAAGCGGCAGTCATTATCGCCGGCCTCCACCTGATCGCGTCCAGCGCCGCGCATCCGTGGAAGCGAGCACTGGCGGCCCTGGGGGTTGCGCTCGCGACCCTCGTTCCCTTCGTGCTCGCCGTTACCGCCATGGATATTATCCTCGGCCTGCCGGAACTGGAACAACTGGAAATCTCTTCAACCCAGGGCGGCTTGGACGTCGCCTTAGCGCCGGACCCGTCAGCGGTGGGAGACCGACTGACAGTGTTCCTCTTCGAGTTGTTCTATCTTCTCGACAATCACCTTGTCCTCACGTGCATTGTCGCCGTTCCATGGATAATGCAAGCCGCTCCTCAGGCAAGCGCAGAAACGCCTGCGAACGACCATGAGCGCGCCCCCATTGTACAAGGCCAGCTTGCGGCTGACCCCGCCATGCACTCCGCCCCTGCCGCGGTTCTCACTCTTCTGGAACCCCCATTCGATGACACCTTGCTGCGTGCCGAAGCGCAGGAGCACTACGTGCGCCTTGTCGGCGCCAGCCAGACGCGAATGGTACTCCTTCGTTTCAACGACCTGGTACGGCAATTGCCCGAGACCATGGGAATGCGTGTCCATCGCAGTCACTGGGTGTCGACCGACGCAGTTGAGCAGCTCTATCGGGACGGCAACAACCTCCGCCTCAGGTTGAAGGACGGAACGTCGGTCCCGGTCAGCAGGCGAAACGCGCGCAAGGCTGAAGCCCTTTTCCAGATCAAAGCCTGATCGGAATCGCAGGCGCAAAGACGAAACGGCGACCCATTGGCCGCCGTCTTGTACATTCTGACAATGATCGATCGACTAGGCTGCCGCCTCAACGATGCAGGCTGCCTCCGGCTCCCGCGACCAGACGCGGTGCGGATGAACCGATCTTGGCCGCCGTCTGCTTGCGCTGGAACAGTCCGCGCTTGCCGGCAACGGGCTTGAACGCGTCGGTCAGCCCGACGACCGTCTCGGCTGCACCCAGAACAAGATATCCGTCTTCCGGAACCATCTTCGCAAGGCGATCCAGAATTTCCGTCTTGGTCGGTTGGTCGAAGTAGATCAGCACGTTGCGACAGAAAAGGACATCGAACTCGCCGAGGTGCGAGAAGTTGTCCAGCAGGTTGAGCTTGCGCCATTCGATCATGGCACGCAGATCCGGGTTGATCTGCCACATGTCGCCCTTCTGATCGAAGTACTTCAGCAGCATCTGGATCGGAAGACCGCGCTGAACTTCGAATTGGCTGTAGAGACCGGCCTTTGCCTTCTCCAGAACCTCCATCGAGAGGTCGGTACCGATGATGCGGGTACGCCATCCTGCCAGCTTCGAAGCCGCTTCCTTGATGCAGATACCCAGGGAATAGGGTTCCTGACCGGAGGAAGCCGCCGCACACCAGATCTTGAGCGTCTTCGTGCGGGACCGGGCCTCTAGCAGCGCGGGCAGCATCGTGTCGTTGAAGTGATCGAACGGCGTCTTGTCACGGAAGAAGAACGACTCGTTCGTGGTCATGGCCTCGACAACATCATTCTCGAGCTTCGCGTTGCCACCGCGCTGCAGGTGCCCGATGAGCGTGCTCAGCGTCTCATACTTGGCTATCTTTGCGATCGGAAGCAGACGGCTTTCGACGAGGTACTGCTTGTCGTTTGAAAGGACCAGACCCGACCGGTCCTTCAAGAACTTCTTCAGGAAGTCGAATTCAGTCGGGGTCATCGAGCGCCGCCCCCCTTCAAGATACGAGCGACTTTCGGGCCGATTTCAGGCAGCGGAAGAATGTCACTGCACATTCCCGTGTTGGCTGCAGCTCCGGGCATACCCCAAACAACGCTCGTTGCTTCATCCTGTGTAATGACACTACCCCCTCCGGCCGAGATCGTTTTCACGCCGGCAGCGCCGTCATGTCCCATACCGGTCAAAATGAGGCCGAGGGTCGCGGAACCATAGATCTTGGCGACGCTGTCAAACAGCGGGTCCACGGCCGGTTTACAGAAATTGACGGGCTCTCCGTCCGTCAAACGGATTTTCACGGACCCGGCGTCCTTTTCGAGGATCATGTGCTTGCCGCCCGGAGCAACGTAGATGTTGCCCGGCTTGATGACTTCTCCGTCCTCGCCTTCCTTGGAAGGACGCAAGGCAGCCTTGCCAACATGTTCGGCGAGGATGGCTGTGAAGGTCGGCGGCATGTGCTGTGTGATGACCACGGGAACGTCGTGCATCGCCGTCCCGATTTCCTTCATGACCTGCTGCAGAGCCTGCGGGCCACCGGTCGAAGATCCGATTGCAAGGATCCTGGGCTTGACCGCGGAATAAGGCTTCGTCTTGAGGGCCGAAGGAGCCGCAGCTCCTGCTCCCGGCCGAAGGCTTGTTGCGGGCCGCGCAGGGGTTGTCAAACGACCGACAGGTGCCTGCGAAGCGGTCCGCCCGGCATTCGTTTCCGCGCGCATCGTTCGCGCAGGACCACGCATGCGTCGGGCACGCGCACCCAAGGCCTTGACCTTGTCGATCAGCTCTCGCCTGAAATCGACTGAAGTCGTGACTTCAGAAGTGGATTCCGGTTTGGGAACATAGTCGGAGGCGCCCAGTGAAAGCGCCTTGAGACTGATCTCGGCATTTCTGCGGGTAAGCGTCGAGGCCATGATCACGACGAGATCGCGCTTCTTGGCCAGCATAAGCGGAAGTGCCGTCATGCCGTCCATTTCCGGCATCTCGATATCGAGGACAACCACGTCCGGATTGCTCTTCTCGATATCATCGACCGCGAGCTTTCCGTTGCGGTGCGACCCAACGACAGACAGCCCTGGATCGGCGTCCAGCCAACGGCTGAGGAGGCCGCGGATGACAACTGCATCGTCAACGACCATGACGCGGATGGGGTCCGTGCCCGGGTTGGCCCCGGTACTAATGTTTTGTTGTGCAAAGGCCATTCAATGGGTCCAACGCTAAACTAGATAAGCCCGACTTCCTGGAACTTCGCTTCTACGATTTCCCGGTCAAACGGCTTCATGATGTATTCGTTGGCACCAGCGCGGATCGCCCGGGCAATGTGAGCCACATCATTCTCGGTGGTGCAGAACACCACGACGGGCTTTTCGCCGCCTTCCTCGCCGCGCAAGCTCGTGAGGAATTCCAAGCCATCCATGACCGGCATGTTCCAGTCGAGCAAGATCGCATCCGGCATGTTCTGCCGGCATGCATCGAGTGCCTGCTGACCATCTTCCGCTTCGGTGATGGTAAAGTTCATGTCTTCCAGAATGCGGCGTGCCACCTTCCGGATAACGCTCGAGTCATCGACAACAAGACATTGCTTCATAAGGGTAGTCTCCGTTGAACGGCCGGTTGCTTCCGGTCAAATAATCAGGCCGCTGCCATCGGCTCCGGGAACATCGTGCCAAGCAGGCGCGCGACGTCGAGGATCACCATCAGTCTCCCATCCAGACGGTGAACGCCGCCTGAAATCTCTGCCCAGCGCTTGTCAAGGTTGGACGGATTGGGTTCGGAAGAGCTGCTCGGAAGGGTCAGAACCTCGCCGACGGAGTCGATCACGAGACCATAGCTTTCCTGCTTGTATTCGATACCGACCGCCATCATCTGACCTTCCTTCTGCGGCGGCAGATGGAGGCGGCGACGCATGTCGATTGCCGTGACGATGCGTCCGCGAAGGTTCAGCACGCCTTTGACTTCCGGAGCTGAAAGCGGCACGCGCGTGACGCTTTCCGGCACGAAGACATCGTGGACCTGGCTGATGGGCAGTCCGAACAGCTGCCCACCGATGACCACCGTTACGTATTGGATCATGTCAGCGCCAGCGGCGACGTTGTTCTCCAGCACGCTCATGCGGCAACTCCCATTTCACCAGAGAAGACATCCTTGAGGGCCGCAATCAGGCCGGGACGGTCAAACTTTGCGACATAGTCATCGAAGCCTGCCTGGCGTCCGCGTTCGATCGATGCCGGTGTCACCATGGCGGACAGGGCAAGGATCGGAATGTTGCGGAAACGCGGATCGCGGCGCAGTGCTTCACAGAACTCGAAGCCGTTGATATCCGGCATTTCGATGTCGCTGACGACGGCGTGGAACTTTGCACCGTTCTCCAGAAGCTCCAGAGCTTCCTTCGGGTTGTTGCAAGTCGTCACATCGTAGCCGGCGGCCTTGAGAACCGGGGTCAACATGTTGCGGAAGAAGGACGAGTCATCCACGAAGAGCACCTTCTTGGTGAGCATCGCGATGTCCATTTCCTTGCGCATGAACCAATCTTCGAATGCCTGCGGCAGGTAATAGCCGAGGTCGATGATTTCGGTCGCGCGTTCCTTGACAACTGCAGAGCCGAGGATACCCGGACGCTCCGAGCCGACCTCGATGTTCATGCGATCCTCGACAATGTCGACGATCTCGTCGACCACGAGGCCCATCGAGCGGCCGCTGTCGGAGAACACGAGCATCGGCTGCGTGCCTTCCATCTTGTGCTGGTCGCCGTCGTTGATATAGACGAGCGGCATGAGAGCACCGCGGTACTGCACGAGATCGCGGCCGTTCGAACGCTCGATCTTGGAGACCTCGAACTCTTCCAGGCGCGTGACGAGTGAGAGCGGCACAGCCTTCGGCTCCGGTGCTCCGGCGCGGAAAAGCAGCAGCGAGATCGACGACTGACTGGTCTGAGCCTTGCGATGCATGTCTTCCGACTCGTCCTCGCTCTGCTCGGCCACCGCGCTGGAAGCATGGCTTGCCATTGCACTCGCGACACCGTTCGGATCGATGATCATGATCACGGAGCCATCGCCGAGGATGGTATTGCCCGAGAACATGGTCAGGTTGCGGAGCATCGTGGACATTGGCTTGACCACGATTTCCTCCGTATGGAAGACACCGTCGACAACAACGCCGAAGGTCTGGCTACCGACCTGCATGACCACGATGAAGCCATTGTCATCGTCGATCGCGTTCTCGATGTCCTCGCCTTCATAGATACCAAGCAGCTGCGACATGTGGACCAGCGGCAACAGCTTGTTGCGCAGGCGCAGGACCGGCGTGTCCTTGATCCGCTCGATGCGGTGCTCGGAATTGTTCTGAACACGAACCAGCTCGACAACCGAGAGCTGCGGGATCGCGAAGCGATCGCCACCGGCTTCCACGATCAGGGTGGAAACGATTGCCAGGGTCAGCGGGATCTTGATGATGAAGCTGGTGCCCTTGCCCGGTACGGAGCGAAGGTCGACCGTGCCACCGATCAGCTCGATGTTGTTGCGCACAACATCCATGCCGACGCCGCGGCCCGATACGCTCGTCACCGCTGCTGCGGTCGAGAAGCCTGCAGCAAAGATGAACTTGTGAATCTGCGCGTCGGACATCTTGTCCACTTCGGCCTCGCTCGCGAGACCTCGCTCAATCACCTTGTCCTTGATGCGCTGAACGTCGAGACCCTTACCGTCGTCACGGACCTCGATGATGATGTGACCACCTTCATGGTAAGCGGCAAGGGTGATCGTACCCTTGTCCGGCTTACCGGACTCGCGGCGCTGAGCCGGCATTTCAAGGCCGTGGTCGGCGGAGTTGCGAACCATGTGGGTCAGCGGATCCTTGATCATTTCAAGGACCTGACGGTCAAGTTCGGTATCGGCGCCGATCATTTCCAGTTCGATCGGCTTGTCGAGTTCCTGGCTCAGGTCGCGGACGATACGCGGCAGCTTCTGCCATGCGTTGCCGATCGGCTGCATGCGGGTCGCCATGACGCCTTCCTGCAGCTCTGCGGTGACATTGGACAGGCGCTGTAGCGGAACCTTGAACTCACTGTCTTCATGACGGCGAACGATTTCAAGAAGCTGGTTACGGGTCAACACCAGCTCGGAAACCATCGTCATCAGATGTTCCAGCGTATCCACGGCGACGCGGATGGACTGGTTCGAGACGGACGGGCCACCGGCCTTCTTGTCGTCGGCCTTCGCGGCTTCCGGCTGCTTTTCCGCGGCCTTTTTGGCTGCGGCAGGCTTCGGCGCTTCTGCTACCGGGGCTGCAACGGCCTCGGGGGCAGGAGCTTCCAGTTCGGCCGGGGCTTCCTCGACTTCAGCTTCGGCGACTTCCACTTCGACTTCGGTCTCGCGGAATGCGCGCTCCAGTTCGTCGAGGGAGACTTCACCCGGACGCAGTTCACGCTCGAGGCTCTGGTCCGGAACCTCGATTGCCGGCTCCGGCTCAGGTTCGGCTGCCTTGGCAGAGGCGCCACCCGCTTCGGCACTCATCGACATGCGCTCGAGTTCGGAAATCAGATCGCTGTCGTCACCAGCCGGCTCTTCACCTTCGGCAGCCTCAAGATCACCAAGGATGTCCTTGATGCGATCGATAGAGCTAAGGATCAGGGAAACGGCATCGGGCGTCACGGGAACGCCTTCGCGGAACTTGCCCATCAGCGTCTCTGCTGCGTGCGCAATCCCTTCCAGGCGAGGTAGGCCCAAGAACCCGCACGTACCCTTGATGGTATGTACGAGACGGAAAATGTTATCAAGGATCGTTGCGTTGTTGGGTTCCTGCTCGAACTTAACGAGCTCTACGTCAACAACATCGAGACTTTCATTGGTCTCGGTAATAAATTCCCTGAGGAGGTCGTCCATGGCCTGCTCTCACCCGACTTGGTTACTGGTTCCGCGCCTACGAGAGGCGGCTGGACCGGGATGTCCATGTCAGTGAGGTTGGGCCGAAACAGTTAAGATACGCTGAAACAGTCGAAGACTTTTATTCAACCAGTCTAGACTGCCTTTGTAGCACTGAGGCGAACCGTGTCTTCTTCCTTGGTTATTGCCAAAGTCATTCCGCACTCCCTTGCAAGAAGTACTGTATAAATTGGCTGCACCGAATGGGCATCGACACGCTCGGGCTCTTCTCCCGAGAGGATTTCCTGCATGCCAAGAGGAATGCGCGGGTTCAGCCCTTTCGCGGAAAGGATAAACTCCGGGGAAGCTGGCTCGCCATCCATCACGACGGTGATCTCGCCACCACGCGGTACGCACTGGTTTGCGATCAAAATGAGGTTGAGCAGAAGCTTGACCAGGTTCTTCGGCATCAGGTGCCGTTCAACCTGCCAGTTCAGGTCCGATTTCTCATTCTCCATGAAGCCGGTCGCGACGACCTGCGCGTCACCCATATCGATCTCGGCCCCGGCAGAACCTGCGGCGCCGAAAGCAAGACGGGCGAACTGCAGCTTGGCAGAGGCCTGGCGGGCACTCTTGCGGATCAGGTCCATGGCGAACTCGCGCATGTCCTCGGACCCTTCCTCGTCGAGCACTTCGAGCCCGTTCGTGATCGCGCCGACTGGGCTGATGATGTCATGACAGACGCGGCTGGCCACGAGTGCGGACAGGTCGAGCGAGGAAAGTTCCTTGAGTGCGGTCATAGCGGATCAATGCCCTTCGAAGCGCTGCAGAGAATGATTCGGTTAACTAAACTTCAGGGATACACACGATGTGCTGGCCTGCCAAGCTGCCAGCAGGTCTCAAAGCTGTGGTTTACAACCGGTTTTCTCGGCCTGCACGGCTGCATCGGCCATCAGTTGCTGTGAATTGACCAGAAACAGGAAGCGGTTGACGATCGAGTGAAAGAAAACGAGCTTGCCATCCACGATCGCAAAGATGAAAGGATTGCCCGCCGTGGCATATCCCTCGGCCAAAGCAAACCCGCCGCATCCGGCAAAAAGCGGTGCATAGACCTCAGGTGCCTTCCTGAATGCCTCCAGGTTTCCCTGGTTGACAAAGATCCATTCCGCGCCGCCCCACCTGAATTCGAATTTCTTGCTACCAGGACGCGGCTTCCGGTCAACGAAATAGGCAACAGGATCGTGACCGCCCAGCGCATAGCCGGCGATGGGATCCGGGACAAAGGTTTCCGGCCGCGCGGTGGCTTGCTGCAAGAGAAGGCAGAGGAAAAGGATCGCAGCGGGCAAAAGCCACACCCTTGTCCTATTTGCACTACACTCTGGCATCGATTCGCATCCAAGTTCTTCGGCAGCCATGACGAATCATCTGCCGCAGGCAATATTCTAGCACTACGCCCGCCATCCGGCGCGAGCCGTCGGGCGTGTCAACGGGAGACAATCTGAATGAACCGGCTTACCACTTCCTTCTCCAAGGGGCTGGCCATGCTCATGCTTGTCTGCGGCATGACGTCATTCGCAAACGATGCGGCGAACGCTGATCAGGGCAGCACGCTTCCGCCCCAAACCTATCAGGAAGATGAAATCGTCAAGGCAGGCCACCAGTTCTTCGGCTCCGTGTCCGGCGGACTGGCTTCCGTGGTCGAACGCGCCTTCAGCCAATATGGCGAACCCAACGGTTACATCCTCGGCGAGGAAGGCTCGGGAGCTTTCGTTGCAGGGGCACGCTATGGCGAGGGCCACCTCTACACGCGCAACGCCGGCACCCACAAGATCTTCTGGCAGGGCCCGTCGGTCGGATGGGATTTCGGCGGCGACGGAGCTCGCGTCATGATGCTGATCTACAATCTTCCGTCACTGGAGGCGATGTACAACCGCTTTCTCGGCGTGAACGGGTCGGCCTATCTGGTCGGCGGCGTCGGCATGACCGTCCTGAAGAATTATGACGTGGTCGTGGTTCCCGTACGCTCGGGCGTAGGCGCCCGTCTCGGCGTAAACATGGGCTACCTCAAGTTTACCGACAAACCGACCTGGAATCCTTTCTGATCGACCCTTGCCGGTAGCCGGGGCTGCGGCAAATGCTACCGGCGTCCACCGTAAATCCTTGGCGGATTTGACCGGCTCGGGTAATGATGGGATGGTTTTAATGTCTTTGGATCGTTCACGGAGCCGGTCTTGATTGAAGCGGCAATGTATATTGCACTCGGCTTTGCGCTTGCCACGCTGCTGGCCGCCGCGATTTTTCCGGCTATCTACAGACGCGCCGTGCGCCTGACCAAGGAAGCCATACTCGCCGTGAATCCGGGCACATATGCGGAAGTTCGCGCTGCTCAGGACTTTGAACGAGCCACTCATGCCATCGAAATGCGCCAGGTTGAAGAGGCCATGGAGCGCGAACGCCAGACCGGCGCCCGCCACCGCCTCGAGGCCGGCCGTTTGACCGCTGAGACCATCAGGCTAAAGGCCGCTCACAAGAAAGAGATCGAAGCTCTTGTGAAAGCCCTTGATGAGGCGCAGACAACATCTGGCGGCAGAAAGGCAAAGACGAAAGCTCTCGCCCAGGAGCTTGCCCAGGCCAAGGCACGACTTTCCGACGCCGAACAGGAACTTGCAGGGTTCAAGACCGAAAGCGAAACCACCTCCGCGCAGGATCCCGCCGAAGACCCGCGCGACCCGCTGGTTCAGACTACGATTGCGGGCCTCGAACTTCAGGTCGCGACCCTGAAGGCGCAGCTGGAGAAAGACGGAAGCAAGGCGGTCGTCACCGATCCGTTGCTGTTGACCGATTCGAACGACCTTCGAAAGATCATCACCAGCCTTGAAGCCGAACTGGTAGACGCCGAAACGCGGTTCATATCCGCCCAGGCCGAGGTCGCCCGGTTGTCGGCGGCCATGGACCCTGAAACGCCAAAGGGTGACGACCGGATTTCCCAGCTGGAACGTGATCTGAAGTGGGCCCAGGATGAAAAAGCCCGGCTTGCCGCGCTTCTCAAGGATCGAGACAGAACGCTCAAGCGCGCCAGGGATCAGGTCTCTGATCTCAGAAGCGACCTCGCCGCTACATTGCAGGCGAGCCCTGCACCGGCGCAAAGCGAAGGAAGAACGTCAGAGGGTCCGTCCGCAAAGCCGGATGTAAAAACGACCTCGACCAACTCGGATGACACCGCGGCCAAGGCCGGGAACGGAACCGCAAGCGCCAACAATCCGGCTGTTCTGGATGCATCCGCCCTGGTCAACCGGATCATGCGCTCCGGCAGCGCAGCCCCAAAAAAGACAACCGCAGCGCAGGATGGCGAGACCTCTCAAGCATCCCAGCGACAAAAGGCGTCTGCAAAAAGCGAAAAGACTGTATCCGCAGCCACCGGATCCCCGCGCACCAAGAGCAGCCGCGCCAAAAATCGCGATGTCGCCTGATGTCGCCCCATCAAGCATCTCCCGCCACGCAAGGCGGACAGGGAACCACCAGTCACAATGCTGATTGCACGCCACAACGCCATTCTTGAAATCGCCCGCCAGTCAGGCAGGGTAAGTGTCGATGACTTGGCCAAGCGGTTTGATGTCAGCCCCCAGACGATCCGCAAGGACCTGAACGAACTCTGCGAACGACGCCTGCTTGCAAGAACCCACGGCGGAGCATTGCTTTCATCGGGCATCGAGAACGTCGGCTATGAAGCGCGGCGGATCATATCGAGCAAGGAAAAGGCCGACATTGGCGCCAAGGTTGCGGAAATCATTCCCGACAATGCTTCGCTGTTCATCAATATCGGCACGACGACGGAATCCGTGGCACAGGCGCTTCTGCAGCATCGCGGCCTGATGGCGATCACGAACAACATCAACGTTGCAAGCCTGATGCGCGGCTACACCCAGATCGAGGTCGTCATCGCAGGTGGTGTCCTGCGCCATTCCGACGGCGGCATCGTCGGAGAGGCCGCCGTCGACTTCATGCGTCAGTTCAAGGTCGATTTCGCGATCGTCGGGGCTTCTGCGATCGATCCGGACGGATCGCTGCTCGACTACGATTACCGGGAAGTGCGCGTGACCCAGACAATCATGGAAAACGCCCGGCATGTCATCCTCGTTGCTGACAGCACCAAGTTCGAAAGAACCGCTCCGGTGCGGGTCGGGCACCTGTCCCAGGTCGACACCTTTGTTACAGATCAATGCCCTTCAGAGCGGATCAAGCAGATTGCCAGGGACGAAGAAGTGCTGCTGGTTGAAACCGGCAAGAATGAGACTGATTAACCTCCCGCCGGAACGGGCACATGTCATCACCCTCGCCCGAAACCAAGACCGAAACAAACGCCTGGCACGAGCTGCCCTTTGAAGCCGCGCTTCGGCATTTCAACTCGAACCAGAAAGGCTTGAGCGAATCCGAAGCGGCTCGCGCGCTGGAAAGGTTCGGTCCCAATGCGCTGCCCGCTCCCCGTCCCAAAAGCCTGCTCAGGCGTTTTGTCGGCCAGTTTCACAACCTCCTGATCTATGCGCTCATCGCGTCTGCAGCCGTGGCGTTTGCCCTTGACCACCTGGCCGATAGCCTCGTCATCATGGCGGTCGTCATCGCGAATGCAGTGATCGGCGTCATTCAGGAAGGCAAGGCCGAGAACGCCATGGCTTCGATCCGCAAGATCATAGCGCCTCGCGCCACGGCCATACGCGAAGGTCTGCGTCACTCCATTCCGGGAAAGGACGTCGTTCCCGGCGATATCCTGGTCCTGGAGGCAGGTGAACTCGTACCGGCGGACATGCGCCTGATCGAAGCCAGCGACCTTCAGGTTCAGGAAGCCATCCTGACCGGAGAATCTGTTCCGGTTTCCAAAAGGGTTGAACGCTCCGCCAGGGAGAGCGTTCTCGCAGAACGGTCCTGCATGGCCTATAGCGGAACGCTGGTCACACGCGGTCAGGGCCTCGGAGTTGCGGTTGCCACCGGCAGTGAAAGCGAGATCGGCAAGATAAGCGGTCTCGTCGGGCGCGTTCAGGAACTTCAGACCCCGCTCATCGCGCAGATGAACATATTCGCGCGATGGCTGACGTTCCTCATTCTCATTTTCGGAGCATTGCTGTTCGCTTATGGCTACTGGGTCCGGCACATGGATCCGCAGCCGCTCTTCATGGCAATCGTTGGCCTGTCCGTGGCGGCGATCCCGGAAGGCCTCCCGGCAGTTCTGACCGTAACCCTTGCCATCGGAGTTCAGGCGATGGCCAGAAGAAATGCAATCGTCCGCCGCCTTCCCGCCATAGAGACGCTCGGCAGCGTCTCGGTCATCTGCACCGACAAGACCGGCACCCTCACCTTCAACGAGATGGCTGTCACATCGGTGGTGGTTGCAGACCACGACTACTCGATCACCGGCCAGGGATATGCTCCAGACGGTGAGGTGATTGAGGTCGCGACCGGTCAGAAGCTTGACCGGCCGAACCACGACCCTGTTCTGGGAGAGCTGGCAACCGCCGCACGGTTATGCAACGACGCTCGGCTCATTCGCGATGAAGACGACTGGTCAGTTGCAGGAGATCCGATGGAAGGGGCCTTGCTGGTTCTGGCGGAAAAGACGGGCTGGCGTGAGGAGACCGCCCAGTGGCAGCGCTCGTCAGTACTCCCTTTCGACGCACGTCATCGATACATGGCAGTTCTGAATTTCTCCGATGATCCCGGGAATGCGCAGGGACTGATTTCGGTCAAGGGAGCGCCGGAAAGACTGTTGTCCATGTGCACCCATGTTCTGAAAGAGGATGGAACACACTGCCCTCTGGACCAGCGTTTCTGGCACCAGAAAGCAGAGGCCCTCGCAAGGGAAGGACAGCGCGTTCTGGCGTTCGCAACAAAGTCCGTTTCTCGCGAAACTGGCCAACTGCGACAGGCCGATATCGAAGAAGGCCTTGTCTTTCTGGGGCTCGTTGGCCTGATGGACCCCCCACGTCCGGAAGCAGTGGCATCCGTTGCCGCCTGCCTTTCCGCCGGGATCCGCGTGAAGATGATCACAGGCGATCACGCCGGAACCGCCGCGGCAATCGGCAGGCAGATCGGCCTTCTGCAGCCCGACAGTGTCCTGACCGGTGCCGATATGGACCTCATGCGTGACGTCGAACTTCGGCAGGCCGTGCTTGATACGGATGTCTTTGCCCGCACAAGCCCGGAACACAAGCTCAGGCTCGTGGAAGCGTTGCAAGCCCAACACCTGACGGTTGCCATGACCGGCGACGGCGTCAACGATTCACCTGCGCTGAAGCGGGCCGATGCAGGCATTGCCATGGGCCTGAAGGGTAGCGAGGCCGCACGTGAAAGCGCTGACCTCATCCTCGCCGACGACAATTTTCGCTCAATCGCCGACGCGGTTCGGGAAGGCCGGACCGTCTACGACAACATCGTCAAGGTGATTGCAGTTACGCTGCCCACGAGCACCGGAGAGGCCCTGACGATCGTTGCAGCACTCTTGCTGGGCCTGACACTGCCCATGACAGCAGCGCAGGTCCTCTGGATCAACCTTGTGACAGCATCGACCCTTGGCATGGCGCTCGCCTTCGAACCCAGCGAAGCGCAAACCATGACCCGACCACCGCGGTCACGCGCTCATCCGCTGCTGACCGGGCAGCTCGCCTGGTACATCGCTCTCGTTTCAGGGCTCTTCATGATGGCCGTCTTCGCGCTTTTCGTGTACGCGACAGAGCAGGGCCATTCGGTCGCTTATGCTCGCACAATGTCGGTCAACGCGCTCGCCGTACTCGAGATCTTCCAGCTTCTGTTCGTTCGCAACATGCATGAAGACCGTTTGAGTCTTCGTTCTTTCAGAGGAACCAGGGCTGTCTGGACGACGATATCGGTCGTGCTGATCGCACAAGCAGCCTTTACCTACCTCCACCCGTTCCAACAGCTTTTCGATACCGAAGCCCTGGACTATCGGGATGTGGCGCTGCTCTTCGGCCTCGGAGCCATACTGTATGGAATTCTGGAGATCGAGAAGCGCATGCGCTCTGCGCTGGGAGCCATCTGATCAGATGAACACCGTTCGATCCGGCGTTGGTACGCCAAACCGAAAAATATTAAATGGTGCCGGGAGAAAATGGCACGCCCAAGGGGAATCGAACCCCTGTTTTCGCCGTGAAAGGGCGACGTCCTGACCGCTAGACGATGGGCGCGCGGTGGGCCTAAGACTGTGTCTCGGGCCGTGGTTTGCGCGTATAAGACCCTCGAAGGCTTCGCGCAACCCCCTTTTCGAATTTTGTGGCAAGCCACCTGTTCATAACTTTTCAGCGGGCGACGAAATCACTTCTGCCGATCTGGCGACCGCTGGCGGGATCGATATGCAGCAGCGCCCGGCTCTCGCCTTCGCGGACCAGAACGATCAGACGGCCACCTGCCAGTTCCATGTCTTCAACAACCGCATTGGGCCCAATCACGATCGTTGACGGGATGGCATCGGCGTCCAATCCGGAATCTGAGGAGTTGATCTTGTAGAAAATAGCTGCGAAGACAGCCACAAATCCCGCGAACATCACAAGGGAAGAGCCGGCCAGCAGGCGCTTCAGCTTTGCCTGGATCTTCAGGGTCGCCGGATCAAGCGGTTGATCGTCGCGGCCCTGACCGTCTTGGCCATTGAGCTCAGGTTGATTCATGAATGACATTACTCCGGAAGATCCGGCCGAACTGGACGCGGACTTCACCTATCAGGTTGATGCAGAAGACACCGGCAAGCGCCTGGATGCCGTCCTGGCGGGGCAACTGGACAGCTTGAGCCGCAACCGCGTGCAGGCGCTGATCCGTGCCGGCGAGGTCACCGTGGACGGCGCCAAGATAGTTGAGCCTAAATTCCGGGTCAACGAAGGCCAGTTGCTTGCCTTGAGCGTCCCTGAGGCCGAGGATCCTGATCCGCAGGGAGAGGATATCCCGCTTACCATTGTCTATGAAGATGATCACGTCATCGTCGTCGACAAGCCAGCCGGTCTCGTCGTGCATCCCGGAGCTGGCAACTGGACCGGGACGCTGGTCAATGCCCTCATCCACCACTGCGGTGACAGCCTTTCGGGCATCGGAGGCGTCAAGCGGCCGGGCATCGTTCACCGCATCGACAAGGACACCTCTGGCCTGCTCGTGGTCGCCAAGACCGACGTCGCCCATCAGGGCCTTTCCGCCCAGTTCGCGGATCATGGCAAGACCGGCCCTCTGGAACGCGCATACTCCGCATTGGTGTGGGGAGCACCCTCGAGCCTCAAGGGAACTATCGACGCGAACCTCGCCCGCTCAAATGCCAATCGGCAAAAAATAGCCGTGGTGAAGACAAATGGCCGTCATGCAGTGACGCACTGGCAGGTCAAGGAGCGTTTCGGACCGGAGGACCAGCCGGCACTTGCATCACTGATGGAATGCCGCCTGGAGACCGGAAGAACCCACCAGATCCGCGTTCACATGGCCCATATCGGCCACCCGCTGATCGGCGACCATGACTACGGCGCAGGCTTCAAGACGAAGGCGAACCGTCTGGAAGAGCCGCTGAAATCCGTTGTCGCCAATTTCCCCAGGCAAGCACTGCACGCAGGCTTGCTTGCGTTCGCGCATCCTGTGACAGGGGAGACCTTGCGCTTCGAAAGCCCATATCCTGCTGATTTCGATGAGCTTTTGCGCGTATTACGAAAATTTTAGAATAGGCTTTCACTGGAAAGCCATGCAATGGGCGCATTCATACCTATATTGAGAAAAGCAGCGGGCCGGGAACGGGCGCTGCATGAACGTGTTTGCCTTGCATGCAGGACAGCGTTCGCGCGGGGGATCTGCGGAGCGTAGCCGTCTGAAAGGGAGCACATTTCGGGAGAAAGGGGGCGCATTTCATGGCCCAGAATGTACCGATGTTGACTGCCGGGGAAGGCGGATTGAGCCGCTACCTCGACGAAATTCGCAAGTTTCCGATGCTCCAGCCGCAGGAAGAGTACATGCTCGCCAAGCGGTACAAGGAGCATGACGACCCAGAGGCCGCCGAGCGGCTGGTCAATTCTCACCTTCGCCTCGTTGCCAAGATCGCAATGGGATACCGCGGCTATGGCCTTCCGATCGGTGAAGTGGTTTCCGAAGGCAATGTCGGCCTGATGCAGGCCGTCAAGCGCTTCGAGCCCGACAAGGGCTTCCGTCTTGCGACCTACGCCATGTGGTGGATCAAGGCCGCGATCCAGGAGTATATCCTGCGGTCCTGGTCGCTCGTAAAAATGGGCACCACCGCAAACCAGAAGCGCCTGTTCTTCAACCTGCGTCGCCTCAAGGGCAAGATCCAGGCTCTCGATGAGGGTGACCTGAAGCCTGAGCAGGTCAACCAGATCGCTACAACCCTTGGCGTCAGCGAAGAGGAAGTGATCTCCATGAACCGCCGTCTCGGCGGTGATGCGAGCCTGAACGCACCGGTTCGCGCAGAAGCAGACGCGGGTGAATGGCAGGATTGGCTGGTCGACGAGAGCGAAAGCCAGGAGACGATGCTCGCCAACCAGGAAGAACTGGATGTGCGCCGCAAGCTTCTGACAAATGCCATGGACGTTCTGAACGACCGTGAGCGGCGTATTTTTGAAGCCCGGCGGCTGTCAGAGGATCCAATGACCCTGGAAGACCTTTCCGGAGAGTTCGGTGTTAGCCGCGAACGTGTGCGCCAGATCGAAGTGCGCGCTTTCGAAAAGGTCCAGAAGGCCGTACGCAACAGCGCGCGCGACATGGAACGGCCAACGGCCTGAAGGCGCAAGCCCTCGCATGATTTTCAAAAAACCGGGCATTTGACCCGGTTTTTTCTTTGCGCCTCATCGCACACGTTTTGAAGGACTTGTTCCCGCGTATGTCCCCGCCTAGTCTCGCTATCGGCACGGGGGACAAAGATGCGAAAGGTTCTGAAGCAGCTGGGGAGCAAGCGCGTAGTTGTTGCCGCGACCTCTGTGATTGCGCTTTCAATCCTCACCGTCATTCGTGCAGCAGATCCCGCGCTGCTGACGGCCGTGCGCGAGCTTACCTTCGACAACTACCAGCGGCTAAGCCCTCGGAACTATGAACCTGCTCCCGTTCGTATCGTTGACATCGATGAAGCTTCGATTGCCGAATTCGGCCAATGGCCATGGCCTCGCAGCCGTCTGGCAGAGCTCACCAATGCTCTGAACGAGATGGGCGCGGCGGTCATCGCCTATGACGTCATCTTTTCCGAGCCCGACCGCACATCGCCACAGGCGGTGCTTTCCCAGCTTCCCGAACCGCTGCAGCAACAACAAAACATCCGTCAGGCATTCGAACGTCTTCCCGACAACGACACCATCTTCGCCGCAGCGCTTGCCCAGGCGCCTTCGGTCGTCGGCTTTGCACTTGTTCCCACAGCACAAGGCAGAACTCCCCAGGTAAAGACCGGGTTTGCTTTTGGCGGGCGCAATCCGTCGGAATTCCTGCCTCCGTTCAAGTCGACACTCCTGAGCCTGCCGGCACTGGAAACCGCCGCGGCGGGTTCCGGTGGAGTATCCCTCTCGGTCAATGACCGGGGCGGTGTCGTACGCCGCGTGCCACTCATCTTCACTGATGGCACGTCGCTCTATCCCAGCCTCTCCACCGAGGCCTTGCGGGTCGCCCAGGGAGCCGGGACGCTGCTGGTCAGATCCACCGGCGCCAGCAACGAGGTGAATACCGGGCGAGCGGCCGTAACGGATGTAAAGATTGGCGCATTTTCCGTACCGACGAATACGGCGGGTGAAATGTGGGTCCATTTCACACCGGAAATCCGCGAACGCTATGTCTCGGTGAAGGATGTCCTCGACCCGGCAAAACGCGATGTAGTGCTTCCCCTGATCGAGAGTCAGATCATTTTCGTCGGGACTTCGGCTGCCGGCCTCCTTGATCTTCGAGCGACGCCGTTGATGGACCTCACGCCGGGGGTATCGATCCATGCTCAGGCAATCGAGCAGATCCTGTCCGGTGACTTTCTCACTCGTCCCGACTGGACCTATGGCGCCGAGATCATTCTCACGTTCCTGGTCGGGTCCGCAATAATTCTGGCTTTTCCGGCAATCGGTAGCATTGGTACAGGCGTTTTCGGCGGCATGCTGGCAGCAGGTCTTGTCGGTGGTTCGTTCTATATGTTCAAGCAGGACGGGCTTCTGATTGACCCCGTCTATCCGAGTTTGGCCTCATTGCTTGTCTTTGCGGTAGCGACCTCGCTTCTGTATTTCATGACCGAGCGTGAAAAGCGTTTTGTCCGCCAGGCCTTCAGCCAATATTTGTCGCCTGAACTTGTTCATCAGCTCGAAGATGCTCCAGAGCAACTTGTTCTGGGCGGCGAGATGAGGCCCATGACGATCCTCTTCATGGACGTGCGCGGCTTCACTCCGATTTCCGAGCAGTTGACACCAACCGAACTTGTTTCGTTTCTCAACACCCTGCTCTCGCCTCTATCCGACATTATTCAGGCCGAAGGCGGCACCATCGACAAATACATTGGCGACAGCATCATGGCGTTCTGGAATGCCCCGGTGACAATCGAGAACCATGCAAGCCATGCCTGCCGGGCGGCACTTGCCATGATCGAACGTGTCGAAGAACTCAATCGCGCAGACGCCTTCGGCTTCAAGGCAAGAGGCCTGAAGACACAGAACGTCCAGATCGGGATCGGTCTGAATACCGGGGAAGCATGCGTGGGCAACATGGGATCCGACCGGCGCTTCAACTACTCGGTCATCGGCGACGCGGTCAACGTGGCGTCCCGGATCGAGTCCAGCTGCAAGGCCGTCGGGGCAGAGCTGCTTGTCTCGGAACATACCCGGCAAGCAGCGCACGAATTTGCCTATCTGGAGGCAGGGGAGATTCCACTGAAAGGCAAGTCCGAACCAGTCAAGCTGTTCGCGCTCGTCGGTGGAGAAAGCCTGACCAACACCGGGCGATTTTCGGCGCTCTCAAGTTACCATTCGGCCATGATCAACGCACTAAAGGACGGCGACCCCAATGTGGCGCGGGAACGCCTTCTCGACTGCAAGCATCATACTCCAGAAGGCCTTGGCCCTTTCTATGCGGTGTTTGAAACGCGCGTCGCTGCCCTGGAGGGCGCTACGGACCAGGTAGACGCGGCCGTCTGAGCAGCCGCGCCTCCCGTAAACTCAGCGGATTTCTTCCGCGTAGGTCGAGACCGGCACGACCTCGCCAATAAGTTCGTTCGCCGCCATGAATTCGGCAAACCGCTGGTAGCGACCCGTGTCCAGGCTGGACGGACGCTTCGCGAACCGCGGCAGCGTGTCCGCCCACGCACGGCGATTCAGCTCGTCATCGAGATTCGGATAGGCCTCGACAAAGGCGTTCCATGCTTCATCCGGATGGTTGGTCAGGTAGATCGTGGCAGCCTCCACAGCGGCCAGGAACTTGGCGTAACGCGGGTCACCGGTCTTGTCCTTGTGAACGACATAGATCAGTTCGTCGAAGATCGGCACGCCGTTTTCTTCCGGATAGAAGGCAACGCCCTTCTTGCCTTCAATCTCGAGCTGGGTCAGTTCGAAGTTGCGGTAGGCACCGATGACGGCATCGACCTGTCCCGACATCAGCGCGGGCGACAGGGCGAAGTTGACGTTGATGAGTTCGACATCGTCAAAGCCAAGACCAACGGACTTCAGCATCTGACCAAGCATCGCGTCTTCGAAGCCGGACACGGAGAAGCCGACCTTCTTGCCCTTGAGGTCCTCGAGTTTCTGGATGGGCCCCTCTTCCAGAACGATCAGCGAGTTCAGCGGCGTTTCGACCAGCGTACCGATCCACTTCAACGGCAAGCCCTCATGGATCTGGGCGTGTAGTGTCGGCTGGTACGAAATCGCGATATCGCCCTGCCCGGCGGCAACGAGCTTCGGCGGCATGGCCGGATCGGCCGGCTCGATCAACTCGACATCAAGACCTTCCGCCTCAAAGAAGCCCTTGGCCTTCGCGACGATGACCGGAGCATGGTCGGGATTGGTGAACCAGTCCATTAGGACCGTGAGCTTTTCAGCGGCATGCACGGGCGTGGCCATCAGCACTGCTGCGGCAATCGCCATCCGAACGATATTTTTCATGGACAGTCTCCACATGATCGGCAACGTCAGTCTTCGAGTTGCCAGGGAACAAGGCGGCGGGTGAGCCCGTCGACGGTGAACCGCAACGTCAGCACCATGACCGCAAGAAGAATGAGGGCGGCAAACATCACATCGGTCTGCATCCGGGCGTTCGACTGCAGCATGATGAAAGCCAGACCACCTTTCGCACCGACCCATTCCCCCACGATCGCACCAATGGGAGCGAACACGGCGGCGATGCGAATGCCGGAAGCAAGGCCGGGCAGTCCGGCAGGAATGCGGAAGTAGATGAGTTCTTTCCAACGGCCAAGGCGATAGAGGCGAGCCAGATCCGCAAGGCCCTGGTCGGACCGCCGCAGGCCGTCAAAGAAGGACGACGTGACCGCAAAGAAAATCACCAGGACCGCCATCACGATCTTGGACGCGAGGCCAAAGCCGAGCCAGAGGACCAGGATCGGTGCGATCGCAAAGACCGGTAGAGCCTGCGTGACCAACACCACCGGCAAGACCGCGCGGCGCGCCATCGGCGACAGCCACATGACGATTGCCAGCAGGCTTCCGGCAATGACGCCGAAGAAGAAGCCGATAAGTGTCTCATAGGCGGTCAGCAGGGCGTGTTCGAGCAGGAAGTCCCAACGGTCAGCGAACGCTTCTGCAACGCGGACCGGACTCGGCAGCATATAGGGCGGGATGTCGAATGCACGGACCAGAAACTCCCAGCCCAGTGCAAATCCGACGACGCCTGCCAGAATGCGTGTGAGGCGCCAGAAAACAGCCGTCATGCTGCCTCCCCGGCTGCGCACCGCAAGCAGGTGACGGCATTCTCTCCGCAATATTCGGAAAGACCGGCTATCTGACCGGTCCGACATATCAACACAGCAGGATCTCCCGTCTTCGGACAAACCGAAAGCGACATTGGAGATCCGGGATAAGGCTAAAGGCTTCCGTCCCTTCGCCGGCATTACCCGGATCAGGTTCTAAGGGTTCGGCTTTGCCATCTCAGTTCTTTTTCAAGAACACCCCTCGGACCGGAAACGAAAATGCACCGGCTCGTGGGAAAACACAAGCCGGTGCATTGGGGATTTTCGATTGTTTCGGAACTTATCCGGCCAGCCAGGCAGCCAGAGCCTGCTCAACGGCGGCGGAACCGGTCTCGCCCTTTTCGAGGGTCAGAATGCCCCTCTTGCCGTTCTCGTAGAGCATCGGAATATCGATCCAGCCGCGTTCACGCAGCAGCCCGATATTCCGCTCCGTCTCACTGTTGATGTTGGAAAGCGCAATCCAGAAATAGCCCGGAGACACCTTGACCGAGGCACCGATCAGCGCATCACCGCGGGCTTCTTCCGTCGGCTTCATCACGAGGCCCGGAACATTGACAACATCGCCGGCCGCAAACGTTTCCGGGAAGTTGTACTTGATCTCGACAAGGTGGCTGGCAGGAAGCGAAGCATCCGAATTCGGCTTGATCCGGATGTCAACCGACACGTCACGCTCCGGAATATCGACACTCATACTCAGAACACTCTGCGCCTGACCGTCCAAAGTCGTCTCTTCCTCGACGGCCCAGACGACCTGTCCCTGCGAGGCCGTACCTGCGCCGGCGGAGTTTTCGCCTTCCTCGTATAGGATCGAGCGCTGCGCCTCTCCATCTCCGGTAAGGGCAGCTTCCGAAGTTTGTGGATCCACCGACGAGATGAGGTTTTCTTGCGACGGCGCGGCGGTGTCGGCCTGCGGCTCGGCAGCAACAGGGGCCGTCGGTTCGGCCGGAGCGGGCGGTGACGTAGGCGTGATCAGCGTGGTTGTCACACTGCGAGCGTCGGATGCTGCGGCCGGGTCGCCATTCTCGTTGAGCAACCGGTCTTCGATCTTGCTGCTTTCGTCTTCTGCAGGCGCAATAGCCTCGGCAGGTGCCTCGGCAACCTCCGGAGCTGCGGGCTCGGACGTTTCAACGGCTGGCGGAGTAGTTTGCTCATCAGAGACGATCTCGGCGACCATGTCTCTCTGCGAATAGATCACCGCGGCGATACCCACCGCGATCACGACAAGAAGACCCACAAGTGCAAACGGTAACTTGCTGTCGCGCTGGCGGAGGGCGGCAGACGCGCTCTTTCGGCCGCGCGCACGTCCTGCCGGTCGTGCCTCAACCGCTTCGTCTTCATCTTCGGATGCGAAGATATCCTCGTTGTCATCCCCCGAATCCATGCCGGATCCGAACGAGGGTTCCATGCGCGAGCTATCGCTTTCCGCCATCGCATCGCGGGTCGACTGAACAGCCTTGTGAGAAGCCTCCCCAAGCCCGTCCGCCTCTTCGACCGCCTTTTTCAAGGGCGAGGACGGCTCTGAAACGGGCGCTTTCGGCTCGATCCTGCCTGCCGCAGCAGGCGTCAATTGCCCGCTCGCTGAACCCGATGAAGTAACCTTCGGTTCGTGGGCAGCCGGCGGCGCGCCTTCAGGTGCCGTGTCTGGCTCATCGGCAACGACCGTTTGCGCCGGTTCGGCCGGTTTTGGTTCGGACGGCTTGGATTGCGCCGGCTTGTTCTGAGGTGCAAGCCCCAGGCTTTCGCGCGCAGCTTCTGCCTCGACCTTGCGGATCGCCTCTTCAAGGCGAAGCTGTTCGGCTGTGATCTCCGACGGCGAGAGCGGTGGCTCGTAGGCTTTCAGCTGATTGACGATGGCGTTGCGCGCACGGCTGTAAACGCTGCGCCGGGCAGCACCGTTGTTTTCCGGCAGCGATCCAATCGTCTTTTTCAGAATGGAATAGTAGTCAGCCATCTTCCTGCCCATCGGCTGTGCGCCGGTTCAAAGATCTTCCTTAATAAAGGCTTATACCAAAGTCCCGCGCAGGCGAAGCCCAAGATCCTTCACGACTGCCCCCTGAGCGCCGCTGGGGACACTCCCTCCTCGAATAGAAGCTGCCGCTCAACCGGTGCGCATGGGAAACAGGTAGCGTGACACATACGAAAGCCGGCGCCGGGTTCCGTGAACACCGCTTCAGCCGGCTTTCGCAAGACATTGCAATTATGTCTCTTTTAACCCTGGAACGGGTTCTGCACCAGGATCGTGTCTTCGCGTTCGGGGCTGGTCGACAACAAGGCGACCGGAGCGCCGATCAGTTCTTCCACGTGGCGAACGTATTTGACGGCCTGTGCAGGAAGGTCTGCCCAGGTGCGTGCACCTTCTGTGGATTCTTTCCAGCCCGGCAGAGTTTCGTAAATCGGGACGACCCGTTCCTGGGCACCCTGGGAGGCGGGCAGATAGTCGATTCGCTCACCATCCAGTTCATAGCCGACACAAATCTTGATCTCGTCGAGACCATCCAGAACGTCGAGCTTCGTCAGCGCAATGCCGCTGATGCCCGACGTGCAGACCGTCTGGCGAACCAGAACGGCGTCGAACCAGCCGCAGCGGCGGCGACGACCAGTCACCGTGCCGAACTCATGGCCGCGTGTCCCGAGGAATTCGCCGACTTCATTCTGCTGTTCGGTCGGGAACGGGCCCTCACCAACACGGGTCGTGTAGGCTTTCGTGATGCCCAGAACGTAATTGATGGCATTGGGGCCAAGGCCGCATCCGGTTGCAGCCTGCCCGGCCACTGTGTTTGACGACGTCACGAATGGATAGGTTCCGTGATCGATATCCAGAAGGGCTCCTTGAGCGCCCTCGAACAGAATTCGCTTACCTTCGCGGCGCTGCTTGTCGAGCAGGTTCCAGACCGAATCCATGAACGGCAAAACCTTGTCCGCAACGGACGCCAACTCGTCGTAGATAGCCTGTGCAGAGATCTCGTCCTGGCCCAGACCACGACGCAAGGCATTGTGGTGGGTCAGCAGACGGTCGATCTTGGCGGGCAGCGTCGCCAGATTCTTCAGGTCCATCAAACGGATGGCCCGGCGTCCTACCTTGTCTTCATAAGCCGGACCAATGCCACGCTTCGTGGTGCCGATGCGAGTTCCCGTGTTGGAGTTCTCGCGCAGCGCATCAAGTTCGCGGTGGATCGACAAGATAAGCGAGACGTTCTCGGCGACGCGCAGGTTTTCCGGGGTCACCGAAATGCCCTGATCCTGAAGGCGCTTCATTTCATCGACAAGCGCATGAGGGTCGAGCACGACGCCATTGCCGATGACCGAGAGCTTGCCACGGACAACACCGGACGGCAGCAAGGACAGCTTGTAGCTGACACCGTCGATGACAAGCGTGTGGCCCGCGTTGTGGCCGCCCTGGAAGCGAACGATCACATCGGCCTGCTCGGACAGCCAATCGACGATCTTGCCCTTGCCTTCATCACCCCACTGCGATCCGACGACAACCACATTGGCCATGGATAAAACGCCCTCCTGAAGCGGCATTACAGGCGCCTTTCGCAAAAGGCGCAAACAGATCGAACCCCAGGCAGGTACCCGGGGCAAACGCGGCGGACTATAGCCACTTGAGTCCCAACTTGCGAGCCCCGCAGGAGCTTTTTCGCAGCGCAGAAAAAAATGTCTGTTTTTCAGGGATTTCAACGCCGCATGCGGAAAAGCTGCCGGGCACGGAGAGCTCAACGCGCGCCGGTCGAGCAGGTTCACGGAGCGCACTCGCTTTTCGGGTATTCAAACCGGAGGATCACTGCTACGCGTCCGGACGCCACACATTCTCGAGCGGGATGAGAACCAGATGAGCTTTCGAAACTGGATACTTCTTTGTCTCCTCGGCGCGATCTGGGGCGGCTCCTTCATTTTCGCGAAGGTCGCTGTTGCCGAAATCCCACCTCTGACCCTGGTATTCCTGCGCGTCTTCCTCGCTGCTGTCTGCCTTCATCTGGTATTGAGGTGGCGCGGCATTGCATTTCCGCTCACTCCGGGTCTGCTCGCTGCATTTCTGCTGATGGGTCTGCTGAACAATGCTATTCCGTTTTCGCTTCTGTTCTGGGGGCAGACAGCAATTTCGGCCGCACTCGCGTCGATACTGAATGCCACGACACCGATCTTCACATTCCTGATCGCAGCTGTCGCTCTGGGGCAGGAAGAGGTTCGCATCCACCGTCTGGTTGGGGTGCTCACAGGCTTTGCTGGGGTGGTGATCATGCTTGCCCCGTCGCTTGGCTCGGCCGAGACACCGCTGTGGGCGCAGATTGCCTGTTTGGGCGCTGCCATTTCTTATGGGTTCGCGGCTGCCTTTGCTCGCAGGTTCAAGGGCATTCCGGCAATTGTTTCTGCCGCCGGGCAGCTCACCGGCTCGAGCCTGATCATGCTGCCTCTGGCAGCCATTTCCCTTGCAAACTGGGAGCCACTGGCGACTTCGGCAATTGCCTGGGGCAACGTGATTGCCCTAGGGCTCCTCGCCACGGCTGCCGCCTACCTGATCTACTTCCGGCTCCTGTCGGAGGCCGGCGCCACAAATGCATCTCTCGTGACGCTGATCGTACCGGCCTCCGCGATCCTTTTCGGAACGATGCTGCTTGGAGAGAGTCTGCAGCCTCCACAGATTGCCGGTTTTGCCTTGCTCCTGCTTGGCCTTTTGATCCTCGACGGACGGGTTATCAAACGCGTCATGCGTCAGATATGAAAAAAGGCGGCCGTAGCCGCCTTCCCTGATATCCGCTCCCGAAGCTCAGAACCTCAGCCTCTTCACCTGCTTGACGTGCGACACTTCGGACAGGCGATCCATGACCTCCTGAGGCACCTCTCCGTCGACCTCGACGAGACAGATTGCATCCTGGCCCGCAGCAATACGCCCGAGATTGAACGTCGCGATGTTGACCCCGGCATCTCCGAGCACCATTCCGAGGTGACCGATGAAGCCTGGCTTGTCCTCATTGGTGATGTAGAGCATGTGGGCGCCGAGTTCGGCTTCCATGTTGATGCCCTTCACCTGGATGATCCGTGGCTTCCCATCGGCAAAAACGGTTCCCGCGACGGATCTCTCCTGATGCTCGGTGACCAGCGTCAGGCGGATATAGTTCTCGTAAGCGCCCTTCTGCTCGCGCCGGACTTCTTCGACGGAAATTCCACGTTCCCGGGCGACCACCGGAGCAGAGACCATGTTCACCGTCTGCAGCAAGGGTGTTAGAACCCCCGCGAGCGCGGCCGATGTCAGTGCCTTGGTGTTGAGATCGGAAACAGCTCCCGCATATTCCAGGCGAACGGTCTTGATGCCGCTTTCCGTCAACTGACCGGCAAAGGAGCCCAGCTGTTCGGCAAGACGAACGAACGGCACCAGTTTTGGCGCTTCCTCGGCAGAGATGGACGGCATGTTCAGAGCGTTTGAAACAGCCCCTTCCAAGAGGTAATCGCACATCTGCTCGGCGACCTGCAAAGCGACATTCTCCTGCGCTTCGCTGGTCGAGGCTCCAAGATGAGGGGTGGAGACGAAGTTCGGTGCTCCGAAGAGGATATTCTCCTTGGCCGGCTCCTCAACGAACACGTCGAAAGCCGCACCGCCAAGCTTGCCGCTATCCAGCGCCGCACGAACGGCTGCCTCGTCGACCAGCCCCCCTCGGGCACAGTTGATCAGGTAGGCACCGTCCTTCATCTTCTCGATGGCCGCCGCATCGATGATGTTGCGGGTCTTGTCCGTCAGCGGAGTGTGGAGCGTCAGGAAGTCGGCCCGGCGCAGCAGCTCCTCAAGCTCGACCTTTTCAACGCCAAGAGAGATCGCGCGATCGGGAGTGAGGAACGGATCGAAGGCTATGACCTTCATCTTTAGACCGATTGCACGCTCTGCGACAATCGACCCGATGTTGCCGCAACCGATAAGACCGAGCACCTTGGCCGTGATTTCGGTTCCCATGAACCGGGTCTTTTCCCACTTGCCTGCCTGGGTGGAGACGTCAGCCGCCGGAATCTGACGGGCGACAGAGAACATCATCGCAATGGCGTGTTCGGCAGTCGTGATGGCATTGCCGAACGGCGTATTCATCACGATGATGCCGCGCGCACTCGCCTTTGGAATATCGACGTTGTCGACACCAATGCCGGCTCGGGCGATCACCTTCAGATTGTCCGCGGCAGCGATGATTTTCTCGGTCACCTTGGTGGCGGATCGAATCGCAAGGCCATCGTAGTTGCCGATGATTTCAAGCAGCTTTTCCTTGTCCTTGCCAACGTCGGGCAGAAAATCTGCATCAATGCCCCGGTCCTTGAAAATTTGGACAGCCGCCGGGGAAAGCTTGTCGGAAATAAGTACTTTCGGAGCCATTTTGACCACTCCTCAATTTCGATGAAGAGGCCCGGCCACAGGAGCGGCCGGGGATTCTGGCGTAGATAATCTGATGAAAATTCAGCCCTTGAGCTGTGCCTTCTGTGACGCGAACGCCCAATCGAGCCACCCGAGAAGTGCCTCGACGTCCGACCGCTCGACAGTAGCGCCGGTCCAGATGCGCAGGCCCGAGGGAGCATCGCGATAGGCGCCGATGTCATAGGCAACGCCCTCAGAATCGAGCGCCGTTACCATGCCCTTTGCGAACGCCGCCTGTGCGTCGTCAGGCAGTGCGGCGACTTCCGGGTCGACGACCCTCAGGCAGACGGACGTATTGGAACATGTCGCAGGGTCGACGGCGAGGAACGCGACCCAATCGGTCTTTTCCACCCAGTCGGCAAGAACCTTGAGATTGGCGTCGGCACGCCCGACGAGACCGTTGAGCCCACCGATGGACTGCGCCCACTTCAGTGCATCCAGATAGTCCTCGACGCAGAGCATGGACGGCGTATTGATGGTTTCGCCCTTGAAGATGCCTTCGATCAGCTTGCCGCCCTTGGTCATGCGGAAGATCTTCGGCAGCGGCCAGGACGGTGTGTAGCTTTCCAGGCGCTCGACAGCGCGCGGGCTGAGGATCAGGACACCGTGGGCTGCTTCGCCGCCGAGGGCCTTCTGCCAGGAGAAGGTGACGACATCGAGCTTGGCGAAATCCAGGTTCTGGGCAAAGGCAGCGGAAGTGGCATCACAGATGGTCAGGCCTTCGCGGTCCGCCGGTATCCAGTCCGCATTCGGAACCCGCACGCCAGACGTGGTGCCATTCCAGGTGAAGACCACATCGTGGGAGAAGTCGACGCTCGAAAGGTCGGGCAGCTCTCCGTAGGGCGCCTCGATCTTGCGGGCGTCTGCCAGCTTGAGCTGCTTGATCACGTCGGTGACCCAGCCAGAACCGAAGCTTTCCCACGCAAGCATGTCGACCGGACGGGCACCAAGCAGCGACCACATAGCCATCTCGACGGCACCGGTATCGGATGCCGGAACGATGCCGATACGGTAATCGGCGGGAACCTGCAGGACTTCGCGCGTCAGGTCGATGGCTTCGGCGAGTTTTGCCTTGCCGACCTTTGCACGGTGGGAACGGCCAAGCGGCGCATCCGCGAGCCCTTCGAGGGACCAGCCGGGACGCTTGGAGCAGGGACCGGATGAAAAATTGGGATTTGCCGGACGCAGGTCCGGCTTGGCGAGACTTCCACTCATGTAGTCTACCCTCACAGATAGTAGCCCCTCGTTGGGGAGGGGTGGCCCACCGACGGGGTTAGACTGCTTCCGGGCTGACGTCAATTTATTTCGCGATGGCACCGCTTCACGAAATAAAAAACCGGCCCGAAGGCCGGTTTTCAAAGTCTCGAGACCTGCCAGCTTAGAAGTTGCTGGTGATCGGCTGGGCCGGATAGTAGACCGGCGTCGGCGCTGCTGCGTAGTTGTCGAAGCTGTAGCGAACACCGAGACGGAACTCGTGCGCGGTCAGATCTTCGTTCTTTGCGCGAGTTTGACCTGAACCGACACCTGCATAGCGAACCGTCTTCGCAGTGCCGAGATCCTTGTAGCTGTAACCTGCGTCGATACTCCAGTTCGGAGTAACAGCGTATTCGGCACCTGCATGGAGAGCCCAGGCGAAGTTCCATGTGCTGTAAGAGCCGCCATAGCTCTGGCTCGAACCATCCGGGTTCACGAAGTTGGCACCGCTAGCGGTGACGTAGGATGCACCGACACCAGCGCCGACGTAAGGCGTGATGTTGTACCAGGTACCAATGTCGACATAGCCGTTCAGCATTACCGTCCAGATGTCGATGTCAGCCTTCTCGACCGAGAAGCCCGGACCACCGGCACAGGCCGTACAAGGAGCGTAACCGGTGATCTCGGCCTTGGTTTCATAGTCGAGTGTCAGGTCACCACGGAAGTAGTCCGTGAACTGGTAGCCGACGCCAACGCCAATCATCCACGCGTCGTCAATCGTTTCACGTTCGAAGCGAATATCGCCAATGACAGGGTCATTGAAGCTACCTGTTGGGTCGCCATAGACCTTGTAGCCAATGTCGCCGCGCAGATACCATCCGCCGGATACGGGCACTTCCGGAATATGTTCAATAACCGGTGCCGGGAGATCGGCCGCAAGAGCAGCAGTCGACATCGCGGCTGCAGCACCGGCCAAAGACAATCGCTTAAAAAAACTGATCATGTCCTCGTCCTTTACGTCAAGCGTCCGCATATCCCATTTGCGGGTCGCACTTGAATCATCATGGTGAGGATCGCGAAAAATGATTAAGTTGAACTTAACCCTGTTCTTTAACCGCGTTTTTTTACCTTAATTTTTCCTTAACGGCGAAAGTAGTGATTAACAAATAATAAATAAAAAGCGCCGCAGGTGCGGCGCTCTCAATTTCTACATCTAAGGAAATTCAGTCAGGCAGCCGATTTCGCAACAACGTCGGCGATGTCATTGACGACCTGCTTGACCAGGAACTCATCGTCTCCTTCGGCCATGACGCGGATAAGCGGTTCCGTTCCCGAGGCGCGGATCACAAGGCGGCCGGAAGTGCCGAGCCGCTGTTCACCATCGAGAATCGCAGCCTTGACCGCATCCTGCTCCAGCGGCTTGCCACCAGAGTACCGGACGTTCTTGAGAAGCTGCGGCACCGGATCAAAACGGCGACAGACTTCGGAGACGGTACGCCCCTGATCCTTGACGCAGGCCATGATCTGCAATGCGGCGATAAGGCCGTCACCCGTCGTCGCGAAGTCGGACAGAACGATGTGCCCGGACTGCTCGCCGCCGACGTTGTAGCCCTTGGATCGCATATGCTCGACCACGTAGCGGTCACCGACCTTGGTTCGCGCGAGTGACAGACCGAGACTGTCGAGATAACGTTCGAGCCCAAGGTTGGACATGACCGTGGCGACGATACCCGGCTGGGTCAGGCGGTTGTTGGCGTGCCACGACTGGGCCACCACGGCCATCAGCTGGTCGCCATCGATCACCTGGCCATTCTCATCGACAATGATCACACGATCAGCGTCACCGTCCAGGGCAATGCCGATGTCTGCGCGGACTTCATGGACCTTCTTCGCCAGAGCGTCAGTTGAAGTCGAGCCGCAGTCCTTGTTGATATTGTAACCGTCGGGGGTCACGCCAAGAGACACTACGTCTGCGCCTAGTTCCCAAAGAGCTTCGGGAGCGACCTTGTAGGCAGCGCCATTTGCGCAGTCGACGACGACCCGCAGGCCCTCGAGACTCATTTCACGCGGCAACGTGCGCTTGGCGAACTCTACGTAGCGCTGCTGGGCGCCTTCGATCCGCTTGGCTCGGCCAAGCTCCATCGAGCCGGCCAGCCGCGGGGTCATGTCACTCTCGGCGACACGCTCGATTTCCATCTCGATCTCATCGGAGAGCTTGAAGCCGTCGGGGCCAAAGAACTTGATACCGTTGTCATGGAACGGATTATGGGAGGCCGAGATCATCACCCCGAGATCGGCGCGAAGCGAACGCGTCAACATGGCGACGGACGGCGTCGGCATCGGACCGAGCAGGAACACGTCCATTCCAACTGACGTAAATCCGGCAACCAGCGCGTTTTCCAGCATGTAGCCGGACAGGCGTGTGTCCTTGCCGATGACGACCCTGTGCCGGTGCCCGCCATTCTTGAAGGCGAGCCCTGCCGCCATCCCGACTTTCAATGCCATTTCGGCGGTCATCGGAAATGTGTTCGCACGGCCTCGGATGCCGTCCGTCCCGAAGAACTTGCGCATGACGTAATTCAACCTTCCCGGAATCTTCTCGGATGTCTTTTAGCGCAGAATAATGCGCCTCAAGTTCAAAAATTATGAGCAAATGTTACGAGGGGACGAAAAAATGCCCGGCCGAAGCCGGGCATTTCATTGTCATTTGTCGAAGCCTGCGATCAGGCTTGAGGCTGCGGCTCCATGCCACCGCTGGGCTCATCGCCGCCACGCTTGATGCCGGTCGGCGGCACTGCGGACGAGCGCCCAACCGGCTGGTCATCATCCGTCTCGCGCACCGGCGGCTTGCCGTCCAGCAGGTTCTTGATCTCGTCACCCGAAAGGGTTTCGTATTCAAGCAGACCCTTGGCAATCGTGTGCAGCTGGTCTTCGTGATCGCCAAGGATCTTCTTGGCAGTCTCGTAGCCCTGGTTGACGAACGACTTGATTTCAGCGTCGACAACCTTCTGCGTCTCGTCGGAGACATGCTGGTTCTTGGCGACGGAATGACCGAGGAAGACCTCTTCCTGGTTCTCGCCATAGAGCAGCGGGCCGAGCTTGTCGGACATGCCGAACTGGGTCGCCATGGCACGTGCGAGCTTGGTCGCCATCTGGATGTCGCCGGACGCGCCGGAGGTGACCTTCTCGTAGCCGAAGATCATTTCTTCCGCGACACGGCCACCCATGGCAACCGCAAGGTCTGCCTTGCACTTGGCCCGGGTCAGCGACACCTGGTCCTTTTCCGGCAGGCGCATAACCATGCCCAGCGCACGACCGCGCGGAATGATAGTCGCCTTGTGGATCGGGTCGGACGCTTCCTGGTGAAGAGCAACAAGTGCGTGGCCAGCTTCGTGATAGGCCGTAAGTTTCTTCTCTTCCTCGGTCATGACCAGCGTGCGGCGTTCCGCACCCATCATGACCTTGTCCTTGGCATCCTCGAACTCAGCCATGGTCACCAGGCGCTTGGAACGGCGAGCGGCAAGCAGGGCGGCCTCGTTGACGAGGTTCATCAGATCCGCGCCGGAGAACCCGGGAGTGCCGCGGGCAAGCGTCTTGACGTCGACATCCGGTGCCAGCGGCACCTTGCGCATGTGAACCTTTAGGATCTTCTCGCGGCCCGTGATGTCCGGGTTCGGAACCACGATCTGACGGTCAAAACGGCCAGGGCGCAGAAGTGCCGGGTCAAGAACGTCCGGACGGTTGGTCGCCGCGATGATGATGATGCCTTCATTGGGCTCAAAACCATCCATTTCGACCAGCAGCTGGTTCAGCGTCTGCTCGCGCTCGTCATTGCCGCCGCCAAGACCGGCACCGCGATGACGGCCAACGGCGTCGATTTCATCGATGAAGATGATGCAGGGCGCATTCTTCTTGGCCTGCTCGAACATGTCGCGGACACGGCTCGCACCGACACCGACGAACATTTCGACGAAGTCCGAGCCGGAGATGGTGAAGAACGGTACATTCGCTTCACCGGCAACGGCACGTGCGGTCAGGGTCTTACCCGTACCCGGAGGGCCCACGAGCAGAACGCCGCGCGGGATCCGGCCGCCAAGGCGCTGGAACTTCTGCGGGTCGCGCAGAAACTCAACGATCTCCTGAAGATCTTCCTTAGCCTCATCGATACCGGCAACGTCTTCGAAGGTCACGCGGCCATGCGCTTCGGTCAGGAGCTTGGCCTTGGACTTGCCGAAGCCCATCGCCTTGCCACCAGAACCTTGCATCTGGCGCATGACGAAGATCCAGATGCCGAGAATGATCAGCATCGGCAGCCACGAGATCAGCGCACCGATCAGGGAGAAATTCTCCGACGGCGGGCGAGCATTGATCAAGACGCCCTTGGAACGAAGCAGGTCAACGTACTGCGCATTGTCCGGGGCATAGGTCTGGAACGACCCGCCGCTGCTGTAGTGACCGGATATCTGCTGCTCCTGGATGGTGACATCCCTGATCTCACCCCTCTCGGCCTGATTCAGGAACTGCGAGAAGGCGACTTCATTTGTCACGCCTCGCTGACCTGGGCTCTGGAAGAGCTGGAAGAGAGCAATCAGCAGAAGCGCAATGATCACCCAGAGTGCGAAGTTACGAAAATTTGCGTTCATTTCGATCCCTTTGCCGCCGGACACGGCAATGTGCGCGGGTTTGTACTTGTTAGCCCAAGATAGGTCGCGAAGGACGCTCTGCCAAGGCGGTGCGCCATTCTTGCGCAGCTGCACTGACTTTTTTCTTAAAAGATGAAACCAAACAGCTGCTTTTTCGCTTTTCCCCGAATATACCGGCATCAAGATGGCGGAAGCAAAGCGCTATACGGCAACCGCAATGGGCGAAACGGCGGCGGCTCAGATCTTTTCGACGCAGCAAGACCGTTCAAGCTCTCCGCCACACCCTTCCAAACCGGGAACATGGATCTCCCCGTCGTTCCAAACAGCCGGAGACGCGGCAAAGGCAGCCTTTGGCCAGTCCCCGAAAGCCAACGTCGTGCGAATGGCGGAGGGAGCCTTGGCAAGCGGGCCAACGAAAATCTCGGCAAATGGCGCCCCGTTTTTTCTGAGACCAACCCGATATCTTTGGCTCAAGACGATGGCTTCGCCGGCAACCAGCAGCCGGACCTCAGACGGCTCGCGCCCGACTTCCGCCCACATGACAATGCCGCTGCCCTTTCGGCAGAGCACCGCTCCGCCAACGGTCAGCTTCGCTTCGCTCCGTGAAGCCAACAGCGCGTCGGCATTTTCGAGAGCGGACATTCTGGGTGAATAGGGTCGCGGACTGACCTCCGCGATCATTCTCGCCAGCAATCTCAGGCGTACCTCTTCCGGCAGTGCTTCGAAGGCATTCACTGTCATTCGCAACGGACCCGCGGGATGGACTTCCACCTCTCGCTCGAAAACACCATTGACCCAGTGGTCGATGGCATCCGCCGTTCGCTGCATGCGCCTTGCGGTCTCCAGCAACCGGGAGGCTTCGAAGCCCTCTTTTGCCAGCGCACCTGCAAGATGGCGCAGCCGGGCACGCTTGTAACTTGTCTTGTGGTTGGACGGATCTTCACACCATCTCTGGCCACGCCGCTCAAGCGTGGCGACAAGATCGCTCTTCGGTATTGCGAGCAGCGGCCGCAAGATTCTGATCCCTGCAGGTCCATCCGGCTGGTCGGCGCGCATTGCGCCCAGCCCATAGGCCCCGCTGCCTCGTGTAAGCCTGTCCAGGAAGGTCTCGACTTGATCATCCTGATGATGAGCAAGGACGAGGGCTTGGGCCCCGATGGAGACCATCGCCTCTCGCATCAGCGAATATCGCGCGACCCGTGCCGCCGCTTGAATGTTGGACAAAGGTTTCGGTCCGTTCCAGACCAGTGTCTGGTGGCTCATGCCGAAACGTTCCGAAAGATCGGCAACGAACCTTGCTTCGACAGCACTCTCAGGCCGCAAACCGTGATCGACTGTCAGGACTTGAAACTCTCCGCTCCATCGCGACCGAAGTTGCCAGTCATGGAGCAAGCGCAACAAGGCGACGGAATCGGAACCGCCTGAAACGCCAATCGCCAGGGATTTGAATGGGAACAGAACGGCGAAGAGGCTATCTGCCTGATCCTCGCTCAGGCCCTCTGCCGGCACTGCCTGGTCAGGAGCATCTGCCACGGCTGCGCTCTTCCCGCGCCTGGCTGAGCACAGCGGGAGGTGCGCTCGGATATTTGGTCAACAACTCGGCGAAGGTCGCACAGGCTGCATCGGTCTCACCCAGTCCGTTGAGGGAAACACCGAGCTTCAGCAGGCTATCAGGGCTTTTGTCGTTCCCGGGGTGATCAGTGTATGTTTTCAGGAAGGCATCAGCGGCCGCCCGGTAGTTTCCCTGGGCCAACAAACTTTCCCCCAGCCAATACTGGGCATTGGCTGCAAGCCGGTGCTCCGGGTAAGTCTCCACGAACGAGCGGAAGCTTTCCTCGGCAGCGCCATATTGTCCATTTACAGCGAGACCGTATGCCCGGTCGTACTCGACCATCGGGTCGCCGCCGGCGGCAAGTCCCGCAAGCGCATCACCCGACTGCGCCGTACCAGCATCCTGCGGGATGGACAGCCCCGCCGGAGCATTGCCGTTCGCGGAAAAATCCGGCTGTCCAACGCCGCCCGCCAACGCAGAAAGGTCGATCGGGCCGTTGCCCGGCAAGGCTCCGTTTGTCTGGTCTTCATAACCTCCCGATGCCGACCACTCCCCGTCCCCGGATCCACCCGGCACGGTCAATGTGCCGAGCGTCTGGGAGGAAGCGGACGGGTCGACCGCTTCCCCGGACGGAGTTGCATCGGACCGCTTTCCAGGCGCAGTTCCGCCTTCGAGTTGCTGGAAGCGATACTCATTGTCTTCCTGCATCCTGCGCATCTGGTCCTGCAGTTCGCGCAGCTGGAAGGACAGCTGTTCGATTTGTCCTGTCAGGCTCCGGACCCTTTCCTCCAGTTCATTCACGCGAACCGAAGAATCATCCTTCTTGCGCCCGAACAGCTGCGCCTCGGCCGGCAGGGCCACCAGCACAGCAAGTCCCAGCACCGACAAGAGGACCGCGATCCCTCGTCTTCTTACCATTCCACCCTCCAAATCGCTTTTGCCGTGCCTGTATGACAGCGCGGCAGACTTGAAATAGCACAGGGCGCGTGGACTTCGGCCAAAATTTGACCACGCCGGCGATAAATCGATTTCAGGGTCCGCAAATGAAAAAGGCCGGGGCGGACCCCGGCCTTGAATGACCAAACGATATTGATCGCGATCAGTTGGTCGCGTTGTTCAGCACCGTCACCGCGCGACGGTTCTGCGACCAGCAGCTGTTGTCGTTACAAACAGCGACAGGGCGCTCCTTGCCGTAGGAAATCGTCTTGATGCGCGATGCATCGACGCCGCGCGACACAAGGTAGTCACGGGCAGAGGCAGCACGACGTGCTCCGAGGGCGATGTTGTACTGGCGCGTGCCACGCTCATCCGCATGACCTTCGACCGTCACGGTATATTTCGAGTAGCGAGCCAGCCACTGAGCCTGCTTGTCCAGGGTCGCCTGGCCTTGGGAATTCAGCGTCGACTTGTCTTCTTCGAAGAAGACGCGATCACCAACGTTGACCACAAAGTCCTGCCCTGTTCCCGGAGCGACGTTTCCACCGCTCCCGGGACCATCGGGCTGGGTCTGGGCACAGGCGGCCACGAAAAGGAGGCCGGCGATGGCCGCGAACATTCTTGCGCCGCGCGCAAACTTCCCCAATTCCAACATTTACATTCTCCTATCCCCACCAGCCCCGACAGGGTGAACGATCCCTATCGAAAGATGGTTAAGGCGATCTTCTCAAACATGGTTAGCGGTATATTAACACCAGTTGCAACCAATCAGTTAATTAGCGGCGACCAGGACGGATCCGAGGCAAAGGACGGCGTCACAACCCGTTGTTCGTTGTAGCCTGTCAGATCCACGGTCCAGACCTGCGGACCGCCGTTCTCGCCCGGCGTATCGCGGAAGAATACCAGAACACGGCCGTTGGGCGACCACGCGGGTCCTTCGTTGTGGTAACCCTCGGTCAGGATGCGTTCCCCCTTCCCGTCCGGACGCATGACGCCGATCATGAAGCGGCCCTGATGCTGCTTCGTAAAGGCGATCAAATCTCCGCGAGGCGACCACACGGGTGTCGAGTAGCGGCCGGGGCCAAAGGAGATACGCTGCGCTTCGCCGCCGTTTGCGCTCATGACGTAAAGCTGCTGTGACCCGCCCCGGTCGGATTCAAACACGACCTGCGACCCGTCCGGCGCAAACGACGGGCTTGTGTCGATAGCCGCCGAGTTCGTGAGGCGAGTTGTCCGGCGCGTCCGTAGATCCATCGTGAAGATGTTTGCGTTCGCTCCCTGCTGAAGGCTCATGATCACCTGCTGGCCGTTCGGCGAAAACCGCGGAGCGAAGGTCATTCCCGGAAAATTGCCAACGATCTCGCGCTGCCCGGTCTCGATATTCAGCAGATAGACGCTTGGATCCGCTCCATCGTAGGACATGTAGGTGATCTCCTGGCTCGTCGGAGAAAACCGCGGCGTCAGCACAAGGTCTTCGCCCCTTGTCAGGTAGCGAACATTGGCACCATCCTGATCCATGAGTGCCAGGCGCTTCACGCGTTTGTCCTTCGGACCGGTTTCGTCGACGAAGACGATCCGTGTGTCGAAGTAACCCTTTTCGCCTGTGAGCCGCTCGTAGATCGCGTCGGAGATGATGTGCGCCAGCCGGCGCCAGTTTTCCGGGGTGGTGTAGAATTGCTGACCAAGCATCTGCTCGGAAGCGAAAACGTCCCAGAGCCGGAACTCGGCGCGCAAGCGGCCATCTGACTGCTTCGTAACCGAGCCGCTGACCAGGGCCTGCGCGCCAATCGTGCGCCAGTCGCCGAAGCGTGGCGTCGTGTTGGCACTCATGTTCTTCTGGATGAAGCTGGCTGGGTCGAGCGGTTTGAACAGACCCGATCGCTTCAGATCACCTGCAATCACCGCAGCCATATCCTGCGACAGCTTTGGATCTCCGCCTTCGGCGCTGAAAGACGGCAACGCGATCGGCATGGGTTCGATATTGCCCTGGGTGACATCGATCTCGATCAACGCCAATGCGGGCGAAACGGAAAATACTGTCGCGATTGCCAGCAGGCTGGCGGCTGCCGCCGTTTTGATACGGGACAGGAAACGGGCAACACCGGGCACGTCACACATCTTGGACAAGGCTCCTTGTTTCCTCTTCAAACGTCCTAACCGCCAATGAGTTCGCGGGGATCGAAATTTATGATGACCTCCTGCCAGGCATCGTACTTGTCTGCCGGCAACGAGGAATAGGGTGCGCAGCGCATGATCGCACGGACGGCACTGCTCGCCGCGGCGCGGAATGCGGGGCTTGAGCCTGAATTCAACACTTCCGGGCTTGCAGAAACCTGGCCGGAACGGTCCAGTTCGAATTTCACCTTCACGGCGAGCGTCTCTGCACCGACCGCTCCAACCGGAGGGTTCCAGCACTGTGCAACCTGCGAGCGGAGCGCATCAAGCTCCGACTGGCTCATGCGGACATCTTCCGCTCCGCGCCGGCTTCCCAGCGATGCCGGGTCCTGGGAGGTAGAGGTGCTGCCACCCGACGGCTCCACCTTGTTCAGGAGTGCCGAAATCTGGTTCGGGTTGAAATTGTCTCTCGGCGTTTCAGCGGTCTGCCGCGGGCGCGGTGGTGTTGGCTTGGTCCTCGGCGTCACGTTGGTAACGACGGGCTGAGCGGCCTCCGCCTGCTGCGGTTCAGGCTCTGGCGCAGGTTCTGCTGCAGGCGCAGGTTCCGGGGCCGGTTCGGGTTCTGCCGCGGCTGCGGGCTCGGCGGCAGGCGCAGGCTCCGGTTCGGGCGTTGGCGCGGGTTCCGGTGCCGGCGTCGGCTCGGGAGCTGGCTGCGGGCTTGGCGGGGTAGGTTGCTCCACCTTGCTTTCGCCTGGCTTTTCTGCAGGCTGCGGCGCTTCTACCGGCGGCGTTTCGCTCGGTTGGACGGCTGCAACGTCCCGGATCTCCGTTTCGGTCTTCTCGCCCTTCCTGAGGCGCGTCAGGTCCTCGATCGGAACAAGATCGACGGGCAAGGACTCCACAGGCTGAGTGTTAAAGGTCTCCGCGTCCGGGAGCGCGATAAGCCCCCAGAGCAAGACGGCCGCATGACCGGCCACTGACGCGATGAGACCTGCACGCATGGCGGTCTATGAATCCCGTTCTTCGAGCGTAACCAGTCCGAGACGCTTGAAACCGGCGGCGTTGATCCGGCCCATGAGTTTCATCATGGTGCCGTAGTCCGCGTCCTGGTCCCCGCGCACATAGATACGTTCCTCGTAGCCGTTGGCAGCGATGGCCTCCAGCTTCGCGACGATTTCATCCATCGCGATTTCGGTTTCCTGAATGAAGATCTGACCCTGCGAGTTGACCGAAATCGTTATCGGCTCAGTGTCGCCCTCGAGGGCCTTGGCCCGGGTTTCTGGCAGATCAATCGGCACGCCGACGGTGAGCAGAGGCGCTGCGACCATGAAAATGATCAAAAGCACCAGCATGACGTCGACAAACGGCGTGACGTTGATTTCGCTGACGGGCTGATGTCTGCGGCGACGGCGGCGACGGCGCCCGCCGCTCTCGCCACCACCTGCGGCCTGCATGCCCATGGCTTACGACCTTTCGTCGATCTGACGGGACAGGATCGCCGAGAACTCGTCCGCGAACCCTTCCATCCGCGCGACGGCCTGCCCGGCATCGGCAATCAGCTTGTTGTAGGCGATAACCGCCGGGATAGCCGCGAGAAGGCCAAGGGCAGTTGCAAAGAGTGCCTCCGCGATACCCGGAGCAACGACGGCCAGATTGGTGCTTTCCGACGCAGCAATCGCCTGGAAAGCCGTCATGATCCCCCAAACCGTACCGAAAAGACCGATAAACGGTGCAGCAGAGCCCACAGTTGCCAGAATGAGCAGCTTGCGTTCCAGACGCTCCGCCTCGCGCTGGATCGTGAGGTCCATGACGCGGTCGATGCGCTGCTGCAAACTTCCAATCGCGGGACGCGGGCCTTCGTGACTACGCTTCCATTCGCGCATGGCGGCAACGAACAATGCAGCCATCGCATGGTTCGCGCGGCTTTGCAGGGTGCCATAGAGTTCTTCCAGCGATTTTCCGGACCAGAACACGGTTTCGAAGCGGTTTATCTGCCGCCGCGTCCTTGCGAACAGCAGCGTCTTGTCGACGATGATCGCCCAGCACCAAATGGAGGCGCCAATCAAGCCAAGCATCACGATCTTGACGACGATATGCGCTTCCCAAAACAGCGCGAAGAACGAGATGTCGCCCTCCTGGGCTGCCAACGTCGTCTGGACGAGTTCATTCATGAAACAAAGAACCTCTTAGGCATGTCTGGATGCCGGGAAAACTGGCCGACGGCCTCTCCGCGCCTGCTTTCCAGCCGGTTGAGACATTCGCCTCTGTGCTTGGCGATTTTGGCAAAACTAGGGTTTTCGCGCATTTAGATCGCCAAGGTGCAAATCAGCCGGAGCGGACGTCAGATCCAGCGTACAACAGAATCAATTATGGTTACCCAAGCCTTAAGAAACGGTCTCCAGGCGCCGAGTAATTGAAAATTCTGTCGTCGTGATCGTGACAGTAGTCGCCCTACCCGGCGTTGCCGGGCCGGCATAGGCCGGCGAGACGGTCCTGATGTACAGCCGGAAGGCGTGTCGGCCGGCCGTCGGCCGTAATCACGGCAACCATGACGTCCGCCTCTACCAGAAGCTCGCCTTGGCGCGCGATGGTTTGCAGCAGTTCGATCCGGGCCCCTCTCTGGGACACAAGCCTCGTGCGCACTTCCAGAAGATCGTCGATTGTAGCCGGACGGTGAAACTCGAGCCCCATTCGACGTACCGCAAAGGCCAGCGAAGAACCGTCATTCCCCGCCTTCAGCTGTGCATGATGAATGCCCGCGAGACGAAGAAAATCGGAGCGACCGCGCTCAAAGAAACGCACGTAGCTGCCGTGGTACACGATCCCTGTAAAGTCGGTATCCTCGTAATAAACGCGTACCGGAAGAACGTGTTCGCCATCGGTCATGCGACCGGAAAGATCGGGCCAGTCGGTCACTGCCAGTTTCCTGAATTCATCGCTGTCGGCATCAAATAGCAGGAGGCCCCACCGCATGACAAATGCAATGGGGCCTCCCTTGTCTTCCGTGAAATCCTATCAGGCCGCAGCGACCTGCGAGAGGAAGCTCTCGACCGAGTTCCGCAGGATTTCCGCCTGTTTCTTCATTTCAAGCGTAGCTTCACGCATGTGCTTCGCTGAAGTCGAATTCTCGACAACGTCGCTGTTCAGCGATGCAACAGCCGAGGAAACGTTCAACGTACCCTGAGCTGCCTCTGCGACGTTCCTCGAGATCTCGTTGGTCGCGGAGCCCTGCTGCTGAACCGCATCCGCGATCGTTGCAGTGTAGTTGTTGACCTCATCCATCGACGTCGACACCAGCGCGATCTCTTCAACAGCTTCTGAAGTCGATGCCTGAATAGCGGCAATCTGCGTGGAGATTTCCTCGGTCGCCTTTGCCGTCTGACCAGCGAGCGACTTGACCTCGGAGGCCACAACCGCAAACCCGCGGCCGGCTTCGCCCGCTCGCGCGGCTTCGATAGTCGCGTTCAATGCCAGCAGGTTGGTCTGTTCGGCAATCTCGGAAATCAGCGATACGACATCCCCGATCCGGTTGGCAGCTTCGGCAAGGCCGGCGATCTTCTGGTTCGAAGACTGAGTATTCGTCGTGGTGCGCAGAACGATTTCGGCGGTGGTTTCAACCTGACGAGAGATTTCGGAGATCGATGCATTCAGTTCTTCTGTCGCCGACGCAACCGCCTGCACGTTGGAAGAAGCGTTCTCCGAGTCGCCAACGGCTTCCGATCCACGCGTTGCCGCGGATATCGAGCGCTCGTTCAGCATGGACGACAGCTCCTCGACGCGGTGGATATTGTCCTCCACCGCAGAAAGGACGGTCTGGGCCTCTGCGCGGAAGCTGCTGATCAACGCATCGATCTGCTTCTCGCGTTTTTCGCGGGCAATGTGTCCAACCTTGCGATCGGCAGCCAGACGTTCGCGCTCAATCGAGTTCGCCTTGAAGATATCGATGCAGCGTGCCATCTCGCCGATCTCGTCCTTGCGATCCGTCGCATGGATAGCAACATCGACGTCCCCGTCTGCAACCTGTCGGGCAACTTCAGACAGTGTCTTGAGCGGGGCAAACATCCGTACGGTGAGCCACCAGATCACGCCGACGACCGGCAGCATGCACAGGATGCCGGAAATGATCGCACCGATGGTGATCTTGTTAGCGGCACTGCTCAATTCGCCTTGTTCCACCGCTTCGATAACACCGAAGGGGTGATCCATGACGGTTCCGTTCGCACGCGAATACCGGAACTCGACATCGTCGATTGTCATCAGACCGCTTGATGCTGCCGCAGTACCGGCATCAAAGGTCCGGGCGGCTTTGCCATCTTCTCCGACCTGCACAATCGAACCCGACGAATCCGCGAGGAAGATGCGTTCGCTCTCTCCCTGACCGCTGCTGTCGTTGAGCAGAACCGCCATGCGCTCCATGTTGACCTCAAGGCCAACGGCACCAAAGAAACGATCCAGGTAGAAAACGGGAGCTGCAAGAACGAGACTGATCTTGCCGTCTGCGCCCGTAATGATGCCCGAAGAATACAGCTGTCCACCCTGCAGCGTCCCTGCATTGTTCGCAGCGATGACCGGCGCCATGGCCTTGGCAAACGGATTGCCGGATATTTGCGGATCGCTCACCGGTCGGGCGAACTCATCGCCCTTGCTGTATGAATAGGTGATATTTCCGTCAGGATCCGCAATCGCAACATCCGAGAACTGTCCCTGGGCTATGAGCGCCGTGTAGGCCTCATGAACGATCTTGTGGTTGTTCACGTAGTAGTTCTTGGCATCCGGTTCGACCAGAAGATGGCGCTGACCAGCGGGATGAGGGTTATCCTCGACGAAGATCTTGCGAAGCGTATCGGTCTGACCTTCCTTCAGGTTTTTCCAGCCGACCGTCGTCTTCATCAAGCTATCCTTGGCATCTGCCAGGGATGCGAAGAACCTCGCACTTTCGCTAACCTGGGCAAACGCCAGTTCAAGTGTCTTGCGCTTTCCGAGCGTCGCGCCCTTCAATGCCGTATCGGCCTGTTGGTTTGCGACACCGCTTGCCAGATTGGACGTAACCGCCACGATGGCGACACACATCGTGAGCGTTCCAGCCAGGAACATAAGCGCCAACTTCGTTGATAGGCGTTTGCGAATCATGCTTCCCCCCAAAGAGTTTGGAATAGCAATGACTCCGCTTCACAAATTTTTGCTTAATTTGCGTGCATACAATTTGAAATTATCAAGTCGGCTCAGTCATCTGGCTGAAATAGTCCCAATTGTGGCGCATCCGGGCCGGAGGGAACAGCAAGGCCCAGGTGCTCGAAGGCGAGCGGTGTCAGCACCCGGCCCCGTGGTGTCCGCTGTAAAAATCCGTTCTGGATCAGGTACGGTTCGACGATCTCTTCAATGGCATCACGCGGCTCGGAGAGGGCTGCCGCAATGGTTTCGATCCCAACCGGCCCGCCGCCGAAATTCAGCGCAATCTGATTGAGATATCGACGATCTAGGCTGTCGAGACCTGCTCCGTCCACTTCAAGCTGGGAGAGCGCGCGGTCCGCAAGTTCCCTGTCGACGCGGTCGACACCCGCAACCACAGCAAAGTCACGAACCCGCCTCAAAAGCCGGCCCGCGATGCGTGGTGTACCGCGCGAGCGCTTGGCAATTTCATGGGCGCCGTCCGCGGCCATGCCAACACCGAGAATCTGTGCGCCGCGCTTCACGATGTGTTCCAGTTCCGGGATCGTATAGAACTGGAGGCGAACCGGAATACCGAAGCGGTCGCGCAAAGGCGTGGTCAGAAGCCCAAGCCGGGTCGTCGCTGCGACGAGCGTGAATTTCGCCAGGTCGATCTTCACGGAGCGCGCAGCTGGGCCTTCTCCGATGATGAGATCGAGCTGGTAGTCCTCCATTGCCGGGTAGAGAACCTCTTCCACCGCCGGGTTCAGACGGTGAATTTCATCGATGAACAGGACATCGCGCTCTTCGAGATTGGTCAGCAGAGCGGCAAGGTCCCCGGCCTTGGCGATCACGGGCCCGGACGTCGCGCGAAAATTCACACCCAGCTCACGCGCCATGATCTGCGCCAGCGTTGTCTTTCCCAGACCTGGAGGGCCTACGAACAGGACATGATCAAGCGCTTCACCTCGCGCCTTGGCCGCCTCGATGAAGATTTTCAGGTTTGCCCGCGCCTGAGCCTGACCGACAAAGTCATCGAGCGCCTGCGGCCGCATCGTACTGTCAATCTCGTCGCCGCGGATCTCCGGCGTCACTATGCGCGTGTCATCCGACATGGCTTACGACCACCAGCAACAGGACGAGAAGAAAAACGGAATAAGCGACGCGGAACGCGAAGAACTTACGGAACTGCTTGCGAACATAGGGATCGTCGGTCTCTACCTTCCGGCCCTTCACCGCGTAGTTCCGGCCATCAACGGCAAGCGCAAACTGGTGATCGATATACATGATCCCGCCCATGCCGAGCACGAAGAACACGACGGCAATGAGGATGAACGTAACGGCGGTCATTGTGCGAGTTCCTTGAGGCCAAGCCGGATGAGTGTTTCAGTGCTGGCATCTTCGCCGGCCGATTGGATGGCTCGCGCAACAGCCGCACTCGCCTGTGGCTGGCCATAGCCCAGATTGGTCAGAGCCGAAACGGCTTCCGCCACCGGGCGGACAGCAACGTTATCCTTCACCGTCTGCGACACGGAGATCGTTTCCGCGTCAACGCTGGCATAGCTTGGAGCCTTGTCCTTGAGCTCAGAGATGATGCGCTCTGCCACCCGCTTGCCGACACCCGGAGCACGGGAAATCGTGGCCTTGTCGCCCAGCGCAATGGCGTTGGCGATTTCGCTCGCCTTGAGAATACCAAGGATTGCCAGAGCCACCTTCGCACCAACACCCTGAACTGTCATCAGCAGGCGGAACCACTCGCGGCCGGTATCATCGGAGAAGCCGTAGAGGCGAATCAGATCTTCGCGAACCAGCGTCTCGATGGAAAGGACAGCCGCTTCCCCGGCACGTGGCAGCGACTGCAGAACACGCGAGGGACAATGCACCTGGTAGCCGACACCATGTACGTCGAGGATAACGTAGTCCTCGCCGTAGCTGTCGATCGTCCCCTTGAGCTTACCGATCATGCTGCCCCCACCTGAGCCAGTCTGCCTGTTGTCGTTCCGCGATGATGCGCATGGCAGATGGCTATGGCCAGCGCATCGGCCGCATCATCCGTATCGAAGGTCGCGCGCGGCATCAGGATCTTGACCATGGCCCTGATCTGTTCTTTCTCCGCGTGCCCCGTCCCGACGACGGTCTTCTTGACAAGGTTGGGTGCATATTCCGCGACGGCCAGCCCGGCAAGCGCGGGAACAAGCAGCGCAATGCCTCTCGCCTGTCCGAGTTTCAAGGTCGCACCTGCATCCTTGTTGACGAATGTATGCTCGACAGCTGCTTCCATCGGCGCCTGCAGCTCGACCACGCGCGCAAGCCCGTTGTGAAGCTCGACAAGGCGCTCGGCAAGGGAACCCTTGTTGTTGGACGTCACCGTACCGGAAGCAATGAAGGTCAGCCGGTTGCCGATCGCCTCGATCACGCCCCAGCCCGTACGCCGCAACCCCGGATCAATTCCGAGAACTCGAATCGCATGTGTCATGGAACAAACCGGTAACAAAACTTGAGCGTTGACGCCAGCGAATGAGGCCTTTACCGAAGCTGCCTTGTTCTTTTCCCACGCCTTGCGACCTCAGGCACGTCATGTTCGACATTTTTGCATCCTACACGCCCCAACTCATGACGCTTCTCTGCGTCATCCTTTTTGTGGCGGGTGTCGTGCGAGGCTTTGCCGGTTTCGGAGCCGGGATGATTTTCATGCCGATTGCGACCAGCCTGATCTTCCCGCCGACCGCGGCAGCAAGCTTCCTGTTCCTCGACTTCGTGATCGCCATGCCGCTGGTCGTGCGCGCCGTGCGAATTTGTGATTGGGGTACGATCCTGCCCGCCGTTGCTGCATCGGTGATCTTCGTACACGCAGGGACCTGGTTTCTGGCGAATGGCGATGTCCTTATGCTGCGCTGGATCATCTTTTTCATCGTGACCGGCTTGCTACTGCTGCTGGCCTCAGGCTGGAGGTATCACAGCCGACCGACGAGACCGGTCTCATTTGGCGTCGGAGCCGTCGCAGGCGTTCTGGGTGGCATCAGCCAGGTTTCCGGCCCGCCAGTTGTTGCCTTCTGGCTGGCGAGCGCGAAGGAACCGATGATCGTCAGGGCCAATCTGATTGTCTTTTTTGCGCTGGCCAGCGTCGGCACGATCGTGGCCTACCTCATCAATGGCTTCTTTACGATAGAAGTTGTCCATCTGCTTCTGCCTGCGATCCCGGCCTACGGCATCGGTCTGTACCTGGGCTCGAAAGGTTTCGGCAAGGCAGATCCGAAGCTTTATCGCAGGATCGCCTATTCGCTGATCGCGCTGGCGGCGATCTCCAGCATGCCGGCTCTTGACCCCTGGCTGCGTTAGGGGTCAACCGCCAGTGTAGCCTGCCACTTTTGGCATTTCTGTAGGATCAGACGCTCGAACTCGGCCTCGAAGAAGTCGCGGCTGTCTGACGCCTGGGCAAGAACGGCCATGGCCACGATGATTGTGTCGACTGCTTCCTCGCGTACATCGGCAACTGAAAGCCCCTTGTAGGCGGTACCCGGGGCTCCGGTTGCCGAAAGGACGGCCTGAGCCACCTCACCTGCTTCCTCGCACAGCTTGAGGGCACGTTCCTGTAAAGTCTTTGGATCTGCTGCAGTCAGATCGAAAATCTCGCTCAGCACGTTTCTGTCTCCCAACAAAAAACCCCGGCCTGAGCCGGGGTCTTGATCATTCTGCCTTATCGATCAGGCAAGAGCCGCCATGGTCTCGTCGTCGATGTCGAAGTTGGCGTAGACGTTCTGCACGTCGTCGTCATCTTCCAGCATGTCGATGAGTTTCATGATGGTCTGCGCCTTGTCGGCGTCGACGGGCGTCAGGTTCTGCGGCTTCCAGATGATCTTGGTCGAGTCAGCTTCACCCAGAGCGCTTTCCAGTGCAGCAGACACTTCGTTGAGGTCTTCGAACGCCGTATAGATCGTGTGGCCGCCTTCATCGGACTGGACGTCCTCTGCACCAGCCTCGATCGCGGCTTCCAGAACCGCATCAGCTTCACCGGCTTCCGGCTTGTAAACGATCTCGCCGACGCGGTCGAACATGAAGGAAACCGAGCCGGTTTCACCGAGGGAACCGCCGCACTTGGTGAAATAGGAGCGGATGTTGGACGCCGAACGATTGCGGTTGTCTGTCAGTGCCTCGACAACAACGGCAACGCCAGCCGGACCGTAACCCTCGTAGCGGATTTCCTCATATGTGTCGGCGTCACCGGCCTGCGACTTGTTGATCGCACGCTGGATGTTGTCCTTCGGCATGGACTGAGCCTTGGCGTTCTGGACGGCCAGACGCAGGCGCGGGTTGGATGCCGGATCCGGATCGCCCATCTTGGCGGCGACGGTGATTTCCTTGGACAGCTTGGAGAACATCTTGGACCGGACCGCATCCTGACGGCCTTTGCGGTGCATGATGTTTTTGAATTTTGAATGTCCTGCCATGGGTCTTCTCGGCTTGGTGCGGATGTCTCTTGAAAAATCTGCGACGCTTATAGGCAAAGCCGCCAGCAAAATCCAGCGGCTCGCGTCGCACTTGTGAGGTAGGTCAAAGGTTCCAGAACGGCGGAATAACCGGTTCGAGGTGCCCGCCGATGCGCACCGGCGCGACGCGCTCCGCGAGTCCCGTCCGGTCATTGGTCTCGAAGGCAACGCCGGAAATGGTGGCTTCGCCTTCGGCGGGGGTAAACCGGCCGCCCGGAATCTTGCGCTGGAAACGGTTGACCGGCTCTTCCTTGTCCATACCCAGTACGCTGTCGTAGCAACCGCACATGCCCGCATCGGTCATGTACGCGGTTCCGCCGGGCAGGATCTGGTGATCGGCCGTCGGGACATGCGTATGCGTTCCCACAACGAGGCTGACGCGACCGTCGAGAAAATGGCCCATTGCCTGTTTCTCGCTGGTGGCCTCCGCATGCACGTCGATAATGATTGCATCTGCAACGGCACCAAGGGGACAGTCGTCGACGACACGTTCGATGGCTGCGAATGGGTCATCAAGCGCATCCATGTAGACGCGGCCCATCACATTGGCGACCATCACTTGAGCCCCATTGCGGGCGGTGAAGAGATGCGCTCCTCGACCGGGCGTACCTGACGGAAAATTGACCGGACGAAGCAGCCGGTCCTGACGCTCGATGTAAACCAGAGTGTCGCGCTGATCCCAGACGTGGTTGCCCGTGGTGACCACGTCGGCACCCGCATCCAGCACGTCCTGAAGGATCTGCTCGGTAATGCCGAACCCAGCCGCGGCGTTCTCGCCATTGACCACAACGAAGTCGAGCTGCTGATCCTCGACAATTGCCGGAAGCTGTTCGATCACAGCCGTTCGACCGGTGCGCCCGACCAGGTCGCCGAGAAATAAGAGCTTCATGACCGTCCTTGAGATTCAAACCGGCGGAACCCCGCCTCCGTCAATATGCCGTCAAGCCGCTTGTCGTGGGGTTCAGCAGGTATAGGACCAACTTCCTGAACACAATAGGCAAGGCCAATGCAGGTTATGCCGCCCTGCTGCTCGAGCGCTGCAATGGTGATGTCGTAATGTCCCTTGCCATAGCCGATCCGGTTCCCGCGATCATCGAACGCTGCCAATGGCATCAGGAGAACATCCGGCCGGACCTCTGGTGAAGCCGGGCCGGGACCAAAGGTACCGAACCCCGCAGACTCCATTTCACTGTCACGGTTGAGTTCCCGAAAGATGAGATGCGGGTCGGAGACGATGGGCAGACAAAGGCGCAGCCCTCTCCGGCGCAGGGCGTCCATAAGCGGCCTAGGGTCGATCTCGTCACGGATGGGCCAGAAACCCGCAACCATCGCGCCAGCTGGCAGATCGAGGTCGTCGGCAAAATCGGCAAGCGCCAGAGACGCCTCGACGCGGATAACAGGATCAAGCTCACCGCGGCGCTTCAGCACATCCCGGCGAAGCTTGTCTTTCTGCGCAGCAAGGGATGTGTCCTCAACCGTCATGGCAACTCGCTTCTGCTGTGTCTGCCGGAAACAATGACGGCCGCCCGACCGTTGGAATTGGCAATCCCGGGAAACCTACAGTGTAGGTGGGCGCCGTGTGCAACAGACCACGGTCCGAAGCAGGGACAGCTCCCAAAGGAATGCGTAAGGCCCCGGGGATAGTGGTTCCTGACGTATCGCGCAGCCGCGACACTCATATAGCCTCAGTCAAACGGGATTGCCAGTGTGGGGCGGCACAAGACGAGGCCGTCGCAAGAGATCAGTTGGATTTCAGGCTCTTGCTCAGGCCCTGCGCCAGAGCCTCGATCTTGGCGGCCGCTTCATCGACCGCGGCAACAACCGATTTTTCGGCCCGGCTCTGCCCTTCCTGAAGCACTGCCTGCGCTTCTTGAGCCGATGCCAATTCTTCTTCGGCCCGCGCGAGTCGGCGCTCCATTTCAGTTAGCTGATCGGTCGCCATGATGCCTGCCATCACGGTCAGGCGCTGGTCACCGATCTCGCCAAACGCCCCGCGCAGTTCATCGATCCAACCGTTGAACCGGGCAGCAAGCTTCTCCAGACGCTCTTCCTCGCCATCGTCACACGCCATGCGGAAGGAACGGCCGTTGATCGTTACATTCACTTGAGCCATGAGCCGTCAGCCCCCGTGCGCATCAAGAACATTGCGGATGGTCTCCATTGCTGAAACCAGGCGCCGCGACACATCCTTGTTCGCGCTCTCGAGCCTGTTGGCACGTGCTTCAACCTTGTCCAGATCATTGGCAAGTCTGGAGCGATCCTCGCCCAATCGCTGCAAGTCCTGCTGAAGGTCATTCAAGCTGCGGTCCGCGTGAATGCGCCGTTCCACGGAAACTTCGAGACTTCCGACAGCCTTGGTCAGTCGAAGCAAGGCAGCATCCAGGTCGCTTGAAGTCTCCGTCATCTACTCTTGCATCCCATCCGAACGCTCCGGCCTCGGCACGAAGTCATCAAGCCTTTTACATTCAGGACCGTCCCGTAGCCAATATCCGCTTTATGAGCCTGGCGCCCTTGAAGGACGGATCATCAAAGCGCCGCTCTTCAGTTGAAGCAGCTTGAAAGCAAGACGACAGAAGCCCTTGGGGGAGTTCGTTCCCAATCACTCGAAATAGACTGATTTCCTCAAGAGTAGGCAACCGGCATTCCACCCGTCAATGCCAGCATTGACAGAATCCTCAGTTCGATTTCCGCGGAATGTGACGAGAAACCTCAGTCCCGCTTTATTGACTCGTACAATGTTCCTGATATTTGTCGGGCGCCTTCCGGACCGACGAAAGTTCAAGTCCTGCCGCGCCGCAAGACAAACGACTGCAAACACAAGTAGTTGCTGTCCGGATCAGGTCAAAGGGATTCATCAGGCGAGCCGCCGAAGCAAGCTACGGGACAAATATGACCGACCTTGAAAAACACCAGCGCATGGCAAATGCGATCCGCTTCCTTGCCATCGATGCAGTGGAAAAAGCCAAGTCCGGCCATCCCGGCCTGCCCATGGGCGCCGCCGATATCGCCACGGTCCTGTTCACCGAATTCCTGAAATTCGACCCGACCGCCCCGAACTGGTCGGACCGCGACCGCTTCGTGCTTTCGGCCGGTCACGGCTCGATGCTCCTCTACAGCCTGCTCTACCTTCTCGGCTACGAGGACTTCAGCCTCGACGAGCTGAAGAATTTCCGCCAGATCGGCGCACGTACAGCCGGCCACCCGGAATACGGCCACGGCGCGGGCATCGAAACCACCACGGGCCCGCTCGGCCAGGGGCTGGGCAATGCCGTCGGCATGGCGATCGCAGAGCGTCTGCAGGCAGACCGCTTCGGCACCGACATTGTCGACCATTTCACCTATGTGCTTGCCGGTGACGGCTGCCTGATGGAGGGCATCAGCCAGGAAGCCCTTTCCCTCGCCGGTCACCTGAAGCTGAACAAGCTTATCGTCATCTGGGACGACAACGGCATCTCGATCGACGGCGCCGTGTCGATCACCGACAGCACCGACCAGATCGCCCGCTTTGCAGCATCCGGCTGGAACACCATCTCGATCGACGGCCATGACCCGGCAGCTATCGCAAGCGCAATCCGCCAGGCCCAGGCCAGCGACAGCCCGACACTGATTGCGGCGAAGACCACGATCGGCTTCGGTTCGCCGAAGAAGGCCGGCACCAACGGCGTTCACGGCTCCCCGCTCGGCGCCGATGAAGTGGCAGCAACGCGCGTGGCTCTGAACTGGTCGCACGAGCCATTCGAAGTCCCGAGCGACATCCTCGATGCATGGCGTATTGCAGGCCTTCGTTCTGCCCACGCTCACAAGGATTGGGAAAAGCGGTTTGCCGCCAAGGACGCAGAGACCCGCGCCGAGTTCGAACGCCGCAATCGCGGCGACCTGCCGGCTGGTTTCGAGGCAGCCGTTCAGGCCTACAAGAAGCAGCTCGCCGAAGACAAGCCGACCATGGCGACCCGCAAGGCCTCCGAAGCGGTTCTGGGCGTCATCAACGAGGTGATCCCCGAAACCATCGGCGGCTCTGCTGACCTCACCGGTTCGAACAATACCAAGACCAAACAGACCCTTCCGGTCACCCCGGAGGACTTCTCTGGTCGTTACATTCACTGGGGCATCCGCGAACACGGCATGGCGGCAGCCATGAACGGCATGGCGCTCCATGGCGGCCTGATTCCCTATTCCGGCGGCTTCCTGATCTTCTCCGATTACTGCCGTCCGTCCATCCGTCTGGCTGCCCTCATGAACCAGCGCGTCATTCATGTGATGACACACGATTCGATTGGCCTCGGCGAAGATGGTCCGACCCACCAGCCGGTTGAGCATTTCGCGGCCCTGCGGGCGATCCCGAACCTCAACTTCTTCCGTCCGGCTGACGTCACCGAGACGCTGGAGTGTTGGCAGCTTGCTCTCGAGGCCAAGGACACACCATCGGTCCTCGCACTTACGCGCCAGAACCTGGCAGCACAGCGCACCTCCTACGAAGAGGAAAACCGCTGCGCCTATGGCGCCTATGTCCTGATCGACAGTGACGATGACGCTGCTGTGACCATTTTTGCTTCCGGCTCGGAAGTCGAGATCGCGGCAGCGGCCCACAAGGCCCTGAGCGAAGCCGGCATCGCCGCGCGTGTGATCTCCGTCCCGAGTTTCGAACTCTTCGAAACGCAGTCGGACGACTACAAGGCCTCCGTCATCGGAAACAGCCCGGTCAAGATCGCCGTTGAAGCCGGAATCCGCATGGGTTGGGACCGCTTCATTGGCAACGACGGCATCTTTGTTGGCATGACCGGTTTCGGCGCCAGCGGCCCCTACCAGGAGCTCTACGAGCATTTCGGCATCACCTCCGATGCCATCGTCGCCGCCGCCAAGGCCAAGCTCGACGCCTAAGCTACTACGACAAAGCCGCTTGCGCCTTCCCGCAAGCGGCTACCGCGGAAAGTCCCCTAAAGACTTTCCATCCCGGCCACCGAACGTGGCCCTTGACCCGGCGCTTATGGGATGCGCCGCAAAATGCGGGAGTGGAATATGGTGACCAAGGTAGCAATCAACGGATTTGGCCGAATTGGCCGCAACGTTCTGCGTGCCATCATCGAGTCCGGTCGGACCGACATCGAAGTTGTCGGTATCAACGACCTGGGCCCGGTCGAGACCAACGCCCACCTGCTGCGCTATGACAGCGTCCATGGCCGTTTTCCGGCCGAAGTCACTGTGAACGGCGACACAATCTCGATCAACGGCGGCAACCCGATCAAGGTCACCGCGGTCCGCGACCCCAAGGAACTGCCGTGGGGAGAACTCGGCGTCGACGTTGCCATGGAATGCACCGGCATCTTCGCCGACAAGGAGAAGGCTTCCGCTCACCTCACGGCTGGCGCGAAGCGCGTGCTCGTGTCTGCCCCGGCAACCGGCGCCGACAAGACCATCGTTTATGGCGTCAACCACGACAGCCTCACCAAGGAAGACCTCGTCGTCTCCAACGCTTCCTGCACCACAAACTGCCTCTCCCCGGTCGCCAAGGTCCTGCATGAGACTGTCGGTATCGAGAAGGGCATGATGACGACGATCCACTCCTACACCGGCGACCAGCCGACGCTGGATACCATGCACAAGGACCTGTACCGCGGCCGTGCTGCAGCCATGTCCATGATCCCGACGTCCACCGGCGCAGCAAAGGCCGTCGGCCTTGTTCTCCCGGAACTCAACGGCAAGCTGGATGGCTTCGCAATGCGCGTTCCGACCCCGAACGTTTCGGTCGTAGACCTGAAGTTCATCGCCAAGCGTGCGACCTCCGTCGACGAGATCAACTCCGCCATCAAGGCTGCCGCTCACGGCGCACTGAAGGGCGTACTTGGCTACACCGAGGACAAGAACGTCTCGATCGACTTCAACCACGACCCGCACTCGTCCATCTTCCACATGGACCAGACCAAGGTGATGGACGGCACTCTTGTTTCGGTTCTGTCCTGGTACGACAACGAATGGGGCTTCTCCAACCGCATGTCCGACACGGCCATCGCGATGGCAAAGCTCATCTAACATGATGGCCGGATGATCCATCATCCCTGACTGTCAGGCGGATGCGGATTTCCCGCATCCGCCTTTTTAGTGCCCTTCGCAGCAGGAAGACCAATTTGCTCGAACTTCTTACCGTCATTTCACTGACCGTCGTCGTTGCGGTCGTACCCGGCCCCGACTTCGCGGTGGTCCTGCGCAACTCTCTTGTCGGAGGACGCATGGCCGGCCTCATGACCGCCCTGGGAATTGCCCTCGCGCTTGGCGTTCACGTCACTTACGCCTTGGCAGGAATCGGGCTGATCGTCTCCCAGTCGATCCTGCTCTTCAATGCACTGAAACTGATCGGCGCGGCCTATCTCGTCTTCCTTGGCGTGACGATGTACGGAACCGCCTCTCGCGATTTGCCTGCGGAAGGCACGACGAGCACCATCTCGCCGCTCAAGGCCCTGCGCTGGGGCTTCTTCACCAACGTGACCAACCCGAAGGCGACCATGTTCGCGATGAGCGTGTTCCTGCAGGTCACTTCGCCGCAGACGCCGCTCTGGACCCAGATCGGTTACGGCGTGATCATGGCCGGTGGGGTCTTCCTCTGGTTCGTACTGGTGACCATGGTCTCCACCCTCGCACCGGTCCGGCAGGCCTTCATGCGCATGAAACTCTGGATGGAGCGTACCTTTGGCGTGCTCCTGACCCTGATTGGAATCGGAATCGCCGCCACCACAAGTTCCTCACGTCCCTGAAGGAAGGATTGTCTGACCCATGTCGTTTAAAACTCTCGACGACCTTGCAAACATCGCCGGCCAACGTACCCTCGTCCGCGTTGACTTGAACGTTCCGATGGATGGCACCACGGTCACCGACACCACGCGTATCGAGCGCGTTCTCCCGACGATCCGTGAACTGAGCGAAAAAGGCGCGAAGGTCATCCTCCTCGCCCACTTCGGCCGTCCGAAGGGCGAGCGCGTCGAGAGCATGTCGCTTGCACCGGTTGCACCGGCTGTCGCAAAATTGCTCGGCAAGCCTGTCGCATTTGCGGACGATTGCATCGGCGAAACCGCGGCCTCGGCCATCGCGGCTTTATCCGATGGCGACGTGCTTCTCCTAGAAAACACCCGCTACCACAAAGGCGAGGAAAAGAACGATCCTGAATTCGCCAAAGCCCTTGCCGCCAATGGCGATGTCTACGTCAATGACGCCTTCTCTGCGGCGCACCGTGCCCACGGCTCGACCGAAGGCATTGCCAATCTGCTTCCGTCCTATGCCGGCCGGACGATGCAGGCAGAGCTGGAGGCCCTTGGCTCGGCACTCGGCGAGCCCAAGCGGCCGGTCCTTGCGGTTGTCGGCGGCGCCAAGGTGTCCTCGAAAATCGACCTGCTCGACAATCTTGTCGGCAAGGTCGATATGCTTGTGATCGGTGGCGGCATGGCCAACACCTTCCTCGCCGCAAAGGGTGTCAATGTCGGCAAGTCGCTGTGCGAGCATGACCTGGCCGACACTGCCCGCAAAATCATGGCAACTGCAGAGAAGGCCGGTTGCGAAATCGTGCTGCCCCTCGACGCCGTTGTCGCGCGCGAATTCAAGGCCGGCGCCGATAATGAAACCGTCGGCCTCGATGCAATCCCCGCAGACGCCATGATGCTGGACGTAGGCGCAGCGTCCATCGACGTCGTTAAGGAAAAGATCGACGCTGCGAATACGCTCGTCTGGAACGGACCACTCGGCGCCTTCGAGATCGATCCCTTCGACAAGGCGACAGTCGCTGCTGCCCGTCACGCGGCACAAAGGACAAAGGCAGGTGAGCTCAACTCCGTTGCAGGTGGTGGCGACACCGTCGCCGCTCTGAACCACGCCGGCGTGGCCGATGATTTCTCCTATGTCTCGACCGCAGGAGGAGCTTTCCTGGAGTGGCTGGAAGGCAAGGAGCTTCCTGGCGTCAAGGCACTCGAAGCCTGATAGAGTATTGACCTGCGCCGCGAGTGGGCATTTGCTCAGCGGCGCAGGTTACCCGGAAAATTTAATTTGACGTCCAAATTAAAGATAGCTCGATTTTCCCGGAACTATTTGGAATTTAATTGATTTAACTCCTGGCTCCCCGCCTTCCAAAAGCATCACTATTTGATAGAACACGGGCAACTTGATGCAGTGCAGGATCGAAAGGGCCCCGTAGGCCCGTCGACGCCTCGAAGTCCGAACAACGGGAGATTTTCATGGCTCGCATTACCCTTCGCCAATTGCTCGACCATGCCGCTGAGCATGATTATGGCGTCCCCGCGTTCAACATCAACAACATGGAACAGGCTCTGGCCATCATGGCCGCGGCCGACAAGACCGACGCTCCAGTAATCATCCAGGCATCGCGCGGAGCGCGCTCATATGCCCACGACGTGATGCTGAAACACATGATGGATGCGGTCGTCGAAATCTATCCGCATATCCCGGTTTGCGTTCATCTTGACCACGGAAACGAGCCGGGCACCTGCATGACAGCGATCCAGGCCGGCTTTACGTCTGTCATGATGGACGGTTCCCTTGAGGCCGACGGCAAGACACCAGCCGACTGGGACTACAACGTCGGCGTCACGAAGACCGTCACGGACATGGCCCACCTTGGCGGCATCTCCGTGGAAGGTGAACTCGGCGTCCTCGGTTCGCTTGAAACCGGCATGGGCGACAAGGAAGACGGCCATGGCGCAGAGGGCAAGCTGACCGAAGACCAGCTTCTGACCAACCCGGACGAAGCCGTAAAGTTCGTTCAGGAAACCAAGGTCGATGCTCTTGCGATTGCCATGGGCACTTCGCATGGCGCCTACAAATTTACCCGCAAGCCGGATGGCGACATTCTCGCCATGCACGTGATCGAGGAAATTCACCGCCGCCTGCCCGACACCCATCTCGTCATGCACGGTTCCTCGTCAGTTCCGCAGGACCTGCAGGATATCATCAACCAGTATGGCGGCGAGATGCCCCAGACCTGGGGCGTTCCGGTCGAGGAAATCCAGCGTGGCATCAAGAACGGTGTGCGCAAGGTCAATATCGACACCGACAACCGCATGGCCATGACAGGCCAGATCCGCAAGATCCTGAGCGAAAATCCGGGCGAATTCGATCCGCGCAAGTACCTCAAGCCGGCGCGCGATGCCATGGAAAAGCTCTGCATCGCCCGCCTGGAAGCCTTCAACACTGCTGGGCAGGCCTCCAAGATCAAGCGCATCGCAACGCTCTCTGAAATGGCAGCGGAGTACAAGAAGGGCAAGCTTGACCCGAAGATCGCCTGACGCGACCGGCATCGGACGCGCTTACACGCGCCAAAATTGACTTTCCGGAAAGAGGGGCCTTGCGTCCCTCTTTTGCCGTCTTTAGGGACAATAGCAATATGATTGCCCTTCCGGGCGTACCGAGATCAGAAACGGAAACACAAGTGAACCGTCCCCGTCTATTCCTCGTCACTCCTCCGTCGTTCGACACTGCAGAGATGGCAACCGCTCTGGAGAATGCATTTAAGGGGGGCGATGTCGCCTGCGTCCTGATCTACATGCCGGAGGCCACAAGCAAGGAGCTGCAGGCAACTTGCGAGAAGCTCGTTCCGGTCATCCAGTCTGGCGGAGCGGCAGCGCTTGTCTATGGCGACACCCAGGTCGCGGGACGCACCGGGGCGGACGGTGCCCATATCGACAGCTCGCTTGAAGACATCAAGCTGGCTGTGGAAAGCCTCCAGCCGGAGCGGATTGTGGGAGCGGGTGGCACAAAGTTGAAGCACGAGGACATGGAAACGGCAGAAACCGGTGTCGATTATCTCTTCTTCGGTAAGCTGGATCTGGCAGAACAGGCAGAAGCCCATCCGAAGACCCTTTCCAAGGCCGAATGGTGGTCGGAACTGTTCGAAACGCCTTGCGTTGCTCTTGCTGGCAACACAATGACCTCTGTCGAAGCGGCGGCTGCGACCGGAGCGGATTTCGTGGCCCTCAAGGATGCCATGTGGCAGCATGGACAAGATCCGGCTGCTACAGTCGCTGAAGCCAACGCAATTCTGGAAAAATACCCGTTCGAAATCGTGGAATGACGCCATGCCACGCCGCTTCTCTTCATTGCTTGCCTTAGTTTCCGCACTGCTCCTGACCGGAATGTGTATCGGCGACCTGCGCGCACAAACAGGCAACGAGGAAACAGTCGGCAACCTTGGTGCACCGTCCCAGCGTTCGGCCCTGCCCGAAATCACCTTGCAAAGCCCGGTCGATATTCCGCTGCCTCGGCTGCCGGAGGGGACCGAACCGGATGCGGATTTCGCCTATGGGGCATTTCAGCGTGGCTGGTATCTGACCAGTCTAGCGCTTGCGACCCCGCTCGCAGAAGACGGTAACGTCCCCGCCCAGGCGCTTCTGGGCGTTCTTCACGAAACGGGCCTCGGGATCGAGCAGGACAAGGAAAAGGCGGCAGACTGGTACCAGTTGGCAGCGGGCGCCGGAGATCCGGGCGCCGCCATGCAGCTTGCACAGCTTTACCTGCTCGGTTCTGGCGTACCGGAGGACAAGAAGAAGGCCGGAGATTTGTTCCAGATCGCCGCCGACGCCGGAAATCCATCTGCGATCTACAATCTTGCCCTTCTCTATCAGGAGGGCGTTGGCCGCCCTTATGACGAGGAGAAGGCGCGCGAGCTTCTAACCAAGGCAGCAACCCTGAACGATGCGGAAGCCCAGTATGCCTTGGGTCTGTCCTTCCTCGAGGGCGTGGGCGGGCTGAGTGACCCAGGCCAGGGCGCCTTCTGGCTCGGCCGCGCAGCACGCAGGGGACATACCTCGGCACAGATCTACTACGGAATTCTTCGTTTCCAGGGCAAAGGCGTCGAACCCAATGAGTCTGAAGCGGCAGATTGGTTCGAACGCGCGGCGACAGCAGGAAATCCGGTTGCCATGAACCGTCTGGCGCGTGTCTATGCTTACGGCCGCGGCCGTGACCTTGATCCTGTCGCGGCCGCAGGCTGGCATTTCATCGCCCGAGCCTTCGGAGTCTCGGATCTGCAACTGGACGGGTTTGTGGAGAGCCTGGATGACGAAACCCGCGCGCAGGCCCGCCAGCGTGCCGAGCAGTTTTCCGCTCTTCTGATCCCTGAACCGGAGGATCCGAACCGTCCTTCCCCGTGAGGCGGTAACGGTCTTCACCTTTTTTCCTTGAAACCGGCACGCAATTGTGTAGGACAGGCCGCACATTGGGTTCTTGCGACTTATTGCTTTTCGTAGTCGCTTCACCCGCACGTCTCAAACAGTCAATCCAATCGGTCGTTCCATGAAAATCAACGGTAACGAAATCAAGCCTGGCAACGTTCTGCAGCACCAGGACACCCTCTGGGCAGTCGTCAAGACCCAGCATGTGAAGCCGGGCAAGGGCGGTGCATTCGCCCAGGTCGAGCTGAAGAACCTCATCGACGGCCGCAAGCTGAATGAGCGTTTTCGTTCCGAAGACAAGGTCGAGCGCGTCCGCCTGGAGCAGAAGGACTTCCAGTACCTTTACACCCAGGAAGATATGCTGATCTTCATGGACACTGAGACCTACGAGCAGCTTGAACTTCAGGCCGATTTCGTTGGCGATCGCGCGGCCTTCCTGCAGGACGGCATGATGGTCACCGTGGAGCTGCACGAAGAGCGCCCGATCGGTATCACCCTGCCGCAGTTCGTCACTCTGCAGATTGCCGAGGCAGACGCAGTTGTGAAGGGTCAGACCCAATCCTCTTCCTATAAGCCTGCGCTCATGGAAAACGGCGTCCGTGTCATGGTCCCGCCGTTCATCACTGCAGGCGAGCGCATCATCGTTGACACCGGCACGCTGGAATACGTCCGCCGCGCCGACTGATCCAACTTCCTGCTTTTACCTGGCATGGCCGATGAACCCCGGCCATGCCCAAGAAACGACGGCACGCACAAATGGCCCGTACAGCAATTCTCAACGTCATGGTCCAGGCCGCAATGAAGGCCGGCCGCAGCCTTGTCCGCGACTTCGGCGAAGTCGAAAATCTCCAGGTGTCCCGCAAGGGCCCGGGCGATTTCGTCTCGGCAGCAGACCGTAAGGCCGAAGAGATCATCAAGGCAGAGCTGACCAAGGCTCGCCCGCAGTACGGTCTGGTGATGGAAGAAAGCGGCGTTGTCGAAGGATCTGATGTCCAGCACCGCTGGCATGTCGACCCGCTCGACGGAACCACCAACTTTCTTCACGGCATTCCGATCTTCGCCACCTCGATCGCACTTGAGCGCGATGGCCAGATCGTGGCTGGCGTGATCTACAACCCCGTCATGGACGAACTCTATACGGCAGAACGCGGTCGCGGCGCATTTTTGAACGACCGCCGCCTGCGCGTTGCCGGACGTACAGAGCTGCCGGAAATGGCCTTCGGCACCGGCCTTCCCTTCATCGGCAAGGGTGATCATGGCCGCGCGCTCAAGGAGCTTCGCTTCTTCATGCCGGAAGTCGCCGCCATTCGCCGCTGCGGTGCCGCTTCGCTTGACCTCGCCTGGACCGCTTCCGGCCGCCTCGACGGCTACTGGGAACACGATCTCAACTCGTGGGACATTGCTGCCGGCATCCTGATGGTCCGTGAAGCAGGAGGCTACGTCTCCGACACAGGCGGCGCAGACAAGATGCTCGAGACAGGCGACGTCGTCGCAGGCAACGAATTCGCCCACAAACATATTCTGCGCCTGATCAAGAACGCCTCAGCCTAAGCCAAACCCGCTGTTTTCAGCGGCAGAAATGACTTCTCCGGCCTCAGACAGAAGGCCGGAGAACCTCGTTTCGGGTGCGCGATCTTGGTTAAGTCGCGATTAACGGTTTTCAAGCTTCAGAAAATCACGCTATCAATCTTGCCAGTTCTAACAGGCGATTGATTGGCGACTCATGGCACGAGACTACGATCCCTACAGTCTTTCGAGCCCGAAGGCTTACCTCTCCTTCATGATCATCTTTCTGGTGATCGTAGCCTTCATCGCCTTCATCCTGTACCGGCAGATCCACGTTGCGTTCATGAGCAATCCGGGGCTGAACGGCCTGATTGTCATGGTGGGCATATTTGGCATCCTGCTCTTGTTTGGCAGGGTGATACGGCTTTTCCCGGAGATCAGCTGGGTCAACAGCTTCCGTATCGGTGATCCGGGGCTCGACGGACGCGCGCCGGTCCTGCTCGCACCAATGGCCACATTGCTCGGCAACAAAGTCGGCGAAATGGCACTGACACCGACGACCGCCCGTTCGATTCTCGATTCGATCGGCATGCGCCTTGAAGAATCGCGCGAGATCTCCCGCTATCTGACCGGACTACTCGTCTTCCTCGGCCTGCTGGGAACCTTCTGGGGCCTCCTGCAGACCGTCAGCGCGGTCGGAGCGACGATCCAGTCCCTTGATGTCGGATCGGGTGACGCCAACGTCATTTTCGAGGATCTGAAGGCAGGACTTGAAGCACCGCTTTCGGGCATGGGCACGGCTTTCTCCTCGTCACTATTCGGCCTCACCGGCTCTCTCGTCCTGGGCTTTCTCGATCTGCAGGCCGGTCAGGCCCAGAACCGGTTCTACAACGAGCTGGAGGATTGGCTCTCCACCGTCACGGACATCGAACCCGAAGAAGGCCCGCTGATAGCCGCACCGAGCACGAATACCGAACAGATCCAGGCCTCCATCGCTCAACTGCAGAAAACCATTGAGGAAGGCGGCAGCCGGAACGCGGCTCAGGCAATGTCAAACCTCGCCGAGGGTATCCAGGGTCTGGTCAAGCATGTGCGCTCCGAACAGCAGATGATGCGCGACTGGGCGGAGAGCCAGGGAGAACAGCAAAAGCGGATAGAAGGCCTGCTCTCCTCCATTTCTGCTGCCTTCGACCGGGCGAAGGACTGATAGATGGCCAGCCTGCGCGGCAAGAGGAGAAATCAGGGAACAGATTACTGGCCCGGCTTCGTCGACGCCATGGCGACGCTTCTGCTCGTCATCATCTTCCTGCTGTCTATCTTCATGCTGGCGCAGTTCTTCCTCAGCCAGCAGCTCTCGGGCCGGGACACAGTTCTCAACAGACTTAATGCCCAGATCAGCGAACTGACCGAACTGCTCGCTCTGGAGCGCGCGAATTCCGGGGAACTGGAAGATACGATCTCCGGCCTTCAGGCCAGCCTTGGCGATGCGACGGCGGAACGTGACCGCCTGCTCGGCCTCCTGGATTCCAGCTCCGGCGATGCGGAAGCCGCCGGTGGCCGCGCAGCGCGCCTCGAGAACCTGCTTGATGACGAAAGGCAGGTTTCCCAACGCGCCCTCGCCCAGGTCGAGCTTCTCAATCAGCAAATCGCGGCCCTGCGCCGCCAGATTGCAGCAGCCAATGCAGCCCTCGAGGCGGCGGAGGCCAAGGAGAGCGAGAGTCAGGCCAAGATTGCGAGCCTTGGCAAACGCCTCAATGCGGCTCTTGTGCAGCGGGTGCAGGAACTGTCGCGCTACCGCTCGGACTTCTTCGGGCGCCTTCGCGAGATCCTGTCCCAGCGCTCCGATATCCGCGTCGTAGGCGACCGTTTTGTCTTCCAGTCCGAGGTGCTTTTCTCGTCAGGCTCCGAAGAGGTCAATCCTGCTGGCACCGTCGAACTCGACAAGCTTGCCGAGGCGATTCTCGAACTGAGCGCCCAGGTCCCCGAAGAGATCAACTGGGTGCTGCGGGTAGACGGTCATACCGACGCCCGCCCGCTGTCGGGCACCGGCCGCCTTCGAAACAACTGGGAGCTTTCGGCGGCCCGCGCGATTTCAGTCGTGCGCTACCTGATCGACAAAGGCGTCGACCCCAAGCGGCTCGTCGCTGCCGGTTTCGGAGAATTCCAACCCTTGGAAGAAGGCGAAAGCCCGGAAGCACTGGCACGCAACCGCCGGATCGAGCTAAAGCTTACCGAACGCTGACATACGCAACACAGAAACGAAAAAAGCCGCCGAGCAGTTCGGCGGCTTTTCGTTTGTCACCCGGAAGCATCCGACTCAGTCGTCGTCCTGTTCCTGGTTCGACTTCAGCGAATTCAGCTTTGCGAAGACGGCATCGGCATCGATTTCCTCTTCTTCCTCGCGCTGAACCGGCTTCGATGTATCGAACGAGAACGCAGCGGCCAGAGCTTCTTCGCTGGTCGTCTCGTCGACCGAGGCCAGGGTCTCTTCCGGCTGGATCACCTGATGCGGAGCGTTCTTGGCGGCCTTTTCGACTTCCATGTCGAGTTCGAGCTGGCTGCACAGGCCGAGCGTTACCGGATCGGAAGGCGTGAGGTTCGCGGAGTTCCAATGGGTACGGTCGCGAATCGCGGCAATGGTCGGCTTGGTCGTACCGACGAGGCGCATGATCTGCGTGTCCTTGAGCTCCGGATGGTTGCGCACCAGCCAAAGGATAGCATTGGGGCGGTCCTGACGACGGGAGACCGGCGTATAACGCGGGCCCTTGCGCTTGGATTCCGGGACGACAACCTTGGAGCCCTGAAGCTTCAGAACGTAATTCGGATCGTTCTGCGCCTTCTCCAGCTCTTCGCGGCTCAGCTGGCCGGTGAGGATCGGGTCAAGTCCCTTGATGCCCTGCGCAGCTTCGCCATCGGCAATTGCCTTGACTTCAAGCGGGTGCAGTTTGCAGAAACTTGCGATCTGCGTGAAGCTCAAGGCAGTGTTGTCGACGAGCCAGACGGCGGTTGCCTTCGGCATCAGCGGCGTATTCGCCATCGGTCAAATTCCTCCTGTCGGCCCCCTCGCCCGGCAAGGCGAAAAAGCAGTGGTCCATTCAAGATTGATCGGAGATGCAGCGAATATAGTGGTTCTGCGCAACAAACGCAAACATTCACGTGGCACAGTTTCAAAAACTCTCACGTAAATCGCACCCCCGACCTTTTCTTGTCTTCCGCTAACCTACGGTCAGGACGATCTTGCCGATATGCCCGGAGCTTTCCATCCTGCGATGGGCATCGGCAGCCCGGTCAAGAGGAAACGTCGAGTCCATTACCGGCTTCAGCTTGCCCGCGCTGAGCAACGGCCAGACTTTTTCCCTGAGCGAGGCCGCGATCGCTCCCTTGAAGGCATCGTCGCGCGGTCTAAGCGTGGAACCAGTATGGGTCAGTCGCTTCACCATCAGGCGCGAAAAATTGACATCTTCGGCAATGCCGTTGAGCGTCGCAATCTGGCAAATACGGCCTTCCACGGCAGCGACCTTCCAGTTCTTCTCGACGTAATCGCCCCCGACCATGTCGAGAATGACGTCGATACCCTCACCGCCCGTCACTTCCAGGAAGGCAGAGACGAAGTCGGTCTTGTTGTAGTTGACAGCATGATCGACGCCGAGCGCCTTTACCGCCTCCAACTTCTCCTCAGAGCCCACCGTGGTGAAGACCTCTGCGCCGAAAGCCTTTGCCAGCTGGATCGCGGTCGTCCCAATTCCTGACGTGCCGCCATGGACGAGAAAGCGTTCACCGGACTTCAGCCCGACCCTGTCGAATACGTTCGTCCACACCGTGAAGAACGTCTCCGGCAAAGCCGCCGCCTCGACCATCGACAGCCCGTCAGGAATGGGCAGAGCGTGCGACTGGTGAACCTTGCAATATTCGGCATAGCCGCCGCCCGGAGCCAGGGCAGTAACCTTGTCGCCGATCTCGTAGGTTCCGGCAGCAACGCCTTTCGAGACAATAGTACCGCTGACTTCCAGGCCAGGCAGATCAGAGGCACCCTTGGGAGGTGGATAGGCACCCATGCGCTGCAGGACATCGGGCCGGTTTACGCCGGCGGCCTCCACCTTGATGAGTATTTCTTCACCCAAAGGAACAGGTACATGACGCTGCTCGGGCGCAAGGACATCGGGACCACCGGGTGCGGAAATTGCGATCGCCAGCATCTTTTCCGGTAAATCAGTCATTCTCATCCTCCAGATCGTGTCTCCACTCGTGTAGCCCGCAACAGTGAGACTGACAATTGGCCTTGGAGACGGTACGCTGCACCTTCGATATCGCGGAGGCTAGTCACGCGGGAGACAGCACATGCTTGATGACGAATTCAAACCGTCGGCAAACAAGGCGAGCGGAGCCATAACAGTCGGCGAAGATTTGACGGCACACTCGGAGCAAGATCTCGCAGATCGCATCGCCGCTCTCGAGGCCGAAATTCTGCGCACCCGCGAAACCCTTTCACAACGCGCGAATATTCGAAGCGCCGCGGACGCTCTCTTCAAATCATAAGATAGTAATTTTTGACAATATGAGACACATGAGCTTCAAAGTGTCCGATTTTGACGCAGTATAATATCTAAAATTTTAGACATTTACTCATTATTAAGCTTTCCAAGCGATAACCATACCTATCCAGTCATCTGGATCGCGAGTGGCTACTGTCCACTCTGTTTGACGCCTCCCTGTTAAAGACCTTGAGCCGCGGTCACGCGGCTCTTTTTTTTGCCCAACCGACAGACTATGTTGCCCCTGTTACGTCCGAGCGCGCCAACGAGATGACCTGACAGTCCGATCTGGCATGCCCGTTGCAAATCATCCTTGCAAGACGCCGAACCGTCCCGGCATGAGACAGACCCACGATGACACAGCACATCGCGGTCCACATCCGGGACAGACGGCACGTGACAGACGAACAGCAGAAGGCGCAACGAAAAATGGCGGATGACAAGAGCAATCTGAACGGCGCACCCGAGGCAGTGAATTTCGCACCGCGGCTTGCGACATCAGACACCTTCCAGTCGCTGTTCGACGAAGGAATGGCACTGGTCGAGGAAACTGCCGTCTATCTGGATGGCGAAGGCCGCAGCGAAGCAAAGCTGCTCGAACGCCCGGCCTCACTCGCCTATGCGACCGAATCCATGCGCTTGACCACACGCCTCATGCAGCTCGCCTCATGGCTCCTGCTACAGCGCGCAGTGAACGAAGGTGAAATGTCGAAGGAACAAGCCGGCTCTGAAAAGAACAAGGTACGCCTCGACAAGCTCAGCAGCGCGACCAACGGCGCCGCCTGGGACGACCTGCCTGACAGCCTCAAGGCGTTGGTCTCGCGCTCGGTACGACTGCAGGAGCGCATCGTTCATCTGGATCAGGCGCTGTACCGGGATGAAACACCGGCTGAGGCAGACGACAATCCGGTCTTCGCGCAGATCAGCCAGTTGCACGCAGCCTTCGGTCGCGCCGGCTAAGCGATCAGCTCGAAAGCTACAGCTTCATAACTTCAGGGCCGCCTTTGGGCGGCCTTTTTTTTGTTGTGGCAAAGACAACAAAAAACCCGGCCGAAGCCGGGTTTCCGTATCGAACATGCGGTTCGCTTGGGTCTTATGAACCCAGGAAGCCAGCGTACTTGTTCTTGAAGCGGGACACGCGACCGCCACGGTCCATGATCTGACGGTCACCGCCGGTCCATGCCGGATGAGAGGTCGGATCAATGTCGAGGGTCAGGGTATCGCCTTCCGCACCATAGGTGGAACGGGTGGTGAATTCGGTACCATCGGTCATGACAACCTTGATGGTGTGGTAATCGGGATGAATATCCGCTTTCATGGCCGGTCCTTTCCAGCACCCTCGACATCTCTGCGGCTGCAAAGACAGTCCATGGTGCAAACGAAACAAAGGGCCGCCGATCCGGTTTCGGACGCAGCCCAAGAAACATGGGTTGGGGCTATAACCCATGCGAGACCACGAAACAAGAGGGGTTTTCGAATCCTGCGCGGCAATTTTGATCTTGGTTTTTGCCTTTTGATCGCCCAAGTCTATGCCCTGCACAGATCAACCGAATTCAGGATAGAGAATTGGCAAACGCCAGCAGCGAAAACAACGCCGCCGAACAGATCCGCAGGAACAACCTCCGGCCACTTGCTCAGCTCGCCCCTTACCTTTCACGGCGCAAGGGAATGGTTGCCGGAGCCCTGATCGCGCTTGTATCCGCAGCTGTCTTCACCCTTGTCCTGCCGACCGCCGTGAGACACATGATCGATCAGGGCTTCGCGGGGGACAATCCGGCGCTCATAAACGACTACTTCGCTCTGCTCATGGCTGTCGTCGCAGCCCTCGCCGTTGCCAGCGCCATTCGGTACTATCTGGTGATGTGGATCGGCGAACGGGTTGTCGCAGATGTGCGCGCCGATGTCTTCGAGCACATGGCCCACATGAGTTCCGCTTTCTTTGACCGTTCAAAGTCGGGCGAAATCCTGTCGCGCCTGACGGCGGACACGACCCAGATCAAGTCGGCCTTCGGCGCAAGCGCCTCGCTTGCCATGCGCAACCTGGTGCTGTTCATCGGCGCCGTGATCATGATGCTCGTCACGAGTCCGGGTCTGTCGTCGATCGTACTGGCAGCAATCCCGCTCATCCTGCTGCCGCTCATCGGCTTCGGCAGGAACGTCCGCAAGCGCTCACGCTTCGCGCAAGACACGCTTGCAGATGCCGCTGCCTATGCAGGAGAGATGCTCTCGAACATCCGAAGCATTCAGGCCTACACTCATGAAGATATAGCCTCCAACCGTTTCCGCGGTGCGGCCGAAAGCGCGTTTCACGCAGCCCGGAAAGCCACAGGATCGCGGGCAGTTCTGACTTTCTTCGCGATCTTCATCATAGGCGCCAGCATCGTCGCCGTCCTGTGGATCGGTGCCAACCGCGTTCTGGCTGGCACCATGTCCGGAGGGGAACTGAGCCAGTTCCTGCTCTATTCGATCATCGCCGCCAGTTCTCTGGCGGGCTTGTCTGAAGTCTGGGGCGAGCTGTCCCTCGCGGCTGGAGCCGCCGAAAGGCTCGCTGAACTGCTTGCTCTTACCCCGCAAATATCACCCCCAGCCAATCCGGTCACCTTGCCAGATCCGGACAGGGTAGCGGTCTCCTTCGACGGGGTGAGCTTCGCATATGAAGCTGCGGAAAACGCGCCCGTGATCCGTGACCTCACCCTGGATATCGCACCCGGTGAGACCGTTGCAGTGGTCGGCCCGTCCGGCGCCGGTAAATCAACCCTCTTCCATCTGCTCATGCGCTTCTATGATCCAACGAGCGGTGCCGTCCGCCTGAACGGGATCGACCTGACCCGGATGGATCCGAAGGAGCTGCGACAACACCTGGCGCTGGTTCCACAGGAAGCGGCCATCTTCGCCGCAAGCATCCGCGAGAACATCGCCTACGGCAAACCAAGCGCTGCCCAGGAAGAGATCGAGAAAGCCGCAGAGGCCGCTTCGGCCCACCAGTTCATCACACAACTTCCCGACGGCTATGACACCCTGTCGGGAGAGCGTGGCATCACCTTGTCGGGCGGGCAAAAGCAACGGATTGCCATCGCCCGCGCGATCCTGAAAAACGCACCGGTGCTGCTGCTCGATGAGGCGACCAGTGCCCTGGATGCAGAGAGCGAACACCTTGTTCAAAAAGCCCTCGACCACCTGATGGAAGGGCGCACCACGCTGGTCATCGCCCATCGACTGGCGACAGTGCTTAAAGCCGACAGGATCGTCGTCATGGATGGCGGCAGGATCGTGGAGATCGGCACCCATGCCGAATTGACACAACAGGGCGGCCTCTACGCAAAACTGGCCCGGCTGCAATTCGATGCAGGGGCCAGTATTGCAACGGCCTCAGCTCCACGGAGCTGAGGACATCAATAGCGTATCGCAGCTCAGTCTTCGCTGGGCACCGCAACCGTATAGTTGAGTGGCATGCGGCCACCATCGGCATAGATGGTCTGACCGGTGACGTAGCTTGCGTCCGAAGACGCCAGGAAGGCGGCGACACCGGCGATCTCGGCCGGATCACCGACACGTTCCATCGGTGTGCGCGAGAGGATGCGGTTTCGCGCAGCCGGATCGTCATTCACAGAGGCCAGCATGTCGGTCATGATCGAACCCGGACCGATGGCGTTGACGCGAATGCCATGTGGCGCCAGCGCCAGTGCTGTCGTCTTGGTCAACTGTTGTACACCGCCCTTGGAAACGCAGTAGGGAATCTGGTTCGGGATGGCGAGCACTGCGTTGATCGACGACATGTTGATGATGCAGCCGGCTTCCCCGCCGTTCTGAACCTTCTCGACCATGTGCCGGGCCACCGCCTGGCTGCAAAGGAAGGTACCTTTCAGATTGATCGACAGAACGCGATCAAGATCCTCTTCCTCCAGTTCGAGAAAATCGGCACCAACCACAATACCGGCGTTGTTCACCAGAACATCGACGTCACCATAGGCGTTGAGGGTTTCCGCCACCATGTTGCGAACGTCGAGACGTTCGGCAACGTTGCAATGGATATAGGTGGCCTCACCAATCTTCTGCAGCTCTTCGACCGCTGCCTGACCGGCCTCGTCATCGACGTCTGCAACCACAACCTTGGCACCATCCGTGACGAAACGCTTGGCAACCGCATAGCCGATACCGCGCGCAGCGCCGGTGACGATGGCTACCTTATTCTCAAGGGACACTTGAAACCTCTTGGCCTTTTAAAAAGAATTCGGGCCGCCGAAGCGGCGACCCGAACCATAAGAGGATGTCTTGCGACTGTCGATGGGGTTTTCCCTGATCAACTGCCAATGCCGTGAGCAGCGAGGGCAGCAGTGATTTCATCGAGGATCGCGGGATCGTCGATCGTCGCCGGCACCTTGTACTGCTCCTGGTCGGCGATCTGGCGCATGGTTCCACGCAGAATCTTGCCGGAACGTGTCTTGGGAAGACGATCGACGGTGATCGCGATCTTAAACGCCGCCACCGGTCCAATCTGATTGCGCACCAGCTTGACCAGTTCTGCCTCGATTTCCTCATGCGGACGGTTCACACCGGCCTTGAGCACGACGAACCCGCAGGGCAGCTGCCCCTTCAGCTTGTCAGCGATACCGATGACCGCGCATTCCGCGACATCCTGATGGGTGGCGAGGACCTCTTCCATCGCCCCGGTCGAAAGGCGGTGACCCGCAACGTTGATGATGTCGTCGGTCCGCGACATGATCGACAGGTAGCCATCGCCGTCGATGATCCCTGCGTCGGACGTCTTGTAGTAGCCGGGGAACTCGGCCAGATACGCATCGTGGAACCGCTGATCTGCATTCCAGAGCGTCGGCAGACACCCTGGTGGCAACGGCAATTTGACGACGATATTGCCGAGCGTATCTGCCGGCAGCGGGTGGCCTGCGTCGTCCAGGATCTGCACATCGTAGCCAGGCATCGGAACAGTCGGCGAGCCGGGCTTGACCGGCAGGCGTCCAAGACCCAGTGGATTGCCGACCATGCACCAGCCAGTCTCTGTCTGCCACCAGTGATCCACGATAGGAACTTGCAGCTGGTCCGCCGCCCAGTTGACGGTTTCGGGATCGGCACGCTCGCCTGCGAGGAACAGCGCCCTGAACTGCGACAGGTCATAATCCGCAATCAGTTTGCCCTCCGGATCTTCCTTGCGGATCGCACGGAAAGCGGTCGGGGCAGTGAACAGGGAGACGACCGAGTGCTCCGAAATCACCCGCCAGAAGACACCGGCATCCGGTGTACCTACCGGCTTGCCTTCGAACATTATCGTCGTGCAGCCGTGCAACAGAGGCCCGTAGACGATGTAGGAATGGCCGACGACCCAACCCACATCGGATGCCGCCCAGAAGACTTCTCCAGGCTCGATATTGTAGAGATTCGACATCGACCACTTTAGGCTGACCATATGGCCGCCGTTGTCCCGAACCACGCCCTTCGGCTGGCCGGTGGTACCGGACGTATAAAGAACGTAGAGAGGGTCGGTGGCATTGACAGGAACGCAGGCAACCTCGCGGCCGGCAGCGAGCGCCTCATCCTGCAGCTTGCCAAGATCATGATCACGTCCGGGTATCAACTCGGCGAGCTGTTCCTGGCGCTGAAACACCAGACAGGTCTGAGGCTTGTGTTTCGCCTGCTCGATTGCGGCATCGATCAGGGGCTTGTACGCGATGACCCGGCCCGGCTCGATGCCGCAGGAAGCGGCGATAATCGCCTTGGGCGTCGCGTCATCAATCCGCGTAGCAAGTTCATGCGCGGCAAAACCACCGAACACGACAGAATGGATAGCTCCCAGCCTTGCGCAGGCCAGCATGGCCATCGCCGCCTCTGGGATCATTGGCATGTAGATGATGACCCGGTCACCTTTGCCAATACCCTGATCCTGCATGACCGCTGCGATGGCCTGAACGCGGTCCAGCAGTTCCTCGTAGGTGTAGCTGGCTTGCTTGCCTGTTATGGGGCTGTCGTAGATCAGCGCCGGCTGACCGCGCCTTCCACGTTCGACATGGCGGTCGAGGCAATTGTAGCAGGTGTTGCACTCCCATTCCGGGAACCAGCGGCCGTACTGACCCTGGGCCGGATCGAACACCTTGCTCCCCTTTCGGGACCAGTCGATCTCGGACGCTGCCTTTTCCCAGAAACCTTCAGGATCAGACTTCCAGGACGCATAGGTCTCGGCATATCTGCTCGCCATTTCGTTCGCTCCTCCCGCAAACCGCATCATACTCATGACGCTGGAGTTATTCGCCGAGACTGTGCGTTATGGGCAGTGCACTGCGCAAGACCTCGATAGTACGACATTCGAAGGGGAAGGGTCTTTACGTATTCCGCCCGGCGTGATTGATTGACGCTCCTCATACCCCGTTCTGGCGGCGCAGATGTTTCCGATCACGGACCCGATTTTCTACTTCGCGGCAATCCCTGCTGTGATTGTCGCAGGCTTGTCGAAAGGCGGCTTCGGCGGCTCGATGGCCATGCTTGCCGTTCCATTGATGGCTCTCGTCATCTCGCCGATCCAGGCGGCCGGCATCATGCTTCCGATTCTGGTCGCGATGGATATCGTCGGACTGTTCGCCTACAGGGGGCATGCAGACCGAAAAAGCCTTATCATTCTCCTCCCGGCAGCACTTGTCGGCATTGGCGTCGGCTGGGCAACGGCAGCCTTCGTCAACGAAGCATTCGTCCGCCTGCTTGTCGGCACTTTGTCCCTGCTTTTCGTTGCCGACTACCTGTTGAAGCGCAAACGCAAGCTGGGCTCAGCCGAACACAGCGCAGCGAAGGGCAGCTTCTGGGGTCTGATTGCCGGCTTTACGAGTTTCGTCAGCCATACCGGCGGGCCGCCCTTTCAACTTTACATGGTCCCGCTGAAGCTGGCCCCGACGCTTTTCGCCGGGACCGCGGTGATCTTCTTCAGCGTCGTGAACGCGGTGAAACTGGTCCCCTATTTCATGCTGGGGCAATTCGACACCACGAACCTTGCGACATCGGCTGTCCTGTTGCCGCTTGCGCCGATTGCAACTCTTGCCGGCGTGAAGCTGGTAAAGATCGTGAACCAGGATCTTTTCTACGGCCTTATCTATGCGGTCATGGTCGTGATCGGGATCAAGCTGGTCTGGGACGGCATCTTCAGTCTGATCTGAACCAGGTCCCTCACCCCGTGACGCCCGATCTAAGCCTTTAGATACGTTGCGAAACAGATCAGATGCCGCTTTAAAATGCGCCGGTCCAGAAAACGAGGGAGGATCCGGGCATGATCAGCGACATCAATCCATTCGACGACGGTCTTGAAAAGAATGCCGCGAACTACACGCCGCTGAGCCCCCTGAGCTTCCTTGCCAGGGCTGCTGACGTCTTTCCCGAGCGGCTGGCCGTGGTCCATGGACACCAACGTTATGACTATCGGACCTTCTATGCACGGAGCCGCCAGCTCGCTTCGGCCCTGTCGAGAATGGGCGTCGCAAGCAAGGACACCGTCAGCGTGATGCTGTCGAATGTTCCGCCGATGCTCGAGGCCCACTATGGCGTACCGATGGCAGGCGCGGTCCTTCACTCCCTCAACACCCGTCTTGATGCCGCCATCATCGCCTTCCAGTTCGACCACGCCAATACCAAGGTTCTGATCACCGATCGCGAGTTCGCGCCAGTGATCAAGGAAGCCCTGGCATTGGCAAAAACCAAACCGATCGTGATCGACTATTCCGACCCGGTCTTCCCTCAAGACGGAGAATGCCTGGGCACGCTGGACTATGAGGAGTTCGTGGCGAGCGGAGATCCCGAGTTCGAGTGGAAGCTCCCCGCCGACGAATGGGATGCGATCTCCCTGAACTACACTTCCGGAACAACGGGCAATCCGAAGGGCGTCGTCTATCATCACCGGGGCGCCTATCTGCTCGCGCAGGCGAACGTACTGACCGCATCGATGGCGAAGCATCCGGTCTATCTCTGGACCCTGCCGATGTTCCACTGCAACGGCTGGTGCTTCCCGTGGTCACTTTCGGTTGTCGCCGGCACCCACGTTTGTCTTCGCTGGGTTCGCCCGAAAGTCATGTGGGATCTTATCGCCGATGAAAGTGTCACCCATCTGTGCGGAGCGCCGATCATCATGTCGACCCTGCTCAATGCGGCCTCTGACGACAAGCGCGATCTGGATCGTGTCGTAGAGTTTTTCACCGCGGCGGCCCCTCCCCCCGAGAGCGTTCTCGCAGCCATGAAAGATGCGGGCTTCAACGTCACCCATCTTTATGGGCTGACCGAAGTCTACGGCCCCGCCGTCGTCAACGACTGGAAGGACGAGTGGAATAGCCTCAGCGGGCCGGAACAGGCCAAGAAGAAGGCACGCCAGGGCGTGCGCTATGTGGCGCTTGAGGGCTTGACGGTCCTCGATCCGGAAACCATGCAGCCGGTCCCCTCCGATGGACAGACCATCGGCGAAGTCATGTTCCGTGGCAACGTGGTTATGAAGGGGTATCTGAAGAACCGTGAAGCGACAGAAGAAGCGTTCGCTGGCGGTTGGTTCCATTCTGGAGATCTTGGCGTCCTTCATCCCGATGGCTACATCCAGCTCAAGGACCGCTCCAAGGACATCATCATCTCCGGCGGAGAGAACATTTCTTCAATTGAGGTCGAGGATGTTCTCTACAAGCACCCTGACGTCCAATCGGCCGCAGTTGTCGCAAGGCCTGATGAGAAATGGGGAGAGACGCCCTGCGCCTTCGTGGAACTGCGCTCAGGTTCAGCTGTATCGGAGAGCGACCTGATCGCTTTTTGCCGTGAGCACCTGGCCAACTTCAAGGCGCCCCGAACCGTGGTCTTTTGCGAGCTGCCGAAAACGTCGACAGGCAAGATCCAGAAATTTTCGCTGCGCGAGCAGGCCAAGGCGCTCTGACACCCGCTACAAAGAAAAACGCCGCGGTGAAGACCGCGGCGCACAAAACGGAGTTCCCGTCGTCAATGAAGCGTTTCGCCATTGTTGCGTATTCGCTCGATCTCGTCCTTGATCATGAGTTTCTTGCGCTTCATTTTCGACAATTCCAGAGAGTCGGTGCTCGGGTGGAGCTTTGCATCTTCGATCATTTCTTCCAGGGCGGCGTGACGGCGCTCGAGCTCTGCGAGATGAGACTGCATTGACATGGAATTGCCTCCTGTTTGTTGGGCCAAACAAGTTGAGCCTGCCACAGCGATATCTGGTTGTCGAACCCTGTTTCCGCAGAGGAACGATAATTTCGCCGTCTTACTCTCTTTTCCCGAAGTCAGCCTTTAAAAAGCCTAAAACCGCACCCCGAAGGTTGAAGTATCGGAACATCGTTGGTTCTTCAGCAGCTTAATGGAATTGCATGCCGGATCGCTATGTGGCATCCCTAGTCCGAACGACATGCGCGCCCTGCGCACGCTGTGGATGCCTGTGAAGAATGCCTCACCTTTGACCGGATCCGGTCCGGTATCAGAGGGTCCCGGGGGAGATTAATGGCCGATAACGAAGAAAAAGCCCTGCGCATGGAATTGGCCCAATTGCGACAGGAGCACCGGGATCTGGATGCCGCTGTCGAGGCGCTATCGTCAGCCGGCAATTCCGACGCCTTGCAGCTGCAGCGCCTGAAAAAGAAGAAGCTCATGATCAAGGACCGCATCGCCGTGCTTGAAGATCAGCTTTTCCCGGACATTATCGCTTGATCGGGCACTCCTCTGCCGGTCAAAAAGACACCTTGCATACCCCCTCGTCGTGCCTATACTCCGCGCCTTCCACAGGGGCGGTCGCAAATCGGGGTTGAAAGACGTGTCTAAAGCTGAAGTCGCTATCATCATGGGCAGCCAGTCGGATTGGCCGACGATGAAACACGCAGCTGACGTTCTCGACGAACTTGGCATCAGCTACGACGCGCGGATCGTATCAGCGCACCGGACTCCCGATCGGATGTACGAATTCGCCAAGGGCGCGAAGGCCGAAGGTTTCAAGGTGATTATCGCCGGTGCTGGCGGCGCAGCGCACCTTCCCGGTATGACAGCCGCATTGACCCCTCTGCCGGTTTTCGGTGTTCCGGTCGAAAGCCGTGCGCTGTCCGGCGAGGACAGCCTGCTTTCCATCGTCCAGATGCCTGGCGGCATACCTGTCGGCACGCTGGCAATCGGCAAGGCCGGAGCCACGAACGCCGCGCTGCTTGCAGCGGCGGTGCTTGCACTGATGAACCCCGCTGTCGAGACGACCCTGGACAACTATCGCAGCGCCCGTACCGCGGCGGTTACCGAACGCCCGGTAAACGACTGAACGCTGTTTCATTCGCAATGCTGAACAAGAGGACGCGTCCATGAGCACCGACATCCGCCTTTCCCCTGGAGATACAATAGGGATCCTGGGCGGCGGACAGCTTGGACGGATGCTGTCTCTGGCGGCAGCAAGCCTGGGTCTGAAGACCCATATTTTCTGCCCGGACCTCAACAGTCCGGCCTTCGAGGTCGCAAACGCCTTCACCGTGGCCCCCTATGAGGACGTTGCAGCGCTTGAGGTGTTCGCGTCTGCTTGCTCCGTCGTCACGTACGAATTTGAAAACGTTCCCGGACCTACGGCCGCGCTGCTCGCAGACCGTCTCCCGGTACGTCCGGGAGTGAAGGCCCTGGAAGTTTCGCAGGACCGTTTCCACGAAAAGGAATTCCTGCGCTCGGCCGGGGTCCAGATTGCGGACTACGCGACAGTCGACAGTGACCAGGACCTTACCGCCGCTCTTCAAGACTTCGGTGGCGAAGGTGTCCTGAAGACCCGCCGCTTCGGATATGACGGCAAGGGCCAGGTGATGATCCGCGCAGCTGCGGACGCTGTCGGTGCCTTCGACAAGATCGGTCGTGCCCCGGCGGTTCTGGAGCGGCTGATTCCGTTTGATCGCGAAGTTTCGGTCATCGTCTGCCGTGATGTGGACGGCAATTGTGATGCCTACGATGTGGCTGAGAACCATCACGAGCACCACATCCTGAAGACTTCGACGGTGCCTGCGAACGTATCTGCTGCAACGGCGGCAAAGGCTCGCGAGATGGCGATCAGCATCGCCTCCAGTCTGGAGTATGTCGGCGTCATGGGCGTCGAAATGTTCCTCAGCGGCAGCGGCGAGAACGAGGTTCTGCTCGTCAACGAGATCGCGCCACGCGTACACAACTCGGGCCACTGGACCGAGGACGCCTGCCTTACCTCACAATTCGAGCAACACATGCGCGCCGTCGCAGGCTGGCAGATGGGAAGCTGCACACGCCATTCCGACGTTGTGATGGAAAACCTGATTGGGGCGGATTGCGAGCGCTGGCCGCAAATCCTGTCGGAAGGAAATGCCCGCCTGCATCTTTATGGCAAGGAAGAAGCGCGTCCCGGTCGCAAGATGGGCCACGTGAACCGGCTCTCTCCGAAATCGGAGTGAGCCTGAGTTGCCTGTATCAGAGCCACCGCACGGACAGCTCTGACAGGAGACACATGCCGGTTCTCAAATCAGGTTCAGCTGGTCACGCTTGTAAAAGCGGATGTTGGTCAGGACGCCGACGAAGGCAAGTCCGCCTGCAAGACCCGTCCATACGCCAACACCACCAATCCCCATGCCGAACCCAAGGCCGAGGGACAGGCTGATCCCGATCACCCAGTATCCGACACCCGCATAGATCAGCGGTATCGTCGTGTCGCCCAGACCACGCAGGTTGTTGAGCCCGATGATCTGCGCCCCATCGGCAATCTGGAATATCGCGGCGACCGCCAGGAAAGACACAGCGAGCGAAATGACTTCCGCCGACTTGGGATTGTCGAGATCCAGATAGAGCGACGCCAGCGTTTCCGGAATCAGCCAGAACATGACCGCAAAGCAGGACATGAAGGCGAAGGTGATACCGAGCGCGGCCCAGCCCGCCCGACCGATGGCGACGGGATCGTTCCTGCCCGCGGCATAGCCGACGCGGGTCAGTGCGGCCTGGCTAAGCCCCACCGGGACCATGAATGTGATTGACGAGATCTGCAAGGCAATGCCGTGAGCTGCCAGCGGGATTGTCCCGATCCAGCCCATGAGCACCGAGGAGGCAGCAAACAGACCTCCTTCCGCGACCAGGGTCAGGCCGATGGGAAGTCCGAGACGCAGGATCCTTGCAAGAACAACCCAGTCCGAGCGCCAAATCCGGCCAAGGATAGCATAGCGTTTCAATCCCCTGCGGTTGGTCGCGTAGACCAGGAGGATCAGGAACGTGCTCATGGACGTCACAACCGATGCAATCCCGGCCCCGATCAGTTCCAGACGCGGAAAGCCGAACGCACCGAAGATCAGCAGGTAATCGAGAACCGCATTGACCAAGACACCTGCCAGCGTCGCGAGCAGCACCATCTTGGACCGCTCCATGATCGTCAGGAACCCGCGCACAGCCATGATCGCCAGAGCCGGGAGGAGCGACCATTGGAGCGCGCCCATGTACTCGCCAGCCAACGCCGCGATTTTTGGCTGCTGCCCGAGTGCCACCAGGATTTCTTCGGTAAAGAAGGTAAGGCACCAGGCGGGGAGACAGTAGAGAACCGAAATCCACAGTCCCATCCGGACGGTACGCCGAAGTTCCCTCGCCGCTCGTCGCCCACGCGCTCTCGCTCCAAGCGGTATCACCGCCTGGATGATTCCCATTCCGAAGAACCAGAGCAGCATCCACATGTTGAAGGCCAGGACCGAGGCAGCCAACGGCTCGGCGCCAAGGCGACCGATCATCAACACATCGGTGGTATTGATGCCCATCTGGGCGAGCTGCGCACCGGCAAGAGGCAAGCCAAGCGACAATGTCGGGCGGATATCGGATTGCCACAGCCCTGAGAAAGGCGATGCAACGTCTGATCCTTGACGATCCGGCTTCAATCAGCCCTCCATTTCGCGACGATTTGCTGCCGATAGGGGACTTGAAGGCAGGCCGGCAGGCCGCCGGTCTATACCCGCACAAACTGCCTGTCTACAAACAGAGGAGGAACCGGGCCTGAGAAATACAATCAAAGATAGAACTATCATCGCCAGCTATTTATAATTGCCTGTGGACAAGTGACAAGCTCTTTGATATGACCGCGCGCATGCGACGGGCCCGGTCAGGATGTGCAGACCAACCCGCGGGTAGCGATCGCAATTTTCTTCCAAACGAAACAGCTCATGGCAGCTGTTACAAGACAGGAAACAAACGCGTGCAGGTTCTGGTTCGCGACAACAACGTCGATCAGGCGCTTCGGGCGCTGAAGAAAAAATTGCAGCGTGAAGGCGTCTTCCGGGAGTTGAAGCTCCGCGGCCATTTCGAAAAGCCTTCCGTCAAGAAAGCTCGTGAAAAGGCCGAAGCCATCCGTCGTGCGCGCAAGCTCGCCCGCAAGCAGGCGCAGCGTGAGGGTCTCCTCCCGGGTCGCTCGAGCCGCCACTAAGGCCTTCTCGCAAGCAGGCCGGATCCGTTCAAATTTGACGGTTATCCGAAATCAAAGCCGGCTGCGCCTTGCCGCCGGCTTTTTGTGCTGTCAAAACGTATGTGACTGATCCAAACAGACAGGCTCGCTCGGCGCACGTGCGCCCACGACCGATTTCAACAGACGACAGGCAACAAAGACCGATGAAACAATCTCGCTTGGCACCTACAGAAAGTGACACGACATTTTCTCGTATCGCCAGACTTGCGACCATCGGGTTTGCCGTTTTTCTGGCTGCCTGCCAGTCGTCTGTTTATGACGGCGTTCCGATCGATACCGCGGCAGGATCTGCTGCCAACATCCAGTCTCTGACCGCCGTGATCGAAGCGAACCCACGGGACGCAAACGCCTACAACACCCGCGGCATCGCTTATGGTCAGGCCGGCAAACTGGATGAGGCGATTGCCGACTTCAACATCGCCCTTCAGCTCGATCCCCGGTCTCACCAGGCCTATGCGAACCGTGCTCTGGTCTATCGTCGGGCGGGGCAGATGCAGGCCGCCATTGCAGACTATGACCGCGCCATCAACATCAAGCCCGACTATGATGTAGCCTATGTCGGTCGCGGCAACACCTATCGGCAGACCGGTCAATTCGGCCCGGCCTTGAGCGATTTCAACACGGTGATTGCCCGGAACAGCTCGGACGCACGCGCCTATCATAATCGCGGCCTGATCCTTCAGGCCCAGGGTCAGCACCAGCGTGCCATTGAGGATTTCGCAACGGCGATAGGCCTCAACCCGAATGCGGACGAGCCCTATGTGGCGCGTGGCATTTCCTATCTTGCCATCAATGATCCGAACGCCGCGTTCTCCGACCTATCGATGGCTGTGAATCTCGACCAGCGCTCGTCTGTGGCATGGGCGAACCGTGGCGTGGCCCTCGAAATGCTTGGCAAGACCAAGGATGCCCGCCGCAACTACAACAAGGCACTGAATCTGGACGCCTCCAACGACCTGGCGCGCGAGGGATTCGCTCGCGTCAGCAAGGGACAGAACCTCCTCTGATTTCAATCAAGGCATCCCGGCATCAGCCGGGCGATCCTCTGTCGATGCTTGCCGTCAACAGAGGATAGAAGTCATGGCCAAGTCGAAATCTGTCGTCGTCATTGATGGACACCCAGACCCTGACCCGGCCCATTTCTGTCACGCACTCGCGCTTTCCTATTGCAAGGGCGCACGACACGCTGGCCATAAGGTTTCGCTGATTTCACTCGCGGACCTGGACTTCCCGTTACTGCGCTCCCCCAAGGCTTTCGCCGAAGACCCGACACCCGATAGCCTCATCCCTGCCAGGGACACCCTCTTGGCCGCCGATCATGTCACGATCATTTTTCCGCTGTGGCTGGGCAGCATGCCGGCACTTCTGAAAGGCTTCCTGGAACAGGTTCTGCACAGGGACACAGCTTTTGAAGACACGGCGGAAAATGCCTTCCCAAAAGGCAAGCTGAAAGGCAAGTCCGCTCGGATCATCACCACGATGGGCATGCCGGGCCTCGTCTACCGATTGTGGTTCCTGTCCCACGGGCTCAAGGCACTTGAACGGAACATTCTTAAGTTCATCGGTTTCAGCCCGGTACGGGACACGGTCTTCGGCATGGTCGAGATGGTTTCCGACGACAAGAGGAAGCGCTGGCTCGCGAAGGTGGAAGACCTCGGCAAGCAGGCGATCTGAAAGCGGGATTTCAGAAGGGGCACGGCGCCTGAAACGTGACGCGTTCACCGGTATCGGGATGATGCAGTGTCAACGTATCGGCGTGCAGGCGCAGGCGGTCTGCCGCATCTAATGCTTCACCATGCGCATAGAAGCGATCCCCGAGAATGGGATGCCCGAGATTGAGCATGTGCACGCGCAGCTGATGCGACCTGCCGGTCTCCGGGAAGAGATGCACCCGTGTCGTCAGCGACTGGCGGCTCTCCACCTGCCAGCGGGTTGTCGCCTTGCGGCCGTGCTCGTGACAGACCATTTGTTTTGGCCGATTCGGCCAGTCGCAGCGCAATGGCAAATCGATTTCACCCGCGTCCCCGTCAACCTCACCCCAGACGTCAGCAATATACATCTTTGCAGTCTTGCGGCGCTCGAACTGCAGACCGAGGTGCCGAAGGGCCTGTGCATTCATCGCGAGGACCATCACCCCGGACGTATCCATATCCAGCCGATGTACGATGCGCGCCTGCGGATAGAGGGACTGGGCGCGAGCTTCGATGCAATCCGAATGTTCAGCAGCCTTTCCAGGCACGCTCAGGAGACCCGACGGTTTATCGACCACCAGAAGATGCTCATCGGCATAGAGCACCTCCAGAAACGGCTCTTGCGGCGGGGCGTAAACGAAAGGCTCTGGCGGGCGCTGAATCATGACGCGCTTATACGCGACCTGCACAAAAACAAAAGGCGCGAGAATGATCCCGCGCCTTTCAAACTCTCGAAAGAGACCATTACATCGCCTTGACGATTTCCTCGGTCATCTTCTTGGCATCGCCGAAGAGCATCATCGTCCGGTCGAGGAAGAAAAGCTCGTTCTGGATACCGGCATAGCCCGAGCCCATGCCGCGCTTTACGAACAGAACCGTGCCCGCCTTGTCCACGTCGAGGATCGGCATGCCGTAAATCGGAGACTGCGGATCGTCGCGCGCCGCCGGGTTGGTCACGTCGTTCGCACCAATGACATACACCACGTCCGCCTGAGCGAATTCCGAGTTGATGTCCTCCAGTTCGAAGACCTCGTCATAGGGCACGTTGGCTTCCGCCAGCAGAACGTTCATGTGACCAGGCATACGACCTGCAACCGGGTGGATGGCGTATTTAACTTCGACGCCTTCTTCCTTCAGCGTGTCGGCAAGCTCGCGAAGAGCGTGCTGCGCCTGGGCAACCGCCATGCCGTAACCGGGCACGATGATGACCTTGGAAGCGTTCTTCATGATGAAGGCAGCATCTTCCGCAGCACCCTGCTTGACCGGACGATCATCTTCGCCGCCACCACTGACAGTCGCGGTTTCACCGCCGAAGCCACCAAGGATCACCGAAATGAACGAGCGGTTCATGCCCTTACACATGATGTAGGACAGGATCGCGCCGGACGAACCCACGAGCGCACCCGTGATGATCAGGGCCATGTTGCCGAGGGTGAAGCCGATGCCAGCTGCTGCCCAACCCGAGTAGGAGTTCAGCATCGACACGACCACCGGCATGTCTGCGCCGCCGATCGGGATGATGATGAGAATACCGAACAGGAACGATACCAGCACCAGAAGCCAGAACAGCATTGTGCTCTCGGTATTCACCAGACCGATGACCAGCAGAACCAGGCCGGCAGCCAGCAGGATGTTGATCAGGTGGCGAGCCGGAAGCATGATCGGCTTGCCCGACATACGGCCATCCAGCTTGAGGAAGGCGATGACGGAACCGGTGAAGGTAATGGCACCGATTGCCGCGCCGACTGCCGCCTCAACAAGAGCCTGGGCATGGATATGGCCAGGTTCACCGATGCCGAATGCGACCGGAGCGTAGAGAGCACTGGCAGCGACGAAAACCGCAGCAAGACCAACCAGCGAGTGGAAGGCTGCGACGAGCTGGGGCATTGCGGTCATCGGAATGCGCTTCGCAATCACCGCACCGATGCCACCACCGATACCGACGCCAGCAAGGATCAGGATGCCCGATCCGAACGTAACGCCGCTGGCGAGCAGCGTGGTCACGACGGCAATGGCCATGCCGACCATGCCGTAAAGATTGCCCTTGCGCGAGGTTTCCGGGCTTGAAAGGCCACGAAGGGCCATGATGAAGAGCACTGCTGACAGCAGGTAGAGCAGCGCCGTAAGATTTGCAGACATCAACCGGCCTCCCCTTAGCGCTGCTTCTTCTTGTACATGGCAAGCATGCGGCTGGTCACAAGGAACCCGCCGAATATGTTCACGCTAGCCAGGACAAGAGCCAGAAATCCGAATACGCGCGCCATCATGGCGCCGTCGCCGGACGTCAGATCAACGCCAACTGCCAGCAGAGCACCGACAACGATCACCGAGGAGATCGCGTTGGTCACTGCCATCAGAGGCGTGTGCAGAGCCGGGGTCACCGACCAGACAACGTAGTAGCCGACGAAGATCGCCAGCACGAAAACCGAGAACAGGAAGACAAACGGCTCGATAGCCCCGCCTGCCGCCGTTGCTGCTGCTTGCGTCATCACATCACCGGCAGCGCCCGCAATCTGATCCGCGTAGGTCTGTGCCGCGCTGGCAGCTTCCTGTGCGGTGGCCGCAGCTTCTCGCGCGGCATCAGCAGCCGCATTTGCACGTTCCAGCGCCTCAGCTTTAGACAACTCGCTCATGACATCCCCCTCTTAAGCTTCTGCCGGAGCGAAGGCGGGATGAACCACCTTGCCGTCGCGTGTCAGGACGGTCGCCTTGACCAGCTCGTCGTCCCAATCAGGCATGAGCGCCTTGGTTTCCTTGTCGATCATGGTCTCAAGGAAAGCGATCAGGTTCTTTGCATAAAGGGCAGAAGCCGATGCACCGATACGACCGGCCATATTGAGATGGCCAACGATCTTCACACCCGAAACGCTCGCAACCTTGCCAGGCTTTGCGCCTTCGACGTTGCCGCCACGCTCAACAGCCAGGTCGACCAGAACCGAACCGTCCTTCATGCTGGCCAGCATTTCCTTGCTGACAAGCTTGGGAGCCGGTCGGCCAGGGATCAGCGCCGTGGTGATGACGATGTCCTGCTTGGCAATATGGGAAGCCACCAGTTCGGCCTGCTTCTTCTGATACTCTTCAGACATCTGCTTGGCATAACCGCCGGCGGTCTCGGCCTGCTTGAACTCTTCATCCTCGACGGCGATGAACTTCGCTCCGAGAGACTCGACCTGTTCCTTGGCGGCCGGACGAACGTCGGTAGCGGTCACGACTGCGCCAAGACGGCGGGCGGTCGCGATCGCCTGCAGTCCCGCGACGCCTGCACCCATTACGAAGACGCGTGCAGCGGGAACAGTACCGGCTGCGGTCATCATCATCGGCATGGCGCGGTCGTATTCCGCGGCAGCTTCGATGACGGCCTGATAGCCGGCGAGGTTCGCCTGCGAGGAGAGCACATCCATGACCTGAGCGCGGGTAATGCGCGGCATGAACTCCATGGCAAACGCGGCGACGCCGGCTTTCGCCATCGCTTCCACGTCCTTTTCGTTGCCATGCGGATCCATGGTCGCAATGACCATTGCGCCGGACTTCATCAGCTTGAGTTCGGCAGCTGCCGGACGGCGAACTTTCAGAACCACGTCGGCGTCCTTGTAGACACCGGCAGCATCATCCACGATGGTCGCCCCGGCTGCGGCAAAGTCCGCATCGAGAATGCGGGACTTGGCTCCTGCATTCTTTTCAACGGCAACAGTCGCGCCCAGCCCGACCAGCTTCTTGACCGTATCCGGAGTGGCGGCCACCCGGGTTTCAACCGCGTCTGTCTCGCGCGGCACAGCAATCTTCATCGGTACCCTCCCCTAGGAATAAACATGGCCTTTCCGGGTTGCCGGAAAGGCGGGCTGAGCCCTTTAAACCGTCAGGATGGCAAGCAAGCCGGTCAGGACGAAAACGGCTGCGGACGGGATCCAGCCCTTGGCACCAAGTGCGAGACCGATGGCAGCGGCAACGAGGGTGCCGACCAGCATGATCCAGCCGAATACGGTCGCGGCGGTGCCACCGAAGGCAAAAAGGATCAGGCACAGAACAACGTTGAGCACGGCAATAGTGCCAACCTTGGAGAAGTTGATGAAGCCCTCATAGGTCGCTTCGTGAGCAGCGTAATCCATGGCAGGTGCGGAGTTGTCAGACATTCAGTCCCCCGGTTTCAAAATCACAGTTCGACAGAGGTCTTTACAATAAAGCCCTCTCTTGGAGCAATGTTTAGCGCAGAGGTTATCGTCAAACGCAAGGCTTGTTCTGCGGCAAAGTGACCGCTCGTCCCGTCACCGCGTCACTTCAACCCGGCGCCCCGCAGTAACTCCTTCTGTCGCTGCCCGACCTTCTCGACACTAAAGTGTTCAATTTGCTCGTTAAACAGCTGATAGAAGTTCAATTCTGCCCGCAAATGAAGAAAAACCCCACCTAGACCAATGGCTGCACGGTCCATGAAGACAAACTCACGAGGGACGGTTACCGGGCCAAGTTCCTTCAACGCCTTGTGAACCCGGAACGCTTCCTTGCGGCCATATTCGGCAGGACTGATACCGTCGGCGATCGACCGTACCCTGTCGCTCAGCAGAGGCCCATAAATAAAACGAGCCCAGACATTGAGCACCTCGATCAGGTCTTTCGTAAGTCCCTTGAAACCCCAACGCTCATAGGCAGAAACAATGCGGGCTTCGTCGTCTTCAAGCAATCCGAGATACAGATCGACAACTCCTGCGACAAAATTCGCAGGGAAAATGCGAATGCAGCCGTAATCGAGAAGGTTGATTCCCGCCGGTTGGCTTTCATCGGAAAAGACCGTGTAGTTCCCCAGATGCGGATCGCCATGGATCAGCCCGAAGTGGCTGAACGGGTGCCACCATGCGTGAAACATCGTTTCGGCAATTCGGTTGCGCTCCTCCAGCGAATGCTCCCGGAAGGAAAGCAGCGGCTCACCCTCCAGCCAGCCCATGGTCAGGAGCCGGCCGGTCGACAGATCGGATTTAACGTCTGGCACGCGTATTCGGTCGTTTTGCTCGAAGATCGTCCGGTAGGCCGCCATGTTTGCCGCTTCGCGTCGATAATCGAGTTCCTCGCGGACACGCTCTCCGATTTCCATCGCGATTTCCCGTGTATCGATTGCCGGCTGCATGCGTCGATGTATCGAAAACAGAACTTGTAGCTGGCGCAGGTCGGCCTCAACCGCGGAGGCCATGTCGGGATACTGAAGCTTGCATGCCAGATCGGCGCCCTCATGAGAGGTCGCCCGATGAACCTGTCCAAGAGATGCCGCCGCCGATGGCGCCTTATCGAATTCGGCAAAGCGGCTCTGCCAATCGGCACCGAGTTCGGCACGCATGCGCCTCTTTACGAACGCCCAGCCCATTGGTGGTGCATCGGCCTGCAGCTTCGCCAACTCGGCCGTGTATTCCGGTGGCAGCACGTCCGGGATCGTCGACAGAAGTTGCGCGACCTTCATCAGCGGCCCTTTAAGACCACCGAGCGCCGAGGCCAGTTCAATCGCGTGCTTCTCGTTATCCAGTTCAAGACCGAAAAGTCGGGCACCGGCCATCTTTGCCGCAATCCCCCCGACATTGGTGCCGACGCGGGCATATCGACCGATCCGGCCCGTCAGGCGATTGCTTTCCCGATCCTTCTCTGCGGACATTATGCCGTTACTCCTGAAACGAGGACGCGCGCTCTCCATCCATGTAGACAGCTCTGCGCATTTGACCAGCGTCAGATTGCTGCAGTGCTGGCAACCGCAGAAGAGGTTGCGCCTTCTTCGATCTCGGTCAGTTGGCGCACCAGCATATCCCTCTGAGCATGCAAGCCCTTGTAGGCAAGCTGGTCCGGATCAAGGCCCAGTAGCTGGTTGCGAAGTCCTGCGGCGAGTTCACTGCCATGCGGATGGCCCAACAGCGCCTTCAGCGGATCATGATGGATCTTGATCGTGAACAGGATGTCACCCGAACCCGGCAACCGCCGCAGCGTCTGACGTTCGACGCGCACGAACAAGCGGGCCAGAGTATCTGCCTCATCGCCACAGTCAGCGAGCAAGGTTCGTCCAACCGGTCTGTGCAATTCCGGACTGTCATACACCGACCAGTTGAAGCGGGCCACGAGCTGCCCGACCTTAAGGTTGTCGAAGATCCGCGCGACGATAGCCCCCATGCGCCCGTTGTTGAAACCCGGGACATGCTCATGAATCGCGTGCATCGAATGGCCGAATTTTTCGGCAAGAGACCACGACGACGGAAAACACAGGCACGCCGCTGCCAGCCTATATCCGTCGTCTGCATTCCGCATGAGAACCAGATCTTCCTGGACCAGCATGGCCGCCCGGATGAGATCCGCGTTCGGAAGGCCGCTCCCAACTTTCTCGCAAGCTGCGAACTTCAATGCACCCGATTCTGTATCGAACACATCGCGGTGATAATGGGACAAGTTCGCGGTTATGAGTTCGAGCACCTCTCTTTGAGAAGCGGCGGTCTCCGGCTCTGCCCGGAAGACGGTATCCTGCCCTGACGCAAGGAGCTCAGCCTTGCGCTCCAGGTGAGCAGCGAAATGTTCGTCGGGCTCCAGCCAGCTGCACTCACCGATCGGCTCCAGCCCGACCGTGAAGGGCTGTTTCGAGCCGTCATATGGCGTATGAGCGAACATCACTCGAATTCACCTGCCTCTCGCCGCAGTTCACCGCAAGAGCGTCAGCTATCGAGCTCTTCAAGTTCGTCGATGATTCCCTCGATGACCGACAGGCCCTTCTTCCAGAACGACGGATCGCTCGCATCCAGCCCAAAGGGAGCAAGAAGCTCGGAATGATGCTTGGTCCCGCCAGCCCTGAGCAGGTCAAAATACTTTTCTTGGAAGCCGGTCTCCGCATCCTGGTAGACAGCGTAGAGCGAATTCACGAGGCAATCGCCGAAGGCATAGGCATAGACGTAGAACGGCGAATGAATGAAATGCGGGATATATGTCCAGAAGGACTCGTATCCCGGATTGAGGCGGATCGCAGGGCCCAGGCTTTCCTTCTGCACGTCGAGCCAGAGTTCCCCGATCTTGTCCGACGTCAACTCCCCATTTCGGCGTTCCGTATGGAGCTTGCGCTCGAACGTATAGAACGCGATCTGGCGCACGACGGTATTGATCATGTCCTCGGCCTTGCTTGCCAGCATGACCTTTCGCGTTTCCTTGGTAGTGGTGCGCTCCAAAAGGGACTGGAACGTAAGCATCTCGCCAAAGACACTTGCCGTTTCGGCAAGCGTCAGTGGTGTGGGAGCCATCAATGGACCGTTGTGGCCTGCAAGGACCTGGTGAACGCCATGACCGAGCTCATGGGCCAAGGTCATGACATCGCGTGTCTTGCCAAGATAATTGACGAGAACGTAGGGATGGGCGCTCGGAACGGTGGGGTGAGCGAACGCTCCGGGAGCCTTGCCGGGGCGCGCGGGCGCGTCGATCCAGTTGCGGTCGAAAAAGCGTTCGGCGATATCGGCCATTTCAGGTGAGAACTTGCCGTAGGCCGACAGGACAGTCGCCTTGGCATCCTGCCACGGAATGACACGGTTGTCCGCAGCCGGTAGCGGTGCGTTGCGATCCCAATGATTCAGCTGTTCGACGCCAAGCCAGCGCGCCTTCATCGCATAATAGCGGTGCGACAAGCGCGGATAGGCGTCCCTGACCGCTGCGACAAGGGCGTCGACGACTTCCCGCTCGACGCGGTTGGACAGGTGCCGGCTGTCGGCGATGTCACCAAACTTGCGCCAGCGGTCCGAGATTTCCTTGTCCTTCGCCAGCGTGTTGGTGATCAGCGTGAAGGTACGAAGGTTTTCGCCGAATACCTTGGCTAGAGCCCCCGCGGCTATTTCCCGCTTCTGCGGCTCCTTGTCCTGCAACAGGTTCAAGGTCGCCTCGATCGCGAGCTCCTTGCCGTCGACTTCGAAGCGCAGGGACGCCATGGTTTCATCGAAGAGACGGTTCCAGGCTCCTCGGCCGGTTACCGACTTTTCATGAAACAGCTGCTCGACCCGATCCTCGAGCTGGTAGGGCTTTTCCTTGCGCAGATCCTCAATCCACGGCCGGTAGTGGTCAAGGCCAGGATCCTCCATCGCCTTTTCCAGAGTGTCGTCATCCACGCGGTTCAGCTCAAGACCGAAGAAAAGGAGATGCGAGCTGGCGCTCGTAATCCGCTCCTGAACATCGCCATAGAATTTCTGGATTTTCGGATCGGTCGTGTTGCCTGCATAGGTCAGACCCGCATAGGAGATCAGTCGCCCAAGCAGATCTTCCAGATCCTCGTAGGCGCGGATCGCCGTCACAAGAGCGCCGACATTCGAGGATGCCAGATCAGCAAGCCGCCCCTTGTAGGAAGTTTCGAAGGTCTTGGCACGTGCCAGCGACGCTTCGAGGTCTGCTTCGACCTCACTCGCGTCTATAGCCGAATAGAGGTCCGCAAGATCCCATTCCGGCAGCGAACCCAGATCCTCTCCGGCAGCACCTTCTGCGAGGGAACGAACATAGGGATCGAAAAGCATGTGCAATCTCCAACGGCAAATCGCTCGGGAAGTTTTCTAACTCCCTTCGATGTTTAGGCTGCGGACCCCCTCCACCGCAATTGTGGGGCAGTCAAATTTTTCCGATTGGCTGGACGATTTGTTTACCGCTCTCGTACCAGGATGGCCCGAATTGATACACACAGACGGACTTCAAAGGGCCCTTCATGCAGTCAGCCAGCGGCAAGATCCTCATAGTCGACGATGATCCGATCCAGAGGCGCCTGCTTCAGGAGGCCGTCCATAAGTTCGGACACAAGACGAAAACTGCCGAAAACGGACAGCAGGCGGTCGACATCATGATCGGCCCGGAAGGTGCCGACATCGACCTGATCATTCTTGACATGGTGATGCCGGAACTGGACGGCATTGGTGCCCTGACGAAGATTCGCGCGCAGAAGATTGCCACTCCGGTCATCGTTCAGACCGCCCATGGCGGAATTGATGCGGTCGTCAACGCGATGAATGCCGGCGCACAGGATTTCGTCGTCAAACCTGTCAGTCCGGAACGGCTCAATGTATCGATCCGCAACCTGATGAAGGTTTCGGCTCTTGAAGGTGAGATCAACCGATTCCGCAAGCAGGCTTCCGGCACGCTCACCTTTGCCGACATCATTACCCGCTCTCCGGCGATGGAGCGCGTGATCAACCTTGGGAAGCGCGCCGCATCCTCGAATATTCCGATCCTCATCGAGGGAGAAAGCGGTGTCGGCAAGGAACTGATCGCGAGCGCCATTCAGGGTTCCGGCGAACGCAAGTCCAAGCCACTGGTGACCGTGAACTGCGGTGCCATTCCGGACAACCTGGTCGAATCGATCCTGTTCGGACACGAGAAAGGCGCCTTCACCGGCGCTGTCGACAAGCATGTCGGAAAGTTTCAGGAGGCCCATGGCGGCACACTGTTTCTTGACGAAGTCGGGGAACTGCCTGCCGAAGTCCAGGTCAAGCTTCTGCGGGCCCTTCAGGAAAACGAAATCGATCCGATCGGCGCGAAGCGCCCGATCAAGGTGGATTTCCGCCTGATTTCAGCAACCAACCGTCGATTGGTCGACCAGGTCAAGGAAGGGGCGTTTCGCGAGGATCTTTATTATCGCCTAAACGTTTTCCCGATCTGGATCCCGCCACTGCGGGATCGCCCCGAAGACATTCCTGCACTTACACGGCACTTCCTCGCAAGATTTGCTGCGGAGGAAGGCAAGCCTCACGTATCGGGTGTCGCAACCCAGGCTCTCGACCTTCTTCAGGCCTATAACTGGCCCGGCAACATCCGACAGCTGGAAAACACAGTGTTCCGCGCAGTCGTCCTGTGCGACGGCGCAAGCCTGACCGTGGACGATTTCCCGCAGGTCGCCGCTGCTGTCGGCTCTGCGGCGCAGACACAGGGACGCGGTTTCACGGCGCAGCCAACGCCAGATCCGGCACTCGCAGCACCACGGACCGCCGAAGCGGCCGTCTCCCAGGAGGCGCGGCAAACCTCATCCTCGCAGGAACCCTCCCCCGCCCATGACGCGTTCCGCCATGCCGCTCCGTTTGGCTTCATGCGAAGCCTCGACAATGACGGCCACGTGCGAAAGCTGACCGACCTGGAAGAGGAACTCATCCGCACGGCGATCAATCACTATTCAGGTCGAATGACAGAGGTGGCGAAACGATTGGGAATCGGTCGCTCGACACTGTATCGCAAGCTCAAGGAATATGGCCTGGAGGAAGAAGCAGCGAACGATGGAGCCGCTGCATAAGAGCGTTCGGCCCCTGATTTGGGACATGATGGATACAGGCTCGAACTGAGCCCGCTTTTTTAACGTGATATCCCGCGCTAATTTCTGTTTTCGTTGTATTTTGGCCACGTTTTCGGCTCAAATGAAAACAGGGTAAAGGCTTCTTAACCCGCGCAGGCTAGTTTTCAACCTGCTGGGGGATAATCGCATTGGCCAAGAGCCATCAACAAACGGCGAGACGGTATTTTGCGTAGACGGTTGTTTGGATACGACGCCGTGAGAGGCTTGCGACGTGCGAGCGCTCTTTTGTGTCTGCTTACTCTGATGCCCGTGCTGTCTGCATTTACAGCAAAGGCAGAGACCCGCACCCTGAAGCTCTACAACACGCACACCAAGGAGCGTGTCGAGGTCACCTTCAAGAAGAACGGCCGGTTCATTCCATCCGGATTGCGCGAAGCCAACCGTTTCCTGCGCGACTGGCGCCGGAACGAGATGACCAATATCGACCCGAAACTTCTCGATCTGGTTTGGGAAGTCTACCAGCAGGTCGGCGCAAAGAATCCGATCTATGTCGTGTCCAGCTACCGTTCGCCTGCAACGAACAATATGCTGCGCAAACGTTCGCGCGGCGTCGCCAAGAACAGCCAGCATACGCTCGGCAAGGCGATGGATTTCTACATTCCCGGCGTCAATCTGGCTCAGTTGCGAGCAACCGGCCTCAGGCAGCACGTTGGCGGCGTTGGATACTACCCGACATCCGGATCGCCCTTTGTTCACATGGACACCGGCAGTATTCGTCACTGGCCTCGGATGACACGTTCGCAGCTTGCGAAGGTCTTCCCGGACGGCAAGACATTGCATGTCCCGTCTGACGGCAAGCCGATGAGCGGATACAAGTTGGCCCTCGCCGAGGCCAAGTCGGGCAAGCGCAGCACAACGCCGACGATCGTCGCCTCGAATGAGGAGGACGATGAAGGAAACGTCACCAGGGGTCAGTCGCTGCGCAATTCTTCAGACCTCGTAAGGCCAGCCCCCCGGGAGGCAGCCTCGGGATCCGGAGGCAACCTGCTTGCATCCTTGTTCAGGTCGAACAACGCCGACAGCGCGAACGAACGCACCCGCGTCGCCGCCGTCAGACCTGACAGCGCTCCGGTCCCACCGGGCGCTCTTCCCGGAGTTCGGAACTCCGGCGACAATGCGACGCCGGCTTCTCGAACCGCGCCAGTCGTGACTGCGCCTCCGGTACCTCTTCAGAAGGAAGAAGACGAAGCGACCGGTGCCGAAGATACGGTCATCGTGGCAAGCGTCGTCCCCCTCGCCAAACCAGCCGTCGCCTCCGCGCCGATCCAGGTCGCATCCGTTGCAGCTCCGAACACTCTGGATGCTCAGCGTATCGCCCTTGAAACTGGCGCTAGCCCTGCCGTAGCCAACAGTGATCGGTTTGCTGCAGCTTCTGCGTTGCCCAGCCAGAAGCCGGCCGATGCCCTCCTCAAGGCAACCCAGGTAGCGGCGTTGAACCAACAGAATGTAGCAGGCTCTGTCCCACTGCCGGCCCAGGCGCCTACCGACGATCCTGTGGCAGCTATTGTCGCGGCGACAAGCGGCGACAGCCAATCTACACCGACACCTGTCGCGGCCCCGACAGCCCTCGCATATGCGTCTGCGACCGCAACACCCGCTGCATTTTCTCGTCAGAATGGCCGTCCAAACGCTGCCAAGGCGGGAGCGCGAAGCACGCCAGCCAAGCAAACACTTGAAAGATCCGTATCAGGCAGAATCCCACGCAACGAGATCAGGGATCCGCTAGCGGGCTTTGCAGGTCTTCCCGACAAGTCGGAAACCCTCCTGATTTCCGGTGCGGGCACCACCCGCCACCGCCTGTTTGCCTCGCTCAGCCACCCTCGTCAGCGGAGCCTGAAGAATTTTCTGGCACCGGGAAATCGTTTCGTAAGCACAGGCTTCGAGCTCTTTCCCTATGGATCCCTGCGCACAGACCGTTTTGAGGGACCTGCGGTCATTGTGCTCCCGGTCACCTTCGCTCGCTGACGGCGGTGAACCTTCTTGGTTTAGATACAAAAAAGGCGGCCGATCTGGCCGCCTTTTTCGCTCTTGGAACTCTAATCGATTAAGGCGTCAAATACCGCCCTGTCCGTCGCTGCCGACGAAGGCAATCCGGAGCATGTTCGTCGACCCCGGCGTACCGAAGGGAACACCCGCTGTCACGATCACTCGTTGACCCGGCTTTGCAAAACCTTCCGAGTAGGAAATCCGGCATGCGCGGTCGACCATGTCGTCCTCGCTTGCGGCATCTTCGCTGACAACACAATGCAGGCCCCAGGCCAAGGCGAGCCGGCGTGCCGTTGCGACCACCGGCGACAACACGATCAACGGAGAGCTCGGGCGTTCGCGTGAAGCACGCAGCCCCGTTGCACCGGAGGTCGTGTAACACACGACAGCTGCCAGCTTCAGGGTCTCGGCAATTTGACGCGCTGCGGCTGAGATGGCATCGGCACCGGTTGCCTCCGGTTCGGTTCGCTGAGCGTGGATGATATTGAGGAAGTTCGGATCCCGCTCCACCTCGTGGGCAATCTTGTCCATCGTTTCGACCGCTTCGACCGGAAATTCACCGGCGGCCGATTCTGCCGATAGCATCACCGCATCAGCGCCTTCAAAGACGGCCGTAGCGACGTCGGACACTTCTGCGCGGGTCGGAACAGGAGCCGAAATCATCGATTCCAGCATCTGCGTCGCAATCACGACCGGCTTGCCTGCACGGCGTGCGGCGCGGGTAATCTGTTTTTGCAGACCTGGCACCTGCTCGAGCGGCATTTCCACGCCGAGATCGCCACGGGCAACCATGATTGCATCGGAAAGCTCGATGATCTCGGCCAGACGACCGATTGCCTGAGGCTTTTCGATCTTCGCCAGAACTCCCGCACGTCCGCGCGTGATCTTGCGGACCTCGGAAATGTCATCGGGACGCTGAACAAACGAAAGCGCGATCCAGTCGACGTTCTGATCAAGGGCTGCGACCAGGTCCTTGTGATCCTTGTCCGTCATTGCGCTTGTCGCAATCTCGGAATCCGGGACACTAACGCCTTTGCGGTTGGAAAGTTTGCCGCCGACGATAACTTCGGTAACCGCCTTGGTAGCTGTGCACTCGACAACGCGCAGCTGGATCTTCCCGTCGTCGAGCAACAGACGGTGAGACGGCTCAAGCGCCTTCAAAATCTCCGGATGCGGCAGATGCACTCGATTTACATCGCCTTCGGCCGGGTCGGCGTCCAGCGTGAACTTCGCGCCATTCTCCAGCATTACCGGACCGTCCTTGAAGGTTCCCACCCTCAGTTTCGGACCTTGCAAGTCTGCCAGAATGCCTATCGGCCGCCCGACCTTCTCCTCCACTGAACGGATGCGTTCAACCAGCATCTTCAGACGATCGTGATCCGTATGGCTCATGTTGATGCGGAAAACATCCGCACCCGAGCGATACAGCTTTTCGATGATGTCTTGTTCAGAGGAGGAGGGTCCGAGAGTTGCCAGTATCTTGACTCTTCGGTTACGCCTCATCGCCCACCTGTCCCCTGTTGCACGGGCTCCGTCAATTGAACAGTCCAACTGCTCTGTTCGCCCGTGTCGATTTCAAAAAAGCCTGTTCGTTCAAAACCTCGAGCGACGCAATCTTCTATGCCACGGATCGTGAATTCCTTTTCACGCGTGCACATGAATGCCCGGCCACCCCACTCACCGAACTGATCGTAATCAACAGCGTAGATGTAATAGTATCGTGACACCAGCGAGCCCGGGACGAGGGTCTCACAAGAGTTGCCCTCCAGGTTCCACCAGCCTTCGGTGATCCAGTCGGACTTGTCTTTGTAGCCGATAGCAATGCCAACACGGCTCTCGGTCTTGTTGCAAAGGCGAAGATCAGCCTTTGCCGGAGCCGTCGCAAGACCCATGACCATCAGAGACACGCATGCGCCCAACGCCGTCTTCACAGCGCGCTTGAAGCCATTTGATGACTCCTTATGGCGTCGGTCCCCACCTTTGTTCATTGTCAGTCGTTCGTCTCGCGGCTTTTGAACATTAGCTTTTTGCTAGCACATGCCAGTGTTGTCAACGACGATGGCTCGAAAGTCATTGACGTTTGTATAAGTTGGCCCAGGGACAAGCAGGTCCGAAAGCGCATCGAAGAAACAGGTACTATCGTTTCTGGCTAGAAATGAGGCAGGATCAAGGCCAAGCGCGGTTGCACGGCTAATCGTCGTGGGGAAAACAAAGGCACCTGCCGGATCGCTCGCCGCCCCCTGACCGCCGTCGGTTCCGTCAGTATCCGCGGCAAGCCCGCTGACCCCCGGCAAATCTTGCAAGGCAATCGCCAGTGCAAGCGCATACTCCTGATTCGGACCACCAATCCCATCGCCATTGATCGTAACCGTGAGCTCGCCTCCCGAAAGGAAGACGCAGCGCTTTCCCGCGCCGAGCGCCTCGCGTGCGAGCCCTGCGTGTTCGCGCGCCCGCTCCCTTGCCTCGCCTTCAACGCTGTCGCCAAGGAAGATCGGCTCATAGCCGGCAGCCCGGGCAACCTCGGCTGCGGCATCCAGAGACGCCTGCGGCCGCGCCACGATCTTGAATTCTGCAGTGTTGAAAGCCGCATCGCCCGGTTTCAGGGACTCGTTCGCCTGGTCGTTGAGCGCTTCGGAAATCGCCGGCGGCACCTGGATCGCATACTTGGCGCATATGCCGCGTGCATCGGCCAGCGTTGAAGCGTCAGGAACCGTCGGCCCGGAAGCGATGGCGGCAGGATCGTCATTGGGCACATCGGAAACGGCGAGCGTTGTCATCTTCGCGGGAGCTGCCAACCCAGCCAAGCGCCCCCCTTTTATCCGCGACAGATGCTTGCGGACCTTGTTGATCTCATCGATTGTCGCTCCGGACTTCAGCAGGGCTTTCGTGAGCTGCTGCTTGTCATCAAGCGTAACGCCCGCTGTCGGCGCAATCCAGTTTGCGGACCCGCCACCCGACAGCAAAACAACGATGTGGTCATTCTCACCGGCAGCGCTAACAAGCTCCATGCAGCGAATGGTAGCGTCGACGCCGGCCTGATCCGGGACCGGATGCCCTGCCTCGATAAGTTCGATCGTACCGGTCGGACGGCCATAACCGTGCCGGGTCACACCCAGACCGATCAAGCGGTCCGAACCCAGTCCCCGCTGCTCGCGGTAATGACGCTCCGCCACCTCCAGCATGGCACCGGCGCCTTTCCCTGCTGCCAGTAGAATGATCCGTCCTGACGCGGAAGGTTCCGGCAGATGCTCGGGCAAACAATTCTCCGGCAATGCGGCCGAGACCGCTGCATCGAACATGGAACGAAGGAATTCCTTGTGCGGCCGGTGATCCGTCATTCTTCGCTCCCCAACGAACTTTTCTTCATCATTTCAATTGCTGGAAGGTCTGCCCGGACGGGCAATCCAGATTCCGAAGAGAATCAGGAGACCACCCGCAATCTGCAAGATCCTGAGGGCTTCGCCAAGTGCGATCCAGGCAAATGCTGCTGCAGTCACGGCCTCAAGAAAGATCACAAGCGCAGAAAATCCCGCCGTGAGGCGACCAAGCGCGAAGGCAAGAAGCCCCTGCCCGGCCGCATGCGCCAGCAAGGCCAGCCCCGCAAGAGCCGCCCAACCACGCGACGTCTCCGGCAACAGCTTGTCGTCCAGCATCAGGGCGACAAGCAAAAGGCAAATCGAAGTGACAAGTGACGAGCGGAACATCAACCCGCCGGGCCCTAGGCTCCGCCGTACATAGCGGGTGGCGAGGATGTATGCTCCGAAAAACACAGAGGTCATCACGCCGAACCCGTCACCGATCAATCGCTCTGGCGCTATGCCCAGGTTCGAGCCTACCAGCAACGCCGCCCCGGCGAGGCAGGCACCAAGCCCAAGCCACATACCGCGTGTCGTTGCCTCGCGCAGGATCAGGTTGGATCCGAGCAACACCCACACAGGCGCCAGCGTCGCAAGGAAGGTCGCATTGGCGATCGAGGTCTTCATGATCGACAGATGCCAGAAGATCAGGTCCCCGGAGAAGAGCAGCCCTGCAATGACAACCGGCCACGACCAGCCACGCAAGGGACTTTTCGACCTGTCCTCGAGTTGAGACCACGCCCAGAGCACAGGCAAGGCGGCGAACACACGCCAGAACGCGCTGGAATAGGGTCCAACCTCCGCCAATCGGACGAAGACTGGAGAAACTCCCATCGCAACGGCACCCGCCAGCAAGGCAAGCAAGGCAACCCCCGTCCCGGCTTGCGGCTGCAAGCCGGCGCCGGTTGCCCCAAGCGAGGACGCGGGAACGTGCAACAGATCTTCTTGAGAATTCGGCATGTGAAGCAGTACAGAAAAGGTTGGTTCGACCTTGCGGTTGGTCTAAAGCTACAGGGCGCAATCTCCTGCGTCATCCCAACAATGAAGTTCTTCGCGAACGTATAGCGATTTCATGATCACCTCCCAAAATTCGCAGCCATCCGATTTCGTCCCGACCGAAACGATCAAAGGCGATTTGTCCGGCGGACTGCTGCTTCTGTGTGACCACGCACGCAATGCCGTGCCCGCGGAATACGGGGATCTCGGCCTTCCACCCGAGCAATTCGAGCGGCACATCGGCTACGATATTGGCGTCCGTCCTCTGACAATGGAACTCGCAAGGCGGCTGAATGCGCCGGTGTTGATGACGACATACTCTCGGCTCCTGATCGACCCCAACCGTGGCGAGGACGATCCGACGATCGTCATGCGCCTTTCAGACGGAGCTGTCGTTCCGGGCAATTCCGAGGTCGACCATGAGGAGCGGCAACGCCGTATCGAGCGTTTCCATCGGCCCTATCACACGTTGATCGACGAGACGCTCGATCAGATGATCGGCAAGGCCCCGGCACCCGTAATCGTCTCCATCCACAGTTACACACCGGTTTGGCGCGGCGTCCCGCGGCCATGGCATGCCGCGATCCTGTGGGACAGCGACGAACGAGCAGTTCGGCCGTTCATCGAACAACTTGAAGCCCAGGGCGATCTGGTGGTCGGAGACAACGAGCCATATGACGGCTGCCTCAAGAACGACACCATGTACCGCCATGCGACAAGGCGCGGGATTGCCCATGCACTACTGGAGGTTCGGCAGGACCTGATTGCCGACGAAAAGGGTGTCTTGGAATGGGCCGACCGGCTGCAACCGATACTGGAAGACCTTGTTTCCCGGCCGGACCTGCGCCAGATCAAGCATCACATGTCCCGCTCGGACAAACCCGCCTGAGAGAGGAACACTCAATGGACGACAAGACACGCACCGAACTGGAGGCCGCCGCGTTCCGCCGCCTTCTGAGCCACCTCGGACAGCGTACCGATGTTCAGAACATCGACATGATGAACCTGGCCGGTTTCTGCCGGAACTGCCTGTCCAACTGGTACCGCGAAGCCGCAGAAGAACGCGGCATCGAGATGGACAAGGAAACCAGTCGCGAAATCGTCTACGGCATGCCGTACAGCGAATGGAAGGACAAGTTCCAGACCGAAGCCACCGACGCCCAGAAGGCGGCTTTCGAGGTGAATAAACCGGCCCATTGAAGCTTGACGGAGAACCCGGCTTGACCTGTCAGGCCGGTTCTGGCACGGCACTGTCCGGCTATACGAATCCGAACCCAAAATACCAACTAGGAGACACCCCCATGTCCGATCCGGGCGGAGTTGCCGGCGATCAGCTGCGTGCATTTGTCGAGCGTATCGAGCGTCTCGAAGAAGAAAAGAAAGTCATCTCCGACGACATCAAGGACGTCTATGCCGAAGCCAAGGGCAACGGTTTCGATGTCAAGATCCTTCGCAAGGTCGTTTCGCTGCGCAAGAAGCAGCCCCACGAGCGCGAGGAAGAAGAGGCCGTACTGGACCTCTACCTGCATGCCCTGGGCATGGCCGGGCCTGCCGGCAACGACTGACAACCAAAGCACCAGCGGCGCTGCCGCCGCTGGTCTCTTCACCCGAGGGCTAACCTGAGCTTTTCAGCTCCACCTCGGATGTAGGCGCCAGAGACGCTGTCTGCCTGTCGGCGAGCTTCGCCAGGAGTTTCTCAATTTCACAGGCTATCTCGTCTCCATGGGTGTGGTGAGGCATATGCCCCGCACCTTCGAGCAGAATCAGCTCAGCATCCGGCATATCCCTGATCAGCCCCTCGCTGTGAATGCTCGGCCAGACCACCGTATCCTGATCACCGGTAATAACGACGCCGGGCTGCTTCATGTCTCCATAGCGCCGGGACTGGTGCTTCAGAAATCCCTTGAGCCCGGCAACATCCATCGCATTGGCCCGGAAGCTGTGCGGCCTGAAAAGAAGTGGCAGCTTGATCTCGGCGGCATAATTCTCGATTGCGGGATGCGGACTGAACACTCCGGATATTGAAGCCGGTGCGAGCCGCTCCGCGACCGGTAGCGTGATGGTACGGCAGAACAGCGGCCCGAAAAGAGGCATGGCCGCCAGCCTGTAGTACCAGTTGATGCCACCCGGCCAGGGATGGGTTGCAGGCGCAACAAAAACGGTGCCCGAGACGACGTCCGGCCGTTCCAGTGCGAGCGCGGCCGAAACCGAGGCACCAAGCGAGTGCCCGACCACAACACAGTCGTCTATGCCAAGCTTGTCGAGCAGGGCACCAATGCTGCGAGCCTGCTCGACCGGATTCGCATGCCGTTCCGGCTCACGCCGGGAGTGGCCAAGGCCCGGACGGTCGACGAACAAGAGCTCGTGCCGCCCTTCGAACCTGTCCTTGAAGGCAATCAGAGGATCGAGGGCATTGCCACTGGCGCCATGAACGAAAACCAGTGCAGGCCTCTTTCCGTCATGGTGAGGCAGGGCGTAGTGAAAGTAGTGCAGCCTGACACTGTCCACCAAGGCAAATTCGCCCTCCGGACCATGTCGGTCGTCAATCTGTCTGGTCTTCCAGGCTGTGTACAGGCCGCCAAGCAAGAGAACAGCGGCCAGGATGATCAATACTGTTTCCATCGGGAGAATATTAGAGCGCGCCAAGGTGACTGCAATGGATCACCAGCCGGAAATGTCCAGGACAAAGCTGGATCAGATCGGCTCGCCTGCGGCGGCCTTTTCCAGAGACTCGATAGATTCGCGGGCGTTCTTGAGCCCCGGGTGAATTTCGACGGCCTGCTTGAATGTGGACAACGCCCTTTTTTCCTGACCGAGACGTCGCTGAATGATGGCAAGCCCGGACAAAGCGCCCCAATGGCGGGGTTCAAGCGCCAGCGTCCGCTCGATATCAGCCAACGAGCGCCCGAAATCCTTCTGCATGTAGAAGACAGTGGCACGCCTGTTCCAGCCTTCGGCGAAATCAGGTTCAAGCGTAACGACAACATCAAGAAGATCCAGCGCAAGGGGAAGGTCATCCCCTTTCAACGCTGCACCTGCACGCGCCATCAGGAGGTCGACGGTATCGCTTCCCGATTCGAGCCAGAGGATCTGGATCCTCCGGGCGATGCCATCCGCAATCTTGTCGTTCTCGGCCCGGCCGAGACTGGCAAACAGGTCCTCGAGCTCACTTGCAGGAGGTGGACCGTCATTATCGACCACGGCGGCGCCGGAATTCTCGTTTTCCGGGATCAGCGTCTCAAGGTCGTTGACAGAAGGCTCCTCCGCATCCGGCCCCAGATCAGGTTCCGTTTGCGCCGTCGCCATGCTGAGTGGCCAGAGAATCGAAATGACAAACAAAAAAAGCCGCATGCCGACAAGATACCTTGCCGGCTGCAGCGGTCAATCCGTGAAACGGACAATCAAGAGATCACAAAGACGCTATCGCGCCTCGCGCAATCAGCCCTGGCGAGCCTTGAAGCGCGGGTTCTTCTTGTTGATGATGTAGACACGGCCTTTGCGACGAACCATGCGGTTTTCGCGGTGGCGGGTCATAAGCGCTTTGAGCGAGTTCTTGATCTTCATGACACTGTCCCCGAAGGGCCCTTTACCCGTAAACATGAAACGAGCGCCTGAGGCGCTCGCTGTGACTGGTTTCCCCGGGAAGCCGCTGCAAGACCCCTCGTCCTGCGCAGATCCTGATGTCCGGGATCCACCCGCGCCGATCTGACCAAAATGTCGAAAAGCGCAAAAATGGTGGGCGTGACAGGGATTGAACCTGTGACCCCTTCGATGTCAACGAAGTGCTCTCCCGCTGAGCTACACGCCCGAATTTCTCGGTATCACTGCGCCGCAACGCCGTGGTGGGGAGCGATATAACGGGGTTCTTTGAACGACGCAACACCCTTTTTTACAGAACCGTCAAACAATTCCACAGGCATGTTGTTCAAGCCCCGCAGCTGCCTGCCATCAGGCAGCGAGCATCTTGTCCACCTCCTGAACGAGGTCCTTCAGGTGGAATGGCTTGGAGAGAACCTTGGCATCCTTCGGCGCGTCCGACTCCGGATTGAGGGCAACAGCTGCAAAGCCCGTAATGAACATGACCTTCAGGTCCGGGTCGAGCTGCGTCGCTCGGCGCGCCAGCTCGATACCGTCCATTTCAGGCATGACGATATCTGTCAGCAGAAGCGAGAAGGGCTCCTCCCGGAGGCGCTCATAGGCGCTTTTGCCATTATCGAAGGAGACGACGTCATGTCCGGCATTTTCCAGGGCCTTCGCCAGAAAGCGGCGCATGTCATTGTCGTCTTCCGCAAGAAGGATACGCGGCATCGTTTGCAACCATTACATCACGAGGGAACATAGCGAACGGGTGGTACCCCGCCGACCTCCCGCTCGGTTATAGTCGGAATACGGCGTAAAGATAGAGTGAAACCGTTCGCATGGGGATCCCGGCTGGTTTCTGTGGACTGCGTGTTGATTCCTTGGCACCATGGCAGGGAGGAAACGAAAGGGATCGATTTGGCCATAAGCGACACTGGAGATATCCCGTCGATCGATCAGGTCGACTTCAATGGCATGCCGCCATTCGAAGTGCTCGCTCCGGCAGACCAGCGCCTACCTTTCGTCTTCAACTCTCCACACTCCGGCTGCCAGTACCCGAAAAGTTTCCTCAATGCTTCCCGGCTTGATGAACGGTCGATCCGCCGCTCCGAGGACGCCTTCGTGGACAACCTCTTCCGGCACGTGGTCCCACTCGGCGCCCCTTTGCTGCGTGCGCATTTTCCCAGAGCCTACCTGGATGTGAACCGCGAGCCATATGAGCTCGATCCGAAGATGTTCGACGGGCGATTGCCCTCTTACGCAAATGTCCGCTCGATCCGTGTTGCCGGCGGCCTTGGCACCGTCGCCCGTATCGTCAGCGAATCGCATGAGATCTATCGCCATCGCCTCCCGGTCAGCGAGGCACTCATGCGGATCGAGGGGATCTACAAACCCTATCACTCTGCGCTGCGGCGTCTTTTGGCACAGACGCATGTCACCTTCGGATATGCTGTCCTGATAGATTGCCACTCCATGCCGTCTACCGTGCGGTGCCAAAGTTCCAACCAGCGGCCTGACTTCATCCTTGGCGACAGGTACGGCACCAGCTGCTCACCTGACCTCACCGAATATGCCGCCTCGATCCTCGAAGGTCTCGGCTACTCAGTCAGTCGCAACAAGCCCTATGCCGGCGGTTTCATTACCGAACATTATGGCCGCCCCGCACGAGGACTTCATGCGCTTCAGCTCGAAATCAATCGTGGCATCTACATGGATGAACCGAGCCATACGCCACACGCAGGTTTCGAGCGCCTGAAACAGGATCTGGCGATTTTCGCCCGGGAACTCACCGCAATGCCCGACGCGGGACTTGCAATCGATGCGATGGCTGCTGAATAAGGATTTTCAAAAAGAGAATAAAAAAGGGGCCGCACAAATGGCGGCCCGAGTCTAGGGAGGAAACGCCCAAGGAGGGCGGCGCTACTTCGAAAACTCGTTTCGCGCTGCAATAAAATTCGCACCGCAGCGCACAAACGTCAAGCTCGGCTTATAGGCAGACACTGATCAAAAATTAGCCACGCATCTGATCTGATCATCGTGACATTTAGCTTGCTTCAGAATAACTACCTGTTTTGGAAAGAAAATAGCGTCCATTACGCTTCGCCAGGCGGCTGTAGACGCAGATTTGGAACCCATACCAAATGAGTACCCCTACCATGCAGCTGTCGCATAGCTTCGCCGACTTCCTGGAAACACTTGCGGAAGCCTCGTCCAAAGCCATCATGCCTCATTTCAGAAACGGGCATGACGTGGAGAACAAGCTGGATGGCGGCTTCGATCCCGTCACCATCGCCGATCGGGCCGGTGAAACGGCAATGCGCGAGCTGATCAACCAACGCTATCCCGATCACGGAATCCTGGGCGAAGAGCATGGGCCGGAAAACCTCGATGCCGAGAACGTGTGGGTACTTGACCCGATCGATGGGACCCGGGCGTTCATCACCGGCCTTCCTACATGGGGAACGCTGATCGGGCTGACGACAAACAGCAAACCCTCTCTCGGCATGATGGTGCAGCCCTATGTCGGAGAGTACTACGCCGGAGATTGCACCTCCGCGGTCTACAAGGGTCCGGTCGGCTCAAAGACACTGAAGACGCGAAGCTGCAATGCGCTCCAGGACGCGGTCATGTTCACAACGACCCCAGCCCTGTTCCCGCCAGCTGAACGTGAGGTCTACGACATCATTGAAGCGCAGACCAAACTCGCCCGCTACGGTACCGATTGCTATGGCTACTGCATGGTGGCGGCGGGCCTTGCAGATATCGTCATCGAGAGTGGCCTGCAGGCCTACGATATCGTCGCGCTTATACCGATCATCGAAGGGGCTGGCGGCGTCGTGACCAACTGGAACGGCGGTTCTGCCGCTCAAGGCGGTCAGGTCCTCGCGACGGGTGATCCGAGGCTCCATGAGATCGTTCTCAAGAAACTTTCAGCCTGCGCAGCTTAGGTAGAGGCTGCTGGCATTTGCCAGCAGAGGCTCGGAAACGGTCGGCCGAGGCTTTAGCGAACCTGTCCTGGGATGAAAGCGTCGAAGGCAGCCCAGAACTGATTGCGGATGTGATCCCGCTCCATCATCAGCTCGTGCTCCGCGCCGGCAATCTCTAGGAATCCGGCAGCTTTCATGTGCGACACGAGCTCTTCGGTCGCCCTTGTCGAAACGATCCGGTCATGCCCTGCGGCCACAACGAGACACGGTAACGAGACGCTCGGACCATAATCACGACGGCGAAAGCCCTTGATTGCCCGCGTGACCGCGTAAAGCCAGCTGACCGTGGCAGATCCGATACCGAGTTCAGGGGCGGCACGAAGAACAGCCTCTGCCCGCTCAAAACGAGCCTTGTCCCGGGTCTGGCGATTCTTTTCGAACGCGATGAAGAGATCGCCATTGCCGCCGGGAACATACATCCGGCCGAGGCCGATCATTTTCAAAAACGTTGCAAGCCGGAATGCCCAGCGCTCTTTCCAGCCATTGTCCAACATTCCTGTCAGCGGCGAGCTCAAGACGACACGGTCGAGCATGGTTCTCAAGCGCTGTGCATCGGAAAGCAGGATTGCCCCACCTGTGGAATGGGCCAGGGCGAAGTGCGGGCCGGGGTATTCCGCGAGCGACACCTTTTTCAGGACCGTATGCAGATCGTCGCGATATTGCCCGAAGCCAGCGACATAGCCCTTGCGCTTGTTTCGCAGGGCACGGTCGGATCCGCCCTGACCACGCCAATCGAATGTCACAACAGCAAAGCCGCGCTGCCTCAGTTCCTCGATGACCTCGAAGTATTTTTCGATGAACTCCGAACGCCCCTGCAACAGTGTGACCGTGCCTTTGCGCGTCCCGCCAGTCGAAGGCCAATGCGCGTATCGGATCTTCACGCCGTCCGCCGTCTCGACAAAGCCGGATGTCACGCCCGCGGGCAAGGGATTTTCGGGAATATCAATCAGCGTCATGAGGCAATCGCCCTTGTCGGAAACCGAAATGCGTTTGCTGCACGATAGCCCGGTCACGACTTGAAACAACTGCGAAATTCTGTTCGCAGTTGTTTCGGTAGCTAGCCATGGCTCACCAGCGGTAGCTCCAGTGAAAACCACGCCCGGCCGGACGCATGTGAAGGATCTGCCCGCTTACCCGATCAACAACAATCCGGAAAGGAACACCGTTTCGGCCAATTGCAGATACCTTGAAGACAAATGGCTTCCGGTCTTCGATCCGAATCCGATGAAATCCGCGATGGCGCAGGCTTCGGCGAACCTCCTTGACGCCCATCCTGTATCCATGCCGGCCGAACCGCTCATGCTCCTGCCAGTGCCCGCGCGGACCTCCGCGATCATTGCTTCTCGCGAAGTCGTCTCCGCGCATCTCGCGATGATGATCGCGGCCGTTATGGTCTCGGGGAGCCGCCTGCGCAGAACCTGCCAGGACGGCGACAGCAACAAGTGCGGCAACGGGGATACCAAGAGCTTTCTTGAAGGTCATCATATTCACTCTCCTCAGAATTCAGACATCAGCCGATCGCTGATGTTGAGAAGAATTTGCCACGCCGCCCTTGAACCGAACCGGAAGCACCTGTTCAGCGGACGTTCATGTTCAAACCAACGATGAAAACCTCTTGAAAGCCGAAAATTCCGACACCACCTGATCTCATGCGGGTGCCAAGAGGGCCCGCAAGGTGCCAGTCCTGCCAAGATGGGGGACACCGGACCTTCGAGACCATATCTGTTGCTCAACAAAGAGGACCGAACACATGCGTCACTTTGATTTTTCGCCGCTCTATCGCTCGACCGTTGGCTTTGACCGGCTCTTTTCCATGTTGGATTCCGCCAACTCGGATGCACCGAGCTATCCGCCCTACAACATCGAACGCACCGGCGAGAACGCCTATCGCATTTCGATGGCCGTTGCGGGCTTTTCCGAAAACGATCTTTCCGTCGAAGCCAAGGAACACGTTCTGACGATCAAGGGCGACAAGGCAGAGGAAGAGGAAAACCGCGACATCCTTTACCGCGGCATTGCTTCCAGAACCTTTGAGCGGCGCTTCCAGATTGCCGAATACGTCCGCGTCGAGGGCGCGCATCTGGAAAATGGCCTGCTCCACATCGATCTCGTACGCGAGCTTCCCGAAGCGATGAAGCCGCGCAAGATCGAAATCGGTAGCGGTTCACCGAAACAGATCGAGACCAAGGCTCACTAACGAGCCGCCGGTCTTCCTGTCCGACCTCCCAAGGCTCTGACAATGAGGGCGTCCGGATTATCCGGGCGCCCTTTCATTTCACGATCAAAGCAATTCCAGGAAGCAGTCAACGTCCTCAGGCGTTGTCGCGAAATTCGCAACGAGCCGCAGGCAGACCTCTTCCCCTGACGGCCTCGAGCCTTCCGGGAGGCCGTCGGCCGGCCATTCATAGAACATGGCCCCGGCTTCGCGCAGACGACTGACTTTCTCTTGTGGCAATATCGGAAAGACTTCGTTGGCTTCTACAGGCCACGCAGTACGCCCACCGGTTCTGCGAATGCCCTCCGCCAATCGCTGAGCCATCTCATTTGCATGCGCAGCGGAACCGAGCCAACTGTCGTCGGCAAAATATCCCTCGAACTGGGCCGCAACAAAGCGGCTCTTTGAAAAGAGGTGCCCTGCCCTTTTTCGGAAATACTCAAAGCCCTTGGCCTGTTCGGGATTGAAGAAGACCACTGCCTCGGCACACCAGCAGCCGTTTTTGGTGGCGCCAAATGACAAAACGTCGACACCCGCCATCCACGTCATCTCCGCAGGAGTGACGCCGAGCGACACGAGTGCGCTAGCAAAGCGGGCTCCGTCCATATGCAACGGGATGCCCCGCTCGTCTGCCGCTGCCTTGATCGCGCGAATTTCGTCAAGGGTGTAGACGGTCCCGCATTCCGTCGACTGCGTGATCGAAACGCTGGCAACCTGTCCATGATGGACGACGCCTTCCGGGAAGGCTTTCATGGCATTGCGCAATGCGTCGGCAGTGATCTTGCCGTCGGCGCCGTTTATCGGCACCAGCTTTTCACCACCGGTCAAAAACTCCGGACAACCGCACTCGTCGACCTGGATGTGTGAATCCGAGTGACAGAACACAGCCCCGCCCGGCCGGGCAAACGCCGACAGTGCCAAGGCGTTCGCGGCTGTACCGGTTGCAACGAAGTAAACGGAGACGTCGCGCTCGAAAATTGCGGAAAAGGTGCGGGTAACGTCGGCGGTAAGCGGATCGGCGCCGTATGCCGACGCCAATCCGGTCGAGTGGCGGTTCAGGGCTTCCATCACCGAAGCCGTTGCACCCGCCCAATTGTCACTGGAAAAGTTCATTCCTCGCTTTAATCAGCTTCACAAGCAGGGAGCAAGCGGGCCGGCGCGACAAAGACCTCAAACAGTGATCAGTAGTAGCGCTCACGTCGGCTGTAGTGGGTCGAGAGCACCCTGTCCACGGAGACCGCTCCGGGGCCTTTCAACATCGGCACAAGCAAGACGAAGATCCACAACAGGCGCTGGTCAAGGATCAGCGACGTGGGATTGCCGTCAAACAGCGCACCGATCGTTTCGGCTTCCACAAAGTGACCGGTGATGTCGACATAGGACATGACGATAACGAAGATGATCATTCCAAGGCTCGCCACACGGGTAAACAGTCCGATGACGACCAGGATCGGAAGGATAATCTCACCCCAGGTCCCCAAAAGCACGATCAAGCCATAGGGAAAGAAGCCGATCTGGCTGGTGTCATAGCCAACCTGCTCCATGAGGGTCGGAAGAATCTGGGCGTAGGCGCCGTCACTCGGCGACAGGAAACCAAACAGGCCGTTGCCCATCTTGGTTAGGGCGGAGTTGATGAAGTAGACCAGCAACGTGCTGGCGAAGACGGCACGTGCCGCGAGACCAAGAAACCATCCGCTAGTGAGCCGCTCCAGCGCCCCGAAGACTGTATTATGCAAATTGACCAGAAGACTGATTAGCGCACCCATCCTACGCATTCCTTTCATTTAGCCCGCCGCGCGAGCTTCGTACATGATCGAGGTGTGCGCCAAACACACCGTTGGTTAGAAAATCGCCAAGCGTGGCACCAAGATCGAAAGCCTCGTGCTCCGACGCGGCAGCTTCGGCGGCTGCACCAAGCGTTCGGCCCTCCTGCAGACACTCCAGAAAAACCGCAGCGCCGGGGCGCAAAAGCAGGATTGCGACATCCAGGTCAGGACGGGCCACCAGGACATCCTGGGGATCGTCCATATCGATGGCGTGGTCGCCCTCCTCATCAAAACGGTTAGCCGCAACCAGCGAAAACACCGGCCAGACAGACTTCACCACGCGCACTGCCGGATGAATCGTGAAGCGGACCTGACCCAACTTCTCCGGATCGACCGCTGAAAGCACACCCGGATCCAGGACCGGTGCATCTTCTGCATGGTAGGCTTCGAGCCAGGTCCATTCGAGCTGCGCGACATCCGAAAGATACGGGTAGGCCTTCAAAGGCTCGAAGTCCTCAATGAAGCCCGGAAACCGGTCGCCGTACCACAAAAGCACTGGCGACGTCGGCGGGTACTCGGCAACGAACGCACGGGCAAGCGCCTTGAAGTATTCCTCTCCCAGCATCTTCTGCACCGCCGGGAAGCTCTCCTCGATCGCCTCGACGAGCGAGACCGCGACATTGTTTCTGTAAACGCTGAAACGCTTGGGCGCAGGTTTCCCATCCGGTCCGATAATACCGTGCGGCATCGGACACTGCGGCTGCAACAATGCCTCGCTGAAATCGTCTAGCAAACTTGTTTGTGAATGAGCTTCATCCGGCAAGACGGGCCTCCACCGGCTGGGCGCGATCGAGTACCGCGTGAGCCAATTCGACCTCGCGCAGCAGGACTGGCCAGGCAGGAAGGTCATTGTCCCATTCGATGAGAGTCGGCAAGGGACCTGTCCTTGCGATCAGGATCTCATAAAGACGCCAGACAGCTTCATCCACTTCCCGGTCGTGGGCGTCGATCAGCAAGGGACGGCCTTCGTCATCAATATCCGGCGCGTGGCCGCCAAGATGGATCTCGCCAACATGCTCGACCGGAAACTCTGCCAGGTAGGCTTCGGCGGAACGCTCGTGGTTCACGCAGGAAACATGGACATTATTGACGTCGAGCAGAAGTCCGCAGCCGGTTCGCGCGACGATCTGCTTCAGGAAATCAAGCTCGCTCATCGTGCTTTGCTCGAAGGCGACATAGGTAGACGGATTTTCCAGAAGCATCCGCCGCCCAACAACGGACTGCACTTCATCGATATGGTCGCAGACCCGTTCCAGCGTTTCCTCGTCGTAGGGAACCGGCAGAAGGTCATTATAATAGGTCGTGTCGTGGGTAGACCAAGCCAGGTGTTCGGAGAACAGCCCCGGCTCATAGCGTTCGTTCAACGCCTTCAACCTCTGGAGATGCGCCTTGTCCAAGGGCCCCTCGGCACCGATGGACAGCCCGACACCATGCAGAGAGATCGGATACTCGCGCCTGATCGCTTCAAGCTGGCGATGCGGCATGCCTCCGGCACCCATGTAGTTCTCTGCGTGGACCTCAAAGAACCCCACACTCGGACGGGTTGATAGGATCTCGCTGACGTGCTCACCCTTCAAACCCGCTCCGGCTCTTGCCGGGATGCCAGCTGCGGTCCGCTCGCTTTCTTTCGGAATCTTCATGGCTTGCATCGCCTCGTCAAAAAGAATGACCGGGCAGCCGGGCTGCCCGGTTCAGCAGTCAATCCACCCGCATCAGGCCTTCGGAAGGTCACGGTCGAGTTCGGTCAGTGATCCCTTGCGGCCATCCGGAAGTTCCATGGAGATACAGGTACCCTTCGGAACGAGAGTCCAGGCATTGCCCTGATAGTCGACGGTCGACGTACCAGCGCAAGACGTGCCGGCGCCTGCCTTGCAGTCGTTCTTGCCTTTCAGGGAAACCCCGTAGCACTTTTCCTTCGCCTGGGCGTGAGCGGCGGTCGGAGCAGCAATCCCGGATACGGCGGTGGCAACTGCACCTGCGACAATTGCTGCGGTCATGATCTTTTGCATCGAATTTCCTCCATCGGAGCCGGTTTTCAAAAGGGCCAATGTTTCGCGTTTGCGGCGCCCTAAGGCAAAAATGGTCAGTGACTGTATCAATAGGAAATCAAACAGACGTGACACCGGCGCGAGCGGGAAACATATCTCCCGACACCCTCTACGCAACATTCTTTCACCGCACCGGCTCCGCGGCTACTAAAATGGCAGAATAGGACTCTTGGGGCGAAACAATAATAATAATGCGCTATATAAACGCACTTGCTACTGGCTTCGAAATCTGTCATGTTCGCGCCGCTCGGAATAGGACAGGAGCACTGTCCCATTTATCGGACCTGACGATGGAACTCGGCGCAAGAGCACCGGATCCGGGTCCTGAAGATCTTAATCCGGGCAGACCATGGGGTTGACGTGTTGACGCAACCCCGATGCGGGCATCCGGATCGAAACGGGTGTTCGGCGGCGGACCAACCGCTGCGTCAATGAAGCGTTTCGCTTTTAAGCAGTGAGACGCTACACATTTCGACAGAGCCGGGGCTGAAAGCCAGGGTCGTCGCACGAGCCGCGTTCCGAAAAGGAGTGCGACGCGAACGGGACCGGACGCTTCAGCTGCGGGAGTTTTGGGGAAACCGTGAGGGCGCAAATGACGAAGATAGAGCTGACGACCAGCACAGCGTTGCAGGCCAGTGGAATTGGAGCGGAATCCACAACCGCCACCAAATCCGATTTGGCCACTCGACTGGGCACGGCCGCCGACAAAGGGCTCTATAACCCCTCGCGCGAGCATGATGCCTGTGGCGTAGGTTTCGTTGCCCACATGAAGGGCGAGAAGTCTCATCGTGTCGTTGCAGACGGGCTCCAGGTCCTCGAAAACCTGACGCATCGTGGTGCCGTTGGCGCAGACCCGCTGATGGGCGACGGCGCCGGCATGCTGGTGCAGATCCCTCATGACTTCTTCGCCGCAGAACTCGGCGCAAAGGGTATCACCCTGCCGGAGCGCGGAGAGTATGGTGTCGGCTTCATCTTCCTGCCGCAGGACACGAACCTGCGCCAGAAGTGCAAGGAAATCATCGAGCGCGTTATCGCGTCCGAAGGTCAGGGCCTGATCGGCTGGCGCGACGTTCCGGTCGACAACTCCTCCCTTTCCAAGGCTCCTGATATCGCCGCAACCGAACCGGTTTCCGAACAGGTCTTCATCAAGCGTTCCGAAGGCGAAGATGATGCGACCTTCGAACGCCGCCTCTTTATTCTCCGCAAGGTCATTTCGAACAATGTCCGCGCAGAAACCAATGCTGTCGACAACGGCTTCTATATCGTGTCGCTCTCCAGCCGGACCATCGTCTACAAGGGCATGTTCCTGGCCTACCAGCTTGGCGCCTATTATCAGGACCTGAAGGACGAGCGCTTCGTCTCGGCCCTCGCTCTGGTCCACCAGCGTTTTTCCACCAACACGTTCCCGTCCTGGGACCTGTCGCACCCATACCGGATGGTTGCGCACAATGGTGAGATCAACACGCTGCGCGGCAACGTCAACTGGATGGCTGCCCGTCAGGCATCCGTGTCCTCGCCTCTCTTCGGCGAAGACATCACGAAGCTCTGGCCAATCTCCTATGAAGGCCAGTCCGACACCGCCTGCTTCGACAACGCACTCGAATTCCTCGTCATGGGGGGCTATTCGCTCGCCCACGCCGCGATGATGCTGATCCCGGAAGCCTGGGCCGGCAATCCGCTGATGGATGACAACCGCCGCGCGTTCTACGAATACCACGCGGCTCTGATGGAGCCGTGGGACGGACCCGCTGCTGTTGCATTCACGGATGGACGCCAGATCGGCGCTACGCTCGACCGTAACGGCCTGCGCCCTGCCCGCTACATCGTCACCGACGAAGACTTTGTCATCATGTCTTCCGAAGTCGGTGTTCTGCCGGTGCCGGAAGAAAAGATCGTCCGCAAGTGGCGCCTGCAGCCGGGCAAGATGCTGCTCATCGACCTTGAACAGGGCCGCATCATTTCCGACGACGAGATCAAGCGCGAGCTCTCGACCGCCAACCCTTACAAGGACTGGCTGCACAAGACCCAGATTGTTCTGGAAGACATGCCGGAAGTCCGTGGCCGTGCTCCGGTCGCAGGTGAGAGCCTGCTCGATCGCCAGCAGGCCTTCGGCTACAGCCAGGAAGACATCAAGCTCCTGATGACCCCGATGGCAACCATCGGTCAGGAAGCCATTGGCTCCATGGGCACCGACACGCCGATCTCCGCGCTGTCGGACAAGTCCAAGCTTCTCTACACCTATTTCAAGCAGAACTTCGCCCAGGTGACCAACCCGCCGATCGACCCGATCCGCGAGGAACTGGTCATGAGCCTGGTGTCGTTCATCGGTCCGCGGCCGAACCTCTTCGATCTGAAGGGCCTGTCCACCTCCAAGCGACTGGAAGTGCGCCAGCCAATCCTGACGAACGAGGATCTGGAAAAGATCCGCGCGATTGGCGACATCGCAGATAACCAGTTCTCTGCAAAGACGCTCGACATCACCTACTCTTCGGAGAAGGGCGCCGACGGCATGGAGGCAGCCCTTGAAGAGCTGTGCCAGCGTGCGGAAAAGGCTGTTCTGGATGGTGACAACATCATCATCCTGTCCGACCGCCTGGTCAGCCGCGCCCGGATTGCCATCCCTGCCCTTCTGGCGACGGCGGCCGTACACCATCATCTGATCCGCAAGGGTCTGCGCACGTCGGTCGGCCTCGTCGTTGAAACCGGCGAAGCTCGCGAAGTGCACCACTTCTGCGTCCTTGCAGGCTTCGGCGCCGAAGCGATCAACCCGTATCTTGCGTTCGAGACGCTTCTGTCGATGCACGCGGAAATGGACTTCCCGGAAGAGGTCGACGAGCACGAAGTCGTCTATCGCTACATCAAGTCCATCGACAAGGGCATCCTGAAGGTTATGTCCAAGATGGGCATCTCGACCTATCAGTCCTATTGCGGCGCGCAGATCTTCGACGCCGTCGGGCTCTCGACCGAGTTCGTGAAGAAGTACTTCTTCGGCACGGCAACGACGATCGAAGGCGTTGGCCTTGCGGAAGTCGCTCAGGAGACCGTTCTGCGTCACGAGGAAGCCTTCGGCGACGTCGCGATCCTGCGCCGCTCGCTGGATGTAGGTGGCGAATATGCCTATCGCGTTCGTGGCGAGAGCCATATGTGGACGCCGGACTCAATCGCGACCCTGCAACACGCTGTCCGCTCCAAGCTGCCGGACATGTACCGTGCGTTTGCGAAGCATGTGAACGAGGAAACCGGACGCTTCGCGATCCGCGGCATGTTCCGCATCAAGGGCGCTGATGAACTTGGCCGCAAGCCGATCGACCTCAGCGAAGTCGAACCTGCCGAACAGCTGGTCAAGCGCTTCGTTACGGGCGCCATGTCGTTCGGCTCCATCTCGCGTGAAGCCCATACGTCCCTGGCGATTGCGATGAATGCGATCGGCGGAAAGTCGAACACAGGTGAAGGCGGCGAAGAGCCGGAGCGTTTCAACCCGCTCCCGGATGGTTCGTCGAACCCGCAGCGCTCTGCGATCAAGCAGGTTGCATCCGGTCGTTTCGGCGTTACCACCGAGTATCTCGTCAACTCCGACATGATCCAGATCAAGGTTGCCCAGGGTGCAAAGCCCGGCGAAGGCGGCCAGCTGCCGGGTCACAAGGTAGACGCGGTCATTGCAAAGGTTCGCCATTCGACCCCGGGCGTCGGCCTGATTTCGCCACCGCCGCACCACGACATCTATTCGATCGAGGATCTGGCGCAGCTGATCTACGATCTGAAGAACGTCAACCCGACTGCCGATATCTCGGTCAAGCTGGTATCAGAAGTAGGCGTTGGTACGGTTGCGGCAGGCGTTGCCAAGGCCCGCGCAGACCATATCACCGTTTCCGGCTACGACGGCGGCACCGGCGCATCGCCGCTGACCTCCATAAAGCACGCCGGTAGCCCCTGGGAAATCGGCCTCGCCGAGACCCAGCAGACACTGGTTCTGAACGGACTTCGTTCGCGCATCGCACTGCAGGTAGACGGCGGTCTTCGCACCGGTCGTGACGTGCTGGTCGGCGCCCTTCTCGGCGCAGACGAGTTCGGCTTCTCGACCGCTCCGCTGATTGCCGCAGGCTGCCTGATGATGCGCAAGTGTCACCTCAACACCTGCCCGGTCGGCATCGCGACCCAGGACCCGGTCCTGCGGAAGCGCTTCAAGGGCACCCCGGAACACGTCATCAACTACTTCTTCTTCGTTGCTGAAGAACTGCGTGAGCTGATGGCTGCCCTGGGTGTTGCCAAGCTCGACGACATCATTGGCCGCTCCGACTTCCTCGACAAGGACGCCGCGATCGACCACTGGAAGGCGTGTGGCCTCGACTTCAGCCGTATCTTCTTCCAGCCGGAGGCAACGCCGGAAGAGACCCGCTGGACTGAACGCCAGGAACATCCGATCGTCGATATCCTCGATCGTCGCCTGATCGCGGCTGCCAAGCCGGCGCTGGACGCCAAGGAACCGACCATCATCGACGAGACCATCTGCTCCGTCGACCGCTCGGTCGGTGCCATGCTCTCCGGTGAGATCGCCAAGCGCTACGGCGCAAAGGCTCTTCCGGACGACACGCTGAAGATCAACCTCAAGGGAACCGCGGGTCAGGCATTCGGTGCATTTGTCGCAAAGGGCGTGACCATCGATCTCGAGGGCGATGCCAACGACTATGTCGGCAAGGGACTGTCGGGTGGTCGGATCATCGTCCGCCCGCCGGCGAACACCCGGATCATTCCGGAAGATTCCATCATCGTCGGTAACACCGTTCTTTACGGCGCGACCACCGGTGAATGTTACTTCCGCGGTGTTGCAGGCGAACGCTTCGCCGTCCGCAACTCCGGTGCTCTTGCCGTTGTTGAAGGCGTCGGCGACCACGGTTGCGAATACATGACCGGAGGCGTCATCGTCGTCATCGGTCAGACCGGACGCAACTTTGCCGCCGGCATGTCTGGCGGTATCGCCTACGTCCTGGACGAGGACGGCACCTTCCGGGACCGCTGTAACCTGGCCATGGTGGATATCGAACCGGTCCAGGAAGAGGACGACCTTCTCGAAAAGCTGCACCACCATGGCGGTGACATCGAGCACAAGGGCCGCGTCGACATCAGCGGCGACATGACCCGTCACGACGATGAACGGCTTCGTCAGCTTCTGACAAAGCACGTTCAGTACACCGGCTCGTCCCGAGCGCAGGCAATTCTGGATGATTGGGCGACCTTCCGTCCGAAATTCGTCAAGGTGATGCCGGTCGAGTACCGTCGTGCGCTGCGCGAAATGGAAGAGAAGCGGCTCGGCATGGTCGCGGCGGAGTAACGCCGAAATCTGGAACTGAACTGGCTCTCGGGCGCTCCGGCGCCCGGTCGCAGCCGACAATGTGACAAGAGATTATTGAGGAGGTCACCTTGGGCAAGGTAACCGGATTTTTGGAAATCGACCGGCAGGAACAGAAGTACGCTCCTGCCTCGGACCGTATTCGCCATTTCCGCGAGTTCACGATTCCGCTTGCGGAGAATGAAATCGAGCGTCAGGCGGCGCGCTGCATGGATTGCGGTATCCCGTTCTGCCATGGACCGACCGGCTGTCCCGTCAACAACCAGATTCCCGACTGGAACGACCTGGTTTATGGCGGTGACTGGGACTTGGCGCTGCGCAACCTGCACTCCACCAACAACTTCCCGGAATTCACGGGCCGCATCTGCCCCGCTCCATGCGAGGAAGCCTGCACCCTGAACCTTGAAGACATTCCGGTGAATATCAAGTCCGTGGAACAGGCTATTGCCGACAAGGGCTGGGCCGAGGGCTGGATCGTACCGGAACCGGCCGCGACCAAGACCGGCAAGGCCGTTGCCATCATCGGTGCCGGCCCGGCGGGCATGGCAGCTGCCCAGCAGCTCGCACGTGCCGGTCACACGGTTCATGTCTATGAGCGCGAGAGCAAGGCCGGTGGCCTGCTGCGCTACGGCATCCCCGATTTCAAGATGGAAAAGCACTACATCGATCGCCGTGTCGAGCAGATGGAAGCTGAAGGTGTAACGTTCCATTACAACGTCAATGTCGGCGTCACCGTCACCATGGACGAGCTGACCGAGCGCCATGACGCCGTAATCCTTTGCGCAGGCGCCGAGCGTCCGCGCGACCCGGGTGTCGGCGGGATGGAACTCGAGGGCTGCCATTGGGCGATGGACTACCTCGTCCAGCAGAACCGCCGCGTCGGTGGCGAACCGGAGCTTGGGCCATATGCAACCGTCGGTCCGATCTGGGCAGCCGGCAAGCACGTTGTCGTCATCGGCGGCGGCGACACCGCTTCTGACTGCGTCGGAACGGCTTTCCGCCAGGGTGCCTTGTCCGTGACTCAGCTCGACATCCGCCCGATTCCGCCTCTCAAGGAAGACAAGATGACCGTCTGGCCGTATTGGCCGACCAAGTTCCGCACGTCTTCCTCGCAGGCTGAAGGCGCGGAGCGCGAATTCTCTGCAGCGACCCTTGCCCTTGTAGGCGAAGATGGGCATGTCACCGGCGTCAAATGCGCCCGCGTTGATGAGAAGCGCCGTCCCATCGAAGGCACCGAGTTCATCCTGCGTGCAGATCTCGTCCTGGCAGCAATCGGCTTCTCAGGCCCGCGCCTCGACACCTACGTTGCCCAGGCTGATGAAAAGCTCGAGCTTGACGGTCGTACGAACGTCAAGGCGAATACCGAGGACTACAAGACGAGTCTCGACAAGGTTTTCGCAGCGGGTGATGTTCGCCGCGGTCAGTCGCTGGTCGTCTGGGCAATCCGTGAAGGCCGCCAGGCGGCCCGTTCTGTCGATGAATTCCTGACGGGAACGACCGACTTGCCGCTCTGAGGCCATCGCAGACCGAAGAAAGAAAAAGGGCTGTCCATCGGACAGCCCTTTTTCTTTCCCAACGTGGCAGTCGCGAATTGAACTGTTCAAGACCCGTCGGCTGGTGATGCAAATCCGGTGTAATCGACGCGCCCGGGGAAAGACTTCAATGGATCGCCTTGCACCAGGAAACGATTGACGGGATCTTCATCCCCTGCTTCGACCACGGGGGCATCGGCCCCAAGAAGTTCGTCTTCCGGGGAGGTCGTCCGCCCTGTCAGGACAATGAAATTAGGATCATCCTCGACACCTTCGAAGGCCAGACCTCCGTAGCCTCCAAGAATACGCGACAACTGCCGTTCGGCGAAGAACGCGACCTTTCGGTATCCGTCCCAGGTAAAGCCGATCTTGTCAGAAGTTCTGAGCCGCTGACGTTTCCCGTCAACATCCGGCCCGAACGAGGAATAATCGCCGGCCTCCGAGAGGAACACTTCCCAAATATCGACAAAGCGGCCACGTTCAGCGTCGGCGACATCGGAAAATAGAGCGTTGAGGCGGGTAAAATCCTGGTTCATCAATTCCGAACCGGTCGGAGCGAGGCCGACCCATAGTAAAGGCTTTCGCTCGCCTCGTACCGCCGCCAGGAGCCTCTCGGCGCGTTGCTGATAAGTTGCCCACCACTGGTCTGTTGCGAATTCGACCGGAGGTTCGCCCGGGAGCGCACTGCCAACGTCATTTGCGCCCATCATCACAACAACGGCCTTGACGTTTCCTCCTCGAATTCGAGCCAGAACCCTGGCCTCCCAGTCGAGCTCGTCGCCACCGATCAAACCAGCATCATCCTCGGTCAAGGCCTCGACCATCACCATCGGTTTGTCTGCAAGAGTGAAGGACAGTCCATCAGAGACACCCCGCGCCATACGATCGCCAACCACCAGAATGACCCCAGCGTCCGGGTCTTTTGGCACCTGCTCGAACCGTGGCGGACTTCCTGCCGGACGGCTGGCCTGCCGCGGTTCGTTCGACTGTCGAGCCGGACGTCGCTTGCGGGTGTCTGCGCCAAACAGCTTCAGAAGTGGTTGAAAAGGGTTGAAACTCTTGGAATTTCCAGGCGCTGGTCGCACGAGATCACTGCCCGACTGCGCATAGGCTACTCCGGACAGATCGTGAGCGAAGCCGGCGAGTACAAGCGCCAGCAGCAACACACCAACCGCCTTCAGGTCAATCGAGTATTTGCGAACGATCCGCACCCAGGCATCCCTTTCAGTGGCTTTCCGGCGCGCCAGTCTAACCGTCGAGTTTGATCCTTGCCAGCAAAACGACCGAGGCGTACCCGTCCGGGATCATGCCCCGTGCCCGCTGATAGGCTCGGATACCTCGTCTCGTGGCTGGGCCGATCAACCCGTCCGGGGTGCCCACATCATATCCGCGCCGGTTCAGTTCGGCCTGAAGCTCAATTGTTTCGCTTCGGGAAAGCGGCATGTATTCGCGTGACCAATCCCCCTCCAGGTCGCCCCCACCGATGATGCGATCTGCAAGATGCCCGACGGCAAGAGCGTAGGCCGTAGCGTTATTGTAGCGCTTGATGACATAGAAATTGCGCAGCATCAGGAACGCCGGTCCTGAAGCGCCTGCAGGCATGACCAAGATCGCGTTGTCATCCTGGCGCGGGAAGTCCCGGCCATTTGCACGGCGAACGCCCTGCCGTGTCCAATCCCGTAGACTGAGCGTCGTTTCCTCGTCAGCGAGACGATAGTCAAAACCGTTGGGAAGGACGACCTCGTATCCCCAGGTCTTGCCGGTTTGCCAGCCATGTTTCTGAAGATAGTTGGCTGTCGATGCCAACGCATCCGGGATGGATGTCCAGATGTCACGGCGCCCGTCGCCATCATAGTCTGCAGCATAGGATTCCCAGCTGGAAGGCATGAACTGGGTATGACCCATCGCACCCGCCCAAGAGCCCTCCATGTCGGCAAACCGGACATGACCAGCCTGTACGATCGATAGCGCCTTGGTCAGTTCCTTTTCCCAAAACGCGGTCCGGCGGGGAGCGGCATAGGCAAGCGTGGCCAGAGCACGAATGACGTTGTGCTTGCCCATGAAGCCACCGTAGTTTGTCTCCATTCCCCAAATGGCGAGGATCGCTTCACGGTCGACGCCATATCGGGCCTCCACACGGCGGAGCACCTGGTCGTATTCCTTGAGGAGTTCCCGTCCCTTTTCGACGCGTGTATCCGAGACGGCACTGTCCAGATAGTCCCATACCGGCTTTACGAATTCGGACTGCTTGGACATGAGACGGATCGTGTCAGGGTCCGGCTCCATTCCTGAAAAAACACCTCGATAAGTTGCCGCGGAAATTCCGGCAGACTTTGCCTTCGGCCAGAAGGAGTCCACGAAGCGGTCAAACCCGGCGTCTGCTTGCACAGCGGCAGGAGACAGCGCTATCCCCGTTGTGATCAATACGCGCGCGATCACTTTACCCAGACTGGCCTTCACCGAAATACCCGTCAAAAGCCCACGCGCTGCATCGATGACAAAAATCATACAAACCTCCTCAGTCAGGTTTCCCGGACTGCCTCGCCACTTAAGTGATAAATGCTATAAGCGGCGACTTCATGTCGGTGACGGAACTAGGCGATCTTCCTAGTGGCGAAATCTCACGCCTGCTTCGATCGTGCTCTGGTCGTAGTCCGAACCGGAACTTTCTCCCTCGAATCTACGATAGGTGTAGCGCGTCTGAAGCGCTGCATTTCGCGTCAAGGCAAATGTCGCTCCCAAGAGCCCGGTCAAGGTTTTCTCCTCGATCGAAGCTCCCTGATAGGTGCGGTAGCTATAGCCCGCCCCCGCCTCGCCCACCAACCGGTCGGTAAATTCATGGGCGATTCGTACGTCGCCAGAATAGATGATCGATCCGGAGGCCCCGTCGATATCGGTGGTCTCGAAGCGGGTCCCCAAACCTCCGGTGACGGTTGTCAGTCGTGTCGGCGACCAAACCAGAGAAGCATCGACCACGACGCCGGAAAGGGCATCCAGCCGTTCATCCTCCAGATCCTCGACACGCCAGCCTGCACCCACCTCGCCGGCAAGTTTCGGGCCCGATGAAATCGCAATGCCACCCCGCATTTGATATCCGTTGGCATCACGTTTCTCGCAAATAGCGTCACTGCAACTGCGATCGTACCGGCGCAGCAACAACGCGCCTTCCGCAAATGGCGAGAAGACGGCTCCCGGATTGGCATCAACCCTGAGCGCTGCCGAATAGAGCGTGTTGTCTCGGCTGCTGGAGGAACTGCCACCGTTGTCCGCAGAATAGATGTTGCGATCCAGACCGCCTCGCAACGTCACTGCAACAATCCCGGCATCTCTCGTAATACCAAGACTTCCCGAAACCTGGTGAATATCATCACTGGAGCCTCCGGCCTCGGCGCTCGATGCGTCTTCCTGGGAAAATGTATAGGCAAGGGCACCGTTCGCCGTGGTGCGGCTGTTGAGGTCCAGCCTCAGCGCTGTCGACGCGGAGACGCTCTGATCATCGTCCGACCTGTCGTCCGGATAGGCGACGTAGCTTCCGCGCAATGCAAAACCGAGTTGATGCCTCGACCAGTCGGATGTCGCGGTTATACTTGGCGCGATTCGATACAACGTCCCGGACGTCCCCCCGACAGATTGAGCTGTGTTATCAGTCCAACCACCGGTTACGGTCAGCTCGGGCAATATCGTAAAGGTGCCGACCCGAATACCGGAGGCCTCATCGAAACGGGTATCGCCAGCAAAAGCCCCGTCGGATGACAACACACTTCCCGCACCTCCAAGTGCACGGACAGCCTGAACCCTGTCGGAAAATGGCCTGACGGGCTCTACACGCCCGGCGGAACCAAGTCCGGTTGAGCCTTCTTCAGCAACAGCTTCATTTGAAAGTCCGCGCAAGGAATAGACGGGTGAGGATGTAGGGTTCCGCCGCGCGTTGGCCGGTTCCTCCGCAACAACAGAGGTATCCTCCGCGTCATATACCCCTCCACGCAAATCATCGCCCAGATCCTGAGACCAAGATGGTACACTCAAGACCGAAAGCGCGCCGGCGAGAAAGAACGTATGGCGAAACATGAGACCCTTGGACGATTTACAGGCATTTGGTTTTAACCTCGCTCTACATGGTTAATTCTTGGTTGATTTTCGCAAACTGCGACGGTCGTGAGACATGGAAACTGTTTTGCGATTGAGGGGCGCATATCAACTTGCACCACGATCCGGACTGGCTTAGACACGGCTCGCTGGGCTGTGATGACAACGGAAAAAAACATGTCGAATAACGAGAACAACGACACGACAGCAGTTGATCACGCTCGCTCCTTCATGACCTCGGCGGAACGAACGTTGGAAACCGAGATTGCCGGACTGAGTGCGCTCCGCGCAGCTCTCCAGAATGGGCTGTCGGAATCCTTCCTACGGGCCGGCACGCTTTTGGCCAGTATTTCCGGTCGTGTTATCGTTACAGGAATCGGCAAGAGCGGTCATATCGGGGTCAAACTTGCCGCCACACTGGCATCCACCGGAACGCCAGCCTTTTTCGTTCATTGCGCAGAAGCCAGCCACGGTGACCTCGGCATGGTGACGGAGAATGATGCCGTCATTGCCTTGTCCTGGTCCGGAGAAACCCAGGAACTGGCGAGTATTGTAGCCTATACGCGTCGCTTCAAGGTGCCGCTCATCGCAATCACCTCACGCGATGACAGCACTCTCGGCAAGGCAGCAGACATAGTCCTGAAAATGCCCGGTGTAACCGAGGCCTGTCCGCATGGGCTAGCGCCGACGACCTCCGCCCTCGTTCAGATGGCGACTGGTGATGCCCTGGCTATTGCCTTGCTGGAGAACCGTGGCTTCACGGCCCAGGACTTCCGGATCTTCCACCCCGGTGGACGGCTTGGCGCTACTTTGAAGTCTGCTCGCGACATCATGCACAAGGGAGACGCCTTGCCGCTGGTCAAGTCAGGAACCTTGATGCGTGAGGCTATTATCGAGATGTCCCAGAAAGGCTTCGGCGTGCTCGGCGTTGTGGATGCCAACGGCATACTCCTGGGCATCATCACCGATGGCGACCTTCGCCGTCACATCAGCACGGACTTTCTCGATCATCCGGTTGAGGACATCATGACACACAATCCCAAAACGATTGCACCTTCATTGATGTCCGGCGCCGTCCTCGAATTCATCAACACATCCAAGATCACTGCCGTTTTCGTTGTCGAGGAAGAAAAGCCCGTCGGGATCATCCATATGCACGACCTGCTTCGGATAGGCGCCGCCTGAACTTCCTACCGGCACTTTCATATCGCAATTCTTTATGAAAGCTGGCAATTCGCCCCTGCCGGTTAGGAATTGATTAGCCTTGTCGCACCTAAGATGAAGCCCGAATTGTGGTGGGCAATGTGCCCGATCGGTCTTGGTGTACGTAATGGATCTGGCAACGCTGGTTGGAATGTTGGGTGCCTTCGGCATCGTGGTAACGGCCATTTTCCTGGGCGGAAGTTTTGGCCAATTCATCGACGTTCCGTCAATGCTGATTGTGATAGGCGGCGGCCTCATGGCGACGCTGATCCGCTTCCAGCTTTCTGACGTTGGGAGTGCGTTTGGCACCGGCTTCAAGGTTGCAATCGCAGGCAAGGGCGCCAGCCCCCGCGACCTGATATCCGAAATCACCAACCTGGGCGAAATCGTTCGCAAATCCGGCCCGCTCGGACTTGAAAATGTCGACGTTTCGGATCCGGTGCTGGCCAAGGGCGTCCAATATATCGCAGACGGCTATGAACTGGAATTCATCAAGGAAGCGATGGAACGCGAACGCGACCTCCAGCTCACACGCCTGTCGGAAGGCAAACGCATTTTCAAGGCTCTCGGCGACTCTGCCCCGGCGTTCGGGATGATCGGAACGCTTGTTGGTCTTGTCCAGATGCTTGCCAACATGGATGACCCTGCTGCCATCGGCCCGTCTATGGCGGTCGCACTTCTGACGACCCTCTATGGCGCGCTGATCTCCAACATCATTTGCATTCCGCTCGTTGAGAAGCTTGACGCAAAGTTCGATGTCGACGAACTGAGCCAGACCCTCATCATCGACGGGGTCCTTCAGATCCGCGAGAACAAGAGTCCGGCCCTGATCAAGGAGATGCTGATCGCGTATCTGCCGGAAAAAGTCCGGGCGGAACTGGCGGAAGCGGCCTAACTCGGGCAATAGCGCAAGGATCGACGGGATGGCCAAGAAGAAACAACAAGGCGGGGGCGGCGCACCGGACTGGCTCGTGACATTCGCCGACTTGATGTCGCTGCTCGTTTGCTTCTTCGTTCTCATCATTTCCTTCTCCATCCAGGACAAGGAAAAGCTTCAGGTTGTTGCTGGATCCATGCGAGAGGCCTTCGGCGTCAAGGAAACGTCGAAACGAACCGGTATCATTGAGATCGAGGGCATCCCGATCCGGGAGTACATGAAGGATATCAGTCAGGTACCACAGGAAGTGGATTCCGACTTTGCCCAGGAGCGTCACGACAACCGCAGCAAACAGGGTCCTGAAGCCAATACCCACGACACGATGGAAGCGGACATCGAGAAGCCGAGGCAGTTTGCCACGGCCGCTGCTTCCCTACGTCAGGCTTGGCAGGAAATGCCGGAAATCACCGAGATCTCCAGCAATATCATTTTGCAGGAAACCGAGGACGGCCTGAATATTCTGCTTGTCGATCAGGACGGGCGGTCAATGTTCAGAGAAGGCTCCAAATACCCTTACGAGACGACGCGCCGCCTTCTGGCAAAAATGGCACCGGTCCTTTCACGCATGCCGAACCGGATCGAAATTACCGGTCATACGACCAGCGGCCGCCAGTCACCTGATCCCTCCTACACAGGATGGGACCTGTCAACGGAACGGGCGAACGTCGCGCGACAGATCCTGAACGAATACGGCGTTCCCGACGATCAGTTCTTTGCAGTTATCGGCAAGGCCGACACCGAGCCGATGTTCCCGAATGATCCGTACCTGGCCGCGAACCGCCGGATCGGGATCCTGCTCAAGGCGGAGGCTCCGCCTATCCCGCCGGGTCACAAACTCTGATTTCGTTTGAAGGCGAACGTCTCATTCAGCCGCTTGGCTGACAACGAGACGCGCGCCCTCCACCTGCGTTACCTGTACGTGGGTTCCCGCTGGTAGATCCGGTCCGGAGACTCTCCAGACAGTGTCATCAATCGAGAGTTTTCCAGTCCCTTCGGAAATCGGATCCTTCAACACGAACGTCCGGCCAATATAGCGACTTCCCCGTTTGTTGAGGCCTGGATCCCCTTCTTCGGACTTCAGCTGAGCCATCAGTTTGCGACCCACGATCAGGCTGACAAACGAGAGGCCAAGAAAGATCACGAGGGAAACCTGCCACGACAGGTCGACGAATAGGGCAAGCGTTCCAACGAGAATTGCCGACACCCCGAACCAGAGGAAAATCGTTCCCGGCGCAAGTATCTCAAGACCGAGCAGAAGTAGTCCAAGAATCCACCAGTTCCAGGGTCCCAGCTCGAATATCAACCGTTCCACGAGGTTCACTGACGGTCTCCTTCGCTACGTCCTGTCGTCGGCACCCGGCCGGAAGGGGAAGCCTCTTTCTCCTTTTCAAAAGCGGCCTTTGCGATCTCGCCGATACCGCTCAGTGATCCGAGCAGTGCTGTCGCTTCCATCGGGAGAATAAGAGTCTTCTGGTTCCGCGATGTCGCCAGCTCCTTGAAAGCCTCAACATATTTATTCGCAACGAAGTAGTTGATGGCCTGGACGTCACCGGCGGCAATCGCCTCACTGACCATTCGCGTTGCCTTGGCCTCTGCTTCGGCCTCGCGCTCCCGCGCCTCCGCATCCCTGAACGCCGACTCCCGCCGGCCTTCGGCCTCGAGGATCAGCGACTGTTTCTCGCCTTCGGCCTTCAGGATTTCCGACTGGCGTTTGCCTTCCGCTTCGAGGATCGCCGCGCGCTTGTCGCGCTCCGCTTTCATCTGCCGTGCCATGGCGTCGACTAGATCCTTCGGCGGATTGATGTCCTTGATCTCGATGCGCGTGATCTTGACGCCCCAAGGCTCTGCTGCAGCATCGACTACGTTCAGAAGCCGGGCATTGATCTCGTCGCGGTTCGACAGAAGTTCATCCAGGTCCATCGACCCCATCACCGAACGGATATTGGTCATGGTCAGATTGAGGATCGCATTCTGCAATCCCAGCACTTCATAGGCGGCCCGGGCAGCGTCCAGCACCTGGTAGAAGGTGATGCCATCCGCCGTCACCGTCGCGTTGTCACGGGTAATGACTTCCTGTGAGGGAACATCCAGAACCTGCTCCATCATGTTCAGCTTGTGGCCGACGCGGTCGATGAAAGGGGTGATGAAGTTCAAGCCTGGCGCCAGTGTCCGCCGATACTTTCCGAAACGCTCAATCGTATAATTGTAGCCCTGCGGGACAGTCTTGACGCCGGCGAATATGACGAGGATGACGAGGATCAGCAGGACGATAAGAACGATATCGAAACCGAGTAATTCTTGAGGCATGAAACGCTCCCGGTTGTTTTCGCAATGCAATTTCACGCAAGTATGCTCCGGTTCGCCGCCCCGCACCAGAGCGTCTCGCCACAAATCGCGTGACTGAAAGCACACCACATCTGAAGGCACGCAGGGGGCACAAAAAAAGGAGGCCTAAGCCTCCCTTTCTAAACTTCGTCAAATCACTCACATCGACATCAGATCCATCCGCCAAGCTCGCGCCGGACGATGTGCTCCAGGACGTCCATCCCCAGGTCGCTGTCATTGAGGCAAGGAATGTGCGTGAAATTCTCGCCGCCATGCTCCTCGAAGATCTCACCGGCCTCGCCCGCGATTTCCTCGAGAGTCTCGAGACAGTCGGATACAAATCCTGGGTTCATTACGGCGATATTCTTCACGCCGTCCTTTGCCAGCTGTTCTACTGTCTTGTCGGTATAGGGCTGCAACCACTCTTCCGGACCGAAGCGCGACTGGAAGGTGAGGCGCAGTTTATCGGTGCCCCATCCGAGCACCTCACGCATCAGACGCGTCGTCTTATGGCAGTGACAATGATAGGGATCGCCGCGACGGAAATAGGATTGCGGGATGCCGTGATAGGAGGTCAGGACGAGCTCCGGCTCGAAGTCGAGTCCTTCAAGATGACGTTCTACGGATCGCGCCAAGGCTGATACGTAGACGGGATCATCGTGGTAGGGCGGAACCGTACGGATTGCTGGCTGCCAACGCATGTCGAGCAGCGCCTTGCACACCTCGTCATTCACCGTAGCGGTCGTCGTGGCGGAATATTGAGGATAGAGCGGAAAGACGAGAAGCCGATCGCAGCCATCGGCCTTGAGAGCTTCGAGGCGCGAACGGATCGACGGATTGCCGTAACGCATCGCCCAGTCGATCTTGAGGCGGCCTCCGCTATCGCCCATGATCTCAGCCAGCTTGTCGGATTGGCTGCGCGTTATCGTACGCAGCGGAGATTCATTCTTCTCGTGGTTCCAGATTTCCTCGTAGGCCTTGCCCGACTTCCCCGGACGGGTCATCAGAACAATACCATAGAGGATCGGATACCAGATGGCCCTCGGCCATTCGATGACGCGCTTGTCCGACAGGAATTCACGAAGATAACGCCGCATGGGCCAATAGTCGGTCCCATCCGGCGTTCCCAGGTTGACCAGCAGAACGCCAACCTTGCCAGTCTTTACGGTTGGGTGGTCGGCGGGAAGGCGAACCTTCCGCATCTCGGCAATCTGATCTTCGGATGCGGTCGGAATATCTTGAACGGTCATGGAGTGTCCGATGAAACCTGTTGAGTCGGATTATTCTGATCAAGCTAGCGCTTGGATATCGCCAGGGAGGCAGTTTTCCTTACGCGTTGTTTCAGCTTTTAGATCATAATTGTTCCAATTCAAACTCGCCACCGCGTCACAACGCCCCGGCGGCGTGAGAACCTCCCTAACCGTAGTCCCTTTCGTCGCTGATGACCTTGCCGTCATTCGGCAGGCTACCGACAGCAACGATCTCGACAGCACCCTTCATCTTGGTCACATCGCGGAGGGCCTGTGCTACCTGGTCCGGCAATGCCGTATCCTCGCGGCGGTCGGTTTCGACAGCCAGAACCATCGCATCGCTTTCGCCGTCACGCCGGACAGACAGGCGAGCCTTGGAGATCCCGTCGAAACGGTCGATGATTTCCGCCACCTGGGCCGGATCTACGAACATGCCTTTGACCTTGGTTCGCTGGTCGGCGCGTCCCATCCAGCCAGCGATACGCATGTTTGTCCGCCCACAGGGAGAGCTTCCTGGAAGCACCGCGGAAAGGTCACCCGTACCAAACCGGATAAGCGGGTAGGTTCTGTTGAAACTGGTCACGACCAGCTCGCCCACCTCTCCCTCTGCAACCGGAACGCCGGTTCCGGGGCGAACGATCTCAACGATGTAATCCTCGTTGACGATCATTCCCTGTCGCGCCGAACTCTCGTATGCGATCACGCCAAGGTCCGCTGTTGCATAGCACTGCAAGACCGAGATGCCCCGATTCTCATATTCCTCCCTGAGAGAGGGGAACAGTGCCCCTCCGGAAGCCAGGGCTCGCTTGATGGAGGAAACATCACGTCCCTGCTCTGCGGCACGATCCAGCAAAACCTTGAGATAGTCTGGCGTTCCGATGAACCCGACCGGTTTGAGGGTCTCGATCGCTTCAACTTGCAGATCGGTATTGCCGACCCCGGCTGGAAAGACGGTACAGCCGAGGGCGCGTGCACCGTGATCCAGGATGAAGCCGCCTGGCGTCAGATGATAGGAGAATGCGTTGAAAACGACGTCGCCCTTGCGGAAACCGGCAGCGTGAAGAGCGCGTGCCCCATTCCAGGGATCATCCCCCTGTGCCTGCGGCTCCCAGATCGGCCCCGGCGACATGAAAACACGTTCCACGCCATTGAGATCACCGGCGAGGAACCCGCCGAAGGGCGGATGCGCCTTCTGCTTTTCCAGCAGCGAAGATTTGCGCAAGATTGGTAGAGCACACAAGGCCGTCCGGCCGGTGACGGATTGCGGATCCACACCAGTCAATTGCTCGTCCCAACCCTTCGACTTGGCAATCGCATGGGCCAGAAATCCCGGCAACTTGGCAAAAAGCTCCGCCTCGCGCTGGTCCGGTGTCACCCGCTCGCGCGCATCAAACATGTCGTCGCTCATGATCCGCCTCCGCTCAGGCCCTCAGGCCAACCAGCGTTTCCTTCTCTTGTAATGCTTGACGTTTCTGAAGGACTTGCGCCCCTCGCCGCCAACTCCGAGATAGAATTCCTTCACGTCCTCGTTCTCACGCAGAGCCTTGGCGTCTCCATCCAGAACAATCCGCCCGGATTCCATGATGTAGCCGTAGGTCGCGTATCTCAGGGCGACGTTGGTGTTCTGTTCCGCGAGAAGGAAAGACACGCCCTCCCGCTCGTTGAGCTGCTTCACGATCTCGAAAATCTCTTCGACAAGCTGCGGCGCCAGTCCCATGGACGGCTCGTCCAGCAGAATCATCTTGGGTCGGCTCATCAACGCCCGGCCGATTGCGCACATCTGCTGCTCGCCACCCGACGTGTAGCCAGCCTGGCTCTGGCGGCGTTCACGAAGGCGCGGAAAATAATTGTAGACCATCTCCAGGTCGGAGCGGATGGCTGCCGCTCCATCCTTGCGCGTATAGGCACCGGTCAGAAGATTTTCCTCGATGGAAAGGTGGCCAAAACAATGGCGTCCTTCCATCACCTGGATGCAGCCCCGGCGCACAAGTTCATTGGGAGAAAGAGCCTGAACCTCATCGCCCTCGAAGACGATCTTGCCCTTGGTCACCTCACCGCGTTCCGCGCCAAGCAGGTTGGAAACCGCTTTGAGCGTCGTCGTCTTGCCCGCTCCGTTTGCACCGAGCAGGGCGACGATGCCGCCGCGTGGAATCGTCAGGGACACGCCCTTGAGGACAAGGATGACGTGATCATAGATCACTTCGATGTTGTTCACCGACAAGATTGTCTCGCCACCCGCTTGCGTCACGGCTGCCTGATCCGGTCTTGTCATCTCTAAGGTCGACATTCTCTCATCACTCCGGAAAGTGCCCCGCCGCATAATGCGGCGGGACTTTTGACCCTTGTGGCCGTGGACCCGGTCAGTTCGGGCAAGCCTCGGTCCGCTCCGGCCACGGAGCGTTCTTCTCGGCGTAGTCCTTCGCAGCTGCTTCGAGAAGCGGGCGCACCAGATCGGTCATCGGCTCGATCCAGTCACTCGCGACGGACCACTTTTCACCGTCCCACTGTTGGATGAACACCGGGTGGCTGCCGGCATGGTCATCACAGGTCACCTTCATCGGGTGGGCGAAGCCGGTCAGGCCGAGTTCAGCGAGACGCTCGTTCGTCAGGTTCAAGGTTTCAAGACCTGCGCGCATGTCTTCACCCGTGATCACTGACTTTCCGGTCAGCTTCTGCGCAGCACGGATACCTTCGGCGATGATGACCGAGTTCAGGACGCCGCGGTTGTAGAGCGTGCCACCAATGGACGCCGGGTCGGTCTGAGTCTTGCCAGGCTCGACGACGTGCTTGAGGATGTCCTGAATCGCCGGGTAGTCGGTGCCGACGCCGGAGAAATTCATGGCCTTGTAGCCCTTGGCATCAGCGCCGCCTGCCGCGGCATCGTCATCGCCGGCAGACCACCAGACACCGATGAACTTCTCCATCGGGTAGCGGATCTTAACTGCTTCCTTGATCGCGGTCGGGTTCATAGCGCCCCAGCCCCACATGATCATGTAGTCCGGACGGTCGCGGCGAACGTTCAGCCACTGCGATGACTGGTTCTGCATTTCCTTGCCGGGAACAGCATACTGCAGCAGTTCGAAGCCAAACTTTTCTGCCATCTGCTCCAGCAGCGGGATCGGCTCTCGGCCGTAACCGGCGTCGAGGAAGATGTACCCGATCTTCTTGCCCTTCAGGTTATCAAGGCCGCCTTCCTGCTCACCGATGTACTTGATCGCAACCGACGCGCCGTCCCAGTAGGTGTCCGGCACGTTGAAGATCCACGGGAAGGTGTTGCCGACCGCGGCAGCCGACAGGCCATAACCCATGGACAGAACCGGGATCTTGTCGACCGAGGCTTTCGGGATCAGCTGAAGCGTGATGCCGGTGGAATACGGATTGTAGACCACAGCGCCCTTGCCCTTGGTGGCTTCGTAGCACTCGACGCCCTTCTGAGCGTTGTAGCCGGTCTCGCATTCTTCGATCAGGATCTTGACGCCACCGATACCGCCGTCACGCTCGTTGAGCATCTGGAGGTAGTCGTTCATGCCGTTGGCGATCGGAATACCCGACCCTGCGTAAGGACCGGTGCGGTACGTCAGCAGCGGAACATAGTTGGCATCCTGCGCGGCAACTTCCGCAACATAGCCGGAAGCACCAATGGCAAGTGCGACGGCCGAACCGAACGCGAATTGCTTGAAGTTCTTCATTTATTTCCTCCCTTACGGCTCCATCCGACAAGGTTTCGAAGCCGCCGGACCGGTTTCACCATTCCTCGCCAGGCAGGTCCGATGCCCGGATGGTGTTTCCAATATGGCCAACCTCAGTAGGGGAACGGCCATACCCGAAGCTTCTGCTTCCCAATCTGCCATAGACGGGCGAACCCATGAGGTTCGACGATCAGGAAGAAAATGATGAGAGCACCGACGATCATGAAAGTCAGATGTTCGACCGTCTCAGCCCCGATTTCGATGCCGATCATGCCCGGAACGAACTTCAGGAACACCGGAAGGATCCAGATGAACGCGGCGCCCATGAACGATCCGGCGATGCTTCCGAGGCCTCCGAGAATCACCATGAACAGGATCTGGAACGAGAGATTGATCGCATAGGAAGACGGTTCGGCCGCATTCAGCCAGAAGAAAACCATCATCGCCCCGGCGACGCCGCAGATGTAGGAAGACACGGCGAAGGCCATGAGCTTTGTCTGCAGGGGCCGGATACCCATCAACTCCGCCGCAATGTCCATATCGCGGATCATCATCCAGGAGCGGCCGATGCGGCCACGCAGGACATTGGCGATCAGGAATGCGATCACGACAGTGATCGACAGAACCACGAAGTAGCGCGCAAGAGGCGTTGCCTCGGCTCCCGAGATCACCACTCCGAACATTTCACGCTTCGGGATCTCGATCGCACCCGAGGCGTTGTAGTTGTAGAGCCACGGAATCCGAATGAAGCACCATTCCAGAAAGAACTGGGCGGCAAGCGTCGTCACAGCGAGATACAGCCCCTTGATCCGCAGGCTCGGCAAGCCGAAAACTGCACCGATCGACGCGGAAAACACACCCGACACCAGCACGAGGAAAACGACATTCACGTCCGGAAAGATGGTCGTCAGCTTATAGGCCGCATAGGCTCCCACACCCATGAATGCCCCCGAGCCGAGCGACAACTGTCCTGCAAATCCGGTCAGGACATTAAGTCCGATCGCCGCCAGGGAGAAGACCAGGAACGGGATCATGATCGAGGTCAGGAAGAAGTCATTTGCCGTAAACGGGATGACCACAAAGGCGGCGAGCAGAATGAGGGCCAGGCCGATCCGGTCCTGCCGGATCGGAAAGAGCGACTGGTCGGCTTCGTAGCTCGTCTTGAATTGGCCAGCTTCGCGATAAAACATGTTGCTTACACCCGCTCGATAATCTTTTCGCCGAAGAGGCCCTGGGGACGGAACAAGAGGAACACGAGGGCGATGATGTAGGCGAGCCAGGATTCGATCCCGCCGCCGACAAGTCCGCCCCAGTAGATCTCGCCGATCTTTTCACCAAAGCCGATGATCAGACCACCGATGATTGCCCCCGGGATCGAGGTGAAGCCTCCGAGGATAAGCACCGGCAGAGCCTTGAACGCCACGATCTCGAGCGCGAAGGAAACGTCCGAGCGAGCCCCCCACATGATGCCTGTCGCGAGGGCAACGAGCCCGGCCGCGAACCACACGATGGCCCAGATCTGGTTGAGCGAGATGCCGACCGACAGCGCGGCCTGGTGGTCGTCGGCCACTGCGCGCAGCGCCCGGCCGATACGCGTCTTGTTGAAGAAGATCCCGAGAGCAGCCACCATGATGATGGCAATGACCGCCGCGGCAACGTCAATGTGCTGGAGAATGACCAGCCCGCGTTCACCGAATTCAAACGCCGTCGACCCCGTCGGAAGCCCAAGCTCCTCGGCAATCATGCGCTTCGGCTCACCGCCAAAGACAAACTCGCCGAAGCCAATGAGGAAATAGGTCAGCCCGATCGTCGCCATCAGCAGGATGATATCGGGCTGGTTGACCAATGGCCGCATCACGACACGTTCGATGCCATACGCCAGGATCCCCATCACGCCGATGGTAAGGATCAGCGCCAGGAACGCTGGAACGCCGTTCTCATGCAGACCGACAAGCGTCAGGCCCGCGAACACCACCATGATGCCCTGCGCGAAGTTGAACACGCCGGATGCCTTGAAGATGAGCACGAAGCCCAGGGCGATCAGAGCGTAAAGAATCCCGGCCACGAAGCCTTCCCACAGCACCTGCAGGAAGAAGTCTGGCATATCGACCATCTGGACGAAGGGATCGACAAAGATATCGTACAACATGACCTTACATTCCCCCGTCAGTGGCTCACGCCGAGATAAGCGTCAATAACGGCCTGGCTGGCCTGCACTTCCTCGGGGGGACCGTCGGCAATCTTTTTGCCATAGTCGAGGACGACGACCCGATCGGACAGATCCATGACCACGCCCATATCGTGCTCGATCAGGGCGATGGTGGTTCCGAACTCCTGGTTTACGTCCAGAATGAAGCGGCTCATGTCCTCTTTTTCTTCGAGGTTCATGCCGGCCATCGGCTCATCGAGCAGCAGGAGATCCGGCTCCATGGCGAGCGCGCGGCCAAGCTCGACGCGCTTTTGCAGACCGTAGGGCAGACGCCCGACCGGGGTCTTGCGGATCGCCTGGATCTCGAGGAAGTCGATGATGTCCTCGACCTTACGGCGATGCTCGATCTCCTCAGTCCGGGCCGGCCCCATCCAGGCCAGCTGCCAGAAGAAGTTCCGGTGCATCTTCAGCGACCGGCCGGACATGATGTTGTCGAGTGTCGTCATTCCCTTGAAGAGGGCAACATTCTGGAACGTACGGGCAATGCCCTGGCTCGCAGCTTCATAGGGCTTCATCTTCCGCCGCACTTTCCCCTGCCAGGTAATCGTGCCTTCCTGTGGGTGATAGAAGCCGTTGATGACATTGAGCATCGACGTCTTGCCTGCCCCGTTCGGCCCAATGATCGCCCGGATCTCTCCCTTCTTGATGTCGAAGGAAATGTCGGTGATGGCCTTCACACCACCGAAGGACAGGGACACGTTATCGACTCTCAGAAGGTCTTCACGTTCCACGGCTGCAGCTCCCCGGGGCAGTTCTTCACTCGTCACGATGGCGTTCATTCGGCGGCCTCCATTCGGCTTGTGTCAGCCGCGTGGGGCGCCATATCCCTGATCTCGACCGTCGCTTCGATCGCCCCGATACGGCCATCCTCGAAGGTCACTTCTGTCCGCACGTGCTTGCTCGTGGATCCGTCGTAAAGGGCTTCGATCAGCGGCGCGTAGCGTTCGGCGATGAACGACCGGCGGACCTTCTGCGTTCTCGTCAGCTCGCCATCATCGGCGTCGAGTTCCTTGTGAAGGATCAGGAACCGCTGGATCTGCGCGCCAGCCATCATCGGCTCGTTGGCCAGGTCGCGATTGACCTGATCGACATGGCTTTCGATCATCCCGTAGACGTCCGGGTGGGCGGCCAGCTCCTGATAGCTTGCGTAGTTGACGTTGTTCCGCTCTGCCCAGGACCCGACAGAGGTCAGGTCGATGTTGATGAACACCGAGACCTTGTCACGTTCATTGCCGAAGGCGACTGCTTCCTTGATGTTCGGGAAGAACTTGAGCTTGTTCTCGATGTATTTCGGAGCGAACAGGGAGCCGTCGGTCAGCTTGCCGACATCCTTGGCGCGGTCGATGATCTTGAGATGACCGTTCTCGGCTATGAAGCCGGCATCGCCCGTGTGGACCCAGCCATCTTCAGTCTTGGTCGAACGGGTGGCCTCATCATTCTTGTAGTAGCCGACAAAGACACCCGGTGAACGATAGAGAACCTCGCCGCTGTCGGCGATACGCAGTTCGACATCCGGAGCAGGCTTTCCGACCGTATCACCGTAGATCTCGCCATCCGGCTGGAGGGTGATATAGACGCTGGCCTCGGTCTGACCGTAGAGCTGCTTCAGATTCAACCCGAGCGCACGGTAAAATCGGAAGATCTCCGGACCGATCGCCTCGCCAGCCGTGTAGCCAACCTTGAGCCGGGTCAGACCCATGCGGTTCTTCAGCGGCCCATAGACGAAGAATTCGCCCAAACGGTAGAGAACCCGGTCTTTCAGCGAGACGCTTTCCCCGTTCAGGATCTTCTCACCGGCACGGCGCGCCACGGCCATGAAATAATCGAACATGCGCTTCTTTGTGCGTCCGGCATCTTCCATCTTCACGAGGATGCCGGTCAGCATGTTCTCGAAGACGCGCGGCGGTGCGAAGAAATATGTCGGCGCGATTTCGAGGCGGTCGACGTCGATCGTGTCCATGCTCTCCGGGCAGTTGACGCAGTAACCCGCGGTAAAAGCCTGGGCGAGCGAAAAGACGTGGTCACCGATCCAGGCCATGGGCAGGTAGGCAAGCACCTCTTCCGTTTCATCGAGACGGTCGAACTTGTTGCCGTTGCGCGCGGAGACAACGAGATTGGCGAAAGACAGCATGACGCCCTTCGGTCGACCCGTCGTGCCGGACGTGTAGAGCATGACCGCGATATCTGAGCCGGTAGCGCCGGCAAACCCGTCGATCCAGATCTGACCGGCACCGGCGTCGGCAGCCAGCACCCGCGCTCCACGCTCCTGCACGCCTTCGAATGAGTGAAGGTGGGTGTGATCGTAGTCGCGAAGTCCGCGGATCTGGTCGTAGACGATCTCGGTAAGGCTCGGTACTTCGTCTGACATGCTCAGGAGCTTGTCGACCTGCTCCTGGTCCTCGACGATCGCAAAGCGAACTTCTGCATGGCCAAGAACGTACGCCATTTCCTCTGCAACCGAGTCCGCGTAGACCGGCACCGGTACCGCGCCAAGCGCCTGCGCAGCAACCATCGACCAATAGAGGCGAGGCCGATTGGCGCCGACGATGGCAACCTTGTCGCCTGATTTCAGACCGAGTTGCTGCAGGCCGAGTGACAGGTTGCGAATCTCATCGTGGACGTTAGACCACGTCCAGCTCTGCCAGATGCCGAAGTCTTTTTCGCGAAAAGCGGTACGACCTCCGAAGTCTCTTGCATTGCGCAGCAAGATCTTCGGAAAGGTGTCCTCGCCGCCTCCCGCAGCGTGGGCCAACCCTGCCATTGCCTGTTCCATCCCTTTTAGGCTCGCCCCGTTTTCGGGGTCGATCTTGTGATCCCATCAAACAACCCATTGGCCGCACCGTTCAAGGCATTTTTGATTTTGGTATCGAACGGTGGGCCGGGTCGATGGGTTCTAGGTCAACGCTAGGGCCCGGCAGTTTCACCAATATGTTTGAATTGTTGCAAAATGTGTCACTCAGTCGAAAGGCTAGATCCGAGCGACTCAAATCCGCTGGTCATCACCCGATGCCCGTCATAGGTTTTGATCATGAACGACACGTCGACCTCCCAATCCCAGATCGATCTTCTACAAGCCGCACTTGATCACGTGAATCAGGGTTTTTCTGTTTTTGATCAAGATCTTAAGCTGCTCGCCTGGAACCGGGGCTTGTGGGAAATGCTCGACTTTCCGCAAACCTTGGCTAAGCGCGGAACACATCTCGAGGAATTCCTGCGGGTCAACGCCGAACGAGGCGAATATGGCCTGGGAGATATCGAGGGCAAGATCAAGCGCAGGCTGGAACGAGCCAAATTATTCGAGCCGCATTATTTCGAACGTGTCCGTCCAAATGGACAGGTCATTGCAGTGAGCGGAACGCCGCTCCCGCAAGGCGGGTTTGTAACAACCTATTCGGATGTGACCGAGAGCCGGCGCAAGCAGGAGAAACTGGAGCGCACGGTTGAAGAACGTACGAGAGCACTACGTCAGAGTGAAGACTGGCTCAGGCTGGTGACAGACAACATTCCGGCGTTGATAGCCTACATGGCGCCTGGTCCGGTCTACCGTTTCGCAAACCGCCGCTATGCGGAGTGGTTCGGGCAGTCCGTCACCTCCATTGTCGGCAAGTCAGGCGCGGAAGTGCTTGGATCGCAGCTGTTCGGCGAGATATCGGACCATATCGAGCATGCTTTCCGCGGCAATGCCGTTTCCTATGAGTATCAGCGTGAGCTGCCGGACGGCAGGACTGTGTCGATGCGTTCCACGGTTATCCCGGACATGACCGTCGACGGCCGAACACTTGGCGTTTTCGTCCTCTCACTCGACGCAACGGAACAAAAGCGCAGCGAAGCAACCCTGATGCAGTCGCAGCGCATGGACGCGGTGGGGAAGCTGACCGGAGGCCTCGCACACGACTTCAACAATCTCCTGACGATCCTGATGGGTAACCTTCTAGGCCTCAGCCGCCTTGATGGCACAATCGGCGCGGAGGCTCTCAAGTCGCGCATCTCGCCCATGCTGAAGGCCACGCAACGAGGTTCGGATCTGACCCAGCGACTGCTAGCCTTCAGCAGGGGGCGCCCGGTCGATCCTAAGGTCATACCGGTGACATCGGTTCTTGAAAACGTGGAAACCCTTCTGCGCGGCTCCTTGTCCTCGGCGATCGATCTGAAGGTCGGCGCTGCCGCTAGACATATCGCCGTACGAATCGATCCGACCCAGATGGAAACCGCGCTTATCAATCTCGCCTTCAACTCGCGCGATGCGATGCCCTCTGGCGGGACGATCGAGATCCAGCTGGAAGAGGTCGATCTCGACGGCCGGTCGGCGGCAGAATTGGGTGTGACGCCGGGCCGTTTTGCACGAGTTGCAGTGGCCGACAATGGAATTGGTATGAATGACGAAACCCGTCTGCGGGTATTCGAACCGTTTTTCACCACCAAGACCTTCGGAACCGGCAGCGGGCTTGGGCTTTCCATGGTCTATGGTTTCGCCCGCCAGTCCAGAGGAGCAGCCCACGTGACATCAGCTCTCGGCAAGGGAACCGAAATCGCGCTGTATCTCCCGTCAGTGACATTGAACAACAGTGATCTTGCGGCACTCGGTGCGGGCAACGACGATGGCGCCCCCCTTCCCCACGGCGATGGCGAGCTGGTTCTGCTCGTGGAAGACAACGCAGACGTCGCAAAGGTACTAGCAGAACAGATCAAGGATCTTGGTTATACGGTGCTCGTCGCCGAGAGCGCCGCCGATGGGCTGGCATTGGCAAGCGATCTTGGAGAAGTACGTGCAGTCATCACCGACATCGTGATGCCCGGCCAAATCAACGGCCTTGCGCTCGCGCGTCAGATAGCTCGTAACCGACCGAATATCGCGATTGCCCTCATGACAGGATATGCGGACTGGGGCAATCTTCAGCCGGATGGTCAGGACATAGGATTTCCCGTATTGACCAAACCGGTGCGAAATGATCGTCTTGCACACACCCTCAGCGAGATCTTGCGCAAAAAAACCGGCGCCCGTGACTGATGACTTCCATGTCCCCAAAAAGACAGCTTGCTTTCATCGTGGATGACGAGGCCGACATCCGGGCCCTTCTGGAAGATGCCATGGAACCCTTCGGCATCTCGACCCGCGGTTTTTCGAACGGCAGGAGCCTGCTCGACGGACTGTCACTGGAAACGCCAGACGTCTGTATTCTCGACCTCGGCCTGCCAGACATCGATGGAATGAGCCTCATCAACGAGATCCGCAGGATTTCGTCGATCCCGATCATTGTTCTCTCCGCAAGAACACACTCGTCCGACCGCGTCATGGGACTGGAGATGGGAGCCGACGATTATGTCGTCAAACCTTTCGATCCAAGAGAAGTAGTTGCCCGTGTTCGCTCGATCTTGCGGCGGTCGGGATTGACTCAGCCTCGGTCGCAAGAAGAACAGAAGGCATATTTCGACGGCTGGGCTTACCTGCCCTCCTCGCATTGCCTTACGTCACCCAACGGAGAGGAAACCTTCCTTTCGACAGGTGAAGCATCGCTGCTTGAAGCCCTCCTGCGTGCGCCGAGACGGGTTCTCAGCCGCGATTATCTCCTGGAACATGGCGGACGCGACGAAAGCCTCGATCGCGCTATCGACGTACGGATCTCTCGTATCCGCAAGAAACTGAGCACCTGCGACCGCCCAAGTCTGATCCGCACGATCTATGGCTCGGGATACATGCTTGCCGCTGCGGTGGATTGGCGTTGAGCTTGCTTCCTGGTCTCTAAACGCAAAAGCGGGGAGAACCATGTTCTCCCCGCTTTCTATTTCGTCTGTCGGGAGATGAGCTCCGCTGGTCCGTTCGACGGACCACGGAGCCATGCCCGTTAGAAGTTGAGCGACACGTCGCGGTGACCGGAGAGGCAACCCGCAACGTCGAGTGCCATGTCGTCCGGCAGACGCGGCAGCTGACGCAGGCCGATATTCCGCTCCACTACGGCTTCATACTCGGCGAGCTTTGGAAGCAATTCCGAAGCACCTTTCGAGCGCCACTCGAGGTCCTCGGCAAGCGCTGCGAGTGACTTGTCGAGCTCTGCAGAAGCTTCGGCCGCATCCGGCGTTTTGCTCCGCATAATCTTGCGCGCTTCACTCAGGCCCTTGCGGATATCACTCGTGCCTTCGACCTCGCCAACGGAGGAGCGGAGTTCTTCGATCCGTGCAACCGCGTCTTCCGGCGAAAGCGTGGCAAGCGCGTCCTTCACAGCGACAATTTCCGCTTCCTTGGCAGCAAGTGCCTCGGCGCCGGAAAGAACCGCACGGACTTCAACCACCGGCTCGTAGGCCTGGTCGACAGTACGCCGATAGGTCTGCCGGGCCTGGTTCTCCGCTTTCTGGATCGCCGCAAACGTGTCATGCACCGCATCCCAGTCGGCTGGGATCTGGGCCAGCAGCTCGTCATGCTGGACCTGCAAGGTATCGATGCGCTTCTGTGCCCGCTCGCCCTGTTCGGCCGTGTAGACGCCTGTCGGTCCGGACCGGCTGACGATGACCTTGAGTTCTTCGATCCGTTCATCGATACGCCGGGCGTCACGCTCAAGCGCACGAACGAACTGATGGACCGGGCGATACTCACCAGACGCCTCTGTGACTGCAGTTTCGGCATCAACGATCGCCGTCATCTGCGGTATCGCGTCACGAGCCTTTTCGAAACCGCCGGCAAGATCCTTCTGCAGACCCTTGGGCAGGTAGCTCACGTCGATGGCTTCTGCCGTCTTGATCGCCGACAGAATGGTGTCGCCGTTCTTCTGGAAATCCTCGTAGACCAGGGTCTCCATGCAGTACTGCAAGCGCGGGTTCTTCGGCGGCGGAGCGGTCTCGGACAGCAGCGACGAACGGTTAGGCAGGTAGTTCACCAGCTGCGGGTAAAGACCCACGATGCCAAGAGCGAGGATTTGCAATGCGATGAATGCAATCACGCCCTTGTACATGTCGATGGTCTTGACCACCGCAGGTGCAACGCCGCGCAGATAGAAAAGAGCGAAGCCGAAGGGTGGTGTCAGGAACGAAGTCTGAATGTTCAGACCGATCATCACACCCAGCCAGACGGCAGTAACGTTCGCCGACGGATCGGCCAGCAGGATCGGTGCCACGATCGGCACCACAACCACGGCAATCTCGATGAAGTCGAGGAAAAAGCCGAGGATGAAAATCACCAGCATGACGATCAGGAACTGTGCCCAGAAGCCACCGGGAAGCCCCTGAAGGAATTCCTTCACCAGCTCTTCGCCGCCGAAAGCCCGGAAGGCAGACGTCAGCATGGCTGCGCCGAGAAGAATGATGAACACGAGAGACGTCGTCTTGGCGGTTTCCACCATGACGCCTCGCAGCGTTTCCTCAAGTTTCAGCGTGCGCCAGCCACTCCAGAGAACAGCAATCGCCAACAGCGACACCGCGATGAGAGCAAGGACGAGACCGAGCATGTCTTCGCTGGTGTAAATACGCTTGATGTTGATTTCGCCCATGAAGCCGATGACCACGGCCAGACCCAGCAGGGCGAGAATGGCGATAATCGCAGGAGTATAGGCCCCCCGTTCACCCTCGCGCAGGCGATATCCGGCCATGATCATTGCGCCGACAGCGCCGATTGCACCTGCCTGGTTGACGGTTGCGACACCGGCGATGATCGAGCCGAGCACGAGGAAGATCAGGGCAAGCGGCGGAACCAGCGTAACGAAAACCTTGACCGCGAACTGACGGTTGAAGGAGCCGGATTCATGTACGGCCGGGGCTGCTTTCGGATTCACAAGAGCGAAGCCGAGGATAAACAGCATGTAAAGTCCGACGAGGACCAGACCCGGCAGGAACGCACCGAGGAACATTTCACCGGCGCTGGTCGAAACGATGGCAAAGTCAGAGGGCATCGACAGTTCGCCGGTGCTGGACTTGTAGAGCGCCTGGCGGATCGAGCCGGCCTGATCGACCGCACTTGCGAGCTGGTCGGCCAGAATGATGAGGACGATTGACGGAGGGATGATCTGGCCAAGGGTACCCGAGGCAGCGATCGTACCGGTCGCAAGCGGAACCGAGTAGTTGTTGCGCAGCATTGCCGGCAGGGAAATAAGACCCATCGCCACGACTGTCGCACCCACGATACCCGTCGTTGCCGCGAGAAGCGCGCCCACGAAGACAACCGAGATACCAAGGCCGCCAGGCACAGGTCCGAAGAGCCGCGCCATGGTCACCAGCAGGTCTTCAGCAATCTTGGAGCGCTGAAGCATGATGCCCATGAAGACAAACAAGGGGATCGCGATCAGCGTATCTCGCTCGGCCTCCCAGTAGATGCCGCGAAAGTTCGTCACCCCCGCACTCAACCACTGACCAGGACCACCGTGAGCAAAGAAGGCATCCGTGCCTGAAGAGAAAAGGTAGCCGGACGCTGCTGCAATGCCGATCGTGAGGATTGCGGATCCAGGCAATGCAAAGGCCACCGGAAAACCGGAGCCCAGAGCAAAGGCCATCAGGATCACAAGAATAGCTAGAAAGAAGAGTTCCATATCAAGCGGTCTCTGATGGTTTTACTGTACCGTGTGGACGTCGTGATCGCGCCCACCCGGCTCGCCGCGCACATCGGCAACGGCATCAAGGAAATAGCTGACAAACTGGATCAGCATCGACACGGCAAACACGCCAAGGAAGCCCGCCATGAGATATTTGACGTAAAGACCGAAGCCGGCCTGTGTCGTTTCATAGCTGAGGATCGGGCTGTTGATGATGTTCTGCTTTCCACCCATGCCGATGAGCAGGATCGTCCAGCAGAGCGTCATGCCGAGAAGCAAGGTTCCGATCATATTCACGCGGCCCTTGGTCCGGCGGGAAAATGCGGCATAGAACACGTCAACACGCACGTGACCTTCCTCCACCAGCGTATAGGCGCTGGCGAACAGGAAAAGCGCCGCGTACCAGAAACGTACGAGGTCGGCGAGGAACGCCTGTTCGTAGGAGAAGACAAAACGCCCGATCACGATGATGAGTTCTGCGGCGACAACAAGCAGCGCAAGCCAGGTGAACCCGAGCGTACGGCTGAAGAATGCGATGACGAAGCTGAGCGCGATCAATGGCATGTGGACGTAGGCGCCACGCAGTTGCGACTTGCCGAGATCGTTCGCAAGTTCGGCGCCGACAACCGCCGGCAGCAGTTCTTCGACACGCAGGAACGAGATGACGGCATCTACCAGCCCCACAATCAGAACCGCGAAGAAAACCGCCCGGATCAGATAGGCATTGATATCGCTGATACGCTTGCTGTCGTCGCGAAGTGTGGTTGATCCACTGCGTCCGACGTAGGCAATCGCAATGAGAACAAACGCTGCGTAGATCGCAAGTTGGCCCCAGGACCAAACGGCAGACTCAGTGCCGTTGGCTGCGCCACCGAAAATTGGCGCGACGCCCGGCAAATCCTGCCAATAGGTCAGATAGTTGTTCAGAACGAAAGCTGCCAGAACGGCAAGCATGATCCAACCGAAGTGGCGAAATAGAGAACCATTTCCGGCGGCTCCACCCCCAGTGGAGCCACTAGCGGAAGCGTCCTGTTGAACACTGTCCAGGGCCGTCATCTTGGCGATGCCTTTTATTTTCTTAAGCTGATGGAAAAAAGGGACGGGCCTTTACCCGTCCCTTCAGATCCGACCGCGTCGGGATTACTTGGAAATTCCAAGCACCCGGTTACGCTTGATCGAGTAGGAGATGTCGGAAATCGACATCCAGCTACCGATGTCCTGACGAGCAGACACAACAGCTTCGAAGATCTTCTTCGAGAGCGGCGAGTGGTCCATGGCTTCTTCCAGAACTTCCTGAGCGGCTTCACCGAACGCGTCATAGACTTCGTCGGAGAATTCCTTCAGCTCGACGCCGTGTTCGTTGATCAGCTTGTTCAGGTAGACGCCGTTGTTGGCGTTGGTTTCAGCCATCGTAGCGGCGTTTTCTTCCGCACAAGCTGCCTTGATGATTTCCTGATCGGTCTTGGACAGCGAGTTCCAGAAGGTTGCGTTCATGCCCAGAGCGAGCTGTGCGCCCGGCTCGTGCATGCCCGGGAAGTAGTAGTACTTCGCGGCTTCGTAGAACTTCATGAAGTAGTCGTTGAACGGACCAACCCACTCGGTAGCGTCGATAGCACCGGAAACAAGGTTTTCGTAGATCTGGCCGCCCGGCAGGGACACCGGAGACGCGCCGAGCTTGGCCATGACGTCGCCGCCCTGACCCGGAATACGCATCTTCAGACCCTTGAGGTCGTCAGCGGTTTCGATTTCCTTGTTGAACCAGCCGCCCATCTGAACGCCGGTGTTACCCATGGCGAAGTTCTTCAGGCCGAATTCGCCAGCAAGTTCGTCCCACAGCTCCTGGCCGCCGCCGTACTTAATCCAGGCGTCCATTTCGGTGTAGGTGAGGCCGAACGGAATAGCAGTGAAAGCAGCCCAACCCGGGTGCTTGCCCTTCCAGTAGTAGTCGGCGCCGATGTAGGCCTGAGCGTTACCGGAAGCAACTTCGTCGAAAGAGTCGAAAGCGCCAACGCGTTCGCCAGCAGCGAAGTACTGAACGTTGATGCGGCCTTCAGTCAGTTCGGCGATGCGAGCAGCAAGGCGCTGAGCCGGAATTCCGAGGCCCGGGAAGTCCCGCGGCCAGGTCGAAACGATCACCATGTCGGTGGTCGACTGAGCGATGGCCGGTGCTGCGAGAGTGGACGCAGCAACTGCTCCACCAGCGCCGAGACCAGCCTTTTTGATAAACGAACGACGATCCATAAACATATCCTCCCAAATCGGACATCTATCCAATCGGCGCTTACACTTACACCGATCTGGCGCTATGTCTAGGTGAAGCGTGGAGCCTCGCGCTATTCGTGGTTCTGCGCATCAATTCAGTAATACTACCGAGTCACAATAAGACTCCCGCCAAAAACGTCCTCGCGACGCAACAAATGGTAGAAGCCGGTGACCTTCAGAACCAAATTGATGCTGATCACCATCCTGCCTCTGGTCGTGCTATCAGCACTCATCGGCGGCGCGACCTACTATCAGGCCGGCAAGCTGATTGAGGCAGAGACCAAATCCGTCGAGCAGCGGATCCTGAATGCAAAGCAGCAGGAAATTCGCCACTACATCAGCCTGGCGCTCAACTCGATAGCGCGTCACTATGGTGAAGAGCCCGGAGGACGTGAAGCCGCAAAGCAGGAAGCCAAGCGCATCCTGAACAACATGACCTTCGGCCCCGATGGCTATTTCTTTGTCTACTCGATGGACGGAACGAACATCGTGCACCCCAAGCTGGCGCACCTCATAGGCAAGCGGCTTTGGGACCTGCAGTATCCGGAAAGCGATCTCGGCATTCGTGCGCTTATGGAAGCGGCAAGACGGGGGGGCGGCTTCCAGGAATACATCTGGCACAAGCCGAGTACGGGTCTGGTCGAGAAAAAGCTCTCTTACGGCATCATGTTACCAAAGTGGGGATGGATGCTGGGGACCGGCCTTTACATCGACGACATCGCCAAGGAGGTGGAAGAAATCCGGACAGACATCACTGTCTCGGTTCGCGAAACTCTGGCCGTGATTTTCGCAATTACGTCGGCAGCAATCATCGTTGCCGGAACAGTAATCGCAGGCGTACGCCTTTCTGAGCAACGCTTTGCAGATACGAAGCTGAAGGAGCTGACCAACCGGATCTTCGAGGCACAGGAGCATGAACGCAAACGCGTTTCAACTGAGCTCCACGACAGTATTTCGCAGCTCCTTGTGTCGGTACGCTACGGCGTCGAAATGATACACTCGGAGGCCCATCGAGGCTCGGACTTGCGTGGCTACGCGGAGAAATCACTCGGCATTCTGGATGATGCGATATCGGAGGTGCGGCGTATCTCACGCGACCTGCGGCCCAGCGTTCTTGATGACATGGGTCTTGCGAGCGCCTTGATAAGCCTAGGCAAGGAGTTCCAGACCCAATCCGGCATAAAGGTTGATGTTTCCGCCCAGAAGTGTCACGACCGGTTGTCGGATGCCGCCAAGACGGCCCTCTACAGACTGGTGCAGGAAGCGCTCACCAACGTCGCTCGCCATTCGCAAGCGAGCGAAGTCGACATCAGTCTCACCGTTGGCCATGACACGTTGAGGCTGACGATCGAAGACAACGGTACCGGACTACCGACTCCTTTGCCCCGGGGCGGAGGACTGGGGATACGCAACATGCGCGAGCGCATGGAAACACACAATGGTTTCTTGCACCTGTCGAACATGGCAAAAGGTGGCGTCAGAATCCTGGTAACAATGCCTCTGGACCAGGCATCGCACAGGGCAGCATAACGGTGGTTCGACACGAGAATGGTTGACCAGAACAAGACGACGTCATCGGCTTCCCAGATCCGGATCCTGCTCGCAGATGATCACGAGTTGGTTCGCGACGGCATTCGCGCACGTCTCGCGAAGACCGATTTTCTCGAGGTGGTTGGCGAAGCGACAAACGGCAAGGACGCCATAGAGCTTGCGGAGCAACTTCGCCCGGACATCGTGCTGATGGACGTTTCAATGCCGGTGATGAATGGCCTCGATGCAGCGAGCGAGCTTCGCAAGCGCCTGCCGCAAACGGGAATTCTCGTTCTGTCGATCTATGACAACCCGGAGTATGTGCGCGGCGTCGTGCAAGCCGGGGCTCGCGGCTATATCCTGAAGGACATCTGCGCCAAGGACATGATTACGGCCATCACGAGCGTGGCCAATGGAGGATATTATTTTTCCTCCGCAGTCGGCCCGACACTCGTAGGCAAGGCCACCCCAACGCGTGTGGAAGATCCTTACGGATTGACCGACCGCGAGCGGGAAGTCCTGACTGCGATTGCCAAAGGGCTTCCGAACAAGGAAATTGCTCGCAGTCTGGGCATCAGTGTGCGTACGGTCGAGTCGCATCGCCTGAACCTGCGCGAAAAGGTAGGCAGTCGAAACGCTGCCCAACTTTACAAGATCGCCCAGGAGCTCGGCCTGCTTAACTGAGAAACCCCCGTCAACCATCGTTCCAGCATTCTTCCGGATCGCCCCAAATGACCAAACCGCTCATTCTCGTAACCGCCGATGTGAAGCCGGTCGACGGCTACAATTGGCACGCAGCGCCTTCGACCTATCTGAAGGCCATCCTTAATGGCGCTGATGCCCTGCCGGTCATCCTGCCTTCTCTTGGCGCAGACATTGATCTTGATGCGGTCCTGGACAGAGTCGATGGCGTTCTTGCGACAGGGTCGCGGTCCAATGTGAACCCGCAGCTTTACGGAGAAGAAGCGACGGAGGCGAACGGGCCGTACGATGCGGACCGCGACGCGACGACGCTGCCGCTTCTGCGGCGCGCTGTCGAGCGGGGCATCCCCGTCTTTGCCATCTGCCGGGGCATGCAGGAACTCAACGTTGCCTTTGGCGGCACACTGTTGACCGAAATCCAGGAGATGGAGGGCCGGGCGGATCACCGTGCGCCTGACGCAGAACATCAGGACGAGCGCTTCCGAATTGCACACCCAGTCGACGTCGCGCCAGACAGCCAGCTCGGCAAGGTCGTGGGCGACGCCCCGATCGAGGTAAACTCGTTACATCGTCAGGCACTTGGAGTGCTCGGCACTGACTTGAAGATCGAAGCTCAGGCGGCGGACGGAACAATCGAGGCTGTTTCAGTCGCATCCGCACCTGGCTACGTTGTCGCGACGCAGTGGCATCCGGAATACTGGGTCTCCAGCGATACGCCCTCGAAAAAGCTGTTCGAGGCCTTCGGTCAGGCTGCCCGCGACTATGCCGCCGCGCGCAAAGGCTGAAGCAGAATAGGCTGATCCCGCCTTTGACCTAGCCCCACCCAAGAGTGGCGATCAAAAGCGAAAGACCGAGCAGGAAGACGATCAAAGCTCCGGCAATCTCGATTGTGCGGTGAACTTTCACCGCCCAATCGGATCCTTCGCCGAAGAGCCGCACCGCAAGCCCCTTCGCACCGACAGCCAGACCCGCAAGGACGGCAACCGTAATGCCGGTTCCCAGCGCCATTGCGAAGGTCGATGCAATACCGGCCAGCAGCATGCCCTGCGCCAGGGCAAATACCAGCACGATCAGGGCTCCTGAACACGGACGCAGCCCGACAGCCAGAACAATGGAAGCCGCCCGTCCGACAGTCATTGTCCCCCTCACCATCTCCGGCGTGGGCGCATGGGCATGGCCACAGGTGGTGCAGACACCGTCCGATCCGACATGATGATGGGCCGCGTGAGAATGCCCGTGGCCGTGACCATGATCGTGGTGATGATGAGAGTGACCGTGCTCACCAGCGACCAGAGGCCTGACGGCCTTCACCCATAACAGGTAGGCACCCAACAAAGTAACCAGAGCATAGGAGCCGATCTCGAACCATCGGGCCGTATCCTGGATCGCGATGGACGTCAGCTTCAGAACGATAGCGGCGACCCCGACGATCAGGACCGCAGTCACCGCCTGCGCGAACGCAGAAAGGAACGAAAGGGAAATACCCTTTTTCAGCGTTTCATTGTTGGCAACAACATATGACGAAATGATCGCCTTGCCGTGCCCCGGCCCCGCTGCGTGAAAGATGCCATAGGCAAAGGACAAGCCGACGAGGAGCCAACCTGCATTGGGGTTGGCCTTGAACGCGCGCATGGCAGAGATCAGCCGCTGATAGAAATCCTGCTGCAGCCGGGCAATTGTTCCGAACCATTGATCCAGCAGGTCTGGTTCTGCCGCCAAAGAGGTGACGCCGGCATCAGGCGCGCGACCCGGTTCTTGAACCGTTGTGGTTTCCGGCGCGGCTGCTGCAACTTCTGTGTCGGCAGTCTGCGCAGTCGTAACCGCCGCTTCCCCACCTTCGCAAGTGACAATCATCTGGTTGATCTGCGACGCTGCAGCGGACTGCAACTCCGGAGGAAGGTCCCGCTGATCGGGCCCAATCTGCGCAAGTGCAAAGGCTGTCGCGTCATCGAGCTTCGGCGGCTCGCGGCGCTCGACCCTGCAGGCACCCGGACCATTTTCCACGGCAGTCGCATTCGATGAGGCGGCAAACCGGAAGTCGACGTAATAGGTCGGGTCATAGACATCGAGCGTGATGGCATTTGCGACGTCGGATGGATCTTTCAGCGGCAGGACGAAATTCAGCTCGAGCAGTGTGACAGATTCCGGCATCGATCCGCCATTCATGCGGACGTCTTCCTGCATGGCTTCGATGTCTTCCGGCTTGATTGCCCAATACTCGCTGATCGGAACGTCTACGACTTCAAGATAGTAGCCTTCCGGCGGAACGTTGAAATCCAGCTCGACACGGCCGTTGTCGCCAAAGGTGAAATAGCCGAACTCACCCATACTCTCGATATTGACCTTGGCAAGCTCCGCTAGTTCATCACGGCTGTAGACGCCATCACCATTGACGTCAAAACCCTGGATCGCGAACGAAGTGAAGGCATCATCGAAGCGGAAGACATGCCGAACCGACTTGGCAAGCCCGTCGTCACCAAAGACGAGCGTTGTACGAGCTTCCACGAAGACATGTGGATGCCCCGAAACTGGCGTGATCGCCCCGCTTGCCAGGACCACGATTAGGCATACCAGGGACACAATACGGCGCATGTGGGTCGACTTCCCGCGGGACAGAGATGATCAGACCTCTTCCTTGGCCTGCGAAGACGGCAGGATCAAGACATGCGCATCCCGCAAGCGCAAAACAAACTCGGAAAATTCTCATCAGCAAATGGCGAATTCTGCGAAAATTATGACGGACTTTCATGCATTGATCGAAACAAAGGAAACTCATTTCCGATAAATGCCGGAGAATTATTCTTGCAGAAAATCACTCAAGGCACACGGTTATGAACGCCCCTTTTGCCACTCCCATTTCCCGTTCCGCCGTCTTCGACGATGTCGAATTCAGCGATCATGAGAATGTCGTATTCGTATCTGACCGCAAGACCGGTCTGAAGGCTGTCATCGCCATCCACGATACCACACTCGGACCTTCACTCGGAGGGTGCCGGATATGGCCTTATGCCAATGCAGCGGAAGCGCTGACGGATGCGCTCCGCCTGTCCAGGGGGATGACCTACAAGAATGCGCTCGCAGGCCTTGATCTTGGCGGCGGAAAGGCCGTCATCATTGCGGACCCGCGCAAGGATAAGACGCCCGAACTGATGGAGGCCTTCGGCGCCCATGTCGAACGCCTGTCGGGCAACTACATCACCGCGGAAGACGTTGGAGTGTCGACGGAAGACATGGAGGCCGTTGCGCGCAAGACGGCACATGTCCGGGGAACAACGGCAACCGGCTTGGGTGACCCCTCCCCCTATACCTCCCTTGGGGTGTTCGAAGGCATCAAGGCCGCCAGCCGGCATGTCTTCGGCACCGCGGATCTGACCGGCCGGACGGTTTCGGTTCAGGGTCTTGGACATGTCGGCTTCGGCCTGTGTGAGCTGCTTCATGCAGCTGGCGCAAAGCTTCTCGTCTCAGACATTCATGTGCCTGCTGTTCTGAAAGCAATGGAGGCATTCGGAGCGACGGCGGTTGACCCGGCAGAAGCACACATGGTTCCGGCAGACATTTTTGCCCCCTGCGCCCTCGGCGGCATACTGAATGAGCGAACTGTTCCGCAAATCTCTGCACGCGTTGTGGCCGGAGCAGCAAACAATCAGCTGCTCACGGCCCACGACGGTATTGCTTTGAAAGACCGCAGCATACTCTATGCCCCGGACTACGCCATCAATGCAGGCGGCGTTATCTCGATCGCCCTTGCCACTCCCGGCTGTCAGGCCGATAGAGTTCGCGAGAAGACGGTCGCGATCGGAGAAACCCTGTCGCGTATCTTCGAGCGGGCCGATAGGGAACGCAAAACACCGGAGCAGATCGCCGATACAATGGCCGAAGAAAGACTTGGCCGCTGACAGGCAGGGAAGCCAACGCAGATCAGCCGGGGCAAGCATCCCCGGCTTTTTTGCGCTCGGCAAACCAGGCGACCAGGAAGTCTACAAAGGCTCTGACCTTACCCGTCAGATGCCGGCGATGCGGATAGACGGCATAGATGCCGCGATTATCAGGCTCGAACTCGTCCAGCACCGTCACAAGACCACCGTTGTGAATATCCTGTGCAACGAAGATTTGAGGTGTCCGAAGAAAGCCCAGATTGCACAGGGCCGCGTCACGCCCCGCCGAAGCGCTGTTGACTTCGACAGGCCCTTTGACCGTTACCGAGAGACGCTGGTCCTTGTCCACGAACCCCCAGTTCTGCTTGAACCGGTAATTCGTATCCACGATGCAGGGCCGGGACGCGAGCTCGGATGGCGTCTTTGGCGCACCGTATTTGGCGATCACTGCGGGCGTTGCGCACACAACCGTCCGAAAGGGAGCGATCTTACGGGCGATGAGGCTGGAATCCTCCATATCCGTCACACGAATAGCAACGTCGAAACCCTCATCCACTACGTCAACGAAACGGTCCTCCAGACGCAGATCCAGAACCACATCCGGATGCTCGACCAGGAATTCCATCATCGCGCGGTTGATGAGACCGTCTCCCATGGAGCGCGGGGCTGAAACCCGAAGTCGCCCCCGGATGGCCTGCTGGGACGACTGAACAGAGGCCTGCAGATCCTCGATACGCTGCAGGATTTCATTGGCTTCCTTGTAGTAGGCTTCACCGACTTCCGTCAGTGATACCTGCCGCGTGGTCCGGTTCAACAGGCGCGCCCCGAGTTCGTCTTCAAGCTCGCCGATGTATTTCGACACCAGGGCCTTCGAACGCCCCATTTCACGGGCCGCAGCAGAAAACCCCTTGCTGTCGACGACCTGAATGAAGCATCTCATCCGGGTTATGGCGTCCATGTTGCCTCCCTGGTCCGTCCACGCTGCCGCAGACTTTCAACTCTGAACGTTGAAGATTCACGCACCAATTGCAAGTCCGCCACTTAGGCGACGGCGGCACCGCCATCAGCACGCGGATCATGAGCGCCTTCAAGACCACCGCGAGCGTTCCGGACGATCATCCCGGCGTGCCCCATGGTATCCGAGTAGTCTTCATCGATCTGGACCACCTCGTGGCCGGCACGTTCCAGATCGCGAACAAGATCCGGATCGAACCGCTTCTCCAGGCGCAGGGCCGTCGTATCGTCGCCCCAGGTCCGGCCGAGCAGCCAACGCGGAGCATCGATCGCCTCACCCACTGGCATCCCGTTCAGTACATGCCGCGTGAAGATCGCAGCCTGGGTTTGCGGCTGGCCCTCGCCTCCCATCGTACCGTAGGTCACGGATCGGCCATCGCCCAAACGAGCCATCGCCGGATTGAGGGTATGGAACGGCTGGCGGCCCGGCTCGAGCGCATTCAGAGCCTCCGGATGCAGCGAAAAGCTCGCCCCACGGTTCTGCCAGGTGATCCCGGTCTTCGGAAGGACGCACCCGGAGCCAAATTCCCAATAGATCGACTGAATGAAGGAAACCGAAACACCTTTGGCGTCGACCGCTCCCATCCAGATGGTGTCTCCCGGTTTAGCCACATGGGGCCATTCCAGAGCGCGGCGCATGTCGACCATGGCGGCCTGCTCGTCCAGCCATTCCGGCGTCAGGAAATTGCGTGGTGGCTCCGGCAACCTCATCGGGTCAGTCACGATCCGGTCCCGGACGAGGAACGCTCGCTTTGTGGATTCCACGAGGCCATGAACCAGGTCGAAGCCCTCGCGTCCGTTGGTCTTCAGGCGATCGTAAAGCCCGAGAATGATCAGAGAGGCAAGGCCCTGCGTCGGAGGCGGCGCATTGAAGACGGCCCCGCACTTCAGCTCTACCTTGAGGGCGTCCTTGAAACGGGCCTCGAATTTCTCCAGATCGGCCCGGGTGACCGGAGATCCGATACGCTCCAGATCATCAGCGATGGCTGCGGCCACATCACCGCGATAGAATTCCTCGAAGCCTTCGTGTGCGAGATGGCTCAACGTGTCGGCAAGGCGCTCCTGCCTGAGCGTCGCGCCGACCTCGGGTGCCTTTCCATCGACAAGATAAACGTCTGCAAATCCGGGCTGCTTTTCGAGTTCTGCAAACTTTTCCTCTGTCAACGCTGCCTGTGACCGGGTGACGGTGATACCGTCCTTGGCGTAGCGGACGGCAGTGGACAACAACTCGGAATTTGGAATTCGGCCGGCACCGATCGCAACGGCAGCCTCCTTCGCTTTTGCCCAACCGCCGATCGTCCCGGCAACAGTGACGGCAGCCATCGGGCCGCGCGTCGGGATGGCGCCGTATCCGGCATTGTTATAGGCCTCGATGGTTGCGTTCGCCCCTGCCGAACCACAAGCCATGAGCGCTTTCGGATCCTTGCCGGGTTCGGCGATGAGCCAGAAGCCATCACCGCCGATGCTGTTCATGTGCGGATACACCACCGCTATCGTTGCAGCGGCGGCAATCATCGCCTCGATGGCCGAACCGCCTTCTGCAAGGATGTCTGCACCGGCCTGCGCTGCTGCCGTATGAGGGGCGACAACCATTCCGCCCGAAGAAGTGATGGTATCCATTTGTCCACGCGTCCGAACGTTACTGCAGCGAGACGATGCCTGCCTCACCTTCCTCTGTCCCGAATACCAGACGCACGCCTTGGTCGTCCCATGCCATGGAGGAAACAGGACCTTTGCCGGAACGGCGAAGGAGAACCTCGGCATTGTCTTCGAAGCGGCACATCAGGATCATGCCGTCCTGATACCCGATCGCTGCGACCTCTTCCTTGGGATGGCAGGCTACATACGTGACAAGGCTGTCGCCCCGTGCTCCAAGTTGAAGCGGGTTCTGCCCCATTGGCCCGGTCTTGCCGAAGAACGGCCAGACGATCGCGGCATTGGCCCCCGAAGTGGCAAGGTAGCGCCCCTTGACCGACCAGCTCCACGACTTCACCTTTGACGGATATCCCGTCATGCGCATGTCCTGCATGTCCGACAGACGCCAGCCATGCAGCGCATTTTCCTGCATCGATGTGACGAGATATTTCCCATCGGGCGAATAGCAGGTCGCCAGATGCGCGCCCTTCCAGGAGAGTTCCTGAGGCTTGCCCTGTGCCGTCACCCACCAGATGGTCGCGCCATCGTATCTTCCGACAGCGAGCTTCATTCCCTTGGGGGCAAAAGCGAGACCACCGACCGCACGTTCATGGGCGAACTCCTTCTCGGTACCGTCTTTCAACCGCACCCAGGCAGTACGTCCCGAAGCAAAGGCCACCGCATCGCTCGGCCCGCAAGCGATCAGGTCGATCCACTTGCGCGGGCGTTCTGCAAGGGTCTCCGCCTCGCCATCGGCATTGGTCCGTCGAATGAGGCCATCATCGCCTGATGTGACCAGACCCTTCCCGTCCTGTGTCAGCTCAGCAGCCAGGAGACCACTCTTGTGCACCTGAACCCGGCGTTCACTTCCCTCGGTGAACAGCACAGAACCGTCGCCCAGCGCGAAGAAGGGAATATCTTTCAGAAAGCCGGCACGGATGACAAAGGCATCCGCATCGACTGGAGCAAGTGTCGGCACGCAGCGCCCCCTTAGTTTGCGGCGCAGGCCTGGAAGCTCTGCTTCAGGACATCCCAGTTCAGATCGCGGCCGATGAAGACGAGTCGGCTCTCACGAGGCTCGTCATCCTTCCAGTCACGCTGGTGATCGCCCTCCACAATCATGTGCACTCCCTGAATGACATAGCGTTGCGGATCGCCCTTGAAGGCAATGATACCCTTGAGGCGCAGGATGTTCGGGCCCTGTACCTGGGTCACCTGATTGATCCAGGGGAAGAACATTTCCGGGTCGAGATCGCCCGCCTTCAGCGAGATGCTCTTAACAGAGTGTGGGTTGTCGTGATGATGGTGGTCGTGATCGTGGTCACAATCCGGGCCACAAGCGTGATCGTGATCATGATGATCGTGGCCATGGTGATGACCGTGATGGTGATCGTGGTCATGATCGCAATCAGGTCCGCACTCATGTGCGTGGTGACCATGCGCGAGAAAATGGGGGTCCAGTGACAGAATGCGGTCAAGATCGAACGCCCCGCGATCAAGCACCGACTTCAGGTCGATTGCACAACGCTCCGTGTGATGACGCACTGCATAGGGGTTGATCGAGCGAATGCGTGCTTCGACGACTTCAAGCTCTTCTTTTGAAACAAGATCGGTCTTGTTGATCAGAACGACGTCTGCGAAGGCGATCTGGTCCTCCGCCTCTTCGGTGTCCTCCAGGCGCTGGAGAACGTGGCGCGCATCGACAACCGTAATAACGGCATCGAGTTTTGAGGCCGCGCGCACATCATCGTCCATGAAGAAGGTCTGGGCGACCGGCGCCGGGTCTGCAACTCCGGTGGTTTCCACGATTATGGCGTCGAAGGCCCCCTTGCGCTTCATCAGGTTCTGGACCGTACGGATGAGGTCGCCGCGAACAGTGCAACAAATGCAACCGTTGTTCATCTCGAATATTTCTTCGTCGGATTCCACGAGAAGATCGTTGTCGATCCCGACTTCGCCGAACTCATTGACGATAACGGCATACTTCTGGCCGTGGTTCTCGGTCAGGATGCGGTTCAGCAGGGTGGTTTTCCCGGAGCCCAAATAGCCGGTCAGAACAGTGACCGGAATCTGGTTGGTAGCGGTGTCTTGGGACGCAGACATGGAATTCTCCAGCGCGGAATGAAATTAAATCCGGCGCGTTCGCCGGACTGAGTCCCGGCGAATATAAGCAGTCTTTTTAAGAAACGGGAGAGGGCAGAAACGACGAGCGGGAGAGATCCTCCCAAACGTCCGGTTCAAGGGGGCCCTCTGGAGGCTGGGTCAGACCGCTCCAAAAGGAACAAGTCGCTTCGAGCGCTCATCCCACAGCGCAAGGTTCGCGCACTTCAGGCTTTCCCAGATTGTCATACGATTGATGGTGGCAAGTTCCGGCCTTGCTGCCATGCATTCCTGCAGACGGTAATTCGGGATCTGGCTGCAGAGATGATGAATGTGATGGAGCCCGATGTTGCCCGTGAACCAGTCCAGAACCTTCGGCAAATCATAATAGGACGACCCAAGCACGGCAGCCGTCTTGCGGTCCCACTCCGGCTCACTGGACCAGTGCGTTTCCTCGAACTGATGCTGGATGTAGAACAGCCAAACACCGGCTGCGGACGCAACAAGCACCATGGGCGCCGCGAGCAACAGGAAGTCGGTCCAGCCCAGGAAGTAGATCAGCGTTCCGTAGACAACCAGCATCGCCGCGTCGAGAAGCAGAACACTCAGAGCCATCTCCCGAGACGGCCGCTGCACCACGAGCGGAAGACGCTGGATGACGAGGAAATGCAGGACCCCACCGACGGTGGTGAGAAAGAACGGATTTCTATAGATGCGGTAACCGATGCGCTGGATCAGCGGCAGAGCCTTGTACTCTTCAACGGTGAGCGTCGTGATGTCTCCGATGCCGCGCCTATCGAGATTGGCAGACGACGCATGGTGCAGGGCATGAGACCGACGCCAGTAGGCATAGGGGGTCAGTGTCAGAATACTGACCAGTCGGCCAGTAATGTCGTTCACCTTCTTGGAGGCAAAAAACGATCCGTGGCCGCAATCGTGCTGGATGATGAAGAACCTGACCAGCAACCCGCCCGCTGGGACCGCCAGAACGAGCGTGAGCCAATAGCTCACGTCCAGGCTGAAATACATCGCCGTCAATAAAGCCAGGAATGGCACCACCGTCGTGATGATCTGGCTGGTGGCACGCCATGCGACAGGCGTCTTGAACCGCTCGCAGTGCGCCGCAAGCTCCCGGATTTGTTCGTTCAGCAAGATCAGTCCCGCTTTTTGATTGTCGATTTTTTGCGGGACAAGCCCATTTCCAACATCTGGTGACAGAGCAGCGCCGCTAGGTCAACGTATCTTCTGTCGCATGTTGAAATAACAATGAAGTGGTTTTTCCGTCATGGGACCACAACTGTGCTGATACTCCGGGGAGCGTCCTCTATGGTCAATCCATGGAAAACGGACAATCCAGCGTAGGATGTATCACTCTTGAGCTTGCTGTTTGAAGAACTCGACTATCGCCCGACACCGATTGGCGCCCTTTCGCTCAGACGCAGGAAGGACCCGATCTCCCACCAAGAATACCATGAGATCATCCTGGGTGACGCCTTTCTCATGTCCAGCCGGTTCACTGTCGCGGAAGAGGAATTGTCGACCCTAGGCTTGGCCGCCGTCACAGGCGAAAACCTCGACATTGCTGTCGGAGGCCTGGGGCTTGGATACACTGCACGCGCGGCGTTGAAAGACACTCGCGTGTCCTCTCTTCTCGTTGTGGACGCTCTCGAGCCCGTCATCGACTGGCACAGGGACGGCCTTTTGCCCGTTGGCCGACAACTCACCTCCGACGCACGTTGCAGGTTCCAGCTTGGCGACTTTTTTGCGCTGGTCGCATCTGATGACGGCTTGGACCTCGAGCAACCGGGGCGCAAATTCGACGCCATTCTCGTCGACATCGACCATTCTCCAGACAATGTACTGGATCCGCAAAACCTGGCTTTCTATGCGCCTTCGGGCCTGGAAAGAATGGCGAGGCACCTGAAACCGGGAGGCGTGTTCGCACTGTGGTCGAACGACCCGCCGGCAACAGACTTCGAAGACGCGTTGACGAGGGTCTTTGCGGCAACGGACAGCCACGTCATTCCCTTCAAGAGCCCGCTGAACGACGTGGAGGAAACCAATACAATCTACGTCGGGCGCATTTAGACAAACCCCGTGGCAGCCATCGCATTCACCTCTTCGGAAAAACAGTTTCGCCTGACCGTCTTTTCACGTGTTGAGGATTTCAGCTAAAGCTGTCCGGACGACAGAGAAAAATGGTTCGTCGGGAGGAGCCACTAGAATGCTGAAGACCATTGCCGGATTTGACCGTATTGGCGAAGAAAACGCTTTCGCGGTGCTCGCACGCGCGACGAAATTGGCATCCGAAGGCCGCGACATAATCAATCTTGGCATCGGTCAGCCCGACTTCCGCACCCCCGAGCATATCGTCGAAGCGGCGATCAAGGCGCTTCGCGATGGCCACCACGGCTACACCCCGGCCACAGGCATTCTGCCGCTGCGCGAGGCCGTCAGCGCAGATGTCGAGAAGCGGACCGGATACGCTCCGAACCCGGACAACGTCATGATCGTCCCGGGTGGCAAGGTCACCATGTTCATGGCGATCCTGATGTTCGGTGAGCCAGGTGCAGAAATTCTCTATCCGGATCCCGGGTTCCCGATCTACCGGTCGATGATCGAGTTCACCGGAGCGAGCCCGGTCCCGATTCCGATCCGCGAGGAAAACGAGTTTGCCTTCTCCGCGGAGGAGACCCTGTCGCTGATTACCGACAAGACCCGCCTCATCATCGTCAATTCGCCTGCAAACCCCTGTGGCGGCGTGACCCCGCGGGAGGAAGTCGAGAAGCTGGTTGCCGGCCTCGAAAAGCACCCGAACGTCGCGATCATGTCTGACGAGATTTACGGCCAAATGACCTATGACGGCATGGAGCACGTCTCCCTGCTCGGCTTCGAGAGCATTCGCGATCGTCTTATTCTGCTTGACGGCTGGTCGAAGACCTACGCCATGACGGGCTGGCGCATGGGCTATTCCATCTGGCCGGACGCCCTGATGGACAAGGCCCGTAAGCTCGCGGTCAACGCATGGTCCTGCGTCAACGCACCTTCTCAGTTCGCAGGCCTCGCCGCCCTGACCGGACCGCAGGACGCTGTGCACGACATGGTCCGCGAATTCGATAGACGCCGCAAGGTCGTCGTAGATGGCCTGAACGCGCTTCCGAATGTGACTTGCCGCACGCCGTTGGGGGCCTTCTATGCCTTCCCGAATATCAAGGCGACCGGTTGGAAGGCAAAACCCCTTGCCTCCGCTCTGCTTGAAGATGCTGGCATTGCCGTCATCGGTGGACCGGATTTCGGTATCCTTGGCGAAGGCTACATTCGCCTCAGCTACGCGAACTCCACCGAAAACATCCAGCGAGCCCTCGGCCGCATGAAAGACTTCCTGGAAAAGAACGCGAAATAGGTTTGTCGCCCGTCACCTTACAGGCGGCGGGCAGTCCTCGCGATATGGCTGTCAGAAATCAGGATTTCTGCGGCGTTTCGGGAACCGAAGTGACCGCGCGCCCGCTCCTGAACCAGCTGACAAGGTTGTCCACGACCAGCTGCCCCATGGCATCGCGAGTATGCACCGATGCCGAACCGACATGCGGCAACACCACGACGTTTTCGAGATCGAGCAGGGCTTGCGGCACGTTCGGCTCATGTTCGAAGACATCGAGGCCGGCTGCATGAATGGTTCCGTCCGCAAGCGCCTCTGCGAGTGCAGCTTCGTCCACGACGGTACCTCGACCGATGTTGATGACAATGCCGCTCGGCCCCAGAGCCTTCAACACCTCCGCATTGACGATATGATGCGTGTCCTCTCCACCAGGCGCGACGATCATCAAGGTGTCACAGGCAGTCGCAAGGTCCAGCAAAGTGGCATGATAGGGAAACGCGATACCCTTCTGCTTGCTGCGCCCGTGATAGTGGATCTCAAGCCCGAAGGCTTCTGCGCGTTTCGCGATGGCCTTCCCGATCCTGCCCAGGCCCAGAACACCGAGTTTGCGACCACTGAGCGTCGCCTTGGACAACGGAAATGCGCCCTTGGCCTTCCAAGATCCGTCCCGCACCCACCGTTCTGCCGCTGAGAGTTCGCGCACCGTCATGATCAACAAGCCGATGGCCGTGTCGGCGACTTCGTCGGTCAGAACATCCGGCGTATTCGTCACCATGATGCCGCGCGCGCTGCAATCATGCGCATCGATGTTGTCGTAGCCAACGCCGAAATTTGCGACGATCTCGAGATTCGGAAATTGATCGAGAAAGGCCGCATCGACCTTCTGGCCTAGAACGGCCGCACCTCGAATGGTCTGCGACAACTCGGCCATGACTGCGAACGGATCGGCTGCTTCGTAAGGTTTGTGAACATTGAAATGCTCTGCGAGCCCACGCATGACCACATCGCGCATGACCCGCGGGACGATAATATCCGGCTTGCTCATAACTCGCCTCGGTGAACGAAAATCCAGGATTCAATCCCACCGATCAGATCGGAATTTCCGCGTATTTGCAAGGCATTGGCTATCGCGGTCTGAATTTTCCTCCTGAGAATCTTGTTACCATCGCAACCAATATTGACCAAGGGTCAGCCTTCCTCCAATGTGACGGCATTGGATTTTTGGGAGGAAATCATGAAGTTGTTTCAATGGGCCGCATCCGCGGCGCTAGCTGTTGGTCTGGGGGCTACCTCGCTCTGCGGTCCGGTTGCCGCCGCCGAAACCACCTTGCGCATTTCGCTGCAGCTACCACTCACGAGCCATCTCGGCCAGAATCTCTCGTTGTTCAAGGAGGAAGTGGAAAAAACCTCGAACGGCGATATCGCCGTCGAGATTTACGACAGCGCCCAGCTCTATAAGGACAAGGAAGTTCCGGCGGCTGTCGGCTCAGGCGCCATCGAGATGGGCGTTGCATCGCTCACCCGGTATGTCGGCGACATACCGGCAGTCGACATTTTCTACCAGCCGTTCCTGTTCGATTCAGAAGACAAGGTTCGTGCAGCGGTTGCCAAGGATTCCCCGGTTCGAGGACCGTTGGATGAGGCTATCAAGGACACAGGCGCGACCGTTCTCTGGTGGCAGGCATATGGTGGCGCCATCATGCTGTCCAAGGGTGGTCCGTTGAAGACCCCTGCCGACATGGCCGGCAAAAAAGTACGCGTGTTCGGCAAGACGCTTGGCGACTTCGTTCAGGCATCGGGCGGCGCTCCGACACTAATCTCCGGCTCAGAACAGTATCTCGCTTATCAGCGCGGAACGGTCGACGTCGGCATGACAGGCGTTTCCGGCGTCAAGTCACGCAAACTTTGGGAAGTCATGGATACCATCACCGTGACAAACCACGCAGACATCGAATTCATTGTCGTGGTCAACACCAAGTTCTGGGAAGGACTGCCGGACGCACACAAGCAGCTGATCGAGGCTGCGGCGGCAAAGGCAGAGGCCGATGTTCGTGATCGCATGTCACAAATCGAAGCCGCCGCTTACGCGGCCGCCGAGGAAAACGGCATGACGATCTACAATCCGACCGCCGAAGAAATCACCGCCTGGAAAGCTGGTGCGCAGCCGGTCTATGATGCGTACATCGAAAAATCCGGCGAGCTGGGCGCTCAGGTGCTCAAGGCAGCGCAGGGCCTTTGATCAGGCTTTCCTGACGTCATGCAACGTCACGCCCGGCCTTTCGAGGCTGGGCGTGACAGGTTGAAGCCTCCACAGGTACCCAAAGCAAATTCGGTATCGATCACAAAGCCACTGGCACTGTGCTTACACAGTGCGTCAGCTGACTGCGTTCGGCAGGCTGGTTGTCTTTGTCCTCACCGCTCTTTGCCTGGGATACGAAAATCCGTGAAGCGAACCGCGATGAAACCTTTCCATACTCTCGTCCAAGCGATGGCTTGGGTGTCCGCGGCGCTTTTTGTGGCGTCGGGCGTCATGCTCACCTACGAGGTGGTTGCACGGCATTTCTTCGTCGCCCCAACGATTTGGGCTGCGGAGCTATCGCAGCTTACCCTCATCTGGGGATCGTTGCTCGGGATGGCCTGGCTGCTCAGAACCCGCCGGCATATTGCCGTCGATGCACTGGTTGAGCTTCTCTCCGCACGACAGAAACGCGTCACCGAAACAATTTCCATGCTGGTGGTGGGCGCATTTTCTGCAGCGGTGACGTGGAAAGGCTGGGAGATCTTCTACGAGTCATTCGAGCGTGGTCGCACCACCGGGTCGATGCTCGACCTGCCGACCTGGGTCGCGGAGCTGGCTGTGCCGTTCGGCTTCGCCGTGCTGTTCGTCCAGGCCGTGATTGAAGCCTTCAACGCCATATCCGGACGCCAAATCCAAGGTCCGTCGCACGGAGCCCACGAATGAGCACACTACTGATCCTGGTTGCGCTGTTCGCACTGCTGCTCCTGCGCGTTCCAGTTGCTTTCGCCCTCGGCGGTCTTGGCCTCACGCTGCTGGTTGCGGGTGGGTTTTCGCCGCTCATGGCGCCCCAGGCGATTCTGTCGACCCTTGACGGCTTCATCCTGCTTGCCGTCCCCCTGTTCCTGCTGATGTCGAATGTCCTGCTCAAGGGGGGTGTCGGAAAGGACCTGTTCGCCGCCGTGCATGCATGGGTTGGTCATTGGCCGGGTGGCCTCGCGGTCGCAACGATCCTTTCATGCGCCATTTTCGCAGCGATTTCCGGTTCGTCCGTTGCCACAGCTGCAACGATCGGCACCGTCGCCATTCCGGAAATGATCAAGCGTGGCTATGAGAGGAAATTCGTCTACGGCCTGCTCGCCGCCGGGGGTACACTTGGCATTCTCATTCCCCCATCGATCCCGATGATCGTCTACGGCTTCGTCACCGAACAATCAGTGATCGCCCTGTTCCTGGCAGGTATCGGTCCCGGGATTCTGCTCGTGGTGCTCTTCATTGCGTTTGCCATGATCTACGCGCGATGGTTTGGAGGCTACACGCCGGAAGCCCCATCGACATGGGCCGAACGCAAGGAGGCAACCCTGCGTGCAACACCGAGCATTCTGCTGGCCCTCATTGTGATCGGATCAATTTACACCGGCGCTGCAACTCCGACAGAAGCGGCCGCGATCGGCTTTGCTGCAGCGCTCATCATCACCGCCGGCATCCTCAGAAGCCTGACATGGAAAGGGTTTCTCGACGCCGCATTTGAGACGATGGTCACCACCATCGCCATCCTCCTGATCATCGCTGGGGCGAAGGTCTTCGGCAAGGCAATTACGCTATACCGAATTCCGCAGGATATTTCGGTCTTCATCGGTCAGACAATCGATAGCCCGTTCTCGTTCATCATCGTCGTCTCGCTCGTACTGCTGTTGATGGGACTTGTCTTCGAGGCCCTGTCCATGGTGCTCATCATGACACCCGTCCTGCTGCCGGCGGCCACCGCCATGGGCTTCGATCCTGTTTGGTTCGGTGTCTACATGGTCATTCTGGTGGAATGCGCCCTGATCACCCCACCGGTCGGGCTGAATCTCTACGTAATCCAGTCGGTCGCTCGAACGAACCTGGCCGTTGTTTCGAAGGGTGTCTTACCCTTCCTGGTCATCATGCTGGCGAGCGTCATCATGCTTTACGCATGGCCCGACATTGCACTCTACGTGCCCTTCAAACTCTAGGATAAATGATGTCTCAAGCCGATAAATTGCGTCAGCTGCTCGCGCAGGACAAATTGCATGTCATGCCCTGCTGCTTCGACGCACTGTCCGCCAAGTTAATCGAACAGGCTGGTTTCGACCTGACTTTCATGTCGGGTTTCGCCACATCCGCGTCCCGCATCGGCGCTCCCGACCTCGGGCTCATGTCCTATGGTGAGGTTCTGGACCAGGCACGCAACATCGTGGAAGGAACTTCCATTCCCCTGATTGCCGACGGAGACACCGGCTACGGCAACGCTATGAATGTCAAACGCACCGTGGCTGGTTTCGCAAAAGCCGGAGCGGCCTGTGTCATGATCGAAGACCAACTCGCGCCCAAACGCTGCGGCCATACGCCGGGCAAGGCCGTCGTTTCACGCGATGAGGCTTTCGATCGAATCCGTGCAGCGGTCGATGCCCGTGAGGAGGGCGCCGATATCCTGATCATGGCAAGGACGGATGCACGGCATGATCATGGATTGGGCGAAGCGATCGAGAGGGCGGCCCGGTTCAAGGAACTCGGCGCCGACATCTTGTTCGTCGAGGCTCCCAAGACCAGGGAAGAGATGATCCAGATTTGCCGTGAGTTGCCGGGCCCGAAGATGGCGAATATCGTCGAAGGAGGGGAGACCCCCGAGCTCAGCCATCAGGAACTCCACAACATCGGGTATGCGATCGCCGCCTACCCACTTACGCTATTGGCCGCAGCGATGAAGGCGATGTGCGACGCGCTGGCTGCATTAAAGGATGACGAGCCGCGGACACATCTTCTCTCCAATTTTGGCGAACTGCGGGAAAAGATCGGCTTCGAAACCTACTATGCCGCTTCCGAGCGCTATTCCACGTCCCGGAGATACTGACAAATATAACAATAGAAAATACGTAGATTTTCAAATGCGCATTGAAATAAAATGGGAATTTGCGGATTGAAATTTGCAAGTATCAATTTGTTTATTGTTTCCGCCTCAAATGTAGGAGAACTACGTAGAGGAATATCGTAGATGAGTGTACCTAGCCTCATTTCCGGCATCCAATTGGATTTGGAAAAAACATTCGGCGCGATGGCAGAATGCGTTGTGATCGCGCGTCCTGACCGCCGCATTCTGTTTGTAAACAGCGCCGCCGAATTGATGTATGGCTACACAAAGCAGGAGCTCATCGGGCAAACTGCTGAACACATCTATGTCAACGAGGATGATTACAAGGCAGCGGGAGAACGGCACGCTGCATCGGCGCGTCGCGGCGATAGCCGGCGCTATGCCGTCGATTTTCGACGGAAAAACGGGGCGATATTTACCTGCGAAGTCGTCAGCACGCCGCTGTTCGACGCAAGATCCGAGCATGTTGGCTTTCTGTTCATTGGCCGGGACATCACGGATCGCCTGGCCCTTGAGGCCATGGCAGATGAGGCATCGCAGACACTCGAAGATGCCATTGAAGCCGTTTCTGAAGGTTTCGCTCTGTACGATAGCGACGACAATCTCGTGATCTGCAACGAGAACTACAAAAAGATCTATCACGAGTCGGCGTCGGCGATGATCCCCGGCAGTTCGTTCCGCGACATTCTGAGGTTCGGACTCGAAAACAATCAGTACGAAACCGGCTTCCTGAGCAACGAGCAATGGCTGAACCTACGTATCGAACGCCATCAGGTGGCCGATGGAGAGCCGATAGAACAGCGCCTGGCGGATGGCCGCTGGCTCAGGATCTCGGAACGCCGCACCCGCTCCAACGGTATCGCCGGAATTCGCGCCGACATAACCGAACTCAAGAACGCCCAACATGAAGCGCGCGAGGCTTATTCCAACCTCGCCATCCTTACAGACAGTCTTTCGTCCGCAATCATTGAGGTCGATCTGAACGGCACATGCATTTTCATCAATGAGTATGGCTCGAGGTGGTTCGCCTGCGGTTCGGAGCAACTGGTCGGGACAACCCTCGCTGATCGGCTGCCAGCCAAGATGCTTTCGGTCACAGCTGAGGTCTACAAGGAAGCGCTGAAAGGCCAGCGGGCAGGTTGCGAAACCATGGGCGTTTTCCCTGACGGCATTCGCAGGGACGTACATCTGGAGTACATTCCGAAGTTCAATGAAATTGGCGACGTCAGTGGCCTGATCATCTTTGCAAACGACATTACCGAGCGCAAAAAGGTCGAGCGCACACTCGCTGAACTCTATTCGGTCACGTCAACGCGGGAACTCAGTAGTGCGCAGAAGATCCAGCAGATCCTCAGGATTGGCTGCGAGCACTTCGATCTCCCGTTCGGCATCATCAGTCGCATCGTCGGCCAGAATTTCACTATCAAATGGGTAGAGTGCCCGAACGGCGAACTCGACCGCGGTGCCAGCTTTCCGCTTGCCGATACCTATTGCAGCAACACGCTTAAGGTAAATCAGCCGGTTGCAATAGCTCACACGGCAGAGTCAGAACTCGCACTCCATCCCTGCTACAAGACATTCGCATTGGAAACATATGTGGGTGCGCCATTGCTGGTGGACGGAGAAATCTACGGCACAATCAATTTCACTGGTACCGAGCCCCGTAAGCGCGCCTTTACAAAAACCGACATGGAGATCATCCGTCAGTTTGCCGACTGGGTCGGTAACGAGATTGCTCGTGAACAGGACCACAAGGCCTTGATGGATGCAAAGGTTCGGCTTGAAAGGATCGCCAGCGTCGATGACCTGACCGGAATTCTCAATCGCCGTGCATTCATGGAAAGGGCCAACACCGAAGTGGCGCGTTTTCGTCGCACCAAGTCGACGTTCACCGTCGCCTTGCTGGACATCGACCACTTCAAGTCTATCAACGACACCTATGGCCATGGTGTCGGCGACGAAGTTCTTATGCGTTTCTCCGACATAATTGGCGGAGCGCTGCGCGCAGTGGATGTATTCGGCCGCATCGGCGGTGAAGAGTTCTGCATCATCCTAGACAGCACGGTGCCCGACGACGCCATGCTCGTGTGCGAACGGCTTCGAGTGAAGATCGAGGAAAACTGCAAGCTGCCGCAAATGCAAAACAAGGTGACTTGCAGCATGGGGCTCTCAACGGTCATGCCCGACGACCTGGAATTCTCGGGTATCATGCAGAGGGCAGACATCGCTCTCTACCAGGCCAAGGCAAACGGTCGAAACCAGTGCTGTCTTTTCAAGCCCGAATTGGCACGGGCCGTAGGTTGACCGAACCTGAGCGGTCATCCCCTGGCAACGGGGCGGAGGCTATTCGACCAACCGGGGGCCCAGACGAACTCCTTGCGGGGGCGAACTCTCGCGCACGCGCAATTCGGGTTCAATCAGGATCGGTCTGTTCGGAACTCGTTCGCCGGCCACCTGACGCAAAAGCGTAAGTGCAGCCAGCCGGCCGATCTTGTCGGCATGATTGTTTACGGTCGTAAGCGCCGGCGTGCGGCTGGCAGCCCCGTCGATGTCATCGTATCCGGTAATCGCCATATCCGGCCCTGGCTCGATCTGCATGCGCCGCAATGCGGGCATCATTCCCAGTGCGACAAGGTCATTGAAGCACATCAGTGCCGTGGGCCGGTCTTCAGCGTTGACGATCTGCGGAACGGCCTTCTTCCCATCCGACTGCGTCATCAATTCCGGGATGTCGAGTTGGCTGGACGGTGAGATCCCCGCTTCTTCCAGAGCCCTGCTCCAGCCTGCATGGCGATCGCGTCCGGCGGAACTCCCCCTCCGTCCACCGACCATCGCAATCTTCTTGTGTCCCTGCTCGATGAGGTGCTTGGTAACGGCGTAACTGCCGGCGAGATCATCGCCGCGCACGCAAGGAGCCCAAACCCCCTTCAACTCACGACACATGAGAGTGACCGGGATTCCCTGATCGACGAGGCGGTTGATCTCTTCCGCGGTCGTGCCAACCGAGGGACATAGAATCAAGCCGTCGGCCCTGTGCTGCAGAAGCGTATTGATGAACGCACGTTGACGCTTCACGTCGTCACGATGATTGCAGATGAAAATCATCTGCCCGTTCTCTTCAAGAACATCCTCGAGCGACGAAAACACCTCTGCGAAGTAGGGATTGAGGATGTCGTGAACGGCGACGCCGACAATCTGGCTCTTTGCGGTACGCAGCGAAGCCGCCGACCTGTTGTAGATATACCCGATCTCTTCAGCGGTCTTCTTCACCTTCTCGCGCGTATCTTCGGCCACGAGCGGGCTATCGCGCAGGGCAAGTGACACGGTCGCCGTGGAGATGCCAAGCTTCTCTGCGATATGACCGAGCGTCAGCCTTTTGCCAGTCGGGAACGGGCTGGAACCGGCAGCGCCGGAGAGCGCATCATTCTGACCTCCCGGCCCCGGGTCGCCGGATGCCTTTTTGTCAGAACCTTTGTCGTCGGTCATATAGGTGTCTCAAGCGTGCGGCGGGCGCAATTGAAGATGCGGAAGTGTATACCACGTTCCGCATTCGTGTCCTCTTAACGCCGCGCGGCCGATTCGTCGAATTCCTCTCGCAGGTTAACGACAACACGTCGATTTTGCGACTTGCACGTAATATCGTCGCAATCGGTCACCGGCCGTTCGATACCGTATCCCTTTACCCACATGCGCTTTCGCTCAATCCCCTGTGCCACAAGCGCTGACATCACCGCGTCGCCGCGCCGGGTCGAAAGCTGTTTATTTTCCGCCTCAGTGCCCGGATCATCAGCATGGCCCTGGATCTTGACCAACCAGCTTCGGTTTTTTCTGAGCCACTCAGCCTGACGAACGATGGTCATCTGCGCTTCGTCGGTGATCGCAGCTGATCCTTCCTCGAAGAAAATACGCCGACCAACGTTCAGCATGAACTCTTCCTCGGAACCGGGTTTCATGTCGACGAAACCTGCTGCGGTGGCGTTGGTCACATCCGGAGTTGTCAGGTTATCAATGCCAGTGCAGGCGGCAAGTTGCGCGCCAGCGAGCAAGGCCAGTACCGTTAGGAAACGGCTCAAAACGTTCGAGATTGTCAAGATTGCCCCCTGAGAAGGAAACGGCCTCTTGGCCGCCTCCATCATTTTCACTGCCGCGCCGCTACCCGGCGTTTGCCCCCAGATGCTCGAGCACCAAGACCTTGGTTCCCTTTGGGCATCGTTGATAGAGGTCGATGACATCCTCAGGGAACATGCGGATGCACCCGCTGGAAACGTCCCGGCCAATACTCCAAGGCTCAAGCGTCCCGTGCAACCGGTAACCGAGATCGGCCCCGTCACGATAGAGGTAGAGTGCCCTCGGTCCGAGCGGGTTGTCCGCCGATCCACCTTCGACCAGTCGCGGAAGATCGGGCTGGCGCTGAAGCATTTCCGGCGGCGGCACCCAGCGGGGCCAGAGCGCCTTGCGATCGATGCGCGCACGACCGAACCACTGGAAGCCTTCCCGTCCCACGCCTACGCCGTAGCGAAGTGCCGTGTTGTTCTCCCAGACCACGTAAAGAAAATGGTTCCGCGTATCGACGACCACGGTGCCCGGCGGCTCCGGACTGAAATACTTGACCATCTGCTTGCGCCAGACGGGGTCGATCTTGTCGAAATTGGTGACCCGATACCGGAAGCCATTGTCCTCACGGTATCCTGTGAAATAGGCGTTGGCCGCGGCATTGGAAAATGCCGGTGTTCCCATCATGACGGAGGCGGCTATAGTTCCGCCACCAAGGAGAACCTCGCGTCTCGACAAAGACATTGCGCACCTCCCGAAATACTGGCACCCGGAAATCCATGAATTGGATGCCGAAGCTATTAAGCCTGCATTTCCGCCCTAACGTCAACCGCGTGGCCGCAACCAGCAGCCTACGTCTTATCCTTGCGTAGCTGCTCGCGATACAGAATGTAGAGACCTGAAGCAACGACGATGGACGCTCCCAGGATGGTCGTCGCAGTCGGGACATCGTTGAACACGAGATATCCCAAGCTTACCATCCAGACGATCTGAACATAGATGAAAGGCGCCAGAACCGGAGCAGGGGCCAACCGATGGGCCTGGATGAAGATCCAGTGCCCGATGCAACCATAGACGCCGGTCGACAAGAGCAGGCCCCATTCAAAAAGATCTCCGGGCGCTACCCAGACGGTCAAACCGGCCGGTGCCATGGCAAGCGAGGCAACGACCGCCGAGATCAGGAGCATGCTGGCGGAGGAATCCGTGGCAGCAAGAACGCGGGTCATCAAGGCATAGACCGCATAGAGCAGCATCGCCATCACGGAATAGATAGCCGCCCAGTGGATCTGCCCGGTTCCCGGTTGGGTCACCACAAGCACCCCGCAGAAGCCGACGATAATCGCGGCCCAGCGCCGCCATCCGACCCATTCTCCGAGAATCGGTCCCGCAAGCGCCGTTACCACGAAGGGCGCCGCAAAGAGGATCGACATGGTTTCGGCCAGCTGTAGATGCTGTACGGCGAGAAAATTGCCGATCGTCGTGCCAAGCAATGCGAGTGCGCGGACGACCTGGAACACCGGCCGTCCCGTCTTGAACAATCCCGGGTTCTTCCAGACTTTGAACAAAACCAGCGCAAGGATGACATGGGTCACGAAGCGAACCCAAACGATCTGAAGCGGAGGCAATGTCTGACTGAGATACTTCGCCGTGGCGTCCAGCCCGGAGAAACACAGACATGCCAGGAGGATCAGGCCGATGGCCTTCAAAGGCGCCTGTTCCGTGGGGACTTTCCCTGAGTGCACTTCAACGGGACCAATGGCAGAGCCGCCGGGCACCTTGATATTGTCCTGACCGGTCATTTCTTATGAGCTTTTCTGGATAAAACGCGGCTCGACATGGCCACGAGATTTCTCATAGGTTAGCGGCTAAGACAGAAGCAAGAAAGGGCGCTTTCCGCGCTCCCGGTACGTTCGCAAGAACCTATCCCATGTCCTGTAGTCAGAGGATCGGGTTTCATCATCATGCAGGCAGCAAAGGTCGATACACCTGTCGGCATCGTTTGGATCGAGCAAAGTGGTGAGACGTTGGTCCGTGTCGGTTGGGGCGGAGAACCGACGGCATGCCAGACGCCGCTTCTTGACGAAGCCTGCCGGCAAATGAAAGCGTATTTCGACAGGCGCCTAAGGGTCTTCGATCTGCCGCTTGCGCCCAGTGGAAGCGATTTTCATCAGTCGGTGTTCAGGGAGATGTCTGCAATACCTTACGGGGAGACCGTAACCTACGGCGAAATTGCCGCGAAGCTCGATACCTTTGGCCAACCGGTAGGTCAGGCCTGTGGGGCTAATCCCATCCCGATCATTATCCCATGTCACCGCGTCTTGTCCGCGAAGGGATTGGGCGGCTATTCCGGTGACGGAGGTCTCGAAACGAAGATCTCCCTCCTGAAGCTGGAAGGCGGCTATCCGTTTCTGGTTTGAGGAAGTGATACGGGCAGCATCCTCGTCAGAGGAACGCGGATGCCACGACATAGGCCACAAAGCCTACCAGCCCCCAGAAAACCGCTGCCTTCCAAATCGTAGCGCCCAGAACTGTGTCCTGTTCGGCGCTCGTTTGTTGTGCTCTGCCACGTTTCCGGCCAAAAGCCCGGCTCGAGATCGCACTGAACCGCCGTCGAAGTTCCGCGGCACGACGGGCTCCTCGTTCGTCATCCAGCTGTCGGCGTTTCATCATTCATTCCGCAATCACAGTGGTACTCTGAACCACCATACTATATGCGGGCTATGCAAACGAGGAGGCCACGACAGGCGAGCTACGCCGGCTCCAGCAACCGTTCTGGTGAATCGTGCTCGGCATCGGTCTCTGAAAGAGCCTCGCCCTCCTCGTCCTCGTCCGCATCACCGGTTTGGGAAAGGTTGCGCTCCACCTGGCGCAGGAGCTTGCGCAGCTTCTTCCGCTCCTTGTCGTCAAGCCCGCTCATGGCTTCGCGCTCGAGGCGTTTCCAGGCACGATCGACACTTTGGATCAATTCCCGCCCGTCGGCAGTGAGATAGACTCTGGCAAGGCGCCCGTCAGTATCCGAAACCTGCCTGCGGACATAACCCTGGGAAGATAGACGAGTGACCATCTTTGTGACCGTCGGCGGCTGAACCCCCAGCGCCAATGCAAGCTGGCTCATGGTTTTTCCATCACCATCGGCGAGGACTTTCAGTACAAGTTCCTGCCCCGGATGCAGGCCGATGCGCATGAGATGGCCACCGGAGCGAGCCCTTTGAGCCTTCGCCGCCTGCAACAATCTGAAGGTTGTGCTCTTCTTGTAGTTGAACGCCATCTACCGCCCCTTTGCCTGAAGCAACCAACCGCTTCCCGGAGCGGTTTCGGGCGCACCATAACGGCGCTATTTAACCGTCAAATGACAGTTCCGCTGGAGTGTTCCTTAACCGGCAAAGGCAGACAGTTTCCGCTGAACATCCGTCAGATACCGGTCCCGGCTCTCAGGCGTCGAAGTATCCATCTTGTAGTGTGCCAGGTAGAGCGTCCGGCACCTCGGAGCACACAACGCCCGCAGCCCCCTAAGGATCGTTTTGCGGCCAGGTTCTCCCACCAGCTTGGACAACCACCATGACGCGCCGCAGGTGGTCACGACAGCGATCGCCCGGATATGCTGCATCTTGGGCCGCGAACCGGCTTCCGTTGTGGGCATCGAAAAGGTCACATGGGGTAACCAGACCCGGTCGAGCCAGCCTTTCAGCATTGCCGGCAAACCGTACCACCAGGTCGGATAGACGAAGACGAGCATTTCGCACCAGACAATGTCCTCGACATATTCGGCGACCGGAGCGACGTTGTCACCTTCATCATGATAGCCCCGCCGCTCGTCTGCATGCATGACCGGGTTGAAACCCTCCTCGTAGAGATCCCGCAGTCTGACCTCGTGCCCCTGTTCCTTCAGTGTCTGGAGGACGGTTTGAACAACGCCGAAGTTGAAGCTTTCACGGCACGGATGACTGAAGATGACGAGCACCCGCATCAAAACGCCTCCATCGCTGACCTGACCTTGTCGAGAAACTGGCGCCGCTCATCAACGCTGCGTCGGTTCATGTCGTAAAGGGCGTGATAGCCCACCGGCGCCGCAGGCTTTATGACAGCCCGTAGCACTCGGGTTGCAATCTTTCGCGGCGGATCCCCAACCAGAAACGCGCGTAGCCGAGTCCCTCCGTATGTGGTCACCACGGCGAGCTTGCGGATGTGATGCAGGCAAGGAACAACCTTGCCGTCTTTCATCTTGAAGGAAACGCCCGGGAGAAAAACTCGGTCGAAAAAGCCTTTCAGGATGGCTGGGTGCCCAAAATTCCAGACCGGTGTAACGATGACCATCGCGTCTGCTCGCTCCAGCCTTTCGACATATTCGGCAACCGGCTCGCGGTTGGCGTCAAGGTCGTGATAGGCGTTGCGCTCTTTACGAGACAACACCGGATCGAACCCTTCGGCATAAAGATCGCAGTCATCGACATCGTGCCCCGCCTGCTCGAGACTTCGCAGAACTTCATCATGGAGCGCCGCTCCGAAGCTGTTTTCGACGGGATGGGCAAACAAGACGAAGACCCGCATCGCACACTCCGTTTCTATTTCGAGATCAATTGTCAAATTCCGGACATGCCTATGGGACGGCCCGTCTGAAGCTCAAACCGGGCGGCCACCTGAAATGGCTATCGTGTAAGAAACTACCTACCCGGCTTGCAATCCGGGGAAGAGAAAGAGCTTGTTCGACGAATAGTCGTAGGACGGGTCTTCCCAGGCAATCATTTTGCCCGGGTTCAGAAGTCCCTTGGGATCAGCGAGCTTTTTGAAGGCAAGCTGCACCTCGTCCGTTTGCTTCATTCCGCCTTCTTCCAGCGTGTAGCGGTGCGGATTGAAGATCGGACATCCATTGTCCTCGTGGAGCCGGATGATTTCGTTGAGCCGCTCCTCGCTGGTGTAGCGGACAATCGGCAGGCCGAAGCACGTTATCTTGCCGTCGAAGCGAACATACTCAAGATGGGCAGGCACTTCCTCTCCCAGCAGGTTCACCATCGTCCGGACCTTCTCCACCTGATCGGGATAGGGATAGAGGACCTGCAAATAGGTGATCGACGGGTCGACCCGCAGACCGCGAAGGGTCGTGTGGTTCCATGCAAGCTCGTATGCGGGTGGCAACCCCTTCCTGACCTCTTCCGATACTGTGTCCGAGCGATACAGGATCGACGCAGTTCGATTGCGCGAGACGAACGTGGCAAAGGCATCCATCGCGAAGGGTGCGACCATACAGACGACCACGGACTGATCCTTGCGGATGAACTTCTGATGCCGGAGAAAATACTCATGAGGCACGGGTGCCGCGATCGGCGCAATCTCCTTGAGCAGAAGACCGTCCTGGTTGCCCAGGGCATCTGCGAACTCAACGCCGTCCATGAAGGCATCGAAGCCGACAAGAACATCGACCCAGTCATATGCGGCCGTCAACGGCATCTCTACTTCGGTAATGACGCCGTTCGTACCGTAGGCATGCATGACCTTCTGAAGGTCCTCGCCGGTCAGTTCCAGCACCTGCGGCTCGGCTTCCATCGTAAGGACACGAAGGCGAATGACATTACCGAGATCGCGCAGGCCACCCCAGTTGATCGACCCGACTCCGCCGGAACCTCCCGCTATGAAGCCGCCGATCGTAGCCGTGCGATAGGTCGAAGGATGGAGCCGCAGTTCCTGTCCGGAATGTGCCCGGCATTCCTCATCGATCTTGCTGATGATCGCGCCCGGTTCGACGACAACCGAGCCCTGCCTGATTTCCTTGACCCGGTTCATCTCGGCGAGGTTCAGGATGACCCCTCCGGCGAGTGGCATTGCCTGGCCGTAATTTCCGGTTCCGGCCCCTCGCGTTGTCACGGGTACATCGAGCTCGTAGCAGGTTTTCAGAACCTGGATGACCTCAGCTTCCGACTTCGGCGTGACGACCAGATCGCCAGTGACCTCGTCCAACTGCTTCTTCAGGACCGGTGAGTACCAGAAGAAGTCGCGGCTTTTCTGTTTCACGATTTGCGGATTGTCCTCGATCTGCAAACCGTTGAGCCCGGCCTTGAGTTGTTCCAGAACGCTCATAAGACAGCTCCGTTTCCAGTCATCAGGTGATCGAGTTCGCGGTAATCGGGGACGCGATCGTTCAGGGTAAATCCGTCACGTATGACGTCGCGCGGTGCAGAGGGTCGTGACAGGAGTTCGCTCCAGTTCCGACCGCGGAACAGGATCAGGTTGGCTGCGGCGCCATCGGAAATGGACGGTGCCGGAACGCCGAGCATCCCGGCGGGAGCGGTAGACACGGCGCTGATCCAGTCGCCGACCGGATGGTCAAGGTGGAGAATTCGGGTCGCCTGCGCATAAACCTCGATCAGATCCAGGTCCCCATAGGCATAGAAGGGATCGCGCGTGTTGTCCGAGGCTACGGCGACAGGAATGCCACGTGCCTTCATCTCATGCAGCAATGTTACGCCGCGCCACCTTGGTGTGCGCCCCGGGCTGCGATCCTGCAGATACATGTTGCACATCGGGAGCGAGACAACGCCGATCCCAGCCGAAGCAACCAGATCGAGGGTCCTGTCGGCCTCCTCCATGTCCTGTTGCGCCAGCGAGCAGCAGTGACCGCAAACGATTTTGCCGTCGAATTTCGCGCGAAGGGCTGCCTCGGCGATGTGCCTGAGTGATTTCGCAGCCGGGTCGTTGGTCTCGTCGACATGAAAATCCAGATCGAGTCCGCGGCTCATTGCTGCTTCGAAAATGCGATCCAGCAAACCGTCCAGTCCCGGCACCATGTAAGTCACAGCACCAAGGACCCCGCCCGCCTGTTTCACCCGGTCCGCAATCACGTCAAGGAACCCGGGCTCGTCGATCAGACGGTCGATACCAAAGAGACAAGCACCCTGAAGCTCAACTCGGCCACTCCATTCGGCACGCACTTCCTCGAACACCGGCCAGGAGATGGTCTCTTGCGGCGGCAGGCTGTCGATATGCGTCCGGACCACCGATGTACCCTGCGCATAGGCACAGCGGAGCCCGAACTCCATACGGGTCCTGACGTCTTCAGCATTCCAGTGAGCAAGCCGGTCCTCGGCAACCGCGGCAAGCGCACCACCGAAAGTTCCGTCCGGATTGGCGTTGCGCTGCCAGATGTGTCCCTTGTCGAGATGGGTATGCATGTCGACGAGTGTCGGCAAGACCATGCCGTAGTCCATGTCGAAAACAGCGTCGCCCGCGACCTCAACGGCATCTGAGGGCCTAAGGGCGCGGATAGCGCCGGAGACAACCTCGATATCCACGATTGCGAGATCACCCTGTGCCACCGCGCGAAAATCAGGGGGAAGAAGGCAGCCAGACACACTCGCGCGGCGCAGGACAAAATCGCCTCGAAGATCCGACGGCAAGACGTTGGCCATGATCAGTTCTCTCGCCTGAGTGCACTCTCGTGCCATTTGCGCAGCAGGAGATGGGAGATGAAGCTGGTAATCGCAAAGATCACGACACCGGTTGCCGACAGCAGGATCAATGCTGCGAAGAGCCGCGGGATGTTGAGCCGGAATTGCGATTCCAGAAGGCGGTAGGCAAGGCCCGACTGCGCCCCTGCCGAGCCCGCTGCAAATTCCGCGACCACGGCGGCAATAAGTGCCAGACCGCCCGCGATGCGAAGACCGGCGAGGAAATACGGCAACGCGTTTGGCAGCTTCAGATAGAGGAGCGTCTGCCAGCGCGTTGCGCCATAGAGCTCGAACAGGTTGAGGAGATTATGGTCGGTCGACTTCAGACCCTGCGTCGTGTTCGACAGGATCGGAAAGAAGGCAACGATCCATGCGCAGATCAGCAGGGCTGCCTGCGTCGTTGGCGCGTAGATCAGGATCAGCGGCGCAATCGCGACAATCGGGGTTACCTGCAAAATGACCGCATAGGGATAGAGCGCCAACTCGACCCAGCGCGATTGCACCATGATGATGGAAATAGCCACCCCGCCGACGAGCGCTATTGCCAAGGCAGTCAGCGTTATCTTCAAGGTGATCAGTAGTGCGCCCGACAGGGTCCCCCAGTCGTTGACCAGCGCTTGCGCCACGCGAATGGGACTTGGCAAGATGTAATGCGGCACGTCATAGGCGGCGACATACCAGGCCCATACGACAATCAGCAGACCGAGCATCGCGACCGGGATCAGAACCTTTAGAACCTTTTCCCGCAGGGACCCCTTAGAAGCGAAGACCGGCGCCGGTTCGTCCAGGGCCGCGGGCGTTGCGATGGTTTCGGAAACTTGGTTGCTCAAGCTCATAGATGATCATTCGCCTCCATTGCGGCGTGCAGGGCAGCAGATGCTTCCCTGCAATAATCATTGTAGATGGCGGAGGTACGAAACGCGTCGTCACGTGGATAAGGCGCCTCTACAGGCATATCGTTGACGACACGCCCAGGGCGTGCGGCCATCACGACAATCCGGCTGGAGAGATAGACGGACTCGAACACAGAGTGCGTGACGAAGATCACCGTCCAGCCGAACTGCTCCCAAAGGTGCAGCAGGTCGTTGTTGAGCTTGAACCGGGTGATCTCGTCCAGCGCGGCGAAAGGTTCGTCCATGAGAAGAATCTTCGGGCGCGTCACAAGCGCACGTGCAATCGAGACACGCATCTTCATGCCGCCCGACAACTCTCGCGGATAGGCTTCCGAGAACTTGTCGAGCCCGACCATTGCAAGCGCCTCCAGCACCTGATCGCGAGCAGCTGCTTTGGAGATCCCCTTGAGACGCAAGGGAAGCCAGACATTGTTGAAAACCGTGGCCCAGGGCATCAAGGTGGGCTCCTGGAACACGAAGCTGATCTCCGGCAATGCCTTGCCGCTCGCATCGTGATCCGAGGTGGGCCACTCGACTGCTCCTGTCGTCGGTTCCCCAAGACCTGCAATGATCCGCAGGACCGTGGACTTTCCGCACCCGGACGGTCCAAGCAGGCTGACGAACTCGCCCTGCCGGATGTCCAGGTTCATGTTCTGGAGCGCGGTCGTTCCGTTCGAAAAGACTTTTGAAATCCCGCCCAGGCTGACGAGCGGCTTCATGGAAAGGTCGGGAGCGTACGGGTGTGCCGTTGCTGAAGTCACGTGAGGGCTCCGTGTCGGGCCGGAGGTCGGCTGGATGCGCGATGCATCTGGATTGCTGGCAGAGGCGGTGCACGGCGGCAGAACCGCCGGGCACCGTCATGCTAGCAGAAGGCGGGATTCAATGGAGATCCATTGGACCTGAATTCAACCCTTCAGATCCATGCCAACGCCCTTGCACACGAACTCCGTCGTGTAGACCTTGGTGATATCGACACCCTCGGCAACGACACCGGCCTTGACCATGGCGTCGTAGAAAGCCTGCTGTTTGGCGTCGGTCATGCACCCAATACCACTCTCGAGGGCTTCGCCGGACTCAACGAGACCGAACGACTTCATGGTCTCGATCGAGAAGGAGATCTGATCGTCTGTCATTTCCGGATTGTCTGACTTGATCAACTCATTGGCCGCAGCGTTGTCGCCATAGAGATAGTTGTACCAGCCTTCGATGGTGGCATCGACGAACCGCTGGGTCAGGTCCTTGTTGGACTCGACATAGTCCTTGCGCGCTTCGATCAGCGTTGAGTAGGTCTCAAAGCCGGCATCCGCCAGAAGGAATAGCTTCGGCTTGATGCCGCCCTCTGTTTCGATCGCGTAGGGCTCGGAGGTTATGTATCCCTGCTGCGCGGACTGCTTGTCGGCCAGGAACGGACCCGGGTTGAAGGTATAGGGCTTGTACTGGTCGTCCCGGAAGCCCTCATAAGCCGATTTCATCCATTGGAAATAGGAGGCAAAGCCGTCCTTGCCCATGAAGATCGTCGGGAGTTTCGCGAGGTCTTCGAAGTTTTCCAGCCCCTGGTCCGGATGGGCGATAATGACCTGCGGATCTTTTTGAAAAATCGCGGCAATCTCGATGACGGGGATGTCTTCGGCAAGTGCATTAAGTGGCTGAAGCATGTTGCCCGCCATGTAGAAATCGATCTTTCCGGCAAGGAGAAGTGCACGGTTTGCAGCTTGCGGCCCACCCTGAACGATTTCAACCTTCAGGCCGTATTTCTCATAGGTGCCGTCCGCGACGGCCTGATAGTAGCCACCGTGTTCGGCCTGGGCGAGCCAATTGGTGCCGAACTTCACCTCATCAAGGGCAAACGCTGCGGTGGAGGAAAAAAGGGCTGCTGCTGCGACGCTGTATTTAAAAAATGAATGCATGTTGGCTCACCTCTCCTAATAGCTCTCGACCAGTCTGATGGGGTCAGACAGGTATTGTGCTCTGCCGCTGTGCCTCCACAGGCCCTGGGAGCGGATCAGGCAATCATGCCGGATGTAATTAGCAAGGCCTATGCCAGAACCTGGCGCAACCCACGCAACCCTTGGAAAGTCCGGTGTTTCCAATCCGCCAGCCGTAATTCCAAAGAGCCCCCAGTATGTCGAAATTTATCCCACGTCGTCATCATGTCTAGTTTTTGAGCAAACTGCCAAGAGATCTGCTGCAAGCTTTGCCAAGCGTCTGCTTGCCTATTCTGCTCACGCTCCCGTAGGCTCGCGCCTGTCCACTCCTGCCTGCGAGCGAGTTTTCTTTGATGACCAAAGCTCTCACCCCGTCCACGATCCGAGCGCCATTTGCGCGCTACAGCCACGCGGTGGAAGTACCGCCGGGCCACCGCCTGCTCTTCGCATCCGGCCAACTAGGGATCACGCCTGAAGACCACGTCCCGGATACGGTCGAGGCCCAGACACGTCTTTGCTTCGAGAATATCCGCGCGATCCTGTCGGAGGCAGGTATGTCCCTAAACGACCTTGTGCGCATCAACGCCTATGTCACCGCACGCGAACACCTGCCGGGTTACATGAAGACGCGAGACGAATTCATCGGCACGCCGCCTCCGGCATCGACACTCATGATCGTAAGCGGCTTTGCCCGCGAGGAATTCGTCGTCGAGATCGAGGCTATTGCAGCCGCACCGGCCTGACACAAGGCTATGTTTGGACTTGTCTTGAGGCCCCGGCCGGAGAAATATTCATTAGGCTTTGGGGCTTTGCGGAGGCCAGCCTCGAAGATCCACTCTACGTCGCTTTCATTCCTGTTCGGAACTCGGGCAATCGGCTTCACGATTGCTATCTAAGCCTGCAGGTCCAGACAAAGGACCCTACACGCATGCGTCTATGGATAAAGGACCCGATTGCAATCCTTGCCGAGGGGGCCGAACGCGGCCTCGTCGTCGAAGACGGTGTTATCGTCGAACTGGTCGGCAGCGGCAGAGATCCGATGCTCCCTGTCGACCAGACTTTCGACGCCTCGCGGCACGTGATCACGCCCGGACTGGTCAACACACATCACCACTTCTTCCAGACCCTGACCCGCGCGCATCCGGAGGCGATCAACAAGGAGCTGTTTCCCTGGCTACAGGCGCTCTATCCGATCTGGGCAAAAAACGTGACGCCGGAGACCTTCCGTCTTGGGACCCGACTCGCCCTGACCGAGCTTATGATGTCTGGCTGCACGGCGGCCTCTGACCACCACTATCTCTTCCCGCAAGGCCTTGAGAGCGCACTCGACATCCAGGCAGAGGAGGCAGACCGGGTCGGCATCCGCATGACGATGACCCGTGGTTCCATGAACCTTTCCCGGAAGGACGGTGGACTTCCGCCCGACACGGTGGTTCAGGACGAGGATACGATCCTTGCCGATTGCGAGAGGGTGCTCAACCGCTACCATGACACCTCCAGGGGTTCGATGCTGCAGGTCGCGCTCGCCCCCTGCGCCCCCTTCACCGTCACCAAACGCCTGATGCGCGAAAGCGTCAGTCTGGCCGAGAAATATGATTGCCGCCTGCATACCCATCTCGGCGAAACGCTCGACGAGGACGATTACTGCCTTGAAAAATTCTCCTGCCGTCCGGTCGACTATCTGGAAGACTGTGGCTGGCTAAACGAGCGGGTCTGGCTTGCGCACGGGATCCATTTCAATGACGACGAGGTTCGCCGGCTCGGGCATGCTTGCGTCGGCGTCTGTCATTGCCCGACGTCCAACATGGTGCTGGCCTCAGGGCAGTGCCGGACCAAAGAACTGGAAGCGGCCGGCTCTCCCGTCGGATTGGGCGTCGACGGGTCAGCCTCCAATGACAACTCAAATCTGATCGAAGGCGTACGTCACGCTCTCATGATCAATCGCCTCACCTACGACGCCGCTTCTGTCACCCATCTTGACGCCTTCAGATGGGCAACGGAAGGATCAGCCCGGTGTCTTGGCCGCGACGATATCGGTGCACTTCGGATCGGGAAAATGGCCGACGTGGCCTTCTACGCCCTGGATGAACTCCGCTTTTCCGGTGCGGGCGACCCGATTGCGGCCCTCGTTCTGTGCGGAGCTCACATCGCGGACCGCGTCATGGTCGGTGGGGAATGGAGGGTCGTTGATGGCACCCCGACCACCATAGATATCGCGCGCCTACGTCACGAGCATGGCGAAGCCGCAAAACGCTTTCTGGAAAGTCTCTAGAGCCGCAATAACGATGCCGCGGTCAACCGCTGCGGCATCCGGCAGGTCCAGGTATCAGGACCTCGCCCGGAACACACCCGCCCCGGCAATGATCAGCAGGCTCAATGCGCCGACGACCACAAAGGAAAGTCGCAACGACCAGAATTCTCCGATGAAGCCAAGAACGGGAGGCCCGAAGAGAAACGCGCCATAGCCGAGAAGAGCGACGGATGCGATGCCCGCGCCCTTTGACAAACCCGGCTCGGATGCTGCCCGCGAGATGGCAAGAGGAAAGATGACGGCGTTGCCCAGCCCCATCATCGCACAACCGACCGCGACAACCACCAGATTGCTTCCTGACACCAGGAATGCCACTCCGATCACCGCAACCACACCGCTGATGCGTGCAACCCGCGCGCCACCATAGCGGGCGATCAGCCGATCCCCTGCCAGGCGCATGGCCACCATCGCGATCGAAAATACAGTGAACCCTATGGCTGCTTCCGAACTGTCAAATCCCAGCTCCTGGATCTGGTAGAGCGCCGCCCAATCCGTTACCGCCCCTTCGGCCAGCGCTGCGACGAGCGCCATGATGCCAGCCACGAACAAGGCACCACGCGGCAAGACGAAGACTGGAGGCTTTTCCTCGGTTGTCGCCGTGCTTTCCGACGTCCAGGAGGTCGTCAATGCAAAGGCAACGAGCGGTGTCAACATCAGGCACCAGCCAATGAAGTGCGCTGTAACGGATAGCTCCGCCCAAAGCGCGAGGACCCCTGCCCCTGCGCCCGCACCGGCACCAAGGCTGTAGAGACCGTGATAAGAGGACATCACCGGACGGCCGAGCGATTGTTCAACCTCGGCACCCCAGCCATTCATGGACACATCCAATGTTCCAATGCCAAAGCCGGTGATGAAAAAAGCAGCTACGACGACGTAGTCGATCAGCGCGAAAGGCAGGAAAGCGAACCCTGTTACGAGCGCGACAGCGAATACCTTGGCGACCCTGGCAGCACCGAAACGATCGACCAAATGTCCGGAAATCGGAAATCCGATCACGGCTCCCGACGCCATCGCCAGTAGAATTCCTCCGAACTCGGACTCCGAAAGCTCGAGGATCTGTTTGATATCCGGAATACGTGTTGCCCAGACACCAATCAGCGTGCCCAGCACGAAAAAGACCGCACCCACCGCGTGGCGTGCACGTTTGTTTTGTATCAAGATCACAGAACACCAATGGGTTTATCTTGCCGGAACTGGCAGGTTGGAACGGAGCCTATGGATGCCCTTCAGGATCCGCAAGGTGCGGATGGCCCGGTTCACAGAGTTTCGGTGGTTTCATTCCGGAAGCCGTTGCATTTCAGAGGGAGGCTGAAAGATGGATGGGGACACAGTTACCAATACCGCCGCTGCGGCCACGCAGGCGACAACGTTGGGGTCAGGTCAGATAACTGTCGTTCTGATCATGCTGCTATGTGGCGGCCTTGGCGGATTCGCGGCGTGGGTTCTGGCTCCCGAGCGTGACGGTGAACCAGAGAACATCCGCTACAAGTGGTTCGGATATGTTGTGGTCGGCATGATCGTGTCGCTGGCTGTCCCGTTGTTCCTTTCCATGGCGCAGTCCGACCTCATCGGCAAGGACGGCGCGTTCGCAGAAGCCAAGAACGGTTTCATCTTTGCCGGGTTCTGCATTGTGGCCGGTTTCTCTGCCAGGGCGTTCATGACAACCATTTCGGAGAAGGTTCTCCGCGAAATGCAGCAGGAAGTCGTCGAGCTCCGGCACACGGCGGCTGAGGCAAGAGAAGACGTCGAGGAATTGCGCGACAATGTTCAGGTGCCGGTCGGCAGCGGTGCGGGTGCAACTGCGGCGGCGGGTGCAGGCAAGCCGCCAGCCCCTGCTGTCGCTCCTGAAGTTGCAGCAGAGACGGCCGACGCCCTGAACGATGAACAGAAGAAGGTTTTGCGTGCCGCGGGAACCCTGACGATGCGAACGACATCCGGCATTGCCAAGGATGCTTCGCTGCCAAGACCGGCCGCCAGCAAGGTTGTCGAGGAACTGATTGCCAAGGGTCTGGCGGAACGAACGACCTCTCCGACCACCGGCGATCCGAGGTTCCGGGTCACCCCGGTCGGAAGCTCGGTGCTCAATGCAATAGACCGGAAATGAACAAGCCGTCTCTATGCAAACAGGGCGCTTGAACGCGCTGTGCTTTCGTCACGGCCTGTCACGGAAAAGCCACCGGCTGCATAAGCCCGTGATGCGACGACCGTATCTGATCGACGGTCGCCATTAGGCCGGTCAGCCGCTCCACCAGCCTCTGTATCAGCTCCTGCGGGGCCTGTATCACTTCGGCCGGATGCGGAACCGTCAGTTGCCTTGGCATCGTCCCCGCGCAGCGCTTCCGCAGACTCGGCGCGCAATTGGGCCTGCGCTTCTGCCAGTTGCGCGCGGGCCTGCTGGGCAACCTTCAGATCCTGGGAGGACGGCTCGGCGGGAGCGGTCGCAGCACGGATCACGATCTGCATCTTGCGAATAGTCGCCTCGGGGGTCCGCTCGCCAGAGGTATCGATAGAAACCTCCCCGCCAATCGCGTACCGCTTTCCGTCCGGGCCTTGCTGGAAGGAATAGGACGGAGCGCCCGCATAGGCGCCGCCGACCCGCGCATGTGCCTGTTCGTGCGCCCGAACCTCACGGTCGCGCTGTTGAAGTTCGCGGACCTGTTTCTCTTCGGCTTCGTTCAGGCCGTCGCCATCAGAGTCCCCCTCGTCTGTCGCAGACGTTCCCTGGTCCGAACTGGCAGTCGAAGCAGCAGACCGGCTACCAGGAGCACCGGCTTCGCCCTGATCAGCCCCGGGCGCAGAGCCTTCAGCATCACGGTCCTCTGTGCCTCGGTCATTCCCGCGGGTTACGGCATCTTCATTGTCGGCTGTGGCATCGGCGGTTGTCGCCGTTTCAGCCCCTTCCTGAAGAGCCAGAACCGCTTGCAGCGTCAGAGGCTGGACGTTGCCACTGCTTTGACTGCGATTTGCAGGACTGCCCTCGGCCTGCTCGGACGAAGCGTTTCCGCGTGCATCGGCATCGCTGTTGGCAAAACCGCGCGGGTCCGCTGCGAGGCCACTACCCCGCACGGACGAAATCGCTGAATTTGACAACACCGCGCTGATCATTGCGGAAGTCTGCCAGCGTCTTGCTAGTGGAAAGTTAAGGGCGATTAACGTCCGCGTTCAGAATTCCGTGATCGTGACCTGACTGCTCAAAATTCAAGCCTGACGCTTCGGCTGCAAATCGCTACTGTTGGCCTGCACGTATCTGTTTCTTTTTGAGGTTTTCAAATGGCCAAGCTTCCGCGCCGGTTCTGGCATGAAATGACGACGACGGATTTTGCCTCACCTGATGTATCAGACTGGATCGCTGTCTTGCCGGTTGCAGCCATCGAACAACATGGCCCACACCTTCCGGTCATCACCGATACTGCTATCGCGAACGGCCAGATTGCACGGGTGGTGGAGCTTTTGCCCGCCGACCTACCCGCCACATTCCTTCCCGTTCAGGCGATCGGAAAATCGAACGAGCATATCTCCTCGCCGGGAACCCTCACGCTCAATTGGGAGACGGTCACAAAGGCGTGGTACGAGATCGGCGAGAGCGTTGCGAGAGCAGGCATCCGCAAGCTCGTGCTGATCAATTCTCATGGAGGCAATGTCCCGATTATCGATATCGTCGCGAGGGAGCTCCGCGTCCACTACGAAATGCTGGTTACGGCCACCGCATGGGCGCGCTTCGGGCAACCCGAGGGACTGTTCCCGGCGGAAGAATTCACATACGGAATTCATGGCGGCGATATCGAAACCTCGATCATGCTCCATCTGCATCCGGACCTCGTTCGGATGGACCAGGCACGCGACTTCAGGTCGGCCCAGCAGGACTATATCAAGAACTACAAGTACTTGCGTGGCCACGGCCCGCAGCAGTATGGCTGGAAGGCACAGGACCTCAATCCGGCGGGTGCTCTCGGCAATGCGGCCAATGCGACAGCGGAAAAAGGCAAACTCTCACTGGATCATGCAGCGCAGGGCTTTGTCGATCTCTTGCATGACATCCACGCATTTGACGTCGACGATCTCTGGCAACCGGAGGGATAGATGCTCGTTCACCCGCGGATAAGGACGACCATCCGGTAACCCTCCTCCCGCTTTCGGCATTTGATTGTTTTATGCGCTCGCCGTTGAGATTTTTGTCTGTCGCCGCGCTACGATCGTAGGTGAAGATGGACCTTTCGCGAGCCGAACGGGCTGCCGTTCCCGGGTTTCAACCGGCATAAGCGCTGCGTTTGAGCGAGGCTTTTTATATGTTTTCGTTGATCTGGTTGCGGGGGCAGGATT
>NZ_JBLXFW010000003.1:0-516561 GCF_048261595.1 Roseibium sp.
CCCTGCCGCCAGCGACGTTGCCGCCGTCGATGAACAGGCTTATACGCACCAACCCAAAAACCGTCAACGCCAAAATCCAAAAAAACAGAACAAATCAAAATCCAAAAATTACCCAATGTGGATAAGCCAAACGCAAGCAGATGCAGAAATGGCGGAAACCCGGGCTTAACTCGATATTCTTCGCGTGAATTCAAATGGTTAACGCATGCTAACGAGTTTTCCCCAGACGGCTGTACTGAATTGGCGTGTCGATGTTGGTACGCGTTGCAGGCGGTCAATCGTCAAAGCACAGCGCCATCGCGGACGCCAATCCGCCTGCTGCCGGAATGGCGGCAAGGCCAGTGAGGGCGGATCTGCTTGAGGGCGTCTCCTGCGTGAGCCCGTGAAAAAGCCGGACGGCCAGGACGGCTCCGGAAGCGCCAATCGGATGCCCCCTTGAAAGGGCACCGCCTTCGCGGTTGAGAACATCTGCGGGAATGTCCAAGGCGTCGCATGTGGCAAGGGCCTGAGACGCATAGGCTTCCATCAGCTCGATGCGCGCAAGATCAGCAATCGCGAGGCCGCACTGTTTCAGGAGGCTGTCGATGGCCGCAACCGGGGCAAGCGCCGGTTCATCCGGGGCGTCGCCCACCGACACCCCGGCGCAGACTGAAACACGTGCCCTACGCTGCCCCGCGCGCGCCATCCCTGTTGCCCGGTCCTTGCTCATGACCACAACCGCTGCGGCGGCATCCGCTTCAACGGCGGCGGTCGCAGCGTTGATCCCGCTGTCAGCAATTCCCGCAAGGACGGGTGCGCGCATTGCAACGCTCCTTGTCAATCGGCGGGCAAACGGATCGAAGGGAACCGGGGCAGCGGTTATGGTGACAAGTTCCCGCGCATAGGCACCCGCCTCATAGGCATCAAGCGCCTTGAGGTGAGACAGGCAGGCGAAATCCGCCTGAGTCTCACGTGAAATGCCGCGCCGCTCCGCCAGGCGCGCTGCCGCCTCGCTCAAATCCGGGTCCATTGCCGGATCCGGCGCGAAGGCCGGACGATCATAGGGAACTGCAGCTCCGCCCTTGTCCACCGGGCGATGCTGGCGAATTGGAGATCTTGAGAAACTCTCCATGCCACCGGCCACTATGCAATCGGCCGCCCCGGCTTCGACCATGCGAACCGCAAGCAGGATGGCATCCAGACCTGAACAACACTGGGTGTCTATGGTCATGGCCGGAACATGGGCCGGCAGCCCCGCCCGCAACGCCGCCATTCGTGCAGGGTTGCCACCGCCGTAAAGGGCATTGCCGAAAATCACGTGATCGACGTCTTCTTTCCGAACACCGGCATCGGCCAAGACTGCGGTGATCACCGGTGCAGCCAGCTCATCTGCCTGAAGCAGCCGAAAGGCGCCGCCTCTCGGAACAACCGCGGTCCGGCGGGCGGCGGTGATGACGGCTTTTGCGGGCACGTTTCCTGAACTTCTCATGACAGCTCCCCGGTATCGAGGCGTTGCTGCAGGGTCTGCAGGTCGATCTTGCCACCGGGGGTCAGCGGCAGCGTGGTGACCATGATGTAGCGCCGCGGCGTCCGTCCGCGTCCGAGGCGGACGGCGCAATGGCGGCGCAAGTCCCGGTCGGAAAGGTCGGCGTCCACGTCGGTCTGCATGACCGCTACCATGACCTTTCCGCGCAGGGGATCGGCCAGGGGAAGAACGGCCGCCGCGCGCACTTGCGGATGCTCCAGAAGTGCTGCCTCCACTTCTTCGGGAAAGATGTTGATCCCGGACGTGACGATCATGCGCTTCTGCCGCCCGGATAGAAACAGGAAGCCATCTTCATCGAGATAGCCGCAATCACCGACAGTCAACCAAGCCCCCTCGCGAACCACCTCGGAGCCACCGCCGCAAACGTAACCGGAGAACAGCATCGCGCTCGACACCCAAATTACGCCGGTGTCGCCCGGGGCACATGTCCGCCCTTGCTCATCGCGAATGCAGATAGATACGCCCAGGGCCGCCCGCCCCACGGATCCGTCAGGCGCATCGTCCTCCGGCGTCGACACCGTGATGAAACTCATCTCGGATGCGCCGTAGAACTCCACCAGGCGCGCGGCTGGAAACGGTACGGACATGGCCTTTCGGTCGTCTTCGCGCCACTTTGCCCCACTGGCCAGAACAAGACGCACGTTTTCTGCCGGGGAGCATTTGAGAATTTCGGCGGCCATCAGGCGCATCTGTGTCGGCGTTGCATAAAGAACGGCCGAACCCGATCCAGCAATGTGTCGAGCAAGGTTCTTCGGGTTGAACCGTTCGGCCAGAACAACACCTGCACCGACCACCAGACCATGGACCGCACCATATAGGTGCAGCGAATGAACCAGATTGCCCGGAATAATGACCGTGTCGGCGGGGCCGATCGGAAATTCACGCTGGCTCACCAGAAAGCTTTCGAGCCAGGAGCCATGGGAGCGCAGATAGGCCTTGGGCTCGCCGGTCGAACCGGAGGTGAAGCCCGCATAGAAAGGATCGGCAGCTTCCGGCACCCGATCCTCAACACCAGCCAGCAACCGAGCGGCCCCGCCCTCCGCACAAAGACCGGACAGTGCCAAATCATCAAGAACAATATCCGGTGCGACCTGGCGATCGATAGCGTCCCTGCGCATCTGCGGCCAGTCAGGATCATAGACGAGTGCAATGGCCCCGCGCCGGGCAACGGCGAAGAAGGCGATCAGAAGACTCGCCGGGTCGCGCAGACACAAAGCGACCCGCGCACCAAAGGGAACACGGGTCCGGAGTGTTGCACTGAGGCTGTTGATTTCACCGGTCAGGCCGGATCTGGTCCATGCCCTCTTGCCGCAACTTAATGCCGCGGCATCCGCGTCGAGCTTGGCCAGCGCATCAAGGCTGTCTCCGACGAAGGCCACGGCTATCGGGATAAGGTGCGGGACATAAGGGCCCGCGGCAGACCCCGGGACACGGTCTGTGCAACAACAGCCGTGATCGCCACCTTGATCAGGTCGCCCGGGATGTATACCGCACTTCCAAGCGCTGCCTTGACGAGCGGCAGCTCCGCCATGAGGGCAACGCCGGGAATGCCAAACAGATAGACAACACCAATTCCGCCGATGGTTGCCGCAATCGCCGCAGCCGGCAGGACGCTCAAAGATGTTGTCTTCTGCATGATCAAGCCGGCGGCAAAGGCGCCGATCGGCCAGCCGATCAGGAAACCGACCGACGGAGATGCAAATACGCCGAGACCGCCGCGCCCGCCTGCCAGGAGCGGCACCCCGAGTGCGACAAGGAAAAGAAACAGAAGCACGGCGAGAGCACCGCGAACCGGACCCAGCATGACGCCCGCAAGCATGACGCCGAGAGTCTGAGCCGTGATCGGTACCCCGCCCATGACCGGAATGGCGACTTTCGGCAGGAGACCCAGGGCAGCGATCAACGCCGCGTAGAATGCGATCTGCACAAGGGAACGGTCATTCATTGTGTTTTCCTTCTTAGCGAAACGTTCCGAAACTGGAGCCGCAGACCCAGTGAAGGCGGCCAAAAAATCTGGCCGCTTATTATAGGGAACGGCAGCAAGGTGCAAATGGCGTTTGGTCTCATGAACCACAGACGTCAGCATGTGAACGCCAACTCAGCGCCTCGGAAAACCCTCGGCACCCCCGCGCGCGGAGAGCGCTTCGGCGACATTCTCGGACATGGCAAGAGATTGCAGCAGGAACGGACTGATCAATCGCCAGCTCGTGCTTTTGCCACTGCGCGCCTGGAAGGCTTCCCGCAGCGATCCATAGACCGACAGGAGAACCGGTGCAAAGCGGATGACCAGGGAAACCGCCAACGCTGGCTTGCGTGACGACCACCCGAACCATTCCAGGGGAAGGAACAGCGGGCGAACGGCTTCGAGCATGTCATCCATGCGGGAGGTGATCGATACCAGGTTTGCCGCCAGCACCATTGCGACCAACCGGAGTATGGCGGTGAAGCCTGTGAGCCAGTCACCCGTGAGCGCATGGAGTGCGAAGATGATTGCGAGCAGGGAGACAAGTGGCTTCAAAGCCGCGACCTGAGCGAGACCCGCTTTTCCAAGGGACCCGTAAAGGGCAAGAACGCCGACAAGAACCGCAAGCAGGACAAGAGGATCGGTCACTGGGAAAACCAGCATGCCTGCGAGGGCCAGAACAACCAGCTTGATCCGGACCGGGCATCTGTGGAGCCGGCTTGTGCCGGGGAGGTATAACGAGATCATGTGAGATCGCTCCCCTCATCGTCGACCAGCCGTTCGCGGAGATCTGCTTCATAGGCGCTCAATACGTCCGCCGCCGCGCCGTCCATCCGCACCCCGTGATTCTCGATCCAAATGACACGGTCGAAATCCTTCAGGAGCGCCAGGTCGTGGCTGACCATGATGACTTTCTGGTCGAGGCCACGAAGCTTGGCCATGATCTTGCGGATTGCCAATGCATCCAGGGACGACATCGGTTCATCAAGCACCAGGAGACGCGGCTCCATGACCAGAACCGCCAAGATGCAAATCAGCTGCTTCTGGCCTTCGGAAAGTTCGGCGAAGGGCTTTTCCGCCAGATGCGCGCAGTTGTGACGATCGAGGAAGGCACGCGCCTGCTGCCGCGATTCATCCTTGCCGTGCCCAAGCTGGGTCAGGCCGAAAGCGATTTCTTCCTCGACAGTCGGAAAGATCGCCTGATGGTCCGGGTTCTGGAACACAAAGCCGACATACCGTGGAAGGGCCGAAGCCGCCTTGGTGACGTCCGCTCCGAACATCCGGACCGAACCGGCAGTAGGCTGGCGCAGGCCGTTGAGCAGGCGGACGAAGCTGCTCTTACCCGAACCGTTGAGACCAATGATTCCGATCCGGTCTTCTCTCAAGGAAAGGGCGACATCGCGCAATATCTGCCGGCCACCGATTTCCAGACTGACGCCATCGATCACCGCGAAGGGGTCTGCCGCCGGGTTGAAATCCGGCTCAGAACCGGCGGTTTTCTGTTTTCGCGTCCAGAACGGCATTTGGCGCAATTCAATCCGATAGCGGGAGATCTTGGGTTGGCCAGCTTATTGTCGGTGCAGAACTGAATGTCAAAGCCGCAATTGCATCAAGCGGGCGCCGCCCCGGACGCCTGACCTTTGTCAGCCGATCTGCCCGAGGCCAAAGCGGGTTTCACCAGCCTGGGCGATCACGTCTCGCGTGCGCATCAGCGCTGCCTCGAACTCCCTTTGTCCGACAATGGAGCCAAAGGTAATCCGAAGGAACGGACGAGGCGCCTTCTCACGTACCTGGAAATAGCGCGAGGAAAGAACCGCCACGCCCTGATGGGCCAAGCTCGCTTCGACGGCGACGGGATCTGCGCCCTTTGGCAATCCGACCCAGGCGAATACCTTGTCATCCGCGCCCTGAAGCGGCACTCCCGCAAGTATCTTTCTTGCGGTCCGATGGCGCTCGGCGTTTGCCTTCACCTTCTTCTCCAGCGTTCGGCGCAAAGTCCCGTCACGGATCCACCCGGCGATCAGCTCTGCCGTGATGGGAGAGGCCATCCAGGTGCTTTCGCCGATCAGATTACGCACGGTATTTCCATATGCCCGCGGCACATGCACATAGCCGATGCGGCTACCTGGCGAAATCAGCTTGGAGATACTGGCGATCGAGGCGGTCAGCTCCGGAGCCAGCATGCCGAATGCAAAAGGACAATTCCCGACAAACGGCGTGTAGGGATCATCCTCGATAATCTTGAGCCCGTGGTGACGAGCAACCTCGACCAGTCCCTGGCGCTCCTCGAGCGTCATCGTGTGGGTCGTCGGATTGTGCATGTTGGGCATCAGGAAAACACCCTTTACACCTTCGGTCCGTGCAGCAGCCGCCAGTGCATCCGGGTCCATCGCTAGAAAATCACCAGTTGCTTCGTCCCGCTGCAACGGGATGGGCACGAGGCGCAGGCCAAGATGGGGCGCCGAGTTGAGGATCGACGGATAGGTAAACTCGTCCACCGCCACCGCATCGCCGGGCATGAACAAGGCCTGAAGCAAAACCTGAATGCCGTGCTGGGCACCACAGGTCAGAGCGATGTTGGAGGGATCCGCATCGAGCCGGAAAAGATCGAAGAGTTTCGCTCCAGCCTGGCGATGGGTTGACAAGCCTTCGGAGGGAACAAAGCCGTTGAGGCGATCGATACCCGGCGTCCTTGCAACCCTGGCCAGCCCCTTGCTCAGGTTCGGATTAAGATGCGGGTAAGCGAAATTGCGCGCCAGATCGAGCTCGTTGGAGCGCTCCTCCCGCGGGATCAAAGGGGAGGCTTCGATCTCGGCCGGGGCGACATAGGTTCCCCGCCCGGTCTCGCCCTTCAATAGACGCCGCCGCTCAGCTTCCCGATAGGCCCTCGTCACCGTGCCCAGCGTGACACCGAGCTTGTAGGCGAGCTCCCGTTGCGGCGGCATTCGGTCCCCGGTCGAAAGAACGCCAGCACGGATATCGGCCTCGATCGCATCGGCGACGGCCAGGTATATCGGGCCGGAAGCGGCGGAGATGTCAGGGCACCAGATTGTCATCATAACAATAAATACATTGACGCCAGTTGGATCTCAAGTATCACGTTACTGCGGAAAAATTGTATCGATTGTGATAATATGGACAGCTCAACCCTAGCAGCCTTCGCGGTCTTCGTCGCGGTCATGACCGGAACGCCCGGCCCTGGTAACCTCACCTTCATGGCGATTGGCGCGACAGCAGGCTACCGGACGGCCTTTCCGGTGATCCTCGCCTCCCAGATCGGGTCGCTGGCACTCAATGTCAGCGTTGCCTTCGGCCTTGGCCAGGTGATGGCCGGGGGCGGGCCACTCGTCGTCCTCTTCAAGGGGTTGAGCATGGCCTACATGACCTATCTCGCGTGGAGGATCGTGTCGCTGAGCGTGAAGCCAAAAGGCGATGTCAGCCTGCCCTCGTTCTGGGAAGGGATCCTGATCCACCCGCTCAGTCCGAAGACCTGGGCCATGAGCCTCGTCGCCTTTACGAGTTTCTTTGCCGGAAACGGTCTGGGACTTGCCGAGAATGCCATTCTGCTGGCAGGCGGCTTCATCGCGGGCGGGATGGTCTCCCATTCGCTTTGGGCGCTTGCAGGCGTTTCCATACTGGCGATGATCGGCGATGGTCCCTTGATGCGTATCATCACGATCGCGATGGCAGCTGGTATGCTGGCCGCCACAGCCTGGGCGATGCTGATGTAATCAGCGCCCGCGAACTATTCGGCCGCTGCCGCTTGCATTTGAATTGAAGCCCTATTGGGTGAAGACAATCGTCTTGTTGCCGACGATCATGACCCGGTTTTCCAGGTGATACTTCACCGCGCGCGCGAGGACGCGGGCCTCGATGTCACGCCCACGGGCAACAAAGTCCTGAGCCGACAAGGAGTGGCTGACGCGCTCTGCGTCCTGCTCGATGATCGGGCCTTCATCCAGATCCGCGGTCACGTAGTGCGCCGTGGCACCAATCATCTTCACACCGCGCTGATGCGCCTGATGATAGGGCTTGGCCCCCTTGAAGCTGGGCAGGAACGAGTGGTGAATGTTGATCACCTTGCCGAACAGACGCTTCGACAGATTGTCGGACAGGACCTGCATGTAGCGGGCAAGAACCACCAGATCGGCTTCCGTCTCGTGCACAAGCTTGAGCAGCTTCTCCTCCTGCTCCGGCTTGTTCTCCTTGTTCACCGGCCAGTGGTGATAGGGAATGCCCTCGATCTCGGCCGTGCGCTGGCTGCCCTCATGGTTCGACACGATGGCGACAACTTCCGCGTCCATCCAGCCGACCCTGATCTGATACAGGAGATGCAGCAGCGCGTGGTCGAATTTCGAGACCATTGCAATGACCTTCGGCCGCTTTGACATGTCGTTGATCGACGTTTTCATGTCAAAGCGGGAAATCGCCGGAGCCAGCGCTTTCTGGATGCTCTCGCTTGTCGCTCCCATCGGCGCGATGAAGGCAATGCGCATGAAGAAGCGGTTGCTGACCTGATCCCAGAACTGGTCGCTTTCAGCAATGTTGGCACCGAGATCGGCCAGTTCCGTGGTCACCGCGGCCACGATGCCGGGCCGGTCTTCACAGGACAGGGTAAGTACAAAACGACCGTTCGACACTGGTTCCATTCTCCATTCCGATGCCCGGCATCCCGGCCGAACAAAACTCTTTCGTCATTCCTGACGGACAAAGCCGCCTTACCCGATGGCCCTGACCAGATCCCGCACCCGGCTGGCATTGTCTTCCGCCAACTGGCCATCGCTGTTCCAAAGGCCATTCTCGAACCCGATCCGCGCCTTGCCACCCTTGGAGATTGCGTAGGCAAGGCAATCGGTTTCCCTATGCCCAAACGCGCAAACGGCCCAGTCGAGGGTCAAGTCCGACGCCTTCGAATATAGAAGCGGCAGAAAAGGATCCAGATCTTCCGGAGCGCTTTCCTGATTTTCCGCATAGCGGCCAAGTACGCAGAGAACCTGGTGCGCGGCACCCGGAACAACATTCGCAGCCACCAGCGAGAAGAAGCGGGTCACATCCTCCGGACTGTAAAGGATGTGCTGAACCGCGATCTCCGCTTCCCGGCACCATGCATAGAAGCGTGCGGCTTCTGCGGTGTCTTCGTCGGGTACCATTTCGCGTACCGCGATCGAAACCGCTTCGGGCATCACGTCCTCAACAAGCTTGCGCTGTTCGGCCGGGGTGTATTTTCCAACAGCTTCCGTCGTGATCTGGACGGCCATTTGCGGCACCTTGTCCTTCATTTCCGACAGAAGCTCGCGATAAAGCCCGGCATCAAGCACATGGGCGCCAGTCTCATCGCGAACATGAGCATGAATACCCCCCGCACCGGCTGCATGACAGGCAGCGGCGGTCTCGACCGTTTCGCCTATCGTCACCGGCAGTGCAGGATGATCGGCCTTGGTCCGGCGCGCACCATTGGGTGCGACCATGATTCTCGGGAGCGGTTTCATAGATTCTAAAATACCTTGCCGAAGGCGGTCGCAAGCTTGTCCGTGATCTCGCCGACCTGCTCGTCCGTCATGATGAAGGGCGGTGCCAGCAGAATATGATCTCCCGTGACGCCATCGATCGTGCCGCCCATCGGGTAACAGACGAGACCGGCCTCGAATGCAGCCTTTTTCAGAGCCTTGTTGATGCCCTTCTTAGGGTCGAACGGCGCCTTCGTCGCCCGATCTTCCACGATCTCGATGCCGCGGAACAGGCCACGGCCACGAATGTCACCGACATGCGGGTGCTGGCCGAAGGCCTCTGTCAGCGAGGCTTGCAGTTTTTCACCCAGCGGCAGAACCCTGTCCACGAGACCGCCGGTCAGTTTGGTCAGCACTGCCAGGGATGCTGCACAGGCGGTCGGGTGGCCGATGTAGGTATGGCCATGCTGGAAGAACCCGGAGCCGTTTTCGATCGCTTCATAGATCTTGCCGGAACAGAGCATTGCGCCAATCGGCTGGTAGCCGGCGCCAAGCCCCTTCGCGGTTGCCAGGATGTCGGCCGTGACCCCATCCTGCTCACACGCGAACAAGGTTCCTGTCCGGCCCATGCCGCACATGACCTCGTCAAGGATAAGCAGGATGCCGTGATGGTCGCAGATCTCGCGGATGCGCTTGAAGTAGCCCTCGACGGGTGGAACGGCACCAGCTGTGGCACCGACAACGGGCTCTGCAACAAAGGCCATGACATTTTCCGGGCCGAGTCGCTGGATCTCAGTTTCCAGCTCGTTGGCGACGCGCTGACCGTATTCGAATGAAGTCTCGCCATCATCTCGTCCGCGATATTCGTAGCAGGGTGAGATATGAGACGTTTCGATCATCATCGGGGCGAAGGGCTCGCGCCGCCAGGCATTGCCTCCGGTCGCGAGCGCTCCGAGCGTATTGCCATGATAGCTTTGGCGGCGGGCGATCACCCGGTGCCGTTTTCCTTCGCCAATTTCAAGGAAATACTGGCGCGCCAGCTTCAGCGCGGCCTCCATCGCCTCGGACCCGCCGGAGACGAAATAGACGCGGTCGAGACCTGCCGGCGCATGCGCAATCAGAAGATCCGCGAGCTGCTCAGCCGGCTCTGACGTGAAAAAACCAGTATGCGCGAATGCGATCTTGTCGACCTGCGCCTTGATCGCCGCCGTGACATCCGGGTCACTGTGGCCCAGACAGGAGACCGCGGCGCCCCCGGATCCGTCGAAGTACCGTTTGCCGCTGGTGTCGATGATGTAGCAGCCGTCACCGCGGTCGGCGATCGGTGTCGCGGCCTTCGTGTGACGCGGAAAAACGTGGGACATGGCGCTGGATCCTGCCAGTAGGGCGTACAGCCTGTTCGGAATCATGCCGCTGCAAAAGTTAATCGCAGGACGACCGTCTTTCTGCCTATCGCATTCGGCTAGCCGCCGCCAGTCACTTCAATGACGCAGCGGCGCCAGCATGTGCCATGCCCAGCGCGGCAGTTACCGCAAACGTTAACGCCGCGAAGCGGAAACCCCCTTAGACCCCTTAAGTCTTAACCATCTTTATCATGACAATTTTAATGTCTGGCGGGCATGCTTTGAGAGAACCCACCCCCAAGATCCGCAATGGCGAACATGCTCAGGTCCATTCAAAACCTCGTCCTTGTCATAGTCCTCACCATGGCGCTTGCCGGGTGCGGCACCGTTGCCGGTGTGACGGGTCTGGGATGGATGACCGGTTCTCACGATGCGATTGCCTACAACGACACCGCGTGGTGCGTGCCGCGCAAGCTTAAGAAGGTGCTGAACCGGGTAGCCAAGCGGTACGGGTCGGTGCAGATACATTCGACGAAGCGCTGGTGGCTCGAGAACTGGTGGAAGGGCGGTGCGAGGGATTCCTATCACCTGAAATGCCGCGCAGTAGATTTTTCCGTGCGCGGCAACCCCTCGTCGGTAGTCGCCTTCCTGAAGGCACAGCCAGAGGTCGGCGGCTACAAGCACTATTCCTCAGGCCACTACCATATAGATACCGGTCCGCGCCGGACCTGGTAGGCAGGGCTTACTTCAGCTCACCGAGCTCCAGTGCCATCTCCCATGCGACCGGGTCGAAGCCGACGAAGTTCTTGGCCTCCCCCTCGACAATTGGACGCTTGATGATCGAAGGTTGTTCGCACATCAGCGCGATGGCAGAAGCGGCATCGGTCACGGTGTCCTGGACCTCCTCATCGAGCTTGCGCCAGGTGGTGCCGCGCTTGTTCAGGATCGTTTCCCAACCAAACTCGGAAGCAAAAGCCGTCAGCTTGTCCTGGTCGACGCCATCCTTCTTGTAATCGTGGAATGTGTAATCGACGCCCGCTTCTTCGAGAAACTTGCGCGCCTTTTTCACGGTGTCACAGTTTTTGATGCCGTAGACCTTCATGACCAATCCCGTTCGTTTCGATCAAGTGCAATTTGCCGGCAGTTTGCCGCTCTGGCGAAAGCATGCAAGGCCGATAGGCGAAAGACCGGGGGAAAGCACAGCATCCGGTCCGATCGTAACCGTGAAAATGATGGGTCTCGCGAATTCGGTTGCATCTGCACTTTTCACAGGGTTCGACATCCGCCAAGATCCGGGTCCGCCGATGAATAGACACACGACCATCGGGTAGAGCGACAGGAAAGGCATTTAGAACGATGTCAGGCAAGACGAACAGGCATCCTCCAGGGGCTGGCTCGCTAGAACAGCGCATCCGCCTGTCCGCCGGACTTGTGCTTTTTAGCTTTGTCCTGCTGCATTTTCTGAACCATTCCCTTGGCAACATCTCGTTGGCAGCGCTGGATTGGGGACAAGATCTCCGCTACCGGATATGGCACTCCACGATTGGCGGATGGTTGCTCTACGCGGCGCTCTTCACCCACGCCGGGCTTGCCCTGTGGAAGACGATGCGCCGGCGAACCCTGCGTATGCCCTTGTGGGAAGCGACGCAGATCCTGCTGGGATTGGTCATCCCCTATATTCTGATCAAGCATATCTATGCGACCCGAGGGGCTGAAGTTGCCTTCGGATCCTATATCGATTACCGCCACGAACTCACTGTCCTTTGGCCCGACAGCGCTCTTTTGCAAAGCACGCTCCTCGTGCTGGTCTGGCTCCATGGCTGCGTCGGCCTGCACTATTGGCTGAGAATGAAGGGCTGGTACGCCAAGGCGAAGCCAACCCTCTTTCTGATTGCCGTCATCATTCCTCTTCTAGCGCTGACAGGCTGGATCTCCGCCGCACGCCGACTTGTGCTGGAGAATGCGACGAAAAATAACGTCACAGCGGCTCAAAAGGCCGACCTCCTGCAATGGACCGAATGGACGCAGTATGGCTTCTACGCACTGGTCGCCCTCGTCTTCCTTGTCATCGCAGGACGGAAGTTGAGTGGATATGCGCGCGAACGCATCTCTATACGGTATCTCGACTCTCGTACGGTCAAGACAGCTCCCGGCCCGACTCTTCTGGAAATCAGCCGCATGAAAGGCATTCCGCACATGTCGATTTGCGGTGGCCGCGCGCGCTGTTCCACCTGCAGAACCCTGATCCTTTCCGGCCGGGCCGATCTGCAGCAACCTAACGCGACCGAAGCCCAGGTGCTCAAGCGGATTGGCGCGAGCGCGAATGTGAGGCTCGCCTGCCAGCTTCGCCCTTCCACCGACATGGTCGTACGTCCACTCTTTGCCGCCGGAAGGGCCCTGAACGGCGAGGGCCTTCACGACCGCTACAGATGGGGGGTCGAGCAGAAGATTGCCGTCATGTTCATAGACTTGCGCGGTTTCACGTCACTGAGCGAAGGCAAACTTCCATTCGACGTCGTGTTCATCCTCAATCGCTATGTCGATGGGGTCGTGCGGATCATCCGCAAGAACGGTGGAATGGTCGACAAGATCATGGGCGATGGGGTCATGGCTCTTTTCGGCGTCGAAACCAATTTCGACAAAGGCATTCAGTCAGCCATCGCGACCTTGAATGACCTTTCCACTGAGTTGGCACAAGTGAATGAAGACCTCGCCAGCCACCTGCCAGCACCGTTGCGAGTGGCCGTCGGCCTGCATGGCGGGACAGCCATTCTCGGTCGGATCGGTCTCGATGGTAAGAATGGTGTGGCCTCCGGACTGACCGCTCTCGGCGACGTGGTCAATGTGGCGGCCAGACTTGAAGGTGTGGCGAAGGAGGTAAATGCCCTCGCAGCAATTTCACGCGAGATCCTCCATGCGGCCGGCCTAGACGTTCCGCCATCAGCAGAAATTCGATCCGTTGACATCCGCGGCCGTGTCGCCCCTCTGGAGGTCGCCTGTTTCGCTACCTCAGGGGATCTTCCATCCCCGTGACACCGCAACCGTAATTCTGCCGTAGCGTGAGCCTCGTACCTGCCCGTAAGCTGTTCATGTCATTTGAAAATGCACTATTTCTGGCCTTGCAAAATTGGCGACACCGGGCTCTGATCCGAACTCAACCTGCCTGTCTTGCCGGAGGATTTCTTGGCAACCCGCTACACTCCCGCCGCCATGCTGGACCGACTGGTCAGCTTTCCGACCATTTCGCACCTGAGCAATCTCGACCTCATCGGCTTCGTTGAAGATTATCTCGCCGAGCACGGCATTGCCTCTGAGCGTGTGCCCGATGCGACAGGCGAAAAGGCAGCACTCTTTGCCACCATCGGCCCCAAAACGGACGGCGGAATTGTCCTGTCGGCCCACACGGATGTTGTTCCGGTCGAGGGGCAGAATTGGTCGTCGGATCCGTTCAAGCTGCGCGAGGCGGGAGGAAAGCTCTACGGTCGCGGTACAGCGGACATGAAAGGCTTTGCCGCAACGGTCCTTGCGCATGTGCCGGAGATGGTCGCGGCCGACTTGAAGAAGCCGATCCATATTGCGCTCTCATACGACGAAGAGGTCGGCTGTTTCGGCGCCCCGCCGATGATCGAGCGCATGCTCGCGGAGGGGCCGAAACCATCTGCGGTGATCGTCGGCGAACCTACCAACATGAAGGTTGTCACCGGGCACAAAGGTGTCATCGTCCTCAATACCAGGATCCATGGGCACCCCGTGCATTCCAGTCAGCTTGACCGTGGCGTGTCGGCGATCTCGGTTGCCGCACGGCTGATTTCCTGGATGGATGCGAGAACATCGGAGAACAAGGCCAACGCTGCTCCCGATTGTCCGTTCAATCCGCCTTACACGACCCTGCATTGCGGAACGATAAGGGGTGGTTCGGCGCACAATATCACCGCTGCGGAATGCGAATTCGTCACGGATATTCGACTCCTACCCCAGGAAACAGGAGCCGGCTGGCTTGCCCGGTACCTTGATTTCATCCGGACGGAAGTCGAACCGGACATGCAGGCGATCTTCGAAAACTGCCGTATTGAGGTCACCCAAACCGCAGACGTACCGGGGCTCGCGCCGGAAACAGATGGCCCTGCCGAGGCCCTCGCACGGAACTTGACCGGCGATAATGGAACTCATGTCGTTGTGTACGCAACGGAAGGTGGACAATTCCAGGAGCGCGGCCTGTCGACGATCGTCTGTGGTCCAGGTTCAATTGATCAGGGTCATCAGGTGGATGAATTCATCGAGATTTCGGAGATCGAAAAGTGCTCCGCCTTTCTCGACAGACTATGTTCCAAATTGTCCTAATCTTTCCGTGAGATAGGGCTGGACGGCAAAAAATCGCCTTGCCATGATGCAGGCTGACCTTTCCGCGGAGACATGTTTCCGCGGGTCAATCCGGGTCCGGGGATGGGCTCGTGTTCCGCATAACAAACCAAATGAGGGGACAATGAAAACACTGAAGCTTGGACTTGCATCGACCGTTTTGGCGGTCGGTCTGGCAGCGTCCACGGCACACGCCGAAACGCTGAAATTCGCCTTTCAGGGGACGCTGAACCAGCTGGATCCCTATAGCCTGAACGAGACCTTCACCCTGTCGGCTCTCGGCAACGTCTATGAGGGCCTGACCCGGCGCAACGCCAACCTCGAGATTGAACCGTCTCTGGCCGAAAGCTGGGAAGTGGTCGAACCGAACCGCTGGCGCTTCCACCTGCGCAAGGGCGTGAAGTTCCACAACGGCAATGACTTCACCGCCGAAGACGTCGCCTTCTCGGTAGAGCGCCTGCATGGCGAAGGCTCCGACCTCGCAACTCGCGTCAACTCAGAGGTAAAGGTCGAGATCGTCGACGATTACACGGTCGACTTCGTCCTGCCCGGTCCGAACCCGATCCTGCACTATGAGTGGGACACCTGGTACATTATGGACAAGGACTGGACCGAGGCGAACAACGCCGTGGCCATCACGTCCGCGTCCGACACGACCCCGAACTTCGCGGCCCTGAACACGAATGGCACCGGTCCGTTCAAGATCGTCAGCCACGAGCCGGGGGTGAAGACCCTCTACGAGAAGAATGCCGACTGGTGGGACCAGGCGAGCCACAACCTCGATACGGTCGAATTCACGCCGATCGGCTCCGACGCAACGCGCGTTGCCGCACTTCTGTCCGGCGAATTGGATATGGTCTACCCTATCCCGGTTCAGGACATCAAACGCGTCAACGACAACGCCGGAACCGAGGTTCTGACTGGTCCGGAACTGCGCACGATCTTCCTCGGCATGGACCAGCGCCGCGACGAGCTGCTCTATTCCGACGTGAAGGGCAAGAACCCGTTCAAGGACGTCAAGGTACGCAAGGCTGTCTACCAGGCCATCGACATCGAGGGCATCAAGAGCAAGATCATGCGCGACCTGTCGACTCCGTCGGCCATCATGATCTCGCCGTTCCTCTTCTCCCGTTCGGGGGAACTCGAGCGCTATCCGTATGACCCGGAAGCTGCCAAGGCTCTGCTCGCCGAGGCTGGCTACGCGGACGGCTTCTCCGTCGGCATGGACTGCCCGAACGACCGCTACGTCAACGACGAAGCCATCTGTCAGGCTGTTGCTTCCATGCTTGCGCGCGTTGGTATCAAGGTCGACCTGAATGCCCAGCCGAAGGCGAAGTATTTCGCCAAGGTCCTGGCATCGGGTGGCTATGACACCTCGTTCTACCTTCTCGGCTGGACGCCGGGTTCCTTCGACTACTGGAACATCATCTCCAACATCGAAGGTTGCCGTGACGACGCCGGCAAGGGCGGTCTGTTCAACCTCGGCGGTTACTGCAATGAGAAGATCGAAGAGCTGAATGGCAAGATCCTGGTCGAGAACGACCCGGCTGCCCGCGACGAGCTGATCGCTCAGGCCATGAAGATCACGCAGGAAGACGTCTCGCACATTCCGCTGCACCAGCAGGGTCTGGCATGGGGCTTCAAATCCGGCATCGAGCTGGTTCAGCGCGCTGACAACCAGTTCCACTTCCGCTTCGTGACCAAGAAATAATCACGCGCCGTGTCCCCGGCCCCGGCCGGGGACACCCAATCTGTTTGGAAAAGTATCGTCATGCTTGGTTTTGCAATACGTCGCCTCCTGCAGGCGATGGTTGTCATGCTGGTCGTCGCGCTCCTGGCCTTCACCCTGTTCCGCTTCGTTGGCGATCCGGTGAACCAGATGGTCGGCATCGAGACGTCCCAGGAAGAGCGCGAGGCCTTGCGTGAACGCCTCGGCCTGAACGATCCGATCCTGGTTCAGTTCGGCCGTTTCGTGACACGAGCAGCGCAGTTCGACTTCGGCACATCCTACCAGTTCCGCCAACCGGTCTCCGACCTGTTCGCCAAGCGAATTCCTGCAACGCTCGAACTGAGCTTCATGTCGGCACTGTTTGCGCTCGCGGTCGGCATCCCCATGGGCATCTATGCCGGGCTCAACCGCGAAGCTGCCCTGTCCAAGCTGTTCCTGTCCGTTTCCCTTGTCGGCATCTCGCTGCCGACCTTCTTCATCGGCATCCTGCTGATCTTCCTGTTTTCCGTGACCCTGCAGTGGCTTCCCAGTTTCGGACGTGGCGAGGTCACTCCTGTCGGCGACTGGTGGACAACCGGTTTCCTGACCGTGTCCGGTCTCAAGGCCCTGGTCCTGCCCTCAATCACGCTCGGGCTCTACCAGATGACGCTGATCATGCGCCTGATCCGGGCGGAGATGCTTGAAGTCATCCGCACAGACTACATCAAGTTCGCAAGGGCCCGTGGCCTTCCGGACCGGATCGTCCATTTCCGGCATGCCCTCAAGAACACCCTCGTCCCGGTCATCACCATCACCGGACTACAGCTCGGTTCGATCATCGCGTTCGCAACGATCACCGAGACCGTGTTCCAGTGGCCGGGCATGGGTCTGATGTTCCTGCAAGCGGTCCAGAACGTCGATATTCCGATCATGTCGGCGTATCTGCTCCTGACGGCGTTCCTGTTCGTGGCGATCAATTTCATCGTCGATATTCTCTATTTCGTGATCGACCCGCGCCTGCGGATCGGGCGTCCTTGAGCGGAGACAGATCATGACAGACATGACCCAATCCCCGGAAAAGCGCCCAGGCGTTATCGCGCGCATGCTCGACAGCGATATTTTCCATTCCTTCCTGCGTTCCAAGGTCACCATCGTCGCGGCGGCAGGTACCCTGATCCTGTTCCTGCTTGCGTTCCTGGCTCCCTGGATCTCGCCGCACAACCCATTCGATCTGGCATCCCTGTCGATCATGGATGCCCGCGTCCCACCGGTCTGGATGGAATATTCCGATCCGCGCTTCGTACTTGGCACCGATGATCAGGGCCGCGACCTCCTGTCCGGCATTTTCTATGGCATGCGGATCTCGCTGATCGTTGGCTTCTGCTCGGTAATCGCCGCCGCGTTTCTTGGCATCACCCTCGGCCTCGTCGCCGGCTACATGGGCGGACGCGTTGACGCGCTGATCATGCGCATCGCGGATATTCAGCTGACCTTCCCGGCCATCCTGATCGCTCTTTTGATCGACGGCGCCGCTCGCGGCATCTTCGGCTCGCTGGACCGGGAGGTCTTCTCCTTCTGGATCCTGATCTTCTCCCTCGCGCTTTCGTTCTGGGTGCAATACGCCCGCACCGTTCGCGGCTCGACGATGGTGGAGAAGAACAAGGAATATGTTCAGGCAGCCCGCGTGATCGGCATTCCGTCCGTTATCATCATGGTCCGCCATATTCTGCCGAACGTCACCGGTCCGGTGCTGGTCATCGCGACGATCAACCTGGCGCTGGCCATCGTTACAGAAGCCACCCTGTCGTTCCTGGGTGTCGGCATGCCGCCCACCCAGCCGTCTCTCGGAACGCTGATCTCCATCGGAAACGACTTCCTTTATTCCGGCGAATGGTGGATCGCGATCTTCCCCGGCCTGGCGCTTGCGCTCCTTGTGCTGAACGTCAACTTGCTGGGCGACTGGCTGCGCGACGCGCTCAACCCGAAACTGCGCTGAGGCCCGACCCATGAGCGTTCTTGACATTCATGACCTCAAGGTCGAATTCCCCGGCCGCAAGTCGACCTTCGTTGCCGTTCACGGCGTAAACCTGAAGCTGGAAGCGGGCAGGATCCTCGGTGTCGTCGGTGAATCCGGCGCAGGCAAGTCGACCGTCGGCAATGCAGTCATCGGTCTTTTGCAGGAGCCGGGCCGCGTTGCCGAGGGCGAGATCTTCCTGCACGGCCAACGCATCGACAACCTGCCAGACCAGCAGAAGCGGCTGATGCGCGGGCGCAAGATCGGCATGATCTTCCAGGATCCCCTGACCTCGCTCGATCCCTTGCAAACCGTCGAATCCCAACTCGTGGAAACCATCCGCACGCACTTGCCTCTTTCCAGCTCGCAGGCAAAGGCACGTGCGGTGGAGCTGCTGGATGCTGTCGGGATCCCGGACCCCTCGGAGAGGGTCAAGCAATATCCGCATCAGTTCTCCGGCGGCATGCGCCAACGCGTCGTGATTGCACTGGCCCTTTGCGCCGAACCTGAACTGGTGATCGCCGATGAACCGACCACCGCGCTCGACGTCTCCATCCAGGCGCAGATCCTGGAGCTGATGAAGAAGCTCTGCACCGAGCGAAACGTGGCCATGATGGTCATCACCCACGACATGGGCGTGATTGCCGACATCACCGACCATGTAGCGGTGATGTACCACGGCGAGCTGGTGGAATACGGCGAGACCACCCAGGTGCTGGGTGCTCCGCGTCACCCCTACACCCAAAGCCTGATCTCGGCCGTTCCGCGCCCGGATGTCCGTATCAGCCGGTTCCCGCAAGTGAACTACATCGAAAAGGCCGGGACACCGACGAAACACATCGATATCTCGACCCACTGGCTTGGCCAGTCCCGCGACTACACAAAGGTTGATGGTCCGCTGGTGAAAATCGCCGATCTCGACATGCGTTTCGAGACCCGCGCCTCGATCATCCCCTCGAGACGGCGCTATTTCAAGGCAGTGAAAAAGGTCAGTTTCGACATCCATGAGGGCGAGACGTTCGGAGTCGTCGGCGAATCCGGGTCGGGAAAATCGACAGTCGCCCGGCTGATTACCGGGCTCTATCATCCGACAGGTGGATCGATCAATTTCGCTGGCCAGGAGCTGACGTCGCTCAAGGACCGGCGAGAGGTACTGGCCATGCGCCGGCAGATGCAGATGATCTTTCAGGACCCTTATTCCTCGCTGAATGCGCGGATGAGGGTGCGAGACATCATTGCCGAGCCGATCAAGTTCCACAAACTGGCGTCATCCAATTCGGAAGTTCGTCAGATCGTGGCAGATCTTCTTGACCACGTAGGCCTAGGGGCAGCGGCCGGCGAGAAGTTTCCGCACGAATTCTCCGGCGGACAACGGCAGCGGATCTCCATTGCCCGTGCGCTTGCCACCCGTCCGAGGTTCCTGATCTGCGATGAACCAACCTCGGCACTGGACGTCTCCATCCAGGCCCAGATCCTGAACCTTCTGAAGGACCTTCAGGAAGAACTGGGGCTGACCATGCTGTTCATCAGCCACGACCTCGCCGTCATCCGGCAGATGTGCAACCGCATCGCCGTGATGCGTAACGGCGAGCTGTGCGAAGTCGCAGACTGCGATCAGCTGTTCGAAAATCCGCAGCATCCCTACACACGCGAACTGCTCAGCCTCATGCCATCAATGGAATTGCTGTCGCGCGCCAATCTGGAGCCTCTGCAGGCCTGATCCTGTCGGGCACAAAAAGGGAGGGGGATAACCCCCTCCCGCTGAAACGACTTTCACATAAGGTCAAAATATTACGCTCTGACCCTCAAATACGGCGGACCTTCAAAAAATTCCGTAACGTCATACTAATCAATTTTGACAGTATATAAAACCCAAAATTGCGCATTTTATATTCACCATTGAGCAGATTTTGCAGCTTCTGAATCCACTCCGCCTCATTCTGGGCCTATAGCCGCGCGATAGGACGAACCGCTGCTTCGGCAGGTCCTGCAATTCTGATCGGTTACCCCTCACAGTGCCCTTCCAAATTTTCGTATCGCGTTTGATTGCGTCGCTCCCGACCCTCCGGCTCGTGCATGTCGCCTTGCTTGCTGTGTCCCTCGCCCTTCTGCTTGCCGATCGATGGTTGACACCAGGTCTGCTTTCTCCGTCGTCATGGCTTGCGACTCTTGCCTTCCTGTGGACCGCAGGCCTGCTGCTAACCCTCGCAGGCACACGGTTTCGAGACCGGATTCTCAAGGAGAAAATCACGCTCACAGCAGCTGCAGGGTCTTTTCTCGCCGCACTCGGCGGGGCGGCGGTGACGGGCAACGAAACTTCTACCTCCGTTTTCCTGGCCGCAGGTGCGGTCATCATGGCAAGCCGCTTTCTGACGCTCCATCTTGCGCCAGGTGTGGAGTTCGCAGCACCTGAAATGCCCCGTCTTGTGGCATTTCAGGCAACGTTTGCTATCAGCCTGCTGTTCATCACCGCGCTGGCGTGGTGGTTTTTCGGTGCGGCAAGCGACGGGATGGCTGCCGCCGCCGCGGCATTCGTACTCGCCTGGCCACATGTGCCTGAATTGATGGTGCGCCTCGCTGCCAAAAGAGGCTTGATATCCGCTCGATCCGTGGGCGTTGAAATCAACGGTCTAAAGGCGCTGAATGAACTGTCGGCAGCCGAGCACATTGCCTTCGACAAGCCAGCGCTGCTCGAACGCGATACCCTTGTGGTGACGGATGTCCAGTCGTTCGACAACAAGCCGGAGCCACTGCTGTCCGTTGCCGCATCGGTGGAAAACCAGGCGCGCCATCCAATTGCCTCCGCTATCAGAACCATCGCCGGTGACTGGGGCGTCGCGGTCATGGCGCCTGAAGAATACGAGGAGGTTCCCGGTCTTGGCTGTGTTGCCATCCTGGGCGGGAAAACGGTGGCGGTCGGAAATGCCGGTCTCATGAAAGAGCTGTCGATCGACTGCTTCACGGCATCGGCATTGTGCAAGCCACTTCAGGCGGAGGGAAAGATTTGCGTCCTCGTGGCCTTGGAAGGGCGCCTCGTCGGTCTCATTGCCCTTCAGGCCGCCATGGACGGTGCCGCTCCGCATGTTCTTTCGGGCCTCAAGACAAGATCGGTCGGACTCACGCTCGTGACCGGAACAGAGGCGCAGACTGCTGCTGGGTTCGGAAAGGCTATCGGAGTCGAACGTGTTATCTCCGATATACGCCAGGGTAGCCGCTTCGCTACAGCCGAAGCTGGTCTGGCCAGTCAGTCTGCTCTTTTCGTTTCCGTCGCCGACAGCGGCCGGCGCGGAGTTTTCAGCCTTTCAGCAACGTCGACCGATGCAGAACGACTGCTTGCAACACTCGAACCCGGACATCTTGCCGGGCTGACCAAGCTACTCGATCTGAGCGCCCAGGCAACCAGACTTTCTCACAGGTTCACCTTGATCGCCGCAGGTGCCGCAGCAATCGCAGCCCTGTCGGGAAGCGCCGGACTGGTACCCTTACCGATCGCAGGTTTCCTGGCTCTCGGCCTCCCCTTCGCATTTCAGGTCGCAGTTAGCCGACAACACCCGTGATGGAGCGAAAGCTTCAACATTCAAACCGCTTTACAGAACTCCCTCGCAATGCTGTTAATCAGGTCAAAAGACGCGCGAAACGCCAGTTGCGAGGGAATAGATTTCATGTCCGAAAGAAAAGTGCCGAAACTGCGGTCTACGGCCTGGTTCAACAATCCTGACAATCCGGGCATGACAGCGCTCTATATCGAGCGATACCTCAACTTCGGGCTGACGCGGGAAGAGTTGCAGTCGGGCAAGCCGATTATCGGCATTGCGCAAACAGGGTCCGACCTGTCCCCTTGTAACCGCCACCACCTCGAGCTTGCGAAACGGGTACGCGAAGGCATCCGCGAAGCAGGCGGCATCTGTTTCGAGTTTCCGGTACATCCGATCCAGGAGACCGGCAAGCGGCCAGGTGCGGCCCTTGACCGGAACCTCGCCTACCTCGGCCTGGTCGAACTGCTCTACGGCTATCCGATCGACGGTGTTGTCCTGACCATCGGTTGCGACAAGACCACACCAGCCTGCCTGATGGCGGCTGCCACGATGAACATTCCAGCAATCGCCCTTTCGGTCGGCCCCATGCTGAACGGATGGCACAAGGGCGAGCGCACCGGGTCAGGCACGATCGTCTGGAAGGCGCGTGAGATGCTCGCGGCAGGAGAAATCGACTACGAGGGGTTCATGGACCTTGTCTCGTCGTCAGCACCCTCCGTCGGCTACTGCAACACCATGGGCACCGCGACAACCATGAATTCGCTCGCTGAAGCGCTTGGCATGCAGCTGCCCGGATCCGCAGCAATCCCCGCGCCCTACCGCGAACGGGGACAGATCGCCTATGAAACGGGTCGTCGCATCGTTGACATGGTTCATGAGGACCTGAAGCCGTCCGACATCATGACGCGGCAGGCTTTCGAGAACGCCATTGTCGTCAACTCCGCCATCGGCGGTTCGACCAATGCTCCGATTCACCTCAACGCCATCGCTCGCCATCTCGGCGTGCCCCTCGACAATGACGACTGGCAGGAAATCGGCCACGAGATCCCGCTCATGGTGAACCTGCAGCCGGCGGGAGAATATCTCGGCGAGGACTACCATCACGCCGGCGGTGTTCCGGCCGTCGTCAACGAGTTGATGCGTCATGGCAAATTGCCTCATCCCGGGGCGTTGACGGTCAATGGAAAGAGCATTGGCAACAACTGCCAGGGCCGGGAAATCGAGCTTGCGGAGGTCATCAGGCCTTTCGACCGTCCACTTAAGGAGAACGCCGGGTTCCTGAACCTGAAAGGCAACCTGTTTGACAGCGCGATCATGAAGACGAGCGTGATCTCAGCTGAATTCCGGGACCGGTACCTTTCCAACCCGGACGACCCGGAAGCCTTCGAGGGGCGCGCCATCGTTTTTGAAGGGCCGGAGGATTACCACGACAACATCGACAACCCGGACCTCAATATCGATGAGCACTGCATGCTGTTTATTCGCGGCACCGGGCCGATCGGCTATCCCGGCGGAGCGGAGGTCGTCAACATGCAGCCGCCCGCGGCGCTCATCAAGCGAGGCATCCATTCGCTGCCCTGTATCGGCGATGGCCGGCAATCGGGTACGTCGGGCTCGCCGTCGATTCTGAATGCCTCGCCGGAGGCAGCCGCCATGGGTGGTCTCGCCCTGATCCAGACAGGTGACCGGGTTCGGATCGATCTGCGCCTTGGCACAGCGGACATTCTGATCTCGGACGAAGAACTGGCCGACCGCCGAGCCACACTTGAAGCCGATGGCGGTTTTGCCTATGCGGATCACCAGACGCCCTGGCAGGAAATCCAGCGTTCCATGGTGGACCAGTTCGACAAGGGCATGGTTCTCAAGCCAGCCGTCAACTATCAAGATATCGCCCACACCAAGGGCCTCCCCCGTGACAATCACTAGGAGATCGCCGTTCAAACAACGAAATGGGAAAGAAAATCATCCGTTTCGGCTGAACGTACTTGACGATTACGTAAAGGTTATGTTTGGACTGTGACGAGGCGAGGGCGGGTTCCTCGCAAAGCACTGGAGTATGCAATGAGCCTGGAACAACTCACTGAAACCGTCCGCAGCAAGGTCGCTGGCGGCGGCATCGACGAAAGCGTCAAGTTCGACCTGGGCGACACCGGCGCCATTTTCGTGCAGGGCTCGACGGTCACCAATGACGACGCCGATGCAGACTGCACGATCACGATGTCGCCGGAAGACCTTTCCGACATGCTTGCAGGAGAACTCAACCCGACCGCAGCGTTCATGGGCGGCAAGCTCAAGGTCGATGGCGACATGAGTGTGGCCATGAAACTCGGCAGCATCGTCTGACGACAAATCCGGAGCATCCGCTCCAACGCCTGATCAGGCTCGAACGCCGGCCCAACCACCTGGGCCGGCGTTCCTTTTTCGCCGAAAGGGCTTACCCGATAGTGCTTTGCAGTGCCGTCAGGCGGCGAGCGCACCGCTCTTCTTTGCCGTGTGTGTCGCAATCAGATCCATGATCGGCGGCGACAATGCGTCATAGGGCTCAAGTCCGAGCTCCCGCAGGCGGGTACGCACTGCATCCATCTTTGCCGGCGGATAGCCGGATTCGATGATAGACGACACGAAGGCCGCAAATTCCGGCGGTGACCATCCAGCTTCCGGCGATAGTTCAGTGTGAATGAAGTCGAGTCCGTAGAGCGGATGCTCCGTGTTCTCGATCCGGCCATACATGTGAACGCCGCATTCCTTGCAGGCATAACGCTGGATCGGCGCATCCGGATTGACGATCTGCAGCTTGTCCGCATTGGCGGTAACGGAAACGGCTTCACGCGGAACCACGGCAATCTGACTGAACACCGCGCCAGCAGGTTTCCAGCACTTGGTGCAGCCGCAAACGTGATTATGGGCGCTCTGGGCGCTGACTTTCACCCGCACCGGATTTGTCGCGCAGTGGCAGCTCAGCGTTCCCCCGCCGAACCCGGCGCGCGCCGGTGGAAATCCATTGTCTACCTGCGGATGGATCTTGATGTTGCTTGGAGCGGGACGTCCCGGACGGCCGTTACCGTTGCCACTCCCGAATAGACCTGACAAAAATGACATTCTCACACACCTCCCTGCGTGTTTTTCACCTGCCTCGCGGCAAGGGAGATCCGTCATCAGGGGCCACGATACCTTGTGCCTTGTATTTATTCTTTGGCTGGCATGAATTTCATTTTCAAATACGGACCGCCCCGCACTCACTGTAGAAACAAGAGTTGCCATATCTCAATACAGACCAATGTGTCTGTTTTTCGTCTTCTCATCTCTCTTTGGCTGGTGCCGGATTTTCATAATCCGCCCTTTCTCGACACGTTTTACCTTACCTTCCCTTTCGGCATGGTGTCATAGTGACCGCAAGTCCTTTTCGGATCGAAACCCTCTCAAGTGCGTTCCACACGTAAACCTGGAGACGAGACATGGAAACCATTCGAGGCCGTCGGGAACGTTTCAAGCAGCTGCACCAGGCCGGCGCGGCCTTCCTGATGCCCAATCCTTTCGACACCGGTACGACCCGGATCCTGGAAGGATTGCGGTTCGATGCCTTGGCAACGACCAGTGCCGGGTATGCCTTTTCCCGAGGCCTGAAAGATGCCGAGGGTCTGATCACACGCGACATGGCACTTGCACACGCGCAGGAAATCGTCGAAGCGACGACGCTGCCGGTAAACGGAGATCTGGAGAACGGTTTCGGCGACAAGCCCGAGGACGTGGCCGAGACCATTCGCGGGGCAATCGAGGTGGGGTTGAGCGGCTGTTCGATCGAGGATTTTTCGACCGATCCTCAACAGCCTTTCTACGACCTTGAACTGGCCGTGGAACGGATCCGCGCTGCCGTTGACGTCATCGATCGGCTTGCTCCGGACTTTGTCCTGACCGCCCGTTCCGAGGCCCCGATCAACGAGCCAGAGCACCTTGAGCGGACGATCGAGCGTTTGAACGCCTTTTCCGCGGCCGGTGCGGACTGCCTGTACGCGCCTGATCTCGTCAGGCATGACGACATTGTTCAGGTGCTTGGCCGCATCGACAAGCCCTTGAACGTTCTGGCAGGACGGAAAGCCTTTCACATGACACGCAAGGAACTTGCCGGCATGGGCGTCGCCCGTGTGTCCATCGGCTCCGGTCTTGCGCGCATCGCCTATGGAGCCTTCACGGCAGCAGCGGAGGACATGAAGGACGGCGGAAGTTTCGGCTGCTTCGACCGGGCGGCGGGCGTGACGGATTTCGATCCCTTCCTGCGCGGTCGTGGCTGACCCCTGTAAGCCAAATAAACGTCAACGCCGGTCACATCGTGCCTTTTCCGCCCTTGGCGAACCTGCGGAAGCCATCCTAGTCTCCTCCCGAATGGTCTGAAATCCTGGGAGGAGATAGATATGACCAGCGTTCTCATTCTGGGCGCAGCGGGCATGGTTGGGCGAAAGCTGACCGAGCAGCTCGTACGCAGCAAACGACTCCGTGGTGCCGAGATCAGCAAGCTGTCACTGGTCGACGTTTTCGCTCCGACTGCCCCGGCAGACTCTCCTTGCCCGGTCGAAACCCAGGCGGTCGATTTCTCGCGTACTGGCGTGGCAGAAAGGCTGATCCAGTCGCGGCCGGACGTGATCTTCCATCTGGCCGCAATCGTCTCGGGCGAAGCGGAAGCCGACTACGACAAGGGCTACACGATCAACCTGGATGGAACACGAGAGCTTTTCGAGGCGATACGGAACGCCGGTGACGGCTACTGCCCGCGCGTCGTCTTCACATCATCGATTGCCGTCTTCGGCGCACCCTTCCCCGATCCCATCCCGGACGACTTCCATCTCACACCACTGACCTCCTACGGAACACAGAAGGCCATCGGTGAGATGCTTCTGTCCGACCTGACCCGACGCGGCATGATGGATGGCATTGGCATCCGCCTCCCGACCATCGTCGTCCGACCGGGCAAACCCAACAAGGCAGCGTCAGGCTTCTTTTCCGGGATCATCCGGGAACCATTGAACGGGCAGGAGGCACTGCTTCCCGTGACCGAAGACGTGATGCACTGGATGGCGAGCCCGCGCGCCGCCGTCAACTTCCTGATCCATGCCGCCGAAATCGAAGGCGAGGCCATCGGGACGCGCCGCAATCTTACAATGCCCGGACTGGCCGTGACTGTGGGAGAGCAACTTGAGACCTTGCGGAGGATCGGCGGCGAGGCACGCATGAAGCTCGTACGGAGAGAGCCTGACCAGACAATCGCCGGTATTGTTGCGGGCTGGCCACGGCGCTTCGACGCAGCGCGCGCGAAAAACCTCGGGTTTGTAGCCGATGAGTCCTTCGACGCCATCGTCAGGGCCTATATCGAGGATGAAGGCATTCCAGTCTGACAGAGACAGCTGAAGGGCGCCTAAAAGCGGATGCCCTTTGGCCGCTCACCGATATAAGCAGCACGGGGCCGGATGAGTTCACGCGCCTGATACTGTTCGAGTGCATGGGCGATCCAGCCCACCATTCGTCCGGCGCAGAACAGCACCTTGCCGGCATCCGGCGGCAGGTCGAGCGCGCGCTGTGCAACGGCGAGTGCGAAATCGATATTCGGACCAACGCCAAAGAGCTCATCAGCTGTCCCGACGATTTCGCGCGCGACTGCGATGAAGGGATCGCTTGTCCTTCTAGATGCAAGCAAGTCCAGGAGACAGGCAGCCCGCGGGTCCGTAGCCGAGTAGATCGTATGCCCGAAACCCGGCAGCGGTTCTCCGCGCTGCAGGCGGGCGTTCAGCACAATCCGGACATCCTCTACATCCCGGATTTCGGAGAGCCACGCGTTGACCCGGTCTATCGACGCCCCATGGCGGGGTCCTGCAAAGGCACCGACGCCCGAGATCAGCGCCGCGTGCAAAGGGGCGCGCGTCGAGGCAGCACAACGGACCGCGAAGGCGCTGGTGTTCAACTCGTGATCGGCGGACAGAACGAGGGCCGCACGCAACAGGCCTTCGACTTCCGGGTCGACCTGCCATGCTGCCCCAATCCCCTCATGAACGGTCGCCGAGCTGATTGGAACACCAAGCAGGGCTGTTACTCCAAGACGTAAGAGAGCTCCGCCTTTGCGGCGCAAAAGCCGGGGCGACAGCGTATAGGCCGAGGGATCCAGCGTCGGCCAGACCGCAAGCGCAGCCATGAGGCGCTCCAGCGGTCCGGCACCTGCCGGAAAATCCGTCAATACCGGACCAAACTCGCTGGCGAACGGATCATCGGAGCAATCCCAAAGCAGGGTCGCAACCGCTTCCAGACTCGAGGTCGCCGCCAACTCGAGCGCCGGAATACCACGATAGAAGTGTCCTTCATCAGTGATCAGTGTCAGCCGGGTTTCCAGGATAGGATCGTTTGCCGAGGGGCTCGTCCCAACTTCATCGCCCGGAGATTTCCGGTCCATCAGGCGACGGACGTCTGCCGCGTCGTAGCGCCGTTGCTTTCCCGGACCAGGGACCGACCGAATAAGGCCCCGGCTGACATAGGCGTAAAGGGTTGCGGCCTGAACACCGAGTTCGGCGGCCGCTTCACGGGCAGAGAGATAGATCGGAGAGCTCATATATTGATTGTATTTATCAATATTGACGATATCAAGCTTTGCAGAGTTTAGTCGCCGCAACAACAAGGAGAGCGACATGACTCACCCCCTCAAACATTCCGGCCTGGCTCCTGCGCCCGGCCTCGAAGGCCTTGTGGTGGCACAGACCGCCCTGAGTGAAGTCGACGGTCAGAAAGGCGAACTGATCCTGCGCGGCAGACGGATCGAAGAGCTTGCCGGCACGATGCCGTTCGAGCATGCGGTAGGGCATTTGTGGACGGATCTGGTGCCAATCAGTCAGGGCGACCTCCAGACCACCTTTGCCAAGGCCCGCATGCTTGCAATGGCTGCCGTCCCCGCGATGTCTGAAGCACCGCGCGAGCTGGACATCTACGAACGCATGCGATTGGGTATTTGCGCCCTTCCCGTCGACCTTGAGCTGACGTCTGCCGAACGGATTTGCGGCGCAATTCCCGTGATCCTGGCAGCAGCGGCAAGGCTGGAGAACGGGGAACAGCCGGTGGCGCCCGATCCGCACCTGGCAACGGCCGAAGATCTCTTGCGCATGCTGAGCGGAACACGCCCAGAGGCTTCGGCTGTTGCAGCGCTGGACCGGTATCTCGTCACCATTCTTGACCACGGTCTCAACGCGTCGACCTTTACCGCCAGGGTGATCGCCTCGACCGGGGCGGATATGAAGGATGCCATCACGGGCGCCATGGGTGCGCTCAAGGGTCCATTGCATGGCGGCGCTCCCGGTCCCGTGCTCGACATGATCGACGCAATCGGAACGCCGGAACGCGCCGCAGACTGGATAGCCAACGAACTGAGGGAAGGCAGGCGCCTGATGGGTTTCGGGCATCGCGTCTACCGCACACGGGATCCGCGTGCCGACGTCCTTAAGGCCGGTCTAGCGCTCCTTCCACAGGACAACCCCAAGCTCCGCAGCGCCGAAGCCATCGAGCGAGCCGCGCTGAACGCACTTGCGATCGCCAAACCTGACCGGCGCCTGGACACCAATGTGGAATTCTACACGGCGGTCCTTCTCAATGCGATCGGCATTGACCGCCAGCTCTTTACGCCGCTTTTTGCCACGGGACGTGCACCTGGATGGTGTGCTCACGTCATTGAACAACAGAAGACCGGCAGACTGATCCGGCCATCCTCGGAGTATATCGGCCCGATGCCGGGCTGAGCTCTTCGACCGTTTCCAGAGGTTGCCAATAAAGAAAGGCCGGAGCAATGCCCCGGCCTTTGGAAGTTGCCCGTCCCAACTTCTATCGGTTGGTGATGATCTCCGGCCCCATCAGGCTGTAGGGGAGCCAGGTGGAAAGACCGGGGACATAGGTGACCAGGATCAGGAACAGGAACAGGATCAGCACAAAGGGCGCCGAAGCCCGCACCACCTGGATCAGGCTCATGCCCGTGATCCCTGACGTGACAAAGAGGTTCAGGCCGATCGGTGGCGTGATCATGCCGATCTCCATGTTCACCACCATGATGATGCCGAGATGAACCGGATCGACGCCCAGCTCGATCGCGATCGGGAACACGACCGGAGCCACGATCAGCAGCAGGCCGGAGGGCTCCATGAACTGTCCGCCAAGCAGCAACAGCAGGTTGACCGCGATCAGGAACGTGAACCAGTTGAAGCCGGCACCGATCATCCAGTCGGTAATCGCCTGCGGGATACGCTCGGACGTCAGCACATGGGCAAACAACATCGCGTTGACGATGATGAACATGAGCATGATCGTCGTCTTGGCAGCATCCGTCAGGACCTTCTTTGTGTCCTTGTGGAAGCAGCCCGGGACAAAATAGATCACGGTCAGGATCAGGTTCCGGACAAAAGCGGCGGGAATGCTCTCACCATCCTTGCGCATGGGCACTTCCTTGAGCGGACCCATGTCGCGGTAGATGAAGATTGCGATCAGGAAGGAGTAGACCGCGGCCACGGCAGCAGCTTCCGTTGGCGTGAAGACCCCGCCATAAATTCCGCCCAGGATGATCACGATCAGCAGCAGACCGAAGGCGGCTTCACCGGCTGCCTTCGAAATTTCGCCGAACCCGGCGAACGGCTGCTTCGGCATGTTCTTCATGCGCGCGTTCACATAGATGGCGATCATCAGCATGAGACCGGCAACCAGCCCCGGAATCACACCAGCAAGGAACATGCGGCCAACGGAAACATCCGTCGCGGCTGCATAGACCACCATGACGATGGACGGCGGGATCAGGATGCCGAGTGTGCCCGCATTGGCGATGACGCCAGCTGCGAATTCCTTGGTGTAGCCGACCTGACGCATGCCTGCGATTGCAATGGTGCCGATGGCGACCACGGTTGCCGGCGACGATCCGGAGAGCGCCGCAAACAGCATGCACGAAAAAACCGCGGCAATCGCAAGACCACCGCGCACATGGCCAACACAGGCGATGGCGAAGCGGATGATGCGCCGTGCGACACCGCCGGTCGACATGAAGGCCGACGCCAGAATGAAGAACGGGATCGCCAGCAGCGTGTAGTTCTGCGAGGCCGTGAACAGCTGAAGGGCTACCGACGAGATCGAATCGTTGGAGAAGATGGCGATAGCCATGACGCTGGACAGACCGAGCGAGATGGCAATGGGGACGCCCAGGAACAACAGCCCGAGCACCATGATGAAGAGGATTGCGGCTTCCATTGTTTCTACCTCAATCCTTCAGAATGTCTTTGTTTTCAGCAACGAGATCCTCGGCCTCGTGGGCCGCGATCATCATTTCGCGCTCGCCGGTAATGATCTGCCACGCCGCCTGAATGCAGCGGAACAGGAACAGGGCAAGGCCAACCGGGAGAATGATGTAGGCGATCCAGCGCTGGACGCGCTCCTTGGTACCGAAGTTCTCGATGACATAATCCGGATAACGCAGGTCATCGAGGCCGATGCCGATCTTGTACATCTTCATCCAGTAGTCGATCGCACCGCCACGAGTGTTGAGACCGAAGACGTGCAGCCATTCCGAATAGAGCAACGTACCGGCATAGACGATACCGCACAGGGCTCCGAATACCGCAGCAACGCGGAAAAGTGGCTTGGGCAGGAGACGGATGACCGCATCGACGCCGAGATGGGAGCCGATTTTAACGCCATAGCTCATGCCAAAGAGGATCAGCCAGGCGAACAGGATTCGTGTGAATTCAAGGGCGCCGGTCCAACCGGAGTTGAAGCCATAGCGGGCGACCACCTGGGTAAAGGAGACGATGGTCATCGCAGCCAGAAGGAAAGCGAGAACGCCCTCCTCAAAGCGCGTGACCCAATTGTCGACGCGTTGCATGAGTTTCCCCCGAAACAGGCCCTGCCGGGCATGTTATTGATCGTGTCTTTTATTGATGCCGGTGCAGGCCCCTGTCGGCAATCCGGCTATTTGTCTGTATGGGGCGTGATGGAGGGCCGAACGGGCGGCCCTCCATCTTCAAGCCGTAATCAGCTTGCGCCGTTGGAAGCAACGGCAGCGTCGATCAGGTCCTTGCCGATGTCGCCTTCGAACTTGTCCCAAACCGGCTTCATGGCATCAACCCATGCCTTGCGCTGTTCAGGTGTCAGTTCGCGGATCGTCGAACCTGCGTCCAGGATACGCTGACGGTTTGCACCTTCCTTGGCCGCGACTTCACCGTTTGCAGCAGCCGTGACTTCCTCGACGATCTTCAGGAACTGGTCACGAACGTCTGCTTCCAGGCTGTTCAGCCACTCGTCGGAAGTGACAAGCAGGTAGGCCAACAGCTGGTGGTTGGTTTCGGTGATGCCGTCCTGAACTTCGAAGAACTTCTGGGTGTAGATGTTGGACCAGGAGTTTTCCTGACCGTCCACAACACCGGTCTGCAGGGCGCCATAAACTTCCTTGAAGGCGAGCTTCTGTGCGTTTGCGCCCATGGCTTCGATCATGGCAACAGCCACGTCAGAAGTCTGGACACGGAACTTGAGGCCTTCGGCGTCGGCCGGAACGTTCAGCGCCTTGTTGGCCGAGAACTGCTTCAGACCGGAGCTCCAGTAGCCAAGGCCCTGGAAGCCGTATTCGGTCATGGAGCCGAGCAGAGCCTTGCCGTCAGCACCGGTGGTGAAGCGCTCGACAGCGTTCAGGTCCTGGAACAGGAACGGCAGATCGAACAGACGGAACTTGAGGGTATAGGCTTCGAACTTCGACAGGGACGGAGCAGCAAGCTGAACGTCACCGAGCAGCAGGGCTTCCATGACCTTGTCGTCATCGAACAGCTGAGAGTTCGGGAACACCTGCATGCAGGCCTTGCCGTTCATCTCTTCGTTGACGCGATCCGCAAGCATCGTCGCAGCGTCGCCCTTCGGGTGGCCGGTAGCGGCAACAACGTGGCTGAACTTGATGACGATTTCGCCGTCGTCACATGCGTCGGCAGCCTGCGCTGCACCTGCAAATGCGAAGGAAGCTGCGGCAGCCGCAGCAAGAACGAACTTTTTCATGAAATGTCCTCCCAGACATTTTTCTGACACTCCGGCAGGCGGACGCCCCCGGTAGCGCGATTTTCACGCTGGAGCGAAGTTAGCAACGTGCGTGCCAATTCAAAAAAATGGCCGGAAGTTAACGAATGTTAGGAGATCTCTTGACGAAATACCTCTCACAACACGCCTATACGTGTCGGTTTCGACCCAATCCAAGATAGCAATGTGTCGACATCGACACATTCGAGTGTACAAACACAGGCTAATCGGGGGTCAAAGAGCCGTCGCTGGCCTGATGGCGGAACCGAAAATCCAGGCGTGCAAGCTTGTCCGGGTTGCGGACAATGTAGATCTGGCCAACCGTGCCGTCCTCATTGTAGCCAAGGGTCATGACGGCATGAACCCCGTCGTCCGCGACTGCAACCAGACCGAAGAGGCCGTTGACTTCCCTCTGCACCAGTCTGATGGGACCCCAGTACCTGCGAAGAGCCTTCACCACAAAGCCACTCACCTCGCGAGGCCCCTGGAGCACGCGACTGATGGTGACCACCTTGCCACCGCTGTCGGCACTCAGGCTGACATTTTCCGCGAGCAGTTGGGCGAGCTGGTCGGATCTGCCGGTTTCAAGCGCCAGCTGAAACGCCGCGAGGAAGGCGGCCTGTTGATCCGCGGAAGGCCGGAAGCGGGACTTTTCTTCACGCACAGACCGAGCCGCTCGCGACACGAGCTGACGACACGAGGCCTCGCTCAGGGTCAATGTGTCCGCAACCTCCTTGTACGGCTTGCCAAATACCTCGCGCAGAAGGAAGGCCGCTCGCTCCTTTGGCGACAAACGGTCAAGCAACAGCAAAAAGGCGGTGGTAAGCGACTGCGCCCTGTCGAGATCGTCCTCCGGACTTGCAAGTGTCTCCGTCTGCAGCGGTTCGGGAATCCAGGGACCGACATAATTGAGCCGGTTTCGCGACGCGGCCTTGAGAAGGTCCAGGCACCGATTGGTGCAGACCGTCGTCAGCCAGGCCTCCGCATTTCGAAGCTTCGACACATCGACAGATTGCCACTTCACAAACGTGTCCTGAACCGCATCCTCAGCATCGGCCAGACTGCCCAGCATCCGGTAGGCGAGCCCCATAAGCTGGGGCCGCGCCATCTCGAAGACCGCGGTCTTGCCACCGATGTCATCGCTGGCCGTTGTTGCCATGTCAGTGATTGGACACTCCCATTCGGTTCCACAGGTTGATCATGGCGATGAGCGCCGTGAGTGCACTGATCTGAGCATCCGAGTAGTGCTTTTGCAATTCCAGTCGCAGGTCCGCGTAGCCGGTCCTGTCATCCAATTCTGTCAGCGCTTCTGTCCAGTCGAGGGCCGCGCGCTCTTCCGGCGTGAAATCGTTCACGTGCCGCCAGACGATAAGACGTTCGACCCGCTCGTGCGTGTCGCCGTGCTTCAGGGCTTCGGAGGTATGCATCTTCACGCAATAGGCGCAATTGTTCAGCTGGGAGGCCCGCAGCTTCACCAGGTGGTAGAGCGTATCACTCAGGCCCGACTGGCGGATCTGGGTTTCGGTTTCAAGAAAGGCCTTGAGGATATGCGGCACATTCTTCTGATGGTCGACAATGGCAACTTGGTTCATTTGAGCCTTCCGGAATGAAGTTTGCGGGACTTACATCCGGACGACGAACCAGCTTCTGCTTTTGTGACTCAGATTCGAGAATTTTCGGGATATGCCGCGGACATCCGTGCTCGGGTCGCCAGCATTTCAGCCGGAGGTGTCCATCTCTTCCTTGCCCAGGCCGTATTTTCTCATCTTCTCGTAAAGCGCCTTGCGGCTCAGGCCAAGGTTTTCATAGGTCGTCTTGATCGAACCGGCGTTGCGCTTGAGTTCAGCCGCGATCAGGGCCTTCTCGTAGGCAGCGACCTGATCGAACAGGGTGGAACTTGCGCCCGGTTCCGGTTCACCCTGATCTTCGAGCCCCAGCACGAAACGGTCGGCGACATTGCGCAGTTCTCGGACATTCCCGGGCCATTCACGCGCCATCAACTTGGCCAGATAGCTGTCGGACACATCCGGAATCTCGCGGCGGTAACGAGCCCGCGCCTCGACAGCCAGATGCTGGAACAACAACGGGATATCCTCAAGGCGGTCACGCAAGGGCGGAATCGACACGGACACCACGTTCAGCCGATAGAAAAGGTCGAGACGGAAGCGCCCCTGTTTACCTGCCTCCTCGAGGTCCTCCTTTGTCGCGGCGATGAAGCGGACGTCCAGATCGATGGACCGGTTTGAGCCAAGCCGTTCGATCGTCCTCGTCTCGATCACGCGCAGCAGCTTCACCTGAAGCTCAAGCGGCATGGATTCGATTTCGTCGAGAAAGACAGTCCCGCCGTGAGCATGTTCGAGCTTGCCGATACGCTGGCCGCTGGCACCCGTGAAAGCGCCCTTCTCATGGCCAAAGAGTTCGGATTCGATAATTTCAGCGGGCAGGGCGCCGCAATTGAGAGCGACAAACGGTTTCGCCCTTCGCGGGCCTTCGTCGTGCAGCGCCCTCGCAACGACTTCCTTGCCGGAACCTGTTTCACCAAGGATGAGAACGTCCGCATCCGTCGTTGCGAGCGCCAGCACCGTCCGTCGAAGCTGATCCATGGCGGCGGTGCGTCCCACCAGACGTCCCTCGATGCCGGAGCGGTCGGCCAATTCCTCGCGAAGCTTCCTGTTTTCCAGAACCAGGCGGCGCTTGTCGAGTGCTCGTTCGGCCACAGAGGCGAGGCTGGTGACCGAGAAAGGCTTTTCCATGAAATCGTAGGCACCGGAACGCATGGCCTCCACGGCCAAAGGCACATCGCCGTGCCCGGTGATCAGAACCACGGGAAGGGCGGGGTCGATTTCCAGTGCCTTGCGCATGACCTCGAAGCCGTCGGTTCCCGGCATGCGGATATCCGTGACCAGAACGCCGTAGAAATCACGCTTGATCTTTTCAAGAGCAGTCTCGGGATCGCCGGTGGCGACCACCTTGTGACCGGTCAGCTCAAGCCCTTGTGTGAGCGACGCGCGCAGATCGTCTTCGTCGTCGACCAACAGGACACAGGCCTGATCCATGGCTGTCTATTCCGCTGCTAATGTTTGTCGCCCGGCCTCGGGCAACCGCATGACGAACAGGGCGCCGCCCGCTTCGTCGTTGCTCGCCGAAAGAGTACCGGAAAAATCGTGGACGATCTTGTAAGCGATGGAAAGGCCGAGGCCTAGTCCCGCTCCGACTTCCTTTGTCGTGAAGAACGGCTCGAAGATCTGGGACATGACCTGAGGGTCGATGCCCGGCCCGTTGTCGCGAACGCTGAGAACAGCAAAGCCGCCCTCGAGACGAAGATCCAGAGTGATACGCGGATCGGAAACAGCCTTCACCGCATCCACTGCATTCGAAACCAGGTTCATGACAACCTGTTCGAGGCGGATGCGGCCGCCACTGACGATAATATCCTCATCCGGGATCGAGGTCGTAAGTGTCACTCCGCTGCGCTTGATCTGAGGCATCAGCATGAGCATGGCCTCATCGATCACCTGGCGTAGGGAAACCGGCTTGATTTCAGTGCCTGACCGGCGTGAAAAGCCCTTGAGCGTCCGTGCGATCTCGGCCATACGGGCGACCATCTCGCCAATGCGGCCAAGGTTGGCCAGCGCCTTGTCGGGTGTGCCCCGGGCAATGAGCATTTCGGCGATTTCCGCATCCGAGCGAATGGCCGCGAGCGGCTGGTTGTACTCATGACTGAGGGCTGCCGACATCTTGCCGAGGGTTGCCAGCTTTGCTGCCTGAACAAGTTCGGCCTGTGCTTGACGCAGGTCGGCTTCTGCCTGCTCGCGATCGCGAACCTCCTGCTCAAGTCGGGCATTGGCCTTTCTGAGTTCGGTCGTACGGCTGCGAACACGGCGCTCCAGACGCAGAGCTGCGGCCTTGTCACGGCGAAGGCGCCGGGTCAGTTCCTCGCGCCGAGCCAGCATCGCCCAGACGGCCCCGCCTGCAATGACACATAGCAACAGCGCAATGACCATGGCACGGGCGGATTGGCGACGCGCTTCGGTCGTGTCGGCAAAGATCAGGACTTTCCACCCCAGAACCGGCAGGCTCGTGGTCAGTTCCATGCGGCTATGGGTCTGCCGACGGTCTGCAAGCTGTACAAAGTTCGCCGGATCACCCTCCTCAAGCACCAGCTGGATTTCGCGATCGGTTTCCACTTCACGGACGTTTCGACCACGCCAACTTGGAATATTGGAGACCAGGACTTCGCCAGCCTCGTCGGCGGCGATGATCGGGTCCTTGCTGAGCGCCCAAGCCTGTTCCACGCCCGCCAGTGAGACCCGGACGGCAAGAACGCCCGCAATAACTCCGTCGACCCGCACCGGAGACGCAAAGACATAGTTCGCCGGCGCTTCCGGCGTTCCGCGAAGGAGTTCGCGCCCTAGCTGACCCTGCAGCGCCTGCGTAAAAGCCTGAGGAATGGCGCTGGCTCCGCGGAGCGCAACCGAGAGGCCTGTGGTGTTGCTGGACGCGATGGCCGACCCGTCATCTGCCAGGAACCAGACTTCCTCCGCACCTGCCATGCCGGCGGCAAGCGCTGCAACCTGACGGCCGGTGAACTGATCTGCCGACGCCACGATATGCACCGCATCGGGGCTGCGCGCGACAAGCGGCGCCATCAGGCGAAACTTGTCCAAGAGACCCTCCAGAACTGCCGACTGGACCTGAAGGCTTGCCTCCGCGCGGGTTTGCACGTCTCCAAGGAAAAACCGGAGACTGGTGGCTCCCGTCAACCAGACAATCGCAAGGCTCGCCGCCAGCACTATGGCGATGGCAAAAAGCCTCAAGCGAAAGGCAAGCCGGCGTCTCATCACGGTTTTCATAGGCTGCATCATACCAGCCTTTGGGCGGGATCCGTATCCCCACCGATGTCCCTGTCGGGGCCGCCTGCCACATTTGCAGGGACGGGCGCGCTCTGCCGGCGGTCAATCGCGACGCTCTTGATCAGGAGATGAACGGTTCGTCCCGGATGAAGCCCGAGATCCGCCGCCGATGCTCGGGTCAGGCGGGCGCGCAGGCTTTGTCCGCCGACGGCACAGAGAACTTCGGTGTAGGGTCCGGTCTCATCGGTAATGGCCCGCACCGTTCCGGACAGGACGTTTCGGATGCTGATCCCGGTCGGCGGAGCCGTCGCAATCGCCACGTCGCGAGCGCGGATGCGAAGGCGGATGGCCTCACCGAGGTCGGCGTCGAGGCCCGGAACCTGCATCACCTGCCCCCCGCCGAGGTCAACCGAGCTCAGGCCCCACATCCGGTCGATGTGAGAAATCCGGCCCTGAAGGAGCGCGCTTGCCTCATGCCTGCCCGTCGCGCGGCCTAGATCAACGCGGGCCAGAATATCGGCAACCGGACCATGGGCAATGGTTTTCCCGCCCGATACGATGACGAGGGTCTGGGACAGGCGCGCGACTTCTTCCATGGCGTGGCTGACATAAAGGATCGGAATTCCCGCCTCGCTGCAGAGCCGGTCGAGGTAGGGCAGGATGTCCGATTTTCGTGCCTGGTCGAGAGACGCCAGCGGTTCATCCATCAGCAGGAGCCGAGGATCGGACAAGAGAGCGCGGCCGATTGCGACTCGTTGCCGTTCACCGCCAGATAATGTGCCCGGCTTGCGCTCCAGCAAATTGCCAATTCCAAGCAGATCGACAACTTCGTCAAGCGAACGGGTATCCCGGCGGCCACCCGCCCAGCGCGAGAATGTCAGGTTGGATTTCACTGACAGATGCGGGAAGAGACGGGCGTCCTGGAACACATGACCGATGCGCCGACGGCGGGCGGGAACGTCAATCCCCTGCGCGCTATCGAACAACACATCCCCATCCACGACGATGCGCCCCTCGTCCGGTCTCAACAGCCCGGCGACCATATTGGTGATGGTCGACTTGCCCGCCCCGGATTGCCCGAAGAGTGACGTGACACCCGCACTGGCCGTGAAGCTGGCCTCCACGGCAAAGCTGCCGGCCCGGCCATTGATGTCTACCTCAAGCATCCACGCCTCCGATTTTCTGGCGCAGACGTCTCGCCCAGACTTCCGAGGCAATCAGTGCGGCAAATGCCACGAACGCGGAAATCAGCGTCAGCCGGAAGGCCGCCAGATCGCCCGATGGGCTTTGGGTTGCCGTGTAGAGGGCCAGCGACAACGTCCGGGTCTCGCCGGGAATGTTGGAGACGAAGGTGATCGTCGCACCGAATTCGCCCATCGCCTTGGCAAACCCGAGAATGGCTCCGCCCAGAATTCCGGGCAATGTCAGCGGCAAGGTGACGACGGCAAAGGAGACAAGCCGCCGTGCGCCAAGCGAAGAGGCAGCCTGTTCCAGTTTCGGATCGACCGCCTCGAACGCAAGCCGGATGGGGCGGACCATGAGCGGAAAAGCCATTATTCCGGCGGCCAGGGCCGCACCGGCCCAGTTGAAGGCGAAGCTGATCCCGAAGGTTTCAGACAGGAACCTGCCAGCAGGGCCGTTCTTGCCGAAGGCGAGCAGGAGCAGATAGCCGGTGACCACCGGAGGCAGGACCAACGGCATATGGATCAGCGCATTGATCACGCCATGCCCCGGGAACCGCCATCTGGCGAGGGCATAGGCAACGGCAATGGCCAGAGGCAGCGAGAAGGCGAGGGCACTCAAGGCGACCTTCAGGGTCAGGGTGAGGGCCTGCCATTCCTGTGGCTGTAGCTGAAGAAACGCCAAACCGAACCATGTCCCCCGCGATGCCGATCCCGTGCCGGCTCACGGCCGGGTGGCAAATCCATAGTCCGCAAAAATCGCCTGCGCCACGTCGCCGGTCAAGAAGGCAAGAAAATTCGCGCCCAAAGAAGCCGTGCCGGAGACGAGTCCAGCCGGGTAATGTATGTCGGGATGGCTGGAGACCGGGAACTCGGCAACGACTTTCACCTGTCGTTCCACCGTGGCGTCCGAGCCGTAGACCACTCCAAGGGGTGTATCGCCCCGGGCGACCGAGGCAAGCGCAACCCGGACATTGTCCATCGGGGCGAGACGGCCTTCGACTGCGTCCCAAAGTCCGATAGCCGTGAGTGCCGCCTTTCCGTAGCGCCCGGCCGGCACGGTGTCCGGATCGGCTATCGCGAGACGGCCGTTCCCAACCCGGGCCGCGATTGCTTCGGACGTAAGTTCAAGACTTTTGGCATCCGCTGGACCGACGAGCACAAGGCTGTTGCCAGCGATAATTGTGACCGTCTGCGCATCGACTGCACCACGCGACGTCAGATAAGCCATCCACTCCTCGTCCGCCGAAACGAAGACATCTGCTGGCGCCCCGGCCTCGATCTGCCGCGCCAGGGTCCCCGTACCAGCGAAGGAGAAGACAATTTCCGTTCCGGTCTCCTGCTCGAAGGACGCACCAACCTCGGTCAAGGCTTCACTCATGCTCGCCGCAGCGAAAACGGTGATCCTGTCGCCCGCGGCCGCGGGAGAGGCGACACAGGCCAGAGCCCCGACGATGGCGGACATGATCCGAAAGACGCGCATGTTTGACCCGATACCTCCACGTGGACGCATCGAAACTAGTCGGAGTTTCGCAAATGTCCATGCCATCGCGCATCCGCTAACGGCAGGTTTTATCGTGTGGCCCGCCTGTCCTCGCGGATCATCTCCGCGCCCTTCTCGGCGATCATGATCGTGGGAGCATTGGTGTTGCCAGAGGTGATGGTTGGCATGACAGACGCGTCAACCACGCGCAGTCCGGAAATACCGCGCAGGCGCAAGCGCTCATCGACCACGGATGTCTCATCGGTTCCCATCCGGCAGGTGCCCACGGGATGGAAAATGGTGGTGCCGATATTACCGGCTGCCTTTGCCAGCTCCTCATCGCTTTCGAGCTGGGATCCCGGGAGATACTCCTCCGGATCATGTTTGGCCAGGGACGGGGCAGCCATGATCCGCCGTGTCAGGCGAATGGAGTCGGCGGCAACCTTGCGGTCGGCCTCAGCGGACAGATAATTCGGCAGGATTTCCGGCTGATCATTCCGGTTCGGCGATGTGATGTGAACGTGGCCGCGGCTTTCGGGACGCAGGTTGCAGACGCTCGCGGTGATGGCCGGGAAGTCGTGCAACGGGTCTCCGAACTTGTCGAGCGACAGCGGTTGCACGTGATACTCGACATTGGCGGTCTCGAAGGACGGATCGGACTTGGCGAATACGCCGAGCTGGCTCGGAGCCATCGACATGGGACCCGTGCGTCTCAGAACATATTCGAGGCCGATTTTTGCCTTGCCGAACCAGTTACCCGCCATCTGGTTCAACGTCACCGCATCCTTGATCTTGTAGATCGTGCGCAGCTGCAGGTGGTCCTGCAGATTCTCGCCGACACTCTTCAGATCATGGGTCGTTTCGATGCCAGCCTTCTTCAGCACCTCCGGATTGCCGATGCCTGAAAGTTCCAGAAGCTGCGGCGAGCCGATGGCACCGGCCGAGAGGATCAGCTCTCCGGCGACCGAAACCCTTGCAGCCTCGCCCTTGACGCTCAATTCGAGCCCAGACGCCCGGCCATCTTCGATCACTATGCGGCTCGCATGAGCCTCAGTGATGACCTTCAGGTTCGGACGCTTCATCGCCGGGCGCAGGAAGCCCTTGGCGGTGTTCCAGCGGATACCCGACTTCTGGTTCACCTGGAAATAGGAGACGCCATGGTTGTCACCGGTGTTGAAGTCATCGATCTTCGGAATTCCGATTTCCGAGCAGGCGTCCCGGAAGGCGTCGAGAACTTTCCATGACAGGCGCTGCTGTTCGACCCTCAACTCGCCGCCCTGACCATGCAGGTCGTCCTTGAGGTCGTAGTGATCCTCGGATTTGCGGAAATAGGGCAGGACGTCGTCCCAACTCCAGCCGGGCAGGCCGAACTGGCGCCAGCGGTCGTAGTCCCGCGCCTGGCCTCGCATGTAGATCATGCCGTTGATGGAGGAGCAGCCCCCCAGCACCTTGCCGCGCGGATACATTAGCGACCGGCCATTGAGGCCCGGATCCTTCGCAGTGTGGAATCCCCAGTCGGTGCGCGGGTTGCCCATGCAGTAGAGATAGCCGACTGGAATGTGCACCCAGATGTAATTGTCACTCTTGCCGGCTTCCAGCAGCAGCACCTTCGCATCCGGATCTTCCGAGAGGCGATTGGCCAGAACGCAACCTGCGGATCCGGCACCAACGATCACATAGTCAAAGGTTCCCAGATCGCGCATTTTGTCTTCCCGCCAAGCAGTCGTTTCCCATGCTGGATGGAGCCACGGGCAACGCCAAAGGACAAGGGGGAGTTGCGCACATCAAGACTATAGTTTGCGCACATCAACACTCGTATTCGGCAGTTCTAATGCGCAAATATGCGAGGTTTACGTAAAAATTACGGGGATGCTTCAGAATCACCACCGGCTCGGTCAACCTCCGGAGACACATCGATGACACCCGCATCCAGACTGCTGGAAACCTGCTTTGTCGGCGTGTACCGACCTACCGCCCGGCTCTATCGGCGGTTCAATACCTTGATCGGCGCCGGCATACTGGCGCTGTTCGGCCTGATGGTCGCCGCGGTCGTGACCGTCTATCCGGTCTCCAACTGGGACATGATCGCCTATACGGCGGTCGTTCTGGAGGATCGTGTCACCGATCCGGTCGAGATGCATGATCAGGCCTTCGGGCTCGTCCGGGAGAACCTGAGCCCGGGCGAGTTCATCGTGCTGACCGAGGATCGGGACTATCGCATCCGGCAATATGAAGACCCGGCCGCATTTGCAACCATGCTCGGCTTTTACCGGCTGAAGATTGCCTATGTCGAAACCGCGCGGGCCATCAGCGCCTATATGGATCCGGTGAAGGCTCTCAGAGCGATTTCAACCGCGTCGAGCTTAGCGATTATCGGTATTCTGCTTGTCTGGCTCGCGCGCAATGGGGCGCTGTCCTACGGACCGGTCGTGGTGGGGATGCTGGTTGCGGCGCAGTTCGGAGCTGCCGCGAGCCTGATAACCCCGGACCTTTTTGGCTCGATCTTCCTGCTCCTCGCCGGTTTTCTCTACATCGAACGACGAGACCTGCTGGCGGCGATCTGTCTCGTGGCCGCGCTTTTCATCCGGCCCGACCATCTCGCCTTTATCGGCGTGTTCTTCGTCTTTGCCGCGATCTATGGCCCCGGTCGGTGGATCATGACGGCGACGTTCTTCGTCTCGGCGGCAGCCTACTTCTTCGTTCTCAAGGACGACAGCCATCCAGGCTGGTGGATCCACCTCTGGTTCAGCCACATCGAATATGTGCCGACGCTCGAGGGCTTCGACCCGCCGTTCTCGCCCGTGATCTATTTGCAGATGCTGGTGCGTGCCACTGTGCGCTCACTGATGAACCAGACATGGCTGGCCGCCCTGTTCGGTCTCATCATTTTCTATGCGCGCGCCATCGACCCGGCGCAGCTCGGCACCCGTGTCCGCGCCCTGCTCTTCGGGGTATTTACCTCGATCTGCGCGAAGTACCTTGTCTTCCCGCACTACGAGACCCGGTTCTATTTCCCCTACCTGATGCTTCTCGGCATGATCCTGCTGATCCAGTGGCACAAGCAGGCTGGAGAGGGCCACAAGACCGGCATCCGCTGATCAGTGAGCTTCGTCCCAGTTGTCGGCGGCGCGGGCGTCGACCTGTAGCGGAACCGAGAGCTGCAGCGTCGGCTCGCAGGCCTTTTCCATGACCTCCTTGATCACCGGAATCGTGGCGTCCACCTGATCTTCCGGCACCTCGAAGATGAGTTCGTCATGCACCTGCAGGAGCATTTGCGCGTCGAGCTTCGAGTGGTTCAACCGGTCTTCCATGCGCACCATTGCCCGGCGCAGGATATCCGCGGCAGAACCCTGGATCGGCGCGTTGATCGCCGCACGCTCGTAGAATGACCGCATGTTGGGGTTCTTGGTGTTCACGTCCGGATAATGCGCCTTGCGACCGAAGATCGTGCTCACATATCCGTTGGCGTGAACCTCCTTCTTGCTCGCTTCCATATAGTCCCTGATGCCGGGGAAGCGCTCGAAATAGGTCTTGATGTAGTCGCTGGCCTCGCCCCGGGCGATACCGAGCTGGGCCGCTAGACCGAAGGCGGAAATGCCATAGATGATGCCGAAGTTGATGGCCTTGGCTCTGCGGCGAACCATCGGGTCCATGCCCTCGATCGGCACGCCGAACATTTCGGACGCAGTCATGGCGTGAATGTCGAGGCCGTCTTCGAACGCCTTCTTCAGCTGCGGGATGTCGGCCATATGAGCGAGCACGCGCAGCTCGATCTGGCTGTAGTCGGCGGAAATTAGCTTGTGACCGGGCGTTGCAATGAAGGCCTTGCGGATCTTGCGGCCTTCCTCCGTCCGAACCGGAATGTTCTGCAGGTTCGGCTCTGACGAGGACAGGCGGCCTGTGGTCGTCGCGGCCAACGAATAGGACGTGTGAACGCGCTTGGTCTCGGGATTGATGAAACCGGGCAGGGCGTCGGAATAGGTCGACTTCAGCTTGGACAGCTGGCGCCAGGAGACGATCCGGGAAGGCAGCTCATGCCCTTCGGCGGCCAGATCCTCCAGAACGGAAGCGGAGGTCGACCAGGCACCAGTCTTGGTCTTCTTGCCGCCCGGCAGCCCCATCTTGCCGAACAGAATGTCTCCGAGCTGCTTGGGCGAGCCAATGTTGAAGTTCTCGCCGGCGAGTTCATAGATCTCGCTTTCCAACCCCGCCATGCCTTGCGCAAAGTCGCCGGACAGGCGCGACAACATCTGCCGGTCAACAGAAATGCCGCGCTTTTCCATGCGCGCCAGAACCGGAACCATCGGCCGTTCCAGACTTTCGTAGACCGTCGCCATGCGCTCGGACGCCAGCCGCGGTTTCAGGACCTGCCACAGGCGAAGGGTCACGTCCGCGTCCTCAGCCGCATAGGCCGTGGCCTTGTCTATCTCGACCTTGTCGAAAGTGATCATCGACTTTCCGGAGCCACAGATCTCCTTGAACGGGATCGGCTTGTGACCGAGCCAGCGCTCGGAAAGTTCGTCCATTCCGTTGCCGCCCTTTCCCGCATCCAGCGCGTAGGACAGCAGCATAGTGTCGTCGAAGGGCGATATATCGATACCGTGGCGGGTCATGACCAGCCAATCGTATTTCAGGTTCTGGGCGATCTTCAGGACCGACGGATCCTCCAGCATCGGCTTGAGAACCTCAAGCGCATCGGCCATTGGGATCTGGCCTTCGACCAGACCTCCGCCGCCGAGCAGATCGCCTTCGCCATCAACATGGCCGAGTGGGATGTAGCAGGCCTTTCCAGGGGCCGTTGCCAGCGAAACGCCGACAAGATCCGCCTGCATGGCATCCAGCGAGGTGGTCTCTGTGTCGAAGGCGACGTAGCCGACTTCCAATGCCTCGGCGACCCAATCCTTCAAACGGTCGATTGTCTTCACCGTCTCGTAGGCAGAGGTGTCGATGGTGCTGTCACGGGCCGCTTCAGCTCGGGCATCCGCCACGGTTTGCGGCACCATCATGTCGCCGTCCTTCGGCGCGGAGGCTGTTTCCGCCGCAGGCTCCGGACGGTTGGACGGAGCGTTCTCGGACATCCGGCCCTTGTGGTCCGGCACATCCCAACCCGGTACTTCGAACTCGTCCGGGTCGATATTGGCCATTTCGGCGCCGGTGACTTCGGCAACCCGCTTGGTCAGCGTGGTGAAGCCCATGGCCTTCAGGAAGCCGACTGCCTTCGGCCCGTCGACCTCGGTGACGGAGAGCGCGGCAACCGGCACTTCGACAGGCACATCCTGTTTCAGCGTGACCAGCTTCTTTGAAATGCGGGCCTGTTCGGCGAACTCGATCAGGTTTTCCCGGCGCTTGTTCTGCTTGATCTCGGAAGCGCGCTCCAGCAGCGTTTCCAGATTGCCATATTCGTTGATCAGCTGGGCCGCGGTCTTGATGCCGATCCCCGGAACCCCGGGAACGTTGTCGACACTGTCGCCCGCCAGCGACTGGACCTCGATGACCTTGTCGGGACCGACGCCGAATTTCTCGAACACTTCCTCCTCGGTGAAGGTCTTGTTCTTCATGGTGTCGATCATCGAGACCTTCGGTCCGATGAGCTGCATCAGGTCCTTGTCGCCCGATGCAATGGTAACGCGCGCGCCCATTGCCGCCGCCTGGACCGCATACGTCGCGATCAGGTCGTCTGCCTCGAAGCCTTCCTGCTCGATGCAGTGGACGGAAAACGCCCGCGTTGCCTGGCGGATCAGGCCGAACTGGGGAACGAGATCCTCCGGCGGCTCTGGCCGATGGGCCTTGTACTCGGGATAGATGTCGGACCGGAACGTCTTGGCCGAATGGTCGAAGATGACAGCGAAATGGGTCGGCTCGTCGCCCGGCTCCGGCGTCAGTCCTTCCTGCAGCAGCTTCCACAACATGTTGCAGAACCCGGACACCGCGCCGACCGGCAAGCCGTCGGGCTTGCGCGTGAGGGGCGGCAGAGCGTGATAGGCGCGGAAGATGAAGGTGGAGCCATCGACCAGGATCAGGTGGTCGTCAGCGGTGAGCGCGGGAACGGAGTTATCAGTCGACATGGCGCGGATCATGCCCGCACGCGGCCTGCGTGAAAAGGCCTAATCGGGCTAATCCGCAGTCGAGTGATCACTCGGCCGGCTGGAAGCTCCTTGGCCTAATGCGCGTGCCGTCCAGATAGGCCCACTCGGGACGCCGGAACAGGAACCATCCCATGTTTGTGCGCTCGATCATCCAGAGCAGGATCATGGGACTGGTGACGGCAGCAGCCGTCACGAGAGCGGACACGGTGCCGATATCGAAGTACCCGAGCTTCATCAGAATGATGCGCGTGACCGCCATCGGGAAAAAGAATGCCAGATAGATGACGATCGAGTTCTGACCGAAGTTACGCAGGAACCCAAACGTGCCGGATTTTGCGATCAACGCGCTGGTCAGAATGATTGCCATGGCACCAGCAGCACCAAGCACAAGCGAGACGACCGGCAGTTCGGCCCAACCAGCCGCGACGAGGCCGCCGTTTACGAGTGCCCAACCGAAAAGCAGCATCAGGCTGGAGGAAACGCGGGCGCTCGCCCAGTCCGCCAGGGCAAAAATCCGCGGCGCGAAGATGTAGCCTGCATAAAAGAACACGAAGCGGTCAGTGAATTCGTTGAGCAATCCCCATCCGGTCTGGATGGGCGCGACCTGAAGAACAATTCCGATGCCAAGCATGACCTGCCAGGGGATGCCTTTGTCGTGCGCCAGTTTACAGACCACGAAGAAGATCGGGAGCATGTAGATGAACCAGAGGGTTCCGAACGGCTCCACGAAACTCAGGGCGAAATTGTAGACGACGTAATCCCAACCTTCGTTGGCGACAAACCCTGGCGTCTTGACCGCGAACTGCAGGATAAGCCAGAGCAGATAAAAATAGAGGAAGTGAACGACCTTCCGGTCCAGATAAAGCTTCCAGTCCCGGTTGATCACATTGGACAGAAACAGGCCGGAGATCAGAAAAAAGTCGGGCATCCGGAACGGTTTGGCAAAGGTGACGACCGCATGCATCCAGCCGGTCTGTCCAGCCTCGGCTTCGACACCAAGAACGGAATGCATCATCACAACGAAGATGATGCAGATACCCTTTGCCGTATCCACCCATTCCACTCTGGGAGAGCCCATAGCCTTAACCTTGCCGCGAAAACAATGGCCAAATCCTAGGCTTTTCCTGGGGTGGATGGGTTAAGAGGCGTGGTTAAGATCCCAAAATGGTAAATTTGACAGGTCACATTGACGTGAGGTGATGCTCATGCCCGGTCACAAGCCGTTTTCCAGATGCACCGGAGCGGCGTCCCAGGGGTTCAATCCCGTTCGTTTTTGTTGTCCACCCAAGGGCTGATGCGCTGCTGACCATCCCGATCGGCGCCTGGTGCACCACTCCGCGACCAGTCGCCCTCATCAAGATCGACAACGCCCTCGTCGCCCCGATAGACAGATCCTCCCTGAACGATGGAGACATTTGCACGGGAGATGACAAATCGCGCGATCGCCGAGCGAACCGGCGGAATGAAGAGAGCAAGTCCGAAACCGTCTGTAACGAAACCAGGAATGAGCAGGAACAGGCTGGCGAGGACGATCATCGCGCCGTGCATGATGTCTTCCCCCGGCACCCGTCCGGCATTCATCTCGGACTGCATCCGCATGACCAGCGAAAGACCCTGCTGTCGCAACATCAGCGTTCCCGCAACGGCCGTCAGCACCGTCAGGATCACGGTGGGTAAGACACCAATGGCGCTGCCGACCTGGATAAACACCGCGATTTCGATCAAGGGCAGCAGGATGATTGCCGCCAGAATGTAAAGGGCCACGAAACTTCCGTCGTTTATGTCATACTCTATTCACAACGTAGTCATCCGTCCGGAGGATTACGAGCCTTTTGATGCCGGGAAGCGCCTGTTTGCCATAACAGACTTGCCCTCGGCACTAGATGCTGGTTGAAGAACGCCTTAAATAGGAAGAAATAGTCTGCGTACCGAGGGAAGGGGCCATGACCCCGCTGGTCGGAACGTACCCCTACAGGATAGCCGGTAGCTGCGATGAACGAGATTTTCGACGTTTACAACATCATATTCCTTGCGCTGGCCGTGTTCATCATCTTCCGCCTGCGGTCCGTTCTCGGACGCCGCACCGGCAACGAACGCCCGCCCTTCGACCCGTATTCCAAATCCGAGCGGCAGGAACGCCAAACACAGTCCGACAACGGCAATGGCGGCGACAACGTAATTCCGCTTCCGGGCCAGGACATAGACGAGCCGGTCAATCCACGCGCAAACGATGACGTGGTGATTGAAAAGGTTGCTCCGGCAGGTTCTGCCCTCAACGACGCGCTGCGCAACATACTGTCCGTCGACCGGAGCTTCGAGCCGGAACCCTTCATTCAGGGCGCGAAGGCAGCCTACGAAATGATCGTGATCGCCTTCGCGGAAGGTGACCGAAAGAGCCTGAAGAACCTGCTCTCGAAAGAAGTCTACGAGGGCTTTGTCAGCGCGATCGAAGACCGTGAGAAGCGCGGCGAAAGCATCGATTCAACATTTGTGGGCATCGACAAGGCCGAGATCGTCGAGGCAGCACTCAAGGGCAATCAGGCCCAGGTTACCGTGAAGGTTCAGAGCCAGTTGATTTCCGCAACCCGTGACAAGAACGGTGAAGTCATCGACGGTGATCCGAACAAGGTCACGGAAGTGATTGATATCTGGACGTTTGCCCGCGACACCACTTCGCGGGATCCAAACTGGAAGCTGGTTGCCACCGAATCTGCTTGAGCGATGGGATCCCGGTCCGTCAGAGGCGGACACGCCGGTCGCACGACGCTCGGATTCCTGCTTGGAATATGCATAGCCGCAGGGGTGGGGACTGACGCCGTGAAAGGCATTTCAACAGCGCAAGCCGCTCCCGGTCTCGTTCGAACGTCCTTCGACAAGATCTCCGGCTGGAACACCGATGACCATGCGAGCGCACTTACCGCCTTCGTCCGCGTCTGCCGACAGGCACCTCAGGTGTTCAAGAAAAAGCCGCTCGATCTTTCGTCCGCGCGTGTGCGCGAGCTGTGTGCCCGCGGCGAGGCTGCGTTGGGCCGCGGCAACGAGGATGCCCGCAGCTTTTTCGAGAGCGAGTTCACACCGCACCACTTTTCGAGCTCAGGGTTCCTGACCGGCTATTTCGAGCCGGAACTTCCCGCCTCGCGCATCAAGACCGACGACTTTGCCACCCCGCTTCTGAAGGCACCTGAAGGACTTGTCGCAATCACGGACCGAAATCGGCCGGATGGCTGGGCGAACGAGCTGAGCCACGGTCGCCTGACAGACAAGGGCCTTGTGCCTCTGCCGGACAGGCCCGCCATCATGGATGGCGCGCTGCAGAAAGAAGAGCTCGAATTCGTTTATCTGGCCGATCCGATCGACGCGTTCTTTGTTCATGTTCAGGGCTCAGCGCGATTGAAACTGGACGACGGTTCGGTCATGCGGGTTGGATATGCCGGCAAGACGGGACATCCCTATACGTCGATCGCCAGGGTTCTGGTGAACCGTGGAGAAGGGCGTCCTGAGGATTTGACGGCCTCTGGTCTGCGCAAATGGCTGCAGGACAATCCGGACAAACGCGACGACCTGTTTCGCGAAAACCGCTCTTTCATCTTCTTTCGCGAAGTGCAGCTGGATGATCCGCAGGACGGTCCAGTTGGTTCAGTTGGCATACCGCTTGTCGCCGGTCGCAGTCTGGCAGTCGATCCCACTCACATCCCCTACGGCGCACCGGTCTTCGTCAGTGCCGACATCTCAGGCATTTCCGACAACCCGATTTCCTTTCCCCGTCTTGTCATCGCTGACGACACCGGATCCGCGATCCGCGGCGCGGCCCGCGGCGATCTCTTTGCCGGCTCCGGCGCCGAGGCAGGCCGTATCGCAGGCGAGCTGCGTCACGGCGCAAGAATGACCGTTCTTCTTCCCCGCAAGCGCACCACGCAAGGCAGCAAGGGATGATGGGTCCTAAGAAGCGCAAAAAAGGGCACTTGTCGCCCGAGGACCGCGCGCTGTGGGCGAAGGTGACGAAGACGCTGACGCCTCTGAACCCGAAAACGGCCAGTCAACCGGATGCGGAAGACTTCGAACAGCTTCTGGACCCTCCCAGTGCTACTCCGGCAGCGAAGAAAGCGACAGCGACGGCCATGCGCGCGCCGACGGCGGCGCCTGCTGTTTCAGCTACACCCAAGCCGCCACCGCTTCATCAGCTAGAGCACCGCTATCGCAAGAAGCTCGTGCGCGGCGTCAAGCCGATCGACGCACGCATCGATCTGCACGGACTGACGCAACATCAGGCGCATGAACGCCTTCGCGGGTTCCTCTATAATGCCCAGGCGAGCGGTCACAAGGTCGTCCTGGTGATCACCGGCAAGGGCGGGAAAGGCAAAGGCAACGACTTCCGGCATGACCATTGGGACGACATGGGGATTCTTCGGAGGGCCGTGCCGCAGTGGCTGGCCATGCCCGAGATGCGTCAGGTCGTGATCGGATATGAGGAAGCGCATGTGACGCATGGCGGGGCAGGCGCCCTCTACGTGCGGATTCGCAGACGAAGGTAGAAACGTGACGCCACTTGGAGCAAAGATCCGGGAGCTGCGCCAGAAGCGCGGCATTTCGCTGAAGGAAATGGCAAACGGGCTGTCGGTCTCAAGCGCTTATCTGTCCGCGCTGGAGCATGGAAAGCGCGGCAAGCCGACCTGGTTCCTGGTCCAGAGGATCATCACCTATTTCAACGTCATCTGGGACGAAGCTGAAGAAATCCAGAGACTGGCAGAACTGTCTGATCCGCGTGTCACCATCGACACGTCCGGCATGCATCCCAAGGCCACGGAACTGGCAAATCGCCTGGCAGGCAAGATCGAGGGACTTTCCCCGGAGTCCCTGGAGCATCTCCTGCATCAATTGCGGGTGGTCTCCGCAAAGGATGGCGTATAAGCATGTCATCCATTGCGATGCCTTTACGCAGCATTATCTCCCGGGCTCTATAGAGAGCGCAGACAAGACAGTTGGTTCGGAGGTATTCCGGACCGGATCGAAGACGGCCCGTTTCATGAAGATTTCCCAAGACGACCTTGCCGGCCTGATTGATACAGATGCCCTGCGCCAACGCTTGACGGATCTGACATCCCAGACCGACGGTGACGGCTCGGACCTCAAGATCCGATCGCAGGTGCTGAGTGAACTCAAGGCGGCCATGAAATCCGGACGCGAAGTCGCTCAGAACGGACTCAACGAGGATGGTGGCGGGCTTCGCTGCGCCTGGCGCCTATCGCATCTGCAGGACGAGCTGATCCGGGTCATCTACGATTTTGCCCTGTATCACGTCTACAGAATCAAAAATCCGTCGACGGCCGAGCGCATGTCCGTGGTGGCCGTCGGAGGCTACGGCCGCGGCACCCTGGCCCCGGGATCGGACGTCGATCTTCTGTTCGTGCTACCCTACAAGCAGACCCCCTGGGGCGAGCAGGTGGTGGAATATATTCTCTACATGCTCTGGGACCTGGGCCTGAAAGTCGGCCATGCAACCCGGAATATCGATGAATGCATCCGGCTGTCGCGACAGGACATGACGATCCGTACGGCTATCCTGGAGGCTCGCTACATCTGGGGCGACGAGGATCTCTACAACGATCTGGTAGAGCGCTTTGCCGCCGAGGTGATCGACGGGACAAGTTCGGAGTTCATTGCCGCCAAACTCCAGGAGCGCGACGAACGCCACCAGAGGCAAGGCATGTCCCGTTACCTTGTCGAACCGAACATCAAGGAAAGCAAGGGTGGACTGCGGGATCTGAACACCCTCTTCTGGATCGCCAAGTATCACTACCAGGTCCGGGACCAGTCTGAACTGGTGAAAAAGGGCGTCCTGTCCCGATCCGAGTATAACCGTTTCGTCAAGACCGAGGACTTCCTCTGGGCCGTGCGGTGCCACCTGCACTTCCTGACCGGCCGCCCGGAGGAACGACTGTCCTTCGACGTACAGCGGGAAATCGCCATCCGTCTCGGCTACACACAGCATCCTGGCATGAAGGATGTCGAGCGCTTCATGAAGCACTATTTCCTTGTGGCAAAGGATGTCGGTGACCTGACCCGTATTCTTTGCTCCGCGCTGGAAAATCAACACGTCAAGCAGCCGCGCGGCCAAGGCGGGATTTCCGGGCTGGTCCGCCGTCTGCGTGCCGGCCGACCGGCAGGCAATGCCCAACCGGTCGACGGCTTTGCCGGTTTCGTGGTTGACAACAACCGCCTGAACACGACGTCAGAAAATGTATTTGCCGATGACCCGGTGAACCTGATCCGGGTCTTTCATGTCGCGGACAAGAACGACTTCAACCTGAACCCGGAACTTACAAAGCTCATCCGGCGATCGCTCAAGCTGATCGACGCGAACCTGCGCAAGGATCCGGAGGCCAACCGGCTTTTCCTCGCCATACTGACATCGCGCAATACGCCCGAAAAGACCCTGCGCAAGATGAACGAGGCCGGCGTGCTCGGCCGGTTCGTGCCCGATTTCGGCAAGGTCGTGGCGATGATGCAGTTCAACATGTATCACCACTACACGGTCGACGAGCATCTGATCCGGTCGATCGGCGTGTTGTCCGAAATCGAGCGCGGCGAATCCGGCGACGATCATCCCCTGGCGACAGACCTGATCCGCACATTGCAAACGCGCAAGCTTTTGTATGTCGCTATGTTCCTGCACGACATTGCCAAGGGTCGGCCCGAGGATCACTCGATTGCCGGCGCGCGGATCGCGCGCAAGCTCTGTCCGCGCTTTGGCCTCAACAATGCCGAGACCGACACGGTCGCCTGGCTGATCGAGCATCATCTGGACATGAGCACAATCGCCCAGTCGCGCGACCTGTCCGACCGCAAGACGATCACCGATTTCGCCAACATGGTGCAGTCGGTCGAACGTCTGAAGCTGCTGCTGATCCTGACCGTTGCCGACATTCGCGCGGTCGGCCCCGCCGTCTTCAACGGCTGGAAGGGGCAATTGCTGCGCACGCTCTTCTACGAGTGCGAGCCGCACCTGACGGGTGGGCACACCAAGGTCTCGCACAGTCAGGCCGTCGAGGAATCGAAGCGGATCCTGCTATCGAAGCTGGACCATTGGACGGAAAAGGCACGCCAGAGCTACATTGACCGTCATTACCGAGCCTACTGGCTGCGGATCGATCCCGATCGTGCCCTAGCCCACGCAGAACTGCTCCGGAATGCGGACAAATCGGGCGATCAACTGGCATTTTCGGTAACCCCGCATTCCTTCGAAGGGGTAACCGAAATTACCGTCCTGGCACCGGATCATCCACGCCTGCTTTCGGCAATCGCCGGAGCCTGCTTCGTCACAGGCGCGAATATCGTCGACGCACAGATCGACACGACAAAAGACGGCTTCGCCCTTGATACGATCTTCATCAGCCGCGAGTTGCCGGACGATGCGGATGAAAAACGCCGCGGCGAGCGCATTGCACAGCTGATCGCCAAGACGCTGCGCGGCGAAGCGCCACTACCGGAGAACGCAGTCAAGAAATCCAGCGTGAAGGGCCGGATGAAGGCGTTCAAGGTGGAAGCGGAAGTGCTGGTCAACAACTCCTGGTCGGATGACTACACCGTCCTGGAGGTTTCCGGGCTCGACCGGCCCGGCCTTCTGTTCGACCTTACGCGCTCCATCGCGACGCTGAACCTCAATATCGGCTCGGCGCACATTTCAACCTTTGGGGAGCGGGTCGTTGACGTATTCTACGTCACCGACCTGACCGGACAAAAGATTGCCAATATCGGGCGTCAGGAAATCATTCGAGAGCGCCTTGCGGCAGCGGTCGGCGGGGAACTGGACATGAGTCCGGCAGCTCCGGTTTCACGACAGGCCTCCTGAGCTCTCGAACATTTCCGGGTAGGCCCCGGGCCATGAGTTTTGCACGATGAGTCTGTTGAAGAATTTCGCGACGGTTGGCGGAGCCACCATGGCGAGCCGGTTGCTTGGCTTCGTACGGGACACATTGCTCGCCGCGGCCGTGGGGACCGGGCCCGTGGCGGATGCATTCGTCGTAGCCTTTCGCCTTCCCAATCTTTTCCGGCGGCTGTTTGCCGAAGGTGCGTTCAACTCTGCCTTCATTCCCCTGTTCGGCCGAGCGGTAGAGGAAGATGGCACTGCTGGAGCGCGGAAGCTGGCAGGTGAAATCGGCTCGGTCCTGATCAGCACTCTTCTCGTCCTGACGGCGCTGGCTCAGATCTTCATGCCGGGCGTGGTCTGGGTCCTGGCGCCCGGGTTCGTCGACGATCCGGCGAAATTCGACCTGACCGTGCTGATGAGCCGGATCGCCTTCCCGTATCTCATCTTCATGTCTGCGCTCGCGTTCCTGAGTGGCATCTTGAACACCTACGACCGCTTCGGCGCTGCGGCTCTTGCCCCCGTCATGCTGAATGTGGTGATGAGTCTGGTGCTGATCGCGATACTTGTCCTCGACGTAGAGCATTCCCAGACGCTTGGGATTATCCTGACCATCGGCGTGAGCGTTGCCGGGCTGGTGCAGCTTGCCGTGGTACTTTGGGACATGCGCCGGGCGGGGTTGTCGGTTCCGATCCTGCGCCCGCGAATGACCCCGTCGGTAAAACGACTCCTGAAGCTGGGTGTCCCCGGGGTCGTCGCAGGTGGTGTCACGCAGATCAACGTCGCGGTCGGACAGGTCATTGCATCCCTCCAGGAAGGCGCGAATGCCCTGCTCTACTATGCCGACCGGCTCTACCAGCTTCCGCTCGGCGTCATCGGCATCGCAATCGGCATCGTTCTGCTGCCCAGCCTGACGCGCCAGCTGAGATCCGGTCACCTCGACCAGTACCAGCGCAGCCTGAACAACGCGCTGGAATTTTCGCTCGTCCTGACCCTGCCGTCTTCTGTGGCGCTGGCAGTCATTCCGCATGAAATCGTCTCAGTGCTTTTCCAGCGCGGTGAATTCGATGCAACCGCTACGCAGGGTACCGCGGCTGCTCTCGCAGCCTTTGCCTTCGGGCTGCCCGCGTTTGTGCTCAACAAGGTCTTCTCACCGGGCTATTTCGCGCGCGAGGATACCAGGACGCCAATGTATTTCGCGGCTGTCGGCATGGCGGTGAATGTCGCGCTTTCACTTGCTCTCTTCCCCTACCTCGCACATGTGGGGATCGCTCTGGCCACAACTGTCGCCGGTTGGATCAACACGGGTCTGCTGGTCGTCGTGCTCTGGAAACGCGGGCATTTTTCCCCGGACCTGAGGATCCTGCGCAAGCTGGTCTTCATCCTGCTCGCCAGCCTCGGGATGGGCATCGTGATCCATTTCGCCTCGATCTGGCTGGCACCGTGGATCTTCGGACCGGGCCTGCCGGTTCGGATCGGGGCTCTTGGCCTGCTGGTCCTGATCGGCATGGCGGCATTCGCTGTGCTGGTCCAGATTACGGGCGGCAGCAATCTGGTGGGCCATATCAAAACGTTGAAGCGCGGCAACACCTGAGAGCTGATTTCCTCTCGAAGGGCGAGATTGCTTGCATGATCGCGCGGGCATGCCTAAACCCGATCCGTCAATGAAACCAAGGGCCCTTCCAACCGGCTACTTGCGAAAAGGATCATACTATGACGGCCTTCCAGCCTCGCGTCTTCTCCGGCGTCCAACCGACCGGCAATCTCCACCTCGGCAACTATCTCGGTGCGGTCTCCCGCTGGGTTCCGCTTCAGGACCAGATGGAAACCATCTTCTGTGTCGTCGATCTTCATGCGATCACGGCCGGGTTCCCTTCTGCCGCAGAACTGCAGGGTGCTACCCGCGAAGTTACCGCCGCTTATATCGCCGCCGGTATCGACCCTAAGAAATCGATCATCTTCAACCAGAGCCAGGTCCGTGAGCATTCGGAACTGGCCTGGATCTTCAACTGCGTGGCGCGTATGGGCTGGCTCAACCGCATGACCCAGTTCAAGGAAAAGGCAGGCAAGAACAAGGAAAACGCTTCCGTCGGCCTGTTCGCCTATCCCAACCTGATGGCGGCCGACATTCTGGCCTACCGCGCAACCCATGTGCCGGTGGGCGACGACCAGAAGCAGCACCTGGAGCTGACGCGCGACATCGCGACGAAGTTCAACCACGACTTCGCAGAAAACATCAAGGAACTGGGCTTGGGCGTGCCGAACCCCACCCCGTCCCCTGAAGTACCGGACGAAATCTTCTTCCCGCTGACAGAGCCGATGATTGCAGGTCCCGCGACCCGCATCATGAGCCTTCGCGACGGCACGAAGAAGATGTCCAAGTCAGACCCTTCCGACCTGTCGCGCATCAATCTGACAGACGACGCGGACTCCATCGCCAAGAAGGTGAAGAAGGCCAAGACTGATCCGGAGCCGCTCCCGAGCGAGACCGATGGCCTGAAGGACCGCCCGGAAGCCGACAACCTCGTCGGCATCTACGCGGCCCTTGCCGGCATGTCGAAGGCGGAAGTCCTCGGCGAATATGGCGGCCAGCAGTTCTCGGCCTTCAAGCCGGCACTCTCCGACCTGGCAGTGGCCAAGCTGTCGCCGATGACCGACGAGATGCGACGCCTGACCGCTGACCCCTCCGAAATCGACAAGATCCTCAAGAATGGTGCGGAGAAGGCCTCTGCAATTGCAGAGCCTGTCCTCAAGGATGTGCGCCGGATCATCGGCTTTCTGGAAGTTCGCTGAGACGCCACGTTCTTTGAAAAACATCTCCAACGCCCGGGCATGTCCCGGGCGTTTCTATATTTCCGGCGAGGACCCGCAACGGCACTAGACTTGTTCCGGCCAGCCGGAAGTCCCATGTCTCAATAACCACGCGACAGGGAGCTTGAAATGCTAGTGACGACCACCAACACGCTGCAGGGCCGCGAAATCACCGACTACAAGGGCATTGTCACCGGCGAGGCCATTCTGGGTGCCAACCTCTTCAAGGATATTTTCGCAGGCATCCGCGACATCGTCGGCGGGCGATCGGGCGCCTATGAGGAGGAACTGGCGAAAGCCCGACAGATCGCGCTGCACGAAATGCAGCAGCAGGCCTCGGCCATGGGTGCCAATGCGGTGATCGGCGTGGATCTGGACTATGAAACCGTCGGGCAGAACGGCTCCATGCTGATGGTCAGCGCAACCGGCACCGCCGTTACATTTCGCTAGACGCGGCTGTCCCAAAGCGAAAAAGGGCCCGCCGGAGGCGGACCCTTATGCCGTTACTTGAATGCCAGATCTCAGAGACCTTCGAAAAGAGCCGTTGAAAGATAACGCTCCGCGAAGGATGGAATGATGACGACAATGGTCTTGCCGGCCATTTCGTCCCTCTGACCAACGCGGATCGCGGCAGTCAGCGCAGCGCCGGAGGAAATACCAACCGGCACACCTTCCGTCTTTGCTACTTCACGGGCCATCGCAAACGCGTCTTCATTCGCGACTGTCGCGACTTCATCAAAGACAGACGTATCGAGAACGCCCGGAACGAAGCCGGCACCGATGCCCTGGATCTTGTGCGGGCCGGGGTTCCCACCGGACAGCACCGGGCTGTCGGCCGGCTCGACCGCAACCACGTGCAGATCCGGCTTTCGGCTCTTGAGAACCTGGGAAACACCAGTGATGGTCCCGCCGGTTCCGATGCCGGAAACAAATACATCGATGGCGCCATCGGTATCGTTCCAGATTTCCTCAGCGGTCGTATTGCGATGGATTTCGGGGTTGGCAGGATTCTCGAACTGCTGCGGCATCACCGAATTCGGGATCTCCTCCAGAAGCTCCTGAGCCCGACCAATCGCGCCCTTCATACCCTTGGCGCCGTCGGTCAATTCCAGCTCCGCGCCCAGGATCTTGAACATCTTGCGGCGTTCGACGGACATGGTTTCCGGCATGACCAGGATCAGGCGGTATCCCTTCGCAGCAGCCACAAAGGCAAGCGCAATACCCGTGTTGCCGGAAGTAGGCTCAACCAGAACCGACTTGCCGGGCTCGATCTTGCCGTCGCGCTCAAGCGACTCGATCATGGCTACACCGATACGGTCCTTAACGCTCGAAATCGGGTTGAAGAATTCGAGCTTGGCCAAGAGGTTTGCCTTTACGCCATGGGCATTGGCCAGACGGTCCAGACGGACAATCGGTGTGTCGCCGATGGTCTCGGTGATCGAGGAATAGATCCGGCCACGTCCCGGCTTCTTGTCACTCATCATAATCTCCCAGTTCGATTGCCGCTTCGGCGTGTTCTGATGATTGGAAGTTAGGTCCTATTGTCGAAAAATGCGAGGGGTGACGCACTCAAGCCGTTCCCGTCGAACCAAATCCGCCCTGTCCGCGCACGGTCTCGTCCAGTTCCTCAACCTCGATGATCGTTGCCTGATGGACCGGAGCAATCACGAGCTGTGCGATCCGGCTGCCGCGTTCGATAGTAAAGGTTTCCTCTCCCAGATTGATCAGGATGACCTTCACCTCACCACGATAGTCCGCATCGATCGTGCCGGGCGTGTTCAGCACAGTAACGCCGTTCTTGGCGGCGAGACCCGAGCGAGGGCGCACTTGCCCCTCAAAACCAGCCGGAATTGCCATGGCGAGACCGGTTGGCACAAGTGCCCGCTTGCCCGGCAAGATGTCCACAGGGGTGTCGACAGCAGCAAGCAGATCAAGACCGGCCGCCAGATCCGACTGATATGCGGGCAAGGGCAGACCCAAGCAATTGGGAAGACGTTTGATTTGCAGACTGACGGTCATGACGGATCCTGTTTCCTGTCCATTTCGTTCTCCGCTACTCATCGATCTGGGCAAGGTCTTGTCAACTCTAACCAAAGCGGGCTCCCCCTGTTTTCGGTATTCCCTTGCGGAAGGCAGGGTCGAATGAAACACTTCGACTGCGGATTATGATTACGTCCAATGGGAGGAAGGATCGTGAATGCGCAGAAAATCCCGCAGGTTTCACAGTGCCTTATAGCAATGGAAAGGACTTGGAAGGGCCTTTTGATGATTGAGTGCCCAATCTCTCAAGTTCAATGAGGACACCGACACTCATCATTGCCGGTGTTGCAGCGCTCGGGATTGCTCTCGTAATGAGTCTGGCTGCCCCTTCGGCACAGACCTCCGGATCGAAAGCAGCCCCGATGCAAGTTGATCAAGGCACAGACCGAAACTGAAATGAGCAGGCAAGTGCCGGCAACCGCCAAGCCGGCACTTGCCATTTTTCAAAGCCAATCGCTCGCCCTGATGTAACGACAGGATAAAATCTGAACTCAATTTTGCGAATCAGCCTGAAGGGCTTCGGCAATCCGCACGACCAGTCGGCGAGCGACCTCGCTCTTGTTCAACGCCGGCCACGCATCGATACCGTCGCTGCTGACAATGCGCACCGTATTGGCGTCCCCACCCATGATTCCCGTTTCCGGACTGACGTCATTGGCGACAATCCAGTCGGCCTTCTTGCGCTCCAGCTTGGAGCGGGCATTGTCGATCAAATTCTGGGTCTCGGCGGCAAAGCCGACCAGTAACGCCGGTCGCAGGCTCTCGTGATGGCCAATCGTTGCCAAAATATCCGGGTTCTCGACCATCTCCAGGGCAGGTGGCTTGCCGGATCCGTCTTTCTTGATCTTCTGGCTGCCTTCACTCGCCACGCGCCAATCGGCGACGGCCGCGGCCATAACTGCAACATCGGCCGGAAGCGCGCTCGTCACGGCATCCAGCATCTGGACGGCTGTCTCCACGTGGATGACATCGACACCCTGCGGATCGGGAATCGAGACCGGCCCGGATATGAGTGTGACGCGTGCACCCGCCTCTGCCGCCGCAGCGGCAATGGCATGACCCTGCTTGCCGGAGGATCGGTTGGCGATGTAGCGAACCGGGTCTATCGGCTCATGCGTCGGACCTGACGTTATGACGATATGACGGCCGCTAAGCGGACGGGTGCCAGCATCCGCATCACCAGACAGAAGCTTTGAGGCAGCTTCTGCAATCTCGAGGGGCTCGGCCATCCGACCGACGCCGGCTTCGCCACTCTCGGCCATTTCGCCGCGGTTCGGACCAATGAAATGCTTGCCGTCAGCGTGCAGGGTCTCGACGTTGCGCCGGGTTGCCGGGTTGTCCCACATCTTCGGGTTCATGGCCGGCGCAATCAGTACCGGCTTGTCGGAGGCAAGGAGCACCGCCGTCGCCAGATCGTCGGCAATTCCGTGAACCATCTTGGCCATGAGATCGGCTGTCGCCGGAGCAATCAGGATCAGATCGTAGTCGCGCGCCAGACGGATGTGGCCGACATCCTGCTCCGCCTCCCGGTCAAACAGATCCGTGTAGACCTTCTGAGCGGTCAAGGCGCCAACGGCCAGCGGCGTCACGAACTCGCGCGCTCCGCGGGTCATGATGGCATGCACGCTGGCACCACGCTCTCGCAGACGCCGGATCAGATCCAGCGACTTGTAAGCGGCAATACCGCCGGAAATGATCAGCACCACGCGCTTGTTGGTGAGCATGTCGATAGACCTTCAAGGGCCGGATCAGGTGCCGGACCGGAAATCGCGGGGCGCTGCGGAAATCACCTGATTGCCGGAGCCGGTCAGCTGATAGACGGCCAGGCCGCGCTCGTTCTGTCCGTCGGAGCGGAAGCGGAACAGACCGTCGATGCCGATGAAGCCATCCCGGTTGGTCATGACACCCGTTGAGAACCTCTGAGGACCGGCCGAGCGGACAAGTCCGGCAGCAAGGGTTACGCCGTCATAGGCGAGCGTTGCATTTCGCGGAGGCACGGAGCCGTAGGCGCTCTGGTAACGGCCGGCAAAAGCCTGATAACCCTTGTCCTCGGGACCCGGATACCAGCTGCCTGCCATGATCGGGTTGGACTTCATGTCCGGAGTGTCCCACTGCCCGCTGCCGAGAACCTTCACACGGCCGAAATCGGCGCCCTGGACGGTAAGCGTCTGGACGACCAGCGGAGCAACCCCTCCGCCTGCCGGCACGAACAGGGCGTCAACCTTGCCCAGCGAACCCGCAATGGTATTCGTCTTGGCGATGAGGTCAGACGTGTCGGAGCCGTTCAGCTTGTAGCGCTGGATCGAGACGATCCGCCCGCCAATGCGGCCGACTTCCTGCCGGAACGCCGCCTCGGCGACGGCTCCGTAGGTGTCGTCCGGCAGCAGGGCCGCATAGGAGCGCTTGGACTGGCTGGCAGCGTAACCGATGATACGCTGAACATCGGTCTGCGGCAGGAAGCTCAAGAGGTAGACACCGCGCGATGCGACGGACGCATCAGACGAAAAGGCAACAAGGGGGACACCGGTCGAGCGCGCAACCGCAGCTGCCCCGGAAACTGCCGGGGAAAACACCGGTCCAAGGATCAACTCAGCGCCTTCCGCGATCGCCGACTGGGCTGCCGCACGCCCGCCTTCGGCAGTTCCTCCGGTATCCTTGACCAGAAGCTGGACATCCGCATTGGGAAAGTTGTTCAACGCCAGCTCGGCAGCATTGCGGAACACCGTCCCGATCGATGTCGAACCACCGCTGGCATTCATCGGAAGCAGAAGGCCAACCCGGACGGAACCGGTTCCAAGAACGTCGCCGGTCGCAGTTCCGACCTCACCGGGATTGATCGAGGTTCCCGGGTAGGATCCGAGTGTAGACCCCATGCAACCGGCGAGGCCGAGCGCGAGAAGACCTGCCGCCCCAGCGCGCGCACCCGCCATGACCGATTTCACGGTCCGGTCAATGCCAGAGAAAGGACCGGAGAAAAGCGTCGCGTCGTTCAAGTCTGCCTCCTGAAACACATTTCCAAACACTTACGAATTCATTGAAGATCTGTCCAGTTTCACCGCATCCAAGATGGGGACACCTGACCCGGCTCGGATTTGCGCTTGAGAAAGCGATCGGCCACCATTAGCCAGAACGACATGGAAATTCCGCGTGCATCCAGCACATGGCCAGTGAAAGACACCCTCGCATGAACTCCCCGACCGGTGCGGACCAACGCCGCTACATCCTGTCCCAGCACGCGTTCTCCGCTCCGCCACTTGAGCCCGCGCTGTACATCGTCTCGACTCCGATCGGAAACCTGGGAGACATCACCGTGCGGGCGCTGGAAACCCTTGCGGGAGCCGCGGTGATCGCCTGCGAGGACACGCGGGTGACCGGAACGCTCACTCATCGCTTCGGCCTGAAGACACCACTCATGCCCTACCATGAGCACAACGCGGACAAGCAGCGACCCAAAATCCTGGAGACCCTTGAACGCGGCGAGGCCGTTGCCCTCGTCAGTGACGCCGGAACGCCGCTCATCTCCGATCCGGGGTACCGGCTGGTGCGCGACGTGGTGGCAGCGGGTTACAAGGTGGTTCCGATCCCCGGTGCCTCTGCCTTGCTTGCCGGCATGGTCGGCGCGGGCCTACCCAGCGACACGGTGCTCTTCGCAGGCTTCCTGCCGCAAAAAGGCGGACCAAAGACGCGGCGCATCGAGGAATTGGCGAAAATCCCGGCCACGCTCGTATTTTACGAAAGCCCGCGCCGGGTCGGCGCGACACTGGCGACCATGGCCGAAATCATGGGCGAGACCCGCGAAGCCTGTGTCGCCCGCGAACTGACCAAGCGCTTCGAGACCTTCGAACGGGGAACCCTCGGTAGTCTGGCAGAGCTATTCTCGGGCGATGCGCCTAAAGGGGAGATCGTCATCCTGATCGCACCGCCGGAAGAGGCGCCGGAAGCGGACGCAGGCGATGCGGAAGCGCTGCTTGTCGAGGCCCTTAAGGACATGCCGGTGAGTGCCGCCGCCAAGACGGTCGCGAAACAGACCGGGCTTGATCGCAATGACCTGTACAAGCGTGCACTGGAGCTGAAGGCCGGCGGCGACTGACTGGCGAACGCGGAGAAACGATGGGGAAGGGGCAGATCACAGACGAGAACCGCAAACGGCAACGCGCCCAGCGCCGCGGCCGTTTTGCCGAGATCCTCGCCGCCCTGTCGCTGCAACTACGCGGCTGGCGCATCCTGAAACGGCGCTACAAGACGAGAGCGGGCGAAATCGACCTGATCGCCAAGCGCGGCAAGACGGTCGCCTTTGTAGAAGTAAAGGCCCGCCGGACCCGGGAGGCCGCCATGGAGGCAGTCACACCGGCCAGCCAGCGGCGTATCGTCAAGGCCGCACGGATCTTCATAACCGAACACCCCAAGGCCGCCTTCTTCACCTTGCGCTTCGACGTCGTCATCGTCCGTCCCTGGCGCTGGCCCGAGTGGATCCGAAACGCTTTCGAGGCACACGGTTGAGCCAGGAGCGACGATACCGACCTCTGCCCCACTGGACAAAGACGTTTGCGAAACGCATATCTGGACCAACCAAACCATAATTCCCTCCAGCGCGACACACGCGCCCCTGCCGGGAGACGTCTCACATGGCCCTCAAGGTCGCGGTCCAGATGGACCACATTTCCTCCATCAACATTGCCGGGGACAGCGCCTTCGCGTTGATGCTGGAAGCGCAGGCGCGGGGCCACGAGCTCTATCACTACACGCCAGACCGCCTTGCGATGATCGGCGAGGAAGTCTTCTGCGGACTGGAGCCGGTGGAGGTTCGCGACGAGGCCGGAAACCACTTCAGCCTCGGCGAAAAGAAGCGCTTCAACATGGCGGATATGGACGTGGTGCTGATGCGCCAGGACCCGCCGTTTGACCTCGCCTATATCGCAGCAACTCATATTCTGCAGAAGATCCACCCGAAAACACTGGTGGTGAACGATCCGGTCGAGGTGCGCAACGCACCGGAAAAGCTGTTCGTGACCGAGTTTGCGGACCTGATGCCGCCCACGCTGATCACCCGGGACAAGTCAGAAATCGACCTGTTCCGCGCCGAATATGGCGACATCGTCATGAAGCCTCTGTTCGGCCACGGCGGCGCGGCGGTGTTCCGTATCACCTCGGACGATCTCAACTACGGCTCGCTCTACGATTTCTTCGCCGCGACCTTCCGGGAACCCTGGGTCATCCAGCAGTTCCTGCCGAACGTGAAGCACGGCGACAAGCGCATCCTTCTCGTCGACGGTGAATTTGCCGGCGCCGTCAACCGGGTACCAGCCGAAGGCGACCTGCGCTCCAACATGGTGCGGGGCGGCGCGGCGCGGGCCAGCGAGCTGACCGAGCAGGAACGCCACATCTGCGAACGTCTCGGCCCGTCCCTGAAGGCAAAAGGCCTGATCCTGGTGGGCATTGACGTGATCGACGGCAAGCTGACGGAAATCAACGTCACCGCCCCTACCGGCATCCGCGCCGTCAAGCGCATCGGCGGCCCGGACATCGCCGCCCATGTCTGGGACGTGCTGGAAGCCAAGGTGAAGGGTTAAGGCTGAAGCCGGACGCAATCTTTCAGGCCCCTCACCCCAGCCCTCTCCCCATGGGAGAGGTCGGCACGTCAGTGCCTAGTGAGGGGACCAGCATCTAGGATTGTTCCGCAATTTCGCTGTCTTAGGTCCCGGGTCTTCGCCCGGGACGGCGAGTAGGTCGACACGCTTTCTCTCAGCCTCATCCGGAGGAGCGGGCATTGCTCGCGTCTCGGTAAAAGAGGACTGTCGCGCCACACCCTCCTGCGTCATCCCGCACTTGATGCGGGATCCATTGGCACCCGTGTCCTCACGATGAGGAAAGGTACTCCCGGCATGGCGAAAATGGAGGGGCTTTGTGACCTCTCCCGAGTCTGTTGCTAAACCCCAGAACCTGTCATCCCGAACGAAGGCAAAGCCGCGGATCAGGGATCGGAGAGCCGGGGTGTTTCGGAAGTCAACTGCCCGAAACCGAGAGGATTTTGATACTACGGTCCCGGGTCGCGCTTCGCTTGCCCCGGGTGACTAATTTAAAGGTTTGTACCTTCGCCGACAGTCCAGGGAGAGGGACTGCGCCGCCTCTCCCTCTGCCGTTCCGGTTGATGGCGAGTGTTACTCTGCAGCGTCGACCTTGATCACGCCGCGGCGGATCTGGTCTTCCTCGATGCTTTCGAAGAGCGCACGGAAGTTGCCTTCGCCAAAGCCTTCGTCACCTTTTCGCTGGATGAACTCGAAGAAGATCGGGCCGATGACCGTCCTGGAGAAGATCTGCAAAAGGATCTTGGTCATGCCGCCGTCAACGACGCCTTCCCCATCGATCAGGATGCCGTGCTGCTTCATCCGCTCGATCGGCTCATCGTGGCCCTGCACACGGTCGAAGCTCTGCTCGTAGTAGACCTCCGGCGGGCCGGGCATGAACTTCAGGCCATTGGCCGCCAGCTTGTCGGTGGCATCGTAGATGTTTTCCGTGCCGACCGCGATGTGCTGGATGCCTTCGCCCTTGTACTTCTTCAGGTATTCGACGATCTGGCTGGTGTCGTCCTTGGACTCGTTCAGCGGAATGCGGATCTTGCCGCAGGGCGAGGTGATCGCCCGGCTGACGAGACCGGTGATGCGGCCGTCGATGTCGAAATAATGGATCTGCTTGAAGCCGAAGAGCTCGCGGTAGAAGTCCCACCACTTGTCCATATTGCCGCGATAAACGTTATGGGTCAGGTGGTCGAGATAGTAGAAGCCGACGCCTTCCGGCTTGGGGTTCTTCTCGTCCAGCCAGTCGAACTCGGCGTCATAGGCAGAGCCCTTTTCGCCGTATTTGTCGATGAAATAGAGAAGTGAGCCTCCTATGCCGACAATCGCCGGAGCATCCAGCGCCTTGTCGGTGCCGGTGTAGGGTTCCGCACCCTTGGAAACGGCATGGTTGAAGGCGTGTTCTGCATTGACGACGCGCCAGGCCATGGATGGGGCACAGGGTCCGTGATCCTCGACAAAGCGCATGGCATGGCTGCCCGGCTCGGCGTTGATCAGGTAGGTGACGTCGCCTTGGCGCCAGACGGAGACCTTCCTGGTCTTGTGGCGGGCGACTTCCCGATAGCCCATACGGGTGAAAAGCTCTTCAAGCTTTTCCGGCTCGGAATGGGCGAATTCAACGAACTCGAAGCCGTCGGTTCCGGCCGGGTTGTCTGCGGTTACCCGCGCCACCGGCGCATCGTGCGGAAAGGGACCCATGAGCTCCTCCTCTGAAGTCATCTGAATGTTGGAGAAGCATGCTCTCTTTGACGCGCAAGGTGTGTGCAAAACACGTAAGTTCACCTATAATACCGCACAATATCACGACCAAACTCGGACTACATGCATGACTGTTGCATTGGACAGCTTTGACGTAAAAATCCTGCGCACGTTGCAGGAGAACGCGGCCCTGACCAATCAGGAGCTCGGCGATCGCATCGGCCTGTCGGCGAGCCAGGTCTCCCGTCGGAGGCAAAGGTTGGAACAGGAGGGTGTTATCCGGTGCACGCGAGTCAGCCTCGACCCGGACGCTCTCGGGCTTAGCGTAATCGCTTATGTTGGCGTGACGCTCGGGGCACACAGCCGGGAGAACGCCCGCCGGTTCCGCGAAATGGTGACGGCCATGCCCGAGGTGCAGGAGGCGCACACGCTGACAGGGGACGTCGACTACATGCTGAAAGTGGTGGTGAAGGACCTGAAGGCCCTCAGTCGCATTATCAATGACCAACTCTTGCCACATGAGGCCGTGCAGCATGTGCGCTCCTCCATCGCCATGGAGACGCTTAAAGACGACAACCTGCTGCCTGTTTCGTGAAACTTTGGCAAGAAACCTTGTGTCAGTAGGTTCACTTCCCCAAATCGGAAGGGATTGACGATTTGCGGTGCTCGAGCCGCCAGAGGGAGTGACAGAATGTTCGATGCCAAATCCTTGCTGGATCAGTTTCTTGGCGGTGCAGCCGGGGGCGCCACGAGCGGACGCCGGTCCGGCAGAGGCGGGACAGACGATCTCCTTGCCCAGGGAAAGGATTTCCTGTCATCCCAGGGCGGAGGCCTTGCGCTTGGCAGTCTGGCAGGCCTCATGCTCGGCACCAAGACCGGGCGCAAGCTTGGCGGCAAGGCAGTGCAGTACGGCAGCCTCGCGCTCGTCGCCGGGCTCGCCTACAAGGCCTATCAGGGCTACCAGGCCAACAAGCAGGGCGAACAGCGCCCGCAATATCCTTCCGACGAACCGGTTCCGATCGAAGCCCCGCGCGGCACTGCCTTTGATCCCGAGCGCCAACCCGGCGGAGAAAATGCCTTCGCCATCACGCTGCTGACAGCCATGATCTCGGCTGCCAAGGCCGACGGTCATATCGACCGGGATGAGCAGGATCGGATCTTCGCCAAGATCGATGAAGCCGGGCTCGAATCGGACGCAAAAGCCTTCCTGATGGACGAACTGCGGTCGCCGCTCGATCTGGACAAGGTGGTGGCTGGCGCAACCTGCCCGGAAACGGCCGCCGAGATCTACGCGGCATCCCGCCTTGCCATCAACCCGGACCACAGGGCCGAACAGGCCTATCTCCAGATGCTTGCCGCACGGCTGGATCTGGACCCGGCACTGGTTGAAGAGATCGAGCTTGCGGTTCGCGAAGCCGAAGCGATCGGCTAGTACCGATCACTCGCAAGGCCTCAGCCTTCACTCAGACTGAGCGGCAAGCAGCGGCGGATCATTCCGCCGCGCTTACGCGTGCGACCTGCTTTTCGCTTTCAAGGTCCGCGATCAATGCCTTCATCTCGTCGATTTCCCGCACCTGAGCCTCGATGATTTCATCGGCAAGCTGACGAACGCGCGGATCTGAAATCTCGGCACGGCGGCTGGTCATGATGGCAATGGAATGGTGCGGGATCATGGCTTTCATCCATGCAACGTCCTGGATCGTTTCCTGGGAACGTACAAGATAGAGCGACCCGGAGAACAGGATCGTCGCGGCAACCAGAATTGCCATGTTCGCAAAGCGGTTCCTGTACATGTTGAGCATGAAGGCGAGCATAACCACCATCATCGCCGCCCCCATGTAGAGCGCCATGTAGAGCCGCGTCTCACTGAAGAAGACATGGTCGGCGGCATAGGTGTTCAGATACATCAGCCCAAGCATCACCACTGTCGACGTGGCGATCATTGCAAAGAAACGCATATAGGACGCTTGCATGTCGGGTCTCCTGATCGGGTTGGCTGCTTGATGGTCTCGAAAATCAACGGCAACCTCAGGCCATGGTTCCCGTTGCGGCGTTTCCGCCAAAATTTTCGGCAACCTTTAGCCTGCGGCATGAGCCTTCGCCAATTGCATTTGTTCTATTTCTGTTCTTGAAATTTTCGCAAAAGCTGTTCTACTATCGATTGCAATCATTGGTGGAGATGACAATGGTCAGCCGCGTCACGACTGTTGCTTTTCAGGGCATAGAGGCTCTTCCCGTCGACGTTCAGGTCCAGGTCGGCCCCGGAATGGTCGCCTTCACCATCGTCGGCCTGCCGGACAAGGCGGTCGCGGAGAGCCGGGAACGGGTGCGCGCGGCGCTTCATGCTTCAGGCCTGGCGCTGCCGGCCAAGCGAGTGACGGTCAATCTCGCTCCTGCCGACCTTCCCAAGGAAGGCTCTCACTATGATCTGCCGATCGCGCTGGGCGTCATGGCTGCCATTGGCGCCCTACCGGGCGACATGCTCGAGAGTTACGCGGTTCTCGGGGAACTCGGGCTTGATGGGCGGCTTGCCCCGGTGGCCGGTGTCCTGCCGGCGGCCATGGGGGCGAACGCGCTCGGCAAGGGCCTGATTTGTCCGGCGCAAAGCGGTGCGGAAGCGGCCTGGGCCGACAGCGAAATGGATATTCTCGCACCTGTTTCCCTGATCCAGCTTGCCAACCATTTCAAGGGGACGCAGGTTCTCGGCCGGCCCCACCCGAAACTGCAAGGCGCTCCGGAGGGACTGCCGGACCTCGGCGAAGTCAAGGGCCAGGAAAGCGCCAAGCGCGCGCTCGAAATCGCAGCTGCCGGTGGGCACAATCTCCTGATGTGCGGGCCACCGGGCGCCGGAAAGTCGATGTTGGCCAGCCGCCTGCCCTCGATCCTGCCCCCTTTGCGTCCGCGAGAGCTGCTGGAAGTTTCCATGATTGCCTCCCTGGCCGGAGAGCTTGCCGACGGACGGCTGAGCGACCGGAGGCCCTTTCGCGCGCCGCATCATTCGGCGTCCATGGCCGCGCTTGTCGGCGGCGGCATCAAGGCACGCCCCGGCGAGGTCTCGCTCGCGCATAACGGCGTCCTGTTTCTCGACGAGCTACCGGAATTCAACCCGCAGGTGCTCGACAGCCTGCGCCAGCCCCTGGAAAGCGGCGAGGCCGTCATTGCGCGGGCAAACCATCGGGTATCCTATCCGGCTCGCATCCAGCTCATTGCTGCCATGAATCCGTGCCGCTGCGGTCACGCGGGGGAGCCCGGTCATCAGTGCCGGCGCGGAGAGCGCTGCGCGAGCGAATATCAGGCACGGCTGTCCGGCCCGTTGCTCGACAGGATAGACCTGCGAATAGAGGTTCCCGCCGTTACTGCCGTTGACCTGATCGCGCCCGCGCCGGCCGAACCATCCGCGATCGTTGCCGAGCGGGTCGCTGAGGCGCGGCGCATCCAGCGGGACCGTTACCTGGCGCTCGGACTTGCCTGCACCACCAACGCGGCAGCACCGGCGTCGGTGGTCGAACAGGTGGCAAGCCCCGATGCGGCTGGCCTTCAGTTCCTGCGCGATGCCGCAGCAACGCTTGCCCTCAGCGCACGCGGATATCACCGGGTGCTAAAGCTGGCGCGGACACTGGCGGATCTCGACGGTCTTGATACGGTTGGGCGCATTCACTTGGCCGAGGCGCTGAGTTATCGCGGCAAGGACGCCATTCGTCAGGCAGCCTGAAAACAGCAGGCGGATTATGCGGTCTTCCGGGGCGATGACCGGGAGCAGCTTTTTCCTGGGCGTTGATCCATCAGCTTTCGCGGTGGAAACGGTTTTTCAAAGGTTACCGGTCACACTTGCAACCGAGTGAAGTCTCAGTAGCGAGTATCAGTCTTGACCAGCCAGACGAACCACCGGGCAGACCTTCCGGACATGACCCTTCCGCAGGCCACTGCAGACGGTGCAGCGGAACACCGGCTTCAGACAACCGCATCCGGAGGCACCAGTACGGTTTCGAGTGGACCCGGTGATCTGCGCTCGCTCGTATGGCCAAGCATGATCGAGGAAGGCCGGACCATCGGGAGCGAACCGGTAGAAGCGGGCGATTCCGCACACTCCCGGGTCGAGCTACGCCGGTCCGTCGGAGCGTCCGCCAAGATCCGGTCGGAACGTCGAGGCGAGGCGGGAGACAACGGCCTCGGCGGCGCGCAAGCCCCGACAAAAGCGCTGATGATGCTCTCGGTGGTCGGCGCAGCTGTTGGAGCTGTCGGCGCGATCGCCCTTGTAGCCTCGCCGGGCTTCAGGTTGGTTGCCATTGCCCTTGCCTTCTTTGCCGGTGCCATGGCGGTCTGGCGACTGATGGCCGACGACCAGCACCGTGCAGTAGAGGCGCTGGAGAAAAAGGATGCCAAGATCCGCCGGCTGATGGCCCGCTGCGAGGAACTCGAAGACGGTGCCTGGGAGCTCCGGGAAAGCGACGAACGCCAGGCCAGTATCCTGTCCACTCTCGGCGACATCGTCATTCGCCGCGACACCTCCAGCACCGTTGTCTACGCCAATACAGCTGCCCAGGAAGCGTTCGGCCAGCCGAATTCCCCTCTCCTGGGCCTGCCGCTGAAGCTGCCACGCGCCGATGCAAACGATGGCGATCCGACGCAGGACCTTTCAAAGGATAGCGGTAGCGATTTCGGCGATGTCCGACTGCAGACGAAGTCAGGACCACGGTGGTTTTCCCGTCTCGACATCAGCGTTCGCGACACGGTCACCGATCAGCCGCTGATCCAGACGGTTTTGCGGGATGTCACCGATCGGCGCATGATCGAGGACGAATTGCTGGCCGCCCGCCAGTCCGCGGAAAGCTCCAGTGAGGCAAAATCACGTTTCCTGGCCACCGTCAGTCATGAGATTCGTACGCCGCTCAACGGCATTTTGGGCATGGCTGCGCTGCTGCGCGACACAAGGCTCACGAAGGAACAAACCGCCTATATCGAGGCGCTTGAAACATCCGGCGAGACGTTGCTGCTCCTGATCGATGAAGTCCTCGACTTCTCCAAGGTTGAAGCCGGAAAGCTCGACATTCAGGCGCGGCCTACCCCCCTTGCCCCGCTGGCGGAAAATGTTGTCGAACTTCTGGCACCAAAAGCCCAGGCCAAGGGCTTGGAAATCGGGACGTGTATCGATCCCGCGCTACCCGAGATGGTCACACTCGATGCGACCCGCGTCCGGCAGATCCTCTTCAACCTCGCCGGCAACGGCGTGAAGTTTACAGATGAGGGCGGTGTTTCGATCACCCTTTCCGGCCGCGCCAATCCGGATGGTGGTTGCTTCATCGACATCGGCGTTCGCGATACGGGTATTGGCTTCGCGAGGGACCAGGCGGAGCGGCTTTTCAAGGAATTTGAACAGATCGACCACGGCCCCGCGCGAAAGTTCGACGGTACCGGACTGGGTCTCGCCATCGCACAGCGGCTCGCCAAGCTCATGGGCGGATCGATCACGGCGGAACCAGGCACGGTCGGCGGCGCGCTGTTCAAGGTTTCCTTGCCGGTGCCGGAGAACCTGCGTTCGGATGCCGAAGCCGGGCTGGACAATGCCGCGGGCAAGAAGATCGTTATTGCCAGCAACGGCCGTATCGAGGCGCCTCTTCTGGCCAAGCGCATGAGCGCCCAGGATGCTGACGTCCGTCTTTGCCTTCCAGGGTCCGTGGATATGCCGGATCTGCTTGCTGAAGCTGATCTTGTGATCGTCGACAATTCCGCTGTTCCCGACAGCGGTGGCTGGCTTGCATCAGCCAGGCTTGCCGGCTGCTCCGCTCCTGCCGTGGTGATGGTGTCGCCGCCGGAGCGCGACAGGCTTGATCGCCTGCGCGAAGCCGGGTTCGCCGCTTATCTTATTCGCCCGGTCCGGATGGATACCCTGTCGCAGGTGATCTCCGGATTGCTCGGCAATGCCGAAGCGGAGCATTGCTGGGATGTTGGAAACGAACTCGTGCCGCAGAGCAATCTGAAATCACTCGTACCGGCCCGGCCGCTGCGCCTTCTCGTCGCCGAAGACAATGATATCAACCGCCTTCTCAGCGAGGCGTTGCTGCGCAAACTGGGTCATGAACCAGTGATGGTCGTTGATGGAGAAAAAGCCGTCGAGGCCGCCTCGGGCGGAAACTTCGACGCTGTTCTGATGGACCTTCACATGCCGGGCCTCGATGGCATCGGCGCCATTCGGCAGATCCGCGCGGAGGAGGCCGAGAACGGCCGCGACCCCGTGCCGATCCTGATGGTCACGGCAGATGTCATGCAAGATGCCCGAGACAAGGCTGCAGCGGTCGGGGCGGCGGGATACCTGACCAAACCGCTGTCGGCGGAGGCAATCAGTGAAGCGCTGGACGGGTTGGCACGGAAATCCGCCTGACCAACTTGCGAGAACCTCCAGACCAAAACGGGCGTGCATCGACGCCTGTTTTGGCGTATTGGCTCCGGTGTCATGTATTTGTCGGATTAATGTGATCTACGGCAAACGAACAAACGGCCGGATACAGCCGCCGTACAAAACGACAACACGGAGACCGGTTTTCCATGATGCGGTCGGGCATGTTTTCGCCGAGGAAACTCGCACAAAAGCTTTCACCAAACGGGGCTCCCCTGTCACCGCTCTGGGTCCCGAAGGTTGTTCGCGGGGATGCGGGTCCTTCCCTTGTTGATCGCGGCGAACACTCCCTTGGCCGTGTCGGCTCCCTTGAAGTCCGCCTTGCGCGCAGCGCCAAGGAGATCAAGACGGCGCAGCGCCTGCGCTATGAAGTCTTCTACGAGGAAATGTCTGCAATTGCGGACGCCCAGACACTGGCGACCCGGCGCGACGCAGATCCTTTCGATGCGTATTGCGATCATCTGCTGGTCATTGATCATTCCTCGATGAAGCGGAACCGGATCGGACGCCTGAAACCTCAAATCGTTGGAACCTACCGTTTGCTTCGTCAGGATGTGGCCGAGCGAAATAGCGGTTTCTATACCTCCGGCGAGTTCGATATCCAGCGCCTGATCGACGCCAATCCGGGCAAACGCTTCCTGGAACTCGGCCGCTCATGCGTTCTCAAGGCCTACCGCAACAAGAAGACCGTGGAGCTTCTGTGGCACGGCATCTGGGCCTATGTTCTGGAGCACAAGATCGACGTCATGCTCGGCTGCGCCTCCATCGAAGGCACTAGTCCGGATGCCCTCGCAGGACAGCTCTCGTTCCTGCATCACAATGCACGCGCACCTGAAAACTGGCAGGTCCGGGCACTAGATCACCGCTATGTCGACATGAACCGGATCGCCGCGGCCGAGCTGAACCAGAAAGCCGCGTTGCGCGACCTGCCACCGCTTGTGAAGGGATACCTGCGTCTGGGCGCATATATCGGCGATGGCGCCGTCATCGATCACCAGTTCGGCACGACCGACGTTCTGATCATCATGCCGGTTTCGGATCTCAATTCACGCTATGTGAACTACTACGGGGCCGACGCCAGCCGCTACGCCAGCTAGCGCCTCCCGCCTGTTCAGAACCCGAGGGGTCAAGCGTCCCCAGGCTGCGGGCCGTCATAACCCTCGATGATGACGAGATCGCCCTCGGAAGCCTCATCGCGCAATGCCTTCGCACGGGCGTATTCCGGGGACTTGTAGCAGGCCATCGCGGTTTCGTAGTCGACGAACTCGATCACCACGTTGCGCGACCGGGATGATCCCTCCATCGTCTCGAAATTTCCGCCACGCACCAGGAAGCGGGCACCATACTTGGAAAACGCTTCTGCATTGGCGGCAACATAGTTCTTGTAAGCATCAGGATCGTTCACGTCGACGCGGGCGACCCAATAGGCTTTGGCCATGAATTTTCTCCTTTTTTACAAACTCTTGTCGTATCAAGTAGACGCATTTTCCAGTTGCCAACAAGGCCAGATCGCAGTGCTCGCGAGCCACAAGGCTTAACGCCCCCTTAAATTGCCGCATTCTAAGGTCATTGGCGGAGATACCGGCTCAAGGGCCGGCACTGGATCGGGACAATTCACCACATGGCACGCAAGCCGGCACGCAAACAGCGGATCGAGCCGCGGTTTGAGGACGACCAGGACGGTTCGTCCCTCGACCTGCGTCCAACGCAGCGTGACCGTGCAGCCGCGCCCGGCCCGAAACGGACGCGAAAGAAGCCTGCGAGCGATCAAGCGAGAGCAGCCGGAAAAGCAGCCGGTCGGCGCAAGCCTCCGTCAGGGAAGAAAAGCGGCGCCGGATCATCGGGCGGAGGCCGCAGAGGCGGTGGCAAGAGGTCCGCGCGCAAGTCCCGAAGCTGGCTGGGACGACTGGTCAAGCGCGGCCTGTACTGGAGCTTTGTCCTCGGCATATGGGGCGGGATCTTCGCGGTCGGCGTCCTTCTATACTACGCCGCCTTCCTGCCGCCGACGTCCGAATGGGAGGTGCCGCAACGCCCGCCGAATGTGAAGATCGTGTCGGCCAGCGGCAATCTCATTGCCAACCGAGGCGACACCGGAGGCGAGGCCGTGAGGCTCGAGCAACTGCCTCCCTATCTGCCCAATGCCGTGATTGCGATCGAGGACCGGCGGTTCCGCTCACATTTCGGGATAGACCCGATCGGCCTTGCACGTGCCGTGGTCACAAACGTGACCGCTGGAACCCTGCGCCAGGGCGGCTCGACACTCACTCAGCAGCTTGCCAAGAACCTGTTCCTCGAACCTGACCGAACGCTGAAGCGCAAAATGCAGGAGTTGGTTCTGTCGCTTTGGCTGGAGGCGAAATTCTCCAAGGACGAAATCCTGGAGATGTATCTGAATCGGGTATACCTGGGAGCCGGCGCCTATGGGGTCGATGCCGCGGCCCGGCGTTACTTCGGCAAGTCTGCGCGTCTGGTGACCATTGCCGAGGCGGCTACGCTTGCGGGCCTGCTCAAGGCACCGTCACGCTACTCCCCGGCGACCAACCCGGACCTGGCCGAAGAGCGCGCGCAGCTGGTGCTGGCTGCAATGCACGAGGAAGGCTACATCACGGGCGAAGAGGCAAAGAACGCCCTCGCCGCACCGGCCAAGGTGGTCCGCCGCTACACGACGGCCAGCTCGAATTATGTCGCCGACTGGGTGATGGATGTCCTGCCCCACTATGTAGGCTCCTTCGACCAGGACATCATCGTCGACACGACCATCGATCTCGACATGCAAAGCGCCGCGGAAACGGCCTTGCGCGACGCCATGTCCGAAAACCGGGAAAAATACGGCGTCAGCCAGGGCGCAATCGTAACCCTGGACACCGCCGGCGCCGTCAAGGCGCTGGTCGGAGGGGTCGATTACTCCAAGAGCCAATTTAACAGGGCTGTCTACGCCAAGCGCCAGCCAGGCTCCGCGTTCAAGCCATTCGTCTACCTGACCGCACTCGAGCAAGGCATGACGCCCGACACGGTCCGGCAAGATGCCCCCATCACGATCAAGGGCTGGTCACCCCAGAACTACACGAAGAAGCACTACGGCGACGTCACTCTCACCCAGGCGCTCAGCATGTCGCTGAACACTGTCGCTGCCCGGCTTGCCTATGAAACCGGTCCAAAGGCGGTTATCCGCACTGCGCGGAAGATGGGGATCACATCCGATTTGCAGTCCAATCTTTCGATCTCCCTTGGCACCTCGGAGGTCACTCCGCTGGAAATCGCTTCGGCCTATGTGCCCTTCTCCAATGGCGGCTACGGCGTGCTGCCGCATGTTGTACGGCGAATCACGACGGTGGACGGCAAAATCCTCTACTCCCGCCAAGGAGACGGCCGTGGCCGGGTCATATCCCGCGAACAGCTGGGCCAGATGAACCGGATGATGGCGGAAACGCTTCTGACCGGAACCGGCAAAAAGGCCCTGCTTGCGGACAACCGGCCGGCAGGCGGAAAGACGGGCACCAGTCAGGACTTCCGCGACGCCTGGTTCATCGGCTACACGGGCAACCTGACGACGGCTGTCTGGTTCGGGAACGACGACAATTCACCGACAAAAAAGGCGTCCGGCAGCACTCTGCCCGCGATCGTCTGGAAAGCGGCAATGGATGCTGCACATCGCGACATCCCGATTGCAGATCTTCCAGGCGTACCCAGCTACGGTGCACCCGTCACTGCTCCGGCACAGAAAGCGCCTGTTCCGCCTGCGAACGTCGGCAGCGGCAGCGATCTGGTGCGTCCGCCCGCGGGCAATAGCACCGGGGGACCGCTCAATCTCCTGAAAAACCTCTTCGGCGGGTAAGTCCAGCCTTATCAGCCGTAGCCATGAAGACGCGCGCCGTTTTCCTTGAGCCACTGGCGTGCCTCGGGCGTGTGCGGGGCCAGTTGCCGGCACAGCTTCCAGAAGCGCGCGGAGTGGTTCATTTCGCGAAGATGGGCCACCTCGTGCGCCGCGACGTAGTCCAGGATCTCCGGCGGCGCCAGGATCAGGCGCCAGGAAAATGACAGGTTTCCGTTGGAAGCGCAGGAGCCCCAACGGCTCCTGGTGTCACGAATGGTGATCGCTGAAAATTCGGCACCAAGCCGCCCCGCGTGATGCGCGACGGCGCGCGTCAGATCGTCTTTGGCCTGCCCTTTCAGCCAGGTAACCAGCTTGCGCGGAACGTGATCGTCAGCTCCGGGGACGAGCAGCTCGGGCATCTCTCCCTCATGTCGCCATGCGACAAGCCCCCGCAACTTGCCGGTCGGCACGATAAGATGGTCCCTCCCACGCAAAGGTACAATGTCACCTGGCCGCAAGGCGACATGGTCAGGGCGGCTCGTCATCCGCTCCTGCAACCACTGCAGATGTTCGCGGGCAAAACGCTCGGCCCGGGCAAGGTTGCCCCCCTTCGGGACAGTCAGAACCGGCCCGGAATTGTCGGCAGGCAGACGCAAGAGGTATCGGCGTGCGCGCGGATCAGAGCGCAGGCGGATACGCAGCGGTACATCGCCAGTGTCAATCTCGATATGATCGGGAAGCGCCGGTTGCCGGCGCAGGCGTAGCAGCATCTGCGGGTCGTCATACGGGTTCGAATCAGGTCAACACAGTTTATCTGCTGGCCAAGAACGACGAAAGCGGCGCTTCATCAGCGCCGCTCTCCGTCGCAAGATCCGGAGGAAGCCGGATCAGAGGCTGCTTGCCGCCGGCCGATTGCGGGCAGACATGAAGCGGTCGAACTCTTCCTGGTCCTTCGCACGGCGCAGGTCCTTGAGGAAATCATCGAACTCGTCCCGCATCCGGTCGAGCTTTGCGCGCTCTTCCTCGAGACGCTTCAGCTCTGCTTCGCGGTAATCGTCAAAGGCAACATTGCCCGTCCGGCCATAAGATCCGGTGTTCATCTGGTTCATGGCTCCTTTGAGAGGGCTCGAATGCCATTGATCGCGGGCATCCCGCATCATTCCATGAAAGCGATCGCCCCACAGAATGTAGGCCAGCATGGCGAGACCAAGCGGCCAGAAGGCCACGAAACCGAGAACCATCAAGCCGATGGTTACCGGCGTCCAGCCAGGTCTGATCGAACAGTTTGCAGTCGTCATTGTCCTATCCATGATTGACATCCACGCCAGATCACGTGGGGGCAGGACAGGAGGATTTCAAGAATAAGTGATCGAGCCGCGAAGGTGAGTTGGGCGTCGACAGATAAAAAATGCCTGCCGAAGCATCCGGCAAGCATTTGATTTACCGCTGTATTAGCTTAGCGCGGCGGATGGCCACCAAGCAGTCAGCCCACCGTCTCGGAGAGCTTCTTGGCCTGCTCGATCCAGTTGAACCGCTCGATACGGCCACGGAAATCAAGCTTGGTATCCAGTGCCTCGATCTGCTTTTCGGTCAGACCGGCGATCTGCCAGTAGTGAAAGATACCTGCTTCGTTAAGGGCTGTTTCCAGCTTCGGTCCGATGCCGTCGAGCGCCTTGAGGTCATCTGCAACGCCCCGCGGACTGGACAGGAGAATCTCCGCCAAGGAATCAGTCTTCGGTGTTGAAGCGTCCTCGGTCACCTGCGCCTTCTTTGCCGCAGTTGCCTTAACGGGAGCAGCAGCATCGGCAGACTTTGCGGCAGAACGGGACGGACGAGCATCCCCAACCCTGTTGGACTGGATGAAATCCATGATCCGCGGGCAGATCTCTGCACGCCAGCGCGACCCGTTGAAGACACCGTAGTGACCGACATTCGGCTGTTCGTAGTGCGCTTTCATGTCATCAGGAAGATTGGAACAAAGATCGTGCGCCGCGCGTGTCTGGCCACGTCCGGTGATATCGTCCTTCTCACCCTCGACGGTCATCAGCGCCGTACGGCGGATCTTCGAGCAATCGACCAGTGTGTCGCCATGGGTCATCGTTCCAAGCGGCAGGGCATGTTCGATGAACACGGTTTCAACCGTCTGGAGGTAGAATTCTGCCGTGAGATCCATCACCGCCAGGTATTCGTCGTAGAAATCGCGGTGCTTTTCCGCGCTGTCTCCGTCACCTTCGATCAGGTGCTGGAAGAAGTCGCGATGCGCGGTCATGTGGCGGTCCAGGTTCATGGACATGAAGCCGGTCAGCTGCAGGAAGCCAGGGTAAACATCGCGCATGAAGCCAGGATGCGGGAAGGGCACCTTCATGACGACGTTGCGCTTGAACCAGTCGATTCCCTTGTCGACCGCCAGGTCATTGACGGCAGTCGGCGCGACCCGTGTATCAATCGGTCCGCCCATCAGCGTCATGGTACCGGGAACATAGGGATCGTCTCGCCCCTCCATGACCGCAACGGCGGCCAGAACCGGAACAGACGGCTGGCACACGCCAATGACGTGAGTGTCAGGTCCGAGGAAGTGAAGCATCGAGATGATGTAGTCGATGTAATCATCCAGATCGAACTTGCCTTCCTGGATCGGCACCATACGGGCATCGATCCAGTCGGTGATGTAAACGTCAGCTCTCGGCAGAAGCGCTTCGACGGTCCCGCGCAGGAGCGTCGCGTAATGGCCGGACATGGGTGCAACGACCAGGATCTTCGGGTCGTTCTTGCGAGAATCCATGCGGCGGTCAAAGTGAATCAGGTCGCAAAAGGGCCGGGACCAGACAATGTCCTCGTGGACCGGCACTTTCACACCGCTGACCGTTGTTTCGTTCAGGCCGAAGTCAGGTTTGCCATACCGCCGGGTCATCCGCTCAAGGACCTCGCAACCAGCAGCAATGGAGCGGCCAAACTCGGTATGGGTCATGGGATTGAGCGGGTTCTGGAAGTAGAGCCGCGTCATGTCCGCAGCCGCTCGGACAGGTCCCATGGCTGCGTGATTCAGTTCATAGAGATGGTAGTAGGGCACCCACTCTTCTCCTCGAAAAATCCCATCGCCCCGGCGACCGGGCGGCGTTGCACACGCCATTTTGCATTGCAACACAATAGGCCGAACTAAGGATCCGTAGCAATACTGCTATTTTCCGAGTTTGTTTGCCGCAGAACGGCCCTGCAAGCACCGGACAAATGGCCTTGTCCAATTGGACAAGGCGAAGCTTTGGCGCACCAAATCTTTGAAATATGTTGGAGTTTTCAGCTAATCAGGCGGCGAGATCGGCAACTACGGCATCCAGAACGGCAAAACCGTCAGGGGTCGCGCGAAGGCGGTTTCCCTCCAGTTCCTCAACCATACCGTGCTCCAACAGGGCCGCTAGGCGGCGCGGGTCGATCTTGCGATGCGCGAGAGCCTCATACCGTGCAACGTCGATACCTTCCACGAGACGCAGACCCATTAGCAGGTACTCGTCACCCTGCTCTTCTTCACTCAGGCCGACATTCTCGACCATGCCATGACCATGGGTCTCGACATTTTCCAGCCAGGTTTCCGGATATCGTTCGATTGCCGTCGCCAGCTTGTTGGCTCCAACCTGAATGCGGCCATGAGCACCCGGACCGACACCGACATAATCCCCATAGCGCCAGTAGACGAGGTTATGACGGCATTCCGCACCCGGCTTCGCGTGGTTGGATACCTCATAGGCCGGCAGGCCATGGGCGGCTGTCACCGCTTGGGTCAGCTCGTAGAGTTCTGCGCCCAGTTCCGGATCCGGCACCTGCAGCTTGCCTGCATTGTAGAGATTGAAGAAGGGCGTGCCTTCCTCGATCGTCAGCTGGTAGAGCGAGAGGTGATCGGCAGCGAGGGAAATCGCCCGTTCCAGCTCCGCCTGCCATGCCTCTACCGTCTGATCCGGACGCGCATAGATGAGGTCGAAGGACAAGCGCGGGAACGTGCTGCGCGCGGTCTCGATGGCCCGAAGCGCCGTGTCGACATCATGCAGACGCCCCAGAAGCTTCAAGTCCCGATCGTGAAGCGACTGAACACCGAGTGAAACCCGATTGACGCCGGCAGCACGGTACCCCTTGAAGCGTTCGGCCTCGACGCTGGACGGGTTGGCCTCCATGGAGATCTCGACATTGTCGTCGATGGACCAGAGGCCGGAAATCCGGTCGAGAATACGCTCAACGGTCCGCGGCTCCATCAGCGAAGGCGTGCCGCCGCCCATGAAGATGGACTGAACCGTCCTGCCCTTGGTCAACTCGGCAAAATGACCGAGTTCCCTGTCGAAGGCGGCAACAAATCTTTCCTGGTCCACCGGCTGGTGGCGAACATGGGAGTTGAAGTCGCAATAGGGGCACTTGGCCGCGCAAAACGGCCAATGCACGTAGATGCCGAAACCGCCTTCAGGGGACTGGCTCATCAGGCCTCCAGACAAGCCTTGGAGAAAAGCTGGAACGCGCGGGCACGATGTGACAGCGCCGGTGCATCCTTGGACCAACCGTGCTTTTCTTCTGACGTCATTTCACCAAAGGTCCGGTCATGTCCATCCGGCTGGAACACCGGATCGTAGCCGAAGCCTCTCTCGCCACGTGGCGGCCAGACCACCTGCCCCTCAACCTCGCCGCGGAAGAACTCCCTGTGACCATCCGGCCAGGCAAGGCACAGGACAGCCACGAAGGACCCCCGGCGGTCAGCGTCCGTGCTCGCGCCCTTTTCCTGCAGTTTTTCCTCGACGTTACGCATGGCCATGGCGAAGTCCTTGTCCGGACCTGCCCAGCGCGCGGAGTAGATACCCGGAGCCCCGTCAAGCGCAGCGACACAGAAGCCGCTGTCATCAGCGAGTGAGGGCAGGCCGGACGCCTCGGCGGCCGCAACGGCCTTGAGTTCCGCATTTGCCTCGAAGGTCGTGCCCGTCTCTTCCGGCTCCGGCAGGTCCAGATCACCAGCGGAAACAACATCGAAACCATAGGGCGCGAGCAGCTCGTTGATCTCTCGGATCTTGCCCTTGTTGTGGCTGGCGACGACCAGACGGCCCGGCTCAAGCTTGCGGTGGCTCATTGATAGGTCCTTAGAGAATGGACATCTTCTGAAGGTCGACCAGACGGCCGATACCGTTCTTTGCAAGGCCGAGGAGTTGACCGAATTCGGCCTCCGAGAAAGGAGCTCCCTCAGCCGTTCCCTGGATCTCGACGATGCCGCCCGAGCCGGTCATGACGAAGTTGGCATCCGTGTGGGCGGTGCTGTCTTCGGCATAATCAAGATCGAGGACCGGGGTGCCTTCGTAGATGCCGCAGGAAATCGCCGCAATATGGTCGGTCAGGACTTCCTTCTTGACCATTTCACGGGCCTTCATCCACTCGATGCAATCGCGCAGGGCAACCCAGGCACCGGTAATCGAAGCTGTGCGGGTGCCGCCATCGGCCTGGATGACGTCACAGTCGACGGAAATCTGGCACTCGCCGAGAGCCTGCAGATCGACGACGGCACGCAGGGAGCGGCCGATGAGGCGCTGGATTTCCTGGGTGCGGCCGGACTGCTTGCCGGCTGAGGCTTCACGGCGCATGCGATCACCGGTCGCGCGCGGAAGCATTCCGTATTCCGCGGTCACCCAGCCGCGCTGCTGGCCGCGAAGCCACGGCGGAACGCGTTCCTCAAGGCTTGCGGTGCACAGGACGTGCGTATCGCCGAATTTCACCAGGCAGGACCCTTCCGCGTGTTTGGAAACGCCTCTTTCGAGCGTGACCGGGCGAAGTTCGTCTGCGGCGCGTTTGGACGGACGCATCATCTGCTCCCTCATGTTGAACCGGCTCCTTGGTCGGCTCCTCAGGGGCCGCGAGCCTTGTGATTTTCCGGATGTCCCGAGTGTCTGTCCGGCCTTGTAGACCTTGTGGGCGTTCAACGCAAAGGTCGGCTTGCAACTGATGCCCATTTTGCGCCTATATCTAGGACAACAGTTCGGGAGGCAAGATAAGCCCCGATCTTCGAAGGAGAACCATAGGTGAGCCTGAGCGATCTCGACAAACGATCTCGGGAGATTTTCCGGTCCATCGTCGAATCCTATCTGGAAACGGGAGAGCCCGTCGGATCCCGCAATGTTTCGCGCGCTTTGAACATGTCGCTTTCACCCGCATCCGTGCGCAACGTGATGTCGGATCTGGAACACATGGGCCTGTTGCACTCGCCCCACACCAGCGCCGGCCGGCTGCCGACCCAGATCGGCCTGCGGTTCTTCATCGATGCCCTGCTCGAGGTCGGCGACCTGAGCATGGAAGAGCGCCAGCGCATCGACATTCAGGTGCGTGCATCGCGCAATGCAAATTCCGCAGAACAGGTGCTGACCGAGGCGAGCCAGATGCTGTCCGGCCTGTCAAGCGGCGCGGGTGTCGTCCTGACCCACAAGTCGGACATGCGTCTGAAGCACATTGAGTTCGTACGCATCGAGCCGCTCAAGGCACTCGCCATCCTCGTCGGAGAAGATGGCCAGGTCGAGAACCGTGTGGTCGATCTGCCTGCGGGTTTGCCGCCCTCGGCACTGATCGAGGCGAGCAACTACCTCAATGCCCAGCTCCAGGGGCGAACCATCGCCGAGGTTCGCCGCGAACTGGAACGCGTTCAGGCTGTCGACCAGGCCGAGCTGGACCAGCTCAGCCGAAAAGTCGTCGATGCAGGCCTTGCAGTGTGGAGCAACACGGCAAACGATGAACCGGACACCCTGATTGTCCGCGGCCGTTCCAATCTCCTGACGGATCTAGAAGCCGCGGAAGACCTGGAACGTATCCGTCTGCTGTTCGACGATCTTGAAAACAAGCGTGACCTGATACAGCTGCTGGGCCTTGCGGAAAAAGGCGACGGGGTGCGGATCTTCATCGGCTCGGAGAACAACCTCTTCTCGCTTTCCGGATCGTCCCTGGTCGTCTCGCCCTACCGCGACAGCAACCAGCGGATCGTTGGTGTTCTCGGGGTGATCGGGCCGACACGGTTGAACTATGCCCGCGTCATCCCCATGGTCGACTACACGGCAAAACTGGTCAGTCGGCTTCTTGGCTGACCATCGGCGACGCAACGCCCAACATACAACTGGACAAGAAATGCAGACCCTGACCCCGGCTGAACTGGAACGCTACGCCCGACATATCGTCATGCAGGACATTGGCGGCCCGGGGCAGCAGAAACTCAAGAATGCGCGGGTTCTGGTAATCGGGGCCGGCGGTCTTGGCGCACCGCTTCTGCAGTATCTTGCTGCCGCAGGCGTTGGAACGCTCGGGATCGTAGATGACGATACCGTCAGCCTGTCCAACCTGCAGCGCCAGGTCATCCACGACACGGATCAACTCGGCGAACCAAAGGTTGCGAGCGCTGCCGAGGCCATTGCCCGGCTCAACCCGAACGTCAAGGTGGAGCCGTATCCGACGCGGATTGCCGGGCACAACGCCATGCAGCTGGTCTCGAATTACGACCTGGTGGCAGACGGATCTGACAATTTCGGCACCCGCTATCTCGTGTCCGACGCCTGTTTCTTCGCGCAAAAGCCCCTTGTCACGGCAGCAGTCGGCCAGTTCGACGGGTCGATCACGACGCTGAAGCCGTTCGAGGAAGACGGCAACGGCAATCTCAACCCGACCTACCGCTGCGTTTTTCCCGACCGCCCGCGCGACGGATTGCTGCCGACCTGCGCTGAGGCCGGAGTTATGGGCGCGCTCACCGGCATCATCGGCGCCATGCAGGCGATGGAAGTGATCAAGGAAATCACCGGGGCAGGCGAGGGGCTGGTCGGACGCCTCATGATGTTCGACGCCCGCGCCTTCCGGATGGAAACCATCCGCTACAAGCGCTCGAAGAAGAACCCCCTTCACGGCGACAATCCGAAGACCTGGGCCGAACTTCTGGAAGAAAGCTAAGCTGTTCACACGTCACTTGGCGGCACTCCGCTCTTGGCCCCGGCATCTAAGGCCGGGGCGGCACAGATGTGAGCTCGCTTCAAGGCATGAAAAAGGCTTCCGGCAGACCGTAGACATCAAGCCAGCCATACCAATGCACGTCGGTCGGACCGATGACATAATCCATCACCTGCCACCTGCCACCGGACTTGCGCATGAGCACCATCACCACGTCGCTCATGGCATCTGCTTTCCAGTCGCGGGCAAAAGGCGTCCGCAACCAGTTGAGCGGAGCGCCGTTGGGCTGGACGGGCGTTCCCTGCAGGTACGCCCAGTTGCCATCCGTGTGCAGGACAGAGACGACGAAGATCACCTTCTGACCGAGTTCGTTCGAGATCGGCACCCGTGCGGCGTCCATCAGAGCCTTGCGCTCCGGCGAGCCACGCTTGGGTGTGTAGGTCCGGCCCGGATTGGCGCCTGCGGTGCGCGTCGGTGCCGACGGCTCGGCCCACCCACCCGAAGCCGGGCCGGAGGAAATCGTCGGAGACGGCGCGTCGGGTATCGGAGCAGGAGAGACCGGAGTGGGAGCTGCCTGCGCCAGACGGTTCAACTTGTTGCGGGCAAGCGCTGCGAAGGTGCCATTTGGCCATTGCGACAGATAGGCCTCGAAGTCTGCGGGATCCTCTGATGCTGCGATGGCCTGCCAGAAGGCGAGTTCCATCGCGGATTGATCGGCAGCCGGTTGTTGCGGTTGGGAGGGTACATTCGAAGCAGGCGACATGTCCGGATGTTCCGCCCGGAAGGTGATCGCCATCTCGCTAAGGTCGGAGACAAGTTTCTCCGAAAGATCCGCATCATGGGCGATGTCGAGCGTATGGACGATGTTCTGTTCGTCGAGGATTTCGACATGGACGACCGACCGGCCATCTCTGGTACCGCCGACCTCGAAGCGGTCGCCCTGCATGACGGACGAGGTGAGCGCCTGATACCCACCCTCCGCAATCTGCCGCGCCATCAACGCCGGAAGCGTACTGTCATCGAAATTGTGACTGCCGTAGACAAGGACCCTTGCCTTGCCATCGATACTCTCGAAGGTCCGGCCATCGTCGTTCGTCGGCGCCGGCTGCATCACGAGATAGCCGGCAGGGTAGTCCACGACCGTTCCGAACCGTCCGTTCGCGTAGGTTTGCCAGACAACATCCATCTTGTCCGGGGACGAGGGTGCTGAAGAAGCAACCTGATTTCCGGACCCGGAGCCTGCCGCAGCAGCAGGCCCGGCTTTGGCGCAATCATGGGTGCCTTCCGGCAAGGTCAGAGATATCGCTGATAGGAGATCTTCGAATCCCTTGCTTTCCATCCAGCGCGGTGCCCCGACCTGAGTGACATGAATCTCACCGAGGTCGGGCAGGCAGCGGTCCAGAATGAAGAGCTTCTTGACCCCGGACACCATGGACATGCCTTCCATGATTTCCTGGTCGCGAGTCATACCGGCATAAACCCGGGCAGTCTCGCCCAGGATGGTCGCGCGCTCCTCGGCGGGCGGGCCAGCGAATTCCGGTTCCACCCCGTTCGGCAATTTGCCGCGCTCCCCTGTGCCGATCGTCAGATACGCGCTGTATTCGGGTGTCGTCGTGAAGGAGACATAGGTGTCGCTGTTGGAGACGACTTTCCAGCCTTGTGGAACGGTGAACGTCACCAGTCCGGCCAATCCGCCCTTTGGCGCCGCCTCTGCCGCCATTTTCGCCTCATGCGGAGCGATGACCTCGGCACGAAAGGCTCCCGGGTTGGCAAGCCTGACGGTCTTGCGGATTTGATCCATTTGAGCACGATGCGGCTCGGGATCGACGTTCATGGCGACAATGCTGAAAACACTGTGTTCCTCTTCAGCGTTTGGCCAGGGAGATACGACGAAGTAGCCCTCGCCTTTTGTCCGCTTGTCATCCACGTGAACGCGGTACTGGTTGAAATGGATCTCGCCGCCCACATCCAGACTTTCGATGCTGTCGACGATTCCGGACCGGCTTTTGAAGCCGATGCGTTCGCCGCTGAAATCGCGGGCAAACTCGCGATCGTCGAGCTGGTGCAGAACGACCATCAGGCCGCCTTTCTTGGCCTGTTCAATGTCTGTCGCGAGAATAACCGCGCCGTCGTCCTCATGTACGACCTTCCAGTCCGGAGGTAAGGACACGGCAAACACGCCGCCTTCAAAGACCTGCCAGCCCTCGGGAACCACCGGTTTCGCCGGCTCCGCAGTTTGGGCGTCCGCCGTTGTTGCTTCTAGCGTCTCAACGGCGTCCTCCGGCTGCGGCAGCTTCTCCACCAGCTCGTCAAGTGGCCGCTCCGCTTCCGACGGGGCAAAGTCATCCAGCCCGTTGGCGAAGTCGTCGAGTTGCTTGCCGGAGGTCTGAGCCGCTGCAGGCAGACCTTGCAGAAACGCCAGAGCAATACCGAGGCAAAGGGAGGTTCGGATCGTCATCACTTTGATACTCCGGGATTGGCGAAGCCTTTTTTCATGGATTCCTTGAGGACACCGCGAATGATCTCCCCCTGTGGTCCGTCGAGCGGATAATACTGCTGGGTGCCTCCCTGGGGCATGTAGACGCCCTTGAGAGAAAAGGTGGCAGTCGACAGGCAGGTGGTTTCCGTTTCCGTGCCTTCAGATGTTTTCTCGACTTTTTGCCGTTTCACCTTGCAGGTGCCGCCGCTGAGGATGTCGCCTTTCAAAAAAGCCGAAGAGCAGTCCGTCAGGGCAACGATGTCCTCAAAATAAGGCGCGGCAAAACCCGTCGACCCATCCGCTTGCAGCGCGCCGGGGGATGCAATTACCCAGCCGGACGATGGATCGTATTTTCCAAAGAGAACGCTCGTGAGGTCGGGAGATGCGGACGTATGGATAACGGGCGAGAAATTTGCCGGACGCTGTTCCGTGGCCGTGGTCGTCTGACCCGATTTCGTGGTGCGCCGAATGGTGCAGGAGAGGGCGGTCTCGGATTTTTCAAGAACGGTCACCAATATCGCGGATGGCGCTCCGAAAACAACAACTCCCCGCCCGCCACTGAAGACTATCCGCTTTTCGACAGGCCCCGTTTCGCCTTCCAGCACCACCTGATCCGGAAGCCCCGCCTTGATGAAGGCGAGCTTGGTGATCTTCAGGGTGCGGGTCTGGCCAGGTTTCAAGGTGCCTGCCCACGCACCGCCTGCTGGCCGAGGCATCGAAAAGCGGGCAGGGGCCTTCAGATCGTAGGCGGACACGTCGATGTCGATGGTGGAGTTGAGATCCGGGACCGTTTCGGCGTTCAGCTTACCAACCTCGCGCTCAAGCCCTTCGACCCAAGCCTTGTAGGCTATCTCTGGAAAGATCTTCGTCGCGAACATGGCCTTCAGACGGGCCTTGTGCTCGTCTTCCAGCGCCGTCTTGATCTTCTTGGTCAGGCTCGCCCCCTTGGCGAGCCCGGTCGTACCGCCTCCGGTATCGGCGACATATTCCTCGAAGTCGGCGCTGGTCCAGAAGCGGGAAGCATAGAGATCCAGTTCCGCTTCCAGTATGGCCTTGAAGCGTTCCGGTGACCTTGCACGCCGAAAATAATCAGTCAGCAGGATCTTCCATTCATTCACCGACCGGCCACCTTCGGTCTGCGTGCGAATGGCACGGACCTTTTCCTCGAGTGTCGGAGACAGGTAACCAGACTGGGGACCGAGTTCGTTGGCGCGGGCCGCAGCATCCCGGTCTCTGTAGTAGGCGGTGTAGACCTTGCGCCAGTAGTCTTCGCGCGCCAACCATGCGTTCGTGCCGAACTCGGTCAAGGTCACATCGACCACGAACCAGACGACACTCGCGGCCTGCAACGTTGACCAGCCCCATTTGCCGGCGGCAAACCCCATCATGCCCTTGTAGGCATTGCGGCCTGCGGCAGAGTTGTCGCCGGCCGACAGATCCAGACCGACCTGCCAAACGGTCATGAACAGACCGAGATTAGTCATGGCGTTGTTGATGCCGCCAAGACCTTCGAACTTGACCACATGCTCAGCCAGAGTTCCGACGGCTGCGCCGGCACCGAACCAGAACCCGAACTGACCCCAGCCCTCGGCACGGGCAACCGCTTCCTGCCGAGCCTGATTGTCGCCAAATGCCTCGTCGGAGATTGCAGCAAGGGTCGGCGCGGAGACGAAATGCCGTTTCATCACGCGCGAGGTGTAGACTTCCGGGTTCACCTTGAAGGCGGTGACCACTTCGCCCGGGCCCTTGCCCTTGGTCTGAGCAAGGATCGGCTGAAACTGCGCGGCTTCATCGGCCTGAGCTGCGGGAAGCGGGACAGCTGCAGCGAGGGCACATACCCCGCCAAACACTCGGGTGCGCCAAGCCTGGGATATCGATTTGTTTGTTTGCGCCACCAGCACCTGCCCCGTCTGACACGACGCTGCCGCCGAAGCGACAGATGATCAGACGTCAAACTCTCATGAAGTCGCTGGAAGATCGGGCAGATTGGCGATGCATGCGTTGACATGCCTCAAGATTGTAGGAGGCGCAGGGATCCGAGAATGAAAAAAGGCCGCGGCACCTGGCGCCACGGCCTTCGAATGTCGTCCGGTCGCAGTCGATCAGTTCGGCTTCGACGGCTGCTGCTGAGCCATGTTCTGACGATACAGCTGGGCAAAGTCGATCGGGTCGAGCAGCAGCGGCGGGAAACCGCCGTTGCGGGTCGCTTCGGCCAGAATGTTGCGCGCGAACGGGAAGAGCATACGCGGGCACTCGATCATGACGAACGGATGCATGTGCTCCTGCGGAACGCCGGTGATGCGGAACAGGCCGGCATAGACAAGCTCGACATTGAACATGACGAGGTCCGGACGCTCGGCCTTTGCGTTGAGTGTCAGGATGACCTCGAACTGGTCTTCGCCCATGGGCTGCGCGCTGACATTGACATTGATGTCCAGCTTCGGCTGCTCACCCTGCTGGAGAGAACGCGGCGCATTCGGGTTCTCGAAAGAGAGATCCTTGATGTACTGGCCGATGATGTTCATGCCCGGTGCGGCGGGTGCGCTTTCTGCCTGCGGAGCTGCGCCGGCGTCGTTGGTATCGCTCATCTTGTCCTGTTCCGTTTCGCGGTCATCGTGGGGTCGTCGTCGCAGCAATTCGACAACATCCGGTTGGCGGCCCGCGTCTCGCCGCACAACCCCTTTTAGCGGCTGAGCTACCATCTGGGGAAGTCACACACAAGAGCTGCGCCTTGCCAGCGCTAAGAAACCGCTACAAAAAGGGCAGATGCAGCACCAGCCCAACACCCGGATTTCGCTTCCCCACCGACGCCTCAGACTCGATACGCTCGTTCGCCTGCGATGGCTTGCAGTCGGCGGGCAGACTGCGGCACTGCTGGTGGTTCATATCGGCCTCGGGTATCCCCTGCCGATCGGCGTCGCTTTCTTCCTCGTCGCCATGTCGGCATGGCTGAATGTGTTCCTGAAGATCCAGTCGCCCTCCCCGACCCGCATTTCGGAGCGTGCGGCAACGGTCCAGCTCGGCTACGACATCCTTCAGATGAGCGGTCTGTTGTTCCTGACCGGTGGCCTCGGCAACCCCTTTGCGTTTCTGCTCATGGCCCCCGTGATGGTGTCGGCGACAGCTCTTTCCGCGCAGAAAACGATCATCCTCGGTCTTCTGGCAACCATCAGCGCGACTTTCCTTGCAGTCTTCCATCTACCTCTACCATGGCCGGGGGATGCGGAGTTCGGTCTGCCGGCGGTCTATTCAGTCGGGATCTGGATCGCCCTCGTATCGACGCTCGGCTTCATGGCAATTTATGCCTTTCGTGTGGCGGAAGAGGCGCGACAGCTTGCCGATGCCCTTGCAGCAACCGAACTGGTTCTGACCAAGGAGCAACACCTGAATGCGCTCGATGGATTGGCGACGGCGGCTGCACACGAGTTGGGAACGCCGCTCGCGACCATCTTCCTCGCTGCAAAGGAACTTTCGGACGAGTTCGAACCGGACGACCCCCGCGGCGAGGACATCGAGCTCATTCGCTCTCAGTCTGAGCGATGTCGCGACATCCTGCGCAAGCTGACCAGCCTGTCTAGCGACGAGGACAAGACCTTCCAGCGCATGCCGGTTTCGCAACTGGTCGAAGATGTGGTCGATCCTCACCGGGGTTTCGGCGTTGACATAAAGGTCTCCGTCTCCGGCCATGGTCCCGAGCCTGTAGGAACTCGAAACCCCGCGATCCGCTACGGCCTGGGCAACCTCGTCGAGAACGCGGTCGACTTTGCTGAAGGCGAGGTGAGTGTTTCTGCCACCTGGGATGCGAAGACCGTCAGCATCTCCATTCGCGACGACGGGCAGGGCTTTGCGATGGAGGTGCTCCCCAAGATCGGAGACCCTTACGTTTCCGTTCGCAACGATCGGGCCGACCGGAGCCAGACGGGGGGCGGCCTGGGCCTCGGGTTCTTTATTGCAAAGACGCTGCTGGAGCGGACGGGCGCCAAGCTTTTCCTCGAGAACAGGGCACCTCCCGAACACGGTGCACACATCCGCGTGACCTGGCCACGTGCGGCAATTGAGTCCTCCGAACAAGTGGACTGATGGTGGTTTTCCCGGCATAAGGACGGGAAATGGCGCTTCAACTGCCCGGGATTAGGGGTGAACCGGCAGCGATCTTGTGCCGTAAACACGATAAAGACGGGATCGTGAGCATGACCGACCCAGTAGCCGATCTGGCAGGCGCAGAAGACAAGAGCCTGCTGATCGTAGACGACGACAAGGCATTCCAGCAAAGACTTGCCAGGGCAATGGAAAAGCGCGGGTTTGCAACGGACACCGCCGACGGTGTTCGCGAAGCTGTCGCCAAGGCCAGCGCAAACCCGCCAGCCTATGCCATTGTAGACATGCGCCTTGAAGACGGAAACGGCCTCGATGTCATCGAAGCCATCCGGCAAAAGCGCGAAGACTGTCGAGCCATCATCCTCACAGGATACGGCAACATCGCGACCGCGGTGACCGCAGTGAAGCTCGGCGCCATCGATTACCTCGCCAAGCCCGCTGATCCGGACGACATTCTCGCAGCCCTCGAACGCAAGCCGGAAGACAAGGCTGTTCCGCCCGAGAACCCGATGTCGGCAGATCGCGTTCGCTGGGAACATATCCAGCGCGTCTACGAGCTGTGCGATCGCAACGTGTCGGAAACGGCCCGGCGGCTGAACATGCACCGTCGGACGCTGCAGCGCATTCTTGCAAAAAGAGCACCCAGGTAATCCTGTACTCCGGAGCTCCATTTGCGTAAATCTTCGCCTTGGCGCTTGCCCTTTCTTGCCCGATTTGACTAAATCCGGCTGTTGAACCGCTACAAATCGCGCCTCTACGGAGATTTTGCATGCCGCGTCCGGCTGTTGGCCTTTACCCTGCCGTTCTTGCAGGCCTTGTAAACTTCGTCCTGCTTTCAGGTTTGTCTGTCGCCTTGGCACAGACCCCACCCGAAACCTTGCGGATCAACGTCGAGCCTGCAAAGCCCGGCATTCGGTCCATCACGATCGACAAGAAGTACCGGCCGATCATCAGCAGGGACGACGCGGGCGTCGTGATCGACACCATGGGCAGTGCGAGCTCCTTGCCGCCCTGCGAGGTCCAGCTGGAAGTGACCCTGGAAAACAGCCGCGTGCTTCATCGCAGCGCTGATATCTGTTCCGGGGATACGCTGGTGGTGGATGTCGCTAGCGACGGCAAGCCGGGTAGCGCGCGGATTGTCGGAACCTCCGGAAGCGCCGTTTCGGCCCAGAGAACGCCTGCTGCACCTGCCGCAACCACACTCACGCAGACACAGCCCTCGACGACTCTTGCACCCGTTGAAGCTCCCGAAAACAACGGTCTTGATCCTGTTTCAGGACAAAGCAATCGCGCGGACCCTGCGACTGCCGACGCACCCGCGCCGCAGGAGGAAAGCGTACTCAAGCCGCTGGAACGCGTCGATATCGACGGCGGACAGCCCGGCAACAATGACCTTGGCGCGACCCCTGACCAGTTTGGAAACGGTATCAGCGGCCAGAACGGCTTTCTCGTCTCTCCCTCCGAAGACCGTGTCTGGAACACCACGACGGGGTTTGGTGCCAACTCACGCACGGACCTCACCCACGGCGTCCCCGAGACAGACGACATCGATTTCCGCGCCGCCTGCCTAAGCCAGTCGGGTCAGGCTACGCTTGTCTTCAGCCAGACATCACCTTCCGTTTCCGAAGGTATTTCAGAGACGGTCAACGTCAGCGCCGGTGATTTTTCGGCTAGCTATTCCGCCATCGGCGGCAGCACGAACAACCAGTACGGCCAGTCCTTCCCGCAAGTCGTTTTGCCAATGACGGACCCGCTTTGGCAAGCCTTGATCGCGCAGTCCGAGCTGACGGTCCAGGTTGCTGGAATTGCCCCCTATACAGTCTCCCTTAAAGGTAGCGCACAGCCGGTGCGCCTTTTCATCGCCACCTGCGCGCAGCCTCAGACCATTATCGGAGAGGACGGCGGGCTAAACGGCGCCGGGCAGGTCATTGCGGCAAATTCAGATGTATCTTGTGGCGAGATTGGCCGGATTACGTCGCTCGAAGGCACCCGCCCCGGTCAAATCGTCTTCCGCAATACCAGCCAGGAAGCCGTTGACATCCATTGGATCGACTACAACGGCGGTGAACGGGTTTACGCACGGCTTCAGCCCGGCCAATTGCTTGATCAGCAGACCTTCGTCTCCCATGCGTGGCTGGTTCGAAGCGCCGCCGGTCAATGTCTCGGCATTTACGTGACCCGCACACCCTATCGTGAGGTCGTCATTTCCGGAGGTGGCCAAGCAACGGAAACTCAGCAGCCGGGATTCGGACTTCCGACGGAGACCTTGCCGGCCGGGCCAATTCCCCCGGGCTCTATCGGTGATCGTCCATCTGACCGAGGAGGCTGGGATCAGTCGTCGTTTTCGCCAGATCGACAGGCAGTCAATTACCTCTGTTCGGCAGGCGTAGACCTGAACGTGTCATTCTCGCCCGACGGTTCAACCGCAACGGTCGCGGAAATGGGCTTTGGCGTTTTCACGCTTACCAGGATCGGCAGCCCCTCCAGTTTTCATTACGAAGCGCAAGGATACGTCCTGAAAGGCCAGATCGCGAATACAACGTGGTCACGCCCTGGCCTTCGCGACGTCTTTTGTGCCGCACAGTAGAAAAGAATTGTCTAAGCCTACTATCTGTATCAATTGGTAAGTGCAGATACAAAATATTTGTAAGTATAGATACATTTACCTGTATCGTAAAAAATAACTATAACAAAAATTAAACCATTACTTCCTAGGTTTATTCCATCGTGCTGAAGATGGAAAAGAACAATGACATTCTCACGCCTTCCTGTTGTTTGGAAGATCATAATCCCAGTCGTCACAATATTCGCATTCACGATCGTCCTTGCCTTCGTCAGCCTGAACTCGTTGCACAGCTCCATGCTGAACGAGCGAATAACGACGATCGAGCATATCTCGAAGACCGCAAAGTCGATCGCTGCCAACTATCATGCGCAGGAAGTCGCAGGTGAACTCACCCGCGATGAGGCTCAGGCACTTGCAAAAGGTGCTATCGGGGCCATGCGCTATGAGGGCAACAACTACATCTTCGTGTTTGACTACGAATCCGTCACGCTCGTGCATGTCAATGAGAAGCTCATCGGCAAGGACCTCAGCGACCTGACGGACTCCAATGGCACCCGCATTATCGACGGCCTTGTCGCAAACGCGAAGGCCGGCGGAGGCGTGCTCCTCTACCAGTGGCCGCGCGCAGGAAGCGACGTTCCGATCGACAAGTGGGGCTGGGGCGAGGGCTTCGAACCCTGGGGCTGGATGATGGGTACGGGCGTCTATGTCGACGACCTTGAGACGTCCTATCGCAGTCAGGCAGTGATCATTGTCGCAATTGCAGTCGCCGGCGCATTGATCGCCTTCGCCATCGCCTTCTTCTCCATTCGCAGCATCGTTTCACCGCTGTCCGTGCTGACCGCGAACATGAATGAGCTGGCCGAAGGCAACAGCGACATTGACATTGACGGAGCTGATCGCGGCGACGAGATTGGCCAGATGGCAAGCGCCATGCAGGTCTTCGTCCAGAATGAGCGCAACCGAAAGGCCCTGGAGGCTGAGCAGCAGGAAACGCAGCGCATTGCGGCCCAGCGCGGTGACGAGATCCAGGCCCTGTCGAGCGACTTCGACAGCCGCGTCATGGAAATGATGGACGTGATCGAGCAGTCTGTTCACAGCCTCCAGCATGCTTCCGCAGAAATGACCGAGGGCGCAGCTCGCACAAACGAGCAAAGCGATCTTGTATCAAGCGCTTCCTCTCAGGCAGCACACAACGTCGAAACCGTGGCAGCGGCAGCGGAAGAACTCTCGGCCTCAGTCAATGAGATCCGCCGCCAGGTGCAGTCGTCCAGCGAGATTGCAGCCCAGGCCGCTTCCGAAGCCTCCTCGACAAACGAGCGCATGAAGGGCCTCTCGGACGCGGCAGGCCGAATCGGCGAGGTTGTGACGTTGATTCAGGCGATTGCCGAGCAAACGAACCTCTTGGCCCTGAACGCTACCATTGAGGCAGCACGTGCCGGCGAGGCAGGCAAGGGCTTCGCGGTCGTCGCGGCCGAGGTGAAGGAACTTGCCACCCAGACCTCGAAAGCAACGGAAGAGATTTCCAGCCAGATCGGTGCGATCCAGGGTGAAACCGAGCACGCGGCGGGTGCGATCTCCTCGGTGACCGAGATCATCAACCAGATGAACGAGATCGCCAGCTCGATTGCCTCTGCAGTCGAGGAGCAGGGTGTCGCCACACAGGAAATCGCTGTCAATGCGACCGAGGCATCGCGTTCGACGATTGAGGTGACCACCAATATCGAGAGCGTGTCCCAGGCGGCTGAGACCACAAAATCTACAGCCGAAACAGTCGATGCATCGGCGCGCCAACTGGAAGACAATGCGAACTTCCTGAAGCAGACGGTATCCGGCTTCCTCGCGGAGGTACGTAGGCGCTCCGCCGCCTGACACCTATCTTACATTCCGGCAATTGAAGACCCCGTCGCAGCCCTGCGGCGGGGTTTGTCATTTCGAGACAACGTTGTCCTATCTGGACTGAAAGAACCCGTTTGAGATCCAAAGTGCCTTTTTCCTGCCAGGTCGAAATCCGGTGAGGTAATCGATTTTCTATAATCAAGGATAGGCTGCATTAACCAGTTTGATAGGAAGTGAACCCTAGAGAGAGGCAAGAACAACACTTAAAGGTGCACTCATGTCCTTTGCCCGCTGGCCACTGGCCTGGAAAATCTCGGTTCCAGTCCTCGTTATCCTTCTCTTTACCGCGATGCTCAGCGTCCTGAGCCTCAGGGCACTCGATCACGCCATGCTGGACGAACGTCTTCGGCAGATCGAAAGTCTTTCCGACAGCGCGAAGGCCATTGCTGGTGCGTATCACGCACGCGCGCAGTCGGGTGAGATGACCGTCGATGAAGCGAAGGCCGGTGCGCTCAAGGCGATCGGTGCCATTCGGTTTGAAGGCGACAACTACATATTCGCCTACGATTACTCCGGCACGGCGCTGATGCACCCCAAGGCCGATATGATCGGCAAGAACTTCATGAGTTTGACCGACAAGTCCGGCGTCAAGATCGTCGCCGAACTGATCGATATCGCCAGGAACGGTGGCGGCTCTCTTCTGTACAACTGGCCGCGCGTGGGCAGCGATGTCGCCGTACCGAAATACGGCTGGGGCACAGGCTTTGCGCCCTGGGGCTGGATGCTCGGCACAGGCGTTTATATCGATGATCTGGAAACCGCTTTCTGGGATCAGGCTCTCACCATCATCGCTCTGGCCGTTGTCGGCTCGGTTCTGGCGATCCTTATCGCTATCGCGGCAATCAAGAGCACGATCCGCCCGCTCAGCGCACTGACCCGGAACATGAAGGAACTCGCCAACGGCAACAGCGATATCGAAGTTTCAGGTGCCGATCGCGGTGACGAAATCGGTGAAATGGCCAGTGCAATGCAGGTCTTTATCCGCAACGAGCATGCTCGCAAGGAGCTGGAAACAAGGCAGAATGCAAATCAGGAAGCGGCTGCCCAGCGCGGAGCGGAAATCCAGCATCTGTCCAGCGATTTCGACAGCAAGATCATGACCATGATGGACGTGATCGAGAAGTCGGTGAAAAACCTCCAGCACGCATCCGCCGAGATGACGGAAGGCGCAGCACGCACCAACGAACAGAGTGGTCTTGTCTCCAATGCGTCTTCGCAGGCTTCCCACAATGTGGAAACCGTAGCGGCGGCGGCTGAAGAACTCTCCGCGTCCGTAAACGAGATTCGTCGCCAGGTTCAGGCCTCCAGCGAGATCGCTGCCCAGGCCGCGTCGGAGGCCACCTCCACCAACGAGCGCATGAATGGCCTTTCCGAGGCTGCCGGGCGTATCGGTGAGGTCGTCACGCTCATTCAGGCGATTGCCGAGCAGACCAACCTGCTGGCCCTCAATGCTACGATCGAGGCAGCGCGAGCAGGTGAAGCAGGCAAGGGCTTCGCTGTCGTTGCCGCCGAGGTGAAGGAACTCGCCACCCAGACGTCCAAGGCGACCGAAGAAATCTCCAGCCAGATTTCGGCGATCCAGAGCGAGACCGAACATGCGGCCGGCGCTATCTCCTCGGTCACGGAAATCATCAACCGGATGAACGAGATCGCAAGCTCGATTGCGTCTGCAGTCGAAGAGCAGGGTGTCGCGACCCAGGAGATCGCGGTCAATGCGACCGAGGCTTCCCGCAGCACGGTCGAGGTTACCACCAACATCGAGAGCGTGGCGCAGGCCGCGGAGAACACCAAGTCCACTGCGGACATGGTCGACACATCCGCCCGCCAGCTCGAGGACAATGCAAAGTCCCTGCGTCAGACGGTCTCCGGTTTCCTTGCCGAAGTTCGCAATCGCTCTGCTGCCTAAGCAGTCCGCCGCAGTCAAAAAAAAAGCCCCGCCGCAAACATTTGCGGCGGGGTTTTTTATGCTTGTATTTCAGCTCAACAGTCAGATTTTCCGAAGGGCGACCTTTGAGATCTTGTGGCTCGCGTCCTTCGTGAGGATGAGATCAGCGCGCGGCCGGGTCGGCAGGATGTTTTCCCGCAGATTCTCAAGGTTGATCTCGTTCCAGATCTTGTGAGCGGTCGCGAGCGCTTCCTCGTCCGAGATTCGGGAGTACTTGTGGAAGTATGAGCCTGGATCGCGGAAGGCCGTTTCCCGCAGGCGCATGAATCGTTCCACGTACCAGTTCAGCAGCAGATCCTCGTCCGCGTCGATATAGACGGAGAAGTCGAAGAAATCGGACACGAAGGGAACCGCACGACCATCCTTCGGCAACTCGCGCGTCTGAAGCACGTTCAGGCCTTCGACGATCAGGATATCCGGGTTGTCCACGGTGACGGTATGGCCCGGCATGACGTCGTAATAGAAGTGCGAATAGACAGGTGCGCGAACGTTGCGCTGCCCGGCCTTGATGTCGGACAGGAATTTCAGAAGCGCCGGCCGGTCAAAGCTCTCCGGAAAGCCCTTCTTCTGCATCAGGCCCTCGGCTTCGAGCACCGCGTTGGGATAAAGAAAGCCGTCCGTCGTCACCAGGTCGACCTTGGGGCTTGCGGGCCAACGGGCCAAAAGCGCGCGCAAAACGCGCGACGTAGTCGACTTCCCGACTGAAACGGAGCCTGCAACGCCAATGATGAACGGCGTCTTGCCGTCGCGGATATCAAGGAATTTCTGGGTGGCCTGATGCAGGCTCACCGTCGCTTCGGCGTAATACGCCAGGAGGCGGGACAGTGGCAGGTAAATCTTCTCGACCTGCTCGATGGACATTGGATCGTTGAGACCCTGCAGCTGGGCGACTTCAGCGCCTGTCAGCGTCATCGGGGTGTCCGCCCTCAACCGGGCCCATTCACGTTCGGTGAAGACCCTGTAGGGGGACAGATCCATGTCCCGCTTCAAATCGACAGTCTGATCCATATCCTGATGCAGTCCGTGCTGCGAAGATCGTCAGGCCAACCGGACATCAGTCCTTCGGTCTGGATGCCTTTTCTTCCAGACCGCTCTGACCAGTCCGGCGTGACAGTTCCGCCATCACGTCCTCAAGGCTTACTCCCGAGATCCTGAGAACAACAAGCAGATGATAAAGGATATCAGCGGCTTCCGCCGTGAGCTCCTCGCGATCCTCCCGAACGGCAGCGATCGCCGCCTCGACTGCTTCTTCTCCCAGCTTTTGGGCGCATTTGGCGACGCCCTTGCCAATCAGTTTGCGCGTATAGGAGTTCTCATCGTCGCTCGACGCACGCGCGGCGATAATGGCGTCCAGATCGGCAAGAGTAAAATTCGTCATTCGTCTAGTCTTTCCCCAAGGGCAACCGGCGATCACATGGATCCGTTCCGGATCTATGGTCAGCCGTCCATCCGCATGGCGACGCCAGCATCATTCATATGCGCCTTGGCTTCATGAATCGTATACTCGCCGAAATGGAAGATCGAGGCGGCAAGCACAGCGGTCGCGTGGCCGCCGCGGATGCCCTCCACCATGTGGTCGAGATTACCGACACCGCCTGAAGCGATGACCGGCACCGGCACCGCGTCGGCGATAGCTCGCGTCAGGGCAATGTTGTAACCAGACTTGGTGCCGTCGCGATCCATGGACGTCACGAGAAGCTCGCCTGCACCGAGCTCGACCACCTTCCTTGCGAATTCAACGGCGTCGATTCCGGTGGCATTGCGTCCACCATGAGTGAAGATCTCGAATCTCTCCGGCTCGCCCGGTGCATTGACCTGCTTGGCGTCGATGGAGACGACAATGCACTGGGAACCGAACTTTTCGGCAGCCTCGCGAACGAAATCGGGATTGTTCACGGCAGCGGTGTTGATGGACACCTTGTCAGCACCAGCGATCAAGAGCTTGCGGATGTCATCAACAGTACGCACGCCACCACCGACAGTCACCGGCATGAAACAGGCTTCAGCGGTCCGGCGCACCACATCGAATATGGTGTCCCGACCTTCGTGGCTCGCCGTGATATCGAGGAAGCAGAGCTCGTCGGCGCCTGCAGCATCATAGGCCTTGGCCGCCTCGACAGGATCACCCGCGTCGACAAGATCGACGAAATTGACGCCCTTGACGACGCGGCCGTCCTTGACGTCCAGACAGGGAATTACACGAGCCTTGAGGGTCATGATGCCTCCTTGCGGGCTGCCTTGATCAGATCCATCGCTTCGGCCGGATCCAGACGGCCATCATAGAGTGCGCGGCCGGAAATTGCGCCCTCAAGAATGGTGCAATCGGGTTCGAGCAGGCGCTTGACGTCGTCAATGGATGCAAGACCGCCGGACGCGATAACCGGGATCGACACCGCGTTGGCGAGTTCCAGCGTCGAGGGGATGTTGAGCCCCTTCAGGATGCCATCGCGGTCAATGTCGGTGTAGATGATCGCCGAAACGCCTGCGTCCTCGAACCGCCTTGCGAGATCGACCGCAGTCAGCTCGGACGTTTCCGCCCAGCCTTCCACGGCGACATAACCGCCCTTGGCGTCGATGCCGACTGCGATCTTGCCCGGAAACCGCTTACAGGCTTCCTTGACGAGGTCCGGATCACGAACCGCCACCGTACCCAGAATAACGCGGGTGATGCCTTTCGTCAGCCAGGTCTCGATATGCTCGAGCGTACGAATGCCGCCACCGAGCTGCACCGGGTTTTTCGTGGACGCCAGAATTCTGTCGACCGCGGCGCCATTGACGCTTTCACCGGCAAAGGCGCCGTTGAGGTCCACTACATGCAGCCATTCGAAGCCCTGGTCCTCGAAGGCCTTGGCCTGTGCGCCGGGATCGTCGTTGAAGACCGTGGCCTGGTCCATGTCGCCCAGTTTCAGGCGCACGCACTGGCCGTCCTTCAGATCGATTGCGGGAAAGAGAATGGTCATAAGCTTGTTCAATGTCCTTCGACGACCACCAGATCGGTGTCGGCGTAGCGCTGCCGCAGTTTCGCGGCAGCCTGGTATTCCGGTGAATTGTAGCAATCGAGCGCCTGCTGGTAGCTGTCGAACTCGATCACCACGTGACGTTCCTTTTCCCGGCCCTCAAGGGTCGTATACTGACCACCCAGGACCAGGGACCTGCCGCCGAACGTGTCGAGCGAGGGCAGTCCGATCTTCAGGTATTCCTCGAACCCTTCGGGATCATGCACATGGACATGTGCAACGATATAGCCCTTTTTCATCTCAGGCTCCTTGCCGACGTTTACGGCGTCCAGTCCAGGAAATTGGCGATGAGGCCGAGACCGAGCCGCTGGCTCTTTTCCGGGTGAAACTGGGTTCCGACCATGTTGTCCCGCGCCACCATGGCGGTGAAGGTGCCGGAATAGTCGAAGGTGGCGAGACGATCCTCCTCGCGCGCTGTCGCGAAGTGGTAGGAATGGACGAAATAAGCGTGCAGGCCGTCCGGTCCGGTGTCGAGATCCTTCAGCACCGGATGGCCGCCTTCGCGCACGTCGATGGTATTCCAGCCCATGTGCGGGATTTTCAGCGTCGGGTCAGACGGCTTCATTTCGGATACGTCGCCGTCGATCCAGCCAAGACCCTCAACTGTTTCGAATTCGAGGCCCCGGCTCGCCATCAGCTGCATGCCAACGCAAATGCCCATGAAAGGCCGGGCCTTTACCCGAACGGCCTCTTCCAAGGCCTCGGCCATGCCGTCGACAGCATAGAGCCCGCGCTTGCAGTCGGCGAAAGCACCCACACCCGGCAGCACAACCCGGTCTGCCTTCAGCACCTGATCAGGATCGGCACTGACCAGCACATCCGGCATCCTGGCATGATCGCGCGCCGCGCGTTCAAAGGCCTTTGCGGCCGAGCGCAGGTTGCCCGATCCATAGTCGATGATAACGATGCTCATCGGTTCGTCTCCTGGCCCAATGTCAGGCCAACAACAGTTTCAGTTCCAATGCGCGGAATGATCTTGGAAGCGCGCACGATGGGGGCCGGAGGCTGTGAGGCCGCCGACATGCCGGTTGCCTTGGCCTGAAGTCCCTGGAAAAAGCGGAGTTCTGCTTCCGTCTGGTCGGAGCCGCACGCCAGGCCCATCAGGCGCCAACCCTTGCGCTCGAGCGTCCAACGGCGAAGGCCATTGCCTTCGAAACCGAAGATGATCGAAACGGCCAGGGCCGCAACAGCTGGCGCTGCGCCACCGGCAAGGGCGGCGGCCAGCTCGAGACTCAGCGTAGCAGCCAGATAGGCCAAAAGAATCAGCCACATGCGGTTCCAGGCCAGCCAGACAAGAGTGATGACGCAAGCACCCCAGGAGAACTTGTCTGCGATAAACAGCAGACGGTCCGCCTCATGGGGACTTGCCACCGGATCCTTCAGGTCCGGCGGCGCCATAACATAGTAGGTGCTCATGTGCCGTCCTCAGCCGCCGAGCTGGCCCTTGGTGGTCGGAATGCGGTTTGCCTGACGCGGGTCAATCTCGATCGCCTTTCTCAGGGTCCGTGCCACCGCCTTGAAACACGTCTCGGCGATATGATGGCAATTGGATCCGTAGAGATTGGCGATATGGAGCGTGATCCCGGCGTTCATTGCAAAAGCCCGGAAGAACTCCTCGAAGAGTTCCGTGTCAAAGTCGCCGACCTTGTCGCGATCGAAGGTCACGTCCCAGACCAGGAACGGACGTCCCGAGACATCCAGCGCGCAACGGGTCAGCGCTTCGTCCATGGCAAGGTGGGTGTCGGCATAGCGGGTAATGCCCGCCATGTCGCCCAGCGCCTGACGGATCGCCTGGCCGAGCGCGATGCCTGTGTCCTCGACCGTGTGGTGAAAGTCGATATGGGTGTCGCCCTCCGCACGAGCGGTGATGTCGATCAGCGAATGTCGCGCAAGCTGCTCCAGCATATGGTCGAAAAATCCGACGCCGGTCGCTACGTCATAAGCGCCCGTGCCATCGAGATTGATTTCAACGGAAATGCGGGTTTCCTTGGTGTCGCGCGAGATCTTCGCTGTGCGCATCTCTGATCCTTCCGAGAAGGCCGGGATGTTTCCCGGCGAAACGGCGTCGTTTTAGCAGGCCCTACCGGACATGGGAACACTTATCGACCGATTGGAACTCAAGGAAAATCAGGGACTCGTGCGTTCGATTGCCGCTGGTCGACGCTCCTTGACGATGGTAGGAAGGCCAAATTCGTCCGACCGATGACCTGACCCAGCGCGAGCGCCGCGCCGATCATGGAGGCTGCCCATGTCCACGACCCTTGTCCCAAGCCCCTTCGCACCGACGTCCGCCGTTGACCGGCTGATGCTTCCGCTGGACGTTCCGACCGTCGAGGAAGCGCGCACCCTGGTCAAGAAAACCGAGGGCGTGGTTGGTGTCTACAAGATTGGCATGGAGCTGCAATTCGCGGGCGGGCTGGAGTTGGCTCGGCTGTTGGCCTCAGAAGGTCACAAGATCTTTCTGGACGTGAAACTGCACGACATCGACAACACCATCTTCAGTGCCGTCCGGAATGTTGCGAAGATGGGCGTTCGCTTCATGACGCTGCATGCCTATCCGAAGACCATGCGCGCGGCGGTGCGGGCGCTTCAGGAAGACGGTGTTTCGGATCTCTGCCTTCTTGGCGTCACGGTGCTGACCTCGATGGACGACGACGACCTGCAGGCTGCCGGCTATCGCGGCCGGGTGGCCGAACTGGTGGCAAAACGTGCGGAAGACGCAAGACTTGCCGGAATGGGTGGCATCGTCTGCTCCCCCCAGGAAGCTGCGGCCATGCGTCCGATCCTCGGCAGCGAGATGGTCATGGTCACCCCTGGCATCCGCCCGGCAGGCAGCGACGCCGGCGACCAGAAGCGCATCATGACGCCGGGCGATGCCATCCGCGCCGGAAGCGACTACCTCGTTATCGGTCGTCCGATCTCGAAAGCCGCCGATCCGCGCGCAGCAGCTGAAGCCATCCTTGCGGAAATTGAAGCGGCGATCTGAGCGCTCCTGTTATCTTTTGACCTCAACATGCCTGGCTTTCTTCAGGCTTGAACTTGCGCTATGCAGGTGCTGCAGAACACTCCGATCTATATGATTTTCCTAGGTTTACGAATTTTATGAGAATTTCAAAGCGGCTCCAAAGAGCTCTCGCTGCCATCTTTCTTTTTCTCTTGATGGCAGCCCCTACAGCGGCTTTTCAGCTTTTCGTCAATGTCCCGCCCGGCAAGTTGATCACGCTTGATGTCGAGGGCAATGACACAATTGAAAATGTGAAGGCCAAGATTCAGGACAAGGAAGGTACGCCTCCGTCGCAGCAGCAACTGAGCTTCGCAAGCCAGGTCCTGCAAGAAGGGTACACGCTTTCAGACTATAGTATTCAAAAAGAAGATACGCTCGTTCTTACAATCGCCACATCTGCGCCAGACATCGGCATTAACGGTCAAAAAGAACAGCTCAAATCAGTCATCAGGGCTCACATAACGTCCGATCTTCGCATGCAGATAGCGGCGGCGAGCAAAATTCTCTCCACCGCCTCCGAGCGACTTCTGAGGGGCTCGAGCGCCTCGCAGCCCGCCCTTCATCTCAACAGCTTTGTTTCCCGCCATGAAGCCGGGCCTGTAAACGCCTTTGCCAACTTCTTCGGCGGACAGGAAGACGGCGGTTTCCGTCAATTCTACAGTGGAAATTTCGAAATCGCGGGCGACTCGCAGGGCACGATCTCCGGCCGGTTCGATGTGAACGCCGGGGTTGAGCGCGCGCTATCGAATGACACCGCCTTGGCACTGTTTGTAACAGTCGATGGAACGCAATCTCATATAGATGACGTTTTCAACGGCAACGCTTCACGCATCGGCTCCGCTTTGGGGGCATACGCCGTCACCAAACTCAGCAACACTATTACACTGGGGGCTTTCGGCACTTTCGGGTTCGACTACAATAGGTTCGACCTGCGAAGCACGGCCCTGTCATCATCCAGCGACACTTTCAATGCCCGATTTCTGGCAGGTGCTTCGCTAAGCGGCCGCTACGAAAGCGCTCAGGCTAGCATTTTGCCGCAGCTGTCGATTTCCACCGGCATATCTGATCTGGACAAAATCCCGTTTGAAGTCTTTAGCGATAGTACTTCTGGAGCGGTAGAGCTGAGCGGCGTGACTTTGACCCGCCTGGAATTCGAACCCGAAGTCCGGTTCAGCTTTCCCTGGTTTCAGAGTACGGGTCACCGCAACGGGCAATATGCTTTCTTTGCACCGCGGGCAATCTGTGAAGCCGTGCATGAAGGGGCGGGCAGTTCAGATTGCGGCGCAGGTGCCAGCTTTGGCGTCAACCACGCCTTTGCCAATGGCGCCGGATTGCTCGCAGCAAAGGTTTCCTATGAGTTTGTCGGAGGACTGGAACGCACGTCTTCAAAATTGAAGTTCGCGCGCCAATTCTGAAGTCCACGGCGATCAGCCAGACGAACTTGAAGGGAACGGACTCAAATCCTCACGTTCCGGACAGCATCCGCGCGACCTTGACCGCATAGCGATCGGTCATGCCGGAGACATAGTCCGCGAGGGAGTGGAGAGCGGTATAGGAGCTGTCGACATCCCGGATGTCGACGCCGCACGCCTTGATCAGCTGACGATAATAGGAATCCAGATCTTCCGGGTTCCAATTCACTGCCTGGAGCTTCACATAGACGCCTGACACGCCGTCCAGCACCCGGTGCACCACATTGCGGCCCTGAACTTCCAGTTCGGTCTTGCGCGGCGAGGTGAACAGTCGTTCCTTGGCCAGGGTCTTGATCGCCCTGAACTCATCCGCCTTGCTCGAAACATCAATCAGAGCATCGGAGAAGGTGCCATCCATGATGGCATCATAGTTGTCCTTGAAGGCCTCGACACAGGCGTTGATTGCAATGCCGATGCCGCGGGCCCGCGCATAGGCGATACGATCCTGGTCGGCCATATGGGAGAGATCCTGGTTGGACTTGCCCGTGATCGGTTCCAGATGGCCGATCACCGTTTCGGCGGAAAAATCGCCCGACGTATATGCGTCCTCAAGATCCAGAATGTTGTAGCAGATGTCGTCCGCGGCCTCGACGAGGAACACCAGCGGGTGGCGGCGCCACCACGTTCCCTTCTCTTGAACGACCTGCGGCAGATCGACGGCGGCGGCCACTTCCTCGAACTGCTTCAGTTCGCTCGCGAAGACGCCGAATTTCTTCAAGCCGCAATAGCGGTCGTTCATCCGGTTTTTCACCGCTGCCGTCACCGGGTATTTGGTAAAGGCGCCCAGAACGCCTCGCGACAGGCGCATGCCACCGTCGTTGCGATACATCTCAAGCCGCGTCAGGATCCGGAAACCCTGCGCATTGCCCTCGAACTCGATGAATTCGTCCCGAAGTTCCGGATCAACATCCGCGAAAAGCGACGTGCCCTCTGCGAAGCGCGCCTCGAACCACTGGCCGATGGCAGCTTCGCCGGAATGACCGAAGGGTGGATTGCCGATGTCATGGGCGAGACAGGCGGCAGAAACGATGCCGGAAACAACATGGCGGTCACCGGCGGGAATATGCCCTTCGCGCTCCAGCCACTCGCCAACCTCGACGCCGAGGGAACGTCCGACACTGCTGGTCTCGAGGCTATGGATCAGGCGATGATGGAGATGGTCGTTCTCATAAAGGGGGTGGACCTGGGTCTTGTTCGCAAGCCTTCGGAACGGTGCGGAGAAGGTGATCCGGTCCGCATCCTGCAAATAGGACGGCCGGTTTGCCCGCTTTGTGAAATCCGGTTGGCTCAAAAGCCCTTCATCCAACAGCCTGGACCAGTCCACGCCTATCTCCCTGGCAACTGACGACAAAACCGCCGAACCGGTAGTTACGGCCACGGCGGCTTCATCCATACACGGGCAGGGCAATCGGGTCGAGGCAGTTACCGGCCGACTCCGGCCGGAAGCACGATCAGGCAGCAGCCCCTTTTCCGGTGCCTTGGGACCGCAGCACCATGCCGTAGAGATCGCGCGGATCATCCGGATCTGCCAGCAGATCGAGCTTCACGAAATGCCCGGTGCGCGGCAACAGGTCGTGCAGAAAGCGCAGGGCGGCGAAGTCCTCGATTGCAAAGCCGACACTGTCGAACAGCGTGATCTGGCCGTCAGACGTCCGGCCCTTTGCCTTTCCGGAATAGACCTGCCACAGCTCGGTGACCTGGTGATCTTGCGGCAACTGCTGCAACTCACCTTCGATGCGGGTCTGCTCGGGAAACTCGACGAAGATATCGGAGCGAAGAAGAATATCCCTGTGCAGCTCGGTCTTGCCGGGGCAGTCACCGCCAACAGCGTTGATGTGGACACCGGAGCCAACCATGTTGTCGGTCAGGATCGTGGCACTCTTCTTGTCTGCGGTCACGGTCGTGATGATCTCGGCACCCTCGATGGCCGCTTCAGGCGATTTGCAGATCGTCACATTCAGACCCGAACTGGCGAGGTTGCGCGCAAGCCTCTGACTTGCTTCCGGGTCGATGTCATAGGCACGGATTTCACTTATCCCGACAAGCGCCTTGAAACCGAGGCACTGGAAATCCGACTGGGCGCCGTTGCCGATGACGGCCATGGTCCTGGCGTTCTTCGGGGCAAGATACTTGCCTGCGAGCGCGGACGTGGCTGCGGTCCGCAGGGCGGTCAGGATCGTCATCTCGGTAAAAAGCAGCGGATAGCCGGTTGTCAGGTCGGACAGAACGCCGAACCCGGTAACAGTCTGCAAGCCTTCGCGGGTATTGCCCGGATGGCCGTTGACGTACTTGAACCCGAAGGTCTTGCCGTCGCTCGTCGGCATCAGCTCGATGACCCCTTGAGGCGCATGAGCCGGGATGCGCGGCTTCTTGTCAAAGCTCTCCCAGCGCAGGAAGTCGGCCTCGATATACTCCGCAAGACCCTTGATGAAGGTCTCGACGCCGACGACCGCAACATTCTTCATCATGTCATCGACGCTGACGAAGGGAACATAGGCCTTTTCGGACGGGGCGAGGGTCGTGACCTTGGCGCTCATGGCGATCTCCTTGTCAGAAGCTTCTTGTTGGACGGTCGAAAACGCGCTTGCCGAACAGCGAAGACGTCAGATCAACCATCAGCCGGGCCGTTCGGCCACGGTCGTCGAGGAAGGGGTTGAGCTCGACGAGATCGAGCGAAGTAACGAGGCCGCTGTCATGAAGCATTTCCATGACCAGATGAGCCTCACGGAAGGTTGCCCCGCCGGGAACGGTCGTGCCGACAGCGGGCGCGATTTCGGGGTCTATGAAATCAACATCGAGGCTCACGTGCAGAAGACCATTCGCCTCCGCCACACGGTCGAGGAATGGCCGAAGCAGCCCTGCGATCCCGATCTCATCGATCCGGCGCATATCGCTGACACTGACGCCATATTCGAGGAGCAGCTCGCTTTCCTGCCGGTCGATGGAGCGAACGCCAAGAATCTCGACATTCCCCGGGTCGACAGGCGCGTTCAAGGGGTGCCCGAGATAGCTCTCAAAACCGGGCAGGCCACAGGCAAAGGCAAGCGGCGTTCCATGGAGATTGCCGCTCCTGGTCGAGTCGAGCGTGTTGAAATCCGTATGCGCATCCAGCCAGAGCACGAACAGGGGACGTCCGAGCTCATTCGCTGCCGCGGCATGGCCCGTTACCGTTCCGGCGGCCAGAGCGTGATCGCCACCCATATAGATCGGCAGGGTTTCCCGCAGCCCAAGCTCAAGCGCACGTCCGTGAAGCGCACGCGTCCAGCCGGCAATAGCGTCGAGGTTTTTCAGCACCACACCAGGTGTCTCCGGAAGCGAAACCTGCTCGGGCTGGATGTTGCCCACATCGCGTACGGAATGACCAAGTTCGCCCAAGGCTTCCGACAAACCCGCAGTTCGAAAGGCATCCGGCCCCATGATGCAGCCCCGGCGGCCTGCCCCGGCCTCAAGCGGAACTCCGATCAATGTGATGTCTTGCACGGACAAATGCGGCTCCTCGTCTGATATCCAATCAGACACAGGATCCCACCCGCCAATGGCGGAGTAAATCCAATGACTTGCTAAAATGCGTAATCAAACTTACCATATTGGCTACTTTTCTTTGCCAATATGATAGACACCATGGACGATCTTGATCTGCGACTTATTACCTGCCTGCGCTCTGACGGGCGGCGCTCGGTCTCCGACCTTGCGGCTGATCTGAAGGTTTCACGTGCAACCGTCCGCGCCCGCATGGAAAAGCTGGAGGCATCGGGTGAAATCCTCGGATACGCCGCTGTGCTGCGTGACGATTGGCGTGACCTGCCGATCCGTGCCATCACGCTGATCGAGATCGCCGGGCGCAGTACCGAACCGGTCGCCCGGACGCTAACCGCAATGACGGAAGTGCGTGCGATTCACACCACCAACGGCAAATGGGACCTTGTTCTGGAAATCGCGACACGGGATCTGGCCGCCTTTGACGAAGCGCTTAACCGGATTCGCCTGATCGAAGGCATCGCGGGATCGGAGACAAACCTGCTCCTTTCCACCCGAAAGGGTCCGGCCGTCGCGGCCTCGGAATTTGCCCGAAAGAGTTAGAACGCTCGCAAAGCGGGTGGCGGGTGGCCTTGGCTGGTTCTAGATTTGAGCCAAGCAATTCGACCGCAGGATATCGACCGATGACTTCACTGCCCTTTTCGCTCACCGGTGAACCCAGGCCTGTCTCTCTCGGGGCGGAAGCGGAGAGGGACTACGGCGTCGTTCGCCAGACCCTGGAGCGGATTACGCTGAGCTGGCGCGATCAGCCGCGACTGGAGGATCTTGCCAAAGAGGTCGGGCTTCAACCGATCCAGCTGCAGAGGGTGTTTTCTCGCTGGTGCGGACTGACTCCGAAGCAGTTTGTCCAGGCGATCACCCTCGATCACGCCAAAGCTCTCCTGCGCGATGCGGCCAGCGTTCTGGACGCGAGCTACGAAGTCGGCCTGTCAGGCTCCGGACGCTTGCATGATTTGTTCGTGTCCCACGAAGCCATGACACCAGGGGCTTACCGAAATCGCGGCGAAGGCCTGACGGTTTCCTATGGCTTTCACCCTTGCCCCTTCGGTCAGGTGCTGCTGATGGTCACCGACAAGGGGCTGGCTGGCCTCGCCTTTGCGGATCCGGGCGAAGAAGCGTCGGCGCTAAAGGACATGTGCAGCCGCTGGCCCGCAGCACAATTTGAAGAAAATGCGGCCCTGACCGCTCCCTATGCCTCTCGGGTGTTCGATCCGGCTGAATGGCAGGACGGCAAACCGCTCAACGTCATTCTGATCGGGACGGACTTTGAAATCCGGGTCTGGCAGACCCTTTTAAAGATCCCGATGGGCAAGGCGACGACCTATTCGGACATTGCGCGCAAGCTCGGTAAGCCTTCGGCCTCGCGGGCTGTGGGGACGGCAGTGGGCCGCAATCCGATATCCTTCGTCGTCCCATGTCACCGGGTCCTCGGGCGAAACGGCACCCTTTGCGGATATCACTGGGGCCTGACCCGCAAACGGGCGATCCTCGGTTGGGAGACAGGTATCAGCAGCCCGGTTCTCGAAGCGGTCTGACCTGCATTAGAATACCGGACCATCCGGCATCGGCATATTGGAGGTGATCCCCCAGCCCATGGAGGCAATCCGTTCTGCCGCAAGATCCGTGATATCGCCGGTCATGACAAAGTCCACCGATGTTGGCGGAAACGGCAGGGATCCAAAACCTTCGTTCAAGCTTGAAAAAGCCGTCGCGGTTTCCTGCGTCCAGGCAACCTGATCGAGCGGCATCACAACTGCCGCAATTCCATCCCGGCGCAGGGCGATCGGGAAACCGGCAACCATCCGGATGCTGGCGAGGCCTGCAATCTTCTCGTCATAGAACCGCGTCAGGACGATACGCCGAAGCTGGAAATAGGCCTCGTCGCGGCTCCCTGCTTCGGCTGCACGGCCAACAAGCAGGTCGATACCCTCAACGTTGGAAAAAGCCTCTGTCTGATAGGCGACAACGGCGCGCTCCGCCGGAGTGAAATAGGCATTGGCCAACAAACGGCTGATGCTCGGTTCCGGAATCCGGTTCCGACGCAGAACGGACGCGGTTCTCTCTTCGAGTTCGCTTCGCGTACTGTCGATAAGCGAGGTGCGAAGGGATTCTGCAGTCCCGGCAACCTGCGAAATCGCCCCACCGGGAACAAGTGCCAACAGGGCACCGACTGAAAGGCTCCCGGCAGTCGAGACGCTTGCCGCCTTGTCGAGCGCTTCACCGAGAGGGCGATAGGTCGTGTAGGGATCAACGCCGAGTTTCACCGCAAGTTCGCGCTTTGCACGCGCCTGGCCCGTAATGGCCTTGGCCAGCTCGGCGGGCGATCCCGCTTCTCCGGTCACCGCTTGCTCAACCCCCTTGCCGATGCGGCCAAACATGCGCCCGACGCCCGTCAGGGTGTTCTTCGCGGTACCGACCGGATCTGTAACCGTGCTTTCAACGAAACCGACAGGACGCTTGGCCGCCTCCTTCAAACCATCCAGAAAGCTCTGCTCGGTCTCCAGTTGCCGCAAGGCGGAAAGGACCTTGAGTTCGTGCAGCCGCAGCTTCAACAGGCCGTCACCCGATATGCGCTCTACCCCAAGCTCTGTCTGAACATCATAGACACGTAAAAACCCGTCACCGCGCACGGGGGAGAGCACAAGATAGCCCGGCCCGGTATCCGCTCCCTCAAGGATGCTTGAAGCCTGCTGCTCCGGCGGCGCTTCGAAAGCATCGGTGAATGCCACGAGGTTTGACGGAAAAGCAAAAAGGGCGAACAGCACGAAACCGGAAAGCACCCGTAGTTGCTGTGTTTTCATGCCGGTTCCTCTTGATGCTTGGATTTGGTGCGCCGATCCTATCTGGGCGGCATTCCGTTTGCAGCCAGAACTTCGCCGGCAAGGTATAGCGAGCCGCAGATGAGAATGCGTGGAGGCTCACCGTCACCCCGTGCGGCCTCGACAATGCAAGCGATTGCATCGGCCACCGTATCGCAGGCAACGGAATCAAGACCTGCAGAGCGGGCGAACTCCGCCAGCTCCGATGGCTCACGCGCCGTTGCCGTATTCGATATCGGAACCGTGAGGACCTTCCGCGCAAGACCCTCAAAGGGACGATAGAAGCCGATCGGGTCCTTGGTCGTAAGCATCCCGGAAATCATGTAAAGCGGCCGGGAAATCCGTTCCTCCTGCTCCCCCATGAACGCGGCTATGGAAACTCCGGCGCCTGGATTGTGGCCGCCGTCCAGCCAGACTTCGGCACCTTCCGGACACAGCTCGACAAGCGGACCATGGGTCAGGGGTTGCAGACGACCCGGCCAGTTGATTGCCCGCAGTCCCGCTGCAGCTGCCTCTTCCCCGGGCCAAAGGCCTGCAGCTTTCAGGGTTGCGATCGCGATCCCGGCATTGATGAACTGGTGACGTCCGATCAGGGATGGCAAAGGCAGATCATAGAGGCCTTCCTCATCCTGAAACGCCATACGGCCCTGATCCTCCCCGGAGCTGAACTCCTCACCGAACCGGAAGATCGGGGCCTTCATGCGTGCGGCCTGACGCTCGATCACGCGCATTGCCTCATCTACCTGCGGGGCCACGACGACGGGACGACCACGCTTGATGATCCCGGCCTTCTCGCCGGCAATTGCAGCAAGGTCCTCACCCAGGAACTTCTCGTGATCCATCGACACCGGAGTGATGACGGTCGCCAGAGGCGCGTCGATCACATTCGTTGCATCCAGTCGTCCGCCCAGTCCCACTTCCAGGAGAAGCACATCCGCAGGATTTTCAGAGAACAACAGGATCGCGGCAGCGGTGGTTATCTCGAAAAAAGTGATCTCCTGTCCCTGGTTTGCCTCTTCGCAGCGATACAGCGCGTCGAACAGCTTTGGATCGGAGACGAAGGAGCCGTCTTCGCCGAGGCGGATGCGTTCGTTGAAAGAGACCAGATGAGGGGACGTGTAAACGTGGCATCGCCGGCCAGCCGCTTCCAGGATCGCCCGCATGGTCGCGGTCACAGACCCCTTGCCGTTGGTGCCGGCCACATGGATCACCGGCGGGAGCTTCCGCTCCGGATTGCCCAGCGCAGAAAGCAGACGCTCCATCCGGCCCAGGGAAAGATCGATTTCCTTGGGGTGGAGAGCCAGAAGGCGGTCAAGAATGGCGGTAATCTGATCCAAGAGGTCCTCGCCGATCATCTGGCAGCGGGTCCGCGGCCGGTGGCTCCGGCTGATGGGCCAAGGCCCATGAAGTGTTTACGTGACAGACGGCAGCAATGTCCGACTGTCACGCCGTTCGCTTGAAACCTCAGGCAGTTTCGCTTTGGGAGACCGCCTGGTTGCTAGTCTTGCCGGCTTCCCGCTGATCGGTAAGAGCGGGGATCTCGACCTCGCGCTTCATCAGGATGCCGCAGATACGGGAGATGGTATTCTTCAGATCATGGCGATTGACCACCATGTCGACCATGCCGTGCTCCAACAGATACTCCGCGCTCTGGAAGCCTTCCGGCAGTTTCTCGCGGATCGTCTGCTCGATCACCCGGCGGCCTGCAAAACCGATCTGGGCGCCCGGTTCGGCGATATGGACATCACCCAGCATCGCGTAGGATGCGGAAACGCCACCGGTTGTCGGATTGGTCAGGACCACGATGTAGGGCAGGCCCGCTTCGCGCAGCATCTGGATGCCTACGGTCGTGCGCGGCATCTGCATGAGCGACAGAATGCCTTCCTGCATGCGTGCACCGCCGGAAGCCGCGAAAAGCACGAAAGGGGTCTTGTGAGCGATAGCGGCCTGCATTCCGGTCAGGATGGCTTCGCCTGCCGCCATGCCGAGCGAACCGCCCATGAAGGCAAAATCCTGCACCGCAGCAGTCATCGGCGCCCCATTGACCTTGCCCCGGGCAATATGAACCGCATCGGTTTCGCCGGTCTTGGCCCGGTACTCCTTCAGACGGTCGACATATTTCTTGGTGTCCCGGAACTTCAGAGGATCCGCATGCACCTCGGGTGTCGTTATCCGCTCAAAGCTGCCGCCGTCGAAGAAACTCACAAGGCGCTGCTTTGCCGGCATGCGCATGTGGTGACCCGAGTTCGGTACGACCCAGAGATTTGCCTCCAGATCGCGATGGAACACCATCTCGCCGGTTTCCGGGCATTTGATCCAGAGGTTCTCCGGCACTTCGCGCTTCTTCAGAAGATCGCGGATTTTCGGCCGGACGAGGGAGTTGATCCAGTTCACGAGAGCGTGTCCGTTCTTTTACACAAATACTCGGTCAGCCCGGACAAATCCGGCCTGACCCTGGTTCATCATGCGCCGCGCGCGCGCGCCGCGCCGCCAGCAAGGGATGCAATCAGGTCGGTGACTGCCGATACGGTCTTATCCGTTGCCTTTCCGGCATCATCAAGGCTGTCACGAATTGCGTTCACGAGTACCGAGCCGACAACTACACCGTCGGCATCCTTACCGATGGCTTCTGCGTCTGCAGCGGTCTTTACGCCGAAGCCGACCGCCACGGGCAGATCGGTGTGACCCTTGATACGCTGCACTGCAGTGGCAACGTTGGTCGCATTCAGCGCGCCGGAACCGGTGATGCCCGTTACCGACACGTAGTACACGAAACCGGAGGTATTGGCGAGCACGGCCGGAAGACGCTTGTCGTCGGTCGTCGGGGTCGCAAGGCGAATGAAGTTGAGACCCGCCTCAAGTGCGGGAATGCAGAGCTCATCGTCGGCCTCGGGCGGAATGTCGACAACGATCAGTCCGTCGACGCCGGCTTCCTTGGCCTCTGTGACGAATTTCTTGGGGTCGCGTACATAGATGGGATTGTAGTAGCCCATCAGGATGATCGGGGTATCCTGATCGTCTTCACGGAATTCACGCACCATCTGGAGCGTCTTGTCCATGGTCTGGCCGGCTTTCAGGGCGCGCTGGGTCGATAGCTGGATAGGAATGCCCTCGGCCATCGGATCCGAGAATGGCATGCCGAGCTCGATCACATCGGCTCCGGCTGCAGGCATCGCCTTGAGGACCGCCTTGGACGTCTCGAGGTCCGGATCGCCAGCGGTGATGAAGGTCACCAGAGCCGGGCGGTTTTGCTCCGCACAAGCCTTGAAGCGGCGATCAATACGCGTGTCCGTCATTCTCATCCTACCCTGCTCAGCTGGAAACGCCGGGGCAACCGGCGTTTCAGTTCCGCTTGGATGTAGGGGGCAGGGCAACCCCGTGTCAATCCGCCTTGGCCCTCGCGGCCATGAATTTGTGGCCGTATCCTGCGAAAGCCCGGGTCTTGGTTAGCGCAGGTCGTAGACCTTTGCGTAGACCGTGCGGGAGATCTCGTCGCGCTTCATGCCAAGCTCGGAGAGCTCTTCGTCGGTCATGCAGGCGAGTTCCGCGTAAAGAGCCTTGGCGGCACGAGCCTTGCCGAATTCCTCGCAGACGGCCAGGAACCGCTGACCTGCAGCCGACAGGGCGCTGGAGAGACCTTCGAGGGGGGAAGCGAATGCAGTGAAAGCAGCCATCGGACTATCCTTTCTCCGGGTTGCGCAGCGCGTCGACCCGACCACCGGGGCGCAGCTGCTCTTGAAATCTGCCTAGATAATAGGACTGCTCACGATCTTCACAACAACCGATGCTGCACAGCAGCAATGCGGTTTCGGAATGGCATCAAACGCTGGTGCCGACATGCCGCAGTCAGCAAGGTTCAGCGACGTGCCCGGCCTCAAACAAAAACCGCCGCCGTGACACCACGGCAGCGGTCTGACCTGATGGGACGATCCCGGCCTTGGACTAGAGATCGAAGCCGAGCATGTTGCCAACGGCAAAGACATCCTTGTCGCCACGACCGCAGAGGTTCATGACGATGATCTGGTCCTTGTCCATGGTCGGCGCCAGCTTGGCGACGTGAGCGAGCGCATGCGCAGGCTCGAGCGCGGGAATGATACCTTCTACCTTCGTAAGCATCTGGAATGCGTCCAGCGCTTCGTGGTCCATGGCCGGAACATAAGTCACGCGGCCACTGTCCTTGAGCCAGGAGTGCTCCGGCCCGATACCCGGGTAGTCGAGGCCGGCCGAAATCGAATGACCTTCGAGGATCTGGCCGTCATCGTCCTGAAGCAGATAAGTCCGGTTGCCGTGCAGAACGCCTGGCTTGCCGGCGGTCAGAGATGCGCAATGCTCTTCGCCTTCAAGCCCCTTGCCGCCTGCTTCGACGCCGTAGATTTTCACTTCCGGGTCATCGAGGAACGGGTGGAACAAGCCAATGGCGTTCGAGCCGCCACCGACGGCGGCAACGAGCGCATCCGGAAGACGGCCTTCGGCGGCCAGCATCTGCTCGCGGGTTTCCTTGCCGATGACGGACTGGAAGTCTCGCACCATCTCCGGGTACGGATGCGGACCCGCCGCAGTGCCGATCAGGTAATATGTGTCATCAACGTTGGTGACCCAGTCGCGCAGCGCCTCGTTCATGGCGTCCTTCAACGTGCCCGCACCTGCGGTTACCGGGACAATCTCCGCACCGAGCAGCTTCATGCGGAAGACGTTCGGCTTCTGACGCTCCACGTCCGTTGCGCCCATGTAGACCACGCATGGCAGACCGAAGCGGGCGCAAACCGTCGCAGTTGCAACACCATGCTGTCCGGCACCGGTTTCCGCGATGATGCGTGTCTTGCCCATACGCTTTGCCAGCAGGATCTGGCCGAGGCAGTTGTTGATCTTGTGCGACCCGGTGTGGTTCAGCTCGTCGCGCTTGAAGTAGATCTTCGCGCCACCGAGATGCTCAGTCAGGCGCTCAGCGAAATAAAGCGGTGAGGGCCGGCCGGTGTAGTGGGTGTTGAGCTTCTCGATCTCTTCACCGAAGGCCGGATCGTTTTTTGCGTCCTCATATGCCTGCTCCAGGTCGAGGATCAGCGGCATCAGGGTCTCGGCCACATAACGACCGCCGAAAATTCCGAAATGGCCGCGCTCGTCCGGGCCGGAGCGCAATGTATTTGCCATCGTGGTCAACTGAGTTACTCCCCTGACACAAGTGCGCCCCGGGCATTGGCCACGAATGCGCGAATAAGTTCTCTGTCCTTGACGCCCTTCTCCCGCTCAACGCCGGAGGACACATCAATGGCTTTCGCCCCGCTCTGCCTGAGGGCTTCGCTCACGTTTGACGGATCAAGACCACCGGAAAGCATGAAGGGCTTTCCAAGGTCAATACCCTTGAGCAGCGACCAATCGTATGACACGCCGTTGCCTCCGGGGCGATCGGCGCCCTTCGGCGGCTTGGCATCGAACAGCAGCATGTCGGCGACGATCGCGTAGAACATGGCCTGCTCGATATCGGTCTTGTCGGCTACGGGAACCGCCTTCATCACCTTCTTCTTGAACATGACCTTGGCGGCGGCACAAGCCTCCGGGCTTTCCTCCCCATGGAACTGGAACCAGTCCGGATTAACGAGCTCGTTGATCCGGGACAGTCCGTCCAGATTCATGTCCACGGTCAGGGCAACGATTTCAGCCTTGCCCCTGGCCATGTCCGCCAGCTTGCAGGCCTCGGACAAGGAAACGTGGCGCGGGCTCTTGGGAAAGAAGACAAGCCCGACCATATCCGCGCCTGCATCCAGGGCGGCTTGCATGGTCTCCTCGCTGGTGAGACCGCAGATTTTGATGATCAGATCCGTCATTGTGTCTTTCTATATGGCGTCCGGCGGAATTTTACCCATAGCAAACTTCATAAAGGCCACAGTCCCATCTGACAAACGTGAAAACTCCCGGCCATGCACTCGGCAGACCGGGAGCCTGTTCGTCGAAACGGATTATCGCATCACGTCACATTGAAGGCGGCGATAGCGGCCATGTTGACGATGTCCGAATCCTTGGCGCCCATCGGCACGATCTGGACCGGCTTGTCGAGACCGGTCAGAAGCGGGCCGATGATGGTCGAGCCGCCCAGTTCCTGCAGCATCTTGGTCGAGATGGATGCGGAGTGGAATGCCGGCATGACCAGGACATTCGCCGGTCCCTTCAGGCGGCAGAACGGATAGGCGGACATCTTGTCCATGTTCAGCGCGATATCGGCCGCCATCTCGCCGTCGTATTCGAAGTCGACACGGCGACGGTCGAGGATCTTGACCGCTTCCTGGACCTTTTCCGAACGCTCGCCGCGCGGGTGACCGAAAGTGGAATAGGCCAGCATGGCCACACGCGGCTCATAGCCGAGCTTGCGGGCGACATGTGCCGCTTCTTCCGCGATATCCGCCAGTTCTTCCGAAGTCGGCATGTCGATCACCGCCGTATCGGCGATCAGGACGGTTCGTCCGCGCGCCAGCGCGACCGTAACGCCGATCACGCGATGACCGGGCTTCATGTCGATGCACGCACGCACGGTATCGAGTGCGACCGAATAGTTTCGGGTCAGGCCCGTCACCATGGCGTCTGCGTCGCCGCGGGCAACCATGATGGCGCCCCAGTAGTTACGGTCATTGTTGACCATGCGCTGACAGTCACGCAGCAGGTAGCCTTTGCGCTGGAGGCGGCCGTAGAGATACTGGGCGTAGTCGTTGTTACGGGTCGAAAGACGGGCGTTCTGGAGCGTGATGCCGGGACGGTTGATGTCGACGCCGGCAGCTTGGGCAACGCTTTTGATCTCGTCTTCGCGGCCGATCAGGATCGCCTCGCCGAGGCCCTGGTTGACGAAGCTCACCGCAGCGCGGATCACCGGCTCTTCCTCGCCCTCGGCAAAGACGACGCGCTTCGGCATCTGGCGCACCTTGGAGAAGATGCGCTGCAGGGTGCCGGCGACCGGATCGCGGCGCGCAGACAGCTGATGGCGGTACGCATCCATGTCGACGATCGGCTTGCGCGCCACACCGGAATCCATTGCCGCCTGGGCAACCGCCGGCGGAATGGCCGAAATCAGGCGCGGATCAAACGGCACCGGGATGATGTACTCGGGGCCGAACTTCGGCCGTGTGCCGCGATACGCGGCCGCCACTTCGTCCGGTACTTCCTCACGGGCGAGTTCCGCCAGAGCGTTGGCGCAGGCCACCTTCATGGCGTCGTTGATGGTCGTCGCCTGAACGTCGAGGGCGCCGCGGAAGATATACGGGAAGCCGAGGACGTTGTTGACCTGGTTCGGATAGTCCGACCGGCCGGTGGCGACAATGGCATCATCGCGCACTTCCGCCGCCTCTTCCGGGGTGATTTCCGGATCCGGGTTGGCCATCGCGAAGATGATCGGGTTCGGAGCCATGGCGCGCAGCATGTCTGGGGTCAACGCACCCTTGACCGATACACCGAGGAAGACGTCGGCCCCCTTCAATGCGTCATACAGGGACCGTGCCTTGGTTTCCACCGCGTGGGCCGACTTCCACTGGTTCATGCCCTCGGTACGCCCCTTGTAGATGACGCCCTTGGTGTCGCAGAGAATGACGTTCTCATGCGGGATGCCCATAGCCTTCACCAGCTCGATACAGGCAATACCCGCAGCGCCAGCGCCGTTGCAGACGACCTTGGTGGTCTTCATGTCGCGACCGGTCAGGTGCAAGGCATTGATCATGCCGGCGGCCGCGATGATGGCCGTGCCGTGCTGATCGTCATGGAACACCGGAATGTCCATCATTTCGCGCAACTGCTGTTCGATGATGAAACAATCCGGCGCCTTGATGTCTTCCAGGTTGATGCCGCCGAAGGAAGGGCCAAGGTAACGAACCGAATTGATGAACTGCTCGACGTCCTGGGTGTCGACTTCAAGGTCGATGGAGTCGACGTCGGCGAAGCGCTTGAAAAGAACCGACTTGCCTTCCATCACGGGCTTCGAAGCCAGCGCGCCGAGGTTGCCAAGACCGAGGATCGCCGTGCCGTTGGAGATCACGGCCACGAGGTTGCCGCGGGTTGTGTAGTCAAAGGCTTTGCTGGGATCTTCCGCAATCGCGCGCACCGGTACCGCCACACCGGGGGAATAAGCCAGGGAGAGATCCCGCTGGGTAGCCATCGGTTTCGTCGGAGTGATTTCCAGCTTTCCCGGACGCCCTTCCTGGTGAAACTGAAGAGCTTCCTGCTCCGTAAAGCTGACGGAGGTTTTGGAGGATTTCTTGTCGGCGGACATGATTTCGGCGCTTCCTTTTATTGGCCTTGGCTTATGAGCTGGGGTAGCGACCTTATCCCCTGAAATTTGCCCACTCAAGGCGCGATCGGGCACAGCAATTGTGAAAGCATGAAAAGGGTTTGCTACTTTCGCCGAATGTCAGAAACGCAGTCCCAGAAAAATCCGGCGGCCGACGCGCGGGTCACCCCGATGATGGCCCAGTTCATCGAGATCAAGACCGCCAATCCGGACAGTCTGTTGTTCTACCGGATGGGAGACTTTTACGAGCTGTTTTTCGAAGACGCCGAGATCGCCTCGCGCGCACTGGGAATTACCCTGACCAAGCGCGGCAAGCATCTGGGCGAAGACATTCCCATGTGCGGCGTTCCGGTTCATGCGGCCGACGACTACCTGCAGAAACTCATTTCGCTGGGTCACAGGGTTTCCGTCTGCGAGCAGACGGAAGATCCAGCAGAAGCCAAGAAGCGTGGCTCGAAATCTGTCGTCCGGCGCGACGTCGTCCGCCTCGTCACGCCCGGTACACTGACGGAAGAGCGGCTTCTCGACTCCAGCTCCAACAACTTCCTTTGCGCGCTGACGCGCCTGCGCGGCGGTTCGCTCGCCGGTGACAGCGTCTATGGCCTTGCGTGGATCGACATGTCGACCGGTTCGTTCCAGGTTTCGGAGACCGACGACCAGCGCCTCGCCGCTGACCTGGCGCAAGTTGCCCCGCGTGAGCTGATCCTGGCCGACAACCTTTTGCAGGAAGCCGAGATGCGGCAGGTCGTCGAAAATTCCGGCAGTGCCCTGTCTCCGGTGCCTCGCGCCTTTTTTGACAGCGCGACGGCCGCCGACCGGCTGGCGCATTACTTTGGGGTCAAGACCCTCGACGGCTTCGGCACATTCACCCGAGCCGAGCTCTCCGCAGCGGCTGGGATTCTCGCCTATGTCGAAAAGACCCAGCTCGGCGAACGCCCGCCACTCGATCCGCCAACCCGCGAAGCGGGCGCAGGACGAATGCTCATCGATCCGGCGACGCGCGCAAACCTGGAACTGACCCGCACCCTCGGCGGCGAAAAGCAGGGCAGCCTGCTGGCGACGATCGACCGCACGATCACCGGCGGCGGATCCCGATTGCTGGCCAGCCGTCTTGCCGGTCCACTGATCAACCCGGACGAGATTTCTCGCCGGCACGATTCCGTCTCCTTCTTTCTCGACAACGAAATCATGCGCGAGGGCCTGCGCCAGACGCTCAAGGGCGCGCCGGACATGGCCCGTGCCCTGTCGCGCATCGCCCTGCAGCGTGGCGGCCCGCGTGACATTCTCGCAATCGCTACTGGTCTGCAGGCCGCCCATGACATGGCAGAACGGATCGGTGCTGCCGGTAACGTGCCTGCAGAAATCGTCGCGGCGCAGGCTAGCCTGGAACAGGCGCCCCATAGTCTCGGTGCAGAACTCCTAAAGGCTATCAAGGAAGAACCGCCGCTGCTCAAGCGCGATGGCGGCTTTGTACAAGCAGGCTACAATCCGGATCTGGACGAACTTCGCGCATTGCGCGACCAGTCCCGAAAAGTCATTGCTCGACTGCAGGCAGACTATGCCGAGGAACTCGGCATCCGTTCACTGAAGATCAAGCACAACAACGTGCTCGGCTGGTTCATCGAGGCGCCCACGGCCCAATGCGACCCTATGAAGAACGATCCCGGCCGCTTCATTCACCGGCAGAGCATGGCCGGTGCCATGCGCTTCGCGACGACGGAACTGGCCGATCTCGAATCCAAGATCGCCAGCGCCGGAGAGCGCTCGCTAGCAATCGAGATGGAGATCTTCGACCGGTTGTCAGCCGCCATCGTGGATGCCGGAGACCGTATCAAGGCGGCCGCGCAGGGACTTGCAATCCTTGATGTGTCCGCAGCTCTTGCCAAGCTGGCCCAGGAAGACGGCTATGTCCGGCCGACCGTCGACAACAGCCGCGCGTTTGAAATAAAGGCCGGCCGCCATCCGGTGGTCGAGCAGGCCTTGAGATCGGCAGGCGGCGAGAGCTTCGTCGCCAACGATGCCAATCTCGGTCCGGACGGTGACGGGGATATCGGCAATATCTGGCTGATCACCGGTCCGAATATGGCGGGTAAGTCCACATTCCTGCGCCAGAACGCGTTGATCGCGGTCCTCGCACAGATGGGCGGCTTCGTGCCTGCGGCCCATGCCCATATCGGCGTAGTCGACCGTCTGTTCTCTCGCGTCGGCGCGGCTGACGACCTTGCCCGCGGTCGCTCGACCTTCATGGTCGAGATGGTGGAGACCGCAGCGATCCTCAACCAGGCTGGCGACCGTTCACTGGTCATCCTTGATGAAATCGGGCGAGGCACAGCAACCTTCGACGGCCTCTCCATTGCCTGGGCCACCATCGAGCACCTGCACGAGGTCAACAAGTCACGCGCTCTGTTCGCGACCCACTATCATGAGCTGACAGCTCTTTCCGCGAAGCTCGACCGCCTGTCCAATGCCACTGTTCAGGTGAAGGAATGGAAGGGCGAGGTGGTCTTCCTCCACGAGATCGTGCCGGGGGCCGCGGATCGGTCGTACGGTATCCAGGTGGCCAAGCTGGCAGGTTTGCCGGCTGCAGTCGTCGCAAGGTCCCAACAGGTCCTGAGCCAGTTGGAAGAGCAGGACCGGCGCGCGCCGTCTGAGGCGCTGATTGACGAGCTTCCACTGTTCGCCTCAATCACCCCGGCGGCAGCCAATGCGAAGACGGAAGTGGCAAAGTCTGATCCGGTGCTGGACGAACTCGATGCACTCGACCCTGACGACATGACCCCGCGCGACGCACTTGAAGCGCTATACAGACTGAAATCCGCCCGTCGTCAGGAGCATTAGACCCTATCGCCCGTAGACCGGAAGCGTGACACGACCGAGGTCTTGCAATAGAGTTTGGAGGCACCTTTCAATCGCTGCGCCGGATCCCGACGCACCTCCCGGTATTTTCATGTCCGCTTTTGCCGCCCTTCCGTTCCAGGGCTTCAGGATCCTTTTTCTCCTGACACTTGGTACGGTCTGCACTTCTTCGCTGATCCCCTCGATGGGCTATTTCATTATCGAAGGTCTGCAGCAACCAGCCTGGAAGATCGGTTTCTATACCGGACTGGTCACCATCCTGACCCTGGTAATCAATCGCCGGTTCGGACGCCTGCTGGACGGCTCCGTGCCTGTGCGCAGGTTGCTCGGCCTTTCAATCGCCGGTTTTCTGGCCTTCGCCGGGTTACTGTCATCAAGTCCAGGGTTTGAGGTGCTGGTTCTGGCGGGAGCGCCATTGATGGCCCTGGCCAATGGCGCCATGGCGACGACTTTCACGTTCGGCCGGCTATATGCCAATGAGAGCAAGCTTGATGCTGGCAGATACAACGCACTCCTGCGCATGGGCGTGTCGCTGGCATGGATGATTGGCCCGGCAGCTGCCTTTTTCCTGATTGCGGAAATCGGGTTCCAGAAAACCTATATGATCTCTGGTGCAGCCGGTGTGCTTTGGCTACTCGCATGGCATTTGATCGTACCTGCCGACTTTCGCGCGCCGCTGAAAACCACCACTACGCAGAACGCCGAAGCGGCGAATTGGCCATTGCGCTTCGCGGCCTTCGCCTGTGTTCTGTTCGCGCTCGGCAACGTGCTCTTTGTCTCCGCGATGCCAATCTATTTCATCAAGGAAGTTGGGCTGCCGGGTTTCACTCCGGGTCTCACCCTCTCGCTCAAATGCCTGGTCGAGGTCATCGTGATCCTGTCGGCTGCGCGGCTTGCAGAACGTTTCGGTTCCCGGCAGGTACTGACGTTTGCCGCGCTGCTTGCTGTTGGGAGTTTTCTCCTGATGGCGCATGCAAGTTCGGTCTTTCAGGCCGGAGCCTTTTCGATGCTGGAAGGGGTCTACTATGGGCTCTTCGCCGGCGTCGCCATCAGCTATATTCAGAGCTTCATTCCGGACAAGCCGGGCCAGGCGACTGCGCTCTACATGAACAGCCTGTTCCTCGGCGGCATGATCGGGAGCGTATCTATGGGCTTCATAGCAGACGCCTTCGATTTCCGAACCGTCGTTTTCGCTGCTGCGTGTGCCGGAGCAGGAGCATTTCTCCTGCTGACCCTGACGCGCAACGTCGCAACGCAGCCCAAGTGACGGTCATTTCCGACTTCCATGATGAGCCTTGATCTGGTCAATCTCCGACTGCATCACCCGGAAAGCATCGAGAGCCAAACGTTCGTCCCGGGTTAAATCCCCGAGCTTGGGTTCCAGCTTGTCGATCAACACCATGAGCGCTTCGCCCATCCGACCGAGCTGACGTCCGTAGCTGCCCACTTCACGAAGGACATCCTGCTCAATTTCCGGTGCCGGGGAGCGGCCCAAATTGATGTTGATCAGGCCGAACTGACTTCCGAAGGCCTTGAACATGTCGAACCAGGGATTGATGGCCTGGACAACGTCGCCGGAGAGGGGGAGCCTGAATTCGGGCATCGCGAGCCTCCTGATTTGATATCGGTTGCCTGAAAAGACTAATACAACCGTGTCGCAAACGGATGCCCAAATTCCGGTCTCATGGAAGAGGCTACATCTTAAGCCCGGCCGGCTTTGGCATTGGCCAATGCATTTGCAAGAGCGCCGGCAAAACTGGTCCGGTCTTCCGGATTAAGAAAGTTGCCAAGATCGACCGCTTCACCGCGGGAGGACAGGCACAGCTTCGTCACCCCTTCATCCTCGATCCGGGTCATGGTTAGTCGCGCCCAGTAAGGATTGAACCGGTATTCCTGATGGCGCCTTCCCGGGCCAACCTTTCGAATGATAATTTCAGTCGCGGAAACGCTGACTTCTTCGAAGGCATTGGCAGAGGCGTAATTGCGCCGGAATGCGTACCAGATCAGCAGAACATCAAGACCGAAGAACCCAAAAACCGGCCAGGCCCCAATCATAAGGAAGAGCATACCGGCGACGAAGCTGACGGCACCCAGACAGGCCATCAGGATCAGAAACCCATTCGGACTAAGTGATCTATAGGGCGTCAGCACAGCAGAGAAGAACGGCGCGTTCTGCGCATCGCCCTCATGGCCGCTATCGTCTTTCGCGTTGTGATCCGTCATGTGCTGAGATTATAGAGAGGCCATGACAGATTCAAAGATCACAAAGCGTCGCGCCTCTGCCTCCGCGAAAACCACCGCCGGGAAAGCCGCTCCAAAGAAGCGCAAGGCTCCGTCCGTCGACAATCCGGGCAAAGTGCTGAAGCGCTCGCGTTACAGCAAGGCGGAGACCTACGCGATCTTTCAACGCTTCCATGCGGACAATCCGGAACCGGAAGGCGAACTGGACTACACCAACGCCTATACGCTGCTGGTCGCAGTGCTCCTATCAGCGCAAGCGACTGACGTCGGCGTGAACCGGGCCACGAAGAACCTGTTCCAGATGGCTGATACGCCGGAAAAAATGGTTGCCCTCGGCGAGGACACGGTGCGTGAGGAAATCCGTACCATCGGTCTTTTCAAGACCAAGGCGAAAAACGTCATTCTCATGTCCGAGCAGTTGATCCGCGATCATGGAGGCGAGGTTCCCGAGGACAGGGAAGCCCTTGAGAAACTGCCCGGCGTCGGCCGGAAGACCGCCAACGTGGTGCTCAATATCTTCTTCGGCCACCCAACGATCGCCGTAGATACTCATCTGTTCCGCCTTGGCAACCGGATCGGTATTGCCCCCGGAAAAACACCGCTCGATGTCGAAAAAGCCATGGAAAGGGCTGTGCCACAGGAATACAGCCTGCACGCGCACCACTGGTTGATCCTTCATGGCCGCTACATCTGCAAGGCACGCAAGCCGGAATGCAAGCGGTGCGTCATCTATGATCTTTGCCGCAGTCCGGAAAAGGAACCGTTCGACGCTGTTCCCGAGATCGCCTTGCGCACTGCAAGCCTTGTGGCACAAGGCAAGACGACGCTGGACACTTAGGCAAGGAAAAACCGCAGCTCACTTGTCTGAACTGCGGTCCATAAACGACGCCGGTGATGTCGGCTAAAGCCCGAGTGCCGGGCAGTCAGACCTTTTTGCGCACGCGCACAACGACGTCTACACGAACGATTTCCATGCCCTCGGGTGCCTTCGGCACTGATCCGATGCTGACCCCTTCGCTCGGAATGTCGAAAACCTTGTTCTCGCCCTCAACGAAGAAGTGATGGTGGTCGGATACGTTGGTGTCGAAATAGGTCTTGTTGCCGTCGATCGCTACTTCGCGCAGAAGCCCCGCCTCGGTGAACTGGTGCAGGGTGTTGTAGACCGTTGCGAGAGACACCGGCACATTGGCGTCCACGGCTTCCTCGTGAAGGAGCTCAGCGGAAATGTGGCGATCGCCTTTCGAATAGAGGATTTCAGCCAGGGATACGCGCTGACGGGTCGGACGCAGTCCTGCATCCCGGAGCATATCGGTCACATTCTGTTCGGCATGATGGTATGTCATCGTGTCGGTCATTCCAGATCTCGTTCCCGTCGTCTGCGGGCGATTGCGCCTGCATCCTTAAATCTAGGGTCTGGCACACAAAATGGCAAACAACCCAGCTATTCCGCCTATATCTGCCATTTCTTGGTCCGCAGATGCAAGTTTTAAAAGGCGAGACTGTTTGACAATTCGACGCCATCGATCACCAAGAATGCAACTGAAAGCGTAAAAAAGACTTCAATTGACCTGAAACTTACCGCTTCCGTGATCTTCCGATGACGTTTCCCCTGTGTTAGGAAGTCGGCCTACGCATTTCGATGAAAACCGCCATCCGGCCCTGTCACGAGATCAAGCCGGATGCAGAAGAGAACAACGGAACCCGAATGACCGAGCGGCGCTCCAGCTACGAATACGAAGACCTTCTTGCCTGTGCACGCGGCGAACTGTTTGGCGAGGGCAATGCCCAGCTGCCGCTGCCGCCGATGCTCATGTTCGACCGTATCACGGACATTTCCGAGACGGGTGGCGAGTACGACAAGGGTTATGCTCGCGCCGAATTCGACATCAAGCCGGACCTGTGGTTCTTCCCGTGTCACTTCCAGGGCAATCCGGTCATGCCGGGCTGCCTCGGCCTTGATGCCATGTGGCAGCTGACCGGTTTCTACCTCGGTTGGCTCGGCCTCGAGGGCAAGGGCATGGCCCTGTCCACCGGCGAAGTGAAGTTCAAGGGGATGGTGACCCCGGACGTCAAGAAGGTCGAGTACGGCATCGACTTCAAGCGCATCATGAAAGGCCGTCTCGTGCTCGGCATCGCCGACGGATGGGTCAAGGCCGACGGCAAGCAGATCTACACGGCGACCGACCTACGCGTCGGTCTGGCGAAGACCTGATCTTCGCCAGCTTACCGCACCACTGACGCGAGCTGACCTGGGCTCTGCCTCGCTCAGCATCTGAAACACTTGAAAAGTCCGGAGGGTCGACCTGCCGGACTTTTGACGAATGAATGGATAGGAGACCGCAATGAGGCGGGTGGTTGTTACAGGGATGGGGATTGTTTCGTCGATCGGCGCAAACACCCAGGAAGTTCTCGCAAGCCTTCGTGAAGGCAAGTCTGGCATCAGCTTTGCGCCGGACTATGCAGAACACGGATTCCGCAGCCAGGTTCACGGGATGCCGAATGTCGACATTCCGTCTCTGATCGACAAGCGCCAGCTTCGCTTCATGGGCGATGGCGCTGCATATAACTACATCGCCATGGAACAGGCGATCGCGGACAGCGGCCTCGAGGAGAAGGACATCTCCAACGAACGCACCGGCCTGATCATGGGTTCGGGCGGTCCGTCCACCAAGAACCTCTTCCAGGCGCACAAGATCGTCATCGAGAAGGGTTCGCCCAAGCGCATGGGCCCGTTCATGGTGACCCGCGGCATGAGCTCCACAAACTCTGCCTGTCTTGCGACCCCGTTCCAGATCAAGGGCATCAACTACTCCATCACGTCGGCCTGCTCGACCTCGGCACACTGCATTGGCGCTGCCACCGAACAGATTCAGTTCGGCAAGCAGGACGTCATGTTCGCAGGTGGCGGCGAGGAACTGGATTGGACCCTGTCCTGTCTGTTCGATGCAATGGGCGCCATGTCCTCGAAGTACAACGACACGCCGGAAACCGCCTCGCGCGCCTATGACGCGACGCGCGACGGCTTCGTCATTGCCGGCGGCGGCGGTGTTGTGGTTCTGGAAGAACTCGAGCACGCCAAGGCCCGCGGTGCCAAGATCTACGCCGAAGTCACCGGCTACTGCGCGAACTCGGACGGCTACGACATGGTGGCTCCGTCCGGCGAAGGCGGCGAGCGCTGCATGCGCCAGGCAATTTCCACCCTCGGAGAACGCAAGGTCGACTACATCAACTCGCACGGCACCTCGACGCCGGTCGGTGATATCGGCGAAATCCAGGCGATCCGCCGCGTCTTCGGCGAGAACCAGCCTCCGGTCTCCTCGACCAAGTCGCTCACCGGCCACAGCCTCGGCGCGACCGGTGTTCAGGAGGCGATCTACTGCCTGCTGATGCTGCAGAACGACTTCATCACCGCGTCTGCAAACATCACCGAGCTGGATCCCGAGCTGAAGGAAGGCGAGATCGTTACCAAGCGTATCGACAATGCCGGCCTCGACACGGTTCTTTCCAACAGCTTCGGCTTCGGCGGCACCAATGCGTCGCTCGCCATGTCCCGCTACCACGGCTGAGGTTCAAAAACATGTCTGAAATCATGAAGGGCAAGCGCGGCCTCATCATGGGTGTGGCCAATGACCACTCCATTGCCTGGGGTATCGCGAAGACGTTGGCCGACCATGGCGCCGAACTCGCCTTCACCTACCAGGGTGAAGCCTTCGGCCGCCGTACCAAGCCGCTTGCCGAAAGCGTAGGCTCCAACCTGCTGCTGCCGTGCGACGTGGAAGACATCGACAGCGTCGATGCGGTTTTCGCCAAACTGAAGGAAGAATGGGGCACCATCGACTTCCTGGTGCACGCGATCGGGTTCTCCGACAAGAACGAACTGAAGGGCAAATACGCCGACACCACGCGGGACAATTTCTCCCGCACCATGGTGATCTCCTGCTTCTCCTTCACAGAAGTGACGAAGCGTGCGGCCGAGCTTATGCCGAACGGCGGTTCGATCATCACCCTGACCTATGGCGGCTCCACCAAGGTGATGCCGAACTACAACGTCATGGGTGTTGCGAAGGCGGCGCTGGAGTCCTCCGTGCGCTACCTGGCAGTGGACTACGGTCACCAGAATATTCGTGTGAACGCGATTTCAGCCGGTCCGGTGCGGACACTCGCAGGCTCCGGCGTCTCCGACGCGCGTCTCATGTTCAACTACCAGAAGCGGAATGCGCCGCTTTGCCGCACCGTGTCCCTGGAAGAGATCGGCGGCACGGGCCTCTACCTGTTGTCGGACCTTTCCGGCGGCGTGACCGGCGAAGTGCACTTCGTCGACAGTGGCTACAACATCATGTCGATGCCCCGTCTGGACGAACTGAAGGCCCAGGAAAGCCAAGGCGATTAAGCCGGTACAAGACGACTCCTTGAACATGAAAAGGGCGGCTCGAAAGGCCGCCCTTTTTTTGTTTTCAATCGCTTATGGCAATCAATCGATCAGTTCGTCCGGATAGACACCGAAGAGCCGTGTCTGGTCGACCCAGCCGTCGTAACCGTCGCCATTAACGCGGCACCAACCGCCAGCGCACTCGGTCACGTTCGTCAGAACGTTCGCTTCCAATTCTGCGACCAACTGTCCATCGGACTTGGATCGCGCTCTGAGTGGCGTCCTGGCATTCTCATCCCAGGGCGTTACCAACGCTGTTCTGCGGCCGGAGAGGAGCGAGTGAAACACCCAGCCTTCTTTACCTTCCCAGTCCCTGATACGGCGCCAGTTGTCGAATTCCTGAATGATTTCAACAGGAAGACCGGCCTTCACGAAGGTCCACCCGATATCGTGATCTCTCGATGGACCGATCCGCACGTTGACCCGGTCCGACTTCAGGCTGACAAAACGAGGGACGGGAAGTCCGGAGGCACCGGTCTTCGTTGCCTGAGCAGCAGCTTCCATCGGGACCAAGGCAGCCGTGAGAAGTGCGAAAGCAGTGATGACGCCGGCCTGAATCCACGTCTTCAATCGAGCCATATTATTCGCTTGTCCAATTGTTATGTACGCTCAACATCATGCAAAACCTGTATCGAAAACGGCGCTCGAACACCAGCACTCTGCATTTGCGAGAGCTGGAGATCCGTGCAGACTTGCATGCCCTTGTTTCTCTCCAGCCATCTAGGTAAGGAGAATGGAGTGTTGGCGTGCGCGTTCTCTGCAAGGTGCGCTATGGTGGAACCGTTGTGGTTAACGTGACCTCAACGATACGCAAAGGCATGAAGCATGGCGAAAAAGAAGCCTGTGGTCGTCGTGACCCGGAAACTCCCGGATGTGGTGGAAACCCGCATGCGCGAGCTCTTCGAGACACGGTTGAACGAGAACGACCGGCCCTTCAGCCAGGCAGAACTGGTTGAGGCGGTGAGATCGGCAGATGTGCTGGTTCCGACCGTAACAGACCGCATCGATGCCGCCGTGCTGTCTCAGGCTGGCCCGAATCTGAAACTGATCGCCAACTTCGGTAACGGCGTCGACAATATCGATGTCTCCACCGCGAACAACCGCGGCATCAACGTGACGAACACCCCCGGTGTTCTGACCGAAGACACTGCAGACATGACCATGGCCTTGATGCTTGCCGTGCCACGTCGTCTCGCTTCGGGTATCAAGGCGCTTGAGGCCGGCGAATGGACCGGCTGGTCTCCGACCTGGATGCTCGGCCACCGGATCTGGGGCAAGCGCCTCGGCATCATCGGCATGGGCCGCATTGGCCAGGCAGTCGCGCGCCGCGCCAAGGCCTTCGGCATGTCGATCCATTATCATAATCGCCGCCGTGTCACGCAGGATGTCGAGGAAGCCCTTGAGGCAACCTACTGGGAAAGCCTTGACCAGATGCTTGCCCGCATGGACGTGGTGTCGATCCACTGTCCACATACGCCCGGTACGTTCCATCTTCTGTCTGCCCGCCGCCTCAAGCTCCTGAAGAAGGATGCTTACGTGGTCAATACGGCGCGCGGCGAGGTGATCGACGAAAACGCCCTGATCCGGATGCTGGAAGCCGGCGAAATCGCCGGGGCCGGCCTCGACGTGTTCGAGCATGAACCCGCCGTCAATCCGAAACTGATTTCTCTCGAAAACGTCGTCCTGCTGCCGCACATGGGTTCGGCAACCATCGAAGGCCGCATCGAGATGGGCGAGAAGGTGATCATCAACATCAAGACCTTCATGGACGGTCACCGTCCGCCGGACCGGGTCCTTCCGTCCATGCTTTGACCAGATCTAGCGATGTCGAACCAGGTCCCTGAGAACCTCAAAGCTCTTGAGGTAACCTCAGCAGGAAAAAACTGGATCGACGCGCTCCCCAATCTGGTTGACGTTTGCGTCCGGCACTGGGATCTGGAGAACGTTGGAGCGCCATTCGGCGGTTCAACCGTATCTCTCGCCTTCCCCGCAGTTCGCGACGCAGTTCCTGTCGTGGTCAAGTTACAGTTCCCGCATGATGAATGCCGATTTGAAGCAGATGCCCTGAAAGTCTGGAACGGCAACGGCGCGGTGCGTTTGTTCGGTCATTTACCGGAACACAACGCATTGCTATTGGAGCACGCTCAACCCGGGACATATCTATCCGACAATCCGAACATCGATCATTTGGGCGTTGTGGCGGACTTGTTGAAACGGCTCTGGGTAACAACGGATTTTCCGTTCAAGCGGCTGTGTGAGCAATCAGAAGACTGGACAACTGCGTTCGAATGCGAGCTCCGGATTGCGACCGACACAGGGGAACGCCGACTGATCCGCCATGCTCAAGATCTGTTGCAAGAGCTGCTGTCGACGCCGATGCAAGAAGTCCTCGTGCATCAAGATTTACATGGGCAGAACATCGTCTCCGCCCAGCGAGAACCCTGGCTCATCATAGATCCGAAGCCCCTTATGGGGGAAAAAGCATTCGGCCTTGCACCAATTGTTCGTAGTTTCGAATTCGGAAATACAAAGTCATCAATGCTCTACCGACTAGATCGGATGTCGGAAGAACTGGGTATCAATCGTGAGCGAGCTCGGAGTTGGACGGTCGTTCAGACACTGGCTTGGGGTTTTGAACCGCGCTTCAAGGCAAAGCACCGACAGATTATCGAGTGGCTTATCGGCACTGTCTGAGAAAGCTACTTGTACTTGTTCCAGATGGCTCCCTCACCCATCTTCTCGACAAAAGCCTGATGGGCGGCATATTCGTCATCGCGGCGCATTGAAGCCAGCGGGGTGGGCCGCTTGCGGGCATTGAAGGGGCCAAGGCCCAGCTCACTGCTGCCACCGCCGTTCGCCGATCCTGCCCCATCATCTTTTTCGTCGTCTGGAGAGAGGATCAGCGCTGCCTGCTTACCCCCCTTGAGCTCAAGATAGACCTCGGCAAGGATTTCGGCGTCGAGCAACGCCCCGTGCTTCACACGGCGGGAATTGTCGATGCCGAAACGGGAGCATAGCGCGTCCAGTGAATTCGGTCCGGTCGGGAACTTACGGCGAGCGAGATCGAGGGTATCGATAACCTGCGTGCGCGGGATCAAACGGCGGCCCGCGCGCTCAAGCTCCATGTTGATGAAGCCCATGTCGAACGCGGCATTGTGGATCACAAGCGTGGCGTCTCCGACGAAATCAAGGAATTCATCTGCAACATGTTCAAACAATGGCTTGTCGGACAGGAACTCTTCCGAAAGACCGTGAACGTTGAATGCCTCAATAGGCATGTCCCGCTGCGGGTTGATGTAGACGTGATAGAAATTTCCGGTCGGGATCTGGTTGAACAGCTCAACTCCCCCGATTTCGACCAGACGGTCTCCGCCTCGCGGGTTCAGCCCCGTGGTTTCGGTATCGAAGGAAATTTCACGCATGTCGTCGCCTTGCCGATGTTTCCGGCCCAATTTGCCCAGTCTGTTGGCCTAGGCCAACCCGCTTTCCGCGTTTTTCAGCTCCGGGACGACAATAGTCACGACAATCTCACGGAAGAGGCGCAAGGGCCCGCAAGATCGCAACGACCGAACGCTCGGCAGCTTCAAGGCCACGGCTAGTATCGATGATGAAATGTGCCCGGGAACGCTTGTCGGCGTCGGGCATCTGCCGGGAAACGATCACCTCAAAACGCTCTGGGGTCATTCCCGGCCGCGCCAGAACGCGGGAGCGTTGAATGTCCGGGTTCGCTGTCACCACAACCGTGACATCAACACGGTCATCACCGTTGGTTTCGAACAGAAGCGGGATGTCGAGCAGGACAGCCCGGCGGCCTTCGGACAGTGCCTTGGCGAGGAATGCCTGTTCCTCCTCACGCACCAGCGGATGGACAATCGCCTCAAGGCGCCTCATCGCATCGGGCTTTCCCAGAACGTGCGGGGACAACAGGGTGCGATCGACCTTGCCCTCGACAACGGTTCCGGGAAACTCGGCCTCGATTAGCGGAGCCGCGCGGCCAGCGTAGAGGGCGTGAACGGCTGCATCCGCATCGTATGCGGGAACACCGTTGGCGGCAAAAAGCTTCGCCGTCGTGGATTTTCCCATGCCGATGGAACCGGTCAAGCCAATGCGGATCATCAAGACTGTCCCAGATCGGCCAGAATGAGGGCGCGCAACTCATCATCGACTTCAGGACGAACACCGAACCAGCGCTCAAAGCCCGGTACCGCCTGATGCAACAACATGCCGAGACCATCAACGATGGGATTTCCCCGCGCCTCAGCCTGGAGGAGCAAATCGGTCTTCAGGGGCGAGTAGATAGCATCTGTGACCAGAGCCGTTCTGGACAGCTTTGAGAGATCGATTTCAAGCGGCGGCTTTCCAGTCATACCGAGGGATGTCGTGTTGACCAGAATGTCCGCTTTCCCCAGGTAGTCCTCAACTTCTTCCCAGCCATGGGCAAACGTTTTTGATCCGAATTGCCTTACGAGTTCTCTGGCCTTTTCAACGGTTCGGTTGAAGATATGCACTTCCTTGAAGCCACGGGAGAGAAGTGACCAGATGATCGCCCGCGACGCCCCGCCGGCCCCAAGCACCACGGCAACGCCGGGCTCGTTGTCCCATCCCGGCGCCCACTGGTCCAGATTGCCCAGAAAACCGATCCCATCGGTATTTGCACCGCAGAGTTTGCCATCATCGTCCAGCCAGAGCGTATTGACCGCACCCATGGCCTTTGCAGCATCGTCGAGCCAATCGCAGGCCTTGGCGGCAACTTCCTTGTGAGGCACCGTGACATTCCCCCCGGAAAGACCGGATGCGGCGAAGTTGGCATAAAATTTTTCGGCATTCTCAGGTTCGACGGCCTGGCGACCATAGTCGCCATCAATTCCGTGCTTTTTCAGCCAATATCCCTGGACCATCGGCGAGCGGGACTGTGCGACAGGCCATCCGGTAATCGCGACCTTCTTTGTCATCACTCCAGCACTCCCTGAACCCGCAGTTCTTCAAGAAGAGGCAAAAGCGGCAGTCCAAGGATGGTGAAGTAGTCTCCATCGATCCGCTCGAACAGCTGAACGCCCGGTCCCTCAAGCTGATAGGCGCCGACGCTGGACAGCGCGACTTCACCGACATCTGCCAAATAGTGACCGACGAACGCAGGCGTCAACTCGCGCATCGTGAGGCGGGCAGTCGAGACATGGCGCCAGATCGCCTCACCGTTACGCGACAAAACTACAGCAGAATGAAGCTCGTGGGTCTTCCCGGCAAAGTTCAGCAGCTGGCGGCGCGCTGCCTCCATGTCCGCGGGCTTGGTATAACGCTCGCCTTCAAAGGCGAGCACCTGATCGGCGCCAATCACAAGATCGGCAGGCCTGCGTTCGCTGACGTCGTTTGCCTTAGCTTCGGCCAGGATCGCGGCAAGGTCTTCCGGCGGCATGCCAGCTTCGATCAAGGGCGCTTCGACAGCACGTTCATCGACGCCGGCCGGATCGATGTCAATTTGCAGTCCGGCATTTTTCAAGAGCTCAGAGCGGATTCTGCTTCCGCTGGCCAAGACCAATGTCATGTTCGTTTCGTCCCGATAAAGTTTGGTGTCAGTCGACCGGTGCGGCCTTTTGCGCAGCCTTGTAGTCTCGGTAAAGCGCCATGATTTCCGCCGCGGTTTCCTCGATGGACCGCCGGGTGACGTCAATCAACGGCCAGCCGTTCTCAGAACAAAGACGGCGGCTGAGATTGATTTCCCGAGCAATTTCCTTTCGGTCCACATAGGTGTCGTTGTAGTTCTCCGACTGCAACGACAAGACGCGGTTGCGCCGGATCTGCTGGATACGTTCTGCAGATGCAATCAGGCCAACGACGAGCGGTTTCTTCAGGTTCATGAGTTCCTGGGGCAGGGGAATGTCCGGTACCAAGGGTACGTTGGCTGCCTTGATGCCCCGGTTAGCCAGATAGATGCAGGTCGGCGTCTTCGATGTTCTTGAAATACCGACGAGGACAATGTCCGCGGCCTCCAGGTCCTCCCAGATCTGACCGTCGTCATGCATCATCGTGTAGTTGAGTGCATCGATCCGCTGGAAATATTCCGCGTCCAGTTCGTGCTGGCCCCCGATGCGATGCGTCTTCGTGACATTCAGGTAGGACTGGAACACCGCGAAAACCGGATCGAGAATGTTGACGAATGGAATGCCGAGATCTCGGCAAGTGCGCTCAAGACGCTCAGAAATTTCCTTGTCGACCAGAGTATAGAGGACGATGCCCGGAGCTGCCTCAATCTCGCTGATGACCCGGTCGAGCTGCTTTTGCGTGCGGACCAGAGGATAGACGTGCTCGATCTCCTGGACGTCCTCATATTGAACCGTTGCCGCGCGGGCGACGGTCATGAGCGTTTCACCGGTCGAATCCGAGACCAGATGCAGATGAAAATAGTGTCTGGACTTATTCACGCAGTCATCCCCAGCCCTGTTTATTAATAGGGGGTTAACGTCCGGCGGTCGTGCGGACGTCCACTTTATGCCCGTTCCCTGTTTTTTATGAACAGGGCGGTTTTCTCAAATGACTCCCGACGAAACGAAAAGCCGCTCATGTGGATTAACATGAGGCCGGTCAATCGTAGACAGGTTTTCCACGTTCGCCAAATTAGTTAACGAAGTGTAAATTTTTCGATAAACCATTAGGGAGAAACAATTTTCCGAGTTATTGACTCCTGTGGAGGGTAACTTGTCCAGAACACGCGACGATTTATCCCGCATCGGATATAGCTGTGAATGATTGTGGAAGCCAAATGATCCCGGTAATCCACTCACAATAAGAAAAAACAGATTCAAAATTAAGAATCTTATTTGATTTGGAATGTGGGAAAGGGCTCTGCCTTATGAGATCCGAAGATCGTGCGGTGATGCGTGTACTGGCTGGAGAAAAGCTCTGGCCACCCCCCATCTGGATGATGCGCCAGGCAGGCCGCTACCTTCCCGAATATCGTGAAGTACGAGCCAAGGCATCGAACTTTCTCGACTTCTGCTACAACCCGGATCTTGCAACCGAGGTCACTCTCCAGCCGATCCGCCGGTATGGCTTTGATGCGAGCATACTGTTCTCGGACATCTTCGTCGTGCCGGATGCAATCGGCTATCCGGTTCGCTTTGAAGAAGGACGTGGTCCGGTTCTCGAACCTCTCAATTCCGAACTCGTTGATAGCCTTGAGCAGGATCGTGCCGAGGATCACCTAAAACCGGTTATAGAGACGGTTTCCCGCCTTCGGGCGGAACTTCCTACCGAAACCACCCTCCTGGGCTTCTGTGGCGCTCCCTGGACAGTCGCCTGCTATTCCGTAGCCGGACACACGACTCAGGATCAGGTTGCTGCCAGGGTTGGTTCGTATCGCGATCCGGATCTGCTTCAGCGGTTCATTGACCAACTGGTGACTGCCTCGATCAATTATCTGATCCGTCAGCTCGATGCGGGTGCCGATGCAGTCCAGATTTTCGATACCTGGGCAGGGGTTCTGGATGATGCGGGTTTTGAGCGCTGGTCGATCAAACCGACGAAAGCGATCGTCGCCGGTGTGAAAGCTGCGCGGCCGGGAGCCAAGATCATAGGTTTCCCCAAGGCGTCTTCTGCCCGTATGCAGACCTATATCGAGCGTACCGGCGTCGATGCGGTAGGTCTGGACTGGACAGCGCCGGATCACCTCGCGCTGGAAATCCAGAAGAAGGTTCCGATTCAGGGCAATCTCGACCCGATGCGGCTCGTGGCCGGCGGCAAGGCGCTTGATGAGGGCGTCGACCATATTCTTCAGACCTTCGATAAAGGCCCGCTGATCTTCAATCTTGGTCATGGTGTGACCCCGGACGCAGATCCGGAGAATGTTGCCCGTATGGTCGAGCGTGTGAAGAGGGGCTAGCACCATGGGTGTCTATGAATGGGTGAAGTCTCTTCACGTTATTTCGATCATCGCCTGGATGGCCGGGATGCTCTATCTGCCGCGTCTCTTCGTGTATCACGCCGATACGGAGATCGGATCGGAGAAGTCGGAGACCTTCAAGGTGATGGAGCGGCGTCTTCTGAAGGCGATCATCAACCCGGCGATGATTTCAGCCTGGATCTTTGGACTTTGGACTGCGTATGAAATCAGTGCGTTTTCCGACGGTTGGTTCCATGCGAAACTAACTCTCGTCATTCTGATGTCGGCCGCTCACGGGTATTTATCGGGATGCGTGAAGCGTTTTGCTCGTGACGAAAACAGGAAGACTGCCAAGTTCTATCGGATCCTGAATGAGGTCCCGACCGTTCTGATGATCTTCATCGTTATTCTTGTCATCGGGAAGCCGTTCTAAAGACAAACGCTCGTGGGCGGCTATTTTTTAGGCCGCCTACGCCTTTTTATGTACTTGCAGTTTTTTTTAAATTCCCCTAGTGTCTCGCGAACTTCCGGCCGGCGTTGTGGAGCGTTTGCATCCAACGGTCCCGGCAGCCACGTCTAGTCTAGACCAATCTGGCCGTCTCTCAGTCCCATCTTCCGAATTCTTCTGATTAATCGGTTTGCATGACGACACCATCAGAAGTCCATCCCTGGAAATATATCCACCAACATGATTGACCCCAACTCGATGCGGGAAATGAAACTCAAAGACCTCAAAGAAAAAACACCGACAGAGCTTCTTCAGGTTGCTGAAGAGCTAGAAGTCGAGAACGCAAGCACTATGCGCAAGCAGGAGCTGATGTTCGCCATCCTGAAGAACCTCGCGGCTCAGGACGTCGAAATCATCGGTGAAGGCGTCGTTGAAGTTCTGCAGGACGGATTTGGTTTCCTGCGGTCTCCCGATGCAAACTACCTGCCTGGCCCGGACGATATTTACGTCTCGCCGTCGCAGATCCGCCGGTTTTCGTTGCGGACAGGCGATACGGTTGAGGGTCAGATCAGAAGCCCCAAGGAAGGTGAGCGTTACTTCGCCCTTCTGAAGGTCAACACGATCAACTTTGAAGATCCGGACAAGGCGCGTCACAAGGTCCATTTCGACAACCTGACGCCGCTCTATCCTGACGAACGTTTCAAGATGGAGATCGAGGATCCGACGACCAAGGATCTCTCGCCGCGCATCATCGACATGGTCGCACCGCTCGGCAAGGGCCAGCGTGCGTTGATTACCGCGCCGCCGCGCACAGGTAAGACGGTCTTCCTTCAGAACATCGCCAAGTCCATCACGACTAATCACCCGGAATGCTACTTGATCGTTCTTCTGATCGACGAGCGCCCGGAAGAAGTGACCGATATGCAGCGCACCGTTAATGGTGAAGTCGTGTCATCGACATTCGACGAACCAGCATCGCGTCACGTTCAGGTCGCCGAGATGGTGATCGAGAAGGCGAAGCGTCTGGTCGAGCACGGCCGTGATGTTGTCATCCTGCTTGATTCCATCACCCGTCTCGGCCGTGCCTACAATACGGTCGTACCGTCTTCGGGTAAGGTTCTGACCGGTGGTGTCGACGCCAACGCACTTCAGAGGCCGAAGCGCTTCTTCGGTGCGGCTCGTAATATCGAAGAGGGCGGGTCCCTGACGATCATCGCAACGGCGCTGATCGATACCGGCAGCCGCATGGACGAAGTCATCTTCGAAGAGTTCAAGGGTACGGGTAACTCCGAAATCATTCTGGATCGCAAAATCTCCGACAAGCGTGTCTACCCGGCGATTGATATTCAGCGGTCCGGCACCCGTAAGGAAGACCTGCTTATTCCGGCTGAAAAGCTCAAGAAGACGTTTGTCCTTCGTCGGATCCTCAACCCGATGGGCACTGTCGATGCGATCGAATTCCTGATCGACAAGCTCAAGCAGACCAAGTCAAACGACGACTTCTTCGACAGCATGAACACCTGATCCGATTCGGATCCGTATCATCCAAATTCAAAGGCGCTGCGATCTGAAAATCGCAGCGCCTTTACTATTTCTTAAGCATATGTTTCACGTGAATCCGTCCCAACTGAATCGGATCCGAACGGACCAATTGCATGACCTATCTGGAAACAGATCGCCTGATCCTTCGCCGCTGGACTGACGCCGACCGTTTTGCGTTCGCAGCGATGAATGCCGATCCTGAAGTGATGAGGTATTTCCCTTCGACTCTGAACAGGGTGGAGAGCGACAAGCTGTATGACAAGGCCGTCCTGTTAACGCAAAAAGATGGCTTTTGCTTCTCACCGGTAGAAGACAAGGAAACAGGAGAATTTCTCGGATTTGTCGGATTGTCTGTTCCGCGATTTGAACCGGAACTTCCGTTTGATCCATGCGTCGAGGTGGGCTGGCGACTTATCCGCAAGGCCTGGGGACAAGGGTTGGCAACGGAGGCAGCCAGAGCCTGGATCGGATTCGGTTTCGAAACGCTGAAGCTGGAAGAAATCGTATCCTTCACGACCATAACCAATTTGCCCTCACAAAGGGTGATGCAACGTCTTGGTATGATCAGAAGCATGGCGGATGATTTTCATCATCCGGCATTACCGCCTGATCACCCACTAGGCCCCCATGTCCTTTATCGGCTGAATAGAAGCGATTGGCTGGAACACCGTCAGCGGGATCAATCAATTCTCTGAAGGGCTGCTTCCAGGTCGCGCCGCGTCTGAATCGGGAACGAACACGCCCCGTCACGGCAAAGATAGACAGTAGCCTTGCCATCGAGCGCGTTCTTCAATCGCGCCGGATGCCCTTCCGCAAAATCATCGGTCGAACTCACAACAATACGAATGAGCGCGGGATCCACGGCCTTGTCCAGTATTTTCAGAAAAGGATTCGGATCCGTTCCCTCGGGAGCGACGATGACTGCAAGCCGCCCGTTGACGCGCGTATCGAAAGCAGCAAGCAGGGAAGAGGTGGCGAAAACGTTTTTCGGGATTTCCGATGACACTGCCACCAAAAGCTTGTCGGCAACGTCACGGTACAGCGTGTTACCTGTCATGAGAAACAGCCGCGAGAATGCTTCTGCCGCGAGACCGTTTGCACTTGGTGTCGCCTCATCGGCGACACTGAAGGGACGCGTGATCAATCCCTCCGCATCATCGGCCGTCAGGTAGAATGCACCTTCAGCGCCTTGGTAGTGCCTCAATAGGATCTCCGCAAGGCACTGCGCGTCGGTGATGTAGCGCTCAGCGTTATCGGGTATCACCTCGGCAAGTGCGAGGGCGGCCACAATCATACCAGCGTGATCTGACGCAAAGCCAGGAAACACGAGCTCGCCATCGCGCCAGGAATGCCCCAAACGCCCATCGACAGTCATAGACGCCATTACGAAGTCGTAGGCCTTCCCAGCGGCTTCCAGGACTGATTCACGTGAAACATATTTACTGACGCGGGCCAACCCGGTGATGACATAGCTGTTCCAATCCGCGAGCACCTTGTCGTCAAGACCAGGCCTCACACGAGTGGTTCGCCGTTCCAGGAGCTTCTTTCGCAGCCGAGCGAGGCGTGCTTCATCGCGAGCTGAGACACTGGGTGCCTTGAGACGATTGAGGATTGTGGAGCCTTCCCAGTTGCCAGAGGGATGAACGTCGTACGCCTTGGCGAAGGCGAGGGCATCCTCAGGCCCGAGAGCCTCAGTGATTTCATCCGATGTCCAGACATAGAACTTGCCTTCTTCGCCTTCACTGTCCGCATCCAGACTTGAGGCGAAGGCGCCGCACGGAAGCTGCATTTCATCCAGAAGCCAATCGACCGTCTCTTCGATTCGCCGGCGAAACAGGTCATCCTCGCTGGCTGGATAGGCAACCGCAAGATTGCTCAAGTATTGGCCGTTGTCGTAGAGCATCTTCTCGAAATGCGGCACGAGCCATAGATGATCGACAGAGTAGCGGGCGATACCGCCTTTCAGGTGATCGTAGATGCCCCCGTTGCTGATCTGGCGCAGCGTATGGAGGTAGGTCTCCTTTGCCGTGTCGTTGCCACTACGCAGTCCCGCCCGCCAGATCAGATCCAGTACCGAAGCTTGCGGGAACTTCGGCGCGCCCTTGATTCCACCATGCTCCCGGTCGAACAGGGTAAGAAGTCGCTCACCAGCAGTCACCATAAGGCTTCTGTCGATCGGGGCTGTGGGTGTGATCTGAGCCTTGAGCGCCTCCATCAAGCCGGAACTGTTGTTTTCGATTCGTTCCCGATCCGTATGATAGGTGCGCGATACCGCTTCCAGAGTATCAACGAAGGAGGGCCGGCCCCATTGCGGGGTCTTCGGAAAGTAGGTCCCACCCCAGAAAGGTTCACCCTTGGGGGTGAGGAACATGGTGAGGGGCCATCCACCCTGCTCACCCAGGGCATGCAGGGCCTTCATGTAGATCTGGTCGATATCGGGCCGTTCCTCACGGTCGACCTTGATGTTGACGAACAGCCGGTTCATTACCTCTGCAGTTGCCGGGTCTTCAAAGCTCTCGTGGGCCATGACGTGGCACCAGTGACAGGCCGCATATCCCACGGAGAGCAAGATCGGCTTGTTCTCGGCCTTCGCCGCCGCCAACGCTTCCTCGCCCCACTGGTACCAGTGGACCGGGTTATCCTTGTGCTGCAGCAGATAGGGACTCGTGGACGTGGCGAGGCGATTCTCGGTCATGGAAACGGGGGACCTTTCAGGGACCTTTTTGATTTGCTGACCAATAGGGTTGAAGCAATTTGCGCCGTGGTGCAACAACGTCCTCTGTAAAGCTCTTTCGGCAAGGTGGAATGAAATCATGGCAGACACGATCTTTGCCCTCTCCAGTGGCGCGGTTCCCTCTGGCGTTGCCGTCATTCGACTGTCAGGAGAGAGGGTCGGGGAAGCCCTGCGTCTATTGACCGGATCCGTGCCTAAGCCGCGGAGAACTGCTTTGCGCAGGCTGAGGGCCCAGGAAAGCGGAGAGGTGATAGACGAGGCCCTGGTGCTGTTCTTCAAGGGTCCGGCAAGCTTTACCGGCGAGGACGTCGCCGAACTCCAGTGCCATGGTGGACGAGCGGTAGTAGCGCGCCTGCTCGAAGTGCTTTCCGGCATTGAGGGAATGCGTCCGGCAGAGCCAGGGGAGTTTACCCGGCGCGCCTTCGAGAACGGTCGGATGGACCTGACCGAGGTGGAGGGACTGTCCGATCTCATTGCGGCAGAGACCGAAGCACAACGGCGCCAGGCGGTGAGGCAGATGGGTGGCGCACTCGGCCAGCTCTACGAGGGCTGGCGGAAAAGGCTCATTCATATGCGTGCCATGGTCGAAGCAGAGTTCGACTTTGCCGATGAGGAGGATGTTCCGGGAAGCGTTGCAGATGAGGTCTGGGTCGAGGCAGCAGCTCTTGCAGACGAAATCGAGCTTCATCTCGAAAAGTCCCGCAGCGGAGAGCGTTTGAGGACGGGGCTGCAGGTCGTTCTGATGGGGGCACCGAATGCGGGTAAGTCGAGCTTGCTGAACGCCATTGCCGGCCGGGATATCGCCATCGTCACAGAAGAGGCCGGTACTACCCGGGATGTCATCGAGACCCATCTTGATCTTGGAGGGTACCCGGTGACCCTGGTCGATACCGCCGGCCTCCGGGAGACAGATGGCGTGGTCGAACGCGAAGGTATACGTAGGGCACGGGAACGAGGGCGGGGCGCTGACCTAGTTCTCTGGGCAATGGAGCCAGGCGGCATGCCGCCCGATCATGTAGCGGCCGGGTTAAGCGATGAGATACGGGCGATCGTTCCTCTCTGGATCGTAAACACCAAGACGGATCTTGAGACTCCTCCGGAACGAGACTCCTCCGGAACGACCCATGAAATCCCTTGTTCTACGAAGAATGCTTCCGGAACAGATCTGCTGTTGAAGCGGCTTTCCGATTTCGCTGAAGAAACGATAGCAGTCGGTGAAGCGCCCTTGGCCACGCGTCAAAGGCATCGTCACTTCCTGGTGGAATGCTGTTCCGCCCTGCGCCAGGGTGTCAGTGCCGCCCACTTACCGGGAGAACTGCGCGCAGAGGAGCTGCGCCTTGCCGCGGACGCCTTGGGCAGGATCACCGGTCGCATTGACGTGGAAGATCTGTTGGATGTCATCTTCAGGGACTTTTGTATCGGCAAATAATTGTTTCACGTGAATCAGCCTGAGTAACTCTGGATCGATTCATATCCGGAACATGTTTCACGTGAATCATTTGTCGGTTTGGGGAGGTTTCTTGGCGCGGCAATGCCCCGTCCGCCTCCCTTGTTCATCCCGTATCGTTTCCTTTTCTTTTGACCGTGATGGGCCACGGATTTATAAAGTGCGCAACGTAAGCGTCGGGACTTCCGGCGTTTGAAACGGAAGCTTGTGTCTGTCCTGTCTGTGAATTCGGACTCTGTGCTTTCCGACAATCTCCATTCAAGACATGTCCGAAGCCGGCTTTGAGCCGCCGGGCTTGTGAGCGTTGCAAATGAGCGAAGCAAACCTGACCTATGATGTCGTTGTAATTGGCGGTGGCCACGCCGGCTGTGAGGCGGCGGCTGCCTCCGCCCGCCTCGGGGCGGAAACCGCGTTGGTCACCCACCGGTTCGACACCATTGGTGTACTGTCCTGTAATCCGGCCATCGGCGGTCTGGGCAAGGGGCACCTTGTTCGCGAGATCGATGCACTCGATGGCCTCATGGGTCGCGTCGCCGACAAGGGCGGGATCCAGTTCCGCATGCTCAATCGCCGCAAGGGTCCCGCCGTTCGCGGGCCACGGGCGCAGGCTGACCGTAAGCTCTATCGCGAAGCCATGCAGGCTGAGATCTCGGCCATCGACCATCTTACGGTCGTGGAAGGTGAGGCCGACCGATTCCAGTTTGAGGATGGCCGCATCACCGGAGTTGCTCTCGCTGACGGCCGGGTCATCTCCTGCAGGTCCGTCGTGCTCACTAGCGGAACCTTCCTGCGTGGTCTTATTCATATAGGCGACAAGAAAATCCCGGCGGGCAGGCAGGGCGAAGGTCCTGCGATGGGGCTGTCCCTATCGCTCGAGGAAATCGGCTTCGACCTCGGCAGGCTCAAGACCGGCACGCCGGCACGACTCGATGGCCGGACCATTGACTGGGGCAAGCTCGAAGAACAGCCGGGCGACGATGAGCCTATCCCGTTCTCTACTCTGACTGATCGCATCGAGACGCCGCAGATCCCGTGCCATATCACACGCACGACCCCGGAGACGCACAAGATCATCCGGGACAACCTGTCCCGTTCGGCCATGTACTCCGGAAACATCAAGGGGCGGGGCCCGCGGTATTGTCCTTCAATCGAGGACAAGATCGTTCGCTTCGGTGACCGCGAGGGGCATCAGATCTTTCTGGAGCCTGAGGGCCTCGATGATCACACGGTCTATCCGAACGGTATTTCAACCTCGCTGCCGGAAGATGCTCAGATCGCATTCCTGAAGACGATCCCCGGTCTGGAGAATGTCACAGTCATTCAGCCGGGCTATGCCATCGAGTATGACCACGTTGATCCGCGAGAACTGTCGGCTTCACTCGAAGCAAAACGATGCTCCGGACTGTTTCTCGCCGGTCAGATCAATGGCACAACGGGATACGAGGAAGCAGGTGCTCAAGGGTTGGTCGCAGGTCTGAATGCGGCGCTCAAGGCACAGGGACGGGACGCGTTTGTCGTGGATCGAAGCCAGGGCTACATCGGTGTGATGATCGATGACCTGATCACACGGGGCATCACCGAGCCGTATCGAATGTTCACCTCGCGAGCGGAGTATCGCTTGTCGCTTCGTGCCGACAATGCAGACCAGCGTCTTACGCCGCTCGGCATCAAGCTCGGATGCGTATCCGATACCCGTCGAGTCGCCTTCGAAACGAAGATGGCCAAGATTGAAGCTGCGCGTGAGACGCTGAAGACCTTGACCATCACTCCGGCGGAGGCGCAGCGCAAAGGCTTGCCGATCAACCAGGACGGCATCCGGCGTTCCGCCTTCGACCTGCTGTCGTATCCGGATCTGACGTTCGATCAACTCATACAGGTCTGGCCGGAGCTGGTGGACATGAGTCCGATGATTGCAGAGCAGGTCGCCACCGATGCCCTCTATGCGGTTTATCTTGACCGGCAGGCCGCCGACATTGAAGCGCTGAAGCGTGACGAAGCTCTCGCCATCCCTGCGGATTTCAATTTCGACGCGCTGGCTGGTCTGTCGAATGAGGTGAAGCAGAAGCTTGCCACCGTGCGACCAGCGACCCTTGGCCAAGCCTCGCGGATGGAGGGAGTGACCTCTGCCGCCTTGACGCTGCTCTTGTCTCACATAAAGCGGCAAAATCGGCAGGGAGCTGCCTGATGGCAAAGATTCCACCGCTTAGAACATCTGCACAGGATGTGCATAACTATGGGGATGTTTCACGTGAAACGCTTGAGCGACTACAGATTTACGTCGACCTGGTTTTGAAATGGCAACCGGCCCAGAACCTGATTGCACCGTCGACCATCCCCGATATCTGGACCCGCCACGTTGCGGACAGTCTGCAAACGAAATGGTCTTTGCCGGAAGCGAAAGTCTGGGTCGACATTGGAAGCGGCGCCGGATTTCCAGGAGTCGTGACCGCGATCCTTCAGGCCGACGATCCGGAGGGTCATGTCCACATGATCGAAAGCAACCAGCGCAAGGCGGCCTTCCTTCGAACAGCTCTGCGTGAAACCGGAACCACGGGCACGGTTCATGCCGGACGGATCGAATCGGTTGCGAAAGAGTGGCAATATGGTCCAGTGGATGCGGTGTCAGGCCGAGCCTTGGCTGCGCTTGATTTGCTTTTGACGCTTGCGGAGCCCTTCACATCCACCGGAGCGCGCTGCGTTTTCCACAAAGGTCAGGATTTTCAACGGGAAGTTAACGAAGCGTCTCACGCATGGTCGTTCGATCTGGTAGAAAAGAAAAGTCTAATTGATCCTACGAGCCGGATGCTTCTTCTTTCAAATATTTCTCCCCGGCATAGCGAGGAAGGTGTCGCCGTATGAGCATGCTTCCAGAATCTCCGCGCGTTCTGGCCCTTGCCAATCAGAAGGGCGGGGTGGGCAAAACCACCACGGCCATCAACCTGGGTACGGCTCTTGCCGCGATTGGGGAGAAGGTTCTCGTCATCGACCTTGATCCACAGGGCAACGCGTCGACGGGTCTCGGCATTGAGCGTCGTGATCGGGGTCTTTCCACCTATGACGTTTTGAGTGGCGATTGCAGTCTGGACGAGGCAGTGAAGGACACTGCGGTTCCTCGGGTATGGGTCGCGCCGTCGACTATGGATCTGCTTGGTCTGGAGCTGGAAATCGCGTCTTCAAGCGACCGGGCTTTCCGCCTCCGGAATGCTATCGAGCAGCTCACGCGCTCGCGCCTGTTCCAGGAAATCGGGTTTACCTACGTCCTGGTCGATTGCCCGCCGTCGCTGAACCTGCTGACGATCAACGCCCTTTCCGCGTCGCATTCCATCCTCGTTCCGCTTCAGTGCGAGTTCTTTGCCCTTGAAGGTCTGAGCCAGCTGCTCAGCACGGTCGAACAGGTTCGGAATGCCCTGAACCCGCAGTTGACCATCCACGGTATCGTCCTGACCATGTATGACAGCCGCAACAACCTCTCGAGCCAGGTGGTTGCCGACGTGCGTGAGACCATGGGCGATGCAGTTTATGAGACGGTCATCCCTCGCAATGTACGCATTTCCGAAGCACCGTCTTACGGCAAGCCGGCGCTTCTTTATGATTTGAAGTGTGCAGGAAGCCAGGCATATCTCCGCCTTGCGTCGGAGATCATCCAGCGAGAGCGAGATCTGCGCAGGGTTGCGGCTTGAGCGCAATAGACTGGCGAATTGATGGGATTGCCCGGATTTGATTCGGCTGCGATACGCTCGATCCATGATCGGTGTGTCTGAGATAAGCTTTTGAAATAAAATAAGAAACATGAAATGGGTGCGGCGGCATGGCTGATGAAGGCGTGAAAAACAAACGGCTCGGTCGAGGACTTGCGGCTCTGATAGGAGATTCTGCCGTTCAGGATACCGCGCCGCCGGAGCGGGTCATCCGCGACACGCGCAAGGTTCCGATAGAGCATCTGGAGCCCAATCCCCGGAACCCGCGCAAAACATTCGCCGAGAAGGATCTGGCCGATCTGACGGAATCTCTGCGGGCAAAGGGGATCGTCCAACCGATCCTGGTGCGTCCGGCTGCCGGCAAGACCGATCGCTACGAGATCATCGCAGGTGAGCGCCGCTGGCGTGCGGCTCAAAAGGCCGGGCTGCACGAAGCGCCGATCGTCATTCGCGATGTGACCGACCAGGAAGCCCTCGAACTCGCGATTATCGAAAATGTTCAGCGCGCCGACCTGAATCCCATCGAAGAGGCGATGGGCTACGATCAGCTGACGGCAGAATTCAATTACAGTCAGGGTGAGCTGGCGAAGGTTATCGGCAAGAGCCGGAGCCACGTCGCCAATACCATGCGCCTTCTGAAGCTGCCGAACTCCGTCAAGGATTATCTGTCAGAAGGACTTCTGACGGCTGGTCACGCCCGCGCCCTGATTACGGTCGAAGATCCTGCTACGCTTGCCGATCTGATCGTCGAAAAAGGCCTGACGGTCCGGGATGCCGAGAAATTGGCCCAGGATCCAGAGGCACTGGCTAAGCTGATGAGCGGCGCGAAGTCAGATGTGGTCAAGCCGCAAAAAGACGCCGATACCAAGGCCCTGGAAAAGCGTCTTTCCGACACGCTCGGCCTCAAGGTCAGCGTCGGCCATAAGCACGGCAAGGAAAGCGGCGATCTGAAGATCAAGTACACCTCGCTTGACCAGCTTGATGAGATTTGCCGCAAGTTGGGTGTCGAGGTTCGATAGACCGACGCCTTCTTCGTATGAACTTCAAACCCCGCAGCCTCTCGGCAAGCGGGGTTTTTTATTGGTTCAACTTGCCACATCGTGCCCTGATTTCGGTTCTCACAGTTCATCTGTTCATGTTATGTTCTTCCCATTGATCGGGAATATGAGCGGAGGGGAAATGTTCAAGGGTAGCTGTTGTTGTGGCGGCGTTCGGTTCGAATTGACGCGTGAACCGTCAATGCTTGGAACCTGTCACTGTTCGCGTTGCAGGAAACTCGGCGCAAGTGCCATAGCCTTTGTAAGGCGGGACGATTTGATATGGGTCTCCGGCAGGGAGAATATCGTTAGATATCAGCCGCCTGAGCCCTACAAATACCTCCGCTGCTTTTGCGGGATCTGCGGTACATCTCTCGGAGAAATTCTGTCTGAGGATGAGAGTTTTCCGATTGCGGCGAATACGCTTGATTTTGATCTCAGCGTGGCAAACAAGTTCCATGAATTCGTAGCTGAAAAACCGTCTTGGTATGTGATCGGTGATGATGCCAAGCAGTTTGAAGGGCATCCCCACACGGACTAGCGCGTGCGGCGCTTGGATGGCGCAGTGTTCTTCAGTGCTTAGCGTCGCCGGGAGCGCGCTTGTGCCACACGGGCAAGCGTCAGAAGCGCCTCAGAGAGCACTGGAGCGCCAAGGCTGGCATTGAGACGGCTGACCTTCATTGCCTCATGGAGCCGCTCTGTGGCCTTTGCCAGATCCTCTGAGGACCATATCTGGATCTGACGTGTCATGGCAGTCTTGCGCTTGAAAAAGACAGGCGGGCGCTGCCCGTCGACAATAGCTTGTGCCTGTATGCCGCGGTCCAGGTCGGCTCGCATGCGGTGTAGCCACTGGAAATGCTTCAGCGCCTGACCCGCAATGACCGAAGCATTGGATCCCTGCGCCTCCAGGCGCTCAAGACCGTGATCGAGCGTATTGAGGTCACCAAGAGCGGCGGAGTCGATTAGTTCCGACATTTCAAACGCTGAAGCGTCGCCAATGATGGCCTCGACATCGTCGCTTTCAATGCGACCCTTGCCTAGGGCATAGAGGCAGAGCTTCTTCAGCTCGCCCCGGCTGGCCATACGGTCGGCGCCGAGCAGGCTGTGCAGCGCCGCACGTGCTTCGCGAGAGATGGTGAGGTCAGCGGCCCGCGTTTCCTGGTCGATTAGCTGGTCAATGTCCCGGCCTGCATCCGAGTAGCATGGCACCGCCACCGCCCGCTTGTCGCTTTCGAACAATTTGCGAAGACCGGTTCCTTTTTTCAGGTCACCGGCTTCGATGACTACCAGCGACGGATTGTCATCGAGCTTCAAAAGGGGGGTGACCGCTGGAGACAGGTTCTTTCCGCCTGCGTCCTTGATCCAGATGATGCGGCGGCCGCCGAAAAGCGGCACGGTCAAAGCCTCATCAATCAGCCGATTCGGATCGGAAACGATCTCGGAGGCATCGATCTTGGCGAGATTGAAGGGATCATCCTCGCCTTCGGATGCCTTTGAGACAAGGTCGGTCGCACGTTCGGAGACAAGTCCGGTGTCCGGTCCGAATATCAAGACGGCGCAGCCGCCGGCAGGCGGCTTTGCCAGAAAACGATCAATTTCACCGGCCTTGAGCGCGGTCACAGGACGATCCCCTTAGCGCCCGGATGCGAAGTAACCGGCCAGCCGTGCCTGAATATCGCTGGCGACAACCTTTGCGGCACGCTGTTGCGCATCGCGTTTTGCGCGAATGTTGGCGAAACGCTGGTTGGAGAAGTCGTAGGACGCCGTCGCAAAGGAGCGACCGGTGGTCAGGGTCTTGTCTGTATCGATGTCGGACAGAACAAATGTCGTGTTCATCGTCATCGTGTAGGCCGCAGGTACGTCGGCAAGCTGTTCAACGCCGACCTCGGCCTCGCTCAAGTCCATCAGGATTTTGAGACGATAGCGCTTCGCGGGTACCCCGGCGCCTCGTTCGAATCCGAATACCAGCTCGTTGTAGAGCTCGCGTGCGGCCGTGGCATCGCCGTAGCGATCGGAAATCGGATCGATATCGATTGCTGCCAGTTCACTCTGGACCGTGGCGGAAGGCGAGAAAGACGAACCTCCATCAAGAGAACCGTAAAGCGGCCTTACCTGACATCCGGAAACAAATCCGGCTGCACCGACAGCAAGGACGAGACCGGTCAGCGTCCGGCGGCTAATCTGTTTCAGGTCAGGCAACGACATTCACGATCCTCTGCGGCACCACGATGAGCTTGCGCGGCGGTTTGCCTTCAAGCGCACGCTGGACGAAATCAAGCTCCAACGTAGCCGCTTCGACCGCTTCTTTGGAAGCGTCTCGTGCAACAGTTATTTCACCGCGCTTCTTGCCGTTGATCTGGACCGGCAAGGTGACGCTGTCTTCAACCAGAAGAGTTTCGTCGATAACCGGCCAGTCGGCTTCGGAGATCAGCCCATCTTGGCCGAGTTTGGTCCAGCATTCTTCTGAAAGGTGCGGCATCATAGGCGCCATCATCTGCGCGAGATACTGAGCAGCTTCACGGGTTGCGTAGGCCATGTCGTCGGCTTCGACGCCATCATGAACGGCCTTGCCGATCTGGTTCACGTACTCGTAGATGCGTGCGACCGCACGGTTGAAACCGAGCCCTTCCAGATCCTTTGAAACGGCAGCCAGGGTCTTGTGGGTCGCGCGGCGCAGTTCGACGGCCTTTTCGCTCATGTCGGAGGGCATCGACGCAGCCGGTTTGGTGCTCTCGGCAATCTCCTGAACCAGGCGCCAGACGCGCTGGACGAAACGCCAGGATCCCTGGACACCTTCCTCGGTCCAGATCACATCGCGCTCGGGCGGGCTGTCGGACAGAACGAACCAGCGAGCGGTATCGGCACCATAGGTTTCGATGATGTCGGTCGGGTCGACGGTGTTCTTTTTCGACTTCGACATCTTTTCGATCGAGCCGATGGTCACAGAAGCCCCGGTTTGGGCATGAGTTGCCGTGCGCTTGCCATCTGTTTCGGCAAAAACGACCTCGGCCGGGCTCAACCACTTTCCGTCTTCCGACTTATAGGTCTCGTGGGTGACCATTCCTTGGGTGAAGAGGCCCTTGAAAGGCTCCTTCAAATCAAGGGCGCCAACCTTCTGCATCGCGCGTGTAAAGAAGCGCGAATAGAGCAGGTGCAGGATCGCATGCTCGATGCCGCCGATATACTGATCGACAGGCAACCAATCATTCGCCGCCTTCGGGTCGGTCGGCTGATCACAGCGCGGAGCGGTAAAGCGAGCGAAATACCAGGAGCTGTCCACGAAGGTGTCCATGGTATCGGTCTCGCGCAGGGCAGCCTTGCCGCATTTCGGGCAGGTGGTGTTGCGCCAGGTCGCGTGGCGATCCAGCGGGTTGCCCGGCTTGTCGAAGTTGATGTCGTCCGGCAGCTGAACCGGCAGGTTCTCGTCTTTTTCCGGTACGACGCCGCAGTCATCACAGTGAATGACCGGGATTGGGCATCCCCAGTAGCGCTGGCGGGAAATGCCCCAGTCGCGCAGACGGTAGTTGACCTGACGCTCGCCCTGCGGCTGGTCCGCGATCTGGATGGCTTCCAGCTTTGTGGCCACTGCATTCTTGGCGTCCGTGATGGACAAACCGTCGAGGAACCCGGAATTGAAGATTGAGCCGTCGTCTGTGTAGGCCTCGTCGCCGATCTCGAAGGTCGCAGGATCGGCATCCTTCGGCAGGACCACCGGCTTGACAGGAAGGCCGTACTTGCGGGCGAAATCCAGATCGCGCTGATCGTGTGCAGGACAGGCGAAGATGGCGCCCGTGCCGTAATCCATCAGGATGAAGTTGGCGACATAGACCGGCAATTCGATCGAGGCATCGAGCGGGTGCTTCACGCGAAGACCGGTGTCCATGCCTTTCTTTTCTGCGGTTTCGATGGCCTCCGCGGAGGTGCCCATACGGCGACATTCTTCGATGAATGCCTGCAGGTCCGGGTTTGCTTCCGCAAGCTTTTCCGAAATCGGGTGATCCGGAGACAGGCCCATGAAGGACGCACCGAAGAGGGTGTCCGGACGGGTCGTGAAGATTTCCAGAACCTCATCGCCTGTTGGGGCAGGGGCCGTGAACTCGAAGCGGACGCGCAAGCCTTCCGACTTGCCGATCCAGTTCTTCTGCATCAGGCGGACCTTGTCCGGCCAGCGGTCGAGTGTGTCGATGGCTTCCAGAAGGTCTTCCGAATAGTCGGAGATCTTGAAGAACCATTGGGTCAGTTCGCGCTGTTCAACCAGCGCACCGGAGCGCCAGCCGCGGCCGTCGATCACCTGCTCGTTCGCCAGGACCGTCATGTCGACCGGATCCCAGTTGACCTTGGCATTCTTGCGATAGACCAGACCCGCTTCCAGAAACTTCAGGAACAGGCGTTGCTGCTGGGTGTAATACTCGACGTCGCAGGTCGCGAACTCACGGCTCCAGTCCAGGGAAAGGCCCATGATCTTGAGCTGGTCGCGCATGAAGGCGATGTTCTCGTAGGTCCAGTCCTTGGGATGGACGTTGTTCTGCATGGCGGCGTTTTCGGCCGGCATGCCGAAAGCGTCCCAGCCCATCGGGTGCAGAACATTGAAGCCCTTTGCACGCTTGTAGCGGGCAACCACGTCGCCCATGGCATAGTTTCGGACATGGCCCATGTGGATGCGGCCGGACGGGTAGGGGAACATCTCAAGCACGTAGTACTTGTCGCGCTTGTCTTCGTTGGACGTCACGAAGACGTCCTTCTCGTTCCAGACCTTCTGCCAGCGTGCTTCGACTTCGCGGGCGTTATACCGTTCCGTTGCCATTAAAATCGCCGTTTCATGAGGCGCCGTCCTGCAGCGCTTTATCGTTGAGTTGTTTGGCGGACTGTCACCAGAAATCCGGCGTGGGGTCAACATGATTGCGGCAAAATCTCAGCATTTTCGTTATTTGGGGAGTGATGCTTGCAATCAGGGTGGTCGCGACCTTATCAGAGGCGAAGATCATGACCCTGCAAGGTACCCGGACGGAGATTACGGACATGGCGGACACGGCAACCGATCGGCTGGCAAAAGTGGTTTCGGATATTCGTGCCGCCGAGGCCGAAAATGGTCGTCCTGACGGGGCAGCCACTCTGGTTGCCGTTTCCAAGACGTTTCCTGCCGAGGACATTCGCCCGATTCTGGATGCCGGTCAGCGGGTGTTCGGAGAAAACCGTGTCCAGGAAGCCATTGGAAAATGGCCTGGCCTGCGCGAAGACTATGACGGTATCGAATTGCACCTGATCGGACCGCTTCAGTCGAACAAGGCCAAGGAAGCCGTCGCGACCTTCGATGTCATCCATACGGTGGACCGGGAAAAGATCGCCAAGGCATTAAAGGCAGAAATGGATAAGCAGGGAAGGAACCTGCCGGTCTTCATTCAGGTCAACACAGGCGACGAACCGCAGAAGGCCGGAATTTCTTCCAAGGAGACCGATGACTTCGTCCGCTTCTGCCGAGATGAGATTGGGCTCAACGTGGTGGGCCTGATGTGTATTCCTCCCGTCGAGGAAGCGCCCGGGCCCCATTTCGCTTTGCTGGAGAAGATCGCAAAGCGGAATGGACTGGATCAGCTCTCCATGGGCATGTCGTCGGATTATGAAATCGCACTTGGCTTTGGCGCTACCCATGTTCGGGTCGGTTCAGCCATTTTCGGACATCGCGATTACTCCGCCTAAAGTCTGGTTGATGGCAAACCCGTTGCCATATCTCCGCCCAAGATACGTAAAAGTGACTAATCCGTGATCGCCTTGTGGTCGTTTTCGTGCCGCCGCCGCAACAATGTCATGACAGTTCCTCGGACTTGCCATTCGGCAAACGATGTTGCCCTCCATCTTCAGGTCGTTCCGCAGTGAATGCTCATGTCGAGCGTTCAGGGACAAACCAACCTGAAAAGGGAGTAAAACCATGTCCAAACGTATCGCTACTGTCGCTCTGATTGGTGCACTGACCGCATCGGGCGCAGCCTTTGCCCAGGGTATTGCCTTTGGCTCGGTGGATGGCGACCAGGACGGTTTCGTATCCTATGAGGAACTGACCAAGGCCGTTCCGTCGATTTCCGAAGAGATCTTCATGTCGGCGGACAAGGACTCCGACAAGTTGCTCAGCCAGGAAGAGTTTGCAGCTCTCGAGCTGTAAGTTCGGGCGATTGGCAGGCTGATCGGCAGTATCCCGACATCCCGTCAAAGCACAAAAGCCACCGTTGGCGTAGATGCCAACGGTGGCTTTTTGCTTGTGCGGTTTTCAGATCAGGCCTCTTCCCAGAAGTCGGGCATCAGGATGACGAGGCCGGCGATGATTTCCAGGCGCCCCAAGATCATCTCTAGGGACAGAAGCCATTTCGCGGCATCGGGTAGTGATTGAAACGTGCCCGACGGCCCGATGATGTCGCCGACGCCAGGACCGACATTTGCAAGAGCCGTGATCGATCCGCTGAAGGCAGTCAGTACATCCATTCCGAGCCCGGCATAGGCGAGGCCGAACAATGCGAATGTTCCCGCATACAAAATGGCAAAGACAAAAACGCCTTCCATGACCGCGTTGCCCACCGGCCGGCCGTCATATCTTGGCGAGAGTACTCTGTGGGGATGGATCATCCGCCGCAACAGTACCCGGATGTAGCTGAGCAAAAGGGCGAGGCGGAACATCTTGAAACCGCCCGAGGTTGAGCCGCTGCATCCGCCAAAGAAAGTCAGCAGGAAAAAGATGCAGATAACCAGGGAGCCCCAGGTCAGGTAGTCGGTCGAAGCATAGCCCGTCGTGGTGATTACGGAAACGACATGGAACACAGAGACCGTGAACAGGTGGAATGGGTCGTCGTGCTGTACCCATCTCTGGGAGAGGAAGATCGCAAAGCTCGCCAGCCCGACTGCAGCCAAAAGGACATGGATCTGCTGCCGGTCGTCGGCTCTTTTGCCTTCGATCCGGCGGATCAGAAACAGGAATGGCACGCTGGAGGCGAGCATGAATATGATCGACACCCAATAGACCGCAGTCCCGCCGAATTGGCCGAAGGAGCTGTCTGACGTCGAAAATCCGCCAGTCGATACGGTGGTCAGGGCGTGATTGATGGCCTGAAACACGCTCATTCCGCACAGGATGTAAAGACTGGTGCAAGCGATCGTAAGGCCGCCGTAGAGGGTAATCAGTCGTTTCAGGAACGGTTCGATGCGGCCATAGGGCTTGTTTGCGGTTTCTGACGATTCAAGGGCAAACAGCTGGCTGCCACCCACGCGCAGTCCCGGAAGCAGCCAAATGCCGATAACCACGATACCGATGCCGCCGATCCATTGCAGAAGCGAACGCCAGAGCAGGATGCCCGGTGGCAACTGGTCTAGACCGGTCAGAATTGTCGATCCGGTTGTCGTCAGGCCGGACGCAGATTCGAAGAAGGCGTCGGTGAACGAAATGCCAAGACCGCTGCCATAAAGAGGGATGGCGCCAGCAGTGCAGAACGTGATCCAGGCCGCATTGACGAACACGAAGGTTTCCCGACGTCGCAGGTCAGGTGCAGCGCTCGAAAAGGCTGCGGTCGTCAACGTGCCCACCGTGCCCAGGATCAGCGCCGATATGGTGAAAACGATCCAGTCCGGATTTCTGGCTATCAGGTCTGCGCCAGCAGGAATGACCATGAAGGCTGCGATAATGATCAGCAGCCTCCCGATCGGGAGCGCAACTGCGCGATAGTTCATGTTCCGGTTTCCTGTTCCGCCCCTATTGCCAGGCGTGGCCTTGGCGGGGCGGATGTCCAGATCATTTGAAGTTGGCGGATCATACAGCCTTCTTCCGATGGAACCCATATGGAAAATGCATGGCTGCAGGTCGGCAAAATCAGCAGCGTTCCTTGACTCTTGATCGCTCTTGGGTCATTTACACCACCGAACTCCATATGAGTGATGACATTGTGATCCGCCAACCGGGACCCGCGAAGGTATAAAGAGCGCCCGGAGGTCAACACCCGACAGCGCGATGCGCCCTCGGGTGCAATACTGCTTTGCGTGATCCGATACCGTCGCCATATGGACGGGAGCAACTCCCGGAAATGCAACGGCAAGGACCTTTTTATGTTTGAAAGCCTGTCCGATCGACTGAGTGGAATTTTCGACAAGCTCACCGGCCGCGGTGCGCTGTCCGAAAACGACGTCAACGAGGCGCTGCGCGAAATCCGCCGCGCGCTGATCGAAGCCGACGTCGCCCTGCCGGTTGTTCGGTCTTTCACCGACAAGGTTCGCAACCGTGCGGTTGGCGCTGAGGTGGTCAAGTCGGTCACGCCGGGCCAGATGGTCGTCAAGATCGTCCACGACCAGCTCGTCGAGATGCTTGGGGTCGAGAGCCAGGGCGTTGATCTCAACGCACCGGCTCCTGTCGCGATCATGATGGTCGGTCTGCAGGGCTCCGGTAAGACGACGACGACCGCGAAGATCGCCCGCCGCCTGATCAACCGCGATAAGCGCAAGGTCCTGATGGCGTCGCTCGATACGCGCCGTCCTGCCGCCCAGGAACAGCTCAAGGTTCTGGGTGAGCAGAATGAGGTCGACACACTGCCGATCATCGAGGGGCAGGGGCCTGTCGAAATCGCCAAGCGTGCGATCTCCGCTGCCAAGCTTGGTGGCTATGACGTGGTCATGCTCGACACCGCGGGCCGGATCCACATCGACGAGCCGCTCATGGTCGAGATGGCGGAGGTCAAGGCCGCGACCAATCCGCACGAAATCCTGCTGGTCGCCGATGCGCTGACCGGTCAGGACGCCGTGAACCTTGCCAAGAACTTCGACGAGCGTGTTGGCATTACCGGGATCGCGCTGACGCGTATGGACGGTGACGGTCGCGGTGGTGCGGCGCTGTCGATGCAGGCGGTGACAGGCAAGCCGGTCAAGCTCATCGGTACGGGCGAAAAGTCCGACGCGCTTGAGGATTTCCATCCAAAGCGGATCGCCGACCGCATTCTGGGCATGGGCGACATCGTCTCGCTCGTCGAGAAGGCGGCTGAGGCTATCGATGCCGAGCAGGCCGCCAAGATGGCGGCGAAGATGCAGAAGGGTCATTTCGACCTGGAAGATCTCGCCGAGCAGCTCAAGCAGATGGAAAAGCTCGGCGGCATGTCCGGCATGATGGGCATGCTCCCGGGCGTCGGCAAGATGAAGAAGCAGCTCGATGCTGCCAACATCGATGACAAGATGTTCAAGCGCCAGATTGCCATCATTCAGTCGATGACGGGTCAGGAAAAGCGCAAGCCCGACATTCTCAAGGCCAGCCGCAAGAAGCGCATTGCATCAGGTGCCGGCGTTGAGGTTGCCGAGGTCAACAAGCTTCTGAAAATGCACCGCCAGATGGCGGACATGATGAAGATGATGGGCAAGAAGAAGGGCATGCTCGGCAAGATGATGAGCGGCCTGACCGGCGGCATGGGCGGCATGCCGAATGTCGATCCGAAGCAGCTCGAGGAAATGGCGAAATCCGGGCAGCTTCCCGGCGGCATGGAACTGCCGAAGGGTTTGCCGGGTGGAGGCCTCCCGGGTGGTTTCGGCGGCGGCATGCCCGGTCTTCCGGGCCTTGGCGGTCCAAAGATGCCGGGTGGGCTCGGCGGTCTGCCGGGACTGGGGAAAGGTAAGAAAAAATGAGCATGAGCGACGCGGAAAAGGAACTCGGTCAGTCGGCCGCGATGACGGAGCTCCGGGCTCTACGATCCTCCATCGACAACATCGATGCCGCCCTCGTTCATATGCTCGCAGAACGTTTCAAGTGCACCCAGAAGGTGGGTGTTCTGAAAGCCACAAACGACCTGCCGCCGGCCGACCCGGCGCGGGAAAAGATTCAGATCGAGCGCCTCCGGCAACTGGCGGAGGACGCCAATCTCGATCCTGATTTTGCTGAAAAGTTCCTGAACTTCATCGTGAAGGAAGTCATTCGGCATCATGAAGCCATAGCCGCTGAAACCGGCAAATGAACAAACTGGAGAACTAACAATGGCTACGAAAATTCGCCTCGCTCGCGGCGGTTCCAAGAAGCGCCCTTACTACCGCATCGTCGTTGCAGACGTCCGCGCTCCGCGTGACGGCCGTTTCATCGAGAAGGTCGGTTCCTACAACCCGATGGTTGCCAAGGATTCCGATGAGCGCGTCAAGCTCGACGTCGAGCGCATCCAGTACTGGCTGGACAATGGTGCGCAGCCGACCGACCGCGTGCACCGTTTCCTGGATGCTGCTGGTCTGTTGAAGCGTGAAGCGCGCAACAACCCGAAGAAGGCACAGCTCGGCCGCAAGGCTCAGGAGCGTCTCGATGCCAAGAAGCAGGCTGAAGAAGAAGCAGCTGCCGCTGCTGCCGAAGGCGGCGAAGAAGCTGCTGCTGAATAAAATGCAGAAGAGCTTGCGCCGAGAGGCACTGGGGATGGTGTTGCACCATGACTGATGGAGCCAACGATCTTGTCCTCATGGCCCGCATCGGCGCGGCTCACGGCATTCGCGGGGAAGTGCGGGTCAAGCCATTCGGTGATGACCCGCTTTCCTTCACGGACTACGGAACGCTTGTGACAAAGGACGGCAAGCGGTCATTCGAGGTTGTTCGTGCAAGGGTGCAGAAGACGGTCGTGATCACCCAGTTCGAGGGGATCAAGGACCGCAATCAGGCTGAAGAACTGAACGGTGTCGAGCTCTATATCCACCGAGACCAGTTGCCTGATACCGAAGAAGACGAATTCTATTATTCCGATCTGACTGGATTGCCCGTCCTGGATCCTGCCGGCAACAAGCTGGGTTCCGTCGTGGCCGTGCAGGATTTCGGTGCGGGCGACCTCCTTGAAATCCGGCCTCAGCGTGGCAAGACGTTCTACGTGCCTTTCACGAAGGCGTTTGTCACAGCAGTCAATCTCGAGGGTGGGTTTCTGACCGCCGATCTGCCGGAAGACTATTTTTCGGAAGAGCGCCTGGACGAAACTTCAGACTGATACGGTTGCAGCCCGATGTTCCGGAGGTCCAGTTCCATCGGTTCGGCGCGAAGCGCTTGTTTCCGTTCGGATCTGAGCAGGGCAATTGCGGCGACCACCATCGCAACGCCAATTCCATTCGCGAAAGCATCGGCCAGAGAAGCTTCGTGGTGAGGAACGAAGGCCTGAACGGCCTCACCGGCAAGACCCATCCCGAAGGCGACGATCGCGGATATTCTCAATCGACAGCAAAACAGCGTATGGATCGACAGGGTCAGAAGAGCGTAAAATCCGACGTGAATGATCTTGTCATACGGATGGCCGACGCCCGTGTTGAAGACGAGGCCCACAAGGACTCCGAATGTGAGCAGGCAGGCGAGGGGTAATATCCGACTAAGCGATATGTCGAGATAATGCTGCTCGACGCGGGTGCGAATGAAACCTGGCAATTTGAGACGAAAAACGGGCACGGACCGGCTCCCTGACAATACTGCCAGAGTTACCTGCGGATCTTAACGATCTGCTACCGCAGCTCTCCTAATCGACGGAATTTGTGCGTGCGCGTGATCAGGGTTAACAAGATACTGGCTTTCCGAGCGGAATCGACACCGGGAGAAGATTTTTGACGTTCAAGGCGACCGTATTGACGCTTTATCCGGACATGTTTCCAGGTCCGCTCGGACAAAGTCTGTCCGGCCGCGCGCACGAGAACGGTTTGTGGCAGCTCGAAACCAGCCAGATACGTGAATTTGCGACCGACAAGCATCGATCCGTCGACGACACGCCGGCCGGCGGAGGGGCCGGGATGGTGCTCCGCGCGGATATCCTTGCCAAGGCGATCGATGCGGCCACGGGGGAGGGTGATCAGCGACCGCGTATCCTCATGAGCCCGCGTGGCAAACCCTTTACACAAGCCAAGGCACATGAGCTCGCGGAAGGACCGGGCGCCATCATCGTCTGCGGGCGTTTCGAAGGTGTCGATCAAAGGGTCATTGATGGTCGGGATCTCGAAGAGATTTCCATCGGAGATTACATCCTTTCAGGTGGCGAAATAGGCGCCATCACGATGCTCGACGCAATCGTTCGACTCATCCCCGGTGTGATGGGCAACATGGAAAGTGCGGATACCGAAAGCTTTGAAACCGGCTTGCTGGAACATCCTCATTACACCCGCCCAGCAGAATTCGAGGGGAGGGGGATTCCCGAGGTCCTGACCTCCGGGAATCACAAGAGGATCGCCGAATGGCGCCAGAGCGAAGCCGAACGCCTGACCATGGAACGGCGCCCGGACCTGTGGCGCCGGTATATTGACGGTCAGGAGGAAGTGTAACGGCGCATCCTAAAGGCTCGGGAGCCTTGCGAGGATCTGCGTGGCCTTGCGAACGAGGTCTGTCTGGCTTCGACAACCGGTCTTGTTCTGCGCGCTCGCGAGCTGGTTGCGCCCGGTATTGTAACTGATGCCCATCTCATCCGTCGCGTCTCGCAGGTTCAATCCCAGCACCAGTTTCTGGAGCAATACGCTTTCCCGCTGACTCACGTTAAGGGTCGCTGCCAGAAGCTCCGTGGCTTCCTTCGGCTTGTCTCGCGTGGAGAAATAGGTCAGGAGGATCGGCAGCCTCGGTGCGAGAAAGGTTTGCAGCATCAACGAAACGTCCGCTTTCTTGGTAATCGGAATTGCGAACAGGAGACCTGAACCCTGATCCGGTTCAGGAACGTCTACCGGGCCGACCGGCTGTCCACTCTCGTAGGCAAGCGACACGGTTTCTTCTATCTGCTGGCGGGCAGCGAAATTGCGGGTGCTCAACTGTGCCTGGGTTCCTTTCACCGAAAGTACCGGATGGTCTGCCAGATTTTCCTCGGCAAAACTATTCATCTGCAGCACCTTGAGCGTCGGGTCAACAATCAGGGCTGTCGTCGGGATCTGCTCCAACCAGATGTCATGGTTTCGAGGTTCGATTTCCCGCGACTTAACTTCAAGCAGCAACTTGAATGCCCCCTGCAGATGTGGCCGCAATTGCCGTAGCAAGCCATTGATCTCTGCCTCTTCGGTCTCGCCCAGTTCCTTTGGGTAGTTCGCTGCAACGAAGGCGGAATCAACACCGTGTCGGTGCAAGATGATGCCGGCCGCGCGATTGATCTTCCTGTGATCGCGGAGAAATTCGTCGTAAAAGTCCATCTTTTCGACGGCGTCCGGGGAAATCGAGTGTTTTGTCTCGACGATATCGCCGACATCGCCAGTCAAGGCGAGCGGCGGAAAGGGATTGAAGCTCTCGGTCCTGGTAAATTCGTCGATCGCGTTCGGCCCAAGGTTGCAAAGAATGCCGTCGTACAAATTGTTTTTGTAGACGCACTGAGCTTGATAGCTCAAAGCGATATGAGGGTAAGCCTCGGCAATTTCTGCGACAACCGAAGTCAGACCTCCATCCAGAAGGGCGGAGGAGTAGATTCGCGTCAATATGCTTTCAACTGACAAGTGCGTCATCTAATTTCCTTTAGTCAAATTTACTTCAAACAAGTCCCTGTTTGTCTTTTACGTAAAACAACGTGAAAAATTTTTAGTACAAATGTATCAATCGCAACATTCCCTAACGTAATAACTTACATGATGCTGGTAGGGATTGCTAGTTGGGGGCAATTTTCCCGATTATCATAGCGGCCTCGGCCGAAACCGCGATGCAACGTCAGAGTCGACGGAGGCGTCCCTCCGGTTGTTTTTTAATAATTTTATTTCGATCAGCGGTGACCGTGAATGCGGTCACCGCTTTTCGTTGAAAGCCTGTCGGCGTAGCCGGACCAACAGCGATTGCGCCGAATTCAGTCGGATGTGGAGAAAAGACATGACAACCTCATGCTCTTGCTGTATCACGCGCGGCGAATGGATCTGATGGCCGAACCGTGAGTGCACCTTTTAGGTGTGCCGAGCGAGAGCTGCCACTTTCCGATCAGGAATGTCACCATGGCCCGAAGACGGTTCATCCGTCCCACTTTCGAGTGCTGGACGCTCTGACCGCTTTGTTAATTGAAAAGGGAAACATGCCATGAACATTATTGAACAACTCAACGCCGAGGAAATGGCGAAGGTCGAATCTCAGCGCAAGCTGCCGGAATTCTCTCCGGGCGACACCGTTCGTGTTCTCGTGAAGGTTACGGAAGGCAACCGTACCCGTACCCAGGCGTATGAAGGCGTTTGCATTGCACGCTCCGGCGGCGGCATCAACGAGAGCTTCACTGTCCGCAAGATCTCTTATGGCGAAGGCGTGGAGCGTGTGTTCCCGATCTTCTCGCCGATGCTCGAAGGCCTTGAAGTCGTTCGCCGTGGTAAGGTTCGCCGTGCGAAGCTCTACTACCTGCGCGACCGTCGCGGCAAGTCTGCGCGTATTGTCGAAGCGACCAACGCTCGTGCGAAGCGCCTCAACGAAGAAGCTCGCTCGGAAGCCGCTGCTGCCAAGGCTGCCAAGGCTGCCGAGAAGGAAGCCGCTGCTGCCGCAGCCGCAGCGGAATCTGCTGCCGAATAAGACCGGCGCAGACGTTGGAATTCCGAAAGGCGGGTCATTGACCCGCCTTTCTTGTTTTCTGCACCGCAGGGGTCGCTCGAGCCGCCTTATGCTGCCGTGTCAAGCTGAGTTGACAAAAGCTCAAGTCAATCTTCTTGACCTTTCCACACTGGTTGAGTCATTGAACATCCTGAGATTGGAAGACTGCGCCTTCGAGCGTGGTCTTCGGGCTTAACGGACGGTTTTTGGACGCGCTGGGCAGCATTCCCTGCGAAGAACAATAAAGAGCCGCCGAGGTTTCAGGAGAGAACCCATGACGAAAGCCAGGACGCTTTACGACAAGATCTGGGACGACCATCTGGTAGATGTCCAGGACGACGGTACCGGTCTGCTCTACATCGACCGCCATCTTGTGCACGAGGTGACGAGCCCGCAAGCGTTTGAAGGCCTTCGCATGACAGGTCGCAAGGTACGGCAACCCGAAAAGACCCTTGCGGTTGTCGACCACAACGTACCGACCACCGACCGCAGCCTGCCGAATCCTGATCCGGATAGCGTCACGCAGATCGCTGCTCTTGCGGAAAACACCAAGGAATTCGGCATCGAATATTACGATGCCTTCGATCATCGCCAGGGTATCGTGCATATCGTTGGTCCCGAGCAGGGTTTCACCCTGCCAGGCATGACCATCGTCTGCGGCGACAGCCACACCTCGACCCATGGCGCTTTCGGCGCCCTGGCGCATGGTATCGGCACCTCGGAAGTGGAACACGTTCTGGCAACCCAGACCCTGATCCAGAAAAAAGCCAAGAACATGCTGATCCAGGTTGATGGCCAGCTGCCCGAAGGCGTAACGGCGAAAGACATCATTCTGGCAATCATCGGCGAGATCGGGACTGCCGGCGGCACCGGTTACGTGATGGAATATGCGGGGGAAGCGATCCGGTCGCTTTCGATGGAAGGCCGCATGACCATCTGTAACATGTCCATTGAAGGCGGCGCGCGTGCCGGCCTGATTGCTCCGGACGAAAAGACCTTTGAATACATCAAGGGTCGTCCAAAGGCGCCAAAGGGCGAAGCCTGGGACATGGCAGTCGAATACTGGAAGACGCTCCATTCCGACGAAGGCGCGCACTTCGACAAGGTCGTGAAGCTCGATGCAGCGAACCTGCCGCCTATCGTGACCTGGGGTTCATCGCCTGAAGACGTTGTATCCGTAACGGGCGTTGTTCCGAATCCGGACGATATCAAGGACGAGAACACCCGCAAGTCCAAGTGGCGTGCACTGGAATACATGGGTCTGAAGCCGGGTACAAAAATCACTGATGTTCCGGTCGATGTTGTCTTCATCGGTTCTTGCACCAACGGCCGTATCGAGGATTTACGCGCCGCAGCTGCTGCGATCGGCAATGGCAAGGTCAAGGAAACTGTCCGAGCCATGGTCGTTCCGGGTTCCGGTCTCGTCAAGGAACAGGCTGAAGCTGAAGGACTGGACAAGATCTTCAAGGATGCCGGCTTTGAATGGCGTGAGCCCGGTTGCTCGATGTGCCTTGCCATGAACCCGGACAAGCTGAAGCCGGGTGAGCGTTGTGCATCGACCTCGAACCGCAACTTTGAAGGCCGTCAGGGCTTCAAGGGCCGCACCCATCTGGTGTCCCCTGCCATGGCTGCCGCCGCAGCAATCGCGGGTCACTTTGTCGATATTCGCGAGTGGCCACAGGCCTGATTCGGGAACAATCCGAACGTTTTGACGGGCGCCCTCGTGGCGCCCGTTTTTTGTTGTGGGTGGACGGCGTTGGCCGGATACGAGCGCCGAGCGAATTCAGCTTTTGATGTCAGAAGGTTAAGCTTTGTTAACCCATCAGTATCTGCCTGACCGCTACTGCTGCTCCAAAGATGAATGAACGCTTCACAAGAGTGTCACGAGCGCTCTACAATACTCCCATCTCATGAAGACTGGCGTTTGCCGCAGAGACATGTGGTTGGCGGTCATGTAGCAGGCATGAGGAGCGGAAGGTGACGATTGCGGTTTCGTCGGGTGCCCACCCCGCATTGGTACTGAATGCGGATTACAGGCCTCTGAGTTATTATCCGTTGTCGCTCTGGTCGTGGCAGGACACCATAAAGGCTGTGTTTCTCGACCGGGTGAACATCGTGTCTGAATACGAAACGACGGTTCGAAGTCCCAGCTTCGAGTTCCGATTGCCCAGTGTCGTATCTCTCAAGACCTTCGTTAAACCCAGCCGCTATCCAGCCTTCACCCGCTTCAACGTCTTTCTGCGCGACCGTTTCCAGTGCCAATATTGCGGCTCACGGTATGAGTTGACTTTCGATCACCTTGTTCCGCGGTCGAAGGGTGGGCAGACCACTTGGGATAACGTGATCACAGCGTGCTCTCCATGCAATCTCAAGAAGGCCAACAAGTCCTGCGAACAATTGAACATGTGGCCGATGCACATGCCGTTCCAGCCAACCATTCAGGATCTCCACAGCAACGGCCGGGGTTTCCCGCCCAACTATCTGCATGAAAGCTGGATGGATTTTCTTTATTGGGATACCGAGCTCGAGCCTTGATACGAATGTGCTTCTTCCGGCGCGGCAAGGTTGGGAGCGCATCTCGAGTTGGCCCGAGATGTTAGGTATTTTCGGCAATCTGTTACGAAGTTGTAAACCTGCGTGACGTAACGATGCTTTCGGGAAATTCCTGGAGCAACGTGATGATCAAGGCTGTGTTCGGCCGCTTTTCTGCTGCGCTACGCAAGTTCCGCGATGATGTTCGCGGGGCCGTGCTGCCCTATGTTGGCCTTCTTGGGATCGTGATGGTAGTCGTGGCCGGCGCGGGTATCGACTACGGGCGTGCCATCAATGAGCGGGAAATCATGGCGCACGCTTTGGATGCAGCAGCGCTTGCGGTCGCCAGCCAGCTTTCGACCAGCATTATGTCCGATGCCGAAATTGGAGATATGCTGGAGCAGACCTTTGAAGCGAACCTCTCCGCCCTCGGATACAAGAATGTCGCATTGGACAATATGACCTTCACCGTCGATCCGGATGAAGGTGTTGTCCGGGTTAGCTCGTCGATCAATGTTCCGACTTATTTCGTAGGACTCGCCGGTATAGGACCAGAAACCATCCCGGTTCGTGTCAATACGGAGGTGAATTATTCGAAGTTCGATGTCGAGCTGACACTTGTTCTCGACGTTACCGGTTCCATGGGCGGTGACATGGGGGCACTCAAGGATGCTTCTCAGGAACTCCTGAATACCTTGATACCGGCAGGAACCGCCGAGAGTGACAGCAAGGTTCGCATATCAATCGTTCCCTATAGCCAAGGCGTCAATCTCGGTCTGAATGCGGCCACCGTGACGAATGGGACTGCCACTGGCGGCTGCGTAACCGAGCGCCTTGCGCCCGGAAACTTCACTGACGACGCTTATGATTACAAGGTGGATGAGGAAGATGACGATCCGGCCGTAACCTATTACTTCGGTGGCGGATCGAGCAGATGTCCTCTCAGCCAGCTTCAGCCGTTGACGGCAAACCGGCGGACGTTGGAGACGTCGATCACAGGGCTTGTCGCAAACGGTGGTACAGCGGGCCAGACCGGTATTGCCTGGGGTTGGTATACGCTTTCGCCCGAGTGGGCGAACTTCTGGCCGGCCGCCAGCGCACCGGAAGCCTACACGAATACAGATGTCCTGAAATTCGCAGTCGTAATGACCGATGGCGACTTCAATCAGCAATATGATTACGTCCGTGACGGAGAAGATTGTTCAGGCGGGGAATGGCAGACGCAACTTGTCTGGCGATGGACTTGGAGAGGCTGGCGTCAGGTAGAGGAACGTGTCTGGGTCCAGAACTGCGTACCTCGATACCGATGGAACGAAACCTATCTGTCCAGAGCAACCTATAACGATCCCCCCGCGACCCGCGCTCGAGAGATTTGTGATGCCATGGCTGACGAAGGGATCGAGATCTATTCGATTTATTTCGACACTGGTGGTGCCGGGTTCGGGGATGATCTGATGGAAGCCTGCGCCTCTTCTCCACGAAACTATTACACGGCAGATTCCCGCGAGGATCTCATCAACGCTTTCGGGAACATCGCCAAGAAAATCCAGTCCATCTACCTGGCGAAATAGGACGCGGCTGGTCGGACACAAAAAAGGCCCGCCAATCGGCGGGCCTTTTCTTTGCATTTGCCAACTGTCGGGATCAGGCCGTAGCAGGCGCCCGGTTCTGGCGATTGTCGATCAGATCGTCCACCACGGCCGGATCGGCCAGGGTTGACGTGTCACCGAGGTTGTCAAAGCTGTCCTCGGCGATCTTGCGCAGGATACGGCGCATGATCTTGCCGGAACGCGTCTTCGGCAGGCCCGGAGCGAACTGGATCAGGTCCGGAGAGGCAATCGGGCCGATTTCCGAACGAACATGGGTCACCAGTTCCTTCTTCAGAGCGTCGGTTGGTTCTTCACCTTCCATCAGAGTGACATAGGCGTAGATGCCCTGCCCCTTGATGTCGTGCGGATATCCAACGACGGCAGCCTCTGAAACCTTCGGGTGCGATACCAGAGCGCTTTCGACCTCTGCCGTCCCCATGCGGTGTCCGGAGACGTTGATGACGTCATCAACGCGGCCAGTGATCCAGTAATAGCCGTCCGCGTCGCGGCGACAGCCGTCACCGGTGAAGTAGAGGCCCTTGTAGGTCGCGAAGTAGGTCTGAACGAACCGGTCGTGATCGCCGTAAACCGTGCGCATCTGACCCGGCCAGCTGTCGGTGATCACGAGATTGCCCTCGGTCGCGCCTTCGAGGAAGTTGCCTTCAGCATCTACCACCGCCGGCTGAACGCCAAAGAACGGCCGCGTTGCAGAACCAGGCTTCAGATCGGTTGCCCCTGGAAGCGGAGTGATCAGGATGCCGCCGGTTTCCGTCTGCCACCAGGTATCCACAATCGGGCAGCGGCCTTCGCCGACGACATTATAGTACCAGGTCCAGGCTTCCGGGTTGATCGGCTCGCCCACGGAGCCGAGAAGCCGCAGCGACTTGCGCGATGTCTTCTTCACGTGCTCGTCGCCAGCGCCCATAAGGGCGCGGATTGCGGTCGGCGCGGTGTAGAAGATGTTGACGTTGTGCTTGTCACAGACTTCCCAGAACCGACCCGGTCCCGGATAAGTCGGAACACCTTCGAACATCAGCGTGGTCGCGCCGTTGGCAAGCGGGCCATAGACAATGTAGCTGTGGCCGGTGACCCAGCCCACATCCGCCGTACACCAGTAGACGTCTCCGTCGTGGTAATCGAAGACATACTGATGCGTCATCGATGCGTAGACCAGGTAGCCGCCAGTGGTATGCAGCACGCCCTTCGGCTGTCCTGTAGAACCGGATGTGTAGAGAATGAAGAGCGGGTCTTCCGCGTTCATTTCAACAGGTGCGCAATGGTCGGAAACCCGGTCGGCCTCCTCATGGTACCAGACGTCGCGCCCGTCCTTCATGGTGATGTCGCCGCCGGTGCGCTTTACCACGATGACGCTGTCGACCGGGGCCTTCTCGATGGCCTTGTCGACATTAGCCTTCAGCGGCACCTTGCGGCCACCGCGCAGGCCCTCATCGGCGGTGACGATGCACTTGCTGTCGCAGCCGTCGATCCGCTGGGCGAGGCTGTCCGGAGAGAAACCCCCGAAGACGATGGAATGCACTGCACCGATGCGCGCGCATGCAAGCATGGCATAGGCTGCTTCCGGTATCATCGGCAGATAGAGCGTAACGCGATCGCCCTTCTTGACGCCCTGGGCGTGCAGGACGTTGGCGAACTTGTTCACCTCGTGGTGCAGCTGCTTGTAGGTAATGACCTTGCTCTCGCTCGGGTCATCGCCTTCCCAGATGATCGCGGGCTGGTCGCCACGAGTTGCAAGATGGCGGTCGACGCAGTTGGCGGAAACGTTGAGCGTTCCGTCCTCGAACCACTTGATGTCGACGTTGTGGTAATCGTAGGAGGTGTTCTTCACCTTGGTGTAAGGCTTGATCCAGTCGATCCGCTTGCCGTGTTCGCCCCAGAATGCGTCAGGGTTCTCAACCGACCGCTTGTACATTTCCAGGTACTTGGCGTTGTCCACGTGCGCGCGTTCCGCGACCTCAGCCGGCACGGGGAATACATTGTCCGACATGTGATTACCTCCCAGAGATCACTCGTAAAGGCTACTGCCGGAGCGGCAGGCCTAATTTGTCGGCGCCATTATGCGCATGCACCCAAGCAGCGTCCATAAGGATGCGCTGGTACTTTCGTAGGCTTCAACCTTTGTCGGAGGGGGCGTTTCAGCCCCAGAGCGTGATGACGAGGGCCTGAACCACAAGGACACCGAGCCAGTGGCCGGAGTCGATCAATGTGAGCAGCCAGGATGCGCCCTGGAAGCGATGGTTGACGATCTGGCTGGTCAGGATGAAGCCGGTCCAGATCATGCCGGCCGATATGAGCCCGGTTTTCAAGCCATTGTTGCCGAGATGGTAGATGACACCGGCAAAGACGAAGGCCATCAAAAGCTGGCAAACGAGGGCAATCGCCATCGTCAGTGCCGCAGGGCGTGTCCGTTCGGGGTCCAAGCGTGCTGCCGTCATCCAGGCCTTGCCGAGAATGCCGTACCAGAGCGCACCGAACAGAAATGAGGCGACCCCGGCGACTGCCACAGCAGTGAGATTGATACCGTCGAACATCATGGCACCGGCGCCCTCTTCTCGTACTCTAGTGGTCCTTCAATGCCGCAAATTTTGCAGGCTTTTTCATCGTTTGGAAGCCAAAAAAGCAAAAGGGAGGCCATAGCCTCCCTCTCCGCACCATTCATGTGCCGGTGATCAATCCAACTGAAAAATCGGGCCACCAAGATCGGTGCCGACATTGGTGTAGCCGTGGTCTTCGGAAGATTCAGGCTTAGCAGACTTGAAAACCGGAAGTGCCTGTGCGCCGAAATTACGGACAACACCGCCGCGATCATTGCCGACATTGACATAGTCGGAGCTGGCAGCGCCTTCGGAAGAGCCGGCAACCGGAGCGTCGATAGGAGCGCCGGACAGATTGACGAGAACAGCACCGCGGTCGGTTCCAATGGGGGTCAGGGTTGCGGCACTGGCTGCCGAAGCGGCTACGGAGGCGGCGATTGCAAGGCCGGCGATTGCGGCAAACTTATTGATGGTCATTTCGGGTTTCCTTTCTCTCTCAAACATCGGCGGGCGAGCTGCCCTGCCGCTGTTCCTGATCTGGGAAACCCGTTGATCACATACAAAACAATGAAACGGGAGGATCGGAGAGCAAATCCGCCGGTTTGCGTGAGCGGCGCGTGACTGGCCGTTACTCTCCAAGACCTCCGCGCTTGATGATGAAGTCGACGATCGCGTCGATACCCTCGCCCTTTCGGTTGTTCGCAAAAACGAAGGGCTTTCCCTTGCGCATGCGCGTGGCGTCTCGCTCCATGACGCCGAGATCGGCGCCGACATAGGGCGCAAGGTCGACCTTGTTGATCACCAGGATATCCGAGCGCGTGATGCCGGGACCGCCCTTTCGAGGTATTTCCTCACCTGCGGCCACATCGATGACATAGATGGTCAGATCGGCAAGCTCGGGTGAAAAGGTTGCGGCCAGGTTGTCGCCACCGCTTTCGATCAGGATGAGGTCCAGATCCGGAAATGCCTTGGTCAGGTCCGCCACGGCGGCCAGATTGATCGAAGCATCTTCGCGAATGGCGGTGTGCGGGCACCCCCCCGTTTCGACACCGCGAATGCGTTCGCTCGGCAGTGCCTGTGAGCGCATCAGCGCTTCGGCGTCTTCGCTTGTGTAAATGTCGTTGGTGATGACGGCGAGCGAATAGCGGTCTCGCATGGCCTTGCAAAGCTTGTCCGTCAGCGTCGTCTTACCGGCGCCGACCGGGCCGCCAATGCCGACGCGGAGAGGTCCATTCGGGGAAGCGTTTGATGCACTCATGAGCGGAAAAGCCTCGAGTATTTCGTTTCATGCGCCATGGACGCAATGTCAGTCAGGAAGGTACAGGTGCCCAGGTCGTCCAGTCCGGCTGAGAGAGCTTCCTCGGTCACGGCGAAAATGACTGGCTCGAGCGAAGCCAGCACGCGCTGGCCGTCGGTCTGGCCGAGAGGTACGGCTCGGATTGCCGCAGAGATCAGGTTGGCAGCAAAGGCATGCAGGAAGCCGGTCATGGCTGCCTTCAGTTCAATCTCCCACGCAGCGACGGTGAGGCCTATCGCGACAGGATAAGGCCAGCTGTCCAAGGCCTCCCGGCCAGCCAGACGGATCAGGAGCTTGGTTGCGGGCGTATCGCCAGTCGGTTGCCACGCATTGAACACCGTCTTGAGGAACGCCGTGCCCTGGGCGCTGGATTCCAGATGCCGCTCCCGGGAGGGTTGGAGCGCAAGGCCGAGTTCGATGAGTTCGAGGACCGTGTGCTCGTCGCCGCTGTAGGCGGCTGTCGTGGTTTCCTTCAGAAGGATCGCATCGCTTCGCCCTGCTCCTTTGGTGAGAATATCGGTAAGCCATTCCTGAAGGCTGGCTGTATCCGTAACGCCGTCGTCCTCGATGATCTGCTCAAGGCCGTGGCTATAGGTGAAGGCACCTACGGGAAAGGCTGGCGACAGGAACGAAAGCAGCCGGTACAGCGCACCCTGGTTGACCGGTTCAATGGTCATGGGAATGTCCGTGGTGGTGGTGATGACCGTGATCGTGGGAATGATCATGACCATGGGTCTGGCCATGGCCGTAGGCGCCGCCTTCCGGATCAAACGGTGCCTTCAGTGGCGTCAGCTGACCGCCGAGGCGCGTCACCAGGTCCTCGATCACGTGGTCACGCCGGATTCGCAGTGTCGATCCCATCAACTGGGTCGGAAGGTGCCTGTTGCCGAGGTGCCAGGCAATCTTGACCAGGTGCTGCATATCTGTGGCGGCGATCTCGACGAGGTCTTCGGCGGTGGCAAGTACCTCGACGATGCGGCCGTCATCCAGTTTCAGACCATCACCGTGATGAAGATGGATGGCGCTGGGCAGGTCGAGCAGGAACGCCAACCCGTGTTCAGCGGTCATCGCAGCCCTGCGGCGGTGCCGCTCCTCGCGGTCAAGGGTAATGGTGTCGGCAGGTGTATCTTCCCAACTGCCTGCGCTCAGGATTTCAGCGACGCGGATCATGCGGTCTCTTTCAGTCTTGCCATCATGGCTCCGAATGAAGGCCGCGCGCGCAGGCGGTTGAAATAGTCGGCAACCGGACCTTCGCTCGGTTGATCGAACTTGGCAACCATCGCCCAGCCGGAGCAATGTCCGATGATGATGTCGGCAATTGTGAAGGTGTCGCCCATGACGAAGGGGCCGTCTCCCAGGCGCTTCTCAAGGGTCTTCAGAGCGGTGTCAAACTCCCTCTTGCAAACCGGCTTGATCGCCGTGACACGGATGTCCTCCGGATGAATGAAGCTGTTCTTTGCAGCGGTCCAGAGTGCGCCTTCCAGTTCATCGACAGCAAACTGGGTGAAGCTATCCTGCCGGGCCCGGCCGATGGTTCCGGCCGGAAAGGTCAGCTTGCCGTGCTTGTCGGCGAGATAGGTGCAGATGGCAACGGAGTCGGTCAGAACGGCATCTCCGTCGATCAGGACGGGAATCTTGCCGGACGGGTTAAGGGCCCGCACCTCCTCGGAGCGCGGATTATGCGGAATCAGCTCATAGGGCTCACCAAGCTCTTCCAATGTCCACATCACGCGCATGACTCGCGACTGAGGATGGCCGATCACCTTGTACATCTGAAATCCTCTCCCTATTCGCCGCTCTTTGTGAGGGCTTGTGCCTGAAAGATTCCACCGGCACTGCGATGGGGTCTCAGGCTTTGTGTTGATTTTTCGCTCACGCTTTTCAAGGCGGGGATGATACGGTGGTCCGCGCTCTCGATAAATTCGACGAGAGCCCGCGTATCTGCGTCCTGTTTGGTATCCCGGAGGCTTAAAAGGTGGCCGATCATCGCGACGTCGCACCAGAGGCTGTCCGTGGCTTCAATCGGCGTCCAGATCGCCTTTGGGCCTGTTAAACGACCCCTGAAGGCGGCCGCTTGCCGATCTTCCGGCCCGCTATCCCGTCCCCATTCCCCGGTGGAGACGAGCAATTCCACGAAACCTTCTGCTCCGAACTGCCAATCAGCAAAGTAGATCGCATGGGGAATGCCGTTGCGAGATACGTAGCCTTGGGGAAAGCAGGCTGCCGGATCACAGCACGGGCACCCTCCGGAAGGGTCGCTACCCAGTTCGATGGTGAATTCCGCCTGTGCCATTTTCCGTTTGCCGATCAGGTGCCCGTCGCTCAATCCTAGAACAGGAAATAGCGCTGGGCCATCGGTAGCACTTCCGCTGGTTCGCAGGTTAGCAACTCTCCATTCGCGCGCACTTCGTAGGTCTCGGGATGAACCTCGATCGCGGGGGTCGCATCGTTCAGCACCATCGACTTCTTGGAGATACCGCCACGTGTGTTTTTCACTGGCAGAACGAGGCTGTCGAGTCCGGCCTTGTCCTTGACGCCGTTATCATAGGCGGCCTTGGACACGAAGGTGACGCGGCTCTGTGTCATGGCCTTGCCGAAGGCGCCAAACATCGGGCGATAGTGAACCGGCTGAGGCGTCGGGATCGACGCATTCGGATCGCCCATGGGTGCCGCGGCAATGGTCCCGAGCTTCAGCACCATATCCGGCTTTACACCGAAGAACTTCGGGTCCCACAGCACCAGATCGGCCAGCTTCCCGATTTCGACTGAGCCGATGTGCTCGTCGAGACCGTGAGCGATCGCCGGGTTGATAGTGATCTTGGACATGTAGCGCTTGACGCGGAAGTTGTCGTTTTCGCCGGCTTCCTCAGACAGGCGGCCACGTTGGACCTTCATCTTGTGGGCGGTCTGCATGGTGCGGATGATCACTTCACCGACGCGGCCCATGGCCTGGCTGTCGGAAGCGATGATCGAGAAGGCGCCCATGTCGTGGAGAATGTCTTCCGCCGCGATGGTCTCCTTGCGGATCCGGCTCTCGGCGAAGGCAACGTCCTCGGGAATGGAGCTGTCCAGGTGATGACAGACCATGAGCATGTCGAGATGCTCTTCCAGAGTGTTGACCGTGTAGGGCCGGGTCGGATTGGTCGATGACGGGATGACGTTGGTCTCGCCGCAGACCTTGATGATATCGGGCGCATGTCCGCCACCGGCACCTTCGGTATGGAAGGCATGGATCGTACGGTTCTTGAAGGCCGCTGTGGTGTTTTCAACGAAACCGGATTCATTCAGGGTGTCCGTGTGGATCATGACCTGAATATCGTATTCGTCGGCAACCGAAAGACATGTGTCGATGGCCGCAGGGGTCGTTCCCCAGTCCTCATGCAGTTTCAGCGCACAGGCGCCTGCAAGGATCTGCTCTTCCAGCGCAGCCGGCAGCGACGCGTTGCCCTTGCCTGCAAAGGCCAGGTTCATCGGGAAGCTGTCCGCCGACTGAAGCATCCGGGTGATGTGCCAGGGACCGGGTGTGCAGGTGGTGGCGTTGGTTCCGGTGGCAGGGCCGGTGCCGCCGCCAAGCATGGTGGTGACGCCGGAGGTCAGAGCGTCATCGATCTGCTGCGGGCAGATGAAGTGGATATGGACGTCAAGCGCGCCGGCGGTGAGGATCTTGCCCTCCCCTGCGATAGCCTCTGTACCCGGACCGACGATGATGTCGACGCCGGGCTGAACGTCCGGGTTCCCGGCCTTGCCGATACCGACGATGCGCCCATCCTTCAGACCGACATCGGCCTTGACGATGCCCCAGTGGTCAACGATCAGGACATTGGTGATGACCGTATCTACGGCACCGGCGGAGCGTGGGTGCTGGGACTGGCCCATGCCGTCACGGATCACCTTGCCGCCGCCGAATTTCACTTCCTCACCGTAGGTGGTGAAGTCCTTTTCGACCTCGATGATCAGATCGGTGTCGGCGAGACGCAATCTGTCTCCGGTTGTCGGTCCGAACATGTCCGCATAGGCGGCGCGGGGCATCTTGTAAGGCATCCAATTTCTCCTGGTCGCATCAAGAGCGCGAGGCTCGTCCGCGCAAATTCAGTTGCCGAGGCCTTCGGCGAGTTCGTTCAATTCGTCCGTGCGCTTTTTGGTCAGAGTCGCGAGGCAGCCGTAGATCAGCATGGGTTCCATGGTTCCGCCGCGGGCTTGGAAACCGTAGGCCTCACAAGCCTTGTCCCTGTAAGGGATCCAGGCGCGCTGGGCATCGCGCAGAGAGTCCGCAGCACCTTTCAGACGGCCATCCAGATACTCGTCCATCTCGCGCATCCTGGTCATCGCGGCCTTGTAGGCGGCATTCAGCTCGGTATCGGCCGCCTGCCAGGATTGTTCGGCGCAATAGGTCATTTCCATCTGGTTCAGCGGATATCCGCAGTCGATTGCATCGGCAGCGCTCTGATCGAGTGCATTGCCGGAACCTGCAAGCAGGAGAGAGACTCCTATTGCCAATGCCAGTTGCCGGATGACTGCCATGGTCCACACTCCCTGACGCGTCAGAGCGCGCCCATGACCTTCTGGTTGAAACCGTAGACAGTGCGGTCGCCTCTATAGGGCACAAGCGTCACGGACCGCGTCTGACCGGGTTCGAACCGCACCGCGGTGCCCGCCGGAATGTCGAGGCGCATTCCGCGGGCAGTTTCGCGGTCGAAGGAAAGACCCGGGTTTGTCTCGGCAAAATGGTAGTGGCTTCCCACCTGAATCGGGCGATCCCCAGTGTTGGACACATCCATGGTGACGGTCTCAAGTCCGGCATTCAGCTCGATTTCTCCGTCTGCGGGGAAGATTTCTCCAGGGATCATTCTCCGCCCTCCTTGCGCCGTTTCACCCATGCAATGGTGCCGCCGATGGACAGCCCGAGGGCGAAGATGACCAGCGTCTCGATGGTGAAATAGCTGGCGGCATCCGTGTGGGGGTGGGCGTGTTCCTGCAGGCTCGGATGTGCCAGTGCGGAACCGGCGCAAGCGGTGAGTGCGACAAGGCCGGAAAGAATCGTTTTCATGAAATGCTCCCTTGAAAAATCAGCGGATCGGCTCGTGAACGGTGACGAGTTTCGTGCCATCTGGAAAAGTGGCTTCTACCTGCACGTCGTGGATCATCTCGGCGATACCTTCCATCACCTGGTCCCGCGTGATCACCTTGGCTCCTGCCTGCATGAGATCGGCGACCGTGCGTCCGTCGCGGGCGCCTTCAACGACGAAATCGGTAATCAGCGCAATCGCTTCCGGGTAATTGAGCTTCACGCCCCGCTCGAGCCGGCGGCGCGCGACCATGGCGGCCGTGGCAATCAGAAGCTTGTCCTTTTCACGCGGTGTGAGATTCAAAACGACCTCCCCTTCCAAGACGAATAATGTGTCAGCAGTGCCATACGCGGGGCAACTCAGCCGAACGATAGGTTTTCAGGAATGACATGAGACGAGACCGCAGGGCCTGACCGTCGTTGGCCACGAAGCGGGCAATCAAAAGACCGTTCCAGGCACTTGCGGCTGCATGAACCGATGCTTGCCCGGCGCAAGTCCCCAGAGCGGACCGGGCAAGGTCGATCCGGTCCTCGGCATCAACCGCGCAGTCGAAGAAGGTCGCAAAAGCAATCTTTCCGGCCGTTGTGGCGATGCCCTTGAGACTTTCGGTCGGGTCGCCTTCCAGGCGAACGTCGTCGGCAAAGACCAGCTTGCCGTCCCGGCGAATCCGCCAGCGGTCGCGATAGGAAAGCGTGTCCACCCTCTCGCCCATGGCACTTCTACCGAGCACCACGGATTCCAGTGCGAGGAGACGCGAATTGCCTGCGAGATCGGCGGTAAGCGAGCGGTGCAGGGCTGAAGCGTTGAACAGGATCGCTTCCTGTGGCAGCCACTCGAGCGTGGCCCCTGCGGCAACGGTCAGTCTTGTCGCGACACTACCCACTCCTGAGGTCCGTCGGTAGGCACGCTCTGCCGTCTGGGTCGTGACGAGGGCATGGGCATCTTCACCGAGTGAGGCTTCGTAAGAAAGCCGGTCACCGCCGGTGATGCCGCCGGCCGTGTTGATCAGGACCGCGGCAGGAACGCCATCGTAGACCTTGGGCAGCCGTACCTTGGCGGAGCCACTCTGGTAGAGGTCATCAAGCCGGGTAGCGGTGCCGTCGAACTGGTAAGAGACTCGCGCAGCACCCTTCACGCGCTGCATTGGCGCGCTTACGTTGTTCGAATGTTTGCCGTCATCGGCGTCGAACATCTGGAGACTGCCCCACCCTATTGTCGTTTGCCGGCACTGTGATCCGGTGCATTCGGCGCCAACTTGAAACTGCCGACCGATGGATTGCAAGTGGCCGGATGACGTAGATCGCCGTAAGCTGTTGTTTGCCCGGCGTTGATGCAAAGCAAAGGCCACATGGGGCGGTCAGCAATCGGGATGCGACAATCTTAGAGTCAGCTTATTCGGTGCGTAGTCCTCGGCCTGCTGATGGACGTCGTTTTGCCTAAAATACATGCATGTTGCGCTTTTATTAGGCCCTTGCAACTTCCCCGTAGGCGGGGAAAATTTTGCATGTGGCCGGTCTCTCGGCTATGGATATTGCCCAAGGGGCAAGTTGGAACCATCAGATCAGGGCCTGACCAAGCGAGGGTATCCGTGTTCGCAAATGTAATTGGCAGCCTATCGCGCGGCATGAGTGCGCTTGTCCTCATCGCTGCGAGTTGTCTGGTCACTGCGCCTGCTGTGGCCGAGATCGGCAGCTACATCGTCGTGGATGCCAAGACCGGTGATGTGCTGGATGAAAAGGACGCCACGCGTCAGTGGTATCCTGCGTCGCTGACCAAGATGATGACCGCCTATGTCGCCTTCAAGGCGATCAAGGAGGGCCGGGCAAAGCTCACCTCGACCGTGACACAGTCGGCGAACTCCTTGTCAGAGCCGCCGAGCAAGATGGGGTTCAAGGTCGGAACAACACTAACGGTCGATGCGGCCTTGAAGATCATCATGATCAAGTCGGCAAATGACGTCGCGGTCGCCTTGGGTGAAGCGATCGCCGGGTCCGAAGCTGCATTCATCGCGATGATGAACGCCGAAGCCCAGCGACTTGGCATGCGCGATACGGTTTTCGTCAATCCGCATGGCCTGCCGGATAATCGTCAGGTATCGACGGCCCGGGACATGGCGATTCTGGCCATGGCCTTGCGCGAAGATTTTCCCGAAGCTCGCAATTACTATCGGCATCCCGGACTGAAATTCGGGAAGAAGACCCTGCGCTCCGCAAATCGGGAGTTCCTGTTGCGTGTGCCGGGGGCCGACGGCATGAAGACCGGTTTCATCTGTAATTCAGGCTATAACGTTGCTGCATCGGCGACGCGCCGAGGGCGCACTATAATAGCGGTTGTTCTTGGCGCCGCGTCGGGGCTTGAGCGTATTGCCTTCACCCGTGAGGCTCTCGACAAAGGGTTCAAGAAGCGATCCGGCTCCGCGAACGTCGCGACCATGCGCGGCAAGGGTGGAAATCCGCCAGCCGATAGATATTGCAAGCGCAATGCGAAGCCCGGTGCGGAGGGCATCATGGCCCGCTACGACATGAAGAACAGCAGGAGCAATCTCTTGTCGTTCGGTGCGGGGCGGGAACCAGGCAGCGTGATCATTCCCGGCCTGCGGACGTCAACCGGCGACAAGGAGCTCCCGGGCGGTTCCGTCAAGCTTCCAAATGGCAAGATCGACTGGGGCAAGGTCATGGATCGTACGATCGGCCCGGTTCGTGTCGCCTATGCACCGATTGTCGTGACCACCGGGGTGCCGGCAGGCTCGACCGCTCCTGCTGCTGCGGACAACGTCATGGCCGCGCCGGTCGTCGACGAAAGCGTGCCTTTGCCGGTTGCCAATCCGGTGAGGTTGGTCTCCGCATCTGAAGCCCTCCCGGAAACTGCCACGGAAAGCGCACCGGCGGGGAAGGTTTCAGCCAATGATAACCGGGCGCCTGGCTCGTTGTTCCGCAAGGGCGCCGGATTTTCTGTCCCGGTGCCGCAACCCAGTCCATCCAATTGATGCAAGGTATGCACCGGACCGGTTCTTAAAGAATTATTAACTGTAAAACTTGACAATGCGGACACCATTTCGGCTGCCCGTACCGCCACAGTCTCGCCCTGACCGTGTGCTCTCGTGCAGTGACCGGATGCTAGGACTGCAGTCGGTTGAATGCCGTGATTTCCGCAGGAGTTGTCTTGGAATGATGATCGAACCGAAAAGCTCTGCGACAATCCTTGCCCTCGCTGATCTGGCCGATCTGTCTGCCAAGCAGCTCGAGGAAGGCCGTTCGATTGAAGAGGTCATCGCGACCCTGCGCTCGGCGGCAGAAGCAGTGCGTAGCGTCATCGATCCGAGCGACCGCTTCCCTCCGAAGGAAGCCTCCGAGGAAGATATTCTTGATGCCGATATGGCTGCCACTGACAAGGCAGACGAGGCCGAAAGCACGCCCGACGAAATATCTGCCTGAGCGCGATCTCGCGCTGGGCTGCCATTGAAAACCACCCGCCCGATCTATAGGTGTTGAGCCGATACCGCCGGAATGACCCGGCGACGATCCAGGGTGCCCGCATGACCGATCCCAGCTCTTCCGAAAAACCGCAGCGAGGCCCAAAGCCGCCGATACCGCTTTCGGTGATCACCGGGTTTCTCGGATCCGGGAAGACAACCCTGCTCAACCGGATCCTGAAGGATCCGGCCATGGCCGATACCGCTGTCATCATCAACGAGTTTGGTGAAATCGGCCTCGATCACCTGCTGGTCGATCAGGCGAGTGACGGCATTCTTGAGCTTTCCTCCGGCTGCCTGTGCTGCACGATCCGCGGCGATCTGGTCAACACGCTGGAAGACCTGCTCCGCCGCATCGACAACGGCCGGATGGATCGTCTTGCGAGAGTGGTCATCGAAACCACCGGTCTCGCCGACCCTGCTCCGATCCTGCATACGATCATGCTCCACCCGTATCTTGTGATGCGCTATCGCCTTGAGAGTGTTGTTACCCTCGTGGACGCCATCAACGGACTTGAAACAGTCAATACCCACGGGGAGGCACGCCGGCAGGTTGCCGTTGCAGACCGTCTGGTGCTGACCAAGACCGATCTTGTCGAGTCGGATGAGCAGAAGGAGGCGTTTTCACGGTTGAAGGATCGCCTCGCGGATCTGAACCCGGGCGCGCGGCAGCTGGACGGTGCGACCGGTGAAGCCGTGCCTGCGAAATTGTTCGATGCCGGCCTTTATGACCCGGCAACCAAGATCCCCGATGTTGCCAAGTGGTTGAACGCGGAAGCTTATGAAGGCGGTCATGGCCATCATCACCACGAACATGGGCATGGAGCCGAGGCCCACGGACACCATGATCACGGCCATCACCATCACGATGTGAATCGTCACGATGACAAGATCCGCGCCTTCACGCTGGCGACCGACCGACCGATCCCGGCGTCCGCTCTGGAGATGTTCATCGACCTGTTGCGCTCGGCGCACGGTCCCAAGTTGCTCCGGGTTAAGGGAATTGTCCAGATTGCCGAAGACCCCGAACGCCCGGTGGTGATCCACGGCGTTCAGCACGTCTTCCATCCGCCTGCGACGCTGGAAGCCTGGCCGGACAGCGATCGCCGTACGCGGATGGTTTTCATCACCTATGATCTGCCCGAGGGGTTCGTTCGAAGGTTGTTCGAATCCTTTTCCGGCGCGCTTTTGCCCGACACGCCGGACTCCAAGGCGATGACCGAAAACCCTCTCGCGATCTCAGGCTTCACCAGCCCGCTCAGGGATTGAGGCGAGCCGGGTTCGAAGCGGTCAGGTGCCTGGTTTTGCAACCTTGCGGATGAGGCCCTCTTGCGCGGTTGAAGCGATCAGCTTGCCGTCGCGCGTGTAGAGCGTTCCGCGGTTCATGCCGCGCGATCCGGCGGCCGTCGGGGTGTCCTCGGAATAGAGCAGCCATTCGTCCGCGCGGAACGGCCGGTGGAACCACATTGCGTGGTCCAGGCTCGCGGCCTGAATGTCCGGGCTGAAGACCGATTTGCCATGCGGGAACAGCGAGGTGTCCAGAAGCGTCATGTCCGAGGCGTAGGCCAGGACACATTGATGGATTCTCTGGTCGTCCGGCAGGGCTCCACTCGCACGGACCCATACGTATTGGGTCGGCGGAAGTGGTTTGTCGGAGAAATAGTGGGTCAGGTCGACCGGCCTCAATTCGATCGGGCGTTCGCGCTCCCAATAGGTCCTGATATGCGCCGGCGCGACTTTCAGGAACTTGTCCTTCAGCTCCTTTTCGCTCGGAAGCTCTTCCGGCATGGGAACCTTGGGCATGTCGATCTGGTGTTCCAGGCCTTCTTCCTGAACCTGGAAGGAGGCGGACATGGAGAAAATCGCCTTGCCATGCTGGATTGCGACCACGCGGCGGGTGGTGAAGCTGCCGCCATCACGGATGCGATCGACTTCGTAGATAATTGGGACCGAGGGATCGCCCGGACGCATGAAATAGCCATGCAGGGAATGAACGTTGCGGTCCTCGACTACGGTGCGGGAGGCCGCGACAAGTGCCTGGCCGATGACCTGACCGCCGAAGACGCGCTGCCAGCCGACCTGGGGGCTGCGACCACGGAACAGGTTGTGTTCCAGCGGTTCCAGGTCGAGAATTTCAAGAAGTGTGTCAATGGCCGTGTTCATCGGCGCGATCCCTGCTAAATAGGACTATTGAGGACAAGCTTTATGGTGCCATGCGGGAATGGCCTTACGGTGACTTGGACGTGCCTTGACGTTTAAGTCAAGTTACCCATACGGAATGGGTGTGAACAAAGCCCGGGAGAACGAGATGGCCAAGGCGGCTGAAAAGGACACCATGTATGACGTAGCCATCGCTGGCGGCGGCTACGTTGGCTTGTGTCTTGCGCTGGCGCTGAAGAAGGCTGATCCGGCCATGGGCGTCGTGGTCATCGACCCCAAGCCGATGCATATCCTCAACAAGGATCCACGCGCTTCGGCAATTGCAGCGGCCGCAAGCCGCATGCTCGATCAATTGGGCATCTGGCAAGGTATCAAGGACAAGGCGCAACCGATCCATGAGATGATCGTTACCGACAGCAAGTTGCGGGACGTCGTGCGCCCGGTGTTCCTGACATTTGGCGGCGAGGTGACCGACGGCGAACCGTTTGCTCACATGACTCCCAACGGTGTGATGCTGCCTGCGCTTTATGACGCATCAAAGTCGCTCGGCGTCGAGTTCGCCGCACCGGACAGCGCGGCGACTTTCCGCACGTCTGCAGACAACGTGACGATTGAGCTCGCAAGCGGCGGCACGATCAAGGCGCGCCTCCTGGTCGCGGCCGATGGCGTGCGCTCCAAGCTCAGGGATCTTGCCGGCATCCGCACCAACCATTGGGACTATGGCCAGTCCGGCATCGTGACGACGGTCAAGCATGAGCGGCCTCACGACGGCCGTGCTGAAGAGCACTTCCTTCCTGCCGGTCCGTTCGCCATCCTGCCGCTGACCGGCAATCGGTCGTCACTGGTGTGGACCGAAAGCACTGCCGACGCGAAGCGTCTGGTCGAGAGCGACGATTTCACCTTCGAGCTTGAGCTGGAGCGGCGGTTTGGCCTTCATCTCGGCAAGCTGGAGCTGGACGGCCCGCGCAACGCCTACCCGCTTGGACTGACGCTGGCGCGAGATTTCATCAAGCCGCGCTTTGCCCTCGCTGGCGATGCGGCCCACGGTATCCATCCGATTGCGGGACAAGGCCTGAACATGGGTTTCAAGGACGTGGCCGCCCTCGCCGAAGTGCTGGTTGAGGCCCGGCGGCTTGGTCAGGACGTCGGAGCCTTCGACGTTCTCGAGAGATACCAGCGTTGGCGCCGGTTCGATGCGTTCCAGATGGGTGTCGTTACTGATGTCCTCAATCGTCTGTTCTCCAACGACAATGATGTGCTGCGTGCTGCACGCGATTTCGGGCTTGGCCTCGTTGAACGCATGCCTGGTCTGAAATCCAGATTCATCAAGGAAGCGGCCGGTTTTGCGGGTCCCTCACCAAAGCTTCTCTCGGGTGAACCAATCTAACGGAGCCGCCGGCACCACCCATGTCTGATGAAAGCCTGATGTTTACAAAACCCCGGACAGTCCTGATGACGGGGTGCTCTACTGGCATTGGGGCCGCCGCCGCCCGCCTTATGCGTGGTCGGAACTGGCGTGTTTTCCCCACTGCGCGCAAGTTGGAAGACGTGGAAAGGCTCAAGCAACAGGGGTTTGAGGCGTTTTTGCTCGACTACGAAAAGCCGGATACGATCAAGTCCGCGCTTGATGTGGTTCTCGAGAAGACGGATGGCAAGCTCGATGGCCTGTTCAACAACGGCGCCTACGCTATTCCGGGTGCGCTCGAGGATATTCCGGTCGAAGGCATGCAGGCGCTGTTTCAGGCCAATTTCTTCGGCTGGCATGATCTGACCCGTCAGGTGGTGCCGGTGATGCGTGCGCAGGGATCCGGAAGGATCGTGCAGTGTTCCTCTGTCCTCGGCTTTGTGGCGATGAAGTACCGCGGCGCCTATACGTCATCGAAATTTGCCCTTGAGGCCTACTCGGATACCCTGCGCCAGGAGCTCAAGGGAAGCGGCATCGAGGTCTCGCTTATCGAGCCGGGCCCGATTGCCACGAATTTCACGAGCAATGCCCTGCTGAATTTTGATCGCTGGATCGGGTCTGAAGGTCTGATTACCTCAAACCATCGTAGGACCTATGAAAAACGCCGGGTGCGAATGGAAAATGGAGAACCCGGACCGTTCAAGCTTCCGCCGGAAGCGGTGGTCAAGCCGTTGATACACGCGCTTGAGGCGAAAAAACCGAAGGCGCGCTACTATGTCACGATCCCGACGTCAGTGCTGGGTGTGGCAAAACGGTTCCTGGGTACCCGGACACTGGATCGAATTTTGATCAGGGCCGCGGATTCCGAGGAATGAGACAGGGGTCCGGCAGGACCATCAATTGGGAATTGGAAATGGCTGAAATGTGGGATTTGGCGGTCAAGATCGGCATGGGCGCCGTCCTGATCGTTCTTTTGCTGGGCGTTTGGAACATGTTTCGGGGCGGTCCGGGAAACCGCTCGCAAAAGCTGATGCGCTGGCGTGTCGGCCTTCAGTTTCTGGTGGTTGTCCTCGTGATGTCCGGGCTCTACTTCTTCGGCCAGGGACGTTAACGGGGGCATCATGGTCGTTCTGAACAAGATCTACACAAAGACCGGCGACGACGGTACGACGGCGCTGGGCTCGGGAGAGCGCCGGCCGAAGAACGATCTGCGGATCGAGGCCTATGGCACTGTCGACGAGACCAACTCCGTCGTCGGCTTGGTGCGCCTTCATGCCGCCGAGACGGATGCGGAACTCGATGCAGTGCTGGGCCGCATACAGAACGATCTTTTCGATCTTGGGGCGGACCTTGCCACGCCGGATACAGGTGAAGACCTCGGCTACGAACCCCTGCGTATAACCGACGCGCAGGTGTCTGCGCTCGAAGAAGCTATCGATCGCTTCAACGCGGATCTGTCGCCCTTGCGTTCTTTCGTGCTTCCCGGCGGGACGCCGGCCTCTGCGCATCTTCATCTGGCACGCACGGTCTCCCGCCGCGCGGAACGCCTGATGGTCGAACTGGCCGGGCGTGAGAAGGTGACCTCCGCGGCGGTCAAATACATGAACCGTCTGTCGGACTTCTTCTTCGTGGCATCCAGATATCTGAATGCCAAGGGCGACGGCGACGTGCTATGGGTGCCGGGACAGAACCGCTGACGTGAGCGGTTTGCCAACGCGGAGCCGGCCTTATGTTCATCCCCCTTCACGACCATAACGGGCTGGCACATGTCACGCGGCCGGTGGTCACCTGGGGGCTGATAGCAGCCAATGCGATCGTGTTCTTCGTCTATCAGCAGGCAGGCCTGAGTGATGTCATCAACGCATCGGCCTATTCGTTCGGCCTCATTCCGTCGGTTTTCTTCGACCTCAAGGATTTGACGCCGGAACTGCAAGTGGTTCCCGAGGGGGCGACCATCGTCACCTACGCCTTTCTCCATGGCGACTTCATGCATCTGGCCGGCAACATGCTTTTCCTATGGGTCTTCGGCGACAACGTCGAAGATGCGATGGGGCATGTGCGGTTCGTGATTTTCTATCTCGCCTGCGCGGCGGCGGGGGGACTTGCCTATTCGCTGGCCAATTTCGGATCCGATGTTCCTTTGGTCGGGGCGTCAGGAGCCGTTGCCGGCATTGTTGCCGCTTATCTGATGCTGCATCCGAAGGTGAAGATCTGGATCCTGGCCTTGGGGCGTCTGCCGCTGCGGTTGTCGGCGCAATGGGTGCTTGGCGCCTGGGTGGTCTACCAGGTGGCGAATGCGCTCCTGTCCCAGACGGGAAATGTGGCGTGGTCCGCGCATATCGGCGGGCTGATCGCCGGCGCACTTTTGATCATCCCTTTGCGGCGTCGCGGGGTCCCCCTGTTTGACCGCGGGCTTTGACGAAACAGGCCTCTTAATTCCGTCAGGTCAGGATCTCATTCCGTCCCTTTAGCAATTCTGCCAAGTTCCCTTGCGCCATCGTTGACAGCGGCAAGCCGGATCTTTACCGTCCCGCGGCATGCGCAGGAATTGGCTGAAAACCGCCATTTACGCCACTTGGCTGTTTTGTCGGCAAAGCCTGATATTGCGGCGCGGCATAAAATGCCGCCCTAGCGGAGGTTGAACCTTATGAAGATCCTTGTGCCCGTGAAGCGGGTAATCGACTACAATGTCAAAGTGCGCGTGAAGCCGGACGGGTCCGGAGTCGACCTGGCGAACGTCAAGATGTCGATGAACCCGTTTGACGAGATTGCCGTTGAAGAAGCCCTGCGACTCAAGGAAGCAGGCAAGGCAACCGAAGTGATCGTCGTTTCCGTTGGTCCCCAGCAGGCGACCGAGACCCTGCGCACGGGCCTGGCCATGGGCGCCGACCGCGGCATCCTCGTCAAGACTGACGACACCACCGAACCGCTCGCTGTCGCAAAGATTCTTAAAGGCATCGTCGAAGCTGAAGAGCCGGGTCTTGTGATCCTCGGCAAGCAGGCGATTGACGACGACTGCAACCAGACGGGCCAGATGCTCGCCGCCCTGCTCGGCTGGGCGCAGGGTACGTTCGCTTCCAAGGTCGACCTCGGTGAAGGCACCGTGGACGTGACCCGCGAAGTCGATGGCGGTCTGCAGACCGTAAAGCTGAAGCTGCCGGCGATCGTGACCACGGACCTGCGCCTCAACGAGCCGCGCTATGCGTCCCTGCCGAACATCATGAAGGCGAAGAAGAAGCCGATCGACGAAAAGGCCCCGGCCGACTTCGGCGTCGACACCGCGCCGCGCCTGACGGTTCTGAAGACCGCCGAACCGGCAGCTCGCCAGGCTGGCGTCAAGGTTGGTTCCGTGGCCGAACTGGTCGACAAACTGAAGAACGAAGCCGGCGTCCTCTAAGGACCCGTCACAGGAGGATAAACACCAATGACGACACTTCTTGTGGCCGAACACGCTGGCGGCGCTCTGAACGATGCCACTGCCAAGGCCCTCACCGCAGCCGTAGCAATGGGCTCTGATGTTCACGTGCTGGTCGCCGGCAAGGACGTCAAGGCCGTAGCCGACTCAGCTGCCAAGCTTTCCGGCGTTTCCAAGGTTCTTGTCGCCGACAACGACGATCTTGCTCATCAGCTTGCCGAACCAATGGCCGCGCTGATCCTCGATCTGGCCGGTGGCTACGACGCGATCCTGGCTCCCGCAACGGCCAACGGCAAGAACATCCTGCCGCGTGTTGCAGCGCTGCTCGATGTCATGCAGATCTCGGACGTTACCGCTGTCATCGACGCCGAGACCTTCGAGCGCCCGATCTACGCCGGCAATGCCATCCAGACCGTCAAGTCTTCCGATGCGAAGAAGGTCATCACGGTTCGCACGTCGACCTTCGCAGCTGCTGAAGCCGCCGGATCGGCCGCCATCGAAGACGCTGCAGCTCCCGCTGCTTCCGGCTTGTCCGAGTTCGCGGGTGAGGAACTTTCCAAGTCGGACCGGCCGGAACTGACCTCCGCCAAGATCATCATCTCGGGCGGCCGTGCTCTCGGTTCGGAAGAGAAGTTCCAGGAAGTCATCATGCCGGTCGCCGATGCGCTTGGTGCCGCCGTTGGTGCATCACGCGCTGCTGTCGACGCTGGCTACGCCCCGAACGACTGGCAGGTCGGCCAGACCGGCAAGGTGGTTGCCCCGGATCTCTACATTGCCTGCGGTATTTCCGGTGCCATCCAGCACCTGGCCGGCATGAAGGACTCCAAGGTGATCGTTGCGATCAACAAGGACGAGGAAGCGCCGATTTTCCAGGTCGCGGACTACGGTCTTGTTGCTGATCTCTTTGACGTTCTGCCGGAGCTGAAGGCAGCTGTCGAATAAGCCTTCGGGCAATAAATGATGCTTCCTCGGGGCGGAAATGCAATTTCCGCCCCGAGGTTCTTGCCGTCTCGCGCCAGACTTGCCAAAAATAGCCCGGCAGGCGGTTAGTGTGACCGTTATTCAAGGATCGGAATGGACGATGGTGGTCGAAATCAAAAAAATCGGCGTAATTGGCGCGGGCCAGATGGGCAGCGGGATCGCGCATGTCTGCGCACTTGCGGGCTACGACGTGGCGCTGAGCGATATTTCGATGGACCGCATCGAATCCGGGTTGGCCAACATCAACGGCAACATGGCACGGCAGGTCCAGAAAGGTCAGATCTCTGAAGACGTCCGCAGTGCCGCCCTTGACCGGATCTCCCCGGCAGAAGACCTGGATCTATTGAGCGACGCAGATCTCGTTATCGAATCCGCCGTCGAGAACGAGCAGGTCAAGCGCAAGATCTTCTCGCAACTGTGTCCGATCCTGAAGCCGGAAGCCATGCTCGCGACGAACACGTCGTCGATCTCGATCACGCGTCTCGCAGCGTCCACCGACCGTCCGGAGCGTTTCATCGGCATCCACTTCATGAACCCGGTTCCGATCATGGAACTGGTCGAACTGGTGCGCGGTATCGCAACGGAAGACGAGACCTTTGAAGCCGCAAAGGGCTTTGTTGCCAAGGTTGGAAAGACGATTGCGGTAGCGGAAGATTTCCCGGCCTTCATGGTCAATCGTATCCTTCTTCCGATGATCAATGAGGCGATCTACACGCTCTATGAAGGCGTTGGTTCCGTCGAATCCATCGATACGGCGATGCGCCTTGGTGCGAACCATCCGATGGGCCCGCTGCAGCTCGCCGACTTCATCGGGCTGGATACCTGCCTGTCGATCATGCAGGTGCTTTACGAAGGCCTTGCCGACACCAAGTACCGTCCGTGCCCGTTGCTGGTGAAATACGTGGAAGCAGGTTGGCTCGGCCGCAAGACCCAGCGCGGTTTCTACGACTATCGCGGCGACGTTCCGGTTCCGACCCGCTAATCCGGATTTCATGAATCTCGCACGTTATTGCCTGACCAACGCCGGGGCTGATCCGTCTGCCGTGGCGCTGGAGGTGGTCGGTGCCGGCGGAGCGCTGCTTGAGCGCTGGACGTTCGGCGAAATCGAGGATGCGGTTCTTCGGATCGCCGCCGGTCTTCAGGCTGCTGGCCTGAGACGTTTCGATCGCGTTCTGCTGCGACTGGGCCATTCAAGCGATTTCCCGTTGCTTTACTTCGGAGCGATTGCCGGCGGCTTCGTTCCGATACCCACCTCCGAAATGCTGACCGCGTCTGAAGCAGGGGCCATTCTTGTCGATAGCGGCGCGACCGCTGTTATTCATGACGCCAAGACGGTGCTGCCCGAGGGCGATTTACTGTCGCTTGGGCCGGACCGTATAGCTGCGATGAAATCCGGTCCGCGCGGCGACTACGCCGTCACCGAGGCGGACGACCCGGCGTTTCTCATTTATACCTCCGGTACCAGCGGAACACCGAAGGGTGTCCTCCACGCCCAGCGAGCCGCTTCCGGCCGCTACCCCATGTATCAGGGCTGGTACGGTATTTCCTCTGACGATCGTTTGCTTCACGCCGGGGCATTCAACTGGACCTACACGCTCGGTGTCGGTCTGATGGACCCTTGGGCCAATGGCGCAACCAGTATCGTCTATGATGGTCCGCGGGACGCCGAAGTCTGGCCTGAGCTTCTCGACAAGAGCGGGGCGACGTTGTTTGCCGCCGTTCCGAGCCTGTACCGGCGCATCCTGAAATATTCCGATGTGAGTGCCTCGTCCTTTCCCGAATTGCGGCATGGCTTGACTGCCGGAGAGGCCTTGCCGGCGGACCTGCACAGGACCTGGACGGAAAGGACCGGCCGGCCGCTCTATGAGGCGCTCGGTATGAGCGAGATCTCTACCTACATCTCGAGTGGCCCGGATGTTCCAACGCGACCCGGTTCGCCGGGCAAGCCTCAGGCCGGTCGAAAGGTTGCCATTCTCACCGAGGCCGGAGCGGGTGAGGAGTTCGCGGCAGTCGGCGAGGCCGGGTTGCTCGCGGTTCACTGCAGCGAGCCGGGTCTGATGATCGGCTACTGGAACCGGCCGGAAGAGACGGAAGCGGTGTTTCGTACCGGTTGGTTTCTGACTGGCGACCGTGCCCGACAGGATGAGGACGGCTACTTCTGGTACGAAGGCCGGGCCGATGACTTGATGAACGCCTTCGGCTACCGGGTGGCGCCTGAAGAGGTCGAGCGGGTAGTCGGCGCTCATCGGGCCGTTTCAGAGGTCGCGGTGACAGCCGTCGAAATGCGGGCCGGCGTAAGCCTGATCACGGCGTTTGTGGTTCCGGTCGATCCGAATTTCCGCGACGAGACCGAGCTGGCGCAGTGGGCCGCAGAAAATCTGGCGGAGTACAAAAGGCCCAAGGCCTACAGGTTCCTGGACACGCTGCCGCGAACGCCTTCGGGAAAGGTCCGGCGCAAGTCCCTCCGATTGGCCGAAGTTTAGCGGTTCCGGAAAGGATCTGTTAAGGCAGTCTTAACGGATCTTAACTACGCTTGCGAAATCTCTAGGAGGTTTCATGGATTCGATCGCACTCGCCAGCGCATATGTTGCAACGACCCAGGCACAGACCGGGGCGGCGATTCAGACCGAGATCATGAAGATGGCCGCTGCGCAGGAAGCCAGCGTCGTCGCGTTGCTGGAAGCCGGAGCGCAGAGCCTGGAAGCGGCTCAGGCAGCTCCTGCTCCGGGCCTTGGACAGTCAATAGACGTTGCTGCCTGACTGAAATCCCGTTTGTGGTTAATAATTTAATGCAGATGCCCATAAGGCATTATTGCAAGTAAAATCATACGCCTATGAATTTATGGATAAAACTTTAGTCAATATTGAATCTCATCATTCAAAGCATGTGAAGCCCGTTTTTATTCGCTGTCTTTATTGAGATCTTTGCGGCCACTTTTTGAGTCATAGTTTCCTCTGCGCAATCTTACCCAGCAGAGGGAGAGCTTCATGCCAGAAGGAATTGGCTATGGCAGCCCTCCGAGGCTGGTTTCGGTTGAAACCGGCTTCGGGAAAGGACAGGCAAGCGCCGCTGATACGCTTCAGCGGCAAAATGCCCGTCAGGAAGAGGTCGTTGCGAAAGCAATAGAGCAGCAGTCCGAACGGAGCGGAGAACGCGCTGACCGGCTCGCTCGTCAGGCCGACCAGGTCGAGAACCGGAGTGACACCCGGGTCCAGCTGGCGGGGCTTGGTCAGCGGGTAGATATAAGCGTCTAGGCAGGTCGCCGCTCAACGGACAAACAGGAGTACGTGAATGCCCAGCATTTCGGGTGAATCATCCGCCGCCTACAGCGTGAACGCAAACAGGGCGGAGTTCGCAAGCAGTGCAATTCGACAGGCCAACGAGCAGGACCGTCAGGTTGCCGACCGTCTGGAAGAGGCTCAGGAAACTACGCAGCAGACCCGTCGTGAGGCTCGTCAGATTCCGGGTCTGGGAAATGCGGTAGACATCACCGCCTGAATGATCTGCGGACCAGAAAATGCCCTCGGCTCACGTGCCGGGGGCTTTCTGTGCTCCAAGCGCAGCATTGATCAGTGCCTTTGCGTCGCCCGACGCCCATTCGGCCGGACCATACATCGTGCCGACTTCGCAGCCGTCCGGTCCGACGAGTATCGTTGTCGGAAGTCCCGTTGCACGGCCTTTTGCCCTGAGGTCGGTCATCATCTTGTTCGATGAATCATGGAAGAACCTGAGATGAGACACACCGATCTCGTCCAGGAAGGCTTTCGGTTTTTCGCTGCCGCCCCTGTCCAGATTTACAGTCACAACCTCGAATGTCTCGTCGCCCAGGTCGGCCTGAAGTTCGTCCAGAGCGGGCATTTCCTTTCGGCACGGCGCGCACCAAGTTGCCCAAAGGTTCATGAGGATGGTGCGGTCCTTGAAGTCCGCAAGGCTTGTTGGTGTATTCTCGGGCGTATTGAAGCTGACCTCCGACAAGGGCAATGGACCCTGGGCAGGCAGGAAAGCGGCAACCTCACCTGTCGCAAGCGGCTTGATGGCCTCTGCTATATCGAGCGAGAGGGCGCAGCTTTGCCCGCTGTTTGAGTTGCCATTTGGGCCAACGATCACGTATACCGCCGCTACAGCGGCCAATGCGCCTGCCATACCCAACGCGGCCAGACGCCGGGTCGGGCGGTGTGCGGGTTCGGTCGGTTTCGTCATTCTTCTAGACCTCGCAAGGGGCACCTCTCAGGGGACAGGGCATGAGCAATCGTATGTGGGGCGGCCGGTTCGCCGAAGGACCGGATGCCATCATGGAGGAGATCAACGCCTCCATCGACTACGACCGCAAGCTATATAGGCAGGATATCGCGGGTTCGAAAGCCCATGTGGCCATGCTTGCGGCTCAAGGAATCGTTACGGCGGACGATGCCGCCCAGATCGCTCAAGGTCTAGACACGATCCTGTCAGAGATCGAGAACGACGAGTTCAAGTTCTCCCGTGCGCTCGAAGACATTCACATGAACATCGAGGCGCGGCTGGCCGAGTTGATCGGTCCGGCTGCGGGACGTCTGCACACAGCTCGTTCGCGAAACGATCAGGTTGCGACGGATTTCCGGCTCTGGGTTCGCGACACGCTCGATACGCTCGATGAACAGCTTACCGACCTGATGAAGGCCCTTGCGGACAAGGCGGAAGTCCACGCCGGGGACGTGATGCCGGGTTTCACGCACCTTCAGTCCGCACAACCGGTAACGTTCGGCCATCACCTCATGGCCTACGTCGAAATGTTCGCGCGTGACAGAAGCCGCGTCCGGGACGCCCGCAAGCGCATGAACGAGAGCCCGCTCGGCTCCGCAGCGCTCGCAGGGACGTCTTTCCCGATCGACCGCAAGGCGACCGCAGAAGCCCTTGGCTTCGACCGTCCGACCGCCAACTCCCTTGATGCGGTGTCTGACCGTGACTTCGTCATCGAAGCGCTCTCCGCGGCCTCGATCTGTTCGATGCACCTTTCGCGCCTGGCGGAAGAAATCGTGATCTGGTGCTCGGCCCAGTTCGGTTTCATCAAGCTGTCGGACAAGTTCTCGACCGGTTCGTCCATCATGCCGCAGAAGAAGAATCCGGATGCGGCGGAACTGGTGCGCGCCAAGACCGGCCGCATCTATGGCTCGCTACAGGCGCTTCTGACCATGATGAAGGGGCTTCCGCTGGCCTATTCAAAGGACATGCAGGAAGACAAGGAACAGGCCTTCGACGGTCTGGCCAGCATCTCGCTTGCCCTGGCCGCAATGACCGGCATGGTCAAGGATCTGGAGCCGGTCACCAAGGTGATGAAGAAGGCTGCCGGATCGGGCTATTCGACGGCGACGGACCTTGCCGATTGGCTGGTTCGTGTTCTTGGCCTGCCGTTCCGCGATGCCCACCATGTGACCGGCAAGATCGTCGGTCTGGCCGTGGAGAAGGGCATTGAGTTGCACAAGGTTTCCCTCGAGGAGATGCAGGCTGTCGAGCCCAAGATCACCAAGGAAATCTACTCGGTTCTTTCAGTCGATAAGTCGGTTCGTTCGCGGACCAGCTATGGCGGCACCTCGCCCGTGAATGTCCGCAAGCAGGCGCGCCGCTGGCAGAAAGAACTGGCAAAGGGCTGAGGACCTTGATCCTCGCGTGATCGACACAAATCCGTAGTCGTCCAAAAGATGCTCTGGCGGGCTTGCCGTCAGGCATCGGTCATGCGAGGAGAGACTGTCGAACATGTTGGAACGGATGCGCGGCCCATGGCAATTGACTTCAAGGCTATGAACTCCAAAGCGGCACTCATCGGGGCTGTCGGACTATGCCTCGCGGTGGCCCTGTCGGGCTGCGGGCGCCGGGGCAGTCTCGAAGCTCCTCGTGCTGCATCGCCTTCGCTCGATCCTGCCGTTGCCGCCTCCCCGGAGCCGACACCGCAAAAATCCGGCTTTATCCTGGACGCCCTGATCTGACGGGCTGAGTTATCGAGGACTATCGTGCATCATTTTGAGTTTCGCGGCGGCAAGCTTTTCGCCGAGGATGTGCCGATCGAGAAGATCGCCGCAGAAGTCGGTACGCCCTTCTACTGCTATTCTTCCGCGACGCTCGTGAGGCACTATCAGGTCTTCAAGAGTGCCTTCGAGGGTGTGGACTCGCTCGTTGCCTTTGCGGTCAAGGCGAACTCGAATGTAGCAGTGCTCAAAACCCTTGCCGACCTTGGCGCCGGAATGGATGTGGTGTCCGAGGGTGAACTGCGCCGTGCACGCGCCGCAGGTGTTCCGGGCAGCCGGATTCTCTTCTCGGGTGTCGGCAAGACCGAAGGTGAGCAGGCCTATGCCCTGGGCGAGGAAATTCTCTGCTTCAACGTAGAATCGCTTCCCGAACTTGCCCAGCTGTCCCGGGTTGCCGGGGAAGTCGGCAAGACGGCCCGGGTATCGCTGCGCATCAATCCGGATGTCGACGCCAAGACCCACTCGAAAATTTCTACCGGCAAGGCGGAAAACAAGTTCGGCATCGCATGGCAGGACGCGCGCAAGGCCTATGCCGAAGCAGCGAGCCTTCCTAACATCAAGGTGACCGGGATTGACCTTCATATCGGGTCGCAGATCACGGATCTTGAGCCCTTCGATTCCGCGTTCTCGCGACTTGGCGACTTGGTGAGAGACCTGCGTTCAGACGGTCACGGCATCGAGCATGTCGACCTTGGCGGCGGACTCGGTATTCCCTATGTCGTCGACAACGATCCGCCGCCCCATCCAGACGCTTATGCCGAGGTGGTCAAGAAGCATGTCTCCAGGCTCGATTGCCAAGTGATCTTCGAGCCGGGCCGTCTTATCGCCGGCAACGCAGGGATTCTGGTCACCAAGGTTGTCTATGTGAAGCATGGGCAGGCAAAGAACTTCGTCATCGTCGATGCGGCGATGAACGACCTGATCCGTCCGACACTCTATGAAGCGTTCCACGAGATCGGTCCTGTCAACGAACCGGATGTGAATGCCCCGCGAATCAAGGCTGACGTGGTTGGCCCCGTCTGTGAAACGGGCGACTACCTGGGTCAGAACCGGGATCTGCCGGAAGTACACGCAGGTGAGATGCTTGCCGTCTACTCGGCCGGTGCCTATGGAGCGACGCAGTCGAGTACGTACAATTCGCGCCTGCTTATTCCGGAAGTGCTGGTAAAGGATGGCGAATTCGCCGTCATCCGCGAACGGCAGACCTATGAAGAGCTTCTCGGCCTCGACAAGGTACCCGACTGGTTCACTTCTTCTTGAGCCAAATTCTGTCCTTTGGTTGTTTCGACAACTTGCCGTATCCGGTCTGATGCCTCACCTTATGAGGGGTGAGGCACGATTGGAGGCGCACCCTTGGACCGTCACGGCACACCCGGGAGCACCGGGGACCATGAGACTCCGGAGGAACGACGCACGTTTCTGCAGCAAGCAGAGCGTCGACTGAACACGCTTGTGGCTCGTAGCCGGGCCGCCTTGTTCGTTGAGCGCGTTATCCGGGCGGCATTTCCCCTTTTCGTCGTCATCTCCCTGTTTGTCGGTTTCTCGCTGGTCGGCGGCTGGATTGTTCTGCCGTTCTGGCTACGTGTTGTTGGGGTGGCTGCCTTCGCCTCCGCCGCCCTTTGGTCTGCGCGAGCACTTCCCGCCATCAGATGGCCTGCCCGCGACGAAGCGGTCCAGCGAATAGAAAGAAATTCAGCGTCTGCCCATCGCCCCATGACTGCGGTCGGGGATGACCTGGCCATGGGCGAACACGATCCGGCGACGGCAGCGCTTTGGCGGCTGCACAAACGGCGGATGGCCGATGCATTGAAATCAATGCGGGCAGGTGCGCCATCCCCCCGCACCTATCTTCTCGATCGTTTCGCCCTTCGTGTCTTCGCCGTCATGCTTCTGGCAGTCGGCCTGATTTCAAGCGGTTCAGACAGGGTCAGTCTGTTGGGTTCGGCGTTTCGTGCCCCGGTTGATCTCGAAGCTGTTGCGAGCCGTCTCGACGCTTGGGTGACACCACCGATCTACACGGACCGCCCGCCGGTCTACCTGACCGGAGAGAGCGCCGGAATGCGGGACCCGATGGTTCCGATCAAGGTGCCGCAGGGGTCAATCTTCGTCGTCCGGAGCCAGGGAAATGATGGCTTCCGTATGGAAGTCACGGGTGGGATCAACGCCGCAGAGGAAACAGCTGACCTCTCCGAGGCAGAGCAAGCGGCAGGGCTTCCCGTCGAGCGGCAGGCCGTGCTGACATCTTCCGGGCGCGTGATCCTTTATTCTGGCGAGACGCCAGTGACGGCGTGGACCTTCGACGTGCTCCCGGATCTGGTGCCTGAAATCCGTCTCACGAACGATCCGGAGCCGCAATTGTCCGGAGCGCTTAAGTTTTCCTATCTCGTGAAGGACGACTACGGCGTTATCGCAGCCGAAGCCAATATTCAGCCAACACCGGAAACAGGCGCCAAGTCTGCTAATCCCCGTCCGTTGGTGGAAGCGCCCCGGTTTCCGTTGTCCCTGCCAGCTCGCTCGTCCACGGCCAAGACCGGAGAAACGATCCGGGACATCACGTCCCATCCCTGGGCCGGGTCCGAAGTCGAACTGGTCATGACCGCGCGAGATCAGGCTGGTCAGGAGGGGATGTCGAAGCCCCACGTCTTCACATTGCCGCAACGACCGTTTCGCAAGCCTCTGGCCAGAGCCGTGGTCGAACAGCGGCGCGAGCTGGCACTGGACGCGAACAATCACTCACGCGTGCTGACCGCATTCGATGCCTTGCTGCTTGCGCCAGAGAAATTCGAGGTTCCGACGAAGGACTATCTCGGGGTCCGTTTTGCATACCGGCAGCTGGTGAATGCGCAAACTGACGACGAGCTCAGAGAGCTCCTGCCCTTGCTTTGGGATCTTGCCCTGACCATTGAGGATGGCGACCTTTCACTTGCAGAGCGCGCGTTGCGCGATGCGCAGGAGGCGCTTCGGAAGGCGCTTGAAAACGGAGCGAGCGAAGAAGAGATCGCAAAGCTGACGGAGCAGTTGCGCCAGGCCCTGAACGAATACATGCAGGCACTGGCCGACCAGATGCGCCGCAATCCGCAGGCGATGCAGCCGTTCAACTCGCAGCAGCAGCAATCCCTGAATTCGCAAGATCTCAACGAGATGCTGAATCGTATCGAGGAACTGGCGCGCATGGGCTCGCGGGATGCGGCGCGCGAACTCCTGGCCCAGATGCAGCAGATGCTGGAGAACCTTCAGGCAGGCAGACCTCAGATGTCACCGGAGGGCATGACCAGCGAGATGATGGAGATGCTGAACAAGCTCAGCGAAATGATCCAACGTCAGCAACAGCTCATGGACCAGACCCATCAGTTCAACCAGCAGCAACAGCGTCAGCAGCAGCAACAACAGCAGGGTCAATCAGGCCAGCGCGGGCAAGGTGGTCAACAGCCTATGACCCCGGAGCAATTGGCCGAGATGCTGAAACAACTGCAGCAGGGCCAGGGTGATCTTGCACAGCAGCTGCAGCAGCTCATGGACCAGCTTGGCCAGAATGACCGCGGGCAGAATGGCGAGTTGGGAGAGGCGGGCGAAGCCATGGGCCAGGCCCAGCAGTCGCTTGGTGATGGACAGGGCCAGGAGGCGGTCGGTCAACAAGGCAATGCGCTGGACGCGTTGCGCCGCGGCGCGCAGGGCATGGCGGAGCAGATGATGGGTCAGGGAGAGGGACCCGGCATGGCCCAGGGAAACTCGCCGCTCGATGAAGATCCGCTTGGCAGGCCACGCCGCACTGAAGGTCCGGATTTTGGCAACCGGGTGAAGGTGCCCGACGAGATTGACGTGCAGCGCGCACGACGGATCCTGGAGGAACTGCGCCGCCGATTCTCTGATCCCTCGCGGCCAAAACTCGAACTTGATTACCTGGAGCGTTTGCTGAAGCGGTACTAAGGTGTCGGCAGCCTCGCAAGCATGCAAAAAAGCCCCGGATCATCCGGGGCTTTGTTCATCTGTCTTCCAGTCTGGCGGTTCAGCTTGCGTAGCGGCGAAAGTCTTCCGGAACGACGCCCGCAATGGCGTTGCGAACCGCGCGGCGGATATCCGCAAGCGAGAAAGGCTTGGTTATGACGTCATGGACCAGAGCTTCCAGTCCATTGGCTCTTTCACGCTGATCGGCAAAGCCCGTCATGAGCAGGATAGGAAGGGCCGGGTAATCGCGTGCGGAATGTAGTGCGAGGGCAATCCCGTCCATCACCGGCATCTTGATGTCGGACAGCAACAGATCGAACGCACCCTTCTCCCGTGTCAGGATCTCGACCGCCTCGGCGCCATCCTCTGCAGGCGTAACCTTGTGACCGTCGAGTTCCAGAGCACGCTGCACGAAGCTGCGGACCGCCTCGTCATCTTCCGTCAGAAGAATGCGAGCCATGCTTAGTCTCCTTCGTTCTCTCCCGCCGCTCCGGTCTCCTCCCCCGGTACGACGTAGCCGATAAACGGAAGCTGCCGCCAGGCATGCCCCATGTCCATGCCATAGCCGACAACGAATTTGTCGGGACATGCAAAGCCAACATAATCAGCAGAAATGGCAGCTTTGCGGCGTTCCGGCTTGTCGAGCAGTGCTACAATCTGAACCGATTTCGCGCCGCGTTTTGTCAGACGCTCCTTGGCGAAGTGCAAGGTTCGTCCGGATTCCAGGATATCATCGACCAAAAGGATATCCCGGCCGTTAACATCGCTCTCTACATCGCGCAAAATACGGATATTTTCCGACCCGACCGTCCCGGCGCCATAGCTTGAAAGATGCATGAACTCCATTTCCGGCTGCAGGCCGGCGCGGTGCATGGCGCGCACAAGATCTGCCGCAAAGATGAAGCTTCCCTTCAGAACAGCCACGACCAGCAGCTTCTCCGGCTTGGTCTCGGCGATCGAGTGCGCAAGATCGGCGATCCTTGAGGAAATGGCATTCTCATCGAAGAGCGTGTTGATTTGGACGGTCATGTTATTCGAGTACTACCTGACGTTGGCCGCGGTCTACGAAGCGGACTTGAATGTCTGCCGCTTCAGTTGGCGGATCCGTAAGAATGGTCCGGAAACGGGTTTCATCCAGACCCTTCAGCAATTTCGTTCGTGGCTCCACGGTCCAGGCATAGATCTCCTGAAGGTCGCCGCCCCTGAGGGACAGCCGCACCGCGGGAACCGGCGTGTTTTCAGGCTGTATATTGCGGATTGAGCCCTCGACCACAAGCACCGGTTTTCCTTCCTCGATTTCGCGGAACGTTCTCAGGTCGCGAAATTCCAGTCCTCTCAGGTTTACTTCCAGGCCGACTGCTTCGAAAAGACTGGCCAGATCAGGGGCGTTCTTCACGATGCCGTCGCGCAGGAGCACTACCGAAGCGCAGATGGCAATCGACCCTGCAAAGAGTGCAACTCCGGCAACGCGCCGATAGTTCCGCCGGGCAAGCCAGTTGATGATCGCACCGATGCGATTGCGCTTGAACTTGTTCGGATTGACCTTGATTTTCGGGCGATTGGCCATCGTCTCGATGTCGATGGTCGGATCGCCTTCTTCGTCCTCGTTATCGTCAGGTTTCGCCGCGCGGCTGTCCGGTTTTGCCGGCTGCTTCGCAGTCGCGGCCTTTGGCGCGGGAGTGGGCTCGTCGTCGCCTTCGTCCTCGTCGTCCACGCCCTCGGCAGTTGCGTTTCCTGCCTGGCCTTCTTCGTCGGCTTCGTCAGCGGCCCAGTTGGCCTCGTCTTCATCGTCGACGGGCTCTTCAATCGGAACTTCGTCGGGTTCCTGTTTCGGAGCAACAAACCAGCGATTTCCACAGCGGGCGCATTTCACGCTCCGCCCTTCCGTGCCCAGTATGGCCGGTTTAATGTCGTAGGAAGTGCTGCAGTCCGGACATTTGATCTTCATCCACGAAGACCCTTCGCCTCTATGTGGTATGACGGCCGTCAAGCTCCGGCCGAATGGTCGGATCCGGCATGGAGTTCAAGTTAGGCGAGCAGCCGCAAGCCGCCATCCCCTTTAATGTCTACAGGACATTTATATGTTTAATGAAGCGTTAACGAGCAAGGGTTAGCGTGCGGCCTTTCCAGGGAGGACACAGGTGATCCGCTTCGAAAACGTCGGCTTGAGATACGGCATGGGTCCGGAAATCCTGCGCGACCTGACGTTTCGCATCGAACCCCAGTCCTTTCAATTCCTCACGGGTCCCTCTGGAGCGGGCAAGACCAGCCTCATAAGGCTGTTGTTCATGTCTTTGCGTCCGACCCGCGGCTTGATCCGCGTCTTCGACCGAGACTTGTCGATGATCAGCAAGTCGGAACTGCCGGAATTGCGCCGGAAAATTGGCGTCGTATTCCAGGACTTTCGCTTGCTCGACCACCTGACCACATATGAAAACGTGGCCCTGCCGCTTCGTGTGGGCGGCAAGGAGGAAAGCGAATACCGGTCTGACGTGGTGGAGTTGCTCAAATGGGTTGGGCTGGGTGATCGGATGCATGTCCTGCCGCCTGTTCTGTCGGGTGGAGAAAAGCAGCGTGCGGCCATTGCACGGGCGCTGATCACCCGCCCGGAGGTCCTGCTTGCCGATGAGCCGACCGGCAACGTCGATCCGCCGCTTGCGCGGCGCCTCCTGCGGCTGTTCATAGAACTCAACAAGCTCGGAACCTCCGTTATCATCGCCACTCACGACCTTGCCTTGCTCGAGCAGGTAGAGGCCCGCCAGATGGTTCTGGCTGATGGGCGGCTCGAGATATTCGACTGAGGCGGCCAATGGAAAAAGACCAGAACAAGAGCAAGACACGTGGTCAGCCTACGAGTTCGGCGCCCAAGGTCCGGGCTGTGCGCAAACCCTCGAAGCCGAAGCTGCCGGTACGAATAGGTTCGCGCAAGAAACCGGCGAAGGTGGAGGGTGACGCGAAACTAAGGCCGACGGGGCCGATTGTTCCGCCGCAATCGGTTGCAGGCCGAGCGCTGACGCTAGTGGTTGCGATCATGAGTTTCCTCGCGTGTCTTACGATCGGCGGGGTTTCGATCGTCTGGGATGCGGCCAACGACTGGCAGAACGATCTTGTGCGGGAAGTGACCATCCAGATCCGTCCGGTAGATGGTTTCGACATGCTGCGCGAGATCGACAAGGCTGTTGCTCTGACCCAGGAGTTTCCCGGCATCGGAAGCGTTCGGGCGCTCTCGGACGACGAGACACGTAGCCTGCTGCAGCCCTGGCTTGGCGAAGGTCTGGAGCTGGAAAGCCTGCCTGTTCCACGGCTGATCCAGATCACAGTCGCTGACCCGGACCTTCTCGATCTTAGTCAGCTGAAATCGGCCTTGCAGCAGGAGGTGACGGGAGCCAGCCTGGATGACCATTCGGTCTGGACGTCGCGACTTTCAGCGATGGCGGGTGCTGTCGTGCTTGGGGGATTTGCAATCATGGGCCTCGTGTTCGGGTCCATGGTCTTGAGCGTGGTCTTCGCGACCCAGGCTGCGATGGCAGGCAACAAGGACGTCGTATCCGTGCTTCATTTCGTAGGTGCCGAAGACAGTTTCATTGCCCGCGAATTCCAGCGCCATTTCCTCGTTCTCGGACTGAAGGGCGGGATATCGGGAGGCGTCATTGCATCCGGGGCGTTTCTGCTTCTTGATGTCATGACGCGACAAAGCGTCGGGAATGCCGGATCAGACCAGCTGTCAGCCCTTTTCGGCAGCGTTTCAGTAAGCCTTCCCGGATATCTGGGCGTGGTCGCGGTTGTTTTTCTGGTTGCTGTCCTGACCGCTTTGACGTCAGGATTGGCCGTGAAAGCGCATCTGAAACGTGTGGATTGACGCAGCTCAACGTGCTGTCCCGAAAAAAACCGATTCTCTTGTGATACTGAAAGACGTTGAAGACCATGGAAAGGAGCCGGCCGAGGTGAGAACCGCGTCTGGTGAAAACGAACATGCCGGACCCGTCTGCGATGGTCCGTTAGCCGCTGTCCCTAAACGGGGACACGGGCGGTGGCGTCATCGTTCCTTGCTGATGATCTTTGCACTGGGCTTCGTCGGTCTATCGGTATCCTTTCTGAATTTCGCCGGAACCGTAGGAGCGAGTTCCGCGCCGGATGATCCACGTGCAGATGCAATCGTTGTTCTCACCGGCGGCACCGAGCGCGTTGAACGTGCTGTCGCGCTCCTCGTCGAGGGGCGGGCAAGCCGGCTCCTGATTTCTGGTGTTCATCCGGGTACGACACAGCAGCAAATCGCGACGATGACATCGGGAGATCTCCCTCTGTTCGAATGCTGCGTGGATCTGGACCGGGTTGCGCTCAACACGACCGGCAATGCTCTGGAGACCGCGAGCTGGGTGCAGGAACATGGTTTCCGTTCCCTTCTGGTGGTCACGAGCGCATACCATCTTCCGCGTGCAAGTCTTGAGCTTGCCGAGGTACTGCCGAATGTGGAACTCGTTCCCTATCCTGTCTATCAGCCGCGGCTCGATCTGCGATCATGGTATCGAAGCCCCAAGACAATCCGGCTTCTCTTGAGGGAATATGTGAAGTATACCCTCGCTCGTCTCAGGATTGTTGTCTCTCGCGGCTCGGGTATGTTTTCAAACACGTGAACCGCTACATGGGCAGATAACTACAAAGCTGCAGCTGCCAGGTCTCATGCTCTTCTTGCGCTCTTCGATCTTCCAGATCCTCTTTTATGTCTCGACCTTCTTGATGATGGTCCTGTTTTCGCCGGTGCTCATCCTGCCGCGCAAGATGGGTTGGTGGGTGGTCCATTTCTGGTCCCATTTCAATATCGCCCTGTTGCGGGTCGTGGTCGGGCTGGATGTCGAAGTCCGGGGACGGGAGAACATTCCCGAAGGCGGATACATCGTCGCGTCAAAGCATCAATCGGCTTGGGAAACGTTCGCGCTGATCCGCGAATTTCCAGACCCTACCTTTATCTTGAAGCGGGAGTTGCGCTGGATTCCGATCTTCGGCTGGTATACGGCCAAGTTCGATCAGATTCCGATCAACCGTGGACAAAGGTCTGCGGCACTTGCAGCGCTCAAGGTGTCCGCGGACGAAGCGATCTCTGCGGGCCGACAAATTCTGATTTTTCCTGAAGGAACGCGCAGGCCAGTCGGCGGAGAGCCCAAGTACAAGTTCGGGGTCGCCCATCTTTACCGCGATCTCGAGTGTCCCGTTCTGCCTGTTGCGCTCAATGCTGGCGTCTTCTGGCCGCGGGCATCCTGGATGGTCTATCCGGGCAAGGTGATCGTCGAGATCCTGCCGCCGATCCCGCCGGGTATGGCGACCGACGCGTTTTACCGCCGGATGGTCGATGATATCGAGACTGCGTCCGTTCGTCTTTGTGAAGAGGCCCGAAAGCAGAAACCGCTCTCGCCGGTTCTGGCCAAACTTCCACCGGTTCCTGCCACGGACGCCTAGGGCCGGGACAGTTCGGCCAACCTTGCTGCAAGCCAGCTTACACCGTGATCGCGGATGCCGATTTCGGCGAAGTGAGCTGCGGTGTTGAGCACGTATTCCGGATTGCGGCCTGACTGACCGACGGCACCCGTGACGATGCCCAACTGGTCCTCCAATGGCAGGGCGCCTGCATATTGCGGATGGGTCCGATCCACCATGTACGTCAGCGCTTCGACCTGTTGCCCGGAAGCCAGCGTGATTTTCCGCCAGGCCTCGACATAGACCATCGTGACCTGCTCGCGTGCCCGCAGGTACCCGATTGTGTCGTCGCGGTTCGACGCGCGCACCCGATAGGCCATTCCGCGGCAGGACCCGCCGCGGTCCAGACCAAAGACGAGGCCGGGCCTTTCCCTCGTCCCCCTGTGAACCCAGGAATAGACGCACAGAGAGCGATGGGCGCCGCGCAGAAGCGCCTGTTCCGAGGTCTCATGGACGAAGCCCGGGTTCCACATCAATGAACCGTAGCCAAATACCCAGAAATCGCTCATATCATTCCTCAACCGCGGAAGTTTCGCCGCTCGCATAGCAACGCCGCCGTCGCGATGCAATCCGATACGGAACATGGTACGGACCCGAAACAGGTCGCTGACAAGGGAGAAACTGTTTGGACGCCGGACCGAAGCGGAACCTGAAGCTGCGTTACGGGCTTCTTGGTGGAGCTGTGATTTTCGTTATCTTTGCCTGGTGCGCGGCCTGGTTCTACCTGAGCACCGCCCTCAAGGAACAGATCGCTACCGCTGTTGCCAAACCGATCGGACCGGGGCAAGTGATTTCGTGCCCGGATTTGTCCGTTGCCGGCTTTCCGTTCCGGTTTGAAGTCTCCTGCACCGAGCCTGCCCTTTCCGTTCAGCCCGCCGCCACTGTTGAGGTCGCGGGGCTGAGAACGGTTTCGCTCGTTTACAAGCCGTGGCACCTGATTGCCGAATTCGCCGCACCGCTGACCGTGACTGACCATGCGAACGGCATGAACCTTCTTGCGAAATGGCAGACTGCCCGGTCCAGCCTGATCTTCGGGACTGACCGGCTCAAGCAGTTCGACCTTTCGGTAGAGGATCCTGCGATCGGCCCGTATGCCGCTGACGATATCGCTGTTACCGCGGACAAGGCGGAAATTCATACGCGGCCACTTCCCGGAGGTTCGGAAACGCTTGAAGCCTTCGTCTCGCTTGATCGACTGTTGGCACGCCAGAATGGCGTCCAGCCGTCTGTCATCGACGTCAGGTTCCATGTTCAGCTGCCGAATGGGATGCAGCTCATGCAAGGGGCTGACCTCATGTCCTTGGTGAACGGCGATGAACGGATTCCGGTCAAGCTCGTGTGGGCGTCCGTCAGGGATGAGCAGAGCCAGGCAGAACTGTCGGGCGATCTGGAGATCGATCTACTCGGATACATGCACGGCAAGGCCACATTGACCGTGGCCGGATCCGAGAACCTTGCAAGGCAAGCCATCATCATGTTCCCGCAAGCGGAAAACACGGTGCGCCTCGTCGAGGGAGCTGCAATGTCATTCGGAGAACGATTTAAGGACGAGAACGGGGTCGAGAAAATCCGTTTGCCGCTTACCATCCAGAATGGCCGAGTAAGCGTCGGACTTGTCCCGTTAATGGTGCTCCCGCCGGTGTTTCTCGGCGGGAGGTAATTCCTTTTGATCGATCAGGAGTTGGCTACGCGATCGATCGGGATGATGTAGCTCTTGACACGGTCCGGTTCGGCGATCTTTTCGTAGAGGGCAACCGCTGGCGTCTCGCCGCTCGGCACCAGCCAACGAAGGTGCATCCAGCCGCGCTTCTTCCCTTCCACCTCAAGATGCTCGATCATCTTGCGGCCGATGCCCTGATTGCGAAAGTCGGGGTGAACGTAGATATCGTCCAGTTGGCCGATGCGCAGACCGGTAATCAGTTCCGGCAGGTCGAAATAAACCGCGAATCCAATCAGGGTTTCACCCTGGAATGCACCGATCACTTCCGCTGTCTTGTCGGCCAGGATGCGCTCGGCATAGTACTCGTCGGGCCGACGCGGTGCTCCGCGCTTGAGAGCCTGGGCATTCTCGGCGATCAGCGGAGCCAGCTTGTGGGCCTCTTGCGACGAAAGAGCCTTGATTTCCGTTTTGCTCATAGGATCTCCGGATCAAATACGGTGATTGCAAGTGAACGCAAGATGTCCTGAAAAGGGTCAGACAATCAAGGGTCGGCTGCACCATTTCCGTCTCGATCATAGTCGCATATAAGGTGGCAAGTGACGTGCCTTTCCCAGAGGCAGAAGCGTCGTCCGGAGCTTAGCCGAAAGGGTTGGAAATGCAGGATCAGGCACTTCGTCTGAAGGCAACCGTGGTTGGCCTGAGTGCTGTCTTGATGTGGGCGACCCTGGGCCTGTTCGGGGCCGGCTCGGGAAGCGTGCCGCCTTTCCTCCTGAATGCCATGTGTTTCGGCCTGTCCGGCTCTCTGGCGGTGGCCTGGCTGGCGATGAAGGGAAAACTCGGACTTCTGAGGCAGCCACCCAAGGTTTGGGCCTTCGGCACCATCGGCCTGTTCGGCTTTCATTTCTTCTATTTCACGGCGATCAGGAACGCTCCGCCGGTCGATGCCAACCTGATCAATTACACATGGCCGCTCCTCATCGTCCTTTTTTCCGCGTTGCTTCCGGGGGAGCGCCTTCGGGTCCATCATGTCATCGGAACCGTTCTGGGCCTGTCAGGTGCGGCGCTTCTGATTACCGGCGGTGAGGGTCTTTCGCTCGATACAGGGGCGAGCCTCGGCTATGCCGCCGCCGTCGCATCGTCGCTGTTCTGGTCGTCATATTCCGTTTTGTCACGGCGGTTGGGAGACGTGCCGACGGAAGCCGTCGCCGGGTTCTGCATCATGACCGCCCTGTTGTCAGGCCTGTGTCACTTGTTGCTTGAAGAGACGGTTTTGCCCGCCGCGCCGACAGAGTGGCTGTCGGTCGTAGCGCTCGGGCTCTTTCCTGTCGGTCTTGCCTTCTTCACCTGGGATGTGGGCGTCAAGCGCGGGGACATCCAGGTGCTTGGCGCTGCCGCCTATTCTGCGCCGCTTCTCTCGACGCTATTGCTGATTGCCTTCGGTTTCGGGGCCTTCACACTACCCGTGGCGCTGGCTTGCGTGGCGATCACACTGGGGGCCGTGATCGCGGCCAAGGACATGATCTTCAGGAAGCGTGTTGCCAAGGAACCGTCCGTGCCCGGCTGAGCCAAAAGGCGAGTGGAAAACCGTCTTGCCAGCAGCTAGCTTGCTGCACAGCAACATAGCCAAGGACCTGGGGAGCCATCCGTCAATGACCACAGCACTTAAGCCGCGCCGCTCGGCCCTCTACATGCCGGGTTCCAATGCCCGTGCTCTCGAGAAGGCCAAGACCCTCGACGTGGATTGCCTGATCCTCGATCTCGAGGATGCGGTAGCTCCCGACAGCAAGGCAATGGCGCGCCAGCAGATCGTCGACGCCGTCAAGGGGGGCGGCTATGGGGACCGCGAGGTCGTTATCCGGGTCAATGGCCTTGATACGCCGTGGGGTGATGAAGATCTGAAGGCAGCCATAACGGCCGGTCCTGATGCGGTTCTCGTGCCCAAGGTCAACGGACCTGAGGACCTTCAGCGGGTCGCGCATCGGCTGGCGGTCGGTCAGGCACCGGCGTCGCTCAAGCTCTGGGCAATGATGGAAACACCGCTCGCCATGCTCAATGCTGCTGATATCGGTGCGTGCGGTCGCGACCCGGAAGTGCGGCTTTCCTGCTTTGTCATGGGCACCAACGACCTAGCCAAGGAAACACGGGCACAGCTCAATCCGGGACGCGCGGTCATGATGCCCTGGTTGATGACCTGCGTCGCCGCAGCGCGGTCTGGCGGGATCGATATTCTCGACGGCGTCTACAATGCCTTCAACGATATGGAAGGCTTTTCGGCGGAGTGCGCGCAGGGAGCTGAAATGGGGATGGATGGCAAGACCCTGATTCATCCAAAGCAGATCGAGGCGTGCCACGCCGCCTTCAGCCCCTCAGACGAGGAAATCGCCTGGGCGCGCAAGATCAACGATCTGTTCGCCCTGCCGGAAAATGCCGACAAGGGTGCAATCCAGGTGGACGGCAAGATGGTCGAGCGCTTACATGCGGAGATGGGGCTGCGGGCGATCGCGATTGCCGATGCCATTGCGGCCCGTTCGACATCCTGATCGAGGCGACATGAAACTCTACAGATTCATCACCGGACCCGACGACAGCGAGTTCTGCCATCGGGTCACCCAGGCCCTGAACAAGGGCTGGGAACTCTCCGGCTCTCCTTCCTTGACCTATGACGCCGAGCGCGGCCGTACCATGTGCGGCCAGGCGGTCGTCAAGGAGGTCCCGGGCGACTATTCGCCGGATATCAAGCTCGGCGACTACTGATCCGTCAGAAATGAAAAGGCCCCGGAGTGTTGCTCCGGGGCCTTTTCGTTAGGTGGGTATGAAGCCGGTTTAAAGGGCAAACATGTGGTTGTCCCAGGAGACGCCGGCGGGGCGGGCAAGAACGTCAGGATAGTTTGCCGGTTCTTCAAGGAAACGGAGTCCGCCGGTTCCATCCGAGATCAGGAAGGCGCTTTCATCGATGGGAGCAAGGCCACAGCCGTCAATGACCTGCTGTGCCCCCAGGAACGCACCGTCCGCCGCCGACCAGAACAGAATCTGTCCTCCGCGCGGGGCGGATGTTGCTACGACGTCACCGGATCGGTTGGCGACAACAGAGCCGATATAGCTCTGAAGTCCACCTGCGATTGGCGCGGGGATCTCGGTGAGGAGCGGACCGCTGTCACGGGTCATGCGCGCCACCAGCGGCGGCACCTCGGCAAGGTCGCCCTCGTACTGGCCTCCGACCCAAACCTGGCCGCTTGCGTCCATTGCCATGTGGCGCAGGGACAGTTTGTGCAGGTCCTGGCCAAGCGCATGATTTGCAAGCAGGTCGCCGGTTGCCAGATCCATGTAGACCACTGACGGGCTCATCGTCTCGATATTCAGCTTTTCGCGGGGCTGCGAGGGATGGGTCTGGATGCCGCCATTCGCAATGACCAGCGTGCGCCCGCTATCGGTCAGAAGGAGATCATGCGGCCCGATGCCGCCAGTGTCCAACTCGCCGATCCTCCGAATGTCGCGGCCGCTGACGTCATAGACGCCGATGACACCGCGCACTGCCTCGTAGTCATTCTCGACGGCATAGACGAGGCGACCGTCTTCAGAGAAACAACCATGGCCGTAGAAATGACGGCCGGGCATTGACGTCAGTATCAGAGGCTCGCTGCGATGGTATGGATCGACAAGGAGCGCAAATGTGCCGGGCCTGCGGGCAAATGCCATGATCCGTCGGCGGTCCGGCGATATCGCCATGCCGTGCCCTCGTCCGGGCAGCGGTACCTGCGCCAGTGTCTGTCCTGCATCATCAAAGATCGCCAGCGCGAAGTTGCCCTCCGGGGTCCGGAGCGCGCTTGCAAACAGCGGTGCGTCAAGCTGAGCGGGATCAAGCAATGCGCCCGCTATTGCGGAGGTTGAAAGACTGGTCGTTCCCAGTGCAGCCAGTCCACCAAGGCCAGCCAGAAACGCGCGCCGGGAAAAGGCGGTCCTATCAGTCGCCATCCAACGCATTGAAGCCTCCCGACAGGCCGAGAGCGCCTGCGAGTTCAAGCGCGATTGTGTCGCGCAGCGAGTTGACGATGATCGTCAGCAGGCTGAGCTTCTTGTAAACATCAGGGTCTTGAAGCGACTGGCGGATCGGTTGGTCCATCGTGTCTAGAACATTTAGTCCGTTGTCGAATTCAAACGCGACGGACTGTGGAATCCATTTGAAGTCGTCATCGAGGACCTGCTCGAAGCCGGCTGCATCGAGAGCCTGGCGAATCCCTTCAAGTTCCGCTGAAACATAGGTAGAGCCGTTTTGAGATCGCGAAAACGGGAAGCGGTTTCCACGCGCCTTGCCGATCTCCGCTCCAAGGGCGGGCAGCAGTTCCTGGTCCTTCACGACAATGAGGCCTGTGACCAGCGCATTGAAGATCGTCTCGATTGCCTCCTTGGAGCTTCGGATTTGCGAGTCGTCGCGGGGATTGAGCAACGCGTCGGAAAAGCCTTTGTCGTCATTCCATTCACGCTCCAGATCCGCGGCAATATCTGCAACGTTCTGAGCGATTGCCACCGCATAACCGCAGACCAGATCGCGATTGTCGCCGGACTTTCCAAGACTGACCGCGCCATCCTTGTCGAAGGCAATCAGTTGCAGGGCTGTCAGGCCTTGAAGCGCAACACTTTTCTCGCGCAGGGAGGAGGCCTCGGTCAGTCCCTGATCCTTCGCCGCGAACGCCTTGCGGATCTGTCGCTGGGTGATGCCGCGCGGGTCTGGCATGAAGGCAAGACTGTCGAGCCGGTGATCGTCGATGAGGGGCCCGAAACGAAGGAAGCTGATACCGCCAAAAGCGCTGACAACGTCGCCATAGGCTGAAGCGAAGGCGGCTCTTTTCTGGTCGGTTCCAGTGTCGCACAGGGCTTTGACTGCACGGGGCATGGCTGCTGTTTTTTCCGCGAAAACAGCGAATGCCGGGCGGATATATCCCTCGATACTGCTTTTCACGTGCGGTGCGTAATCCTCAATCGCCTGTGCCGGCAGAGATTGGATGCACATGCCTGTGAGGATTGCGACGGACAACGATAGTTTTCGCATCAGAGCGACTCCAGAAAGCGGATCAGCGCGGCACGGTTTGCGGGTTCCAGAGCTGTCACGGCGTCGCGTGCAACCTGGGCTTCGCCGCCGTGCCAGAGAATAGCCTCGAGCAGGTTACGCGCTCGCCCGTCATGAAGGAAGCGGGTGTGGTTGTTCACGGTCTCGGTCAGCCCGATGCCCCAAAGCGGCGGCGTGCGCCATTCGCGCCCCGTAGCGTCTCCGACCGGCCGGCCATCGGCCAGCCCCTCGCCCATGTCATGCAAAAGCATGTCGGTGTAAGGCCAGATCAACTGGAACTGATGAGCCGGGTTGGCCGCCTTGCGGCTGGTGACGTATTTCGCCCGGTGACACTCGGCGCAGCCAATGGTGTGGAAGACTTCCTTGCCCTTCAGAACGACCGCGTCGCCGACGTCACGGCGGGCCGGTACGGCCAGGTTTTCCGAGTAGAAGGTCACCAGGTCCAAAACGGGATCCGGCGCCTCGGTCGGACCAAGACGCTCCTGTTCGCCGTGGGGCATTGCTCGGCAGGCTTGCTGGTTTTCCGTGCAATCGCCCCATGGGGCCGGCTTGTCTGGTGATCCGATGCCGATGTCGCCCGAGAAAGCATCGGCGCTTTGCGCACGCACGGTCGCGTTCGATGCCTTCCAGCCGAAACGACCGATGGTCAATGCGCCGGTCGCGACGTCCCGTACCCGGCTGACCTTGCCCGAAATGCCGTTTCCGTCGGTGTCGTCGGGATCGGCATTTGCCTCGATGTCGCCAGGATGAATGGCCTCCAGCAGGCCCATGCCGATCATGGGCGGCGCGACGCGCGGGGAGATCAGGACATCCTCGTGTAGCGGTCCGTAGCCGAGATCGCGGATCACATATGTGGGTTCCTGCAGAATTGCCGCAGGCTCACCATTGAGCGGAACTTCGATGTCTTCCAGTTCGATATCGAAGCGTCCTTCGCCCGGAAGACCGGGCACTGCGAAGGCCTGGAATTGACCGCCATAGGTTGGCTCCGGGATGCTGAGCACCTCCTTCGAGGCAAGTAGGGCCTGGTGTTCCGCTGTCTGAGGAGGGATGGACAACCGGAGGAACAGGGAGACGGCTTCGTCGCCCGGACGAGGTGGCCTCCCACGGCCATCCTTCAAGTGGCATCCCTGACAGGAGCGGGCATTGTAGAGCGGGCCGAGACCGTCGGATGCCTGCGTCGACGAGGGCGACGACGCCCACATCTTCTTGAAGAGGCCGTTTCCGACCTTGAAGAGCTGTTCTTCCTCGAAGGTGAGGTTTGCGGAAGAGTGGGAGAATGAATCGCGGCCGACCCGCTTGCGCGACGTGGCCGCGCCGCCCGGCATCTGCTCGAATTTCTCTGGCGCGGAGTAGGCGGTCGCTGGGCGCGTCACCCTCTCGACCCGGCTGCGGTCTTCTTCGCTCAGGTCGTCGCGATGTGGCAGTTGAGAGGCGTTGCTTGCGGCCGCGCACATGCATAAGAGCATGGCGGCGATGGCTGGCAGGCCCCGTCTGGGGAACGTCATGATACTTCGTAACCGATCGGTTCGCGTCGCTGTACGATGCCGTTTGCCCCAATTCCCGAACGGCATCAAGGATGGTTCGGCGGACTGCCCGACACTGCGTCCATTGGTCCGCCGAACGATCTGTCTTATTCGAAAACAGCACCCGGGTTATCGAGGCTGTCGGAGCCTTCGAATGCGATTTCGTCCAGCTCGAGAACGGCCACGACGCGTTCGATGGTCTTGGTCTGGTCAACCAGAGCATCCACCACGGCCTGAATGACCGCGTTGCCCTCGTCATTCCCTTCGCCGATCATCTGATCGTAGGCTTCACCGCCTTCGGCGCGTGCCTTCATGGCTTCGGCTGCTGCGAGCGTTGCGTCCAGCTTTGCCTTCATTTCTTCAGCAAGCGCAGCGTCTTTCGCGGCGATGAGATCGGCGACGGAAGCGCCCGATACACCGTTGCCGTTCACTCCCTTGTAGCTGCCGAAATAGACGTTCCGGATACCAACGATGTCGTTGTAGTGCGACATGTGAGTGTTGTCGGAGAAACAGTCGTGTTCTTCTTCCGGATCGTGCAGCATCAGGCCGAGCTTGATGCGCTCGCCGGCCAGTTCGCCGTAGGAGAGCGAGCCCATGCCGGTCAGGATGGTTGCCAGACCGCCCGCATCGCCCTTGCCTGCGAGATCTTCACGCGCAGCGCCGCCTTCGGCCCACGCTGCAACCATCTCTTCCAGATCGGAAATCAGGAGTTCGGTTGCTGCCTTGAGATAGGCGATACGGCGTTCGCAGTTGCCGCCGGTGCAGTTGGCCGGATCGAAGTCGGTTGCAGGGCGGTTGCCAGCGCCGGCTTCGGTTCCGTTCAGATCCTGGCCCCAGAGCAGGAATTCGATCGCATGGTAACCGGTAGCAACATTGGCCTCGACTTCGCCGGCCTCCTGAAGCTGGTCTGCGAGGAGTTCGGCGGTGATGTTGGTCGCATCGATGGCTTCGCCGCCGACTTCCAGCTTCGGGTTGGCGATGACGTTTGCGGTATAGAAGGCGTTTTCCTCGGACTCTTCGCCGTATGACGTGTCGACATAGTCGATCAGGCCCTCGTCAAGCGGCCATGCATTCACCTTGCCTTCCCAATCGTCGACGATCGCATTGCCGAAACGATAGGCTTCGGTCTGCTGATACGGATTTCTGGCTGCGACCCATGCAGCGCGCGCGGCGGCGAGGGTTTTCTCGGACGGGTTGGCGATCAGTGCGTCGATGGCACCCTGCAGATTCTTGGCAGTTGTCAGGGAATCTGCGAATGCGGCTTCGGCAATATCACCATAGGTGTCGAGAACTTCGGCTGGTGACGCGGCCATTGCCGGCAGAGCGAAGAGGGCGGTGGCGGCCATCAGGCCGAACTTGATCGATTTCATATGCAGTTCCTCGTTAATCGGTATGACCGCCCGAGAGGCGGTCCAGTGGTCAGTGTCGGTTTTGGCTGCCAAAACGCTTGAGCGGGCAGTCATCCAGGATCAGGGTGTCAGGATCTACTGTCCCCAGCCGGAGCCCGCAGTCCTGAAGGGCGAGAGCAAATTCGGTGGCCGCGAAGACCGTTTCGTTCAGTCCGGCCTGTGAGACGAGGACGTTTGCGATGGCTTCGAGAGTATTCGTGTCACCAACCTGGGCGACCGCAACCAGCGCCGTGACGAGGCATTCGTCCTGGCAGAGTTTGGTGCAGTCGTAAGGGAAGAGGCAGAAGTGCCTGGCGGCGTGCTTGTTCAGGGCGCGTGCATAGCAGGACAGTTCGGAGATCGGTTTGCGGGCCCGGTCGCTGCCGAGTTCCGCAGAATAGAGATCCCAGGCCATCTCCCAACAGCGGATGTCGCCGGTCGAATAGCCGCTCAAATATCGCCGCATGCCTTCAACCACGAGCCATTCCGCTCGTCTTTCAATGTCGATAGGCATCGCCATGGCGGTCATGCCGGGGTCTCCTGACGTCTGAGGCGTCCAAAATCTCCTGACGGCAGAAATCATTTTATGAGTATCAAAGTCAAGTATAAATCCACGTAAAATCAATATATTAGAAACGTTCTAAAATTTGGAACCAAGCGTGCAACGCGGACGTTACCGAAAGAGATAAGAGTAACCTCTTGTGAAAAGGGGTTCTGTTATCATTATTTGCATAGAGGAGGCGTGGCCGCGCTCCAGTGGACGGAACATTGAAACCAGGCGGCCGGCGGCCAGAGTTGGCATTGATGAATTTGGACGATACTTATGCTCACTGCTCTCAAGCACTTCATACGCGAGATCACACTTGGAAACAGCGGCAAGGTCACCTTTGCCGAAGACGACAAACGTCTTGCGGCGGCGGCCCTGCTGTTTCATCTGATAGATGTCGATGGCGTAGTCGAGGATAGCGAGAGCACGAAACTCAGAGAGATCCTTCAGACCCGCTACGAGTTGAGTGATGACGAGACGACGGAGCTGATCAAGGCAGCGAAGCAGCGCGACAGCGAAGCGGTCGATCTCTACGGCTTCACGTCGGTACTCAAGCGAACCGCCGATGAAAGAGAGCGGCTCGAGATCGTCGAGATGATGTGGGAAATCGTCTACTCGGACGGACATGTTCACGAGTTCGAAGACAACACTATCTGGCGGGTTGCCGAGCTATTGGGCATTTCGACTCGAGACCGGATGCTGCTTCGCCAGAAAGTTGCCAAGCTCGCTCCCGAGCCGGATGAAGCCGGGTAAGAGTGCGCTGCAAAATTCCTCGACGGCGCAGAGGAATGCGTTAAACTAGATCACCATGAGACTCGAAACACACGCGCGGTCCTCAAGGCCAAAGATCCTTGTTGTTCTCCATCAGGAAAATTCGTCGCCCGGGCGCGTCGGACAGGAACTTGTCAAACGAGGTTTTGGCCTCGATATCCGCAAACCTCGTTTTGGCGACAGCCTTCCGGGCACCATGGACAATCACGCGGGTGCCGTGATTTTCGGCGGGCCGATGAGCGCGAACGATCCAGATGCCTTCGTGCGCAAGGAGATCGACTGGATTGACGTACCGCTGCGCGAGGAAAAGCCTTTCCTCGGCATCTGCCTGGGCGCACAGATGATGGTCAAGCAGCTTGGTGGCAAGGTTACCGCGCATCGCGATGAGCTGGTCGAGATCGGATATTATCCTCTGAAGCCCACGGATGCCGGAAAGTCACTCATGGAGTGGCCTGACAAGGTCTATCAATGGCACAAGGAAGGCTTCACTCTTCCCGGCTGCTGCGAACTGCTGGCTACCAGCCCGACCTACCCGCATCAGGCGATCCGGTATGGTGCGAATGCCTTCGGAATTCAGTTCCATCCGGAACTTACCCACTCGATGATGGTTCGATGGACCACCAAGGGCGCACCTCGGCTGGAGCTCCCGGGCGCCCAGCAGCGACGGGATCACTTCGCGGGAAGATTTGTTCATGATGCGGCGGTCCGGAGTTGGTTGGACCGATTCCTCGATATCTGGATCGGGACCGCTGAGCGTCCAGCCATGCACATGCCTCGTATGAGTGCTGCGGAGTAGATGGTCCGGCCCATCCAACGCACTTCCCGTCGTAATCGCTTGCGATCCGGCTAGCTTCCAGACCTGAAATGAAAAAGCGCGGGCTTCCGAGAAGCCCGCGCTTGCCTGTTTTGCAGTAACTTGATCAGCCTTCGAAGACGATCAGCAGATCCTTGGCGTCGATCTGCACACCCGGGGCGACGAGTACCTCCGCGACGATGCCATCGCGTTCCGCATGAAGCGCGGTTTCCATCTTCATGGCTTCGATGGAGACAAGGACGTCGCCGGCAGATACCTGCTGGCCAGCCTTGACCGCCACGGTCGAAATCACGCCGGGCATCGGAGCGCCGAGATGGTTTTCGTTGTCCGGATCGGCCTTGCGCTTTGCGGCTGCGCCCGCAGCGCCGTGGGCGCGGTCCGGAACCTTGATGATGCGCGGCTGACCGTTGAGTTCGAAGAAGACCTTCTTTTCGCCGTTCTCGTCCGTCTCACCAAGGGCCTGGCACCGAACGACGAGGCTCTTGCCCGGCTCGAGGTCGACAAGGATCTCGTCGCCAGCTTCAAGGCCATAGAAATAGACCGGAGTCGGCAGAACCGAGGTTGGGCCGTATTGCTGCTGGGCCTTGTCGAAGTCCTGAAAGACCTTCGGGTACATCAGATAGGCGGCAAGGTCGGCATCATCTATCGAACGGCCGGTCGCGTCTTCTGCCTTCTTGCGTTCAGCATCAAGGTTTGCGGCCTTTAGCAGTGAGCCGGGGCGAACGGTAATCGGCTTTTCACCCTTCAGAGCCTTCTTCTGCAAGGCTTCCGGCCAACCGCCCGGAGATTGGCCAAGGTCTCCGCGAAGCATCTGCACGACAGAGTCCGGGAATGCGACGTCCTTCGACGGATCTTCCACGTCCGCAACCGTCAGCCCCTGGCTGACCATCATCAGGGCCATGTCGCCGACGACCTTGGACGATGGGGTCACCTTGACGATGTCGCCGAACATCATGTTGACGTCCGCATAGGTCTGGGCGACCTCGTGCCAGCGCGACTCAAGGCCCAGCGAGCGCGCCTGTTCCTTCAGGTTGGTGAACTGGCCACCCGGCATTTCATGGAGGTAGACTTCCGAGGCCGGGCCCTTCAGGTCGCTTTCGAAGGCGCGATACTGGGTGCGCACGGCTTCCCAGTAGAACGAGATCTGACGGATCGTGCCGGTGTCGAGGCCGGTCTCGCGATCTGATCCGCGCAGGGCCTCGACGATCGAGCCAAGGCACGGCTGTGACGTCAGTCCGGAGAAGGCGTCCATGGCGGCGTCAACGGCATCGACGCCGGCTTCCACAGCGGCCAGGACCGTCGAGGCTGCAATTCCTGACGTGTCATGGGTGTGGAAGTGGATCGGCAGATCCGTTTCTTCCTTGAGCGCCTGTACGAGTATGCGGGCCGCCTGCGGCTTGAGAAGTCCTGCCATGTCCTTGATGCCGAGGATATGGGCGCCAGCTGCTTCAAGCTCCTTGGCGAGGCCGACATAGTATTTCAGGTCGTACTTCGGACGCGCGCTGTCCAGCATGTCTCCGGTATAGCAGAGGACGCCTTCGCAAAGCTTGTTGGCTTCAATCACCGCGTCCATCGAAACGCGCATGTTCTCGACCCAGTTCAGGCAGTCGAAGACGCGGAACAGATCCACGCCGTTGTCCGCTGCCTGCTGAACGAAGAACTTCACCACGTTGTCGGGATAGTTCGTGTAGCCGACGCCATTGGAACCGCGCAGAAGCATCTGAAGCAGGATATTCGGTGCCTTCTCGCGGATCAGGCGCAGCCGCTCCCACGGGCTTTCGGTGAGGAAGCGCATGGAAACGTCGAAGGTCGCACCGCCCCAGCACTCAAGCGAGAACAGGCTCGGCAGGCCGGCAGCATAGGCATCGGCGATGCGCACGATATCGTTGGTGCGCATGCGGGTGGCCAATAGCGACTGGTGGCCGTCGCGCATGGTGGTGTCTGTGACCAGCGTGCGGGTCTCAGCCTTCATCCAGTCGGCGAACCCCTTCGGTCCGAGCTGATCGAACAGCTGTTTCGTACCGGCGGGCTTCCCATCGCCGAAATCTGGCACTTCCGGCAGCATTGCGTCCTGCGCCGGACGGGCGCGATTGCGGGTTTCCGGGTGTCCATTGACCGAAACATCGGCGATATAGGTCAGGAGCTTGGTTGCGCGGTCCTTGCGCCGGGTCTGCTCGAACAGCTCAGGCGTGTCATCGATGAATCGAGTCGTGTAGTCGTTCGCCCGGAACTTCGGGTGGTCGATGATATTCTCGAGAAAGACCAGGTTGGTTGCGACACCGCGGATACGGAACTCGCGCAGGGCACGGTCCATACGCTTGCAGGTTTCCTCCGCGGTGGGGGCCCAGGCCGTCACCTTTTCCAGAAGCGGATCATAGAAGCGCGTGATGACAGCGCCGGAATAGGCCGTCCCGCCATCGAGGCGAATCCCGAAGCCGGTTGCACCACGATAAGCGGTGATACGGCCGTAGTCCGGAATGAAATTCTGCTCCGGATCTTCGGTCGTGATACGGCATTGAAGGGCGTTGCCGTTCAGGCGGATCTTGTCCTGCGCCGGTACGCCGCTCGCCTCCGAGCCGATCTTCGCGCCGCCAGCGATCTGGATCTGTGCCTTGACGATGTCGATACCGGTGACTTCCTCGGTGACCGTGTGTTCGACCTGAACGCGCGGATTCACCTCGATGAAGTAGATCGAGCCAGTGTCCGCATCCATGAGGAATTCGACTGTGCCTGCGCCGCGATAGTCGACCTGGCGGCCGATCTTGAGGCCGTATTCACACAGCTCTTCGCGTTTGGCGGGATCCAGGTACGGCGCGGGCGCACGTTCGACCACCTTCTGGTGACGGCGCTGGATCGAGCAGTCGCGTTCGAACAGGTGTACCAGACCGCCCTGTCCGTCACCGAGGATCTGTACTTCCACGTGGCGCGCACGCTGAACAAGCTTTTCGAGGTAGATTTCGTCCTTGCCGAAGGCGGCTTTCGCTTCGCGCTTCGCGGCAACCACTTCGCGGACAAGCGTCGCTTCATCCGGGATGACGCGCATGCCGCGGCCGCCACCGCCCCAGGAAGCCTTGAGCATGACCGGGTATCCGATCGTGACGGCCTGCAGCTTGATGTTGTCCATGTCGTCCGGCAACGGGTCGGTCGCCGGCATGACCGGAACGCCTGCCTCAATCGCCAGGTTGCGGGCTGCGACCTTGTTGCCAAGGCGGCGCATGGTTTCCGGCTTCGGCCCGATGAAGACGATGCCAGCTTCGGCACAGGCTTCTGCAAATTCCGGGCTTTCCGAGAGGAAGCCGTATCCCGGGTGGATGGCGTCGGCGCCGGACTGTTTGGCTACTCGTATGATCTCGTCGATGGCCAAGTAGGCCTCGATCGGGCCCAGGCCCTTGCCAACCTGATAGGCTTCATCTGCCTTGAAGCGGTGCAGGGCCAGCTTGTCCTGCTCCGCAAAGATCGCGACGGTCTTCAGGCCAAGCTCATTGGCGGCGCGGAAAACGCGAATTGCGATTTCGGAACGGTTTGCGACGAGTATCTTGCGAATTGCCAAAAGCATCCCTCCCAATCTTCCGTTGCTGCGGTGCGCAGATACGGCCAAGGGCGTTCTACTTGGATGTAAGCGCCAAGGAAAGGGGCAGGACTTATGTCCTATTCATTTTTTGAATATGTCTTTTGCTTAAACGAACAGTCTTAGTGTCCTGACAGATTTTACAAGCATCTGAAATCAATAAATAAAATGACGAATGGGCAAGAAAATTCCTGAACTGGAATATCGCAACGCCGAAATCAGGCCTGACTCGCCTCAAGCTGAACCCAGGCGTCTCAAAACCGGACAAAACGGTAAACGCGACCGGTATTGCTCGCAGTGTTCCGTTCCCCCAGTCCGACGCGCCTTGCATTCCGGGCATGATTCCGATGCCAGTTCGCCGGAGATCAAAACCGAAACATTCGGGAGTCAGCGATTCGTTTGCCGATTGTTCCTGTCCTGTTTCAAAGGTAAATTATCGTTCCGGCTATTGCCTTGCCGCCGACACCTTCCGGCAACCAAGAATCCTGCTTGACACGGTCTGGGCGCTGTCGCGCGGGATTTGACTCAAGACTCTGACAAGATTCAGCATTTTGTATGTCACTGCGCCGGGGTGCGCAGATCTCGTATAGAACGAAAACGGAATCGATCTGAGTCGCCGATTCGGTCGTTGTTTGTTCCAGAGTCGTTCTCTTGGGCGTGGAAACCGCCACCGGAGCGCAGCTGAAAAGAGGGCGACAGAACAGAAGGCTGTGTGCTAGACAGCCCGCAACTTCGAGATCGAAAGACCCGTTCACGGACGCTCCGAAAGAGCCGCAATTCCTTAAGCCCCCATGCCACGCCCCAGCTACATGCCATTGCCGCCAGCAATGAGATCCCGAACCGTTACGGCGGTGCTCGGGCCGACGAATACCGGCAAGACCCATCTCGCCATCGAGCGCATGCTGGGTCATCAGAGCGGTTTGATCGGGCTTCCATTGCGCCTGCTGGCAAGGGAGGTCTACGGCCGGATCGTCGACCGGGCCGGCGAGGACGCGGTTGCCCTGATCACGGGCGAGGAAAAGATCCTGCCCAAGGCGCCGCGTTATTGGGTTTCTACCGTCGAGGCGATGCCACTCGACTTGCAGACGGACTTCGTCGCCATCGACGAGGTGCAGCTTGCGGGGGATCTGGACCGGGGGCATGTCTTCACCGACAGGATCCTGAACCTGAGAGGACAATCCGAGACATTGCTTCTGGGCGCTGCAACGATCCGGCCGCTCCTGGAGAAGCTGCTTCCCGGTCTCAATGTCATTACCCGGCCCCGCATGTCGGTGCTGACCTATGCCGGCTCCAAGAAGGTTTCGCGGTTGCCGCCACGCTCCGCAATCGTCGCCTTTTCCGCAGACGAAGTGTACGGCATCGCCGAACTTATCAGGCGTCAGCGCGGCGGGGCGGCCGTGGTGCTCGGATCTTTGAGCCCCCGGACTCGAAATGCCCAGGTCGAGCTGTTCCAGAATGGCGACGTCGAGCACCTTGTCGCCACGGATGCCATCGGCATGGGCCTGAACCTGGACGTAGACCATGTCGCCTTCGCCGGAAACCGGAAATATGATGGCTACCAGTACCGTCAGCTGACTGCCGCCGAGATGGGGCAGATCGCCGGCCGCGCCGGTCGGCACACCCGCGATGGGACTTTCGGCGTGACCGGTCGGGTCGATCCGCTCGACGATGATCTTGTGGAGCAGATTGAAAATCACCATTTCAACAGCTTGAAGGTGCTGCAATGGCGCAACAGTCAGCTTGATTTTTCGTCAGCCGACAGTTTGCGCCGATCGCTCGACAAGCCGCCGCAGGAAGACGGATTGGCCCGGGCTCCGATCGGTGACGATGTGACCGCGCTGGAGAACCTGCTGCGGGATTCCCTTGTTTCTGGCATGGCAAAGGGCCAAAAAGCGGTCGAATTGCTTTGGGATGTGTGCCAGGTGCCTGATTACCGGAAGATCGCTCCGGCCAATCATGCAGAGCTTTTGAACACGATTTTTACCCATCTCATGCAGGACGGGGCGATTGAAGACGACTGGTTTGCGCGTCAATTGGCCTTCGCAGACCGCGTAGATGGTGATATCGACACACTGGCGAACCGGATCGCCCATATCCGGACATGGACATTTGTCGCGAACAGACCCGATTGGCTGGCCGATCCGGCCCACTGGCAGGGTGTGACGCGCGGCATTGAAGACAAGTTATCTGATGCGCTGCATGAGCGGCTGACCCAGCGGTTTGTGGACCGGCGCACCAGTGTTTTGATGCGACGTTTGAGAGAGAACGCCATGCTGGAAGCGGAAATTACGTCGAGCGGTGATGTGCTCGTAGAAGGACAGCACATCGGGAATCTGCTCGGCTTCCGGTTTGCCCCTGATGCAGCTGCAGAAGGACCGGATGGAAAGACGGTTCGTGCTGCTGCACAGAAAGCCCTCGCGGCCGAGATCGAGAGCCGGGCTGACAAGCTGTCGCGTTCGGAGAACTCTGACTTCGTTTTGACGTCGGATGGATCGATCCGCTGGCGCGGCGAGGCTGTGGCCAAGGTGGTGGCTGCTGAGGAAGTGTTGGCTCCCTCGGTTCTGCTGCTTGCCGACGAACAGCTGAGCGGTCCCGCTCGCGAGAAGGTGCAGGATCGTCTCAATCTCTGGATCAACGCGCAGATTGAGACTCTTCTCAAGCCTCTTGCCGATCTGAAGGCTGCCGAAGGCCTGGAAGGTCTGGCACGCGGCGTGGCGTATCGTATTGTCGAGGGGCTTGGCATTCTAGAGCGTCAGGAGGCCTCCGACGAAATCCGCCAACTCGATCAGGACATGCGCGCGTCCCTGCGCAAACACGGCGTACGTTTTGGTGCCTACAACATCTATGTGCCCGCGCTGCTCAAGCCGGCCCCGAGCCAGCTTCTGGCGCAGCTCTGGGCGCTGAAGCACGGTTCGCTGGACATGAACGGTATCAGCGATCTGCCGCAGCTGTCCGCGTCGGGCCGTACCTCGATCCCTGTCGATGAGACCATCGACAAGGCGCTCTACAAGGTCGTCGGTTTCCGTGTCTGTGGTCCGCGCGCCGTTCGCGTCGATATTCTGGAACGCCTCGCGGATCTTATTCGTCCGCTTGTTGCCTGGAAGCCGCTTGATGCTGAAGTGTCTCCGCCCGATGGTGCGATCGCTCAGGGCGGTGGTTTTACCGTCACCGTGGCGATGACTTCGCTGCTTGGCTGTGCCGGTGAAGACTTCTCGGCCATTTTGAAGTCGCTCGGGTATCGTTGCGAAACGCGTGAGGAGCAGCGTCCGGTCGCCGCCAAGGCCGAAGAGCCGGCTGGCGAAGCAGCCCCGGTTGCCGAAGCCCCGGTTTTGACCGAAGAGGCAGCAACGGCCGAGGCTTCTGCCGATGAAGCCGCGGCTGCCGCGACCACCGACACAGAAGCGCCTCCGGCCGATGCAGAGATGGAAACCGTCACCATCGAGATCTGGCGTCCGGGACGTGCGGACCGGCGTCCGCGTCAGCGTGGCCAGGAAAATCGTCGTGGCGGTGACAACCGCAACAAGGGCGGTCAGGGCAAAGGCGAAAAGCGGCATGGCGGGCCAAAGGGCGCCGGCAAGGGCCGTGGGCCGCAGCGGTCCTTCGGTAACGATCAGAGCCGCTCCGACCGTGGCCCCAAGAAGGACAAGCCGATCGATCCGAACTCGCCCTTTGCGGCGCTTATGGCGCTGAAGCAGGGCATGGACAGCAAGGACAAGTCCTGAGTTCCTCAGGTGACATCGCGCCGGGAGGTATTGGTTCCCTGCGCGTCGACAAGTGGCTCTGGTACGCCAGGGTCACGAAATCCCGGTCCCTGGCACAGAAGCTGGCGACCGGTGGCCATGTCCGGATCAACCGCGACAAAATTTCCTCTGCCAGCAAGACGGTGAAGCCAGGCGATGTCCTGACGATCACGCTTGAGCGTCGCATCCTGATCCTGAAGGTCGTTGCGCTCGGCAGCCGGCGCGGCCCTTTTTCCGAAGCCAGTCTTCTTTATGAGGACATGTCTCCACCGGTGCCAAAAAAGGAAGCGCCTCCGCCCGTTCCGGCACAGCGCGAACCTGGCGCAGGACGCCCGACAAAGCGCGATCGGAGGCGTATGGACGCCTTCACGGACACCGACTGAAAAGAGAATCCGCATAGCTGTCTGTTTGAGGAACGGGTTTGCGCTCCTGCTCGCAAACGGCGTTTCGTTACGCTTGCGCCAGCCTTCCAAAAGAGCTACCCAACGCGATTAGATGAAACTGCTCAGCGCCGTTCTGCCCAAGCAGAGGGACCGGGCAGCGAAACGGCCGTCATTTAGAGGATTGCGATGACCTACGTCGTCACCGACAACTGCATCAAGTGCAAGTACACCGATTGCGTCGAGGTGTGCCCGGTAGACTGCTTCTACGAAGGCGAGAACATGCTCGTGATCAATCCGGACGAGTGCATTGACTGTGGCGTGTGTGAGCCCGAGTGCCCGGCTGAAGCGATTCTGCCGGATACGGAGCCCGGCCTTGAGAAATGGATCGAGCTGAACTCTGAGTATGCGGCCAAGTGGCCGAATATCACCGAGAAGAAGGACGCGCTTCCCGAGGCCGAGGAATTCGATGGCAAGGAGAACAAGCTCGAGCAGTACTTCTCCCCTGAGGGCCCTTCGGACAGCTAATACCGGGCAACTGACATCTTGCAGGCGTGGGAGCGGTCGCGGCCATGACCGCTCATCACCAGACATCCCGATTGGCTATGCAATCGGCGCATTCCTGCTGTGCGCGGGGCATAAATGCTTGCGTGCTTTAATTTTTCAAATTTATGTGTTATATTTGCCAGATAGTCGTTCAACCACAGGCTAATCTCCCCGCTTCGGAGGAAATTTGGCAGGTGCAGTCCCAAGCGGATTGTCAGCAGGACCGCATGCTTTCTATGACTGACCAAATCTTTAGAGTGGAATTTTACGGCTGACCACCCAGACGTGCCGGATATCAACAGACCTTCCAATGGGAAAGGTTATCGGGATCTGCGCGCGTCACGACAAGAACATTGCGCCGCCGGGAGCGGCTCAACTGGGTCCGCTGGACCAGCAACTGCGCAGGAGTAGTAACGAGAATGGCAACTGGTACGAAGAAGGCCGCGCAGCGTCAGGGATTTAAGACCGGCGAATATATCGTCTATCCGGCTCACGGTGTGGGCCAGATCACTGCCATTGAGGAACAGAGCGTCGCGGGCCATAGCCTCGAACTGCTCGTGATCGTGTTCGAGAAGGACAAGATGACCCTTCGCGTTCCGGTCGCAAAGATCGCTTCCGTAGGTATGCGCAAGCTGGGTGATCCGGCAGCTGTCAAGAAGGCCCTGGAGACCGTGCGTGGACGTCCGCGTGTCAAGCGCACCATGTGGAGCCGCCGTGCGCAGGAATATGAGGCAAAGATCAACTCCGGCGATCTGATCGCGATCTCCGAAGTTGTCCGCGATCTCTATCGTTCCGAGAACCAGCCTGAACAGTCCTACTCCGAGCGTCAGCTTTATGAAGCTGCGCTGGATCGTATGGCCCGCGAAATTGCAGCTGTCGACAAGTGCTCCGAAACCGAGGCCGTCAAGCAGATCGAGCAGAACCTCGCCAAGTCTCCGGCTCGGCTCAAGGCAGCCGCCGCGGCAGCTGCCGAAAGCGACGATGAGGACGGTGATCAGGAAGAAGCTGCATAAGCTTCTTGCGACATTTGATCGTCGATCAGGAAAACCCGGCCTCGTGCCGGGTTTTTTGTTCTTGTGAGACCAGTGGTCGTTCACGGATTTGTGCGCGGCGGGTCCATTCTTGGAAGATTGGAAGTGATCTAAACTACACGGGACTACGTAATCCTTCTGACTTACAAACTGGAGCGGCGAACCATGTCCACTTCCCAGGTCGAAAGACGTCAGATGGTCAGGGCGGCGATGAAGGCGCCCTATCTCACTCGTGAGGAAGAGCACGACCTTGCGGTTAAATGGCGGCACCAACGTGACAAACGGGCCCTTGATCGCCTGACATTGGCGCATATGCGTCTCGTGATTGCGGTCGCGTCAAGGTTCCGAAACTTCGGCCTGCCCCTTGGCGATCTGATCCAGGAAGGTCATGTCGGTCTTCTGGAAGCTGCGGCACGATTTGAACCTGAGCGGGAAGTTCGTTTCTCGACTTATGCCACCTGGTGGATCCGGGCGCAGATCCAGGACTATATCCTGCGTAACTGGTCCATCGTTCGCGGCGGCACCTCCTCCAGCCAGAAGTCACTGTTCTTCAACCTGCGCCGCCTGCGTGCGAAATTGTCCGGGAATCAGTCGTCCCTGACGGATTCCGAACTGCACCAGAAGATTGCCGATGCAATCGGAGTGAAGGCGGCGGACGTGGCGTTGATGAACGCACGCCTTAGCGGCCCGGACACGTCGCTGAATGCACCGGTGGCTGAAACCGATGGTTCAGGGGCAGACAGACAGGACTTCCTGGTCTCGGAAGACCCGACCCCTGACGAGGTTGTAACCCAGAGTATCGATGACGAGCGCCGTGCGAAATGGTTGCGATCTGCCCTGAGGGTTCTGTCAGAGCGCGAGCTGCGGATCGTTCGCGAGCGCCGGCTTTCGGACGATGGCGCCACATTGGAGGCGTTGGGTCAGAAACTCGGAATTTCAAAGGAGCGGGTCAGGCAGATCGAAAGCCGGGCCATGGAAAAACTGAAAACCGCCCTGCTGGAAAAGCAACCCGATCGGGCCGCCTATTCGATCTAGGCGTACCCGTAAGCAGCAAGACAAAAACGTTGGCCCCATCCGACACATGGCACCGGGTCCGGTCAGGCTTCAGTCCACCACGAGCTTGACCGGTGTTCCCGGTGCCAATCGTTCGTCAGCCTCAAGACCATTCAAGACAAGGAAGAACTGCAGCCGGCGTGAAGGGTCGACCCCGTTCATTCCGATCGCCAGTTTCTGCGGTGTGTCACCGGCCTGGGTGCGGGTTACCTTGAGCCGCAGAGATCGCAGGCGCGCCCGTTCGGTTGGTGTGAGCTGGCGGAAGCTGTCGATCGTCTGCCGGAATTCCTTGTCAAAATTCGTGTTCGGATTTCGGCTGGCAAAGATGAAGCGATAGCCGGTGCGGCCAATGCTCAGAACCGCGATTCGGAACGACCAGCCCTGTGTGATCGCAGCCGCAACAACGCCGGGCAACCCGTTGATGGTGGTTTCGCGGACGCTCTCCGGAAGCAGGCCGTTGATCCAGCCCGATGTCATGTAGTCGCTCAGCGAGTCATAGACGCTCAGGTCGGCACCATCAAAGCGCATGGCCGTTCCATCGCCATTGCTGGCAAGAACCGCTTCGGGCGAGTTCTCCAGCAAGTAGCCACCGGGAACCTCAAAACCGATGCCGAGGGCCTTGTGCAGGAAGGCGCGCCCGCGCACGAAGCCCTCAAGAGGGTCATCTCCGAACAGCATGCCTTCGATCTGTCCAAGATAGCGGTCCCGGTCGCGCTCTCCGATCCCCGGAGCGCCGATCTGTCGCGCCGACTTGATGGCTAGACTGACCCGCTCTGGGGTTGTGGGGTGCGACGAGAGGAAGTCGGGCGCACTGGCCTTGTCATTCTGCGCTGTCTGATAGGCGGAGAACGCAGACATGGACTGGAGAAAACGCGCGGCCGCATAAGGATCGTAACCAGCCTTGGCGAGGGTCCTGACACCCACCACGTCGGCCTGAAGTTCCTGGACCTGGGAAAACCTGGCGAAGGACAATTGCGACGAGACAATCGCCGCCCGTGCGGTTTCGGTATCCTGCACGACATCCGTCAGGATCCTGTTGGCCAGCTCACGCGCTTCGGCACGCTGCTGGCGCTCGATTGCGTGGTTGGACGTTACATGGGCCATTTCGTGCGCCAGCACCGCCGCCAGTTCGGAGGTGTCGTTGGCCAGTGCGAGCAGACCGCGCGTCACGTAGAGATATCCGCCGGGAAGAGCAAATGCATTGATGGCCGGCGAGTTGAGGATGGTGATCCGATAGCTTTGCGACGGATCTTCCGACGCGGCCACCAGGCGTCCGACAACGCTGGCAACGGCACGCTCCGCACCCGCGTCCTTGTAGACCCCGCCATATGTTGCGACGACGCGCGGATGTTCACGCGCGCCGATGTCCTCGGCAAGGTTGGGCCGCAAGGCCCCCGGCGCGATGAGTCCGACCTCGGTGGAATTGGGGCCAAGCAGCTGGCAACCGGCCAGCAGAAGCAGGGACGCCAGGCCGAGCGCCGCCGTGATGCGCCTGCCGTGTGGCAAAGAGCGGCCTGCGGACGTTCTCTGTCCGCCCGTCAGTCTGTCACCGGTCTTGCTCGCATCTCGCGCAGTCACGTTACTTCCCTCTGCCATCAAGGATTTCCAGCTGACCCGGGTGCGACAGCCGGATCAGGGGGCCATCCCGGACCTCCACATATCCGCGAATGCGCACCGCACGGCCAGCAAGGTCATCCATCGAGACGCCTTTCTTTTCAAGGGCCGGAACAAATGCGGGCTCGTCCCCGATCGAGAGAATCGCCGTAAGGTCGCTTTTCCAGTGATGCCCGAAATTCAGATAACGAGTACGTGCCGTTTTTCCAAGAGAAACAATCCGTCCTTCGATGAGCACATGCGTTCCGGCTTTCTCGATAAGCATCTTCGGCGCCCTCGTCGAATATACCTTCTGGGCTTCCCATTGTCCGAGCCGGCCGTCCCGGGCGGATTGCTCTGCCGCGAGGAGAACCTCCGCACATGGGGCGTTCGCAAGGGTCGGATCAGCAACAGCCATCCCCTTTGCCAGAAGATCGGCCTGAAGCAGGGTCATCGATGTTCCGGTATCGTCTGCGAAAACGATCCAGGCCGGTACCAGGTTCCAACGGTTGGCCGGACCTGCCGGATATGCGCGCAACGACGTTGCCTTGCCATTGAAGCCGGATGCGTATTTGTCAAACCCGGGAACGAGGTCGGTCAGGAACATACGTTGACCGGTAGCATCAATGAAATCGCCTCGGCCTTTTCCTGCGGCGCGGACTTCAATCCCTGCCGCATCGGGCGGAATGCATGGGTGCGCCGCTTGCGAGCTGGCTGTGGCAGGATTAGCGACCGTAAATAGGGTGACAGCAGCAATAAGCGGCGTCCTAAAGCGCAACGCATTGGCCGCGAGCGGCCAGGCACGCTTGTCTTCGTTGACGTGTTCGAACCGCGCGCACGGTTTCAAATCATTGGCTCCTGGCAGTCCCGCGTTCAGCGCCAGCTTATCCCGTTTCCAGTCAGGGATAGAGGCCAAATACGGTCGGCAGAAGGCAAGCGGGCAAGCAATGCGAATTTGGGAAAATCGGCCTGTGACCTGCGCTTGGGCTCGCAAATCCTCAATCTTCATGGTAATTGCAAGTCCATGGTCCCGTAGCTCAGCAGGATAGAGCATCAGATTCCTAATCTGAGGGTCGCGCGTTCGAATCGCGCCGGGATCACCAACTTTTTCAATACCTTATCATTCATTATCGAGTCACGATTTTCGCTCATGTAAGCGCAATGCAAGTGACAGTGAGCTCAATACGGCTACAAGGCACATCGTGTTTTCCGGGACTGGATGATCTTCTCCAACACCGAACGGCCTCATTCAGCCCTTGAGCAAAAATCTCCCAGAGAGGCATATTGGGCTGACAGGAACCTGAAATTGGCGGCATGAAAACCAATCCGGATACACCTTAAATCCGGCGCTGAGCTGTCCGGAAAACCGGGACCACGTCACTGCCCAAAAGCGCCGCGGCCCCGTGGCTCGCCTCCGGCGATTTGGTGGAGCTTGAACCGAGATTAAGACGCCTCTCGGGTCATTGGGCTTCCCGTGGCGCAAGGAGCGCGCCGGTCCAGCTTCGTCGCGAAATTCGCGCTGCATCTACGCAGCCGGAGATAATGCAATTTACTTCCGTGTTCAAAGTCGGCGCGAAGATAGTTTTTGTCTAGGCGCTCTCGCGAACGACCAAATTGCCGACGAACATCTTGTCGAGATCGGAGGTTTCGGAGCTCTCGAGCACGTCGACCAGATAGTTCGCCATGACGGTGAGCGGTTGGCGATAGGTCGTCAGGCGATAGTTCGGGCTTTCTGCCTGCGGCACGTCATCAAACCCCATCACCGCGATATCATCTGGGACGCGCAGGCCAAGACGGTGCCGGATGCTGTCGATGGTGCCCAGCGCCAGGGCGTCGTTCTCACAGACGACAATGTCCGGCATCTGGCTGCCTTCGCGGCCGGATAGCGTGTTGGTCACAACTTCCGCGGCGAGTACCGGATCGTAGGCATCGACGCTGATCGACGCCGGTATTTTTCCGGTATTTTCCTTCCAGAAAGCCTGGAACGTCTCTTTTCTCAGCAAATGCGCCGAAACGGTTCTTGGCCCCGCAAGATAAAGCGGATTTCTGTATCCCCGATCCATTACATATTGCGCGATCTCCCGCGTCGCGGCGACATCATCAACCGCGATGGATATGGTCTGCGGGTTTTGCGAGGTGCGCGCGAAGATGATCAGCTTCTTGAAGCGCCGCGCCTTGTGGGCGGCCTCCAGCACGTCATCGTCAAACTGGATTCCGATCAGGATAGTCGCGTCAACCCGCCGCTGGCTTGCGTTGAGCATGGCCGAGCCCGCGTCGTCCCGATTGAGCGTGTTGACGAGGAGGGTGTCCCAGCCACGGCTGCGCAAGGCCCGGGTCAGTCGCTCCATCATCACCAGCTTGTGGGGATTGGCGAAGTCGTCCACCAGCAGCGCGACCAGGTTGGACCGGTCGGACGCCAACGACGCAGCTCTGAGGTCGGGAACGTAGCCAAGAGACTGCGCGGCGCTCAGGACCTTTTCGCGAGAGGCTTGAGATATCGACGCGTCTTTTTTGAAGGCACGGTTGACCGTCCAACGGGAAACGCCGGCCGCCGCCGCAACGTCGTCGGCAGTTACATTCTCAGGCAACTCGTTTTTTTTCAAAGCGTCCGCCCCCTGGATCCGATCGCCCGTTTTACGTTGAAGTTGATGAGATTCCCAGTTGTTTCCTCTGAATGCGGCCGAGCGTCTCAGGAGAAGGTTGACACAAAATTGCACGCGCGTGCAAATTTTGCTTGCACGCGCGTGCAGACTTGATAACCCTATGGCCAAGACGACGGCCACACGTCGCAGTTTTGGGAGAAATTGATGCTTAGGGTGGGTTTGCTCGGCGCTGGCCGCATCGGACAGGTGCATGCTGTCAATATAACGGGTAATGCCCGTTCGACGTTGGTGGCCGTATCGGACGTGATCGAAGAGGCTGCGGAAAGTCTTGCGGCGGCGTATGGAGCACAAGCCCGCAGTTCCGCATCGATCCTCGGAGACCCGTCGATCGATGCGGTGCTGATCGCCACCTCAACCGATACTCACTCGGACCTGATCGAAGCTGCGGTCATATCCGGAAAGGCAGTGCTGTGTGAGAAGCCGGTCGACCTGTCTCTTGAGCGGGCGAAGGCCTGTCTCGATAAGGTTGCGAACACGGTGACGCCGGTCATGATTGGCTTCAATCGTCGTTTCGACCCCAGCTTCTCCTCGTTGAAGGCGGCCAGCCAGCGCGGCGAGATCGGGAAGTCCGAACTGCTCTCGATTACCTCCTTCGACCCTGCGCCGCCACCGGTGTCCTATGTGAAGGTGTCGGGTGGCCTGTTCCGCGACATGATGATCCACGATTTCGACATGGCGAACTTCCTAATGGGGACCCGCCCGGTAACGGTTCGGGCCGTAGGGACTTCCATTGTCGATCCGGAAATTGGCCAGGCTGGCGATGTGGACACCGCTGTCGTGACCATGACCTATGATGATGGCCGGATCGCGGTGATCAAGAACAGCAGACGGGCCGTCTATGGCTATGATCAGCGTGTTGAATTGCTTGGCTCCGAAGGCCTCCTGCAGGCGCAGAACATGCTGGAGAACACGGTGGTCAAGTCGACGGCCTCCGGCGTCGTTTCGGCCAAGCCGACCTACTTTTTCCTTGAGCGATATATGCCAGCCTATGCGGCGGAGTGGGAGGCATTCGTCGATGCGGCCCTGAGCGGAGCGCCGATGCCCGTGTCGCTCGAGGATGGTGTCGCCGCGCTTGCAATGGCCGAAGCGGCCACGCAATCGGCAAGGACGGGTCAAGCGGTCGAAGTCGCATATCGAATTCAGGAATTCCCGTCCGCCTGAGGAGGATTTGCCGGATAGGGAAGTGTCCCGGGCGGTTTGCGCCGGGAAATGAGGAGGGCAGCGGGTGCTGCCGTGTTCCAAAATCAGGGAGGATATCCATGAAGAAACTACTTGCGAGCATTGCAACGGCGGCAATGATGACAACTGCTGTTCCGGCGTTTGCAGCGGACATCATTGTCGTGGCGCACGGCCAGGCCAACGACCCCTTCTGGTCAGTGGTCAAGAACGGCGTTGAGAAGGCTGCCGAACACACCGGCGCCAACGTTGAGTACCGTTCGCCGGAAACCTTCGACATGGTTGCCATGTCGCAACTTATCGATGCAGCGGTGAACCAGGAGCCGGATGGTCTGGTTGTCTCCATTCCGGACGCCGATGCTCTCGGGCCGTCGATCGAACGCGCCGTCGAAGCCGGAATTCCGGTCATTTCGATCAATTCCGGTTCTGATGTCTCCAAAGGTCTTGGTGCGCTTTTGCATGTCGGTCAGGACGAATACGACGCCGGCAAGGCTGCGGGTGAGAAACTGGCATCCATGGGCGGAAAGAAGGGCATTTGCGTGAACCAGGAAGTCGGCAATGTCGCGCTGGATCTGCGCTGCGAAGGCTTCACCGCCGGTTTCGGTGGTTCCGTGACCGTCTTGCCGACGTCCAACGACCCGGCCGAAGTTGAAGCGAAGGTGCGGGCTGCGCTCGCTTCTGATGAAGACGTCGATACGGTGATGGCGCTCGGAGCGTCCACCGCGGGCGAACCTTCGGTTGCCGCAGTCAAATCAACGGGCCGTGACATCAACGTCGCAACCTTCGATATGTCCGCTGGCTTCCTGCAGTCAATTGTTGACGGCGACGCTGCTTTTGCGATCGACCAGCAGCAGTTCCTTCAAGGGTATCTTTCGGTCAACTTTCTTGCTCTGCATGCCGACTATGGTCTGATGCCCGGCGGGAATGTTCCCTCGGGCCCGAACCTGATCACGGCCGACAAGGCAGCTCAGGTCGTTGATCTGTCCGCCAAGGGTATCCGCTGATTTACTGTCAGCTTTGATGGACATCCAGGGCGGCACGAAAAGCTGCCCTGGGGACTCATGGGAGGAAAAAGTGACCGACACCCCGACCCTCGTCGTCGACGAGAGGCTCAAGTCAGAGCCTTTAGTTGCCCGCCTGATGAAGAGGCCCGAACTGGGTGCAATTGCAGGCGTGATCCTTGTGTTTCTGTTTTTCCTCCTGACGGCTGACGAAGCCATGTTCACCCTTTCCGGTGTCATGAACTTCATGACGCCAGCAGCTCAGCTCGGCATTCTTGCGATCGGCGCCGCCATGCTGATGATCGGGGGCGAATTCGATCTTTCCATCGGTTCGATGGTTGCGTTTGCAGGGCTTTTCTTCGGGGTTTGCACGGTCACCTGGGGATTGCCCCTGCTCATTTCCATCCCGCTGACTTTCGTCTTTGCCGGAATGGTCGGTGCCATCAATGGAACGATCGTCATGCGGTCCGGACTGCCGTCCTTTATCGTGACGCTCGCCTTTCTGTTCATTCTACGGGGCCTTTCGCTTGTAGGGCTCAAGATGGCGACCGGGGGCTCAACCCAACTCAGGGGAGTCCGTGATGCGATCGAGGGCGATTGGCTCGCCCCGTTCTTCTCCGGGGAAGCCTTTGAGGGGCTGTTCGCGACTTTGGCCGAAATGGGCATGATCGACAGTTTCAAGAGCGGTGCGCCGAAAGTGCCGGGTATTCCTGTCGAGATCCTGTGGTTCCTCGCAATCGCGCTGCTGGCGACCTACGTCCTGCTGCGGACGCCTGTCGGTAACTGGATCTTTGCAGCAGGCGGCGATGCGAACGCCGCTTCCAACTCCGGTGTGCCTGTTTCCCGCGTCAAGATTTCGCTGTTCATGGTCACTGCTTGCTGCGCGGCTCTGGTTGCGATCATTACCGTGATGGATGCCGGTTCGACGGATGCGCGTCGCGGCTTCCAAAAGGAATTCGAGGCCATCATTGCCGCTGTGATTGGCGGATGTCTCCTGACTGGCGGCTATGGCTCCGCCATTGGAGCGTTTTTCGGGGCGATCATCTTCGGCATGGTGGTGATTGGCTTGACCTACACCGGCTTCGACCAGGACTGGTTCCAGGTTTTCCTCGGGGGCATGCTTCTTATCGCCGTTCTCTTCAACAACGCCATTCGCAAGCGTGTGACCGGGGAGCGCTGACATGACTGCCGACAGCAAATTCCATCATGGTGATGCCCCCGAGGCGACACCGATTGTCCAGATGCACAATATCGAGAAGCATTTCGGGAACATCATCGCATTGGCAGGCGTTAGTTTTGACGTCCGGCCAGGGGAATGCCACTGCCTCCTGGGTGACAATGGCGCGGGCAAGTCGACTTTCATCAAGACCATGTCGGGCGTGCACAAACCGACGAAGGGAACGATTTCCTTTGAGGGCGCTCCGCTTTCCTTCCAAACGCCGCGCGATGCGATGGAAGCCGGAATTGCGACGGTTTTCCAAGATCTCGCGATGATCCCGCTGATGAGCGTGACCCGGAACTTCTTCATGGGACGAGAGCCGACCAAGGGCCGGGGGCCGCTCAAGCGGTTCGATGCCAAGACAGCAAACGAGGTCACGATGACCGAGATGCGCAAGATGGGCATCAATCTGCGAGGTCCGGATCAGGCGGTCGGCACGTTGTCCGGCGGCGAACGCCAGACGGTTGCAATCGCGCGGGCCGTCTACTTTGGCGCCAAGGTCCTCATTCTTGATGAGCCGACATCTGCGCTTGGCGTGCGGCAGACGTCAAACGTGCTGGCAACCATAGACCGGGTCCGCAAACAGGGCGTCGGGGTCGTTTTCATATCGCACAACGTCCGTCATGCCCTGGCCGTTGGTGACCGCTTCACGGTGCTCAACCGCGGCAAGACACTGGGGACGGCCAGGCGGGGCGAAATCACGCCGAACGAACTCCAGGACCTGATGGCCGGAGGCCAGGAACTGGCCCAACTTGAAGGTTCTCTCGACGGGACGGTTTGATCAAAATCGGAAAGGTGACTGTTTAAGCTGCCTTTCCAGTCCTGCAGTCTTCTTTTCTGGTTCTCAACATGCGGAAGATGCCTGAAAAATCTCTCGGCGTAGCCTTAATCGGCACCGGCTTCATGGGCAGGTGTCATGCGATGGCCTGGAACAATGTGGCGACGGTCTTTGGCGGTGCGAGGCCACGGCTGGAGATCCTCTGCGATGCGGATGAGGAGGGCGCACGTCAGTTCGCTCGGCAATCGGGTTTTGCGAGAGCGACGACGGACTGGCGGACAGCCTTGGGGGATCCGCAGGTTGACATCGTCTCGATCACCACGCCCAACGGCCTGCACCGGGAAATGGCTGAGGCGGCGCTCGAGGCCGGAAAACATGTCTGGCTGGAAAAGCCGATGGCCCTGACGCTTGCGGACGCACGGTCAATGGCGGCTATCGCTGCCGCCCGCCCGGGCCTGCAGACGATGCTTGGGTACAACTATCTTCGAAGCCCCGCGTTTCAGGCGGCCAGAAACCTGGTTGCCGGAGGAAATATCGGGACGCCGCTCGCGTTCCGGGGTGTTTATGACGAAGACTACTCCGCCGATCCTGACCTCCCGTGGAGTTGGCGGATGACTCACGAGGCAGGCGGCCTTGGCGCGCTTGGCGATCTCGGCTGCCACCTCGTGAGCCAGATGCTGGCACTGATGGGGCCGGTCGCCGAAGTCACCGCGATGACCCAGATTGCCGTAACAGAGCGGCCATCCCCGGAGGGCATGAGGCCCGTCGAGAATGAGGACAGCGCTCTGGCCTTGCTTCGGTTTGCCTCTGGGGCGCAAGGGTCGTTCGCAACCTCGCGGGTTGCGCGAGGGCGCAAGTGCCGCCTGCAGTGGGAGGTGCATGGGACCGAGGGGACGATCGTCTTCGATCAGGAAAACATGAACGAGCTTTGGGTTCACAGGAAAGGCGATGCGGGATTCTCACGGCACTTGACCGGGCCTGAACAGCCGGACTTCGCAGCCTTTTGTCCGGCGCCGGGACATAACTTCGGCTTCAACGAACAAAAAGTGGTGGAAGCGAGGGATCTTTTGATGGCGATCGCGGGCGAGCAGAACACCGGTCCCGACTTTGCCCAGGGGTACGAAATCGAGCGCATCATCCATGCAATGGCCGCCTCAAATGGAAAACCAATGAAGATCGAACCGAGAAATGACGAATAAGACACTCGACGTCATCACCATCGGCCGGGCCGGGGTGGACCTCTACGGAACACAGGTCGGCGGCCGTCTGGAGGATATGGGTTCCTTCGACAAGTATATCGGCGGTTCCCCCACGAACATGGCCTGTGGAACGGCGCGGCTGGGTCTGAAATCCGGTCTGATCAGCCGGGTGGGCGACGAGCATATGGGACGCTTCATCGTCGAAGAACTGGAACGCCACGGTGTCAGCACACGTGGGGTGAAAACCGATCCTGAGCGTCTGACCGCGCTTGTGATCCTGGGCATCCGCGACGAGGAGCAGTTCCCGCTGATCTTCTATCGGGAAAATTGCGCGGACATGGCGCTCTGCGAAGACGATATAGATCCGGATTTCGTCCGGTCCTCGCGCTCGGTCGTGGCAACCGGAACGCATCTGAGCCATCCGCAGACTGAAGCAGCTGTTCTGAAAGCGCTGACGATTGCCCGTGAGGCAGGTCTCAAGACAGCACTCGACATCGACTACCGGCCCAATCTCTGGGGCGTCGCCGGTCACAATGAAGGCGAAAGCAGGTTCGTTGCGTCGGAGAAGGTGACGGCCAAGCTGCAGGAAAGCCTTCATCTTTTCGACCTGATCGTCGGGACTGAAGAGGAATTCCACATCGCGGGAGGTACGATCGACACCGTCGAGGCGCTTAGGTCCGTACGCAAGGTGTCGAATGCGACCCTGGTGTGCAAACGCGGGCCCATGGGCGCCGTCGCCTTTGAGACGGAAATTCCGGACGATCTTGATGCAGGCGTCAGTGGACCAGGCTTTCCGATCGAGGTCTTCAACGTGCTTGGCGCCGGCGATGGCTTCATGTCGGGCCTCTTGAAGGGATGGCTGGATGGCGAGAACTGGCCGACGACGTTGAAATATGCAAACGCCTGTGGGGCCTTCGCTGTTTCGCGTCACGGCTGCACGCCTGCCTACCCGAGCTGGAAGGAGCTGCAGTTCTTTTTCAATCGCGGGATCGTCCGGAGAGACTTGCGCAACGACGCCGAACTCGAACAGGTTCACTGGGCGACCAATCGGCATGGGGATTGGTCGACGCTGCGAACCTTCGCCTTTGATCATCGATTGCAGCTCGAGGAGATGGATGGCTACACCCTGGATAAGGGAGCTGCCTTCAAGGAACTCTGTCTCAAGGCTGCACTTAAGGTTCAAGCGGGCCGGCCGGGGTATGGAATTCTCTGTGACAACCGGATCGGGCGGTCCGCCTTGCACAAGGCTTCGGGAACCGGTCTCTGGATCGGTCGGCCGACGGAGCTTCCCGGATCGCGCCCCATCGAGCTCGAGCCGGAAATTGGCCCGGATTGCGGCCAGCTGGGCGAATGGGCGCGGGAAAACGTCGTCAAGTTGCTGGTTTTCTGCCACCCCGACGACGATGCGGAAATGCGCGTTCGGCATGAAGCGTCGGTCAAGCGGCTCTATGCGGCCGCACGGCGCAATCGCCTGGAATTCCTCCTGGAGATCATCCCTTCAAAGGTCGGGGAGGTTGCCGACGAGACAACAGCGGTTCTGATCCGCCAGTTCTATGCGGCCGGGATTTATCCGGATTGGTGGAAACTGGAACCCATGGCAAATGCCAGGGCATGGGAAAATGCCGTGGCAGCCATTGAAGAGAATGATCCAAATACCCGCGGCATCGTCGTCCTCGGACTCGACGCGCCCGAGCAAGAACTGGCCGCTTCGTTCGAGGTTGCGGCCCAGTTTGACCTGGTGAAAGGGTTTGCCGTGGGCCGTACGATTTTCGGGGATGCGGCACGGGCCTGGCTGAAGGGAGACATGGATGACTGCGAAGCAGTTGATCTGATGGCCGCCCGGTTCGCAAAACTGAGTGAGATCTGGGATACGGCCCGGGCCAAGGCGCATTGGCCGGGGAACGAGGGATAAAGGCAATGATACAGACTGTCCGACTGACGGCCGCACAAGCCATGGTCAAATGGCTTTCTGCCCAGATGACAGAAGATGGCGACCGGTTCATCGATGGCATCTGGGCCATCTTCGGACACGGCAATGTGGCCGGGCTCGGCGAAGCGCTGGAAAAGGCGAAACAGGAATTTCCGACCTGGCGCGGGCAGAATGAACAGACCATGGCGCATACCGCCATTGCCTATGCCAAGGCGAAGAAACGGACCCGCGCCATGGCGGTGACCTCGTCCATCGGCCCGGGAGCGACCAATATGGTGACAGCGGCGGCGCTTGCGTACGTCAACCGGTTGCCGGTTCTGTTCATTCCCGGAGACGTTTTCGCAAACCGGCGTCCGGATCCGGTGCTGCAGCAGGTTGAGGCCTTCGAAGATGGCACTGTCTCGGCCAATGACTGCTTCCGGCCTGTAAGCCGTTATTTCGACCGCATTGCCCGGCCTGAGCACCTTCTGACCTGTCTGCCGCGGGCGCTCGCGACAATGACCGACCCGGCAACCTGCGGCCCTGTGACCCTGTCTTTTTGCCAGGATGTTCAAACCGAGGCATATGACTATCCTGCCGAATTTTTCGAACCAAAGGTCTGGCGCATCCGCCGGCCCCAGGCAGACGAACACGAACTCGGTGAGCTGGTCTCCCTGATCAAGGCGGCGAAGGCGCCGGTGATCGTTGCAGGTGGCGGTGTGATTTACAGCCGGGCTGAAGATGTTCTCGGTGACTTTGCCAAGCGGTACGGCATACCGGTCGTCGAGACGCAGGCCGGCAAGTCGGCTCTGGCCCAAAGCCATCCAATGAATTTCGGCGCTTCCGGGGTTGACGGATCTGCTGCCGCGAACGCCGTTGCCGAGGCTGCCGATCTGGTTATCGGCATTGGAACGCGGTTCCAGGATTTCACCACCGGCTCCTGGGCTCTCTTCAAGAACCCGGATCTGAAACTCGTCTCCATCAACATTGCTGCCTATGACGCGGTCAAACATGGCGCTGTCCCGGTGATGGGCGACGCCAAGGTGGTTCTGGAGGCGGCTACAGAGGCCCTGGAGGGGCACAAGCCGGGGCTTCCTGACGTGTCCGCACGTGCGTCCTGGCTTGAAGCCGTCGATCAGCATTGCCGGGATCGCAAGCGCCCAGAAGGCGAGCGGCTGATGGATTGTGAAGTGATCGGCGCGGTGCAGCGTGCAACCGGAGAGGATGCGATCGCCATGTGTGCCGCCGGTACCATGCCGGGCGCCCTCAAGCTGCTCTGGCAGCCCTCCCAGGGCGGCTATCACATGGAATATGGCTATAGCTGCATGGGTTACGAAATCGCCGGCGCAATGGGTGTCAAACTTGCTTCGCCCGAGCGGGAGGTGATCTGTTTTGTGGGCGACGGGTCCTACATGATGGCCAATTCGGAACTTGCGACCGCGGTCATGCGCAAAGTGGCGTTCACAGTCGTGCTGACGGACAATCGGGGTTACGGCTGCATCAACCGTCTGCAGCAAGGGTGCGGCGGTGAAGAGTTCAACAATCTCTACGCAAGCTCGAATGTCGAGCAGCAGCCGGACATCGACTATGTGGCCCATGCAAGATCCATGGGCGCTCATGCGGTAAAGGCGAAGAGCACCGCTGATCTTGAGGCCCAAATTGCCGAGGCGCGGGGAAGGGATATTCCGACGGTGATCGTGATCGACACCGATCCGGCGGAAGGGCCGGGTTTCGGAGACGCTGGACACTGGTGGGATGTCGCCGTCCCTGAGACCGGGGCAACCGGCAAGCTGAAGGCGGCCTATGCCGACTATCTGAAAAATAAACAACAACAACGCCTTGTGAACTGACGCGTTCACATCTGGAGGCAGCAAGCATGATTCAATTCGGCACCAACCCCATCGCCTGGGCCAATGACGACGACCAAACGCTCGGCGCCGACATCCCGACCCAGCGGATCCTTGAGGAGGCCGGCCGTCTGATCGGATTCGACGGTATCGAAAACGGGCACCGCTGGCCTCAGGACGATCCGGAAGCGCTCCGCCAGTTGCTTGCCGGATATGGGATGAGGTTCATCTCCGGTTGGCACTCGCTCAATCTCCTCACTCATTCGATCGAGGATGAGAAAAAGGCGATCCAGCCGCATCTGGACAAGCTCAAGCACAATGGCTGCAAGGTTTGTATCGTGTGCGAGACCTCCAACTCGGTGCAGGGGCTCGATACGCCGTTGACCAGCCGCCCGGTTCTCGATAGCCAGGAGATGAAGGACTTCGGTGCCCGGGTCGAAGCCATCGCGCAATTCTGCGCAGATCAGGGCATCGACCTTGTCTACCATCATCACATGGGCACCGTGGTCCAGAGCCCGGAGGATATCGACGCCTTCATGGCTGCGAGCGGGCCGGCAACCAAGCTTCTGTTCGATGCAGGACATTGCTACTTCGGTGGCGGCGAACCGGCTTCGGTCCTGGCCAAGCACATTGGCCGCGTGCGGCACTTCCATGCGAAAAATGTCCGGCCAGTGGTGCGTGCCAAGGTGGAGGCAGAGGGCTTGTCGTTCATGGATGGCGTTCGGGCCGGTGTCTTCACCGTACCGGGTGACCAGGACGGGGCAATTGATTTCACACCGCTTCTGAAGCTCCTGGCGGATAATGGCTATGACGGCTGGATCGTCATCGAAGCCGAGCAGGACCCGGCTGACCGCAATCCCTTGCTGTACCAGACGCTCGGTCTGCACACATTGAAGCGGATCGCCCGCGAAACTGGCCTGATTTGAGGAGACGCGCGATGCCGGATCTTTTGAAACGCCCCTTCGGAACCCACGGCAAGGTGCACCAGATTACCCCTGAAAGTGCCGGTTGGCGCTACGTTGGCTTTGAGCTCTACCGCTTGCGGGAAGGGGAAAACGCCTCTGATGTTACCGGAACCACAGAAGTCATTCTTGTGATGGTTGAAGGCAAAGCGCGGTTCACCGCGGCAGGCAAGGACTGGGGCGAGCTCGGTGAGCGCATGAGCGTCTTCGAAAGGACGCCTCCGCATTGCCTTTACGTTCCCAATGGCGAGGACTGGACGGCAAAGGCTGCGACGGATTGCACGATTGCGGTGTGCAAGGCCCCGGGAAAATCCGGCCATGAGGCGCGCCGCATCGGCCCCGAAGGGATTACGCTGACCCAGCGCGGAGAGGGCAGCAATTCCCGCTTCATCAACAACATTGCGATGGAGAACGAGGACTATTGCGACAGCCTTCTTGTCACCGAGGTGTTTACGCCCGCGGGCAACTGGTCATCCTATCCGAGTCACCGGCACGATGAGGATGATTTTCCGAGGATTACCTATCTTGAAGAGACCTATTACCATCGGCTCAACCCTGCTGATGGCTTCGGGATCCAGCGTGTTTATACGGACGACCTGCAGCTCAATGAGACCATGACGGTGCATGATCACGATGTGGTCTGCGTGCCCCGTGGTCACCATCCCTGCGGAGCGCCCCATGGCTTCGATATGTATTACCTCAACGTGATGGCTGGTCCCTTGCGGAAGTGGCGCTTTGTTCCGGCGCCTAACGTCGCTCATCTGATGTAAGACCCGTCACACATTTGCGAGACGAACAATGTCCCAACCCTTTCCGTTGGCGGTATGTGCTGAAATGGTCTGGCTCGACAAGCCGATTGATTGGCGCGTGGCGCGGCTGACCGAACGTGGTCTCGGCGTCGGCCTTTGGAACTATCCCGATCACGACGTCGCCAAGCTCGAGAAGCTGGGCGCCAACTACACGATCATGAACGGGTATCTGGAAGGACGCCTCGCGGATGATGAAGGTGCTGACATGCTTGTGACGTCGGCACGCGAGACAGCGCAGGTTGGCAAACGGCTTGGCGTTGACCGGTTGAACCTTCATGGGACCGGGCTTGGCGAGGGTGGCATTCCCATCTGGCAGCAGGATATCGTCGATGGGTCAATGTGGCTCAAGGCGCGCGACACGCTCAACCGGATCTGCGATATGGCGGAAGAGGAGGATGTGGTCTTCACGCTGGAGAACCTCAACCTGATGGATCACCCCGGCTGTCCCTTCGGCTCGACTGCCGACGTTTTGACACTGGTGTCGTCCGTCAACCGTCCCCAGCTCAGGATCAACCTGGATCTCTATCACACCCAAATAGGCGAGGGAGATCTCGTCCGCTGGTGCGAAAAATGCCTTCCCTGGATCGGTGAGATCCAGGTTGCGGACAATCCGGGGAGGTGTGAGCCTGGGACCGGCGAGATTCACTATGGCGGGATCGCCAGAGCGTTGAAAGACATGGGTTACCGTGGGGCAATCGGGATGGAAGCCTGGGCAAAAGGCGACAGCGATGCGGCTATCGATGCCTTTGTGCGTGCCTTCACGCTTTGACTTCCCCGCCTTGGCTCTGGAAGGGCGATGGCATCTTGGTTGGCCCTATTATAGTTCGGCGACGCGGATATTGTTGGTGCTGCCGGGCTGTCCGAAGGGCGAGCCGGAAACGACGATGATCCGGGAATTCTGACATTCCTGTTCGCGGTGCAGGCGGAGATGACGTGCATAGTCGACGACGTTCTCATGGTCGAGGGCTTCCTCGTTCACCAGGGCCTGGATACCCCATGCAAGGCAAAGACGTCTGGCGACTTCAACAGACGGAGTGATTGCGACCAAGGGGCGGCAGGGACGTTGAGCAGCCAGACAAAGCGCTGTCGCGCCGGATGTTGTGAAGGCAACGATCGCGTCGGCCCCGATTTCCTCTGACAGGAGTGTGCTGGCTCCGGCAACCGCCTTGTTCGCTTCGCCCCTGGGCGGGGCAGAAGCTCGCGAGCCGCGGTCCTGTCGGCCGTGCTGTTCGGTGCGGACAATAATCCGGTTCATCATCGCGACAGCTTCTGCCGGATAGGACCCAGCGGCACTTTCGGCCGAAAGCATTACGGCGTCAGCGCCATCGTAGATTGCCGTTGCAACGTCAGAGGCTTCGGCTCTCGTCGGCGTCGGCGAGGAGATCATCGACTCAAGCATTTGCGTTGCAACGATGACCGGTTTGCCATGTGCGCGGCAAAGACTGATGATTTCCTTCTGGTTCGCAGGGACTTCTTCTGGCGGAATTTCAACGCCGAGATCGCCTCGTGCCACCATCAGCGCGTCTGATTTTTGGATGATGTTTTCCAGGTCCAGCAGAGCGGAAGGTTTCTCGATCTTGGCAACCAGACCGGCTTTGCCCTCTATAAGCGCGCGCAGTTGATCAAGGTCGCTCGCATTTTGAACAAAAGACAGGGCTACCCAGTCGACGCCGTGCTTGAGCCCAAACTCCAGGTCATGCCGGTCCTTTTCCGTCAGCACCGGCAGGTCGAGCACGGTGTCGGGCAGATTGACACCCTTCCGGTCGGTCACGGTTCCGCCGACGATAACTTTGCAGTCAATTATCTCATCGGAGGAACTTGTCACCGTCAGGCGCACTTGACCGTCGTTGATCAGGATCTGGTGACCCGGCTTGATGGCGGCAAAGATCTCAGGGTGCGGAAGGGGAAGACAGCCGACGTCGTCGGAGGTTTCTGCCGGAATAAATTGAACGATCTGGCCATTTGAAAGCTGCGCTTTCCCTTCATGAACCCTGCCGAGACGGATCTTCGGGCCCTGAAGGTCTTGCAGGATGCCGACAGGCCTATCCAGCGCACCTTCCAGCTCGCGTATGGCGCCGATAACGCCTTTGTGGGTTTCATGATCGCCATGACTGAAGTTCAAACGGAAGGTATCGACGCCGGCCTCCGCCAGTCTTCTAAGCATGGATGGGGTATTACTGGCCGGGCCAACAGTCGCAATGACCTTCGCCTTCTTGTTGGGTACCATCGAACTCTCCAAAAAAAGGGGGCGTTCCTAGAGGACCAGAATGCCTCTTAGGTCGTTGACGTTGGTCAGGGTTGGACCGGTGACGATCAGATCTTCCAGCTGACTGAACAGGGAATAGCTGTCATGACTGGCGAGCATCTGGCGCGGATCCAGACCTGCTTCCTCCGCGCGTGCCAGAGTGTCGGGGGTGATGATCGCCCCTGCAGCATCTTCCGTTCCATCGATGCCGTCGGTGTCGCCTGCAAAAGCGAAGATGTTGTCGCGACCTCGCAGGGCGAGTGCAAGTGCGAGGAGAAACTCCGTATTGCGGCCGCCGCGCCCTGGTTGCCGGGATCCAATCGTCACGGTGGTTTCGCCGCCCGAAAGCAGGAGAACCGGAGCCTTGACAGGGTAGCCGTGTAGGGACGCAGATGTCGCGATGCCAGCCATAAGTGTTCCTGCTTCCCGGGCTTCGCCTTCAAGGGCGTCGCCAAGGATGAGCGGTGTGATGCCAGCTTCGCGGGCAGCTGAAGCCGCTGCCTCGAGAGCCATGCGCGGCGTTGCGATCATGCGGTAATCGACGTCAAAGTCCGGCATTGGCACAGGATGCTTGCGTAGCAGATCGCGTGCGGATTCAGGCAGCTTGGGCTCCAATTGGCCGATAACGTGGGATATGTCCTTGTCTGTGTCCGGTGCCGGGACCGTGGGCCCGGAGGCGATGTCGTGGGGCGTGTCCCCGGGAATATCCGAAATCAGAAGAGTGACGACGCGAGCGCCTCTTGCAGCCAAAGCCAGGCGGCCACCTTTCACAGCCGAGAGCCGGCGGCGAATCTGGTTCATTTGCGAAATGTTGAGACCTGACTTCAGCAGCAGCTTGTTGACCGCAATTTTGTCGGCGAGGCTCAGGCGAGGATCGGGCAGGGTGAGGAGTGAGGAGCCTCCGCCGGAAACCAGAGCTAGGACGAGATCGTCCGGCCCCGCACTTTCTGCAAGTGAGATCATCTGCAGAGCCGCATCGACACTGTTCTCATCGGGAACTGGGTGAGACGCTTCAAGAACCCTTATACGCTTCGTTGGGGCGCCGTGCTCATATGGGACAACCACGGCACCCTCTATGGGAACATCGGGCCAGGCACTCTCGACGGCTTGGGCCATCGCGGCCGATGCCTTCCCGGCGCCAATGACGATACAGCGGCCACGCGGCTGTTCAGGGAGGTATGATGCCAGTATCTGGCGTGGATCTGCGCGAGCAACACCGGCCGCGAAGATGTCCCGCAGCAACTGTTTCGTTTGATTGGTGGCCATGGGACTCTAGGCGTTGGAGCCGCGGATGGCCTCTACAACGGCGTCGGTAACCTCGCGGGTGGTGGCCTTCCCTCCCACGTCCGGGGTCAGGATGCCCGCCTCGCAAACCTTCTGGACCGCGGTCATCAGCCGCGAGCTGCATTCCAGTTCACCGAGATGATCCAGCATTTGCGCAGCCGTCCAGAAGGTTGCCACCGGATTGGCAATCCCCTTGCCCGTTATATCGAAGGCCGAGCCGTGGATGGGCTCGAACATTGATGGGAAGCGTTTTTCCGGATCGATGTTCGCGGTCGGGGCAACCCCAAGGCTGCCTGCAAGCGCACCGGCGAGATCTGATAAGATATCCGCATGGAGGTTGGTCGCCACGATCGTGTCCAGACTCTGCGGATGGAGCGTCATACGAACCGTCATCGCATCTACGAGCATCTTGTCCCAAGTCACATCGGGAAATTCCTGCGCGACTTCAGCGGCAATTTCGTCCCACATGACCATGCCGTGGCGCTGAGCGTTGGATTTAGTCACCACGGTGAGCTGCTTGCGCGGCCGGGACTGCGCCAACTTGAAAGCATAGCGCATGATGCGAGTGACGCCGACGCGTGTGAAGATCGCGACTTCGGTGCCGACTTCCTCCGGAAGGCCGCGGTGCGCTCTTCCGCCATGGCCTGAGTATTCGCCTTCGGAGTTTTCGCGCACGATGACCCAGTCGAGATCGCCAACGCCGACGTCGCGCAGGGGCGATGTGATCCCCGGGATGATCTTGGTGGGGCGAACATTGGCATACTGGTCGAAGCCTTGGCAGATCGGCAGGCGAAGGCCCCAGAGTGTAATGTGGTCGGGCACATCGGGCGCACCGACAGCGCCAAAGTAGATGGCATCGAAAGACTTGAGCTGATCGAGCCCATCCTCAGGCATCATGACGCCATGCTTCTTGTAGTAGTCGGAACCCCAATCGAAGAATTTCAATTGGAAGTCGACATCACCGCTGCGTTGTCCAAGGGCTGCCAGTACTTCGGCGCCAGCTTCGATGACCTCCGGCCCAATTCCGTCCGCCGGAATTGCAGCTATCTGATAGTTCCGCATGTCTCGTCCCTAAAAGCATGTTCTGCCAGCGTACTGCAATTTTTTCGCGATGCGCTGGTTTGTCGAGGCAACAATCGCAACTTGACATCGAGACAACAATGCTCAATCGATCATATAAAAAATTGATATAATTGAAGGCTGATATGGAACTACGTCAACTCCGGTGCTTCATTGCCGTGGCCGATACCCTTCATTTCGGTCGCGCCGCGCAGAAAATGGACATGCTGCCCGCGTCCCTTGGCCGGCAAATCAAGCTTCTGGAAGAAAGCCTCGGCTGTAAGCTGTTGTCTCGTACAACAAGGAACGTCTCATTGACCGAGGATGGCAATACGCTCGTTGTTGCTGCGCGAGATATCCTCGAGCGTGTCGACAACGTCGAAGCGGTCTTCAGGGACAATCTTAGGGAAAGGACGTCGATTGTAAGGATCGGCGCAATTGACAGCGCGGCTGCCGGCCTCATTCCGCAGTTATTGCCGCATTTCCGTGAAGCGCATCCGGAGGTGGATATCCAGCTTCTCGAACAGAAGACGATCCGTCTGCTCCCACGTCTCTTGTCAGGCCGCCTGGACGTCGCCTTTGTCCGTCCTCCGGAGCTAAAAGATCCGCGTCTCATCTTTCGGCCGCTGTTTCATGAAACTGCTGTGGTGGCGTTGCCGGAAAGCCATCATTTGGCAGGGCGGTCGGTTATATCCGTGGAAGATATGGCAGATGAGCCGCTCATTGTGCCGGACCGGCGATCCAGACCCCATAGCCATGACCTGACGATGAAGCTCTTTATCGAGGCAGGATTAACGGCGCGTGTGGCTCAGATTGCAGAGGAAAAGCAGACCATAGTTAATCTGGTGAGCACGGGGGTCGGTCTCGCGATCGTACCCAAATGGGCATCAAGATTGGCCGTCGGTGGTGTCGCGTTCGTTCCCTTGAATGTTCCTGCCGGTACGGCCAGGAACAGGCTTGCGCTTTCGGCAGTTTGGCTCCGCGACACCAGGGATCCGGCACGTGATTGGTTCCTCGATGTGCTTGACCAGCACCTTGAAAAACTCGCGGAAACGGCATGATTTTACTATTTCAAATTTTTATATAATTGAATGCTGTTGAGCCGATGATTTTTATCACGGTAGCGTTCCTCGCAACGGGCACGCCGTTCGTGCTTTCTTTGGGAGGAAATCTACATGCTGAATCTATTGAAAATAGCGACATCCGTCGCGGTCGCGGGCCTGATCGCAACTTCCGCATTTGCGGAAGACCGCGAGGGCTGGCCTTCAAACCTTACAATCGGCACCGGTAGTCAGGGCGGAACCTACTTCGGTTATGGCAGCGGATTTGCGACGATGATCGGCGAGGCGCTCGGCATTACCGCCAGCGTCGAAATCACTGGTGGCCCAGTGCAGAACGTGACGCTGGTCGAAACCGGCGAGCACAACATGGGCTTTGTGACCATGGGCCCGGCATATGAGGCGTGGATCGGCAAGAGCAAACTGATGCCTGGCGCAGAGCACAAGAAAATCCGCGCACTGTTCCCGATGTATCAGACCCCTCTTCAAGCTGCCGTGCTTGCAAGTTCCGGCATCAAGTCATTCGCGGATCTTGAAGGAAAACGCGTTGGCGTCGGCCCTGCAGGCGGGACCTCCGGAACCTATTGGCCGCGATACTTCAAGGCCGCGAACATGGACGTCACGATCAGCAACGCCGGTGGAGGCGATACGGCAGGTCAGCTCAAGGACGGTCTGATCGATGCTTTCGTTTATGCCGCGGGTATCCCGACCGGCGCCTATAGCCAGCTGGCAGTGGAGAATGATGTGGTCTTCCTGAGCATGAGCCAGGAGGAAATGGCCCAGTTCATCAAGGCGGAGCCGGCCATGTCTCCGTTCATCATTCCGGCGAATACATACGAAGACCAGCCGCAAGATGTCAGTACCGTTTCGCTGTGGAACTTTGCGATTGCGAGCGACGACATGCCGGAAAGCCTGGCTTATGAGCTGACCAAATTGGCGATGGAAAACAACGAGCGTATGGTTCAAAACCATAAGGCGGCCAAGGAAACTCTCGCAGAGAACGCATCAAACAACTCGTTCATGCCCTTCCATCCGGGCGCTGTGCGGTGGTTTGAAGAAAACGGATTCAAGATCCCGCCGGCGCTTCGCTAGGCGTCACTCAGACCAGCAGTTCAGAACAGTCACAGGCGGGAGAAAATATCCCGCCTGTTTCTTCCGCAATAGCTAAGCTGCCGGGCGCGAACCAAGGTGCAGCTTCCCAAGGCGATTACCGAACATGACGACCAACAACGAACCCGCCTCGGCGATTGAAGCTCAGACCGCCAACGCACACGTTGATGACGAACCTGCCCCAAGCAATCAGCGAGAGTTCAACAAGAACTGGCAATGGTTCATCGCAACTGCCTGCGTCGCTTATACGGTCTTTCATCTCTTGGTCATGAATGTCTGGCCTCTGGAAACCTGGACCTACCGGCTGATCCACGTCGGAGGGGGACTGTTTCTCGGCTTCATGATCTACAGCGCCAAGACAAGCCGTTCAGATGCTGACGCACGCTGGCGCCCGCTTGACCTGCTCCTTCTTCTGATTGCTGCTGGCGGCGTGCTGTTTGGCCTCGCCATGGTCATCGCAATCTGGATCAATGGCTTGATGGGTCAGGATTTTCCGCCGATCTGGGCCCTGAAGTATTTCGGCATTCCGCTCTTCGTCGGGACATGCGCCGCGGTCGTGCATGGGTGGGTGTTCAAGGACCGCCGGAAGGGGCGTACCGCTCCTGGAGATATTCTTCTCGCGCTCTCTTCGGTCGCAGCTATCGCCTATATCGTCTTTTTTGCGCAACAGCTGCAGTTGCGCGCCGGCATGCCCATGGCACTTCCATCCGACATGTGGGCAGCCGTGACTGGCGTGGTCCTGATTGTCGAGCTCACCCGTCGCCTTGCCGGGCTTGCATTGGTGATCATTGCCGGGATCTTTGTCGCTTATGCTTTCCTGGGCCCATGGTTGCCCGGGATCCTTGCCCACAAGGGCTATGATGCAAAGCGGTTCTTCACTTACATCTTCACGGACAACGGCATTCTCGGTGCGCCGATCGCAATTTCCTCCACTTACATCATTCTGTTTGTCGTCTTTGCAGCCTTTCTGCAAACGACGCGTGTTGGTGAGTATTTCGTGAATGTGTCCTTCGCCGCCGCAGGTCATAAGCGCGGTGGACCGGCCAAGGTTGCCGTCTTCGCCTCCGGGCTCATGGGCATGATCAATGGAACGTCGGCCGGCAACGTGGTTGCTACCGGTAGCCTTACGATCCCGATGATGAAAAAAGTCGGATATCGGCCGCAGACTGCAGCTGCGGTGGAGGCTGCAGCGTCCACCGGCGGCCAGATCATGCCGCCAATCATGGGGGCCGGTGCCTTCATCATGGCGGAGATCACCGGTATTCCCTACCTGGATATCGTGTGGGCCGCGATCATTCCCGCGATCATCTACTTCCTGTCCATCTTCTTCATGGTCGATATCGCGGCCCTGAAAAACGGCATGACCGGCTTGCCGCGCTCTGAGTTGCCGCGTCTCGACAAGCTTCTCAAGCAGGTTTACCTGTTCACGCCGATCATTGTGCTGATCTACGCGTTGTTCGCCGGGTATTCGGTTATCCGCTGCGGAACGCTGGCAATGGTCACGGCGGCCGTTGTGTCCTGGCTGACGCCGCACCGGATGGGGCCTCAGCGCCTGTTCCACGCACTGGAAGTGGGCGCGCGCATGGCTCTTCAGCTGGTGGCCGTCTGTGCGGCTGCGGGCATCATCGTCGGCGTGATCGCCCTGACTGGTATCGGTTCGCGGTTCTCCGCTCTGCTGCTCGGCCTTGCCGATCAGAGCCAGCTTCTAGCTCTGATCTTCGCCATGTTCGTTTCCATCGTACTCGGTATGGGTATGCCGACCACGGCAGCCTATGCGGTTGCGGCGAGCGTGATTGCGCCGGGGATCATCAATCTCGGTGTTGATCCTTTGACGGCGCACTTCTTCATCTTCTATTTCGCTGTCATGTCGGCGATCACGCCGCCGGTGGCGCTTGCCGCCTACGCGGGGTCGGCTCTTTCCGGCTCGGATCCGATGAAGACGAGCTTCGAGGCTTTCACCATCGGTCTGGCAGCCTTCATCGTGCCCTACATGTTCTTCTACTCGGACGCCATGCTCATGCAGGGCGAGGTAACCGATGCGATCCATGTCACGATCACCGCGATTGCGGGCGTCTATCTGCTGTCGAGTGCGATCCAGGGCTGGTTCTTTGGAAAAGCCAACCCGGCGGTGCGTATTGCGCTCCTTGTGGCTGCCTTGACGATGATCGAGGGGGGATGGGTCACCGATGCGGTCGGTGTCGGTATCGCGGCTCTCGTCTTCTTCTTGCAAAAACGACTTGTCACACCGGAGGCGATTGCGCACGGCGCGGATTGATCAGCCAAATCTGATGGCGGGGCGTCGCGGGAGGCCCCGCTATTTTTGTGGTGTCAGGGCGAGGGCGATGCCGACGTCACCAGTCTTTCCAATCACTTGGAACTTCGTCCAGCCACTTTCTTTCATCCCGGAGCGTTTGGACGAGTGCGAAGTGGGCGTGCTGCCTGTCTTCAAGGCTTGAAACGTTGATCTGGCGGAGAACGCCGCTCAAAAGCCGGTCCCTGAGTCCTTTGCAGCCAACCGGCAATGTGGATAGGCCGCGAAGCGGCGGGCGGCGAAGACAGCGTAGAGCTTTCCGGCCAGTGCCTTGATCGGCTGGCGGGCGAGCAGGAACGCGAGGACGCGCCAGCCCGTGAACTGTGCCCACAGGACAATAAAGGCATCGACGCCACTTTTCATTTCGCCGCTCTGGTCCTTTACGCGCATGAACATGAGGGCGTCGGCCTGGCTGATGCCGGTGCCATCGAGGCTTTCGGGATGACGTGCAATGTCGTGCCACATGATCGGCTCTCGAGGGTGACGCTTGCGGAAATAGTTGATCTCACGGGAACACATCCCGCATTTGCCATCGTAAAAGACCGAAATCACGCTGCGCTCGCTTCCCTGACACGTATTTGCCTCGCGCCTTTTCTTACGCAGAAAGACAGAAAGAGGATTTCTTCGGCTTCTCTCCCTGATCGCCTGCGCTAGACTTGGCAGCAAGACTAGCCGGACAGGCCGCTGAAACAGGGAGCGAACATGACATTCAAGGCTTTGATCGTTGAGAAGAATGAGGCCGGAGAAACCTCCGCCGCGGTTCAGGAGATCGATGATTCCCGCCTGCCTGACGGCGATGTGACCGTTCGCGTGGACTATTCCACGGTCAACTACAAGGACGGTCTTTGCATCGGGCCCGGCGGCGGCCTCGTCAGAACCTACCCGCATGTGCCGGGTATCGACTTCGCGGGAACCGTCGAGCAATCCGAGGATCCACGCTACAAGGCGGGCGACAAGGTCGTTCTGACAGGATGGCGCGTTGGCGAAGTCTGGTGGGGCGGCTATGCGCAGAAGGCGCGGGTGAAGGCCGACTGGCTGGTTCCGCTGCCGACCGGACTGACGACCCGCGATGCCATGGCCATCGGCACGGCAGGCTTTACCGCGATGCTCGCAATCATGGCGCTGGAAGATCACGGGCTTGCGCCGGACAAGGGGCCGGTCCTGGTGACCGGTGCTGCGGGCGGCGTTGGCTCTGTCGCAACGGCCATACTCGCCCACCTCGGCTATGAGGTTGCCGGTGTGACTGGCCGGCCGGAAACGGAAGACTACCTCAAGTCGCTTGGGGCAAGCCGCATCGTCCCGCGTGAGGAGATCGGCGAAACGGTCAAGCGGCCGCTTGAAAGCGAGACCTGGGCTGGCTGCGTCGATGCGGTCGGAGGAGCCATGCTCGCAAGGGTGCTCGGGCAGATGAAATATGGCGGATCCGTCGCCGCAGTGGGACTTGCCGGCGGCGCCGCCTTGCCGGCAACGGTCGTGCCGTTTCTGCTGCGCGGGGTGAACCTGCTCGGCATCGATAGCGTCATGCGACCTTACGAGGATCGCGTGCGTGCCTGGGAGCGACTGGCAAAAGACCTTCCGCTCGACAAGCTCCATGCCATGATCCAGCCAGCCGCGCTGGCCGATCTGCCGGAGTTGGGAAGGGCCATCCTGAAGGGTCAGGTGAAGGGCCGAGCGGTTGTCGACGTGAACGCCTGATGCTGTCAGGCCATTTAGAGATCGAGGCAAATGGCGTCGAACAGGCGCTCATATATCGCCTCGACTCGTCCTGCCTCGGTTGGTCCCTGCCGGTGGAGTTCGGCAAAGCCGGGGGCTGCATTGACCTCGAGGATCGTGGCATCTGTGGCCGTATCGTCTGCTGATGCCGGGACGATCATGTCGACCGCGTAGTAGCGCAGGCCCAGGGCGGGGCCGCACATAATGGCGATGTCCGCCAGGTGTGGAGCGAGGGAACCCGCCACAAAGTGGCCGGTGCCGCCTGAAGACAGATTTGCAGTTGGCAGCAGCATGACAGCGGCGCCCTTTGGCGGAACGTCGTCCGGGGCAAGGTTCTGATAAGCCAATGTCGCAAGGACGCGTGGGTCGTCGGGAGTGAACCTCTCAGTGGCCCGGATCAGTGCCCCGATGGTCTGATGACCGTCGGCGACAATTTGTGGCGGCACGCGCTCGATCGCACAAAGGACTTCGCCATCCAGGACAACGATCCGCAGATCCTTGCCGGTGAGCGCCTCTTGCACGAGAACCCGATCGTGACGGGTGAAGAGATCGTCCAACAGGCCGATCAGTTCGATCTCTGAACCAACCTTGGAGACGTCCTTGCCCTCTTGCCCGTCGTTGGGTTTGACGAAAACCGGATAACCGGTGTCAGCCGCAAACCGGATCGCTTCCCGCGAACCGGGCAAGGCACTGGCGTAGGTCGGGCGTTTTGCCCGAATGCCTTCAACGAGCGCCGGAGAGGAGATGAGCAATGTCTCAGGCGTGGGAAGGCCTGACCGGCGCAAAAACTCCAGGCAATAGCCCTTGTCACGCGCCATCTCGGCAGATCCCTGCGGATTAAGCGAAAACCGGGTGCCGACGAAAAATGACCGTCGTCCGGCAGCGCTCTCAATGTAGCCGGCATGGCCGAGACCGTGGTCGAGCACGAGCGTTAGGTCATGGCGCTTGCAATAGCGTGACAGTAGCCGTCGGACCAACGGCCCATTCGCGCTGGCCAGGTTTGGCCTGACGGCTGACGTGTCCGACATTTCGGCCGGTTACTGGTTCTGACGCGTGTTGGCCAAGTAGTCGATCTGAAACAGCTTCGGATTTGTCGGGCCGTTGGAGGTAACGTTGTAAATCGCGACCGAGGTGTCGTACCCCTGCGCATCCGTCACGGTCCATTGCTTCAGCTCGTAATCCTTGGCGTCGAAGATGAGCGTCAAGGTGCCCGAATTGAAAGTTGTCTCGTCGCTCAGGACGATGGTGATGAGGTCCGGCTCGGCCAGAACTTCGGTGACCTCGGCGTCCGCCTGCAGGTTGATGTTTTCAGCCAGAAGGAAGCGCAGGGGGGTCTGGCTCAGGGGCCAGATATCCTGGGTCGCAAGCTTGCGGTCCTTGACCGACACCGACTTGCCGTCGGCAATGATGTCGAGCTTTGCGGGCGGATTGTAGTAGAAACGCACCTTCCCCGGGCGGGCGAGGTAGAACTTGCCTTCGGTCTGTTCACCGGTCGGTCCGAACTGGATGAAGTCGCCGTGCATGGTCTTCACCGAGTTGAAATAGGCGTTCACATCGGAAAGGGTTTTCTGCTGGTCGGGCGTCAGGGCGAATGCGACGGTACCGGTCACGAGCAGGACGCCGCAAGCGGCGAGGGACTTCAGGAAAAAGGATGCGGACTTGAGCAGCATGTTCGGTCCCTTTGATTCGAAAATGGGCGCTCCTGATTGCTAGAGCGCCCATGTGGCAAAGCTTTGACGAGGTTCATTCCGACCTAAATATCGTCTTCGACCCCGTTCTGTACAAGGATCTCGCGTTTTCCGGCGTGATTGGCCGAACTGATCAGGCCTTCCTGCTCCATCCGCTCGATGAGAGAGGCAGCGCGGTTGTATCCGATCGAAAGACGACGCTGGACGTAGGAGGTGGAGGCCTTCTTGTCGCGCAGGACAATAGCAACGGCACGGTCGTAAAGATCGTTGCCTTCATCGCCTGAGCCACCGCCACCTGGATCATATGGGCTGTCGGCAGCCTCGTCCTCTTCCGTGACCGCTTCGAGATACTGCGGCGTGCCCTGGACTTTGAGATGGGAGACGATGTCTTCCACTTCGCTGTCCGAGACAAACGGACCGTGGACACGCTGAATGCGGCCGCCACCGGCCATGAACAGCATGTCGCCCATGCCGAGCAGCTGCTCCGCGCCCATCTCGCCAAGGATCGTGCGGCTGTCGATCTTCGACGTCACCTGGAAGGAGATACGGGTCGGGAAGTTCGCCTTGATCGTACCGGTGATGACGTCGACGGACGGACGCTGGGTTGCCATGATCAGGTGGATGCCGGCGGCACGGGCCATCTGTGCCAGACGCTGGATGGCGCCTTCGATGTCCTTGCCTGCAACCATCATCAGGTCGGCCATTTCGTCGACCACGACGACGATATACGGCATCTTTTCCAGCGGCAGCTGTTCTTCCTCGTAGATCGGCTGACCTGTCTCGCGGTCGAAGCCGGTCTGGACCGTTCGAGTGAAGCTTTCGCCCTTTTCGAGAGCCTGCTTGATGCGGGTGTTGTAGCCATCGATGTTGCGGACGCCCATCTTGGACATCTTCTTGTAGCGGTCCTCCATCTCGCGGACGGTCCACTTCAAGGCAACGACGGCCTTTTTCGGGTCGGTCACCACCGGCGTCAGCAGATGCGGAATGCCGTCGTAGATCGACAGTTCCAGCATCTTCGGATCGATCATGATCATCTTGCAGTCATCCGGGGTGAGCCGGTAGAGCAGCGACAGGATCATGGTATTGATCGCGACGGACTTGCCCGAACCGGTGGTACCGGCAACGAGCAGGTGCGGCATGCGCGCCAGATCGGCGACCACGCTTTCGCCATTGATCGTCTTGCCGAGGCCGAGTGCGAGCTTGGACTTGGACTTCTCGAAGTCCTGGGACGCCAGCAGTTCGCGCAGGTACACGGTTTCACGGCGCGCGTTTGGCAGTTCGATACCGATGGCATTCTTGCCGGGGATCACGGCCACGCGCGCGGAGATTGCGCTCATGGAGCGGGCGATATCATCGGCCAGACCGATCACGCGGGACGACTTGATGCCCGGAGCGGGTTCCAGTTCGTAGAGCGTGACGACAGGGCCGGGACGAACCTCGATTATTTCCCCGCGCACGCCGAAGTCTTCGAGAACGCCTTCCAGAATGCGGGCATTCTGCTCCAGGGCGTCGGCGGAGAGGCCCGGAATCTTTCCGGTTGCCTTGGGCTCCTCGAGCAAGCGAAGAGGCGGCAGTTCGTAGTCCTCCGGAAGGCCCAGAAGGGACGGCTGCTGCTCGGCGACGGCGCGCTTGCCCTGTTTCGGGCGCGGTGCCGGCGGAATGACGCGGCCCTGCGCGGTTTCCGGTGCGGCGGGAGACGCAATTCCGACGGGCGTTCCCAGCGGCGCCTTGGAAATCAGGAGGTCGTCAGGCTCAAACGTTTCGCCATCGTCGCCGTAGTAGTCTTCCTCGTCCTCATCGTCATGGTCGGGTTCGTACCCGCTGCCCGACGCCTTCTTTCCGTAAAATTCCGACAAACCGTCGTCGTCGTTCGGCATGAGCTTGTCGGCAAGGGCTCGGCGGAACGCCCGAAGGGCGCCGCCATGGCGCTCGTCCTCCGGTTCGTAGACTTCGTCGTCTTCGTCCCATTCCTCTTCGACCTGACGACCGCGACCGAGGCCGGTGACCTTGCGCGTAAGAGCAAGTCCGAGAAGGGACCAGTGGCCAATCATGCCGATCGCGGCGCTGACCATGAGGGAGAGACGCGATTCCGCTTCGTCGTCGTCAAGGTCGAGCTCATCATCGCTGTAGTGGCCATGACCGCTGGCGACCATGTCGTCATCCGAGCGGTTTGTGGCGCCGAACCAACCCGCTGAAGAGATCAGTAGAAAAACCGCGGGGATGCCGAGACCGAGCGTGCCAATGATCATGGCGGCGCCTTCGGTGAAATTGTCCGTCAGCATGGCGGGAAGGGAATGGATCCTGTCGCCAAGGAACCCGCCGAGACCGGTGGGAAGTGGCCAGCTGTCGGGTACCGGCAATGCGGCAAGTGCACCGGCAGAAAGCGTTGAGCCGAAGACCCAGAAGGCGAGGCGCTTGCGGCCAATGCGCATCTCATGGCCGGCAAGCAACCTCCAGCCCCACAGTACCACAGGCACAAGGAAGACGGCGGTGGCCAGGCCGATGGTCTGCATCAGAATGTCGGCGACAATGGCGCCGGGTGCCCCGAGGGCGTTCCGTGCCGGCTCGGAGGTGGCGTGATTGAGGCTTGGATCTTGAACCGACCAGGTCGCCAGGCTGGCAGCCAGTGCTGCGGCGAACGCTATGACGCACAGTCCGCCCAGGCCGACGAGGTTGCGCTTCACGAAGCGCTTGATCGGACTTTGCGTGTCCATCAGGTCGATCGAGGCGCGGCGCCCATTTCCGCGAACGGCGGTTGCCCGTCTCATGCCTTGTCTCCCAGCCAGGTTGCGAGGCGCTGAAGCGCGGTTTCAGTGGTCTCGAGCGGGGCGCAAAGGCCGACGCGAATGTAATTTCGTCCCGGGTTGCTTCCGTCGGGCTGGTCCGATGCCAGATAGGCTCCCGGCAGGACCTTTACGCCTGTTTGCGCCCAAAGATCGCGTGTGACGGAGATGGAATCTCCCCAACGGCTTATATCGAGCCAGAGGAAGAAACCTGCCTCGGGCGTAACATTGCCCAGCAAGGGAGACAGTAGCCTTTCGGCGACAGCGAATTTCTCGTTGTAGAGCCTGCGGTTCTCGATCACATGCTCCTCGTCGCCATAGGCAGCGACGGCAACGGCCTGGTTCGGCAGCGGCACCTGGGGCGCAGCGAGCCCGCGGAACTTCACCCAGCGGGACAGGAACTGCGGATCGCCGGCTGCGAAGCCGCAGCGTAGCCCCGCAAGGTTGGAACGCTTGGACAGAGAGTTCAGGACGATGATCTTGTCGAAGACACTTGATGCGTCCCCACCCAGGGCTTTCGCGGCCTCAAGGATGCCGGGGGGCGGCGTCTCGCGATAGATTTCCGAATAGCACTCGTCGGCGAATATGTAGAACCGGTGCTTGCGGGAAAGCTCGATCAGCTTCGTCCAATAGGGGAGATCGGCAACATAGCCTTCCGGGTTCGTCGGCGACGCGACGTAAAACGCAACGGTACGGTCGAGCGTCTCGGCATCCAGGCTGTCCAGATCGGGAAGGAAGTGGTGGTCCGCGGTGGCATCCAGCAGAAGTGCCTCTGCATCCGCAATATGAGCGGCGGCAGCGTAGGTCTGGTAGAACGGATTGGGCAGGACGACGACTGGATGCTCGTCATTCTTGGCCAGCTGGTCGCGAGCGGCGATGGCGCCGAAAGACAGCCCTTCGCGGGAACCGTTCAAGGGCAGGACGCCGTTCTCGCGGTCGATCAGGCGGTCCAGGTTGTAGCGGCGGTCCAGCCAGTCGGCGACCGCAGAACGGAACTCGGGCGTACCGTTGATCGGCGGATAGCGGCGGAAATCCGCCATGTTCTCGATCAGGACCGATGCAGTGAATTCCGGCTTGGCGTGCTGCGGCTCTCCAATCGTCATGACGATTGGATCCATGCCGGGAGCAATGCCGTCAATAAGGGCGGCAAGTCGCTGAAAGGGATTTGAACTCGGCAGGGCCGCGCCGCGCCGATACTGAGAACTACGAGGGGTCATGAATTCCCGGACATCCGATACACATGAGTACGGCGGCAAGGGTACAGGGGTCTTGGTAAAGCGGTGATTAACCAACCACCATCGCGCAAAGGCGAGACGATGTTTTTTCGCCCTTGCGCCCATTGGCGGTCAGGTTAGTCTGTCCCCGGTTACATCAGCGAAGACATTGAAATCATGACCACAAACGGCGAACCCTTATCCGTTGTCTGCTTTGGAGATTCCCTGACCTGGGGATTTCGACCCGGTGTGCGTACCCGGTATGGTTTTTCAACGCGCTGGACGAGGGTTCTGCAACAGGAGTTGGGAGATGGCTTCCATGTCATCGAGGAAGGGCTGAACGGACGGACGACCGTGTTCGAGGATCCCGTTCGCGGCGACAAGAACGGCCTTGCCCATCTTGCCACCGTGCGCAAGGCTCACATGCCGATCGATATTCTGGTCATCATGCTCGGCACCAATGACCTCCAATCGCGCTTCAACATGACTGCCGGAACTATCGGCTCGGCCATGAGCAGACTGATCGAGGCCGCCCGAACCGAGAACTTGGCGGATCCGGACAGCCGGGCGCCGAAGGTCCTGCTCATGTCACCGCCGTCGCTGGGCGATTTTACCAACTCACCGCTTGAAGCCATGTATGGCGAGCAAAGCATCGCGGAGTCGAAGAAGCTGAAGGATGTCTATGCGGTCTTGGCCGAACAATATGGCGCCGCCTTTTTCGATGCCGGCTCGGTCGTTCGCGTCAGCAAGATCGATGCCGTCCACTGGGACGAGGACATGCAGGCCCCCTTCGGCAAGGCCGTGGCGGGCGAGGTCCGGAAGCTGATTGGTCAATCCTGACAGATAGGTCCGGCGCAGAATTCAGGTGGCTGCGCCGGATAGATTTTGGCAGGACCGCCCTAGGCTGCCCGGACCTGTGTGAGGAAGGCGTCGATGCCCTCTGCCAGCTCGCGGGCGGAGCGAGCCATCTCCGAAGAGGCCTCGGAGGCCGTGTTGGCCGACGTCTTGGTCTCGTCGGCCGCCGCCTGCACATGGGTCATGTTCTCGACCACCATGCGTGAGCCGCGTGCGATTTCGTTGATGCTCTCGTTGATGTCGCGCGCCTTGCTATTCTGTGTTTCGAGCGACGTGATAACCTGTTCGGTACACGTTTTCACCCGCGACGTCGTCTCCAGAATTTCATTGACCGTCTTGAGCGAATCTGCAGAAGCCGTCTGGATCGTGGAGATCTGAGCGGTCACCTCGATTGCGGCTTTACTGGTCTGGTTGGCCAGCTCCTTGACCTCCGCTGCAACGACTGAAAACCCTTTCCCGTGCTCGCCAGCCCGGGCTGCCTCGATTGTGGCGTTAAGCGCAAGAAGGTTGGTCTGGTCCGCGATGTCCTGGATCAGATTCAGAATGTCACCGATCTTTTGGGTCGCCTCAGTCAGGCCGGAGAACTGGCTGATTGCCGTGGACGCCTTCTTGTCAGCCTCATCGACGAGCGTACCTGCTTCGGAAATGCGGCTCTCGATCTCGACGACTGCACCGGTCAGTTGTTCGGACGCGGACGATGCGACGTTTATGCTGGAAAGGGACTGTTCCATTGCCGCAGAAGTCGAACTCGACTAACGGGTGGTGTTTTCCGCCATGCCGATCAGGCGCTCGGAAATCTCCGATACGTTGGCGGTCGATGCCTCCAGCGGACTGATCAGGTTCGATACCTGCTGGCGGAAGGTGGCGATCAGCTCGCGCAGGTGCCTCTGATGAACCTTTTCCTCTTCGACCTGACGAGCCCGCTCGCTCTCCATTGTCAGCTTGCGTTGGTCGTTCTCCCGGAAAACGGCGACGGCCTTGGCCATGCCGCCGATTTCGTCTGATCGGCCGAGCCCTGGAATTTCTGTTTCCGTGTTGCCATCCGCAAGATGAAGCATGGCATTGGACAGGGAGGTCAGCGGCCCGAGCATTCGCGTCAGCACCAGGGTCAAGACCAGCCCAAGCACCAGGAAGGTACCCACAACGGTCGCATAGGAAATGTTGCGTACCAGGGTTTTCGTCTGCTCGATGCGGTCGGTGTCATAGGCGATCAGGATACGCCCCTTGAGAAAGCGCTTGCCATATTCCTGGTACATCAGAGGGTATTCACCGATCAGCAACCCGTCGCGCTCAATCAGGTTCAGCTTTTCCTCAGAATCGAGCGTGTAGCTGTACTCGGGAGCCATCGCCACGAGATCTTCTGCGGGCTGTTCGGCCTGGCTCATGTGCTCAAAGACGGAGCGGTTTGATTTCTCGATGACCACCCAGGCAAGGTCTGGATTCTGTTTCAGGGCAGAAAATACTGCCTGCGCCAGCAGCTCGTCGGCCTGGTAGACCGCTTCCCCGAGCGGGAGGCTGATGATCTGGACGCTCCGGGCAATTTCCTGACGGAAGTTCTCCTCCAGAGTACCAACCTTGTCCTTTGAGACGACATAGGCTCCGGCGATGAAAAAAGCACACGTGATGATGGTCACGATGCCGGTTATCTTGAATCGTATGCTCTTCCAAATCTGCACTGTAAAATCCCCGCTCATGGTGCCCTTGCGCGAGGAATATTGTCAGTATTACTGAAGGAATTATTACTGAGATTGGCCTGGATGACCAAATTTACGGAATGAGATAAAATATTTCAGAAGTATCGTCTTGGGTATTGCTGATACTTATATGGGATATACATTATAATTATATCCGTATTGGGATGAATTGGTCAGAAGTCGACCGTCAAGCCCTTGATTTCCCAGTCGTCGTAGCGCGTGGGTTCCAGGCCGCCGCGGCCGTTGATTTCTGCCGGCATGGCGTTTTGTTTGTCATCGATCTCGGCGCGTCTGGCCTCGGCTTCCTTCAATGCGCGCTGGGCGGCAGGCGGCAAGTCCTCGAAGCGGCGCTTGGGAGCCTCCTCGATTTCGACCGCAAGCGACGGCGCATCTGCCGCGATCTTGTAGCCGGGCTGGTCGTTGGTCTGTGTCGGAGCCGGGGTGTTGTCCTGATCCGCCATGGCGAGGCATCCTCAAATTCACGCTGGGTCATCGGGTCCTGCTTGCGAAGAGCGCTAGAGGACACCATTTCTATGTCGACATGAGGCTATATAGAGCCTCGCAGTGATTTGCAAAAAGGCCGGAGATCCGGCCGGGATGACGACTTGCGATGAACTATCTTCGTACTGCGATGCTGCTGGCGGCCATGACGGCTCTCTTCATGGGTATCGGCTACATGATTGGCGGACAGAGCGGCATGATGATCGCGCTGATGATTGCGGCCGCCATGAACGTCTTCAGCTATTGGAACTCCGACAAGATGGTCCTGCGCATGCATCACGCGCAGGAGGTGGACGAGCGAAGCGCTCCGGAGCTGTTCCGCATGATCCGGCAGCTTTCGGCCAACGCGGATCTGCCGATGCCGAAAGTCTACATCATCAACAATCCGCAGCCGAACGCCTTTGCGACAGGCCGGAATCCGGAAAATGCTGCCGTTGCCGCAACGACCGGGCTGCTCGACATGCTGACGATGGAAGAAGTCGCGGGCGTGATGGCCCATGAGCTGGCACACATCAAGAACCACGACACGTTGATCATGACGATCACGGCGACGCTGGCTGGTGCGATCTCGATGCTTGGCAACTTTGCCTTCTTCTTTGGCGGGAACCGGGACAACAACAATCCGTTTGGTTTCGTCGGCGTCCTCGTTGCCATGATCGTCGCCCCGATGGCGGCAATGCTGGTTCAGATGGCGATTTCGCGGACTCGCGAATACGCGGCGGACCGGATGGGCGCCGAAATCTGCGGTCAGCCGATGTGGCTTGCCTCTGCCCTCAACAAGATCGCGGGCGGAGTGGAACGCATTCACAACCCGGACGCCGAGCATAATCCGGCGACTGCGCACATGTTCATCATCAACCCGTTGTCGGGCGAGCGCATGGACAACCTGTTCTCGACACACCCGAATACGGCGAACCGGATTGCGGAACTGCAGAAAATGTCGGCCAGCGGAATGGGTAGTGGTACGGGCGGAGGAATGGCAGGCGTAGGGCGGTCTCAGCCGCAGGCAACTGGTCCCTGGGGCCAGACCCGCCAGCCGCAACGTCCCAAGGGTCCCTGGGGGTAAGGACGGGCATGACGCCACGGCAAAAGCAGAAAGCGCTTTGCCGGTGTTCCTCCACGCCTTAGACTGCAATGCATGCGCCGCAGCGTGATCGCTGGCGGCGCTTGCTTTTTTGAAAGACAGACGGATCTCACCCTTGGCCAAGCCGACCCGCCCGCAGCGCGCTCGCAAGAGCGACGACAAGAAGCCTTCGACACATGACAAGCCGGGCTTTGCCGCGCGAAAGGTTGCCGCCGATATTCTTGGCAATGTCACCTACAAGAGGCGCCCGCTCGATCAGGAGCTGGATCTTGTCTCTGGACATGCCGGGTTCAAGGCGCTGGCCGCGAATGACCGCGCGCTGGTGCGAGCTATCCTAGGTGCCTGTCTGCGCCACCGCGGCGAAATTACCGAAATCCTGAACCGTTTGCTGGACCGGAAGATCCCGGAAAAGACCGGACGTGTCCTCGATATCCTGCATGTTGCGATTGGCCAGATGCTCTATCTCGATATTCCGGACCGTGCCGCGGTATCTCTCGCGGTCGATCACGCTGGCGTCGATCGCCGGGCCAAGCCCTACAAGGGGCTGGTCAACGGGGTGCTGCGGCGACTCGGCCGCGAGCGCGACGAAGTCACCGCTGATCTTGACGGCGAACGGCTGAATACGCCCGAGTGGCTTTTCGATAGCTGGAGCGCGGCCTACGGGGAAAATGCTGCGCGCGAGATCGCTAAGGCCCACGCTCAGGAAGCGGCTCTCGACCTCACTGTCAAATCCGACCCGGCGGCCTGGGCCGGAAAGCTTGAAGGTGAAGTCGTTGGCGCCGGCACCGTGCGGCTTTCCCGCAAGGGCGCCATCGAAACCCTTGACGGCTTTCAGGACGGGGAGTGGTGGGTCCAGGACGCCGCCGCTTCCTTGCCTGCGCGCCTTTTGGGTGACCTTTCCGGCAAACGTGTTGCCGATCTTTGTGCCGCGCCCGGTGGCAAGACAGCGCAGCTCGCTGCGGCGGGAGGTGAGGTCACCGCGGTTGACATCTCCAAAGGGCGCCTGAAGCGCGTTGATGAGAACCTGAAGCGCCTTGGCCTGACAGCCGACGTTGTTGCCGCCGATATTCGCGAATGGGAGCCGAAAGATACTTTCGACGCGATCCTCCTGGATGCACCATGTTCGGCAACGGGCACGATCCGGCGTCATCCCGATGTTCCCTGGCTGAAACAGCTCTACGATGTCGAGACGCTGTCGAAGATCCAGGCTGAACTTCTGCGCCGCACCTTTGACTGGCTGAAGCCCGGCGGCATTCTGGTCTACTGCACCTGTTCGCTCGAGCGTGCCGAGGGCGAAGCCCAGATCGAGGCTTTCCTGAAGGAGACCCAGCGGGCGGAGCTGGTTCCGGTCACGGCCGAGGAAATCGGAGGGCTGTCAAGGTCCGTCACGGGTGAGGGATACCTGCGCACGCTGCCATGCCATCCAGCCAATGCCGAGGGAACTGCCTCTGGCCTCGACGGCTTTTTCGCTGCGCGGTTGCGACGAATTTAACGACGCATAAACCGTTATTCGACGATTGTAGCAAGGAAATACTAACCTTAACGGTATCTTGCCGTTCGACCGAAAGGACATCGTCATCCCTGTCGCTGCCGACATAACAGGCGGATTGGAACCGTGAGCATGGGTCTTGCGTCCGAAAGAGGGCGTATCTGGCGTCTTGTCGCATCCCATGTCTGGTACAAGACCCTGAAGTGGTTACACGGTGGACCGCTGTTCCGGCTGCGTCCGCAGCCGGGTGCGCCTGCGCGCCTGCTGATCGCGCCGCAGGACCTGCGCACGGCAGACGAAACGAATGCGGCAGACATCTACGGCGGACGGTTCCTTTTCTCCGGTCATCTTGTCGAGACACGCGGCGAGTCGCCTTTCGAGCTTGAGGGTCAAAACCCGGACTGGCTGAGAGAACTGCATGGTTTCGGCTGGCTGAGAGACCTGCGGGCATCGGACAGCCACCTGTCGCGGCAGAATGCTCGTGCGCTTGTCGACGACTGGATCAAGCATTGCGGCCGTTGGCATCCGGTTGGCTGGGAAGCATCCGTGATCACGCGCCGGGTCATGTCCTGGCTGGCACACTCTCCGTTCATTCTCGAAGACGGGGATCACGATTTCTACAATCGGGTACTGAGGTCCCTCTCCCGGCAGGTGAGGTACCTCCGGCGCACGATCAACGAGACCCACGACGGTGTCGAACGCTTGCAAGCGGCGCTGGCGATTGCAGCGGCATGCGTTTCCATGTCGGGGCAGGGGCGTTTTGCGCGGCAGAGCATCCGGCGACTGGACCAGGAACTGACTCGCCAGATCCTGACCGATGGCGGCCATGTATCGCGCAATCCGCGTGCCATCATCGAAATCCTGTCCGATCTCTTGCCCGTTCGTCAGGCGTTCATTTCCCAGGGACTGGAACTGCCTCAGGCGATGCAGCAGTCGGTGGACCGCATGATGCCTATGATGCGCTTCTTCCGTCATGGCGACGGGGCGTTCGCGCACTTCAACGGCATGGGGTCGACACCCAACGACCTGGTAGCGACCATTCTTGCCTACGACGATGCGCGCGGAGCACCGCCGACCAATGTGCCCCACACCGGCTACCAACGCCTTGTCGGTGGAAGTTCCGTCCTGATCATGGATACCGGAGCGCCTCCGCCGCTCGCACTCAGCGAAGATGCCCATGCCGGCTGCCTCTCCTTCGAGTTTTCCTCGGCGCTTAATCGTATCGTCGTCAATTGTGGCGTGTCGGGCCGGTCCAACGAGATGTGGCGGAAGGTCAGCCGCTCGACCGCTGCTCATTCGACGGCAACGCTGGAAGACACGTCTTCCTGCCGCTTCCTAGCCGACAAGCCATTCGGCAAGTGGCTCGGTTCGCCGGTCATTTCCGGACCCAAGGCAGTACCGGTCGAGCGTGACGACGATGCGACCGGCACGCGTGTGACGGCGTCCCACGACGGTTACAAGGCTCAATTCGGTATCGTTCATACACGCGATGTCAGACTGTCCGGTGACGGAACGGTCCTCGATGGCATCGATACCTTCGTGCAGGAAGCGCGAGGCTCGGAGCATGGCGATCTCTACACCATCCGCTTCCATCTGCACCCGTCGGTCAAGCCGTCCCTATTGCGTGGCGGCACTGCGATCCTGCTGGTCTGCCGCGACGGCGAGGCCTGGGAGTTCGACGCTCCAGGTTCGGAACTGGCGCTTGAGGAATCCATCTATCTTTCGGATGTTTATGGTCACCGCAAGACCATGCAGATCACCCTTTACGGCCGTGTTGCCGACAGTCAGACCGCATCCTGGCAGTTTCGCAGGGCTGCATTGGCGAAGCTGAGCCGACGCGGTACCAGCGAGTTTGACGAGTTGCCTCATGCACTGGAGCTCCCGCTCGAACCGACGGGGGAACCCTCTGAAACTCCGGTTGAACAGGAATTGCCCGGGAATCCGCCCGAAGCGGCGCCAGTCCAGACTGCAGAACAGTCGGGCGAGATGGATTCGGTAGAAGGTTTCGAGGACCCGGAAACCAAGTCATAAACCTTCCTCGGTTCTTTGCCGTCGTGGCTTTCGATTTTCCCGCATTCGTGCTAGGGCGACGCCGATCTCCCCGGACCCTCCCAATTGCGAGGAAATTCAGATGGCCATCGTGTCCAAGAGCGTACCCGTACCCCCGCTCGTTCCCGTCAAGCGCGCCCTTCTCTCCGTATTCGACAAGACTGGTCTTGTCGACTTTGCCAAGGCGCTATCCGAGCGCGGTGTCGAGCTTGTCTCGACCGGCGGTTCCTACAAGGCTCTGAAGGATGCTGGCCTGAGCGTTCTCGACATTTCCGAAGTCACGAACTTCCCGGAAATCATGGATGGACGCGTGAAGACGCTGCATCCGAGCGTTCACGGTGGTCTCCTGTCGATCCGCGATGATGCGGACCACCAGTCAGCGATGGCCGAACACGGCATCACCGGCATCGACCTGTTCTGCGGCAATCTCTATCCGTTCGAGGATGTGGTCGCCAAGGGTGCCGACTATGCGACCGGTATCGAGAACATCGACATCGGCGGTCCGGCAATGACCCGCGCGGCGGCCAAGAACCACGCCTATGTTACGGTCGTCACCGATCCTGCCGATTATGCGGATGTCATCGCGGCGCTCGATGCCAACGGTGGTCAGTCGCCTATCGATCTGCGCAAGAAGCTGGCGCTGAAAGCCTTTGCCCGCACAGCAGCCTATGACGCCGCCGTCTCCAACTGGATGGCAGATCAGCTTGATGAAGCGACCCCGGCACACCGCGCCGTCGGCGGCGCTTTGGCCGAAGTCATGCGCTACGGCGAGAACCCGCATCAGACCGCGGGCTTCTACAAGACCGGCGAAAACCGTCCGGGCGTCGCAACGGCGCGACAGGTTCAGGGCAAGACCCTGTCCTACAACAACATCAACGATACGGACGCAGCGTTCGAACTGGTCAGCGAGTTCGATCCCGCCCGTACGTCTGCGGTTGCGATCATCAAGCACGCCAATCCTTGCGGCGTCGCCGAGGGCAAGAGCCTCAAGGAGGCCTATGAGTTGGCGCTACGCTGCGATCCGGTCTCTGCATTCGGTGGAATTGTCGCGCTGAACCAGAAACTTGATGCGGCTGCCGCGGAAGAGATCGTGAAGATCTTCACCGAGGTGATCATCGCCCCGGATGCCGACGAGGCAGCCATGGAAATCATCGCGGCGAAGAAGAACCTGCGCCTGCTCCTGACCGGCGGTCTTGCCGATGCACGCGCCAAGGGTCTCTTCGTGAAGTCGGTTGCCGGTGGTCTTCTGGTCCAGTCCCGCGACAACGGTGTTGTCGACGATCTCGATCTGAAGGTCGTGACGAAGCGGGCTCCGAGCGAACAGGAACTCAATGACCTCAAGTTCGCCTTCCGCGTTGCCAAGCACGTCAAGTCGAACGCGATCGTATACGCAAAGGATGGTGCGACCGTTGGCGTTGGCGCCGGCCAGATGAGCCGTGTCGACAGTGCGCGCATTGCCGCCCGCAAGGCACTTGATGCAACGGAAGCGGCCGGTCTTGCCGAGGCGCTGACCAAGGGCTGCGTTGTTGCCTCCGACGCCTTCTTCCCGTTCGCGGACGGCCTTCTGTCTGCCGCCGAAGCCGGCGCGACGGCTGTCATCCAGCCAGGCGGTTCCATGCGTGATGACGAGGTGATTGCCGCTGCTGACGAAGCGGGCCTTGCCATGGTCATGACCGGCATGCGTCACTTCCGTCACTAAACGGATCACAATCTGAAACCAAAGGCCGCCGCAGGCATCTGCGGCGGCCTTTTTTATCGGACTCGCGTAAGCAGCAACCCGCCGACCCCAAAGAAGACGAGGATCGCCGACATGCCTGCAGCCTGGCTTCCGGTCGCGAGCGTGACGAGGCTGACAGTCAAGGGGGCCAGGAAGCTCGTGACTTTTCCTGACAAGGCCAGCAGCCCGAAGAACTGGGACATCTGCTCGCGCGGGGCCAGCTGGATCAGCATGCTCCGGCTCGCGGCTTGAAGCGGGCCCGCTGCGACACCGATCAGGCCGCCCAGGACGAGGAAGACCCGTTCGGGCAGGGATGTGAACAGCCCTGCACCGTCCGAAGGCGGTGTGTTGACCACGAAAAAGACCGTATCCCGGTCGATGGAAATCAGGCCTATGCCGCAGATCATGAGCAGGCCGAGTGCGCCGAGAAGCACTGCCTTCGGTCCGAAACGATCATCGAGGCGGCCACCTATGACGGCGCCAAGCGTGCCGGTGATGGTCAACAGGATGCCGAAGGAGCCGATCTGGATCGACCCCCAGCCAAGCTGGCCTGCTGCGTAGATGCCGCCAAATGCAAACAGCGCTACCAGACCATCCTTGTAGGTCATGTTGGCGAGCAGAAAGATCAACAGTTGCCTGTGCTTGCGGGCATTGCGCAGGCTTTCGGCGAGATTTTTAAGGCCTTGCCGGATTGCTGGTGCGAGGTTCGATCGCTTGGGGCTATCCGGAGTGAACAGGAACAGCGGCAGGACAAAGACCAGATACCAGATGGCCGAGAAGGGACCCGATGCCCTGTCACCCTCGCGGGTGCCGGCATCGAGGCCGAAGATCGGCTCGGTTCCGAGCAGCGTCCGGCCGGTTTCCGGGTTCGCGGCCATGAAGCCAAGGATCAGAACGAGGCTGACAAGACCACCGGCATACCCGGCGGCCCAGCCAGTTCCGCTGAGGCGCCCGATCCGGTTCGGTGGCACAAGGTCCGGCATCATGGCGTTGTTGAAGACCGTCGCGAATTCGATCCCAAGCGTCGCGATGGCGAAGGCGGTGAGTGCCAGGGGTATCGCCGCTGACGATCCCGGTTCAGCGTACCAGAGTACCCAGCAGGCGATCAGGAAGGGAACTGAAAAGGCGAGGATCCAGGGCTTGCGGTGGCCCGTTGCATCCGCCACTGCGCCCAGCACCGGGGCGAGAAACGCGATCATCAGGCCTGCGGCGGCCGTCGCGTAACCCCAAAGCGTCTGCCCCTCCGCCGGAGTGTCCGCGAGTGCCGAGGCGAAATAGGGAGCGAAGACGAAGGTGGTTATCAGCGTGAAGAAGGGCTGGGCAGCCCAATCGAAAAGCGCCCAAGAGGCGATGGCAAGGCGGGAGGCAGGCGGCTGCAAGGAGAACCCTCTCGGAGCTGGCCCCGGGGCATCTGGGGCAATGCCGACACTACAGCCTGAAAGCAGCGCCCGGGACAAGCCCGGGCGCCGTAAATCCAGATCGGAAATGCTCTAGCGAGCAACTTCCGCCAAGAGGCTTGCGGCCACCGAGAACTTGGAGACCGACAGGTCACCTTCCAGGATCTCGTTGACGGTCCGTGTTGTGCGCGAAACGGCCTGCTCATGGGTCGACAGCCAGTCCGCAAAGGATCCGGCGGCAATCGCCTGGGCGGTCAGACTGCGGTGAGCCGCTGCGAGGATCGAACGGGCGCGGTCGAGGGCCAGGCCATCGTAGTAGTCCGCAATCGACAGGTCGCGAGCCAGAGCATCCATAGCACCAATGCGGAAGTGGGCAGCGACCTCGAAGAAAGCCTTGGCCGTGTCATCGAGTTTCGCGCCGCTTTCCTCGGCGACCATGACGATGTCTGGAATCGTTGCCTCGACCGGGAGCCAGCCGATTCGCTCTGCCAGTTCCTCCGGAACCTTGTTGTCCGCATAGTAGCGGGTCTGTCGATCCAGTTCCTCTGCCTGTGCTTCGCTGACGAGCGACTTCATCTGCCTGCGTAGATCCTTGATCCCGGTTCCAAAGCGCTCGACAACGTCGGAAATGCCCTTGGCAAAAGAGACATTGCGCTTGAACCAGATCACCTGCTCGATCAAGAGATCCTGAACGATGGTGTAAAGTTCGAGCTGGACCTTGCCGTCGATTACGTTGTCGAGCCGGTCGATCTCGGTGTTGAGATCGGTCATGTCGAAGCTGTTGCGGACAGCCACGAAGCTCTGGGCGATCTCGGCCGGTGTTGCGCCGGTCTGGTCGATCAGGCGCGTCAGGAATGTCGAGCCGCCGCGATTGACCATGGAGTTCGCCAGCATCGTGGCGATGATTTCACGCCGCAGCCGGTGAGACGTGATCTCTTCGGCATAGTCGCTGGCCATTTTCTCAGGGAAATACCGGAACAATTCACGGGCGAGATAGGTGTCGTCCGGAACCGTGCTTGCCAGCAGGTCGTCGAACAGCGTGATCTTCGCATAGGCAAGGAGAACGCCGAGTTCGGCACGGGTCAGGCACTGTCCGGCCTTGGCCATCTCCGCCAGCATTGCTTCATCCGGCAAATGCTCGACAACGCGGTCCAGAAGTCCGGCCTGTTCCAACTGGCGCATCATGCGGACCTGGTAGCCGAAGTCCTCGGCACCCTTTCGCTCGGTCATCGAGATGGCGAGTGTCTGCAGATAGTTGTTGCGCAGAACCAGTTCAGCGACTTCATCGGTCATTTCGGCGAGCAGTTCATTGCGTGATGCAATGTCGAGCTTGCCCGATTTCACCGCGGCTCCGAGGGCGATCTTGATGTTCACCTCCATGTCGGAGGAATTCACGCCGGCGGAGTTGTCGATGGCGTCGGAGTTGCAGCGCCCACCGCTCTTGTGGAACTCGATGCGCGCCCTCTGCGTCAGGCCGAGGTTTGCCCCTTCGCCGACCACCTTTGCACCGACTTCAGGCGCGGTGATGCGGATCGGGTCGTTCGCACGGTCGCCGGCATCCGCGTCGGTTTCCGTGGTCGCGCGGATATAGGTGCCGATGCCGCCGAACCAGAGCAGGTCGACATTCATGCGCAAGATGGCCGTCATGACCTCCTGCGGTGTGGCCTGTTTGCGCGGAAGATTCAGCATGGACTGGATTTCCGGCGTCAGGGTGATGGATTTCGCGGAGCGAGGGAAGATTCCGCCGCCCTTGGAAATCAGGGACGCGTCATAATCCTTCCACGACGAACGGCCCATGTCGAACAGCCGCTTGCGCTCCGTCCATGTCGTTGCCGGGTCCGGATCGGGATCAATGAAGATATCGCGGTGGTCGAATGCGGCGAGCAGCTTCGTGGTCTTGGACAGAAGCATGCCATTGCCGAAGACATCGCCTGACATGTCGCCCACACCGGCAGCGGTGAAGGTCTCTGTCTGGATGTCCTTGTTCATTTCGCGGAAGTGGCGCTTGACCGCTTCCCACGCACCGCGGGCAGTGATGCCCATCTTCTTGTGGTCGTAACCGGCCGAGCCGCCCGAGGCGAAGGCATCGCCCAGCCAGAAGCCGCGTCCTTCGGAAATGCCATTGGCGGTATCTGAGAAGGTTGCCGTGCCCTTGTCGGCGGCAACCACAAGATAAGGATCATCCTTGTCGTAGCGCTGAACGTTCTGCGGTGGCCGTACTTCGTCGTCGACAAGATTGTCGGTGACATCGAGCAGGGCGTTGATGAACACCTTGTAGCTCTCCGTGCCTTCCTGCAGCCAGGCCTCGCGGTCGCTCATGTCCGGCAGTTGCTTGGGAACGAAACCGCCCTTTGCGCCCACCGGAACGATCACGGCGTTCTTGACCTGCTGTGCCTTCACGAGGCCGAGGACTTCGGTTCGGAAGTCCTGAGGCCTGTCCGACCAGCGCAAGCCGCCGCGGGCAACCATGCCGAAACGCAGGTGCACGCCCTCAACGCGGGGGCTGTAGACGAAGATTTCACGGAATGGCCGGGGCCGGGGCAGGTCTTCGATCTTCCCGGAATCGATCTTGAAGGCAAAGGTCTGCTTCGGCTGACCATTGCTGTCCATCTGGAAGAAGTTGGTCCGCAGAACGGAGTCGATGGCATTCTGGAACCGGCGCAGGATGCGGTCATCATCGAGACTGGTCACAGTGTCGAGCATGGCCGTCAGTTCGCTCTCGACGCGCGCAGTTCCGAGTGTCCGGTCCGAGTTGAGAGCAGCGGGCAAGAAGCGCAGGTGGAACAGGTTCACCAACTTTTGGGTGATTTCCGGATAATTGTTGAGCGTTCCCCACATGTAGTCTTCGGAGAAGCGGATACCGGCCTGGCGCAAGTACTTCGACAGCGCACGCACGACCGCGATGTCGCGCCATGCGAGGCCTGCCGAAAGGACGAGGGCATTATAGCCGTCGTTCTCGGCACGGCCTGTCCAGATCGCCATGAAAATGCTTTCCAGACGGTCGCGCAGGTCTCCGTCGATGTCGATCTCGCCGCCCTTGCTGGCTTCGAGTGTCATCTCGTGAAGATAGGAAATCGGCGCGTCTGTCGGCGTCAGTCGATACGTCCGCTCGTTGATGACCTTGAAGCCCATGTTTTCAAGCAGAGGAACGCGGGCCGACAGGGGGATCGGGTCGTCTCGATGGAATACCTTCAGCGCAATGCGGCTATTGTCGTTTCCGGTGCCGCGGAAGAACGAGATCGCCGTCTGACGCTGGTCCGACAGTGTTTCGATCTTCATGACGTCGGTCAGGGCGGTCTCTGCGTTGTAGACCTCCTTGTATCCGCCGTGGAAGGCGAGCGCATACCGATCGGCCAATTGGCGGGCTTTCACCGGGTCGAACTTTGCCCGCAGGGCGTCCCGGAGGCTGTCGGGCCAGTTGCGCACCATGGTGGTGACCGCCTGCTCGAGTTCCTCGCGGTCCACACGCGGTGTTTCGCCCTTGTCGCGGCCGACAATGAAGTGGACACGCGCAAGCGGGCCTTCCGGATAGGTTACGTACCAGGCCGACAGGCGGCCTTCGAACACCGTCGCGAAATAGGTGCCGATGTTCAGGCGGACCTCCGTGGTGTAGCGGTCACGCGGAACGAAGCACAGGATCGAGACATACCGGTCGAACTTGTCGGCTCGTGCCAGCACGCGAATTCGCGGCCGTTCATCGAGCTGCAGGATGGTCATCGCAAAATCGAAGAGTGTGGCGCGGTCGATCTGGAACAATTCGTCCCGAGGGAAACTCTCCATGACGTTGATCAGGGCGCGACCTGAGTGGCTGTCGGGATCATACCCGGCCTTGGCCAGAACGCTGCCGACCTTGCGGCGCAGGAACGGGATCGTGCTGGTCGGCTCGGTGTAGGCGGTCGAGGTGAACAGGCCGACGATGCGCAGCTCGCCGCTCAGATTGCCATCGTCGTCGAAGAGCTTCGCGCCGATGTATTCCATGTGAACCCGCCGGTGGACGCGGCTCTTCACGTTGGCCTTTGAAATGATCAAGGGATCGGGCTTGGACAGGAAATCCCGGATTTCATCGGTAACCTGGATGTATTCCGAGCCGCGGCGGAAAACGCGGGCCTCAGGGTCCGTCAGGAGGCCAAGACCGGTTCCCGGTGCGGGGGACAGCGACGCCGTCTGCGGGTCACCATTGAAGGTGTACTCGCACATTCCCAGGAAGATGAAATTCTCGTTCGCCATCCATTCAAGGAAGTGAATGGCCTCCCAAAGGTCATCTCCGCCGGCAGTTTGCTGGGCGGTCTTGTAGGTATTGATGGCACCGACCAGCCGTTTGTGCATCGGCTTCCAGTCGTGTACGGCCGAGCGAACATCGCCGAGTACCGCATCCAGCCGGCTCTCGAGCTCGGCACGGGCTTCCGGCGTATCGATCCGGCTGACGTGGATATGGATGAGGCTTTCCTGATCGTCTTCCCGCGGGGCTCCCTTCTTCTTGCCGCTGGCGGAAATCAGTTTGCCGTTGGAATCGCGTTCGACGTTGAAGATCGGGTGAAGGACGAGGTGGACCTCCAGGCGACTGTCCTGAAGCTCGGCCATGACCGAGTCTACCAGGAACGGCATGTTGTCGTTGACGACCTCGACCACCGTCAGTTCGGAGACCTTGCCGCCACTGGCCTCGAACTCGGGGTTCGCGACCGAGACCCTGTGCGTTCCCTTCGGGTGTAGCTTGAAATCGGAATAGGCATAGCGGGCAAAGCCGATCAGTTCATCTTCCGTGTATGTCACCAGGTCTTCTGCTGCACCGCGCAGATAGAATTCCCGTGTGAAATCCGCGAATGCCTGATCGTCACCTTTCAGCTTTTCGAAAAGTGCCTCGATGAGTCCTGCTTTTGCAACGTCTCTGCTATCTGGCATTTCCAACCCTTTCGAACCCGTGTTCCACGGTTTTCGGGCATGCTACCCTGAGATCGTGAAGGGAAAGCTTACGTTATAGAGTGGATGGGAAAATAAATGACGCAAGGTGAAATCACAGCATTGAAGCTCGATGCGGCCGAGACCATCAGTGCCGATACGCAGAGATATTTCGATATTTGCCAGGAAAAGCTCGGGCTGGTGCCGAATGTACTGAAGGCCTACGCTTTCGACGACAAGAAGCTGCGCGCGTTTACGGATATGTACAACGACCTGATGTTGGCCGAGAGTACGCTCAGCAAACTCGACCGGGAGATGATCGCGGTTGCTGTTTCGTCCGTAAATCACTGTTTTTATTGCCTGACTGCTCATGGGGCCGCTGTTCGCGACTTGTCAGGGGATCCGGTGCTCGGTGAGATGATGGTCATGAACTACAGGGTTGCAGATCTCACCGCCCAGCAACGTGCCATGCTCGACTTCGCTGTCAAATTGACAGAAAAGCCCGCCGAAATCGTCGAAGGGGACCGTCAAGCCTTGCGGGATGCGGGTTTTTCCGACCGGGACATCTGGGACATCGCGTCCGTTGCCGCGTTCTTCAACATGACGAACCGGGTTGCGGCGGCAACCGACATGCGGCCCAATCATGAGTATCACTCAATGGCCCGTTGAGTTTGCAACGCTTGTAAGTGAGTGACTTTTTCGACATTTGGGTGTAGGAAGCTCGGGTTTTCCATGAGCTTGACGGAGAGGAGCGGGGACGATGGTCGCGCGCGTATTTATTGATGGCGAAGCAGGTACGACGGGTTTGCAGATCCGCGAGCGCCTCGTCACGCGCCGTGATGTCGAGCTCCTGTCCATTGCAGACCATCTGCGCAAGGATCCGGCCGCCAAGGCGGACGTGCTGAATTCTGCCGATGCCGTCATCCTTTGCCTGCCGGACGATGCGGCGCGCGAGAGTGTTTCACTGATTTCCAACGCGAGCACGCGGGTGATCGACGCCTCTACAGCTCATCGCGTCAGCGAGGGCTGGGAATACGGTTTTGCCGAAATGGACAAGGACCAGGCGGAGAAGATCTCTGCGGCGACGCGCGTTGCCAATCCCGGTTGCTGGCCGCAAGGTGTAATCGCAGTGCTGCGCCCTCTCGTGACTGCTGGTCTTTTGCCTGCAGATTTTGGTGTGACAGTGAACGGCGTCTCCGGTTATTCCGGCGGCGGCAAGTCGATGATCGAGGCTTACGAGGCCGAGGGCGACAAGGCGAATGTCTTCAAGCCCTATGGTTTGAATTTTGACCACAAGCACCTGCCGGAAATGAAGCGTTATTCGAAGCTTGCCTCCGAACCGCTTTTCGTACCGGCCGTCGGCAGCTTCTACCAGGGTATGCTGACAGCCGTGCCTCTGGCTTTGTCCGGGTTGAACAAGGTTCCGACCGGGGCCGAGCTTCATGCCGCCATTGCGGACCATTTCGCAGGCACCTCCGGCGGTTTCGTCGAAGTTGCGCCGCTTGATGATCTTGCGAACGCCGGAAAGATCAACCCGCAGTCCTTCAATGGTACGAACAGCATGCGCCTGCATGTCTTTGCCAATGACGCTCGGGCCCAGGCGGTTCTGATCGCGACCTATGACAATCTGGGCAAGGGTGCCTCTGGCGCCGCCGTCCAGAACCTCAATCTGATGCTTGGCGTCGACCAGACGACCAGCCTTGCGGCCTGAGCCGCCAGAACAACGATAAGACAGAGAACTCTGGAGTAATCGCCTTGGACAAGTTCGAAACGCTCACCGGTGTCGCCGCTCCGCTGCCGATCATCAACATCGACACGGACATGATCATTCCGAAGCAGTACCTGAAGACGATCAAGCGCACCGGTCTTGGCACCGCCCTCTTCTCCGAGATGCGTTACAACGAAGACGGCAGCGACAATCCGGATTTCGTTCTGAACCAGCCGGCTTACAAGGGCGCCACGATCCTCGTCGCGGGCGACAATTTCGGTTGCGGTTCGTCCCGTGAACACGCTCCGTGGGCCCTGCTCGATTTCGGCATCCGCTGCGTGATTTCCACGTCCTTTGCCGACATCTTCTACAACAACTGCTTCAAGAATGGCATTCTGCCGATCCAGGTATCCGAAGAGAACCTGGAAAAGCTGATGGACGATGCCTCGCGCGGCTCCAATTCGACCCTGACCGTCGATCTCGTCTCCCAGACGATCAAAGGCCCGGACGGAGGCGAGATCTCCTTCGAAATCGACCCGTTCCGCAAGCATTGCCTGCTGAACGGCCTGGACGATATCGGCCTGACCATGGAAAAGGCGCCGAAGATCGATACCTACGAGACAAAGACCGCCGCAAGCCGTCCCTGGGCCTGAGCGGTTCACCAGTATCTGTGTTTTTGAAAGGCCGGGCACGTCGCCCGGCCTTTTCATTTTGCTGTCCGGCATTGAGCGGACAAAACTTCGTCACAAACGCTTGATGAAAGTTTGGCTGAATTTGCCATCACTTGTGCTTAAGTGCAGGTCATGGCCAATGCATCCGAAATTCTAGCGCTATACGCGCCCTGGACAGACCGCCGCGGCGTGCTGTCGATCCCGCGTCTGTTGGTTTTCCTTGCACTGCTTGCACCGTCTGTCGCGCTCGTATGGGATCTGGCGTTCGGCCCGATCCGCCCAGAGCCCTTCGAGCAGGCGCTGCATGAAAGCGGCGAATGGGCCGTGCGGTTCCTGTTGGTGTCACTGGCGATAACACCGCTGCGAAACATCTTCCGTTTGAACCGTTTAGTCGGCTACCGCCGGATGATCGGGGTCAGCGTGCTCGGCTACGGTCTTTTCCACCTTGGCCTTTACATGGCGCAGGAAAATTGGGACCCGGCCAAGATCGTTTCGGAAATCGCCTTGAGGTTCTATTTGACCATCGGGTTTGTAGGCTTGATCGGATTGGTGATTCTCGGTGCGACGTCTTTCGACAGTGCGATCCGCAAGCTCGGCCCGAACTGGAACCGGCTGCACGCGCTTGTCTATCCGATCGCCGTGCTCGCGCTCTGGCACCATTTTCTGCAGTCGAAGTCAGACGTCACCTTGCCGACGTTGATGGCGGGGTTGTTCGCTCTCTTGATGATCTACCGGATTGCGAAGCGTTTCCGTCTCGACCTGGCTAGTCCCTTGTTGCTTATCGCTTGCGCCATCCTCGGGGCGGCAGCAACCGCCGGGGTAGAATACGCCTGGTACTCGCTGGCCACCGGGATACCGGCTGAGCTTGTCTTCAAGGCCAACTTCGATGTGGCGACAAGCCTTCGCCCGACTGTCTGGGTGGGAATTGCGGGGCTCGGCGTGGCCCTGTTGTCCGCTGCACAACATGGCTATTCACGGGTGGTTGGCCGGGCCGCGCGTGCCTGACCGCTTAAGCTTCAGGAACCCGCCGGTCCGCGCAGGCTACTCGCAACCGCCAGTCGTTCCAGTTCCTCCAGGCGATCTCCGATAGGAGCCAGTGCGCTGACCGTCAGCTTGTAACGGTTGGCATGAGCCTCGAATAGGCGCTGGGCGAGTTCCGGATATTCCTGGATCATGCGCTTGAAGAGGGCGCGGCGGATACGGATGACCCTCACAGCTCCGACGGCGACGGCCCTGCAAGGACGTGTCGTATCGACAAGCATCGACATTTCACCGAGAAGGGTGCCGGTCGGCACTACGTCAAGTTCCTCAAAGCCATCTTCACCGCGGCGCTGCAAGCTGACCTTGCCCTCGGCAATGACCATACCGCCGTCGGCCCGCTCTCCTTCATCGAACAGGGTCATACCGCTTCGGTAATCCATGCTCTCGGCGCTGAAGGCAAGCAGGCGCAACTGATCGTCGGCGAAATCGGTCAGCATCGGGATCTGCTGCAGAATCGCTATGTCTTGGGCAAGGCTCATGCCTCTGATTTAGGCCCAACTAGCCTCAGGGCACAAGCTTGTATCCACCGGCTTCTGTAACGAGCAGCTCTGCGTTGGACGGATCTCGCTCGATTTTCTGCCGCAGGCGATAAATGTGGGTTTCAAGCGTATGGGTGGTGACGCCGGAATTGTAGCCCCACACTTCATGAAGAAGGATGTCTCGGGTAACGGGTTTTTCGCCGGCGCGATACAGGAACTTCAGGATAGAGGTTTCCTTCTCGGTCAGGCGCACCTTGCCGCCGTTATCGTCCTGCATGACCTTTGCGGCCGGACGGAATGAATAGCGGCCGATGGAGAACGTTGCGTCTTCGCTCTGTTCATGCTGGCGCAGATGCGCACGGATACGGGCAAGCAGCACGGCAAACTTGAACGGCTTGGTGACGTAATCATTCGCGCCAGCTTCGAGGCCAAGGATCGTGTCGCTGTCGCCGTCGTGGCCAGTGAGCATGATGATCGGTGCCTTGAAGCCGTTCTTGCGCAGAAGCTTCACCGCCTCGCGGCCATCGATATCCGGCAAGCCGACATCCATGAGAAGCAGGTCGATGCGATCGTCCTTGGCAAGGGCGATGCCATTGGCCGCCGAGTCTGCCTGGATCGTCTCGAATTCGTCGTATAGCGCCAATTGTTCCACAAGCGCTTCGCGCAATTCGGTGTCGTCATCGACAATCAGGATGGTGCGGGCGGTCATCTGTTGCTCCTCGCTTGGCTCCCGGCCTTAGCTCTGATCTCTTCAACCTGCGCCTTGCAGGATGACGTCTACATGGGGGTGTCGTCACATTTGTGCGAGCGAAATATTGGCCAAACAAGCGGTTTCGCGTCAATTGTTGTTCACGCGGGGTTTATGGGCGGTTTATCAAGGCCTTGGAATTTCTGTCAGTGTTGGAGATGACGTTGCCGGGGCAAACAGGAAAATCAGCGAAATACCTTGAAGTTCGGCGCTCTGTTGTCGACAGGACAAAGGGATACCTGACTTTCGGTGCAATCACGGTTCCGTGTGCATTGGGCCGATCCGGCATCACGGCTCGCAAGCGAGAAGGTGACGGCGCGACGCCTTCGGGTACGTATGAACTCCTGAATGTCTACTATCGTGCCGATCGCGGCCTACGGCCCAGGGTCGATTTGCCGGTCGAGGCCTTGGTTCCGAGCGACGGCTGGTGCGACGATCCTGGTCACAGGCGCTATAATCGGCCGGTCGACCTGCCGTTCTGCGCAAGCCATGAAAAGATGTGGCGCGAGGACAAGCTCTACGACATCGTCGTAGTCCTTGACTGCAACATGCATCCACCCGTTCGAGGCAAGGGCAGTGCCATCTTCTTCCACATTGCCCGGGAAGGCTATTCGCCGACAGAAGGGTGCGTGGCCGTCGCGCCGGAGCATATGCGGCTTATCTTGTCGCGGGTTCGGCCAGGGGTGCGGATGCGAATTCACCGGTCTTGAGGCAGCGGCGCATCATATTTTTCCCGCGACAGGGCACCAACCTGCTATCGAGAGCGTTGGGTATGAATATCGGTAATTCGGGTTAGGGAAAGACCATGCGCTGGAAGGGACGTCAGGGAAGCAGCAATGTGGACGACCGCCGCTCGCGGCAGGTCTCGGGACGCTCCATGCGGCTGCCTGTCGGGCGCAAAACCCGCGCAGGTGGCGGGCTTGGCCTGGTCGGCGTCGTCGTTGTGCTTGGCATCTCGTGGCTTACGGGCATAAATCCGATGGCGCTGCTCGGCGCGCTGGAAGGCGGTGCCGGTGGACCTGTCTACGAGACGTCGGCCCCGGTCCGAACATCCGCAAAGGATGATGAGCTTGCGCAGTTCGTCTCCGTCATCCTTGCAGATACCGAGAACACCTGGACGCAGCTGCTACGCGATTACTCGTTCGACTATCCGGAGCCGACGCTCGTCCTGTTCTCGAATTCCGTGCCGTCTGCCTGTGGTCATGCAAGCTCGGCTACGGGACCGTTCTATTGCGGTGCCGACAGCAAGATCTACATCGACCTCTCGTTCTATCGTCAGTTGGCGAGCCAGATGAATGCGCCCGGCGACTTCGCTCAGGCCTATGTTCTGGCCCATGAAGTCGGGCATCACCTGCAAAATGTTCTCGGCGTCCTGCCGGAGTTCCAAAAGGTTCGCCGGGGCATGAGCAAGGCGGACGCAAATGCTCTTTCGGTCAGGGTCGAGCTGCAGGCCGACTGCTACGCCGGGATCTGGGCGCATTTTGCCGCCCGCCAACGCGGTTTCGTGGAAGATGGTGACATCGAAGAGGCGCTGAACGCGGCCAGCCGCATCGGTGACGACACCCTGCAGATGGAAGCTCAGGGCTATGTCGTTCCCGAGAGCTTCAACCACGGAACATCAGCGCAGCGGGCTCGTTGGTTCCGCGCCGGTTTCAAGAGCGGCGACCTTCGAACCTGCGATACGTTCAATGCGGCACAGCTTTAACGCTGAGGCCATCTGATGTCGTTGAAATACTGGTAATTCGTCAAGGTTTCCGCCATATAGAGGCAGAAGCGCGCCTTGTTGCGGGCGCGCACGGCTTTTCAACCCCATTCAACTGAAGCGAACACCGGTATGGCGCAGGCGCGCAGGCCCTTTTTGAAGATGAACGGTCTTGGCAACGATTTCGTGGTCTGGGACGCGCGGGACGAACCGCTGCGCCTGACCCCGGATGTGATTGCCAAACTGGGCGATCGCGAGACTGGTATCGGCTTCGACCAGATGATTACGGTTGAGCGCTCCCCGGCCGGGGTCGACGCATTCATGCGCATCCACAATTGCGATGGTTCGCAGGTGGATGCCTGTGGCAATGCCACGCGCTGCATCGGACGGCTTCTGATCGAGGAAAAGGCCAAGGACTTCGTTTCCATCGAGACCAATGCCGGCCTGCTGCATGCCTTTGCATCCGACGAACCGCGCACGGTGACCGTCGACATGGGCAAGCCGCGCCTCAACTGGGACGAGATCCCGCTGGCTGAGGAATTCGCGGACACACGCGCTATCGAGCTCCAGATCGGGCCGATCGACGATCCGATCCTGCACACGCCGGCGGCTGTCTCCATGGGAAACCCGCACGCCATTTTCTGGGTCGATGATATCGAGGCCTATGATCTGACCCGCGTCGGGCCGCTGCTGGAGCATCATCCGGTGTTTCCGGAAGGGGCCAATATCTCGCTCGCCCATGTCTTCGCGCCAAACGAGATCCGGGTGAAGGTCTGGGAGCGCGGCGTAGGTCTGACCGCGGCTTGCGGTACGGCGGCCTGTGCCGTTGCCGTTGCTGCGGCGCGCGATGGCAAGGCCGGGCGCAAGTCGACCATCCATTTGCCGGGCGGTCCGATCCAGATTGAATGGCGCGAGAGCGACGACCATGTCCTGATGACCGGCCTGACCGAGGTCGAGTTCGAAGGCGAGGTCGATCTTGAGACGTTGGCCTGGGAGAGGGTTGCGCCAGGTGACGAAAATGCAGCGGCCGGAGCCGCCGAATGAGCATTGACGTTGTAACCTTCGGCTGCCGGCTCAATTCCTACGAGTCCGAGGTGATGAAGCGCGAGGCGGAAGCCGCGGGCCTGAAGGATGCCATCCTGATCAATACCTGCGCCGTGACCAACGAAGCCGTGCGGCAGGCCCGTCAGGCCGTGCGCAAGGCGCGCCGGGACAATCCGAACGCCAAGATCATCGTGACGGGCTGTGCCGCCCAGACTGAAAGCGCGACCTTTTCCGAGATGGGCGAGGTCGACCTTGTCCTCGGCAACACCGAGAAGCTCGAACGCAAGTCCTACCAGCAGGTGGCGGCCTTCGGTATCGACGAGAGCGAAAAGGTTCGCGTCAACGACATCATGAGTGTCGAGGAGACCGCAGGTCACCTGATCGACGGACTTGAGGGCCGGGCGCGCGCATTTGTCCAGGTTCAGAACGGCTGCGACCATCGCTGTACCTTCTGCATCATTCCCTACGGCCGCGGCAATTCCCGCTCGGTTCCGATGGGCGTGGTCATCGACCAGATCCGGCGGCTCGTCGAAAACGGCTACAACGAAATCGTCCTGACCGGCGTCGACATCACGTCCTATGGAGCCGATCTTCCAGGTATGCCGAAGCTCGGAACGCTTACGGCGAAGATCCTCAAGATGGTGCCGGACCTGAAGCGTCTGCGCCTGTCGTCAATCGACAGCATCGAGGCCGATGATGACCTGATGCGCGTCATCGCCGAGGACGAACGACTGATGCCGCATTTCCATCTCTCGCTGCAGGCCGGTGATGACATGATTTTGAAGCGGATGAAGCGCCGTCATTTGCGCGCCGATACGATTGCCTTCTGCGAGGAAGTCCGCCGCATGCGCCCGGACGTCGTCTTCGGTGCCGATATCATCGCCGGGTTCCCCACCGAAACCGAAGAGATGTTCCAGAATTCCCTGCGCATCGTAGACGAATGCGGACTCACCCATCTGCACGTGTTTCCGTTCTCGCCACGCCCCGGCACGCCGGCCGCGCGCATGCCGCAGCTGCCCCGGCAGATCGTCAAGGAACGCGGTGCGCGTTTGCGCGCCAAGGGCGAGGAAGTGCTCGTGGCGCATCTGGCTTCGGAAATCGGCAAGATCCGTCCGGTGCTGATCGAGAAAGAAGGCCTCGGGCGCACGGAGCAATTCACTCAGGTCGAGATTGCAGGCGGCGTTGCGGGAGAAATCCTTGCCGTGAAAATCGCCGCACACACTGGGCGGCATCTTCTGGGCGATGTGGTTTCCAAGGCGGCGTAAGATCGAGCCGTCACTTCGGATATAGAATTTCAAGGCAGGTTCATGAGCGAGAAAAAGCGCGGGTTTCTGGGACGGTTGTTCGGCGGCAAGGATCAGGCGCCCGAGACCCCCGAAGAGGCGGTGAGCCCTGCTGTCGCTAATGAAGCCGCATCCGAGACCGTCGAAAGCGCGCCAGCCGCGGAGGTGACCCCGGAACCGGTTGCCCCGGAACCGGAAGAACCCGCTCCGATCGCCGAACCGGCCACTCCCATCGTCGAGGCGGACGAACGAACCTTCGAGGCGACCGAGACAGTGGTTCACCCGGTCGCGGACATGAGCCCGGAACCTCTCCCTCTGGATGCAGGAGCGGTACCGGATCTTGCGCCGCAAATCGTGGCCCATGATCCCGCACCAGCCCGCGTTTCGACCGACACGGCGTCCGAAGAGCCGAAGGTCTCCTGGTTCCAGAAGCTGAAGAAGGGCCTGTCGCGCTCATCCTCTGCGCTGACCGACGGCATTTCATCGATCTTCACCAAGCGCAAGCTCGACGCCTCCATGCTGGAAGAGCTGGAGGATATCCTGATCCAGGCGGATCTCGGCGTCGACACGGCCATGTCGATCACGGACCGTTTGTCGGAAGGACGTTATGACAAGGAGATCGCGCCGGAAGAAGTGCGCGCCATCCTGTCGGAGGAGGTCGAGAAGGTTCTGGGGCCGGTCGCAAGGCCGCTTGATCTCAATCGCGGCAAGAAGCCCCACGTCGTTCTGATGGTCGGCGTCAATGGCACCGGCAAGACGACCACCATAGGCAAGCTGTCACAGAAACTCAGTCAGGAAGGCAAGACGGTGATGCTGGCTGCAGGCGATACCTTCCGCGCTGCTGCCGTCGAACAGCTGAAGATCTGGGGCGCACGCACGGGTGCCGAAGTCGTAGCGCGCGATACCGGTGCAGATGCTGCCGGCCTTGCCTTCGATGCCATGAAGGAAGCCAAGGACAAGCAGGTCGATGTTCTCCTGATCGATACGGCTGGCCGCCTTCAGAACAAGACCGAGCTGATGGATGAGCTGGAAAAGGTCATCCGCGTGATAAAGAAGCACGATCCGGAAGCGCCGCACGACGTCATCCTGACGCTCGATGCAACGACCGGACAGAACGCCCTCAGCCAGGTGGAGATCTTCGGCAAGGTGGCAGGTGTCACCGGCCTCGTCATGACCAAGCTGGACGGAACGGCCCGTGGCGGTATTCTCGTTGCCATTGCCTCCAAGTACCAGCTGCCGGTGCATTTCATCGGCGTCGGTGAAGGCGTCGACGACTTGGAGCCGTTCTCGGCCAGGGACTTCGCCAGCGCGATTGCCGGTCTGGCCTAGCTTTCTTTGCATTCCCCCGAAGATTTGCCCAGCAGGGAATAATCGTGTTTGCTGTTTGGCATTCTTGCCGACGCACAACACGGAGCGGGGGAACTGTTTTGAAGATTTTCTTATCAGGTTGCTTGCTGCTGGCCACGCTCGCATCGACCGCGATTGCCGGTCCGTGTGAGGACCGTTTCATCGAATTGTTCACCCAGCAGGACCAGGGAATGCCAACGAAGGCGTTCAATACGACCGAGTTCAAGGGCGCACCGCCCATGACCAACGAGTTCTACTATCTGTCCCAAAGCCACAACATGTCCGTTCCCGTCAGTCCGCCCCAGGCGCGGGTGCTGACACACGGTACGGTCATGTACCAGTCGTCCGACGAAGGCAAAACCTGGGTGAAGGTCCGGGACCTTGAACCGCCGGTTTCCGCGGAAGAGGCGGCAGCACTCAAGCTCAAGGACGCTGAAACCCTGCGCGACGCGTTGTGTGACGACGATGAGATCGACGGCGTTGCCTATGAGCGGATCGCTGGTGCCATCACCCTGACCCAGGGCATGACGACCGAAAACCGCTACACTTACTGGGTGCGCAAGGACAACGGCATCATCGCCCGTGCGGTCTATGACACCAAGGCGCCGAATTTCGAGATGAAGATCACACAGGACATCGAGCCTGCTCCGGATCTGGTTTTGCCGGTGCCGGAGTAGGGTTCGGAACGGCGAGTGATCAATACCGCACTTCGCAGATGTACTTCGAATAGACCCAGCCGCGCGGGCCGGAATAGCTCTGGTCCTGAAGCGAGCGCAGGACGATCACTTCGCGCCAGCCTTTCACGGCGTAAGGTTCAAGTGACACCATGAATGTGCCGGGCCCGAGCTTGTGCGTCATCCGGCATTTGGATGAGCCGCAGGTGCGAAGCGCCAGGAAATTGTCGCCCCTGGGGTTCAGATTGCAGGTGACGAAATACTCGCCGGAATAGGCGTTGGCGGTGCTTGCCCAGCCAAGGGCGGTCATGACGATGGCAGCCGCCGCGAGGATACGGTTCATGATCGGATCTCCTGACGTGTCGGGACGATCCTAACGGCAGGGCAGTCTGCGACCTTGAGACGGATCAAGGCTGGATCGGGTCACCCGGCTCCCAGCCGTCCGGGGCCATCCTGAAACCCTCGAACCGGAAGCCCGGCGCGACGGTGCAGCCGACCAGAGTCCATTTGCCCAGAGACCGGGCCTGCTGCCAGCCATGGCGTGGAACAATGCCTTGAGGGCGCTCGCCTGCGGCCAGATCGTTGCCGAGGGGGATCCGTTCAACGCTCATGCCGTCTGGACTGATCGAGAGTTCCAGAGCACTGCCGGCATACCAGTGCCAGGTCTCGACCGCGTCGACGGTGTGCCAGCGGGAGGTAATGCCTTCGGGAAGCAGGAAGTAGATCAGCGTGGAGGCCGGACGGCCGCTGTCGTCGCAGACATCGTCGCGAAACGTTTCTGCATAGAAGCCGCCTTCCGGATGCGGCTGCATCTTGAGAAGATCGACGATTTCGGAGGCGGACAGGGACGGGGAAAAGGTCATTCGCGCAGGTCTTGATCGGGACAAATCACTGGAGCTCGATGAAGACTAGCGTGGCGGGGCCGGCCGGGAAAGGGTTCGCCCTCCGTCGACCGGCCCATGCCAAGGTTTTCGTGCTAACCGGTTGCGGGGGAGCCGAGGACCATATCGTCGATAGTCTCGCGCAAGGCGCCGAGGACCTCGGTGTAGAGGGTCACGGCGTCCAGCTTGTGTCCGCCGCCCTGTTGAGCCGGGATGGCTTCCGCCTGCAGCAGGATACGGTGAACGACCGCCTGTGCCCGCTGTTCGGCCGTCCGTCTTTCCCGGCCGCTTTCTGCGTCTTCCGTCATCATGAATTGCCCCTTTCTGATGGCGAGGCTTTTCATATGGGAATGAAACTGCCGCAGCGAAAGGCGCTGCCCGAATTTTGAGCGGCTACGCCTTGTCCTTGCGGGTAATTCCGGGTGCGGTCACAGGTTCATCCCTGATATAAGAGAGGCAATATGAAGTCACGGATCGACTGTACGATATAAAGAATTCCACCTTTGGATGAATACTTCTTATTTAGATACAGAAGTGTTCCGAATGAGAAAGCGATATATGTTATGAAAAGCAAAGATGAAGCAGCAAGCGATATTGATTTGTTTTGCCAGAAATATTTGTCTCCGAAGCCTTTGTAGTCGATCTTTCTCGAGGGGCCGACGCCGTGAATTACACTGAGGAAGTTTGCATTCTCCACCAGCGTTTTTGCCTGATCCTCATTCCTGTAATCGCCAATCGAGACATCGGCAAACAGCGGAGCGGGTGGCGGAAAACTTCCATGCAGTTGCATTGTGTTTTCCCGGTTTCGAAAATAGAAGCAGACCTTGTAGGAATTAGAGTTTCGATAACTCGTTTGTTCGATCAAAGCTGTTCCAAGATCGAACCAAGTATAATGCCATGTTTTCCAGAAACCCCTGACGGTGACACCGTCTGGCCCTACTAATCCAATGCCAGGTCGGTGAATAAGCACCCAGATTGTTAAAAATGGGGCGATGTATATAAATGGCAAGAAAGCAAAAAATATTGAAATTGCCTTATGGTCTTGTCTTGTGAATATGCTTATATCTTTAAATAATACGATGTAGGTCAAATCGTATGAGATATATAAAACTAGCAATAGGGAAAGTATTATTGTCAAGATATATTTTTGATCATAAGGATTAATTTTGTACATGTCGTGTTGGGACGTAGCTACGCCTTGTCCTTGCGGGTGCGGATTTCCGCGAAGACGTCAGCGTCAGAGGCAGCGGTCATGCCAAGAGCGGCTTTGACGGATGGCTCATTGGCGCGCAGGAAGGGGTTGGTTGCCAGCTCCTGCGCCATGGTGGTCGGCAAGGTCGGCTTGCCCGCCGCACGCAGCGTGTCGACCTCGGCAGCTCGAGCTTTCAGGGCCGCATTGTCAGGCTCGATGGTCAGGGAGAAGCGGGCATTGGACTGGGTGTATTCGTGGCCGCAGTAGATGGTCGTGTCTGCGGGCAGCTTTCGCTTCAGCGTCGACAGCGATGCCCACATCATTTCGGCATCGCCCTCGAAGATGCGGCCGCAGCCGAGCGAGAAAAGCGTGTCGCCGGTATGGGCTATCTTCAGCTCAGGGAAGAACCAGGAAATCTGGTCGAGCGTATGGCCCGGCGTGCCGATTGCCTCGACGCTATAAGGCCCAACCGTGATCGTGTCGCCATCAGCGACCGTCTCGTCGAAGCCGGCAACTTTGCCACGGGACAGTTCCGGCCCGACCACATGAGCACCGGTTTTAGCCTTCAGTTCGTCCAATCCCTGAACATGGTCCCAGTGGTGGTGGGTGATCAGGATGTGGCTGAGCTGCCAGCCAGTTTCTTGCAGAACCTCCAGATACGGCTTCGCGTCGGGCACGTCGATGGCGATCGTCGTGCCGCTGTCCGGATCATGAATCAGCACGCCGAAATTGTCGGACAGGCAGGAAAACTGGCGGACTTCGGCGGGCATGGGGCTTTCTCTCCGGGAATTTGCGATCAAATCACTGCTCACAAGGTGGCAAGACTGTTGCCCCGAGACAAGGGGCGGGTTGCGAAACCTCTCGGATCAAGGTTCAATCGCGCCAGTTTGATGCGGGCGGACCATGTATCTCGACGTTGCCGATTTGCGGACCTTCTATGACCTGCCGTTGGGTCGCCTGCTCAGGGTGCTGATCGGCGGACGTGTGCGCACACTCTGGCCGAGCCTTGAGGGACAAAGCCTTCTGGGGATCGGCTATGCCGGACCTTTCATGCGGCCATATCTTGGAAGCGCAGAGCGCTGCATTGCAGCGATGCCGGCGCAGCAGGGCGCCGTTGGCTGGCCTCGAGAGGCGGACAATGCGGCGACCCTCGTCGAAGACAGTCGCTTGCCGTTTTCCGATGCCTATTTCGACAGGGTGATGGTGGTTCATGCACTCGACCATGCCGCCGACCCTTCGGCGATCCTGCGCGAAGCCTGGCGGGTTCTGGCGCCGGGTGGACGGTTGATCGCCATCGTGCCGAACCGGCGCGGCCTTTGGGCTCAGTCGGAGCTCTCTCCCTTCGGTTATGGGCGTCCTTACTCGCGCGGGCAGCTGCGCAATCTTCTCAAAAGCTGTCAGTTCGACGTCATCGGTCAGGAGGAAGCCCTGTTCCTGCCACCGTCGCGGCTTCGGTTCGTCCTGCGTTCCGCGCGGACGTGGGAGGGCCTCGGTCGTCGCCTTTGGCCGGCTTTTTCCGGGCTGTTGATCATGGAAGCGGAGAAGAAGGTCTACCGGGGAATTCCCGTGGAAGGCAGCCGCAGCGCGTTGCGGGTCTTGAGGCCGGTCTTTATTCCTGACGGTGCCCCGGCCGGTTTCAAGCCGATGCGCTACGACAATCCCGACGAGGTCTGAGGGTGCGGTCCGGCCTTATGGCCGCCTGAGAACGAAGACGGCCTGCTCGGCGACGATGTTCCAGACCCACCAGGGAGCCGAGAAGGCGATCTTGTCGCCCTGTCCGCTGAGCGCGACGGCGGTCTCCACCCGGGCCTCCAGTTCCTTGCACAGCTCGACAAAGTCGCGCAGGGAGCAGAAGTGAATGTTCGGCGTGTCGTACCATTCGTAGGGCAGGTACTTGGTGACCGGCATGCGGCCGCGGAACAGCAGCTGCAGCCGGTTGCGCCAGAAGGCGAAATTCGGGATCGAGATGATCACCTTGTCGCCGATGCGCAGAAGCTCGTCGACCACCTTCTTCGGATCGCGAGTTGCCTGCAGGGTCTGGCTCATGATGACGACGTCGAAGGACTTGTCCGGGTAATCGGCAAGGTCGGTGTCGGCATCGCCCTGGATCACCGAAAGGCCGCGCGCCACGCTCTTGTTCACGCCGTCCTGGGAAATCTCGACACCGCGTCCGTCGACCCGGCGCTCGCGGGCCAGAAGATCGAGCAGGGTGCCGTCGTTGGAGCCGATGTCCAGAACGCGCGCGCCTTCGGGCACGAAGCTGGCGACGACGCGGTGGTCGCCGCGAATGGCAAGTCCGTTGAGGCTCTGGTCCTTGGCGGTCATGTCAGTCGGACCCTCCAGGTGCGGGAATGCCGCGGGCATGGGCTGCACCCGTTATGAAGCCCCGGATGGTGGAGAACATTTCCGGCACGTCCAGAAGGAAGGCGTCGTGGCCACGATCGCTTTCGATCTCCACGAAGGAGACGTTGGCGGCGGCGGCGTTCAGCGCCTTCACGACAGCACGGCTTTCGGATGTCGGGAACAGCCAGTCCGAGGTGAAGGACATGATGCAGAAGCGTGTCTTGCTGTCCTTGAAAGCGGCAGGAAGCGACCCGAACTCCGCGGCCAGGTCGAAATAGTCCATCGCCCTGGTGACATAGAGATAGGAATTGGCGTCGAAGCGATCGACGAAGGTCATTCCCTGGTGGCGCAGATAGCTCTCGATCTGGAAATCGGCATCGAAGCCGAAGGTCAGATCTTCACGGTCCTGAAGGTTGCGTCCGAATTTCTGGTGCAGGGACTCGTCCGACATATAGGTGATATGCGCGGCCATGCGGGCAACCGCCAGACCCTTGGTCGGGCGCTTGCCTTCGGCAATGTAGCTTCCGCCGCACCAGTCCGGATCGGCCATGATTGCCTGACGCCCAACCTCGTGGAACGCGATGTTCTGGGACGAATGGCGTGCACCGGTGGCGATTGGAATCGCGGCAAAAACACGGTCCGGGTAGCTCGCCGCCCATTGCAGCACCTGCATGCCGCCCATCGATCCTCCGACGACAGCAAACAGGGTGTCGATGCCGAGCCTGTCGATCAGCCGCATCTGGGCGCGTACCATATCGCGGATCGTCACGACCGGCAGATCGAGGCCATAGGGCTTGCCGGTTGCCGCGTTGGTCGTTGCCGGGCCGGTGGTGCCGAGGCAACCGCCCAGGACATTGGCGCAAATGACGAAATAGCGGTCGGTGTCGACCGGCCGGCCCGGGCCGACCATGCGTGTCCACCATCCGGGCTTGCCGGTGATCGGATTGGTCGAAGCAACATACTGGTCGCCGGTAAGCGCGTGACAGATCAGAACCGCGTTGGTCTTGTCCGCGTTCAGCTCGCCGTATGTTTCATAAGCGATCTGCCAGGGTGCCAGCGAGGCGCCGGAATCCAGTTCCAGCGCTTCGCTCTCTCCGAAAACGGCGAGCTTGCTGCTGGGGCGGTCAGCCTCCTGCAGGGCGCGGTTGGCTGAATCTGTCGCTTGGGTCTCGTCGGCCATAACTCTTGTTTCGCTCAGGAGCGCTGTGCTTTTGCGGGTCCGGTCAGGTCGCGGCAGCCTGCCGGCCACCGGGAACATTGCAGGTAGGGTGGCTGAGGTTGCAGTGTCAATGATTTCTTTTGCGTTTAGGTACCGTGGTGCCTATGACTATCAACCTCATTTTTGCTTTTCCGCAGAGGTTCCGAGGGGTTCATGTCTTCAAGACCCGACACTGAATCGGCACGGGCGGAGCTCAGGCTCCAGCTCGATGCGCTTGATGCCAAGCTGCATGACTGTCTGATCGAACGCTCCCGGATTGTCGACGATCTTTCGCAGATCGATGCAGGTACGGGCTACTCGCTGCAGCCTGGCGATGACGCGGATTTGATGCGCCATCTTGTTGAGCATCATCAGGGAACGCTGCCTCTGCATGCGGTCGAACATATCTGGCGCATGCTGATCGCGGCCGGGCTTGGCGCAGATCGTACCGTCAATATCCATCTGGACGGCAGTGCCGACCTCCTTGGAATGCTCGACGTCGCGCGGTTCCATTTCGGTTTTTCCTGCGAACTGATCGCGGGTTCGGATGCTGCCGACGTCGTAGGCGCAATTGCCGATGGCGAAGGCGACCTCGGTCTCATTGCGCTTGAGGATCGCGCCGACCTGCCCTGGTGGCGTGGACTGAGCCTCGATGGTGCCGAGATCACGGCGCGGCTGCCATTTCTGGTCAACGACGAACGCCCGGCGGATCTGCCCGCCTTCGTGATTGCGCAGGCCTCCGCAATCGCGGTAAAAGCCGGTCGCGACACCATCGTTTATGATGCCCGCTGGAGCGGCGCGCTTCCCGGAAGTCTGATGACGCAAGGCCTTGAAGTTGTCAGCTTCCACCGGTCAATGAGCGGCGTCGACGCCCTGCTCGCCGTTTCCGCGGATCTGAGTGAAGACCAGATCCTGGCAGCCTGCGAAGAAGCCGGGGCGGTGCCGGATGTATTGCGTATGGTCGGGGGCTACAGCTCGCCGATTGATGTTGAGGGCGATGCGGACGATGATTTCGGTGCCGCAGCCGCCGAAGGATGATCTGAATGAACGACGTTTCCACGCCACAAGTCAGTGACGAAAACCTACGCCGCCCGCAGCCGCGTCCCGGTGTGATGGATATTGCGGCCTATGTGCCGGGCAAGTCCAAGGGCTCGAAGGGCGTCACCGTACACAAGCTGTCGTCCAACGAGACGCCGCTTGGCGCGAGCGAGAAGGCCAAGGCCGCTCTTGCTGCTGTCGCCGAGCATCTGGAGCTCTATCCGGACGGCGCGTCGACTGCCTTGCGCGAGGCCATCGGCGGCGTCTACGGCCTCAATCCGGAGCGCATCATCTGCGGTGCCGGTTCCGACGAGATTCTGAGCCTGATCGCCTATGCCTATCTCGGCCCGGGCGACGAGGCGATCTATTCCGAGCACGGTTTCCTGGTCTATGACATCGCGATCAAGGCAGCCGGTGCGACGCCGGTTGTGGCTCCGGAGAAGAACCTGACCACGGATGTCGATGCCATTCTGGAGCGGGTGACCGAGAAAACCCGTATGGTCTTCATCGCCAACCCGAACAATCCGACCGGCACCTATCTGCCGTTCGAGGAAGTGCGCCGCCTGCACGCGGGCCTGCCTCCGCACGTCCTGCTCGTTCTCGACGCTGCCTATGCGGAATACGTTCGCCGCAACGACTACGAGAGCGGTATGGAACTGGCAGCGACTGCGGAAAACGTCATCATGACGCGGACCTTCTCGAAGATTTACGGCCTTGCGAACCTACGCCTCGGCTGGGGTTTCGGTCCGGCACATGTCATGGATGCGCTGAACCGCATTCGTGGTCCCTTCAACGTGAACGGCCCAGCGATTGCAGCGGGCATCGAGGCGGTGAAGGACAAGGCATTTGTCGAGCGAGCGGTCGACCACAATGAAAAGTGGCTGCCGTGGGTGACGGCCGAACTGGAGAAGCTGGGTCTTGAAGTCACCCCAAGCGTGGGCAACTTCGTTCTGATCCACTTCCCGGATGTGGACGGCAAGCGTGCAGCTGACGCGGATGCCTATCTGCTGGAGCGCGGCTGTGTTCTGCGTCTCGTCGGCAACTATGGCCTGCCGAATTCCCTTCGCATGTCCATCGGCTCTGAAGTGGCCAACAAGGACGTCGTTGCCCATCTGGCCGAGTTTATTGGCTGATATCTGACCCTTCTGCCTGGCAATCTGTTTGACTGATGAGTGAACCTCTTTTTGACCGCCTGGCCCTGATCGGCATCGGCCTGATCGGATCCTCTATTGCCCGGGTTGCGCGCGAGCGCAATCTGGTGCGGGAAATCGTCATTTCGACCCGTTCGGAAAAGACGCTTGCCCGCGCCGAAGAGCTGGGCCTTGGCGACCGATATTGCCTCGATGCGGGTGAAGCAGTCGAGGGGGCGGATCTCGTCATTCTTTGCGTGCCGGTGGGTGCCAATGAATCGGTTGCGAAATGGATTGCGCCGTCGCTGAAAGCCGGCGCCATCCTGACGGATGTCGGGTCGACCAAGGGCTCTGTGGTGCGTCAGGTGCGCCCGCATGTGCCTGACGGTGTTCATTTCATCGCCGGGCACCCGATTGCAGGTACTGAACAGTCAGGTCCCGATGCCGGTTTCTCGAGCCTGTTCGAGAACCGCTGGTGCATCCTGACGCCCGATGGCTCGGGTGATGAGACCGCAATCGAAAGTCTCTCCGCATTCTGGAAAGGCTGTGGATCAAATGTGGATGTCATGGACGCGGACCATCACGATCTGGTCCTCGCCATCGTCTCGCATCTGCCGCATCTGATCGCCTACAACATTGTCGGAACGGCTGACGATCTGGAGACGGTGACAAAGTCGGAAGTGATCAAATACTCGGCCTCCGGTTTCCGAGACTTCACGCGACTTGCTGCTTCGGACCCGACCATGTGGCGGGACGTTTGCCTCAACAACAAGGACGCGATCCTGGAAATGCTGGCCCGGTTTTCGGAAGACCTGTCGGCCATGCAGCGGGCCATCCGCTGGGGGGATGGCGACGCCCTGTTCGACCTCTTTACGCGGACCCGTGGCATTCGCCGGTCGATCATCGAGGCCGGGCAGGAAACCGATGCCCCGGACTTCGGGCGCTCCCATTCGAAGAAGGACGCCTAGCGCCCGCGCCTCAGTGGTTTCGGTGTGCGATGAAGGCCGCAAGGGCAGACAGCGTCTGCGCCTTTTCGCCGAACGGCGAGAGGAGTTCCTGAGCTTCCGTCAGCAGCCTTGAGATCTCGCTTCTGGTCGCCTCGATGCCAAGCAAGCCGACGAGCGTGGCCTTGCCCGCTTCAGCATCCTTACCGGTTGCCTTGCCGGTCATCTCCGGGGTTGCCTCGACGTCGAGAAGGTCGTCAGCCAGCTGGAAGGCAAGACCGATGATCTCGCCGAAACGCGTCAGGCGCTCGACGTCATCCTCGCGGGCATCGGCAAGGATTGCACCGGCGCGGCAGGCATAGCGCAAGAGCGCACCCGTCTTCATCGCCTGAAGCGTGCGGATTTCCGCTTCGCTCCGCTCCCGGCCTTCCGATTCGAGATCCAGCATCTGGCCGCCGGCCATACCGCCGATGCCTGCAGCGCGGGCCAGTTCGCGAGACAGGCGCAGGCGCACAGCAGCATCCGCATGGACCCGTTCGTCGGCGATCACATCAAAGGCAAGCGTCAGCAAAGCGTCGCCTGCAAGGATCGCGGTTGCCTCATCGAAGGCCTTGTGCACGGTCGGCTGACCGCGGCGCAGGTCGTCGTCGTCCATGGCCGGCAGGTCGTCATGGACCAGCGAATAGCAGTGAATGAACTCGAGCGCCGCACCGGCAACGGCTGCGCCATCGTCCGTCCGGCCGAACAGGGCAGCCGCTTCGAGCACGAGGACGGGACGCAAGCGTTTGCCGCCGCCGAGGGAGGCATAGCGCATTGCCTCGACGAGGCGTTCCGGGCGAGTCGTTTCGCCTGCGCTGGCATCTGCTGTCAGCAAGTCCTCCAGAACCGCTTCCATGCGCGCAGCCTGATGCGCCAGGTGAGGCTTGATGTCGATGGTCAAGACAGGCTCCTTGGAGGATGCGCGGGCAGTTGGACGCCCCGGTCACGGAAGTTCCGGTTTCCCTGACGCCAATAGGCTGTATCGTCAAGAGCCTGGATAAAAAATCATCGTCCCGGCGTAACCGAAGGGCAATCTCGCGCGTTTCATTGATGGCGGTCCTGATGGCAGGGTTCCGGCATCTTCTGAATGTGCTATTTCAACAGTCTCATGGAATTTGCCGCCTCCGAGTTGTGGATGAAGCAGGCAGGCTGTCGCGGACAACAAACGGGATCTGAATGGGGCGGGGCAAGACATCCGATACGAAGACAAAAGGGCAGACGAGCAGGCCGTCTGAGGGCCGTTTGATGCGCCTCCGGTCCGCGCTGAAGGATCGTTCGTCATGGCGTCGCTGGATAATCCGGATGCTGGTTGTCATCGTGCTGCTTCCGCCTGTCCTGACTGTTTTGTACGCCGTGGTGCCGCCGGTCAGCACCCTCATGCTGGGCCGCTATGCCCAATTGCTCTGGGTCGACAGGCAGTGGAAACCGCTGGAAGAGATTTCTCCCCATCTGGTCCGCTCGATTATCACCTCTGAAGACAGCGGTTTCTGCGTACACGGCGGCGTGGAATGGGAGGCGTTGCAAAAGCAGGTTGATGTTCTTTTGAATGAGGGGGAAAGCCCGCGCGGTGCGTCGACCCTGACCATGCAGACGGCCAAGAACCTGTTTCTCTGGAATGGCCGGAGTTTCGTTCGCAAGGGACTGGAATTACCGCTGGCCCTCATGCTGGACGCGATGCTGACCAAGCGGCGGATCATGGAGATTTATCTGAATATCGCGGAATGGGGCGAGGGCATCTTCGGCGCGGAAGCTGCCGCCCAGGCCTGGTACGGCATTCCGGCCAAGGACCTGTCCCGGACACAGGCGGCGCGTCTTGCAACGGCGCTGCCAAATCCCCTTGGGCGCAACCCGGCGAAACCTTCGTCGGGGCACCGGAAACTGGCCGCGACGAACCTGTCCAGGGTGAAGGTTGCGGGAGATATTTTCTCCTGCGTCCTCGGATCTTGACCCCGGCCCAACTCTCCTGTACGTCCGGTCAAGAAAATTCGCTATATGGGCTGGCAAAACCTGTGCGTTGCCTGTATAACGCCGCCCATTCCAACACGCTGCGTGATGCCACGCCCCGGGCTTTCCCGGTCCGGGCCGCGCGACTATGGACCACGGAGAAGAACAAAATGGCCGTACCGAAGAGGAAAACTTCGCGCATGAAGCGCGGTTTTCGCCGTTCCGCGGACGCCCTGAAGCAGCCGACTTACGTCGAGGACAAGGATTCGGGCGAACTGCGTCGCCCGCATCACGTTGACCTGAAGAGCGGCATGTACCGGGGCCGTCAGATCCTGACTCCGAAGGACGACGTCTAAGGATCGGGATTTGCCGCCAGGCATAACGAGATCAAGGCCGGCCCATTGGGTCGGCCTTTTTCGTTTTCGACCGGCTTCCCGCCCTGGTGCATGGCCTCTCGGCGCGCCCGCTGCCGAACGAATCTGATAAGACTAATCCTGACCAGCCGCATCGGCGGCTCCTGATCGAGGAACACTCCATGGGTCTGCTTGCTTCCCTGCCGCTGACGCTCCTGCCGCTCATTGCCTACAACCTGATTGCCTTCTCGCAAGGGACAGGCGCGGCGTTCTCCGCCGAATTCCTGTCTGTTGCGATGGTCTCGGGAGCGGTGTTTTCCATGGCCGTGAGCGATCTTCTGATCGCAGGTGCCTTGGTCATGCTGTTTTTCGAGATCCTGAAAGCGACCCGGATCGGGAGAGCGGCCCTTGTCGACCATATCCTGTCGGTGCTGGTCTTCGTCGCCTATCTGGTGGAATTCCTCGTCGTCGCGAATGCGGCAACATCGGTGTTCTTCATCCTGATGGCGATCTCGCTGGTCGACGTGATCGCAGGCTTCTCGATCTCCATCACCGGTGCGCGCCGGGATGTTGCCTTCGGCCACCATGGGGACGGGCCGTATTGAGAAGGTGAAATGGCGAGGCCTCAGGCCTCGCTGCTGTCTTCCATAATCGCATGCCGCTGGATCAGCGGCAGCTGGGTCATGGTGAAGACGAGGGTGATCGGCATGACGCCGAAAACCTTGAAATTTACCCAAAAGTCCGTCGAGAAATTGCGCCAGACAACCTCGTTCAGGATCGCCAGGACGAAGAAGAACAGGCCCCAGCGCCAGGTCAGGATGCGCCAGCCCTCGTCGGTCAGCTTGAACGCACTGTCGAAGACATAGCCGAGCAGGGATTTGCCGAACAGCAGACCGCCAAGCAGGACCGCGCCGAACAGCGAATTGATGATCGTCGGCTTCAGCTTGATGAAGAGATCGTCGTGCAGCCACAGCGTCAGGCCGCCGAAGACCAGCACGACAGCGCCTGTCACGAGCGGCATGATCGGCAGCCGCTTTGTCAGCGACAGGGAGGCGACCAGTGAAATGGTGATCGCGACCATAAAGGCGGCGGTGGCCAGGAAGATCGGTTTGCCAAGCGCCTGAAGCACCGGAAAGGCTTCCGCGATCTGCTCGCCGCGTGAGTTGAACAGGAAGAAGACGGCCAGCGGTCCGAGTTCCAGTGCGAGCTTGAGAAGGGGCGAGAGTTCCTTGCGGGCCGGATCGTTCGGATCGCGTTCAAATTCCATCGTGCTCTGTTGCTCCTGCGAACTGGGTAGCCATGACTTGTACGCAGATAGGCACCCGGGGTCGGGCAGGTCAAGGTTTGACAGCGTGTGTTGGCTTGAATGACAAAAAAGGCGCCCGGTGAGGCGCCTTTCATTTGTTTCTTTCGTCAGGCTCTTGCCTTAGCCGTTGGCGATGTACTGGCCGCCGTTGATGGTCATGACGGCGCCGGTCATGAAGGCCGCTGCGTCGGAGGCCAGGTAGACTACGGTGCCGGCGATTTCCTCCGGATGGCCAAGACGGCCGACCGGGATGCCGGAGACAATGGATTCCAGAACCTTCTCGGGCATGGCTGCGACCATGTCCGTGTTGATGTAGCCCGGGCACACGCAGTTGACGGTGATGCCCTTGAAGGCATTTTCCTGCGCCAGCGCCTTGGTGAAGCCGATCACGCCTGCCTTGGCCGCCGAATAGTTGGTCTGGCCCATCTGGCCCTTCTGGCCGTTGATGGAGGAGATGTTGATGATGCGGCCGGAGCCACGGGCGCGCATGCCCTCGATCACCGGGCGGGTCATGGTGAACATGCTGTCGAGGTTGGTCGACATCACGGCCTTCCATTGGTCGAAGGACATCTTGTGGAACATGCCGTCGCGAGTAATGCCGGCGTTGTTGACGAGAACCTCGATCGGGCCGAGTTCTGCCTCAACCTTGGCGATGCCGTCGGCGCAGTCCTTCTCGTCGGCAACGTCCCACTTGTAGACGTGGATGCCGGTCTCTGCCTTGAAGGCCTCGGCCTTTTCGGTGTTGCCGGCGTAGGTTGCCGCTACCGTGTAGCCAGCGTCCTTGAGACCTTTGGAAATCGCCTCCCCAATGCCGCGTGTTCCACCCGTAACCAATGCGACCTTGCTCATTCCTTCCTCCTTGTTCACCCCGTCTTCGAGCCTTGCCGGCCCGCGTTTGCACTGTCATGGCAAAGCGCGTTTTGCCCCGCCATGACAGATATCAATTGTGGCTAGACCATTCGGCCTAGGCTGTCCGTCGGATGGCGCGCTTAGCGCTCCAGGCACATGGCGACACCCATGCCGCCGCCGATGCAGAGCGTTGCGAGACCCTTCTTGGCGTCGCGGCGGCCCATTTCGTGAAGCAGCGTGCAGAGGATGCGTGCGCCGGATGCTCCGATCGGGTGACCGATGGCGATGGCGCCGCCGTTCACGTTGACGATGTCCGGGTTCCAGCCCATGTCCTTGTTGACCGCGCAGGCCTGGGCCGCGAAGGCTTCGTTGGCCTCGACGAGGTCGAGGTCGGAAGCGGACCAGCCGGCCTTTTCCAGGGCCTTGCGGGAGGCAGGGATCGGGCCCGAGCCCATGATCGCCGGATCGACGCCTGCGGTTGCCCAGGACGCGATGCGGGCGAGCGGCGTCAGGCCACGGCGCTCGGCTTCGGCAGCACTCATGACGAGGATTGCAGCGGCGCCGTCGTTGATACCGGAAGCGTTTGCGGCGGTGACCGATCCGTCCTTGGTGAAGGCCGGGCGGAGCTTTGCAACGCTGTCGAGAGTTGCGCCGTGGCGAATGTATTCATCGTCCTCGACGATGGTGTCGCCCTTGCGGCCCTTGACCGTGACCGGGGTGATCTCGTCCTTGAATTTGCCTGCCTTCTGGGCGGCTTCGGCCTTGTTCTGCGACGCGACGGCGAACTCGTCCTGCTGCTCGCGGGAGATCTGCCACTTCTCGGCAACGTTTTCGGCGGTCTGTCCCATGTGGTAGCCATTGAAGGCGTCCCACAGGCCGTCCTTGATCATGGTGTCGATCATCTTGTAATCGCCCATCTTGTAGCCTGCACGCATAGGCGCGCAATGCGGTGACAGGGTCATGTTTTCCTGGCCGCCAGCCATCATGATGGTGGCATCGCCGCACATGATCTGCTGCGCTGCAATCGCGACGGTGCGAAGTCCGGACCCGCAAACCTGGTTCAGGACCCAGGCTGTCGAGTTCTCGGACAGGCCGGCTGCGATGGCCGCCTGGCGCGCCGTGTTCTGGCCGGCGCCTGCGGTCAGAACCTGGCCGAAGACGACTTCATCGACTTCGCTGCCGGACACGCCGGCCTTTTCGAGCGCGGCCTTCATGACCGTTGCGCCCAGCTCATGTGCCGCAACATTGGCAAATGCACCGTTGAAGGAGCCAACGGGCGTGCGTGTGGCACTGACAATCACGACATCGTTAGAAGCGCTCATCATAAACTCCGGGTGTTTTCCTCCAGGATGGGTACTTCAACGCAGCGTCACCCATGCTGCACAAGCGAAGCTACCCTCTCGAGGCTGACTAGAAACGTTGGTCCTGTTCAAGTCAACCGGATTGCCCCGTATGTGGCGGCTCTTTTTCGCACCCGCGGGATTATCCTTTCGTCGCTGCACACAAAAAGGCTGGCAAGTCCTACGCCCTTTGGCTTAGTCTGGTTGCCGGAGGAGACGGTGACAGCCTCTATGAGCTTGTCATCAAACGGGAACTTGCCGCGAGGCTCCTTGAAACGGAAGACGGGAATGGCAAAGACCAGCGAGCCAACAATCATCAAGAAATACGCGAACCGCCGACTCTACAACACGGGCACCAGCACCTATGTGACGCTCGAGGACCTGGCGGTCATGGTGAAGGGGGAAGAGGACTTCATCGTATACGACGCCAAGACGGGCGACGACATCACGCGGTCGGTTCTGACGCAGATCATCTTCGAACAGGAAGGCAAGGGCCAGAATCTTCTGCCGATCGCATTCCTGCGCCAGCTGATCCGCTTCTACGGCGACAGCATGCAGGGTCTCGTGCCCAGCTTCCTGGAATACTCGATGACGTCCCTGACGCAGGAGCAGGAAAAGTTGCGCTCGCAGATGAGTGAAGCTTTTGGCGCGACCGCGTTCGAGGCGATCGAAGATCAGGTCAAGCGGAACACCGAGATGTTCGAGCGGGCCATGAAGATGTTCATGCCGTTTTCCGCCGGCGACAACGCTGGGGCAAGCGCTGCGGCGCCGACCAAGCCGGCCCGGTCGGAAGCTTCTGATCTCGATGACATGAAGCAGCAGCTTGCCGACATGCAGGCAAAGATCAACGCCTTGAGCGACAAGAAGTAAAAAGAACAGGATTGCCGGGCCCGAAATGTGTCAGGGTCCGGCAACTCTTTTTCATCGAGTTTATCGGGCTTTAGCCGCAGTCTGCCACGAGCTCGACGGCAGCGACGCCGGCCAGCGCAGCGGCCTCGTCATTATCGGAGGTGTCGCCGGTGATTCCGACCGCGCCGACGACGTCGCCATCAGCATCCTTCATGAGAACGCCGCCCGCGACGGGAACGATCGTGCCGCCGGAGACGCCGTTCAGCGCCTGAACGAAATGCGGGCGGCTTTCGGCATTTGCGTTCAGCCATCGCGTGCCGGTGCCCACGGCAAGTGCGCCAAACGCTTTGCCGGTGGCGATCTGCGGGCGCATGATGGACGAACCATCCTGGCGCGACAGGGCAACCAGGTGTCCACCTGCATCCAGAACGGCGACCGTAAGGGGCTTCAGGTTCAATTCGGCGGCTTTGTCAAAGGCGGCGGAGATGATTTGCTCGGCCATTGAAAGAGTAAGTTTGCGCATCCGGTGTGTTCTCCCTTACAACATGGGCTCCAAAAGTACCCGAGGGCTACCAGATCGCCCGAGGAGCTACCAGCAGCATAACAACCAAAGATTTCCTCCCGGGAGGAAAAACTCTGGAGGTGGATTTTGAGACGGGATTTCGAAGCTCCGGGCCGTTCGCCGGTCTTTGCGCGGCAGGCCGCTGTGGCAACATCGCATCCGCTCGCGACCAGCGCCGCACTGGAGGTTCTGCAGTCCGGCGGGAATGCCGTCGATGCTGCAATCGCAGCCTCCGCTGTTCAGGCCGTCGTTGAACCGCAAATGACGGGGATCGGCGGCGACTGCTTTGCAATCGTGACCGAGCCGGACGGCCGGATGGCCGGGTTCAATGGCTCCGGCGGCGCCCCCAAGGCACTCAATCCCGAACTTCTGGCTGAGAAGGGCGTCGACGAACTGACGCCGACCTCTCCGCATTCCGTTACCGTCCCGGGCGCGGTTCGCGCATGGGAAACACTGTTGAAGGCGCACGGCACGCGCGATTTCAAGACCTTGTTCAAGCGCGCGATCGAGTATGCCGAAAGCGGTTTCCCTGTAGCGCCGCGCGTTCAGCACGACTGGGCGGAGAATGTCGCCCGGCTGAACACGACACCGGCCACCAAGGCGGCCTATCTGCCGGGTGGTGAAGCTCCGGTAGTCGGCCAGATCGTCAAGTTCCCGCAGCTTGCGGAAACCCTGAAGGCGATCGGCAGCGGTGGTGCCGACGCGTTTTATACCGGCCCGGTTGCTGAAGATATTGTCTCGGCGCTCAAGGGCCTTGGCGGGGTCATGACGAAGGAAGATCTCGCCGCCTGCCACACGACCGCGGTCTCACCGATCATGCGTGACTACCGTGGCTACACGATCGCCGAGCTGCCACCGAACGGACAAGGCGTGATCGCTCTGGTCATTCTCGGCATTCTCGAACGTTTCGACCTGGCGAGCCTGGACCCTCTGGGGCCGGAACGGCTGCACCTCGAAATGGAAGCGGCGCGCATCGCCTATGGCGTTCGCGACAAGTTCGTCACGGATCCGGGCTACATGGATATCTGCCATTCCGGTCTGATCGACGAGGCCTATATCGACAAGCTGGCGGCCATGATCCATCCGCATCAGAAGCTTGCCGAGATCCCGGGAACAAGTCTTGCTCCCCAGACCGACACAATCTACCTGACCGTCGTCGACAAGGACGGTCTGTCGATCTCCTTCATCAATTCGATCTTCAATGCCTTCGGCAGTGGGATCCTGGCTCCTCAGAGCGGCGTGCTGCTGCATAACCGCGGCGCAGTTTTCAAGTCCAAGCCGGGTCATGCCAACACGATTGCCGGCGGCAAGCGCCCGATGCATACGATCATCCCTGCAATGGGCCTGAAAGATGGTGCTCCGTGGCTTTCGTTCGGCGTCATGGGCGGGCACTATCAGGCCTGTGGCCATGCTCATCTGATCACGAACATTGTCGACTATGGCATGGACGTTCAGATGGCGATCGATTTCCCGCGCATGTTCTTCGATCTGAATACCCATGCGTTGGAAGCCGAGAAGATGATCCCGCAATCGACCGTGGATGGATTGATCAGCAAGGGCCACGAGGTCAAGCGCGCTGCAGGTGCAATCGGCGGTAGTCAGGCGATCATGATCGACCGGGCGAAGAAGCTGCTGATTGCGGGTTCCGATCCGCGTAAGGACGGGCACGCCGCCGGTTACTGACCGGCTGCCACCTTCGCCACAATTCAAGCTGTGACGGATACTAGGCTGCCGGACATGCGGGGCGCCTGGTATCGTGCGCCTTGCATCTGGGCGTCCGCATAGGCTGGCCGCTGTACGGCTGCGCCGATCAGTGCGCTCATGGCCGCATAGGTCTCCGGCGCGATCTGCTCTTTAGAGTAGACGATATCAGCTGCTTGCGGCTGGCCCGCACTTGCGCGTGTGAAGTCATCGGCGGTGGCCGTGCGCTTGGCGTCGACTGTCATCATGTTCCGCGCGGAGTAGGCCGCGCGATGGTCGACAAAGGAAACCGGTGTGACCTGCATCATGTGCCTCCCTGTGTCGGCCGGTCTGCGGCCAGTGGTTGGGGCGGGCGGAGCAGGCATTCCCTGCTCCTGTCACTATAGATAGTGACGATTTTGGCGATCCAATGTGCTGCAGATCACGATTACGCGTGTTTTGCGCAGTGTGGACGAGGCTCTAGAATTCCAGGGCGATAACGTGGCCGACCGAACGCTTGCGCGGGCTGGCCGCAGTCTCGCGATAGCGGCTGGAGCCGATCTCAGGTTCAGTCTGGCGCTTGAAGCGGGTCTGCGGGTCGCCGTCGCGGGTCGCGATCAAATGGGCAAGGAACGTGGAATTGGGGCGATAGCGGGCAACGAAGCGGTCGTGATCCTGTTCGACGGGGTTGTCTGTCACGATCACCTGAACCTGAAAAGGGCGTTCCTCGCGCAGCTGCTCGCGATTGTCCTCGCGGCGGCGGCGCTGCTTCAAATTGGAACGTCCAAGAGTCTTGATCGGTTCAATACGCACGTGGATTGCCTCACCTGTCCCACTTCGGCACGGTCCCTCCGTACCTGACGGGAACTTCGCAATGGCTATGCCACTTTTAGCGTTTGTTAACCTTTGTGTCGCGGAAAACCTTACGTCTGCGACGAAAAGGTTAACGGATGAGGCTGCGAGCTCAGGGTTTGGGAACGCAAAAAAGGCGCGCTCCTTTCAGAACGCGCCTTTGAATGACGTCAGTTGTCAGACTGTCGGGCAGGCCTTAGGCCAGAGCGCCCTGTGCCTGAGCAACCAGAGCCTTGAAGGCGTCCGGCTGATGAACTGCGAGGTCAGCAAGAACCTTGCGGTCGACTTCCACGCCAGCCTTGTTCAGGCCGTCGATGAAGCGGCCGTAGGTCAGGCCTTCCTGACGAGCGGCAGCATTGATGCGCTGGATCCAAAGCGAACGGAAGTTGCGCTTCTTGGCCTTGCGGTCGCGGTAAGCGTACTGTGCTGCCTTTTCGACAGCCTGCTTTGCGACGCGGATGGTGTTCTTGCGACGGCCGTAGTAGCCCTTGGCAGCCTTCAGAACCTTCTTGTGACGAGCATGGGCGGTAACGCCCCTTTTAACGCGCGACATGTGATAACTCCTCTAGATGCTCTGGCTTAGGCGTTCGGCAGGTACTGCTTCACGATCTTTGCATCCTGCGGTGCCAGCGTGGTGGTGCCACGGGCGTTGCGGATGAACTTCTTCGTGCGCTTGATCATGCCATGACGCTTGCCGGCCTGAGCAGTTTTCACCTTGCCGGTCGCGGTCAGTTTGAAGCGCTTCTTCGCTCCAGACTTCGTCTTCAGCTTGGGCATTTTGCATCCTTTCGTTGGCGCGGAGAAAACTCCGCTGACTTTTTGGTGCATCGAGATGTCGCCACGGCATGCCCTTGAAGATCGGGGCGGCTGTTTCTCAGGGTCGGAAGGACCAACCCAAAGGCACAAATATCCAGCTCCCGAAGAGCCGGACGACTCTGGACCGGTGGCTTATAGGGGGACTTGGCGCAGCATGCAACCGGTTTTCAGCCAGTTTGGCCCGATTCAGAGCTCATGCAGCACATGGGCGGCGCGCACAGCTGCCGATGCCCGGTTTTCGACGCCAAGCTTCTGGTAAATCTGTTCCAGATGCTTGTTCACGGTGCGCGGGCTGAGGCCCAGGATTTCGCCGATATCGCGATTGGCCTTGCCCTTGGCAATCCAGAGAAGAACGTCGGCTTCGCGGGCCGTCAGGCCGAAATGCTGCTGCAGCACTTCGGTCTGGTTCGGATGATCGCTGGTGGTCATGCGAAACAGGAACTCGTCCGGACCGATGGAGCCGAGATACTGCATCTGCAGGGATAATCCGCCGCCGGGCGCAACCGCGAAGGGGTCTGCCTGTGAGCTTGCCGCAAGGGCCGTTCCTGCTAGCCACTCCGCGAGATGGTTGCCGATAGACTGGAGAAGGGTTTCGGCATTTCCGGTAGCGGCCAGCAGCTGGTGGGTCTGCGGCGTGGACCAGCGAATGCCGCCGGCCCTGGAAATTGCGATGAGATGCCGCCCGGCGGCGTCGAGTGCGATACGGGCGCTCTGCACGGAGCGGGCATTGGCGAGGTGCACGCGAATGCGGGCCTGCAGCTCGTCGATGTTGATCGGCTTGGTCAGAAAGTCGACACCACCGGAATCCAGCGCATTGACCACATGCTCGGTCTCGCTGAGGCCGGTCATGAAAATGACCGGGACATGCTGGAGGTGGCTCTTGGCCTTGATCTGCCTGCATGTATCGAACCCGGACAGCCCTGGCATGATGGCGTCCATCAGGATCATGTCCGGCGTGACACGGTCGGCCACGGACAGGGCGGCAGTGCCGCTGGTGGCGACCAGAACCGTGATGCCGGCATTCTCCAGTGCCTGGGTCAGAAAGCCCAATGTCTCGGGGGAATCGTCGACGACGAGAACGATATCGCGTTTTGCTTCAGTCATCGGTCCCCAGCTCTTCCAGAACTTTCGTATATCCCGCCAGATCGAACGCCCTTATGCGGGTACGCAATATATCGACTAGAGCCGAGTAGTCAGGATTATCGGACAATTCATCCAGCTTGGCTTCAATACCATGGACGTATCCGATTTCACCCAGACTGATCAGCTCGCGGATATGGCGCGCTCCCGGACTTTGCAGGGTGTGCGACGCGCCGCCGTCCTGTTCGGGGCGCAATCTGGGCTCGGTCGTCCATGTCAGCTCCAGATGCTTGCCGATCTTTTCCAGAAGTTGGCGAAGGTCGAACGGCTTGGCCAGGGTGTCGTTATGAAGGTCGAGGCCGTCCGGTCGCAGGGAGCCGTCACCGATATTCGCCGAAAGCATGACGATCGGGCCGGCTTCGCCGCGGTCTCGCAATTGCTTGACCAGCTCCCATCCGTTGAGGCCGGGCATGAGGATATCAATGAGGAAAAGGTCGGGGTGCTCGTTTTCAGTCATCGTGAGGCAAGCGGCTGCGTCTTCGGCAATGAGCACATGGAAGCCTAGCGGGCTCAGGATCTCCTGAAGAAGGACCCTGTGATCGGGGTTGTCGTCGATCACCGCAATCGTGCGGCGCGGACCTTCGTAGCCGCGGACGATCTCTTCCGAGGGGGCGGTCGTCGGAGGATTGGCGACGGCCGCGAGCATCAGGCGAACCACAAAGGTCGATCCCTTGCCGGGCTCGCTGGACAGCGCAATGGCGCCGCCGAGTGTTTCGGTCAAAAGCTTGGTGATCGTCAGGCCGAGACCAAGTCCGGGTGTCCGCTTGGCCTTTACTTCCTCTCCGCGCCCAAAGGCCTCGAAGACCTTCGATTGTTCGGCAAGGGCAATGCCCGGGCCGGTGTCGGTGACGGTAAAGGTAGCAACCTGGGACCGATAGCCGACTTTCAGTGTGACGGTTCCTGTGTCGGTGAACTTGATGGCGTTGGACAGTAGGTTGACCAGGATCTGGCGCAGGCGCTTTTCGTCGGTCCGGACATAGCGTGGCAGATTGTTGCTGCGCTCATGAACAAAGCCGAGGCCCTTGGCGGCGGCCTGCATGCGGAACATGTCGACGATCTGGTCGAGGAAATCGTGGATGTTGATCTCGTTCGAATAGACCTGCAGGCGACCGGCCTCGATGCGTGAAATGTCGAGAAGGCCGTCGATAAGGCCGGACAGATGCTCTGCGCTGCGCCTGATGGTGTTGATGTTGGACTTGCGCGCTTGCGGGATCGTGTCGTCCCGCTCCAGAACCTGGGCATAGCCGAGCACCGCGTTGAGCGGTGTGCGGAGTTCGTGCGAGAGACCAACGACATAACGGCTCTTGGCCATATTCGCCGCCTCGGCGTCCTCTTTTGCCTTTTGCAGGGCGGCGTCGGTCTTGCTGTGTGCGTCGATTTCCTTCTGCAGCAACGCGTTCTGCCGGGCCGACTCCTCCTCGGCGACGTGGCGGGTATCGTGGGCGAGCACCAGGAACCAGGATGCGATCCCGGCGGCGACGGCGAAGACGAAGAAGATCAGGGCGATTGTCTGCCCGATGATGACCTCGGCATCCGGATATTGTTCGACGGCCTGCCGGTGGATGATCCAGAGCACGGTGCCAATGAAGGCCATGGCGACCGTGGCGGTAATGCCATAGCGGCCAAGCCGGGTGCGCAGGTGCCCGAGAGTCTTTTCCGGAAGGAAATGCTCTGCGACCACGCCCATCTGGTAGCTGATGCGGGCCTTGGGCTTGCACAGGTCGTGGCACCGGGCATCCAGCGAACAGCACAGCGAGCAGATCGGGGCCTGATAGGCCGGACAATAGGCCATGTCCTCCGGCTCGAAAGGGTTTTCACAGATCGAGCAGGTGATGGTGTGCCGGTCCTGCCAGTGATTGCGCGGCTTGCGCGCGAGATAGAACCTGCCCTTGGTCGCGACTGCGATCGCCGGGGCGGCTACGAAGGCGACAAGGCTGGCGATAAATGTGGCAAGTGCGGCGGGTTCTTCGCCGAAATGACCATAGTAGGCGAGGATCCCGATGGTCGCGGCGAGAAGCATGGAGCCGGTGCCGACGGGATTGATGTCGTAGAGATGCGCACGCTTGAACTCGATGCCCGGTGGTGACAGGCCCAGCGGTTTGTTGATGAACAGATCGGCGGAGATGGCCGACAGCCACGCCATCGCAACGATGGAGAAGACGCCGAGGGTTTCTTCCAGCAGCTTGTAGATGCCGAGCTCCATGAGCAGCAGGGCGATGCCGACGTTGAAGACCAGCCAGACAACCCGTCCCGGGTGGCTGTGCGTCAGGCGCGAGAAGAAATTCGACCAGGCAAGAGAGCCCGCGTAGGCGTTCATGACGTTGATCTTGAGCTGGGAGACCACGACGAAGGCCGCCATCAGGATCAAGGTTATGTGCTCTGAGGGGATCATGTAACCGAAGGCCACCGCGTACATGCGCGAGGGTTCGCTGGCGTGATCGGCCGGTATGCCCGCAGACAATGCCAGAACGGCCAGAAAGGACCCTGCCAGCATCTTCGGAGCGCCAAGGACGACCCAGCCGGGTCCGGCCAGGAACAGGGCGAAGCGATGACGCTTGCGCGCAAATTCGTTCGCCGGCAGGAAGCGGAGGAAATCCACCTGCTCGCCGATCTGCGCCATGAGGGCAAGGATGACCGCCGAGGCGGCGCCAACGCTGATCAGGTTGATGCTTGCGGTAAAATCCGTCGTCGCGGGCTTCACGGCGTTGGTGGCGTGATCGATCCCCGAAAAGCCGATCCATTCTCCGAACATGTCCCAGTCCGCATAGGCAATGAACACGAACGGCAGGATGTTGAGGATAATCCAGAACGGCTGGGTGATGAGCTGGAAGCGGGAGATCAGGGCGATGCCATGGGTCACCAGCGGGATGACGGCAACCGCACTGATGATGTAGCCGATCCAGAGCGGGACCCTGAACGCGAATTCCAGCGCACTCGACATGATCGAGGCTTCGATGGCGAACAGGATGAAGGTGAAACTGGCGTAGATCAGCGATGTGACCGTCGAGCCGATATAACCGAAACCGGCACCTCGGGTCAGGAGGTCGATGTCGACGCCGTGCCGCATGGCATATTTCGCGATCGGAAGACCGACGATCAGAAGCACGAGGCTCCCTACCAGAATGGCGACGAAGGCGTTCGCCGTGCCGTAGGACAGGGTGATCGCCCCGCCGACGGCCTCCAGCGCAAGAAAGGAGATGGCACCGATGGCGGTTTGCGAGATCCAGCGGGAGGAAAACCGGCGCGCACTCTTTGCCGTAAAGCGCAGGGCGTAGTCTTCCAGGGTCTGATTGTTGACCCATTGGTTGTATTTGCGTCGAACCGGCAGGATCCGCTGGCGAGCGTTCATCTAAATGCCTTCACTCTGGTCATTTGCCTATTAATTGAGCGGCGGCGGCCTGCGCGCGGCGTCAATACTCCTGTATTTCAGCGGAAATTCTGCTGAGCCGTCCCCTCCAAAGCAGGCTTCGTGCCGCTTTAGGCATCACCGCCGGATTTTGCAGGAAACCGGGGCTGCGTTATTTGCGCAAAAGGCGCAGCCGCTTACGTCAAATGACGTATGTCACCGTGTCATGATCCCGCCCACGATCCTCCTCCGACGGCAGCCCTCCACCTGCCGCAGAACACCAACAGGGTTCATTCAGAGGGGACACAGCATCATGAAAAAGGCACTTACAGGTCTCGCCCTTGCAGGTTTGATGACCGGCACCATGACCGGATTTTCCTATGCGCAGGAAGAGACAATCAAGGTAGGCATCCTGCACTCGCTGTCCGGCACGATGGCGATTTCCGAAACCACGCTCAAAGACGCCATGCTGATGCTCATCGAAGAGCAGAACAAGAAGGGCGGCATTCTCGGCAAGAAGCTGGAAGCAGTCGTCGTCGACCCGGCTTCCGACTGGCCGCTGTTTGCAGAAAAGGCGCGCGAGCTCATCGAAGTGAACGGCGTTGATGCCGTCTTCGGTTGCTGGACGTCCGTTTCGCGCAAGTCCGTTCTGCCGGTTTTCGAAGAACTTAACTCGCTGCTGTTCTACCCGGTTCAGTACGAAGGCGAAGAGTCCCAGCGCAACGTGTTCTACACCGGCGCTGCCCCGAACCAGCAGGCGATCCCGGCGGTCGACTACCTGATGAACGAAGAGGGCGTCGAGCGTTGGGTTCTGGCCGGTACCGATTACGTCTACCCGCGTACCACCAACAAGATCCTCGAGGCTTACCTGAAGGCCAAGGGTGTTGCCGAAGAAGACATCATGATCAACTACACGCCGTTCGGTCATTCCGACTGGCAGACGATCGTGTCCGACATCAAGGCTTTCGGTTCCGCCGGCAAGAAGACCGCAGTGGTCTCCACCATCAACGGTGACGCCAACGTTCCGTTCTACAAGGAACTCGGCAACGCAGGCATCAAGGCAGAAGACATTCCTGTCGTCGCCTTCTCCGTCGGCGAAGAAGAACTCGCCGGTCTCGACACCGGTCCGCTCGTTGGCCACCTGGCCGCCTGGAACTACTTCCAGTCCGCAGACACTGACGCCAACGCCGAGTTCATCGAAACCTGGAAGGCGTTCATCGGTGACGAAAACCGCGTCACGAACGACCCGATGGAAGCTCACTACATCGGCTTCAACATGTGGGTTAAGGCTGTCGAGAAGGCAGGCACCACCGATCCGGACGCCGTCATCGATGCCATCGTCGGCGTCTCCGTACCGAACCTGACCGGCGGTTACTCGGCCATGATGCCGAACCACCACATCACGAAGCCGGTTCTCATCGGTGAAATCCAGGAAGACGGTCAGTTCGAGACCGTTTGGGAAACGTCCGGCCTCGTCGTTGGCGATGCATGGTCCGATTACCTGGAAGGCTCCAAGGATCTGATCTCCGATTGGCGCGCACCGCTCTCCTGCGGCAACTTCAACACCGCCACCGGCAAGTGCGGCGGTTCGGGCTCCTGATCGCCTGACCAGTGAAACCGGAGGTGGGCCGCACGGCCCACCTCTCTCCCCTTCTCCTCATCGGGAGGAGGTAAAGACGCAAATTACGCGGTGGACCCATGTCCCTTTTGAGATCGCTTTTCCTTCTCCTTGCGCTTGTTCTGCTCCCGGCCGTTGCCGGATGGCACCCGGCCTCCGCCCAGGAGGACCTCGAAACCCTTCGTCCGCTGATCAACGCGCTGGCGGAAGGCAAGTACCAGGAAACCGAACAGCAGATCGGGGATCTGGCGGCCACCGGCAATTCGGCCGTCGCGCCAGCGCTTGAAGCCCTTGGGGACGGCGACCTCTATGTCCGCAAGTCGGACAAGCAGGTCTTCATCGCCAAAAAGTCCGGCAAATCCTATTCCCTGACGGATCCGCTGACCCTGGAAGCCGCAGGTGAAGCCGGCAGCCGCGAAGTCGGCAAGATCAAGGTCAACAACAAGCTGCGCCGGGTCATCCGCGCGGCACTCGGGTCCCTGACCCTGATGGCCCCCGACCCGAAGGTCCGCAAGGCTGCAGCCGAAGCCGTATTCAAAGCCAAGGATCCCGAGGCGATCGAAAGTCTCGACGCCGCCATTGCAAAGGAGACCGAAGACGATGTTCGTTTGGTCATGGAGCAGGCCCGGGCCGCAGCCGTTCTCAATTCCGACCGTGGTGACGCTGACAAGCTTGCGGCGATTGAAACCCTCGAGTCCATGGGAAACCGGGACGCCCTATCCCTTCTGATCGGACTGCAGGACAGTTCCGAAGGGGCCGTGAGGGACGCTGCCACAACCGCGGTGACGCGCATCAACAAGAGCCTTGCCCTCTGGGACAATCTCCAGAACGTCTGGTATGGCCTGTCTCTCGGATCGGTTCTCCTTCTTGCGGCGATCGGCCTTGCGATCACCTTCGGTGTCATGGGCGTCATCAACATGGCTCACGGCGAGATGGTCATGATCGGTGCCTACACGACTTTTGTGGTCCAGGAGCTGATCCGCTCGTCCGCCCCCGGTCTCTTCGACTATTCTCTCTTCATCGCGCTGCCGCTTGCCTTCCTCGTATCGGGCGCGATCGGCGTCGGCATCGAGCGCGGCGTCATCCGCTGGCTCTACGGCCGTCCGCTGGAAACCTTGCTCGCCACGTGGGGGATCTCGTTGATCCTGCAGCAGGCCGTTCGCTCGATCTTCGGCCCGACGAACCAGGAAGTCGGCAATCCGGACTGGATGTCGGGGGCCTTCGAACTCGGTCAGCTGACCATCACCTATAACCGCATGTGGATCGTTGTTTTCGCCATGCTGGTCTTTGCCGGGCTGATGCTGGTTCTGAAGAAGACACCTTTCGGTCTCTTCACCCGTGCGGTCACCCAGAACCGCCGCATGGCCGCATCGATGGGCATCCGGACACCCTGGATCGATGCGCTCACCTTCGGCCTCGGTTCGGGCATTGCCGGCATCGCGGGTGTTGCACTCAGCCAGATCGACAACGTCTCCCCGAACCTCGGACAGGGCTACATCATCGACAGCTTCATGGTCGTGGTCTTTGGCGGCGTCGGAAACCTCTGGGGCACACTCGTTGGCGCCATGACACTCGGGGTCGTGAACAAGTTCCTTGAGCCCTACGCGGGCGCCGTTCTCGGCAAGATCTTCGTTCTCGTCTTCATCATCCTCTTTATCCAGAAGCGACCCAGGGGCCTGTTCGCCCTAAAGGGCCGGGCAGTCGAAGCATGATGACGTCTTTCCTATTCCGCACCCTCGACGCCAAGGCGGGCCTGTTCGTTGCGATCATCCTGGCGGTCATCGTCGGGGTGCCGGCGCTCAACCTCCTGACGCCGGCGGACAGTGCCTTCCACGTGCCGACCTATGCGGTCACGCTGATGGGCAAATACCTGACCTATGCGCTGCTGGCGCTGTCGGTGGATCTGGTCTGGGGCTTCTGCGGCATTCTCTCGCTCGGCCACGGCGCTTTCTTCGCGCTGGGCGGTTATGCCATGGGCATGTACCTCATGCGCCAGATCGGTACGCGCGGCGTTTATGGCGATCCGATCCTGCCGGACTTCATGGTGTTCCTGAACTGGGGCGAGTTGCCCTGGTACTGGTACGGCTTCGACATGGCCTGGTTCGCCTTCGCCATGGTGCTGATCGTTCCGGGTATCCTCGCCTTCGTCTTCGGCTGGTTCGCCTTCCGCTCCCGCGTGACCGGTGTCTACCTGTCGATCATCACCCAGGCGCTTACCTATGCGCTTCTGCTGGCCTTCTTCCGCAATGACATGGGCTTTGGCGGCAACAACGGCCTGACCGACTTCAAGGATATCCTAGGTTTCGATGTGCAGGCCGATACGACACGTGCGGGCCTGTTCGCCGCGTCGGGCATCGCTCTGCTGATCTGTTTCGTGATTTGCCGCGCAATCACCCGCTCCAAACTGGGCAAGGTCCTGGTTGCCGTACGTGATGCGGAAAGCCGCACGCGGTTCCTGGGTTACCGGGTCGAGCACTACAAGCTTTTTGTCTGGGTCGTTTCCGCAATGATGGCGGGCATCGCCGGGGCGCTCTACGTGCCGCAAGTCGGCATCATCAATCCGGGTGAATTCGCACCGGCCAACTCGATCGAGGTCGTCATCTGGGTTGCCGTCGGCGGCCGTGGCACACTGGTTGGGGCCGTCATCGGTGCGGTACTCGTCAACTTCGCGAAGACCTGGTTCACAGCGGCTCTGCCCGATGTCTGGCTTTTCGCTCTGGGTGCGCTCTTCGTCGTCGTAACCCTGTTCCTGCCGAAGGGAATTGTGGGAACCATCGGCCACGGCTGGACTGCACTGCGTCAGCGCCGGGTATCCGCCGCCTTCGAGGCAGGATCTGATGAACCGCCAAGCGCGCCGCCGAACAGTCCGGCAGCAGTTGCCAATGTCGTCAGGCCCATTCCTTCTACCGGCGGCGCCCAGCCCCAGCCTGCGGAGTAAGCCCATGTCCCGTCAGAATTCCCTGCTCTATCTGGACGGCGTGTCCGTTTCCTTCGACGGCTTCAAGGCGCTGAATGAACTCTCCATGGTGATTGGCCCGGGCGAAATGCGAGCCATCATCGGTCCGAACGGTGCCGGCAAGACAACCATGATGGACGTCATCACCGGCAAGACCAAACCGGACAGCGGAGAGGTCTTCTTCGATGGCGTCGTCGACCTGACCGGCGAAGATGAAGCCTCGATCGCCGAACTCGGTATTGGCAGAAAATTCCAAAAGCCGACCGTCTTTGAAAGCCATACGGTCTGGGACAATCTCGAACTGGCTTTGAAAGCCCCGCGCGGGCCATTCGCGACCCTGTTCCACGTTATCACGGGTGGCGAAAAGAAGCGGATCGAGGAACTTCTTGAGCTGATCCGCCTTGGCGACAAGCGCGACGAACTGGCGGCGAACCTGTCTCACGGTCAGAAGCAATGGCTGGAGATCGGAATGCTCCTGGCTCAGGATCCGAAGCTTCTGCTGGTCGATGAGCCGGCCGCTGGCATGACCGACGCGGAGACCATGGAGACGGCGGAACTTCTCAAGGACATCGCCAAGACCCACTCGGTGGTCGTCGTCGAGCACGACATGACCTTCATTCGCGCGCTGGGCGTCAAGGTCACCTGTCTGGCCGAAGGCTCGGTCCTCGCGGAGGGCTCGCTTGACTACGTTTCCGCCGACAAGCGGGTCGTTGAAGTCTATCTGGGACGGTGAGGTACCATGCTGAGCGTTGAGAACATCAATCTTCATTATGGCGCGGCGCAGGCCCTGAAGAACGTTTCCCTGACCGCCGAAGTCGGCAAGGTAACCTGCGTCATGGGCCGTAACGGTGTCGGCAAGACATCAACCCTGCGCGCCATCGTCGGTCAGCACAGCGTCAGTGCGGGCCGGATCGTTTGGAACGGCGAGGACATCTCCAGGCTTGCGCCGCATGCCCGCGCCAAGCGTGGCATTGCCATCGTGCCCCAGGGCCGGGAAGTCTTTCCGCTGTTGACGGTGAAGGAAAATCTGGAGACTGGCTATGCCTGCGTTCAGCGCAAGGATCGCTTTATTCCGGAAACGATCTTTGAACTGTTCCCGGTTCTCAAATCCATGCTGTCGCGCCGCGGCGGCGACCTGTCCGGGGGTCAGCAGCAGCAGCTCGCCATCGCCCGGGCACTGATCACCCGGCCAAAACTTTTGGTTCTGGACGAGCCGACCGAGGGTATCCAGCCGTCGATCATCAAGGATATCGGGCGGGCCATTGAGTGGCTGCGCGAACAGGGCGAGATGGCGATCGTGCTGGTCGAGCAGTATTTCGAGTTTGCCCGCGATCTGGCTGATGATTTTGCCGTGATGGATCGCGGCGAAGTGATCATGGCCGGGAGCCGTGCGGAGCTCAACGAGACGGAAGTACGCAAGCATCTGACCGTCTGATTCCGCGACGACAATTTGACAGTCACGCTCCTGCCACGCTTTGTCCTACACTGGAAGGCGAATCGTCATGGGGAAGCGACAGATGCGGCGGCTTTTGATCGGTCTGGGAGGCCTGTTTTTTCTGCTGGTCACGTTTGTGCTAGTGGTGCCCTTGTTTTTGCCCAAGGACGCCATCAAGCAGCAGGTGATCGCAGAGGTCGAGAAGGCGGTCGGCTGGCGTTTGCGCCTTGATGGTCCCGTCAGCTTGTCGCTGCTTCCGGGGTTTTCGCTGATCGCGGAAAGGGTAGGACTTTCCGGCGAGGCCGGTGCCGATGGAATCGAGTTCGCAAAGGCGGAAAAGATCGAATTCGGCCTGGCTTGGGCAGGCCTCTTTGGGGGTGATATCCAGATCACCCAGATCAGTCTGCAGCAGCCCGATATTTTTCTCGAAATCGCTGCTTCCGGTTCCACCAGCTGGGCTCCGCGCCGCGACCTGACGCCAGCCGAAGAGGCTGCCGAAATCCTGTCCGGGGAACTGGTTGTCGAACCCGCCGCCGCGCCGCAGGCCGCGGACACTCAGCCGCAATCCGAAACGCAGACAGCCTCTGCTTCGCGCTCGGTGCTTGATCGCCTGCGGATCGACCGGGTCGATATTGCCGACGGCAAGCTCACCTACCATGATCGCCGCAGCGATCAGCGCTACGATGTCTCCGCACTCAATTTGACCCTGGAAGCGCCCGATCTGACGGGCGATGTGACTCTCGACAGCACTTTCGTGTGGAAGGACTTGCCTGCAGGTGCCAAGGGCGAGGTCACCAACCCGCTGGGCTTGATCGCCGGCGACCAGGTGCCGGTCGATATCACCGTGACACTCGACGAGAACACTCTGGGCGTCGCCGGAGAGGTCGGAATCGAGCCGCTCCGCGGACAGGTTGCGGTCTCCGGCACGGGGCCGTCCCTGCAGCGCCTGGCAAGACTTCTTGGAAGCGAACTTGCCGTTGATCCAGGCGCCTACTCGGTATTCACCCGCATCGAGGGAAGCGGCGTATCCGCCTCGCTGTCCGATATTTCCGCCAGTGCCGGCAATCTGGGCTTCGACGGCAATGTCGAGGCGGATCTGCGCGGCGACGTTCCCTCGGTCTCCGGGCGCCTCGTTCTTCGGGACAGCGGGCTTGAAGATCTCCTGACGCTTGCCGGTCAGGCGTTTCCGGCAAAGGGGGTATTGTCGGGAGACGTTGCCTTTGCCGCTGCCGGAGCCGAACCCGAGGCGCTGCTCGCGACCTTGAATGCCCGCGGTGCGCTGAAGGTCCGTGGTGGAGAGGTGTCGGGCCTTGGCCTTGCCAATGCAATGGGTGGCGACGCTTCCGCCGACGTGGTGAAGGACATTGGCCTGGAACTCGCGTTCAATGGGCTGGATGAACCGGCGAACCTGCGCGGCGCCCTAAGTTGGCGCGGTGAGAGTTTCACGGTGACCGGCAGCGCGACTCCCGCACCGCTTCTCGATGGCCGCTCCGCGCCTGTGTCGGCGAATATCAAGGGCCGCAAGCTGAGTGCCGGCTACAATGGGACCGTGTCGAGCGCCAAGGGCCTTGCCGGAGCGGTTTCGGTCGAGACGGCGAACCTGCGTGAACTGATGGCCTGGATGGGGCAGAAGGTCGAGGCAGGCTCGGGGCTGAAAAACTTCAAGGCATCCGGTGTGATGTCGGTCGCGGGAAACAATATCCGCTTCGAGGAAACACGTTTCACTCTTGATGAGACATCGGGGGAGGCCAATGGCGAAATCGTGCTGGCGGAGCGACCGGTCGTAAAGGCGAGGCTGGCGCTGTCGTCTCTTGTTCTCGATCCCTATCTTAGCGGAGATGGAGGATCAGGTTCATCTGGCGGCTCAGGCAATGGCAGTAGCGCGTCGTCTGGCGGTGGTTCCGCTCCCGCCCCACGCCAAGGCAATGGCTGGAGCGATGCGCCGATTGATTTCAGTGGCTTGAATGCCGCCGACGTGGACTTCGGGATAACAACCAAGGAAATCCGCTGGCAGAAGATCAAGATCGACGAAAGCGGACTGTCGGCGACCATCCGGGGCGGCGTCTTGAATGCCAATCTTGAAAAACTCCGCCTTTACGGCGGTTCCGGCACAGGAACCGTGCGCATTGATGGTGCGTCTGCGCTGCCGACAGTCGCTGCGGCGCTGAACATGAGCGGGCTCAACGCCTATCCGATCCTCTCGGATGCCGCCGACTTCAAGTGGATCGAGGGAACTGCCAACATTTCCCTGAACGTGACGACTACCGGGGCGTCGCAGCGGGCGATGGTTCAGGGCCTTGGCGGGGACGCGGCTTTCAACTTCGCCGACGGCGCCATCCGAGGCATCAATATTCCGAGAATGATGCGCGGCCTTTCGGTCGAGACGCTTCTGGGTTGGCAGCAAGCCAGTGAGGAGAAGACGGACTTCAGCTCGTTCAATGCCTCGTTCGACATCGCGAATGGAATTGCCACGAACTCGGACCTGTCGCTTGTCGGACCGCTCGTGCGCATGACCGGCCAGGGAACAACGGACATGCCGGCACGCACATTGAACTGGCGACTCGAGCCGAAGGTTGTCGCCAGTCTGGAAGGGCAGTCGGCCAAGCCGCGCGACAACGGCGCGGAAAAGAAACTCGCAGGGCTCGGTGTTCCGGTCGTGGTCAGGGGCCCATGGGACAAGCCGCAGATCTATCCCGATATTGCGGGGATCCTGGAGAACCCGGCAGAGGCCTACAAGCAGCTGGAGAACATGGGCGGAGAGCTGAGCAAGATCCTCAAAGGTGGAAAGCCGGATGAGCAACTGGTCGACGCGGCCAATGATGCGCTCAAGCGGGCAACCGGGGGCAAGACCCAGATCGATGTCCAGAAGGTCATCGAGGGCGAGGTCGATGACAAGGAGATCCTGAAAGCGGTTGAGGACGGGTTCGGCCTTCCGTCCGGCTTCCTCGGATCCTTCGGCAAGAAGAAGTAGCGCGGTTTCGCGCTATAGCCCCAGCTCCAGAATGATCCGGTCGACGCCTTCTTCGACAGTCCCGGTGTTGTCGATGCGGACGACGCCGTCGGTTTCCCGAACGTCGAGATTGGCCCGGCTCAGGCGTTGCTCGATCTGCTCCCGGCTCTCGCGACCGCGCTCCGCCAGGCGTTCGGCGAGAACTGCGACGGGAGCCGTGATCAGCAGAACCGTGACATTCCGGTATTTTTGGAAGGCCTTGGGCAACGCCCGGCGCGAGCCGTTGGCGATGACTGTTTCCCCCCTGCGTATGGCTTCGTCGTAGCGGCTGGGAATGACATAACCGAGGTCATGGGCTTCCCATGCGAGCGCCATATCTTCGCTCTCCACGATGCGCCGGAAGTCATCCATCGTGAGCGTGTCATGGTCTTCCGCTTCCGCCTGCGCGGAACGCGTGATCGCACGACGGGCAAAGTGGATGCCGGATCTGCCTGCGATCCGCTCGTGTAGTCCGGCGAGCAGAGTGTCCTTGCCGGCACCACTTGGGCCAACTACGAGGATCATGCGGCCAGGGCCGGTTTTCTCGCTCGCTGCCGGGTTGTTTCCTGTTTCAGGCAACACGGCGACCTTCCCGCCAGACTCCGCGCACGATCGGCAGGTTGCCGACCAGTTTGACCTGAACGAGATCGGCCCTGCGGCCAACCTCGAGGCGGCCGCGGTCCATCAGGCCGATGGTTTCGGCCGGCGTGGATGTCACCATGGCAATGGCCCTTGGCAGGCTGATGGCCTCGACCTCATCGGCGAGCTGAAAGGCAGCCTGGATCAGGGAGACGGGTACGTAGTCGGAGGACAGAACGTCCAGGCAGCCGGCTTCGGCCAGCGCGCGTGCCGATACGTTGCCCGAATGAGAGCCGCCGCGCACGACGTTCGGCGCTCCCATCAGCACCGACATCTTCGCATCGTGGGAGGCCTTGGCGGCTTCCAGCGTGGTCGGGAATTCGGCGATCTTCGTGCTCAGGTCGATAGCTTCGGCAACATGGTCGAGCGTCGCGTCGTCATGGCTGGCAATCGCGATACCGCGTGCCATGGCGTCAGCGGAGATCCTCTTGCGGTTTTCAGGAGCGAGGCTGCTGGCGCGTTCCTGCCGCGCCTTTATGAAGCCTGCCATCTGCTCGTCGGAGAAGCCCTTCTTGCCCTGGTAGTAGGTCTTGTAGGCGTCGAGCGAAACGAACTGGCGCTGCCCCGGCGTGTGGTCCATCAGGGAGACGAGGCGGATCTTGTCGTCACCGTCGAAGACCGAGTAGGCGTCCATGACGTCCGGTGCGGAGACTTCGCAGCGAAGGTGGATGAAGTGATCCGCGCGAAGACGGTTCTCTGCCTTGCCGGTCTCGATTGCATCGGCCAGCTCGCGCATGTCTTCGGCGCGCAGGTCCGCGTCTTCGTCCATGCCGACGCGGAGCGCATCGAAGACCGTGGTGATGCCGGCGCAGGCGATCTGAGCGTCATGGGCCTGGACCGCGGACACCGGGTTCCAGCGGACTTTCGGGCGCGGTGCGTAGTGGACTTCGAGATGATCGGTGTGAAGCTCGACAAGACCGGGTAGCAGGAAATCACCTTCACAATCATGGCCGGAAGCCGCGCTCGCAGCGGAAATGTCCGAAATCAGCCCATTCTCAATGGCAAGGGAGCCATCTTTGACAGCGTCGGGAAGGATCAGGCGGGCATTCTTGAAAAGGCCGGGAGTGGCGCTCATGTCGAGACCTCAGTGGTACGAAGGGCGGCTATTGGTGTGAGCGAGCCCGAAAGGGGAAAAATCGTGTGGACCTTGAAGAGCGCTCCGCGCTCGGACTCGGTGTAAAGGCCGAAGTGACCGACTGATCGCCGTGTTCCGGTGAGGCCCGAAAAATGCTGCCCCGCTGCCTTTTGCAGCAGTGCGGCCTCTGCATCATGGTCGAGCTTGTTGCTCAGGGTCATGTGAAAGCGGAAGTCGTCGAAGATGTAGGGATAGCCCCAATCCTTCAGGTTGCGATCCTGCGTTAGTGTCAGCCCGCTCTTGCGTCGCCGCTCCAGATCACTCGCCGCCAGTGGCGCCCTTAGCGGTTCGAAATGGCGCATGCAAACTTCTGCAAAGGCGGCCAGCTCCGGCGCTTCGTCGACGGGTACCAGGGCAAGGAACTTGCCAAGGGCGCGTGGCTGCAGTCCGGCGAACTCGAATGGCGCGATGCATCGACTGAGCGCCCGGCACGCTTCGACCAGATCCTCCTCGCTTGTCCCGGCCTTCAGCTCGAACGGTGCTTTCAGGGTGCCATGAAAGCCGTAGCGGCGGGGATCGATCGTCAGATCGGCGAAGCGGTCTGCCGATAGGCCGCCGGCGTGCGGCTGGGGCAGCGAGGCACCGGTATAGGGATCACGCCCGAGCCAGGCGTTGCCAGCCCGCATCAGGGCATCATCGGCAGGCGCGGCAAAATAGATGGCGTAACGCATGAAAGGGTCCGGAAGGCTGGGAGGTCTGATCGGCATCAGAGCCATAGGGGCAGCTGATGTCGATCTTGTGACATGGTTGGCAGGCCGGATCAGGCGGCAGCCCGGAAGCCGGTGACGTCGATGATACGGTCTGCAATGCGCTCGCGTACATCCTGATCGTGAAGAATTCCGAGCATGGCAACGCCCTGAGCCTTCTTTTCATCGACCAATTCCACCACGACGGACCGGTTGGCAGCATCCAGAGAGGCGGTCGGTTCGTCGAGAAGCAGGATCGGGTAATCGGCAATGAAGCCGCGAGCGATGTTCACGCGCTGCTGCTCGCCGCCGGAGAACGTCGCTGGCGGCAGGTCCCACAGGCGCTCGGGAACATTCAGGCGGGCGAGCAGGTCGCGTGCCCTGGCAAGAGCGCCGGGTTCCTCTGCACCTTGCGCGATCAGGGGCTCCGCGACGACTTCAACTGCCGACACGCGCGGGATGACGCGCAGGAACTGGCTGACGTAGCCGATCGTGTCCTTGCGCAGCGTCAGAACGCGGCGGGGTTCGGCGTCGGCCATGTTTATGATCTCGTCGCCGCAAGTGATCAGGATCTGGCCCTGGTCGCAGCGGTAGTTGCCGTAGATCATCTTCAAGATGGAGCTCTTGCCGGCGCCGGAGGGGCCGCCGAGAACGACACACTCGCCGACATCGACGGAGAAATCGACCTTTGAAACGACGGGAATCGTCGTGCCGCCCTGCAGGTGCATGGTGAAGGACTTGCCGACATTGTTGAGATAAAGGCGTACGGGCATTTTCGTGACGCTCCGGCTTCAGACCTGAAGGATGGATGATACAAGCAGCTGGGTGTAGGGCTCGCGCGGATCGTCGAGGACCTGATCGGTCAGGCCGCTCTCGATGACCTCGCCCTGGCGCATGACCATGATCCGGTGCGACAGCAGGCGCGCGACGGCAAGGTCGTGGGTGACGATGATCACCGACAGCCCGAGATCGCTCACCAGCCGGCGCAGAAGGTCGAGCAGGCGCGCCTGCACCGAGACGTCGAGACCGCCTGTCGGTTCGTCCATGAAGACGAGGCGTGGATGGGTGACCAGGTTGCGGGCGATCTGCAGGCGCTGGCGCATGCCACCCGAGAAGGACCGCGGGTCGTCATCGATCCGGTCGGCCTCGATCTCGACGCGGCCAAGCCAGTCGGTGGCGGTCTCACGGATGTTCCCGTAGTGGCGCTGGCCGACGGCCATGAGCCGTTCGCCGACATTCGCACCGGCCGACACCGTCATGCGCAGGCCATCGGAGGCATGCTGATGGACAAAGCCCCAGTCAGTGCGCATCAGAAGACGGCGCTCGGCTTCGGTCAGCTGGTAGAGATTGCGCATCGTGCCGTCGCGCATGCGGTACTCGATGGCTCCGGCGGAAGGGGCGAGGCGGGTCGACAGGCAGTTGAGCAGGGTGGTCTTCCCGGATCCGCTTTCCCCCACGATGGCCAGAACCTCGCCCGGCCAGAGCTGGAAGTTGACATCCCGGCAGCCGATGCGGTCACCGTAGAAGCGAGTCACACCGTTGACGTTCAGCAGCGGCTCGTCGTTGGATTGAAAGGTCGTCATTGCGCGCCCTCCTTGCTTCCGGACAGAACAGAGGCGGCAGGATCCGCCGCCATCGGGCCAAGGTGTCCGGCCTCACGCCGGTCTTCGCAGAAGTCACTGTCGGAGCAGACGAACATGCGTCCGCCCTTGTCATCGAGAATGACCTCGTCGAGATAGACGCCTTCGGCGCCGCACAGGCCGCAAGGCTTGTCGAACTTCTGCACTTCGAACGGATAGTCGTCGAAATCGAGGCTCTTGACCTTCGTGTGCGGCGGGATCGCGTAGATCCGCTTTTCGCGGCCGGCCCCGTAGAGCTGCAGCGCTTCCATGTCGTCCATCTTCGGATTGTCGAACTTCGGCGTCGGCGAAGGGTCCATGACATAGCGGCCATTGACTTCGACCGGATAGGCGTAGGTCGTGGCGATATGGCCGTTCTTCGCGATGTCTTCGTAGAGCTTCACATGCATCAGGCCGTATTCGGCCAGGGCGTGCATCTTGCGGGTTTCGGTCTCCCGCGGCTCCAGGAAACGCAAGGGCTCGGGAATTGGAACCTGGAAGACGATGATCTGGTCGTCGCGCAGGGTTGCTTCCGGGATGCGGTGGCGCGTCTGGATGATGCTGGCCTTTTCCGTGCTGGTCGTGGTTTCGACGCCGGCTGTCTTTTCGAAGAACCCGCGGATGGCGACGGCGTTTGTGGTGTCATCCGAGCCCTGATCGATCACCTTGAGCGTATCGGCCTGTCCGAGAATTGCCGCTGTGACCTGAACGCCGCCCGTTCCCCAGCCATAGGGCATGGGCATTTCACGCGAGGCGAACGGCACCTGATAGCCGGGGATGGCGATACCTTTCAGGATCGCCCGGCGGATCATCCGCTTGGTCTGCTCGTCCAGATAGGCGAAATTGTAGTTGCCTTCGTCAGGTCCGGTTGTTGCCGTCATCGGCTGTGCTGAGAGGGTCATTCGGCAGCCTCCTTGCCGGAATGTTGAAGATCTTCCTGGCGTTCACGGGCGGCGAACCACTCGGCGCGCATGCGGCGAACCAGATCGAGTTCGGCCTGGAAATCGACGTAGTGCGGCAGTTTCAGGTGTTCGACGAAGCCGGTGGCCTGGATGTTATCGGAGTGGGACAGAACGAACTCCGTGTCCTGCACCGGGGCGGTTTGTTCCTCGCCGAGCTCCTGCCAGCGCAGGGAGCGGTCGACCATGGACATGGCCATGGCCTTGCGCTCGACCTGACCGAAGGCGAGCCCATAGCCGCGAGTGAACTTCGGCGGAGCCTTGGCGGAGCCGGAGAACTGGTTGACCATCTGGCACTCGGTCACCTTGATGCGGCCAAGAGTGACGGCAAAACCCAGTTCCTCGGCAAAGAACTCGACTTCAACCTCGCCAAACCGTATCTCGCCCGCAAACGGGTGGCTGCGGGCGTATCCGCGCTGGGACGAATAGGCGAGGGCCAGGAGAAAGCCTTCATCGCCGCGGGCAAGGTTCTGCAGGCGCAGGTCCCGGTCTGCCGGGAAGGACAGCGGTTCGCGGGTCAGATCACCCACGGGAGTTCCGGGTTCCGGCAAGGGATCGGCTTCCATCAGGCCCTCGTCTGAAAGAAGGTCCGTCACGCGCGGCATCGGTTCGTCCAAAGCCGTCTGGCGGGGCGCCTCTTCCGGGAGGTCGTCCGCCTCCGCCGCGAGCGCAAAATCCAGAAGACGATGGGAATAGTCGAAGGTCGGCCCGAGCAACTGTCCGCCGGGTAGATCCTTGTAGGTAGCGGAAATGCGCCGCTCCACCTGCATCTTGGCCGTGTCGAGCGGTTCGGAGTAGCCGAAACGCGGCAGTGTCGTTCGATAGGCGCGAATGAGGAAGGCGGCCTCGATCAGGTCGCCGCGGGCTTGCTTGATCGCGAGGGCGGCAAGGCCCTCGTCATAGAGGGAGCCTTCGCCCATGACCCGGGCCACGGACAGGGCCAGCTGTTCGACGATCTGATCGACGGTCAGCGAGGGTACGCTTGTGTCGCCGCGGCGGCGCTTGGCCAGAAGCTTGTGGGCGTTGCGAATGGCCTTCTCGCCGCCCTTGACTGCAACATACATGGGCTCAGGCCTCCGTTGTAGAAAGCTGGGAAATGCTGGTGGAGCGCGAGATCGCTGCCAGTTCGGTCTTGCCCGCGAAGATCACATCCACGCCGCGCGGAAACTGGGCATTGTTCGCTTGCATCTGGGTCCAGAAAGATGCCGGAACCGGCGTCGTGCCAAAGCGCGTGACCGATTTGATCCCAGGCCCCGAAAGTTCCAGGCCTTGCGGTCCTGTGAAGCTCTGGCCCATCAGGATGATGGTGGCCGAGCGGTCGGGATATTCCGGTGTACCTTGTGCGAAATTGGCCAGGTTGGTGAGTTTTTCCGGCGTGCTGACCAGCGCGAAGGCGGCGTCCACCGGCATGTCGACAACGGGTGCCCCGGTGTGGAAGCGCAGGAAGGCAACCGCATCCGGCGAATGGGCGAGAGCCGGATCCAGCCAGAACGGGGTGTCGTAGTCGAGAAGCGTCAGCGCGATTGCCGCGGCCATCGGTGTCAGGGGCGCGGGGACCTGCGACAGTGGCGGGAGGAACGACTGAAGCGTGCCGGGGCGGGCCATGGCTTGCATCACGGCACGAAAGCACTTCTGTGCGTCCTGAACCGGATCTGCGAAGCCGGGAGCAAGACGGGCTGTGGCGGACGCTGCCTCGGACAGATGGGTGGAATACGTCATCAGTCGTCTCCGCGAACCATGGTGAAGAAATCGACCCGCGTTGCCGCGGTTTCCTCGTCAACCTGCTTGCGCTCTTCCAGCCGCAGGTTTTCGAGTGGCGCAACGACCTCGCTCTCGACGGTGGCCGTCATGTCCGGCATCTGCCACAGGGCGTCGGCGATGGCGGCATTCAGGCTGTGCTGCTTGTTGCGGCCCAGGATGTAGGAACTGCCGGTCTCGCCGCTTTCCATCCGCACGACGCAGCGTGTGACGGTGACTTCTCCAAGATTGAACGGGCTTCCGGTTCCGCCCATGCGGCCACGAACCATGACCAATCCGGTCTCCGGGGTGCGGATGACGTCATGGGCAGGAAGCGAGCCCAGCTTGGCTAGCGCCTCCTGAAGTGTGTCGGGAGCGGCGTCGGACAAGACGGCCATGACAGCCTTGCGGCGAAGCTGGGCGCTCGCTGAGTCGCTCCGGCTATCGGGTTGTGTGCTCTGGGCGGACATTGTTGGATCCATCTGGCAGCGTCCCTGAAAAGAGGACTTGAGCAAATCATCGATTTGTCTATTTGTATAGACGAATTTTCGAATTGACTCTCTGCTAGCGGGATTTGATGACGGACACATGACGACGCAGGTAAAAATCGATCGCGGAGCGGGAATTGCCGTATGGCGGCAAATCGCGGAATGGCTGAAGGCCGAAATCGCAGCCGGCACCTATGCCGAGGGTGCGCGCGTGCCGACGGAGGCCGATATTGCAGGCCGCTTCGACGTCAATCGACATACGGTTCGCCGTGCCATTGCTGCGTTGACCGCGGAAGGTATCCTGCGGGCAGACCAAGGCCGTGGTACCTTTGTCGCGGCCACGGCGATCGACTACCCGATCCGGAGCCGTACCCGGTTTTCCGAGATCATTTCCGGGCAGGACCGCACGCCGAGCGGTCGGATGATCGGCAGCGGCACAGAGCCGGCCGATGCGTTGCTGTCAGAGGCCCTTTCCGTGCCTTTGGGTACCCCACTCTTGCGCATCGAGACCCTGCGGGTCGTCGATGGAATCCCGGTCCTCGTCGGTACAAGCTGGTTCGAGCAGGCCCGGTTTCCGGGGCTTCTTGCCGCCTATGCCGAAACGGGATCCTTCACCAAGGCATTGAGTGTCTGCGGTATCGATGACTACACGCGAAAACAGAGCAAGGTGACAGCGGAGCTTGTCGATCAGGAAGATGCGGCCGTGCTGGGTCTGGTTTCCGGCCAACCGGTCCTGGTTGTCGAAAGCCTGAATGTCGATCCGCAGGGAACAGCAACCCAGTACACCCGAACGCGCATGGCGGCAGACCGCCTGCAGGTCGTGATCGAGAATTGAAGTTCAATGGCCGTCCGTTAGCGCCAGAATTTCGGTGCGGCGCTGGCATCGGCCCAAAATTCCCGGGCATGCAGCCACATATGCTGCGATTGAGCCTCGTGCCAGCCGACCGCATAGCCGGCGACAGGTCCGATGGCGCCTCGAGCCTTCGGGACTGTCAGAAGCTTTTCCGCAATTGCGACGTCGTTGAGATAACCGAAGATATCCTGCAAGCGCCGCAGTTGTTTCAGGAACGGTTTCACCTTCTTCTTCGGGTAAAGGCCGCCGAAGAATTCCACTCCGTAGCGCAGCTTTTTCAACGCCTTGCGCATCTCGTGGCGCTCTGGGATCGTCAGATCCTCAATCCGCTTGCCGTATGAAGCGACTTTTTTCCACTGCCTGTCGAGTGCGGAGCCTGCAAGGGATTTGACCGGTGCCGCCAGCCGATCGGTCTGGTCGCGCATCTCCGGAGCGAGCCAGCCACGCGTTTCGGTGTAGGCAGCGAGTGCGAAGATGAAGCGATTTACCTCCTCACTCGCCAGATAGGCGGCAACGTCCCTGGCCGTCTGCCCCCGAAGCGTTGCCAGTTGAGCTTGAAGGGGAGCAATCGCGAGGCCATCCGGCAACTGATCGGCCAGGGGCGCGACGATGTCATCCTTGAGAGCGTCGACGTCCCTCAGTTTTCCGACTTCCGCTGCAATCGTCTTCGCGAGGTTATCCAGCGGAGCGAGCGTGTCCCGGTTTAGCGTGGGACGGAATAACCGAAACGCGCTGCGCAGGCGTCTGAGGCCGATCCGCATCTGGTGCGGCCCTTCCGGATGGTGGTTGTCGAGAATGCACGCCCGGTTCGCTGCGATCTGTTCCAGGCAGGAGCGAAGAACATCTCGAAAGGCCTGCTCGACCGTGGTTCCCGGCTCAAGATCGATCTTGCTTGTCAGGTGCGGTGTCAGGCGGTCGGTGTCCTCACCGCCGGCAAGGCGGAAGCCGCGTTCGGACTTGCTGCAGGGAGAGAACCGGAACGGGGCCGGTCCCAGCAGACCGCTGGCTGCAAGATACAGGCTGGCGGCACTTCCTGCCTGAAGTTCCAGCTCGACCTCGGACAAGGGGCTACGCTTGTCGCCGGCGATGATCTCGCCATTGTCGAAAGCGACCTCGATCCGTGCGCCGTTGTCGTCCGACAGGATGCGTTTGGTCCGCCGCATCACCGTTTCACAGGCCTCCGACAAGGGGGAGCCGCTTAGTGTGTCCAACAGAAGGCTGAGCGCGTGCGGATCGTCTATCACCTTGAAGTCAATGGCGCGTCCCTCGACCGGATGCTCGACCTCAATGGCCGAAGACAACCCTCCGAAAACACCGGTGCCGATCTTGGCGGTCTGTAGCCATCCCTTGCCCACCTTGCGTACACGTAGCGAGATCCTTGCGCGGCGAAGCGCTTGGTCCTCGGTATCGAAATAGATGGAATGAAGGGTTTGGGTCACCGCCCGGGAGGAGGTGAACCCATCTGGGACGGGGACCTGTTTTACGAGGTCCCGCCAGTTTGGAAGGACTTCGAGCTTGAGCTCGATTTCTCGTTCTGATTTGGCCATTGACGGAAGCGTAGTGGAGCCGCTGGTCGCTGTCCAGAAACCGAGTGCGGCCTGCGGCGTCTCGTCAACCCAGGCTGTTGCCTGTGGGAGCCTTGTCGAGACCGGCCATTCGCCTCAGTTTGCCGACCGCGCGACCGAGGAAATGCAAGTAGGGCGGCAGCACCCGACAGCTGAAGGCGATCTTGCGCACATAGTGTGGAACGTCCCAAATAGCCGAGGTCCCGGCCGGGAAGTGCATGGTTGTTCCTGGCCTGCCGACATAAACTTGCCCGTCATTGTCGGTGATGACGACTTCGCCGTCCAGAATGAGAACGGTCTCATCCCATTCGAAGTACCACCTGAACTTGCCCTTGGTACATGACCAGTGATCAATGCTCGACCAGCCGCGATTGCCGCTGACGAGATTGTGGCTCTTGGCTTGGGGGGTGCCTTCGATGATCCACTCCTGCCGGATGGGGGCATCCTTCATCAGGTCCAGATTCAGCAGCGCGTAGTCGAACATGCCTTCGATGGCACCGTTGCCCATGAGATCGGTACGGCTCTCATATGTCGGCAATTTTCTGGTTTCGGCTGAAGCTGACATTTGGGCTGACCTCCCGACCCTCGCCTGATTGTATTGGCGGACCATAGGCGCATTGCGCTCAACAGCAGGTTAAGGCCTTCGCGGCCGCTCGCAAAAATTGACGGGACGCCGGTGGTCCGGGTGCAACAGGGAATGAGCTTGCGGGAGATCTTGGAGCGCCGGGAAAGCGCTATCAGTTCGCCAAGTGGTGCCCCTGGCCCGACTCGAACGGGCACTTCCGAAGAAAACGGATTTTGAATCCGTCGCGTCTACCAATTCCGCCACAGGGGCCCTGTGCGAAGTCGCTGGATAATAGCTACCGCCATCGCGGCGTCAATCCTTTCAGCGAGGTTTCCTCGGTCTTGTTTCAAACTGCAGTTCGGTAGGCATAGACGCCGGATGACAAGCGCTCTTGTCGCGTCTCAGCGATGGTGACTTTCGATCCGCAAGAGGCTATGGAAAGGGCATGTTGCGCCGCTTATACGATTGGACCTTGTCCCTCGCGTCCGGCCCGCGCGCGCCTGCTGCGCTCGGCACGGTATCCTTTGTCGAAAGCTCGGTCTTTCCGATTCCCCCCGACCTCCTGTTGATCCCGATGGTGATCGCCCGCAGGGAGGCCGCGTGGAAGTTTGCGCTCCTGTGCACGGTCATGTCCGTTCTCGGCGGTATCGCTGGATACCTGATAGGTCAGTTCCTGTTTGTCCAGGTCGCCGAGCCAATCCTGTCCTTCTACGGCTACCTCGACAAATTCGAACGATTCAGCGAGATCTTCAATTCCTGGGGTTGGTGGTTCGTCTTCATCGCGGGCCTGACCCCGTTCCCCTACAAGGTGATCACCATTGCCGGTGGCGCCACGGGGCTGAGTCTGCCGGTCTTTATTGCGGCTAGTGTGATTTCGCGCGGCATCCGCTTCCTGGTGGTCGCAGGCCTGATCTACCACTTCGGACCGCCGATCCGGGATTTCATCGAGAAGCGCCTCGGACTGATGTTCACCGTTTTCGTCGTGGTTCTTGTCGGCGGCTTTGCACTGATCAAGTTCCTGTAGGGTCGGGGAGGTCTCTCATGCGTCTGCTCACTTGCCCGAAAGTCCTTGCCGCCCTTGTACTCGCGACGGGACTTGCGACGATCGGAACGGCCTGGGGCTTTCAGATCATCGGAGGATACATTCCCTGTGCGCTCTGCCTCGAGCAGCGTGTGCCTTACTACACCGCTCTTCCCCTGACAGTCTTTGCCTTGTTGTTGATGTGGCGCGGGCGACCGGTTCTCGCCGCCTCACTCATGCTGCTCGTCGCCTTGATCTTTGCCTACGGCTCCGGACTGGGTATCTACCAGGCGGGAGCCGAATGGGGTTTCTGGCTGGGGCCGAATGATTGCGGCGGCGGCAGCTTTGCGCCGACAAGCGCGTCCGGCTTGCTTGGTGATCTGAAGAAGGTCCGGATCGTGAGCTGCACGGAAGCGAGCTGGCGCATGTTCGGTCTCTCTTTCGCCGGGTGGAATGCGGTTGCCTCCGGCGGACTTGCCGTCCTCGCCCTGCTGAGCGCCTTCTTCAGCTACCAGCGCCGGGGCGTTTGATGAGCGGCCGCCACGACGACCAGGAACAGAAACGTCAGGATGCCTTGCGGGCAATCGACCGTGTCGAGGCGGAAAGCGAGACGATTGCCGGTTCGACATTCGTGCGCATGGCGCGCCAGGCGCAGGATCATTTCGGGGCGGCGGACAAGGACAGCGAGGACGCAGTAGAGATCTGGGGGACAAGGGTCGGCCGCGGAGCCGGGCTCGTTTTTGCCATTGGTCTGGTCATCTATCTCGCCGTCACCTACCTTTGAGGGGCGGGTGGCATCGCATCCCCCGGGACAACAAGAAACAATGGAGTTGAGCGATGGCGTCGATCTATCCCAGGCGCATGAGCGGCTGGGCTGACAAGGTCGCTCCGGGACTGGATATATTCGAGGCTCTTGCCAGCGATACGCTCGCGGCGTTGCCGCATCACATTCTTGAGCAGTGCGGCAGGATCCAGATCAGTCTTGCCGAATATCCCGATGACGCGGTGCTGGATGCTCTTGGAATCGAGGATCCTTATGACCTTCTGGGCCTGTTCGAAGGCAATGGCCTGACAGAAGGCGCTGCGGAGCTCGTCACGGGTCAGATGCCCAACCGGATCTGGCTGTTCCGGCGCCCGATCCTCGACTATTGGGCGGCGAATGACGAAACGCTCGGCGACGTCGTGGCCCACGTTCTTGTCCATGAGATCGGCCATCATTTCGGCCTGTCGGATGACGATATGGACAAAATAGAAGCCGCCACGGACTAGGTGCCCGCAGCGGCTTTAGGAACTTCCTGCAAGTCCGGGCCGGTCTTACTCGGCAGCTTCGCCCTTGGCGCGCTCGATGGACTCGAGGATGAGCTTCTTGGCGGTCTCGACACCTTCGACACCGATCACCTTCACCCACTTGCCGGGCTCCAGATCCTTGTAGTGCTCGAAGAAGTGCTTGACCTGCTGAACGGTGATCTCCGGCAGATCGGACACGTCGTTGATGTTGTCGTAGCGCTTGGAGAGCTTGTGGCTCGGAACCGCAAGGATCTTCTCGTCCTGACCGGACTCGTCTTCCATCAGGAGAACGCCGATCGGGCGGCAATTCATGATGGCGCCGGGAACGATCGGGCGCTGGTTTACGACAATCACGTCGATCGGATCGCCGTCGCCGCACAGGGTGTGCGGAACGAAGCCGTAGTTTCCGGGATAGCGCATCGGCGTGTAAAGGAAGCGGTCGACGTACATGGCGCCGGCATCCTTGTCCATTTCGTACTTGATCGGTTCGCCGCCGACGGAAACTTCAATGATGACGTTGATGTCTTCGGGCGGGTTCTTGCCGATCGGCACGGCATCAATACGCATGCTGCTTGACTCCTGTTGTCTGTTGCTGGGTCTATTGCAGGGTGAGGGAGCGAGCGCAAGCCCTTATTGCTGCGATGCAACCTTATGATGAACCTTGTGATGTGTTGGTCCCATGCAAATGGGGCAATCTCGGGAGAAATGAGTAGGCAAATGGTTACCAGACTTGCCACCGGCTTCGCACTTGTGCTGGTGCTCACCGGCGCAGGCAAGATCAACAGCGCCTGCACCCAGATCACCCTCTAGAACTGCGAAGAGTTGAGCGTGCCGTCGGAAGAGGGGTCGGATCGCGGGCCCTGGAGCTACGCCGGATACAAGGGGCGCAGCGTCTGGGCAGCGGAGGGCGACCTCAGGATGTTCGTTTCCTTTGGCGACAATCCTGATGCCAATGTCCCCGCGCATGAAACTGTCGACAACTTCACCGGCGCTTTGCCCTAATCGTTCCGAAGGTGTTCGGGCCAGCCGTAGATCGACAGCTCGTAGCGTTGGCCCTTGATCAGGTAGGACGAATTCGCGGTGAGCTTGCCGCCGGTCGCGCGGTAGAATGCGCGGGCCGGTTCATTGACCGAGAGCACCTGCACGGCCAGTCCGTTCAGGCCCGCTGCGGACAGGTCTCTGCGAATATCCTCAAACAGCGTGCGGCCAAATCCCAGGCCCTGGTGTTCTGGAAGCAGGTAGAGCTCGTAGATCTCACCCTCGTAGCTGAGGTTGGGAATGCGGCATGTTCCGAACGTACCGTAGCCGACAGTCTGGCCGCTGACTTCCAATACCTTGATCCTGACACCGCGCGCGAGCGCCTGCCGCCACCATTGCGGCGGCCGCCGCGCGATCAGGCGATCGAGTTCGACGCCGTTCAAGAGTCCGCGATACGCACCCAGCCAAGCCGCGCTGTGTATGGCGGCAAGGTCTTCGCAATCGGGCGCTTTGGCGTCGCGCAACTCGATGAAGGCTGTTTCCATCATCAAACGATACAGGACGTTTGGAGGAAGCAGAAGTAGGATTGCGTTGGATATGAAAAGGGCCGGCATTAAGCCGGCCCTTCAGTTGCCCTGATGTTTCGTACGCAAATACCTGATCCGATCAACTCTGACCCCGGGGGGCTGGGGGGCTAATGCGTTCCGAAGCCGAGTGCTCAGGATCCATCAGGGTATGATTTCAATATGGATATCCAAAGTGGCTTGCCAAAGGCTGGAATGAGGCGAAAACGTGATTTTTTCTCTGGTTTCGGTGGAAGGGTCGGCAGTCGTAAAAACCGGCAGACTTGCCAAAGGACTGCGCTCTTGGGCATCATGACAATCTGATGACCGCGCGGTGGTTCAACCGGCAGCGATTTTTCGTCTGCGTAGCAGGTGTCAGGAGGGGAGCAAGGAGGCGCAATGAGCGATACCGAAGACGATTCCTTTCTCTCGGAGAATGCGCGGCAAGCACCTGTCAGCCCGCGGTCGGCACCATCCCTGCCACCTTCTCCACCACCGAAGCCGCTGGTGTCCTTCAATCGCCGTGAACTCGATACGATCCTGCGTCTTTACGGACGAATGGTCGCCGACGGTGAATGGCGCGACTACGCCATTGACCTTCTGAAAGACCGGGCGGTGTTCTCCGTTTTCCGGCGTAGCTCTGAAATGCCGCTTTACCGCATCGAGAAGGATCCCAAGCTCGCCCGTCGTCAAGGGGCTTATTCAGTGGTGGCGGCAGGTGGCATGATCCTCAAACGCGGGCAGGATCTGGCCCAGGTGCTGAAGGTTCTGGAAAAGAAGAAGCACCTGCGTCTGGTCGACGCCTGATCAGTATTTATCGATCTGAGGCAGTCCGTCGGTTATGTCGTAATAGTCGCCCTTGTCGGCGACGAAAATGTGCTTCGTCACTTTGAGGCCGGTCGGCGAGTCCACGCACCCTGCGGCGATGCTGACGCTACTTTCGTTGTTCATGCGATAGAACAGGCTCGAGCCGCAGAATTTGCAGAAGCCTCGTTTCGCCCAGTTAGAAGACTCGTACCACTGGAGGCCTTCGTCGCAACTGAACTCGAGTGTTGTCGCAGCTGCCTGGGTTGCGGCCCACTGGTGGCCGCTGGTTCGGCGGCACTGGCTGCAGTGGCAAATAGTGACCTTGTCGCTTTCATTGTCGGCGGAAAAGGCAACCTTCCCGCAATCGCAACTGCCCTTGATCATCTCTTCCTCCAAATGTCTTCTTCTGAAAATCCCGGCATTCATCTTGCCCAGCCGGCGACGAGGTTTTCAAGGCGTGCGACGAAAAGAAAAGGCCCGATCTGGTGACCGGGCCTTGGCTTGCTCTGATTGATGCGATCAGCGCTTATTCGCGGTTGCCGAACAGCTGCAGCAGCATCAGGAACATGTTGATGAAGTCGAGGTAGAGACGCAGGGCGCCCATAACGGACTTCTTCGTGGCAACTTCGTAGCCGTCACCTTCGTAGTACATTTCCTTGATCTGCTGGGTGTCGTAGGCGGTGAGGCCGGCGAACACGAGAACGCCGATCACGGAGATGGCGAACTGCAGGGCGGAAGAAGCCATGAAGATGTTGACCAGCGACGCGATCACGATACCGATCAGGCCCATGAACAGGAACGAGCCCCAGGCCGACAGGTCCTTCTTGGTGGTGTAGCCGAACAGGCTCAGCGCACCGAAGGCTGCTGCGGTGATGAAGAACACGCGCGCGATCGATCCGCCGGTGTAGACCAGGAAGATCGAGGACAGGGAGATACCCATCACGGCCGCATAGACCAGGAAGGTCATGCGCGCGGCGGATGCGCTCATCGACTGGATGCGGAACGACAGGAACATGACCATGCCAAGCGGGGCGAGCATCACGACCCACTTGAGCGGCGAGCCGTAAAGCGCCATGCCGAGCGGGGTCAGTGCCATGCCACCGGCAGTTTGTTCAACCGCCAGGAAGACAGTGCCGAGCGCAAAGAAGCCGGTCAGCGCGAGGCCAAGCGTCATGTAGTTGTAGACGCCCAGCATGTAGGACCGCAGGCCCTGATCGATAGCTGCATCGGCATGAGTGCCGGCCACCGAATACGTCGCCTGGGAATTTCGGTCAAAGGTCGACATTCTTAACTTTCCCCTTTGTTGTCGTTTAGCCGCGAGGAGAACCTCGCAACACTATTCGCACGGAATATGGGAGGTTTAGTTTAACAGAACAAGACGCTCTTTCCGAAAAAAACCATTACAAATCTTTCATTCCCACTTCTTCGCGTGCCGGTTTCCAGATCAACCCTCTGGCATCAAAGATTTCGCAGAACCGGGGCGGGCTTTTCGCCAAGGACCTTCCACGTACCGACAAGGCCGAAGCCTACCGTCAGCACCAATGCGACGAGTGCCGCTGTTGCCGCTGTCAGCGGCAACATGACGAAGCTTCCGTTCATCACCTGGGTGATCACGAACCAGGCCGCCAACCCTCCTGCGATGAGGGCGAAGATGGCGGTCGCGAGACCCAGAATGGCGTATTCGAGACCATAGGCAAGGATCAGACGGCCACGCGTTGCTCCGAGGGTCTTCAGGATGACAGCATCGTAGATCCGATTGCGGTGTCCTGCGGCAAGCGCACCGGCCAGAACCAGAATGCTGGCGATGAGGGTGATGGAGGACGCGCCCCGGATTGCCCAGGCGAGCTGGGCGACCAGATCATTCACCTGAGAGATCGCATCCTTGACGCGTACAGTGGTGACAGTCGGGAAGGCATTGGAGACCTTACGGAGAAGGTCAAGCTCTGTTTCTGCGGCGACTTCGCCCTCCCAACCGAGCGTCATCAGGTTGGAGTGCGGCGCGCCGGCAAATGTATTCGGCGAGAACACCATGACGAAGTTGATGGCGAGCGAACGCCACTCGACCTTGCGTGTATTGGCGATCCGGGCAGTGAGCTCGCGCCCGAGGACATTCACAGTGACTTCATCACCGACCGCGAGTCCGAGCTCACGTGCCGCTTCGTCCTCGAAGGAAACGAGCGGAAAACCGGTGTAGTCCTCGGACCACCATTCGCCACTCGTGATTTCTGAGTTGTCCGGAGCGCTCGCCTCATAGGTGATGCCTCGGTCACCGCGCAGGATCCAGCGCACGTTCGGGGGAGCGTCGATCTCGCTGACCGGGACGCCTTTCAGCGAGACGAGTCGTCCGCGCAGCATGGGAACGCTCCGCATGCTCGCCTTTTCGGTCTCGGCTTGAAGCAAGGCCTCGAACGCGTCACGTTCATGGCTCTGGATGTCGATGAAGAAGAAACTCGGGGCCTGATCGGCGATAGTTGCCGTAAGCTCGCGGCGCAGGTTGCCATCGATAAGGGCGAGGGCGACCAGCAGTGACAGCCCGAGCCCCAGCGACAGGACGACGGAAGGGGTCAGGGCGCCTGGCCGGTGGATGTTGGCGATGGCCAGCCGCAGTTCCGTCGAGCGGACGCTCGGCATACGCCTGGCGAGTGCCATGATGGCACGCGCCACGAGCACAAGCAGCACAAAGGCCGCCGCGGATGCGCCGATGTAGATCACTGCAATGCGCTTTTCGTAGGCGAGCAGGATGGCGATCCCGGCCAGGGCCGCAACAGTAACCGCGGTTGCGAACAGGTAGCGCTTGCGCGGCAGTTGCCGGGCGCGGGTCGAGACCATGTCGCGGAACAGGGCGGTGGGGGGCACGTCGTGGGCCTGACCCAGCGGCCAGAGTGCAAAGGCGAGGGCTGTGAGGACGCCATAAAGCAATCCGAGGCCGAGTTCGGTCGGGTAGATGGCGGCGGCCATATCGATCGGCAGGAGGCCGGAGAGAGCGCTGCTTGCAACGAAAGGAAGAACGGCGCCGATGACGAGGCCGATGGCAATGCCGATCCCGGCAAGGAACAGCATCTGGATCAGGTAGATTTGAAATGCGAAGCCACCGGTCGCGCCGAGACATTTGAAGCTTGCGATGACCTCACGCTTCGTGGCGAGAAAGGCGCGGATTGCATTGGCAACGCCGACGCCGCCGACGACGAGGGCGGTCAGGCCGACAAGGGTCAGGAACTGGGCGAAGCGGTCGATATTGCGCTGAAGTCCGGGAGCGGCATTTGCGCGGGAGCGGATGCGCCAGCCGGCCTGCGGAAACTCTTCGCCCGCCTGCTCGATGACCCGCGACAGAGCTTCATCCGAGGCGGAGCCATCCAGCTTGACCCGGTACCGCCAGCGGACAAGGCTGCCCGGCTGGATCAGGCCCGTATCCGGCATTGCGTCCTGGGACAGCATGAGCCTGGGCCCGAATTCCATGCCGCCGGCCAGCTTGTCAGGTTCGTTGATGATGGTATCCGAGATGCGCACGGTCGCCTTGCCGAGGCTCAATGTGTCACCGACCGCAAGGCCGAGCCTGGCCAGAAGGGATGGGTCTACGACCGCGCCCCATATGCCGTCCTGTTGCGACAGCGCTTCCGCGAGACGCCCCCCGCTCTGGAGCTCCATCGTTCCGAATAGCGGATAGGGGTTGTCGACGGCCTTCAACTCGACAAGGGACTGGTCGCCGCTCTCGGGCAGGCGCGCCATGGCGCGCATGGTCGCAACCTCGGAAACGGATCCCAGCTCCTCGAGCCAGGCCCGTTCTGCCTCACCCGTCTGGCGATGAACGATTGCGAAGGAAAGATCTCCGCCAAGGATCGATTGCCCTTCCGCCGAAATGCCTTCGGTCAGTGAGCGGGAAATGGAGGTGACCCCGGCGATGGCAGCAACGCCTAGGGCGATGCAGGCGATGAAGATGTAAAAACCCTTCAACCCGCCGCGCAATTCGCGCAGCGCAAAACGAAGGGCGAGGGGAAAGCCGGTAGGGGCCTGGCTGACAAAGGCACTCATGCGCCGACCTCTGCCGCTTGCGATCGGGCAGGGGCCGAACTCCGGTTCCGGTCGTCTTCTATCTCTCCGGAGCGCAGCCGGATCATGCGATCACACTGTTCTGCGAGCGATGGATCGTGGGTGACAAGAACGAGGGTCATGGCGCGCTCGCGCTGGGCCTTGAACATGAGCTCAACGATCTGCGCGCCGGTGCTGTCGTCGAGGTTACCGGTCGGCTCGTCGGCAATCAGGATCTTCGGCTGAACCACGAGTGCGCGGGCAACGGCCACGCGCTGCTGTTCGCCGCCCGACATCTGCGACGGGTAGTGGCCGAGGCGGTGGCCCAGCCCGACGGCTTCCAGTTCACGGCGCGCCTTGTCGAATGCCTGCCGGTCGCCGGCAAGTTCCAGCGGAACCGCGACGTTCTCCAGAGCGGTCATGTTGGGGACGAGGTGGAAGGACTGGAATATGATGCCGACATTGGCACCACGGAAGCGGGCCAGTTCATCTTCGGACAGGGGCGAAAGATTCGAGCCTGCTACGACCACCTTGCCGCTGTCCGAACGCTCGAGGCCTGCCATGACCATCAGCAGCGTTGACTTTCCCGAGCCGGACGGACCGACCAGACCAACGGCTGTGCCCGACTCGATCTCCAGGTCGATGCCCTTCAGGATGTGCACCCGGCCGGCACCCTCTCCGAGGCTGAGGTGGACTTCCTTGAGATCGATCGCCGGTCGGTTCGTCATATGTGCCCCTCAAGTGTCTGGCTTATTGCAGCTATTGATGCCTGCCTCGTGCATGCCGGTTCCCTGCCGGTATTGCCGACAAGGCCTTCTGCGACCATATGGGTCCAAGATACGGAGGGATCCAGACCTGCCATGCGCGCAAAATTGTATCATTTTGTCTTTGCCTTTTGCTTTTCCGCTCTCATCTCAGGCGTTTCGGCCAAGGCAGATAGCTTGAAGCTCGTGGTTCTCGGCGACAGTCTGTCGGCCGGCTACCAGCTGCCGCCGGAAGAGGCCTTCCCGAACCAGCTCCAGGCAGCTTTGACCGAACGCGGCCATGACGTCGAAGTGGTGAATGCAGGGGTGTCCGGCGATACGTCGTCGGGAGGTCTTTCGCGCCTTGACTGGTCGGTTGGTCCCGATGTGAAGGCGGTTATTGTTGAATTAGGCGCAAACGACATGCTGCGGGGCATTCCACCGGAAAAAACCCGCGAGAATATCGAGGCCATTGTCTCGCGCCTGACGGAGCGCGGGGTCGCCGTTCTCGTGGCGGGCATGATGGCCCAGCGAAATCTCGGTGAGGACTATGCGGCCGAATTCGATCCGATTTATCCGGAAGTCGCCGCTGCTCACGGCGCTCTCCACTATCCATTCTTCCTCGAAGGAGTGGCGCTCGATCCGGACCTGAACCTCGCCGATGGAATGCATCCGAATGGACAGGGTGTTTCCGTGATTGTCGCGAATATGCTACCTCTCGTGGAGCAACTTCTAGAACGGGCCGGTTCGTTCTGAACCCAGTCCCGCCCCACATGCAGTTTCAGTTTTAAGGAACAAGCGATGGATTACCGCCGCCTTGGCCGTACCGATATTACCGTCAGCTCCCTGTGTCTTGGCACCATGACCTTTGGCGAGCAGAACACCGAGGCCGAGGGGCACGCCCAGATGGATCTGGCGGTCGACCGGGGAGTGAATTTCTTCGACGCCGCCGAACTCTATCCGATCCCACCCAGCCGGCACACGCAGGGCCGCACCGAACGCATCATCGGCACCTGGTTCAAGGAACGTGGCGGTCGCGACAAGATTATCATGGCGACCAAGGTTATCGGCCGTTCCGACATGGACTGGTTCCGCAAGGACGGGTCCAAGGGCAGGTTGACTCGGCAGCAGATCGAGGAAGCGGTCGACCAGAGCCTGAAAAACCTGCAGACCGACTACATCGACCTCTACCAGATCCACTGGCCGGACCGGAACGTTCCGGGCTTCGGCGCAAATCCCACCCGCTGGGAAGACGTTGAACCGGCGTCCGACGAGAACTCGATCCACAGCACGCTCGAAGTCATGGCTGACCTCGTCAAGGCGGGCAAGATCCGGCATCTCGGCCTGTCCAACGAAAGCGCATGGGGCACCATGACCTATCTGAAGGAAGCCGAAATGCACGGTCTTCCGCGTGTCGTCTCGATTCAGAACGCCTATTCTCTGGTCAACCGGACGTTCGATACCGGTCTTGCCGAGGTTGCCTTGCGCGAAAATGTCGGCCTTCTGGCCTATTCGGCGCTGGCGCAGGGGTATCTCACGGGGAAATACCGGGACGGCGCTGCGCCGGCCGGGTCACGCAAGGTGCTGTTCGATCGCCTGCAGCGCTACGAGCGCGCTGGCGCTCAGGAGACCATGAATGAGTATCTGGACCTTGCCGCGAAACATGGACTAGATCCGGCACAGATGGCCTTGTCTTTCGCCCATTCCCGCAGCTTCATGACCTCGGTTATTCTCGGGGCAACCAAGATGGAGCAGCTGGAAAACGATCTCGGCGCCGCCGACCTGGTTCTGTCTGACGAGGTTCTTGGCGGCATCGACGACATTCATCAGCGTCGCGGCAACCCCTGTCCGTAAGTTCTTTCGTTCTACCGGATCGCGGATGGTCATGGCCTCCGCGGTCCGGCCTTCAAACAGAATCATTTTGCCGGAAAATCATCCCGTCGGAACGGGTTCGCAACTCAAGGGTGGCCTTTATCCCGGTCCGGAAACTCTCAATGATTCAAGGCCTTGCGAATTTCCCTTGCGCTGCGGCAAAAGATGATTCCTCATGGATATGTCGAAACCAGTGGAGGGGCAGCCGATGCCGCGACTGTTCACAGGTCTCGAGATTCCGGCAGAGACGGGTCTCATGCTTTCGATGCTTCGGGGAGGCCTACGAGGCGCCCGCTGGATCGACCCGGAAAACTATCACATCACTCTGCGCTTCATTGGTGACATCGATGATCGGACCGCCGACGAGGTGGCCGAAGCGCTCGATCGGATCCGCCGTGACCCGATCGATATCCGGCTGAGCGGTCTGGGGTCCTTCGGCAATGGCAAGCCGCATGCTGTCTGGGCGAGAGTCGAACCGACGCCCGAGCTGGCGGAGCTTCAGTCCGAGCAGGAACGCATCCTGCAACGCATCGGTCTGCCGTCGGAACGGCGCAAGTATACACCTCATGTAACGATTGCCCGTTGCCGCACGTCGAGCAACGAGGATGTGGCCAGGTGGCTTGCGGACCGCGGAAATTTTCAGGCTCCACCCTTCGTGGCAGGACGGTTCGTGCTCTACTCGGCCAAGGCAAGCGTTGGCGGCGGACCGTATCTGGTCGAAGAGGCCTATCCGCTGGCGGCTTGAGGCCTCCCGATCAACGTTTCAGAAGCTTGCGGTAGACCTCCAGTGTTGCCGCGCACATCGCCTCAACGGAAAAGCTTTCAGAGACATGTTGCGCAGCACGACCCGTCAGGGCGGCCCTGGCTTTGTCAGACAGGTCAAGTGCATGGCGCATGGCTTTGGCGAGGGCTTCGTGATCGCCCGGCGGTACGCGCCAGCCGGTCCGCTCGCCTTCCGAAACTTCCGGCGGAGCCAGAACGGTTTCCGGAACCGCGCCAAGATCCGACACGATGACGGGTACATGCGCTGCCTGCGCCTCGACGGCAGCGCGCCCGAAGGCCTCGGGTTCGGTGGAAGCGACGACGGAGACATCGGCGAGCGCGAGCGCAGCGGGCACGTCCGAGCAGTGACCAACAAGCTTGATCCGATCCTGCAGGCGATGCTTCGCAATCCGGTCGCGCAGGTCCCACAGATACGCCTCGCGGCCCTGCGCATCGCCTGCGAGGATCGCGATGGATTGGGTGTCGCCGGTTCGGACCAGCTCAGCCATCGCCTCGATCATGACCCTTTGTCCCTTCCAGGCGGTCAGGCGGGCAAGGTTCAGGATGACCGGGGCTCCTTCGGGAATACCCCAGTCTGCGCGCAGCGCAGTCTTCCGGTCGTCAGCAACGTTATGCGGATCAAGCGCGGTGAGGTCGGAACCCCTGTGAACCACGGTCAGTCGTTTCTTCGCAAAGGGATGGCGTTCGCGGATCAAGTCCGCTGTGTAACCTGAGTTGGCGATAACCGTATCGCCCCTTGCCATGACCGAATTATAGAAGCCCTTGAGGGCGTTGGTCTGGTTATAGATGCCGTGGTAGGTCGTGACGAAAGGGATGTCTTCCCTGCGTGCAGCCCGGAGAGCCGACCAGGCGGGTGCGCGGCTTCGGGCATGAACGAGGTCGACGCCATGTTCGCGGATGACTGCCTGCAGTCTCGCGGCATTGCGCCAGATCGTCAGTGGGTTCTTGGATTTCACAGGCAGGGCGACATGCAACGCACCCGTTTGCTGCAGCTCGTCCAGCATGCGCCCGCCCTGGCTGACGACGATGGCCTTCCAGCCTGCCTCGACGAGGGCCTTCGCCACGTCAACGGTGGTGCGCTCGGCGCCGCCTGTTTTCAGGTCGGGTATGACCTGCAGGACGACGGGCATTCCATCATTGTTGCTCACCTACGGCTCCGGCGTTGGCGCTTCTCATTGAACCCCGTCTGTGCCAATGAAGGCGCACGTCAGAGGAAAACCAGCAGAGCCATAGTATGACCCGGGACGATCCGCAATTCATAGCGGTTGGAAAAGCGGAAAATGAGCGGCAGATCGCGGTCCGGCACGATGCAGGCCGGGTGCCGGGTATCTTCTGGCTGTCTGGCTTCAAGTCCGACATGAGCGGGACCAAGGTGCTTGCCCTTGCCGATTGGGCCAGGGAACGCGATCTCGCAAGCACGCGCTTCGACTACTGCGGCCACGGCCTCTCGGGACGTGATTTCGAGGACTGCTGTGTCTCCGACTGGCTGGAGGATACGCTGGCGGTCTTTGACCGGTACTGTACCGGGGCGACGGTTCTCGTCGGATCTTCCATGGGCGGTTGGTTGGCCATGCTGCTGGCGCTGGCGCGTCGCCAGACCGGGTTGATCAAGGGTATGGTCCTGATCGCGCCGGCGGCAGATTTCACTGAGGAACTGATGTGGAAGCAGCGCTTCACAGATGAGATCCGCGAGACGATCCTGCTGGACGGGCGCTGGGCGCAACCCTCTGCCTATTCAGGCGACCCTTATGTCATCACGCGCAAATTGATCGAGGACGGTCGAAACCACCTCATTCTTGGAAAGTCGCTTGAGCTCGGGTGTCCGGTGACGATCCTGCAAGGGGCGCTCGATCCGGACGTTCCCTGGCAGCACGCGATGCGGCTTGCCGAAGCCCTGCCACACGACGACGTCACCTTCTCGCTGGTTCCTGATGGGGATCATCGCCTGTCACGGCCGCAAGATCTCGATCTGATGCTGCGGGCCGTTGAAGCGTTGGTGTGACGGGCGACGTTAAACGGGAAGCGCTTCGCGTCCGGTTCGGCGAACCCGGTACCATGCCCAGAAAAGCCTTGCGGCGATCCCGCGATAGGGCGCCCAATCCGATGCAATCGCATCGACTTGCTTGATCGAAGGCGTTTCGGTGTGGCCAAGAGCCTCGCCGACAGCAATCCTCAAGGCCAGGTCGCCGGCCGGGAAGATGTCCGGATGTCCGGCACAGAACAGCAGGAAGATATCTGCTGTCCATGGCCCGATGCCCTTGATGATGCAGAGTTCCGCATGGGCTTCTGCGGCAGGTCGTGACGCCAGACCTTCAAGATCAAGTCCTCCCCTGCAGGCTTCGCCGACTGCCCGCAGCGTGCGTATTTTCGGTTTCGACAGCCCGACCGAGGCCAAGGCTTCGTCCGAGTGTGCTTCAAGATTTTCCGCAGTCAGGGGGGCAACCTGGGTTTCGAGCCTTGCAAATATGGCGCTGGCGCTTGCGACCGAGACCTGCTGCCCGGTGACGATATGAGCCAGCGAGGCGAAATTAGGTGCGCGGCGGCGCAGGGGCAGTGGCCCGGCTTCCTCCGCAATGGGGGCAAGGGCGGGCGCCAGCTTCAGCAATGCGGCAAGACCGCGCTCGACATCGGCCAGCGTGTCGATCGGCTGCAAAGGAGGTGCGTCTGACAAGGCTTCGGGTCCTGGGCCGTTTCGGGAACGGGGCGGACCTGATAGGTACAGGCTGCGGGCCCCGCCCGAAACCCGAAAATCGCGATTGTGAAGGCCGTTATATTCCATGCAGCCAGCCGTCTTTCGTTTTGCGCCTTCTCCGAACGGGCATCTGCATCTTGGCCATGCCTTGTCCGCGTGGCTGAACCATGAAGCGGCCAAGGGTGTCGGTGGCCGGTTTCTCGTCCGCGTCGAGGATATCGATACGGCTCGCTGCACGCCGGCGCTGATCGAGGACATGTTCGAGGATCTCGCGTGGCTGGGGCTGTCCTGGGAACAGCCGGTCTACCGCCAGTCGGAGCATTTCGATGCCTACGCCCAAGCTCTCGCAACGCTGGAGGAGCGGGGGCTCGTCTACCGTGCCTATCTGACGCGTTCGGAAATCAAGCGGTTCGTTGCGGAAAACGAAGCAAAAGGGATGGCATGGCCATGCGATCCGGATGGGGCGCCACTCTATCCGGGAGACGGTGTGGTGCTTTCCGAAGACGAGCTCGCCGCCCGCAAGGCCGGGGATGCGCCCTATGCAATCCGGCTCGACATGAAGGCGGCGCTGGGGACGCTTACAGAGGCTCTGACCTGGTGGGAAGGCCCCTCGGAATGGTCGAAGGTCAAGGATACGCCTTCGGATTGGTACGAGGGAGAAGCAGTCACTGCCGACCCTGCTGTATGGGGGGACGTGATCCTTGCGCGCAAGGACACGCCGACCAGCTATCACCTGTCTGTCGTGGTGGACGATGCGGTCCAGGGCATCACCGACGTGCTGCGCGGCCGCGATCTGTACCATGCGACCTCTGTTCATCGCCTTTTGCAGCATTTGCTCGGGCTGAAAGAGCCTCGCTACCGGCATCACGAACTTGTTAGGGGGCTGGATGGCAGAAAACTGTCGAAGTCCGACAATGCGACGAGCTTGCGATTCCTACGCGCCTCTGGTGCCGCGGTTGACGAGATTTTGGGCAATTTGGGCACGGCTCTCTGCTTTTAGCTACGTGGTTCATTGTAAAAATTATAATTAATAAATTGTTTTACTGTAAAAACATCCAATCAGAAGCATTTCAATATCGGAAACTTCTAAATTATCTATTTGTATACTTGTTCCTCCTAGCTTGCGATGACGTGTTCAAGTGATCTCGAGTATGTGGACGGGAGGAATGATGACCGATTATTACGCAGCCCTGCTTGTTGCGATGATCTTGCCGTCCCTTCTGGTCCAGCTGTCTCTCGTGTTGCCGGATGGCGCTCGGGCTCGCAGAGTGGTTCCTTGCCTGAAAGGGTATGAGGTCCGCTAAAATGCAGAGACTGAAGAAGTATCTTTCCGCCATTCAGGCCTACTATGGCCGCGTATTCGTCCGCACGACATTTTACGTTGTGGCGCTTCTGTTCGGCTTTGCCGGCCTGGTGACCGGTATCAATTACTACAACGACGTCTGGGAGATCGAAGAGCGGCTGCTCGATAAGGCTCATGATCATGCGACGCTTGTCTCAAGAATTGCGGCAAGAGAGATCAAGCAAAAGCAGTACACGGAGATGGAGACGCTGCTTGACGCGCTTGCAGGAGAGTCTCTGGTGGTCGCTGCCCGAGCCTACACACGGTTAGGGCATGTTTTCGCGAGCGATATCACAACGCGTTTGAGTGGGCGTGAAACGTTTATCGACGAAAATGTTCTTACCGCGATCGAAAGCCGCAAACCGTTCACGCGGGAAGACGCGGAGACAATGCAGTACATACTGCCGGTGAAGCATGCCGGGGAAACCGTCGGCGCAGTCAGTATCACCATGTCGAAGGAGGAGATTGGCGCGCTCAAGCTGACGCTGATCAGGCAATCCCTCATGTTGATGGGAATCCTCGTTTGCGTGTTTGTTCCCATCGGTACCTTCCTCGTCTATCGGGCAACCCACGGGATCAGCCGCGTGACGGCGGCGGCGAACGAAGCCGCGCAAGGATTTCTCGATACGTCGCTTGAAGTCGACACGGTTGGGGAGGTTGGCGAGCTTCAGAAGGCTTTCCAGCAGATGTCGGTCAGCCTGCGCAACAACATGCAGCGGATCGAATACCTTGCCCACGTCGACAACATTACCGGCCTGCCGAACCGTCTGAAGTTCGGGAATGTGGCAACACAGATGATCGACCTTTCGCCTCGTGCGGAAGGAGGGCTTCTGTTCATCGACCTCGACCGGTTCAAAGCCGTCAACGACGCCCATGGTCACTCCGTCGGCGACCGCCTTTTGCTGATGGCCGGAGAGCGGGTCTTCAACCTTATCGAAAAGCACGCTCAGCCGAAGTGCACCGGCAAGCCCTTCATATCGCGGTTTTCCGGCGACGAGTTCATCGTCATTTTGCCAGGTGTCACGGATGCTGAGACGCTCAAGGAATTGGCGGACCTGATCGTCGAGAAGATGGCGGAGCACTTCAGGGTCGACAATCTGAAACTCGTCGTGCGTGCCAGCATAGGCGTTGCTCTGTATCCGCAGGATGCAGATTCTTCGGAGGAACTGCTCAAGTGCGCTGACATGGCCATGTTTGCGGCGAAGGAAGCCGGTCGAGATCAATCGGTGGTCTTCAACGAAAAGATCCGTGAAAAGGCCATCGAGCGTGAGAAGATCGAACGCCATCTGCGTACCGCGCTCGAGAATGACGAACTGAAGGTTTATTACCAACCCAAGCTCGACCTGAAGTCCGGCCGGATCATGGGATCGGAAGCTCTCCTGCGCTGGCAGCACCCGGAGCTTGGCAATGTTCCGCCTTGGAAGTTCATTCCGCTTGCAGAAGAATGCGGGCTGATGACTTCCATCGGTGAGTTCGTGCTGCGCAAATCTCTGGAAGACATGAACGTACTCCGCCATGAAGGCAGTGATCTGTCGATCGCAGTCAATGTAGCGCCCGTTCAGTTCGAGTCACCTGCATTCACCGACAGGACGTTGGGCATCCTGGGCGAAAGCGGGTTCCCGCTGGAAAAGCTGGAACTGGAGATTACCGAGTCCAGCATCATGGACGATCCGAAAAAGGTCTTTGACCAGATCATGCCGATCAAGGAGGAAGGGGTCCTCTTTGCGATCGATGATTTCGGGACCGGTTACTCCAGCCTCAACACATTGGCGACCATGCCGTTCGATACGCTGAAGATCGACCGGTCCTTCGTCATGGACATGGCGGACAGTGAAGATCGTCGCGCCATCGTCCAACTGATCCTGATGATGGCGCAGCAGCTTAGAATGCGAACCGTTGCAGAAGGGATCGAAACGAGCGGGCAATTCGACCATCTCAAAGCCTGGGGCGCCAACTATGCCCAAGGCTACTTGTGGAGCCCGCCAGTCGATTATGCGCGGTTCCGCGAGCTGGTTAAGGAATCTGAAGCGAGTGCAAAGGTCGCGATTAAGGATATCGATCAAAAATTGCGAGCCTGAGGTGGAGGGGCGCTGTGACTTGGGGCGGATTGGGTACATTGACGAAATGGCGTTGGGCAAGCCGTTTCATGAAATTGAGCGGACGTCCGATGCGGATGGTGTTCGTGCGGGCAACACTTTGCCTCACGCTCGTGCTCAGTGTGTTTGCCCTCACCGTAACGACGGTTGATTACTACCGCAGTGTCGATTCCGCTGAAGGGGCGTTGCTATCCCGCAGCGAGGAGATTGCCCGTAGCGCGGCAACGGCCGTTGCGGGACTTGCAGGGGCCGGAAACACGGCAGCGATCGACGGCATATTGACGGACCTCGTTTCCAAACAGGACGTGATGCACGCCTGGATTCTGGATCGGGACGGCAACTCCTATCGGACTGCAGAAGGCAGCCCGTCTTCCGAGGCATTTCGTGCTGAAACCATTGCGGTGATGGCGTCCCGCCAGCCCTCGCGTCTTTACGGCGATATGTCGCTCCTCCAGCTGCAGCCCATCCTCGTGAACAATCGTTCCATCGGGGCTGTCGCCATTCGTATGTCGATGGACCGTGTCGAGCAGGTCAAATACGACAGCATCATGTCGGGCGCGATGATCGCCAGCTTGATCCTTTTGCTGTTCACACCGGTTGGCGCCTATTTCATGTTCCGTCTCGCGCGGGGCATCACTCAGGTCACCGAAGCGGCCAACGAGGCCGCAAGCGGTTTTCTGGGCACTGATTTTCCGGTCAACAGCTCGGGCGAGGTTGGCGAGCTGCAAAGCGCCTTCCGGACCATGATCACGGAACTGCGCTCCAACATGCGGCAGATTGAAGCCATGGCATCTCAGGACGCCGTGACCAAGCTGCTCAATCGCAACAGTTTCCTGCTTGCCGCACGCAAGGCGGTGGAGCTTACTCCGCGTGCGCGCGGAGCCTGCCTGATGTTGGAGGTGACCCGTTACGGCAAAGCCGTTGAAGAGCATGGCTATGTCATCGGTGACAAGCTGATGGTGGCGGCGGCGGCCAGGATTTCGCGGGTGATCGATGATTTCGCGACACGCGCGAACCTTCAGGGCGCGACCTTGGCATCATTCTCGTCCGACAAGTTCTGCATCCTGCTACCCGGAATTGTTGACACTGCTCCGGTCGAGGCACTCGGCAACGCTCTTGTCGAAGCAGTTTCCAAGCCTTTCAACATCGAAAACCTTCCGATTGTCGTCGGTGGCGCAAGTGGCGCGGCGCTTTACCCCGAGCATGGCGCGACGGCTGATGAACTTGTCCGATCGGCAAATAGTGCGATCACGACCCTAAAGGCCCGCAATGGCGGTGCCATCTATCTCTTCACGTCCAAGGACAAGGAAGATGAGGCCGAACGTGAGCGGCTCGAGGAGGATTTGTGGATGGCGTTGGACGGCGAGGAGATGAGTGTCGTCTACCAGCCGAAGATCGACCTTGCCACCGACCGTGTGGTTGGGGCGGAAGCTCTGCTCAGGTGGCAGCATTCTGAGCTTGGACAGATTTCTCCAGCGCGCTTCATTCCCATCGCGGCAGCCTGCGGCATGATCACGCCTATCGGCGAATACGTTCTGCGCCGCGCAATCGAGGATAGCAAAAAACTCACCGACCGGGGCCACCAGCTGTCCATCAGCGTGAATATCGACCCGATTCAGTTCCGCAACCCTGATTTTGCGGAATGGGTTTGCGACGTGGTCGCCGATACAGGGTTTCCGACCAAATCCATAGAGTTGGAAATTTCCGAGAATCTGGTGTCTGACGATCCGACGCAGGCGAACAGTCACCTGAGCGCGATCAGCCAATCCGGAATTCGATTGATGCTGGACGGCTTTGGCCGCGAGGCTTCACGCCTGCAGGATCTGGCACAATTGCCGTTCGATGGCCTCAAGATTGATCGTTCCTTCACCAATGAGATCACCAAGAGCGACAGGCATCGTGTGGTGACCCAGTTGATGCTGACCATGGCGAAACAGCTTCAGATCGAGGCCGTGGCCGAGGGCGTCGAAACCGAGCTTCAACGGGACCTTCTAAAGGCCTGGGGTGCCAATAGTGCCCAGGGGTATCTTTGGAGCGCGCCCGTTCCTTTCGACAAGTACGGTCAGTTTGTCGAGGAGTACAATTCGCGAAACCCGATGGATGTCTCGAGACGCGCCGCGCGAAGAGCGTGACGCCTTTCTCCAATCAGTCGAACGGGAAAGGCGTCACATCCCAGAAGCCTGGTTCGACACGGTCATGATCCAAAGTCCGCTGCTGATGACTGCTGCAAGCGTCGTCATGGAAATCGAGTTGGCGGACATGGCGTGACCGGTGCCATACCGGTTGGCAAAGATGTAGGCGTTTATGCCGGTCGGGCAGGCTGCGGTGACGGTGGCCACAGCGACCCAAAGTGGCGGCAACTGGAAAACATGGGCGCTGACGGCGTATACGATCGCCGGCATCACGATGAGTTTCAGCAGGCTGAGACAGAGACCGGGGAGCAGATTGCCCCGGATGCCGTAGAGCACCATGCTCATTCCGAGTGACAGCAGTGCAACCGGAAGGGCCGTTGCAGCGATGCGGTCCAGCACATCCTTGAGCACGCCCTGGATCGGCCATCCCGCAAGACGCCATGCTACCGCACATACGATTGCGATGACGATGGGATTGACCGCCAGGTTCCGCCCGATGCGCAGAAGCATTTCGCGCGGCGGAGGTGCCTGCGAGACGCCGTCAAGTGCCGCCGCTCGCTCCATCAGAACCGAAATCACGACGGTCATTACCGGCAGGTGCACAGAGACGATGATCAGAAGCGGTACAAGGCCATCATCACCATAGACTGACGAGATCAGTGGCAGGCCGACCATGACCGTATTGGCAAAGCCTGCTGAAATCCCTCCGACCACACCAGCCCTTGCTTCCCGGCCGAAACCCTTTCGGATGATCAGGTTTGCCAGGACCCATGTTACTGCGACTCCTGTGAAATATGCCGCCCACAGGCCCCATGGGTTCTGATCGCCCAGTTGGACGACAGCCATGGTCTTGAAGATCAGCACCGGTATCGCGACCAGGTAGACGTATTCGCCGAGGGATTCGCCGATGGTTTGAGACAAGAGACCGGAACGTGCCGCCGCATAGCCGATGCCGATCAGGATGAAGACGGGCAGGACGATGGCCAGGATTTCGAGCGGCATGATAAATCTCGCGGGCGGGCTGTGTACCTTGGGACGTGGGCATAGAGAGCGAAATCGCATCGGAGAGTAGGGCCGAGGCTGGAGGAGGTCGCACTCCGGAAGGATCGACAAGCTTTGTCTGCAATGAGTTTTACCGTCACGCACATGGAATGCAATGCTTGGGGTCGGTTCCATTTGCAGGCGGCGCAATTTAGGCACTAGAATCAGTTCATGTCAGAGGATTCAAAGTCGGCGCGGAAGCTTGCCCTCCTGGCGCACGACCTGCGCACGCCCTTGTCGGCCATGAAGCTGACAGCTGAATTGATCGGGATCGAGGCCCTGTCGGAAAAGCAGGCCGAGCGTCTGGATCTATTGATCCGGTCGATTGACGCCTTGTCCGACCTTGCCGGTGATCTGATCAGCGGCACTGATGAGGCATCGGGCGAGCGGCCGATGTCGCAGATCGTGCGGGAAACAGTTGGCCTCTACACGGTGGCGGCAGAGGCTAAAGGGCTTCAGCTGATACTTGATGAAGGGGATACGTCGCTGACACTCCCGGCCGGGAAGGCGGGCGCGATGCGCCGTATCCTGACCGCTCTGCTCGACAATTCGGTCAAATATACCGATCTGGGCAGTATCACTGTTTCCTTGAGCGAGGACGACTTGCCGGATGGTTCCGGGCGCATGATGGTGCTCGGCGTGGCGGATACGGGTCCCGGTATCGAAAAGATCGAGCAGCGACGCCTGTTCAAGCCCTATGTTCGTGGTTCTGCCGGCAAGGCTCGCAGCCCGGGCTCGGGGCTCGGACTATGGGGCGCGCGTCAGCTTGTCGCTGAACTGGGCGGCACGTTGGAGCTGAGCTCCGAGCAGGGTGCGGGTTGTCGATTCAGCATTCTCTTGCCGTACCGCCCTGTTGCTTCCGACGCGGTCCAGAGTGACTATCCTACGCTGCGTCCAGCAAATGCCGAGGCGCATGTTCTGGTCGTCGACGACAACCTGACCAATCGCCGATTGCTGTCGGCTCTGCTGGAGTCCTTTTCAATCTCCAGTGACCAGGCGGCAAGCGGCTTCGAGGCGCTGGAGCGCGTGGCCGCAACCGCCTATGACACGGTTCTCCTCGACCTGCATATGCCGGAGATGGATGGACTGGAAACGGCCCGGCGGATCAGGGAGCTGTGCGGTTTTGAGGAAATGCCGTTGATCGCCGTCACCGCCGCGCTCGAAACCGTTGGAGATGACAGACTGAGGGAGGCCGGTTTCCGTGAGGTGCTGGCCAAGCCCTTGTCGCCGGTCGATCTATTCCAGGCAATGGGACATGCCAGGGATCGCTACCGGAAAAGGATGGATCCGGGAACCTGATTTCGACACGGCGCGTTCTGTCGTCAATCGCTCAGAACCAAGGCGTCATCGAGGGCTTGTTCCAAGCGATCATGGCCCCAGAAGAGTTCGCCTCTCCCGGAGATAAAGGTCGGGGCGCCGAATACGCCTTGGGTTTCTGCCTCGGAGACCGCGGCGCGCAATCCGATTTTCACATCCATCGTCTCCGCCTTGGCAAGTGCGGCCGCGGCATCTGCCCCGACGTCTAGCAGGATGCCCGCGATGATCGACGGGTCGGAAATGTCGAGGCCCGCTCCGAACTCGGCATAGAAGACAGCCCGGACAAAGGCCCCGATCCAGGGTTCTGCGCGGGCGGCATGGGCAACTCGTGCGGCGAGCAGACTGTTCTGGGGAAAGGGGTCAGGCCGTACAAGTGGCAGCCCGAAGACCTCGCATTGACGTTCCATGTCGCGCCACATGTAGCGCCCTTTTGCCGGCATCAGGTTGAACGGCGATGTTTCCCAGCCTTGCTTGCGGAAGATGGGGCCGAGAAGGAACGGGTGCCATACGACCATGACGCCGCGATCCGCCGCAACAGTCTCGATCTGCATTGCGGAGAGGTAACTGTAGGTGGATGCGAAATCGAACCAGAAGTGGAGCGACGGTCGCTTGCCATCATTCCCTTGTCGACCCATGCCGCTTTCCCTCTTCGCCCTGGCGTAGTTGCTCACGGAAACATTGGTAAAGGATTGGTCTTGCGCGGTGAATGGGGTAAAGAGCGCCAATGAGCGAGCAAATTGATCGTAAGCAACAAATCGCCGGCTATTTGCGGACCACTTGTGACTGGGCGTACGCGCATCCGGTCCGGGCCCTCTTGATCTACATCGCAGCAGTCTCGGCCTTCTTTCTGGCATTTCCGGCCGTGGACCTGTGGGCCAGCGGATTGTTTTATAGCGCTGATCAGGGGTTTTGGGCCCAAGGCGAGCCATTCTTGCGCCGGTTCCGGCACTTGGGGCCTCACCTGGTGAAGATCATCGCGGTGCTGTGTGTGCTCGTCCTCCTTGCCAAGCTGTTTCTGCCGGCTCGCCGTCCTTTCATGCCGCTCAGGACCCCGGTATTCCTGCTGACGACGCTTATTCTCGGCCCGGGAGTTTTGGTCAATCTGATCCTGAAGAACAACTGGGGGCGGCCGCGGCCTGTCATGGTCGACGTCTTTGGTGGCGACATGCCTTACCAGCCCGTCTGGCTGCCGACCAACTGGTGCGATACCAATTGCTCTTTCGTATCCGGAGAGGCATCTGCGGGAATGTGGCTTGTTGGCGCCGTGCTGGTTGCTCCGGTTGCCTGGCGTCTTGCCCTGCTTGTGTTCCTCGTCCCGCTCGGACTGCTGTTGTCGCTGAACCGGATCGCCTTTGGTGGCCACTTTTTGTCGGACACCCTGTTGTCCTGGGGGCTGACACTCCTGGTGATCGTGCTGGTTCACCGCTTCCTGTTTGTCCAGGCGCCGCGATGGCTGCATGATAGCCATCTGGATGAATGGTTTACCCGCAAAGGGCGTGTGCTACAGGTCCTTTTGAATCGAAACGGCGCTCGGCTGGTTGCCCGCCTGCGCCGTTTCCTAAGGATGTTTTCAACTCATTGATCTCGGCCACAGACCCGAGGTCTGGTCGGTCGCATCAGCTTTTCTGGGTCAGGATCCGCTCGATTTCAGCCGGGGGATGCCCGGTGAGGGTCTTGTCGATTTCGGCAACGACCCTGTCCTTGACCTCCTTGTGAAACGCTTTGCGCAGGTCACCGAGTGTCATCGGAGGGGCGGCAACGATCAGCTTTGAATATTTGCCTTTGTGAGCTGCCTTGTAGAGGGCATCCGCCATCTCCTTGGCGAAGCGGTGCTTCTCGATGGTGTGCCAGTCGGTCGGCTCCATTGCGCTTTTCTGCGGGCTGGGGCCGTCGTGCCTGCGTCCGGGGGCGTCGGTTCCCTGTTCTCCGGTTCGTGGGTTCTCATGCTCCATGATCTGGATGACCTGCAGGTTGGGGTAGTCGGAATCGCCCTGATTGCGAAAGACGAGTGCCTTTTCGCCATCGCCGACCAATACCCATGCGTCATGATCGATTTTCAGACCGCTCATTGCGACTACTCCTTCGTGTTTCATGCCCCTGCGAACCCTCGCAGCTCCTGCCCTGCATTTAGGCGGGAACGGCCTTCCTCTGCCTTGAGGCGGATCAAGCGTTCGCTCAAAGGCGGGCGTTAACGCCTTACGCGCGGCCGGGTTCGTTTCAGGATCCGCGCAAAAGAGCCAGGTGCGCGGTCCTCCAGCCATAGGAATGCCTCGTTGAGGTTGCTGGAGCACCGCCGCCGGCTCCTGAGCAAACGGGCGGCGGGGCGGCTGGTTCCGATGATGATGATGGCGCCGAGCGCCAGCAACGGAACGCCGGTGGGTATGGGAAGCCAGAGGGTTGCAAGGCCGAGCGTCACGAGAACGAGAGCCAATGTCCACCAGATGATCTTCATGCGCGTCCATCAGCAGGGCAACGAGGCGCCTGAATACGGACCTTTCAAGACAGCATCATGAAGGTCACATCTTTCAGCTCGTCCGCAGCTGCTCGACGAGGCGTTGACTCCCTGCCAGGAGCATTTCGTAAACCCGGTCAAAGCCATCGTGGCCACCGTACTACGGATCAGGGACTTCTGTTGCAGGCGCGTTCAGGAACAGCCGGACATCTGCTCCCGACCCATGTGGCCTGAGGTTTTTCAGATTGCCCAGGTTTTCCAGGTCCATGGCGAGGATCAGGTCGAACCGTTCGAAATCTGCTTCGACCACCTGTCTTGCGCGTTGGGCGGAAATGTCGATTCCGTGTTTTTCGGCGACCGCGACAGAGCGTGGATCGGGTGGATTGCCCGCATGCCATGCGCCGGTTCCGGCGGAATCGATAGTCATCCCGCTTTTCGGATCGGATCCCGTGAGAACGTGACGGAAGATGCCCTCGGCGAGAGGGGAGCGGCAGATGTTGCCAAGGCAGACAAAAAGGATGGATGGAACGTCGCGGTCGAACATGGGCTGCCTTTTGGAGCAGAGCTGCGGTCAGGCTTTCACGATGATGAACCGGCCGTCGTTTCCGTCCTTCTCGGTCGATTCAAGCGTGTGGCCGTCTTCATTGCAGAAGTGTGGAATGTCGACAAAGGACATCGGGTCGGTCGTAAGCACTGTCAGTCTTGCTCCACTTGGCAGTGCCTTGAGCGCCTTGCGTGTCTTGAGAACGGGCAGCGGGCACTTGAGCCCCTTGAGATCAAGAAGTGTGTCGTCGCTCACGGTTTTCTGGTCGCCTTGTTGGTCTCACATCGTCGATGTGTGACTATATAGTGCGAAACCATCGATAATTCCCAACCAGAGTTTGTGCCCAATGAGCAACCTTACCGTGACTCCGTTCGAAGTGCTGGATTTCTGGTGGAGCGCCGGGCCGAAGAAGTGGTTCGCCCGCGACGAGGCCTTCGACGCACAGATCAGGCAGCGCTTTGCCGAAACAGTTGACGCCGCCAAAGCGGGCTCGTTGTCTGATTGGAGGGACACGCCGCACGGATGCCTTGCGCTGATCATTCTGTTGGATCAATTCACGCGCAATATCTTCCGCAACAGCCCTTTGGCATTCGAGGCCGATGGTGCGGCCGTGGATCTTGCGACGCATGCGCTCGAGTATGGTTTCGACAAGGCTTATCCGACTGATGCCCGTGCCTTTTTCTACCTGCCGTTCGAACACGCGGAAGACATGGACGCACAAGGCAGGGCGGTCGACCTCTTCCGGCAGCTCGGCAACCAGGACTACTATCACTATGCCCTGATCCACATGGATGTGATCCGGCGTTTCGGGCGCTTCCCGCACCGTAACGAGGTTCTTGGCCGGCAGACCACCGCGGAGGAGAAAGCCTTTCTCGACGATGGCGGCTTTTCTGCCTGAGTTGGGGTAACTTCTTCTTTCTTGCCTTTGTTCCAACGTCGTCGTGGAGTGTGGCCATCGGCACGGCCAAGAGTGCGTCCGGTCTAACGACCGGTTAACGCTGCGTCTCTCAGGCCAATTCGAGAGCGATTGCCCCGAACGGGTGCAATTATGCTGCCGCAAAAATCACCGTTGAAGCTTCAGCGCCAACAGGAATGCCTAATTTTAGATCATTTTTGACTTGTTGATTATTTTTTATGCATTTGCAACCTTCTGGTTATGCATCCAGGTGGGTGTGCCTGAGTGGCGTTTTTTCCGTCAATGATCGCAAAGTTGGCAGTTTTCCGCCAATTCATGATGCGTTCCCTCGAGTTGGCACGGTCCTTGTAAGTAAAGGGGCGACACCGACCCGGCTTTACGCGGGGCATGACCTTCCAAGGAAGTGACGCCCAAGCACAGAAGCGCAGACCCAAGGGGGGCAAACGGGGCGGTCGGCCAGTCTCTTCGCCGGGAAGGGACTCAGGAACAAGGAATGGGAACGAGCAATGAAAATTGTGATGGCCATTATCAAGCCGTTCAAGCTCGATGAAGTGCGCGACGCACTGACGGGTATCGGCATCCAGGGCCTGACTGTAACTGAGGTCAAAGGCTATGGCCGCCAGAAGGGTCACACCGAAATTTACCGCGGCACCGAATATGCGGTCAGCTTCCTGCCGAAGCTGAAGATCGAAGTCGCTGTGGCTGGAGAATCCGTCGACAAGGTCGTCGAAGTCATCTCCGCGGCAGCCAAGACCGGTCAGATCGGCGATGGCAAGATCTTCGTCTATTCCATCGATCAGGTGGTTCGTATCCGCACCGGCGAAACCGACGCCGAAGCTCTGTGATTGTATTGAGGGTAACTATCATGAAAAATCTCGTCGCAAAAAGCGCTGGTGCGCTTGGCGCCCTGGGCCTGATGTCGGTGGCTGCGCTTGCGCAGGATACCACCGCCGCAGCCGAAGCTCCGGCTGCCGTCAGCTCGGAAGTCGCTTATATCTTCAACACGCTGCTGTTTCTCATCGGCGGCTTCCTGGTCATGTGGATGGCAGCAGGCTTTGCCATGCTGGAAGCCGGCCTGGTGCGTTCCAAGAACGTGTCCATGCAGTGCCTGAAGAACATCACCCTCTACTCCATCGCCGGCCTGATGTTCTGGATCACCGGTTACAACCTGATGTACACCGGCGTTGATGGTGGCTTCATCGGTTCCTTCGGCCCCTATTCCTTCGATGCCGTCGGCGGCAACGCCCTCGACACCGGCTACTCGACGGCGTCCGACTGGTTCTTCCAGATGGTCTTCGTTGCAACCGCTGCTTCGATCGTTTCCGGCACCCTGGCCGAGCGCATCAAGCTGTGGCCCTTCCTGCTCTTCACCGTTGTCCTGACCGGTTTCATCTACCCGATCGCCGGTTCCTGGCAGTGGGGCGCCGGCTGGCTCTCCGAAATGGGCTTCTCCGACTTCGCAGGTTCCACGCTGGTTCACTCCGTCGGTGGCTGGGCAGCGCTTTCCGGCGCCATCATCCTGGGTGCGCGTAAGGGCAAGTACGGCCCGAACGGCCAGGTTACCCCGCTTCCGGGCTCCTCCATGCCGCTCGCAACGCTGGGTACCTTCATCCTGTGGCTCGGCTGGTTCGGCTTTAACGGTGCATCTCAGCTCGCAATGGGCAGCATCTCAGACGTGACCGACATTTCCCGCATCTTTGCCAACACGAACATGGCCGCAGCTGCCGGTGTCGTCGTCGCCGTGATCCTGACCCAGATCCTCTACAAGAAGGTCGACGTCACCATGGCTCTGAACGGTGCTCTCGCCGGTCTCGTCTCCATCACTGCCGAGCCGCTGGCTCCGTCGGTCCTGCAGTCCGTCATCATCGGTGGCGTTGGCGGCGTAATCGTGGTCTTCGCGGTTCCGATGCTCGACAAGCTGAAGATCGACGACGTCGTCGGTGCGATCCCGGTTCACCTGCTCGCAGGTATCTGGGGCACGCTGATTGTTCCGTTCTCCAACGCTGACACCTCCTATGTCACGCAGCTGATCGGTATCGTCGCCTACGGTGTGTTCACCCTGGTTGCAAGCGCCGTCGTCTGGGTCATCCTGAAGGCTGTCATGGGCATCCGGGTTTCCGAAGAGGAAGAAGCACTTGGTCTCGACAAGGTCGAGGTCGGCGTGGAAGCCTATCCGGAGTTCGGCATCGGCTCTGCTCGCTAAGGCGAACCCAATCTCCCAAAGCGGTCTGTCATCAGACCGCAACTCAAGCCCGGGGCATTGCTCCGGGCTTTTTTCTTTTGGCTGCCTATTGGTTATCCGTGGCATTCAGGCGGCAGGATCCCGAACCGCCCTTGCCGCATTATTCGACAGCGAAATGCATTCACAGACGGCACAGGGTGTGGCTGCCAAATTGGAAAATGCCTAAAAAGAGTACGGTTGCCTATTATTTATGCCGACTTTCAGGGCAAATGCGGTGGCTGATGCAGATCTAGCATCTCCGGCAGCCCAATAATTCTGCGGCTCTCGGCGTTTCTGCCCAACTGGCATGCAGTTTGTATTCATCTGGCTCCAATGGGCGCCCGTCCTCTGGGCAGTCTGCATAAAAGGGAGTCAAAAATGACTGAGAACGCGGTCGGCGGAGACGTCTTCTTCGTGCTGCTGGGGGCCATCCTCGTGTTTGCAATGCACGGCGGCTTCGCATTTCTTGAGGTCGGTACCGTCCGTCAGAAGAATCAGGTCAACGCGCTGGTGAAAATCCTTGTCGATTTCGCCATTTCCACGGTTGCCTATTTCTTCGTCGGATACGCCTTCGCCTATGGCACCTCGTTCCTGGTGGATGCGGCGACGCTGTCGGGCGGCGGCGACGGCTTCGAGCTTCAGGGCCTGACGCTGGTCAAGTTCTTCTTCCTGACCACCTTTGCAGCCGCCATTCCGGCGATTATCTCCGGCGGTATTGCCGAGCGCATGAAGTTCCTGCCCCAGTGCATTGCGACCGCGGCGCTGGTCGGTATCGCATATCCGTTCTTCGAAGGGATTGTCTGGAACGGTAATTTCGGCTTCCAGGATTGGCTTGAGGCTTCATTCGGCGCGACCTTCCACGACTTCGCCGGCTCTGTTGTCGTTCATGCCGTGGGCGGCTGGATTGCACTGGCTGCGGTTCTGCTCCTCGGTGCCCGCCGTGGTCGCTACGACAAGAATGGACGTCCGATCGGCATCCCGCCGTCGTCGATTCCGTGGCTCGCTCTCGGCTCCTGGATGCTTTGCGTGGGCTGGTTCGGCTTCAACGTGATGACTGCAGGCTCCCTTGAAGCGGCATCCGGTCTTGTCGCGATCAACTCCCTGATGGCCATGGTCGGCGGCATCCTGACCGCGCTGGTCGCCGGCCGCAACGACCCAGGCTTCGTTCACAACGGCGCGCTTGCCGGTCTCGTGGCGGTTTGTGCAGGGTCCGACATCATGCATCCGCTCGGCTCGCTCGTCGTCGGCGGTGTCGCGGGCATCATTTTCGTCAAGGGCTTCGAATTCTGCCAGAACAAGCTGAAGATCGATGACGTCCTCGGCGTCTGGCCGCTGCACGGTATCTGCGGTGCCTGGGGCGGTGTCGCCGCCGGTATCTTCGGTGCGGAAGCGATGTGGGGTCTGGGCGGCGTTTCACTCATGTCGCAGATCGTGGGTACGCTGGCCGGCGCACTCTATGCGCTGATTGCCGGTTTTGTCGTCTACGGCATCCTGAAGACTGTCATGGGCCTGCGCCTCAGCCAGGAAGACGAGCATCGCGGCGCAGACCTTTCGATCCACAAGATCAGTGCCAACCCGGAGCACGATCTGGGTCGTTGATCGGTCTCAGACTTAATCTCTAGTTTGACGCCCGGGGCATTGCTCCGGGCGTTTTCTTTGTATCGCGCCGAAACGCCGCCGGGGCGCACGCAATCGAGACGAATTGTCCTGTCCGCAAATCGCCGACTTGCCAATCCGGCATCCGGCGCACTAACAAGACGGGACAAGCAGTCCCTGCCGGAGATCCGTTCTGAAGCTCATTGCCGACAATCTCGCCGTAGACCGCGGCGACCGCAGGGTTTTTGCGGGTCTGTCCTTCTCGCTGGAGAGCGGGACGGCGCTGGTGGTGACCGGTCCCAATGGCGTTGGCAAGTCGTCCTTGCTCAGAACGCTTGCCGGCCTTGTTGCCATCGCGGAAGGCAGCCTCACCCTTGAAGGCGGTGACGGCGAACGGGGTCTGAGCGAATACTGCCACTATTTCGGTCATCAGAGCGCGGTCAAGCCTGCGTTGAGTGTCCGGGAGAACCTGGCTTTCTGGCGTGATTTTGCTGCGCCTGCGGTATCACCAGCCTTTGCTGTGCGTGCTTTCAAGCCTTTGGAAATCCTGGAGATGCTCGGCATCGGGCACACGGCATCCTTGCCGGCTGCCTATCTGTCCGCCGGCCAGACCCGGCGGCTGGCGCTGGCACGTCTTTTCGTATCGCCGCGGCCGCTCTGGCTGATGGACGAGCCGACATCTGCCCTCGACGCAGCCTCAGAGCGACAGCTCTTCGGCATGATGAACGACCATCTCAAGGCTGGGGGAATGATCGTGACGGCAACTCATACGCCGCTCGAGATCACTCCGATCCGGACTCTGGAACTACGGCAGCTCTCCGCCGAAGAAATCGCGCCGCTCGATGCCGGAGCAAGCGGGGAGGGCCACCCATGAGCGGTTGGGTGTCTTCCGTGTTCTGGCGCGAGATGCGCCTTGCCTTCCGTGTGGGTGGCGGTGCGCTCGTCGGCGTCCTGTTCTTTCTTGCGGTGGTCACGGTCATTCCCTTCGGCGTTGGTCCTGACCTCAATCTGCTCGCCCGCATTGGTCCGGCAATCCTGTGGATTGGCGCGCTTCTGGCGACGCTTCTCGGGCTGGACCGGCTGTTTCAGGCGGATCGCGACGATGGATCGCTTGATCTCATCCTTATGGCCGGGCGGCCGCTTGAACTCGTCGTCCTGATCAAATGCTTTGCCCATTGGGTGGCGACGGGCCTGCCACTGGTTCTGGCCGCACCGGTTCTGGCGATCTTCCTGAATTTGGAGCCGTTGGCGATCGGGGCGGTTACGTTGACACTGCTGGTCGGCACGCCGGCCCTGACTCTCATAGGTGCCATAGGCGCATCGCTGACCGTCACCTTGCGGCGTGGTGGGTTGTTGCTGGCGGTTCTGGTCGTACCGCTTGCGATCCCGGTTCTGATCTTCGGCGTCAGTGCGGCGGATGCCGCGGTCAGGGATCCGGTGCCGTTCCTGACGCCCTTCCTGATATTGTGTGCGCTGACGCTGATTGCGGCTGTCGTCGGTCCGTTTGCGTCGGCCGCGGCACTGCGCTTTTCCAGTGACTGAGACGCGGTACATCGACAGCCTGCGCCTTCTTGTCCATTGAAGCGCCTGCGGCAGTCGATTAGAACGGTTCCATGGGTATCTTGGACTTGGCCAATCCGACGCGCTTCATGCGACTGGTGCAGATCGTTCTGCCCTGGCTTGTCGGGCTTTGCGTGATCGCTTTCGCGGTCGGTCTCTACATGAGCTTCTTCGTGGCGCCTGAGGATTATCAGCAGGGTGACACAGTCCGGATTATGTACATTCATGTGCCGGCCGCATGGCTCGCCATGATGTGTTATTCGATCATGGCGATTTCCTCACTGGGAACGCTGGTCTGGAAGCATCCTCTGGCGGATGTTTCGGCCAAATGCGCCGCTCCGCTCGGCGCGGCCTTCACCTTCATGTCGCTGGTGACCGGGTCGCTCTGGGGCAAACCCATGTGGGGCACCTATTGGGTCTGGGATGCGCGCCTGACATCGGTCCTCGTGCTGTTCATCATGTATCTCGGATTGATGGCTCTCTGGCGGACGATGGAAGACCCGATCAAGGCCGGGAAAGCCGCCGCGATCCTGACACTTGTCGGCGCACTCAACCTGCCGATCGTGAAGTTTTCCGTGGACTGGTGGAACACCTTGCACCAGCCGGCGAGTGTCATGCGTATGGACGGCCCGACCATCCATCCGGACATCCTGTGGCCACTCCTGGTGATGGCGGTCGCCTTCACGCTGCTGTTCTTCGTGCTGCACCTCATGGCGATGCGCAACGAAATCCTGCGCCGCAGGGTACGTAGCTTGCGTCTGCGGGCCGCCTCCACGGGCCGCCCCGCTGCGGCCAGTGCAACTGCCCAACCTGCGGAGTGATCTGATGGACCTTGGACCGCACGCCGGATTCATCATCGCGTCCTACGCCGTCTGCATGACGGTCGTCATAGGGCTCATCGTCTGGGTTCGCGTGGACAAGGCGCGCCTTGATGCCGCTCTCGAGGATCTGGCCGCACAGGGGCACGCCCGCGCAAGTCGCGCGTCGCGTAAAACGGACCAATCATGACCGACAGCGAAGATCAGGACGCGAAGACCGCACCCAAGCGACGTATTCCGGTCCTTGTCCTGTTGCCGGTCATTGTCTTTTCCGCGCTGGCCGGACTTTTTCTTTTCCAGCTGACGCTTGGGACTGACCCAAGCACGATCCCCTCGGCCCTGATCGGAAAACCTGCACCCGATTCCCAGCTGCCGGGCGTTCCAGATCTCGTTGCCGATGGACAACCGGTACCAGGGTTTTCGAAGGAAGACCTCGTGGGCAAGGTCTCCGTCGTCAACGTTTTTGCATCGTGGTGCGTGCCCTGCCGCCAGGAGCATCCGTTTCTTGAGGATCTGGCGACTCGCGAGGGCTTCCAGATGATCGGCATCAACTACAAGGACAAACCGCAGAACGCCCGGCGCTTTCTGGGCAGCCTCGGGAATCCGTATGACTTCGTCGGGGCAGACGAAAATGGCCGCACGGCCATCGAATGGGGTGTCTACGGTGTTCCGGAGACCTTCATAGTCGGCCGGGACGGTACCATCCGCTACAAGTTTATCGGTCCCTTGAGTGCCGAGACTTATGAAAGTACCTTTCTCCCGGAGCTGGAAAAAGTCCTCACCGGATCTTAATCCTCGCCGCGTCTGTGCGCCCCAACTCACGGTCTAGACAGTCACCGCGTCGTGACTGGCTCTTTATCGTTTCTGTGCCTAATTTCCTGTCATCAGGAAACAAAGAGGTCGCCCCATGGGCCCAACAGCAAGTTCCATGCGCCGAAGTGTCTTGAGCGCCTTGTTTGCCGGTCTGGCCGGGCTTTCAATCATGTCCGATACAGCATTTGCGGACAGCACGTCTCCACGCGTGGTGATGGAGCTGTTCACCAGTCAGGGGTGCTCATCCTGTCCGCCGGCGGATCGTCTGGTGGAGGAGCTTTCGCGCAACGGTGATGTGCTCGCCATGTCCCTGCCAGTCGACTATTGGGACTATCTGGGCTGGAAGGATACGCTGGCAAAACCCGAATATTCCCAGCGTCAAAGAGCCTATGCCGCGCAGCGCGGCGACCGTTCGGTCTACACACCGCAGATTGTTGTCAATGGACTGGAGCATGTGGTTGGCAGCAATCACCCCTCTGTTCAGGACGCGATGGAGCGTGGGGCTCCCCTCGGTGTTGCCGTTGAATTGAAGCGAAACGACATGGGAATCGAGGCCCGCGTTTCTGGAGATTTGCCGCGCAAGGCGAAGATGGCGACGGTTGTCTTCATCAGCATGTCAGCGCGCGAGGAAGTCGCGATTGGCCGGGGTGAAAATACTGGCGCAACAATAACATATGCGAATGTCGTCAAGAAGATGCAGCCGATCGGCATGTGGAGCGGCGGCGTCGAGACCTTCCGGATGCCGAAGAGCGAGATGCAGCGCTCCGGCGCGGAAAAATGCGCGATCCTGATCCAGCTGGAAGACGAAAGCGGGCCCGGTCAGATTATCGGCGCGGCCGCAATGGACTGGTCCGCAAGTCGCTGATTGGCCGGCGATGCATGGCGCTACTGTTGTGCATCGGCGGTTTCCGGACTTGTTCTGACGGGCAAACCTGATACCCCTTGCTGGATCCGCGTTGACCGGGTCGCACAGCAAGGGATCAGTCCGGCCGATGAGCCTCAGGTTGCCAACCAGCCTCAGATTGAAAGTCGCATTCGGCAGCATCGGGATCGGCCTCGCTGTCCTGGTGCTGAAGTATGCCGCCTACCGTCTGACCGGCTCGGTGGCGCTTTATTCCGATGCACTGGAGACGATCGTCAACGTCGCCTCGTCAGTCGCTGCAGTCGTCGCTGTCTGGTTTGCCTCCAAACCCGCCGATTCAAATCACCCCTACGGGCACGACAAGGCCGAGTATTTCGCAGCCGTTCTTGTCGGTGTCATGATCGTGCTGGCGGCCATATCGATTTTTCGCGCGACATGGATCGGCTTCGTCGAGGAACCGGAACTGACCTATTCGCCGCTTGGTCTGGGCGTCAACGCGCTCGCCGCGCTCATAAATGGCGTCTGGGCGACAATCCTGATGCGGGTCGGTAGGGCGCAAAGATCGCCGGCGCTGATCGCGGACGGAAAGCATCTTGTCGCTGATGTACTCACTTCCCTCGGGGTTCTGGTTGGGGTCGGCCTGATGCTGCTGACCGGTTGGCGGATCCTGGATTCACTGCTGGCGGCGCTGGTCGGTCTCAACGTGCTCTGGACCGGATGGCAGGTGGTGCGGGACAGCATTTCCGGGCTGATGGATGAGGCGGCTTCGAGCGAAGTTCAAGACCGCATCAGGCAACTCATTTCCGATCACGGGGAAGGTGCCATCGAGGCTCATGACCTCAGAACCCGGATCGCCGGGCGTGTTACCTTCATCGATTTTCATCTGGTGGTACCGGGAGAAATGTCGGTCGACCAGGCGCATGACATCTGTGACCGCATCGAACAGGCAATCGGGAAGGCCTTGCCCGGATCGCGGATGACCATCCACGTCGAACCCGAGCACAAGGCCAAGCACTCGGGTATCGTGGTGCTCTGACCGGCGGTGGCACTGCAACAGCTTGTCACTTTCCGTGACTGGCATTGCGCTGAATATCTTCTATGGTGCCCTGAATTTCTTCATATAGCTGTCGATTCCGACAAGCGGATTTCAGTCGATGCGCGCAAGAACCATCTTCGACCATGCCATCCTTGCAGGCGGCACGATCTTCATGTGTGGGCCGTTGTTGTCGCTTTTCTTGTCTACGACCCATGGCCCAGGTGCGGTGCGTGAGCGTGGCCTGACGTTGCTGCCTGGCGATCAGTTCCTGACGAATTATGGCGCACTTCTGAGTTCTCAGTCGGGATTCATGGGGGATATTACCGCTCTCGGCATGCTCTGGAACTCGTTCCTTCTGGGCGCGGGCTTTGCGGTGGCCAAGGTGACGCTGTCTCTTCTAGCGGCCTATGCGCTCGCCTATTTCCGGATCCGCTTCGCCGGCCTCATATTCTGGCTTCTGCTCTTGTCGCTGATGCTGCCGCTGGAATCCCGCTTTCTACCGACTTACGGCGTCATTGCCGACCTGGGTCTGGTCAACACCCGTGCGGGTCTGATCCTGCCGCTTGTTGCCTCGGGAATCGGTACGTTCTTTTTTCGCCAGTTTCTGCGCAACGTGCCCGATGCGCTGCTGGAATCCGCAAGGCTCGACGGTGCGGGGCCGCTTCGGTTCCTGCGTGACATCCTCGTGCCGATTTCCTGGCCGATGGCGGGAGCGTTATTTCTTGTGACCTTCGTCAACGGCTGGAACCAGTATCTCTGGCCGGTCATGGTGACGACCGACGAGGCGTCCTACACCGTCGTGCGTGGTCTGCAGTTCTTCGGCCGCAGCAGCCTCAATGGCATGATGCTGGCCTGCCTTGCGGTGCTTCCACCGCTGCTTCTGCTGGTGTTCTTCCAGCGCCAGTTCATCAGGGGGCTGTTCGACGGCAGTCACTAGGGTTCGAACTCCCCCAACCGCTAGACCCCGAATTCAAGATACGGACAGGGCATGCTGACATCGGATCAGGTGATCATTTTTGATTGTGACGGCGTTCTGGTGAACTCCGAAGTCATCTACCATGCGGTCGAGATGGAGCATCTCGCGCGGATCGGGCTCGTCTACGAACCGCTGGACTACAGCGTCCGCTTCACCGGCCTGCATGGCCGCGACTTCATGGCTGCGCTTCGGGCCGACCACGCCAAACTGGATCAGGGGCCGTTCCCGGATGACTTCCAGGACAACATGGTTCGGGACATGTACGCCCGAATGGAAACCGAACTGACCGCTGTCGAGGGTATCCAAGGGTTGCTGGACCGTCATGCCGGGCCACGTGCCGTGGCATCGTCCTCCGCCCTTAAGGGCCTTCTTCGCAAGCTGGAAATCACACATCTCGGCCATCGTTTTGACGGCCACGTCTACTCGGGCGACCAGGTGGCAAACGGCAAGCCGGCGCCGGATCTGTTCCTGATGGCAGCAGACAAACTCGGTGCAGCTCCCGTGGACTGCCTGGTGCTGGAGGACAGCGTCAATGGGGTGAAGGCGGGGGTCGCGGCGGGCATGACCGTCTGGGGGTTCACCGGCGCAGGACACGCAGACGATGGCCTTGGTGACCGGCTCAGGGCTGCTGGTGCCGACAACGTCGTCTCGTCTTTTGCGGAGATGACCGCTCTGCTGTGAGGTGAGGCGGAATAGTAAGGCAAAACGAACAGAAAAGGGCGGGATGTCCGGAGACATCCCGCCCTTGTTGTCTTGCCCGCCCGGTCATCTGACCGGACGTACCACCATTCTTAGAAGTGGATCGAGCGCGAGGTTGCCGGCGCCTGGAGCGGCGGGGCGAACTTGGTCAGGTCGATGCCTTCGACGGCTTCCTTGTATTCCTCGATGGTCGGGGTCCGGCCAAGGATCGCGGACAGCACGACGACCGGCGTGGATGCCAGCAGGGACTCGCCCTTCTTGGTCTCGCTGTCGGCAACGACGCGGCCCTGGAACAGGCGGGTAGAGGTGGCGAGCACCGTGTCACCCTTTGCGGCCTTTTCCTGGTTGCCCATGCAGAGGTTACAGCCCGGGCGCTCGAGATACAGGATGTTCTCGTACTCGGTGCGGGCGGCAGTCTTCGGCGCGTTGTCGTCGAACTCGAAGCCGGAGTACTTCTCGAGCGTTTCCCAGTCGCCTTCGGCCTTCAGCTCATCAATGATGTTGTAGGTCGGAGCGGCAACCACGAGCGGGGCCTTGAATTCGACCTTGCCCTTGGCCTTTTCCAGGTTCTTGAGCATCTGGGCGACGATCTTGATATCGCCCTTGTGCACCATGCACGACCCGACGAAGCCCAGGTCGACCTTCTTTTCGCCGTGGTAGTAGGACACCGGGCGGATCGTGTCGTGGGTGTAGCGCTTGGAGACGTCGGCGTTGTTGACGTCCGGGTCGGCGATCATCGGCTCGTCGATCTGGTCCAGATCCACGACAACCTCGGCGAAATACTTGGCGTTGTCGTCCGGGGTCAGAGCCGGCTTTTCGCCAGAGCGGATTTCGCCAATACGCTTGTCCGCCTTGTCGATCAGGCCCTGAAGAACCTTTGCATCGTTGTCCATGCCCTTGTCGATCATCACCTGGATGCGGGACTTGGCCAGCTCCAGGGAGCCGATCAGGGTCTCGTCGTTGGAGATACAGATGGAGGCCTTGGCCTTCATTTCTGCGGTCCAGTCGGTGAAGGTGAAGGCCTGGTCGGCGAGCAGGGTGCCGATGTGAACCTCGATGACGCGGCCCTGGAAGACGTTGTCGCCATGCTGCTTGAGCATCTGCGACTGGGTCGCATGCACCACGTCACGGAAGTCCATGTAGTCCTTCATGGAGCCCTTGAAGGTCACCTTGACGGATTCCGGGATCGGCATGGTGGCTTCGCCGGTTGCAAGAGCCAGAGCCACGGTGCCGGAGTCAGCGCCGAAGGCAACGCCCTTGGACATGCGGGTATGGCTGTCGCCGCCAATGATGATGTCCCAGTCGTCCACGGTGATGTCGTTCAGCACCTTGTGGATCACGTCCGTCATGGCGTGATAGGCGCCCTTCGGGTCGCGGCCGGTGATCAGGCCGAACTTGTGCATGAAGGCCATCAGCTTCGGCGTGTTGGCCTGGGCCTTGAGGTCCCATACGGAGGCGGTGTGACAGCCGGACTGGTAAGCGCCGTCCACCAGCGGGGAGATGACGGTCGCGGCCATGGCTTCCAGTTCCTGCGCGGTCATGAGACCGGTGGTGTCCTGGGAGCCGACGATGTTGACGCGGACGCGCACGTCGGAACCGGCATGCAGGGTCTTGCCCGGCGTCACGCCGACAGCGTTGGCGTTGAAGATCTTTTCAACGGCGGTCAGGCCCTGGCCTTCGTGCGAGATTTCCTTGGAGGGTGCGAAGACCTGCGGTGCTTCGACGCCGAGGGTCTCGGCGGCAACGGTCTGCAGCTTCTTGCCGAAAACGATGGCGTAGGAGCCACCAGCCTTCATGAACTCGACCTTCTGCGGCGTGAAGGAGGAGCCGAGGTCCGCCAGCTCTTCGCTGCCGTCTTCGTTGCAGAGCTTCTTGGTCTTCGTGTTGATCTTCAGGACGGTGCCCGTCTCGACGGAGTATTTCTGCTCCAGGATCGGATTGCCGTCGTTGTTCAGGATCGGGTTGCCATCGGAATCCAGCTTCTTGACCCAGTTCTTCAGGTCGATGCCGATGCCGCCGGTGACGCCGACGGTGGTCAGGAAGATTGGCGAAATGCCGTTTGTTCCGGCGACGACCGGAGCGATGTTGACGAACGGGACATAGGGCGAAGCCTGCTTGCCGGTCCACAGCGCAACGTTGTTGACGCCGGACATGCGCGAGGAACCCACGCCCATTGTGCCCTTTTCGGCAATCAGCATCACGCGCTTGCCCGGGTGCTGCAGCTTCAGCGCCTGGATTTCCTTCTGCGCGGCTTCCGAGATCATGCACTTGCCGTGCAGTTCGCGGTCGGAGCGCGAGTGTGCCTGGTTGCCCGGCGACAGAAGATCGGTAGAGATGTCACCTTCCGCGGCGATGTAGGTCACGACTTCGACGACTTCGTCGATGTCCGGAAGGTTGGTGAAGAACTCGGCCTTGGCGTAGCTCTCAAGAATTTCCTTGGCGATCGGGTTGCCGGCCTTGAAGGCTTCCTTCAGGCGATCGGTATCGGCGTCGTAGAGGAAAACCTGGGTCTTCAGGACGTCAGCGGCGCTTTTCGCGGTTGCTTCGTCATTGCCGAGGGCCAGGTCGAGCAGAACCTCAACGGACGGGCCGCCCTTCATATGGGACAGCAGCTCGAACGCGAATGCCGGGGTGATTTCCGCGACGGTTTCCTGACCGAGGATGATTTCCTTGAGGAACTTCGCCTTCACGCCTGCGGCGCTCGTCGTGCCCGGCAGCGTGTTGTAGATGAAGTACTTCAGGGAGTCTTCGCGGTGCGCGTTGCTCAGATCCTTGATCTGCTCAACGATTTCGGCGAGGAGAGCGCCATCATCGATGGGCTTGGGATGCAGGCCCTCGGTTTTGCGCTTTTCGATCTCGTTCAGGTAGTCTGCGTACAGGCTCATGATAATCCCGGCGTCCTTTTGGTAGTTGAAGCTGTGCGCGCCGGTTCGCCTCTCTCGCGAGCCGGGTCAAGCTTGCTTGGCGTGGTCATAATATAGTATACATATGTATGCAACAGCTTTCCGGCCACGTTTTCCGGCTTTGCTGCACCGCAATCCTCATTCCATCGTTGCCATCAGCCCGGGTATCCCGGGAGCGCATGTCCTGCCTTGGCTTGCGTCACTGCTCGCTCGCGTTGGATACTCCGTGTCATTATGGACTGGAGCCCGCGTTTGGTGCGCGAGAATATGGCCTAAACTATTGAGATAAGGTGACGCAGACACCAAATCCTCAGAAGAACGCTACATTCGGAGAATCCGGCGGTTTCTTCTGGCTTTCGGTCCGGTCCAAGTCCTCATGGACAGTGAAGGAACGCGGAAGTTTGTGTTGAGGGATCAAAGTGTTGAATTGCTGGCCGCGTTTCTTCCCGAACCCTTTTCCGGGAACTGCAGCCGTGCAAGGCGCATTGTCTTGAAGAGATATGGAAGACCGCGGCGCGGCCGTTGAGACCCAGAGATTTTGAGACCCCGGCCGCCAACTACGCCTGGACGGCCACAAAGGACAGCAAGGAGATCGTCCGCGTGACCCAGTCCCTCGATAGCTTCAAGTCGAAGAAAACCCTTCAGGTCGGCGACAAGACCTACACCTATTTCTCGATTCCGGATGCGGAAAAGAATGGGCTGGACGGTGTTTCCAGATTGCCATTCTCGCTGAAAGTGGTGCTTGAGAACCTCTTGCGCTTCGAAGACGGCCGAACAGTCACCGCCGATGATATTCGCGCGGTCGCGACGTGGTTGACGAGCCGCACCTCCGATCACGAGATCTCCTATCGCCCGGCGCGAGTCCTCATGCAGGACTTTACCGGTGTTCCGGCCGTGGTGGACCTGGCCGCCATGCGCGACGCTGCCGTGAAACTCGGCGGCGATCCGAAGAAGGTCAATCCACTGGTGCCGGTCGACTTGGTCATCGACCACTCGGTGATGATCGACTATTTCGGCACCCAGGACGCCTTCGCGAAGAACGTGGATCTCGAATACGAGCGCAACGGCGAGCGCTACGAGTTCCTGCGCTGGGGGCAGTCGGCCTTCGACAATTTCCGCGCCGTTCCGCCGGGAACCGGCATCTGCCACCAGGTGAACCTGGAATACCTCGCCCAGACCGTCTGGACGAAAGACGAGGACGGCGAGACTGTCGCCTATCCGGACACGCTGGTTGGCACCGACAGCCACACCACCATGGTCAACGGCCTTGCCGTCCTTGGCTGGGGCGTCGGGGGCATCGAGGCGGAAGCGGCCATGCTCGGCCAGCCGATCTCCATGCTGATACCGGAAGTCATCGGCTTCAAGCTAACGGGCAAGCTGAACGACGGCATCACCGCGACGGACCTCGTGCTGCGGGTCGTCGAGATGCTGCGCAAGAAGGGCGTGGTCGGCAAGTTCGTCGAATTCTATGGCCCGGGCCTCGACAATCTCAGCCTCGAAGATGCCGCCACCATCGCCAACATGGCGCCTGAGTACGGCGCGACCTGCGGCTTTTTCCCGGTCGACAACGATACGCTGAAATATCTGAACGCCACAGGGCGTGACAAAGATCGCATCGCCCTTGTCGAGGCCTACGCAAAGGCGCAGGGCATGTTCCGTTCAGGGGCAGAGGAACCTGTCTTCACCGACACGCTGGAGCTGGACATTTCCACTGTCGTGCCGTCCATCTCAGGTCCGAAGCGGCCGCAGGACCGCATCAACCTGTCCGATGCCGCTGCCGGCTTCGCGAGCACCATGGAAGACGAGTTCAAGAAGGCCGGCGAGGCTGCCAAGCGCGTGCCTGTCGATGGCAAGCCCCACGATCTCGGCCATGGCGACGTGGTGATCGCGGCCATTACCTCCTGTACCAATACCTCCAACCCGTCCGTGCTGATCGGCGCCGGTCTCGTTGCGCGCAACGCGCTGGCGCGGGGCCTCAAGGTCAAGCCATGGGTCAAGACGTCTCTGGCGCCGGGCTCGCAGGTTGTGACCGACTACCTGGAAAAGGCCGGCGTTCAGGATGACCTCGATGCGCTCGGTTTCACGCTGGCTGGCTATGGCTGCACCACCTGCATCGGCAACTCCGGCCCGCTCGATCCGGCGATTTCCAAAGCCATCAACGACAACGACCTGATTGCGTGCTCGGTCCTGTCCGGCAACCGTAACTTTGAGGGCCGCGTCAATCCGGACGTGCGCGCCAACTACCTGGCTTCCCCGCCACTGGTTGTCGCCTACGCCATTGCCGGCAACATGAACATCGACATTACCCGGGATCCGCTGGGCGAAGACCAGAACGGCAATCCGGTCTACCTGAAGGACATCTGGCCGACGACTGCCGAGATCACCAACCTGATCCGCTCCTCGATCACCGAGGAGATGTTCCGCGAACGCTATGGCGACGTCTTCAAGGGTGACGAACACTGGCGCTCGATCAAAGTCGAAGGCGGTATGACCTACGGCTGGCCGGTCTCGTCGACCTACGTCCAGAACCCGCCGTATTTCGAAGGCATGACGATGGAACCGAAGCCGCTCGAGGATATCGAGGGCGCGGCGGTCATGGCGCTGTTCCTGGACAGTATCACCACGGACCACATTTCGCCTGCCGGCAACATCAAGGCCGACAGCCCCGCCGGCACCTATCTGTCAGAGCATCAGGTGGCGCAGAAGGATTTCAATTCCTATGGCGCGCGCCGCGGCAACCACAACGTCATGATGCGCGGCACCTTCGCCAATATCCGCATCAAGAACCAGATGGTTCCGGGCGTGGAGGGTGGCGTGACCATGAAGGACGGCAAGCAGAAGTGGATCTACGACGCCTGCATGGAATATCAGGCCGAGGGAACGCCTCTGGTCGTCTTCGCGGGCAAGGAATACGGCACCGGTTCGTCCCGCGACTGGGCAGCCAAGGGTACCAAGTTGCTCGGTGTTCGCGCCGTCATCGCCCAATCCTTCGAGCGCATTCACCGGTCGAACCTGGTCGGCATGGGCGTTATCCCGCTCACCTTCAAGGAGGGCGAGAGCTGGCAGTCCCACGGCATCACCGGCAAGGAGCGGGTCACCATCAAGGGCATCGCCGACATCGCCCCGCGCCAGATGATGGACGTGGAAGTCACCTATGAGGACGGCACGACCAAGGTGATCGAATGCCTCTGCCGGGTCGATACGGTCGACGAGCTGGAATACATCAAGGCCGGCGGCATCCTGCACTACGTGCTGCGGAACCTCGTTACGAGCTGAGGTCTGTTACAAAGCATTGTCAGAAACTCAGAGTGGGCCCTTCGGGGCCCTTTTTTGTTCGACCTCTTGAACAAATGAGGAACAATTCACATCTTATGGTTGTTCTTGGTGAGGAGGGTATAGAATGGCTAAAAATACAAAGCGAACTGGAAAGAGTGTTTCGAAGCAAGCGTCAAAGACTTTGCGCGATCCTGGCGCGTCAGCGACCGCAAAAAGCCTAGCTGGTTCGGCCCTCTCCCAATCTCGTACGTCGAAACAAACAGGAGCCAAATTGGAGACAAAAGCTTCAAAGGTGCTGGGAAGTGGGAAGTATAGCCCGAAAACTAAAAAGCTGGCCGCTTCGGTTCTTTCGCAGTCGAATAAACCTCGTTAATAGCACGCGAATTTTCGGAGCCTGATTTTCTATCGCGAGTTAGATGAAACTGAAATCCGTAAGAAAATCAAACTTGTTATGCGTAAACTCAAGCGCGGTATCCATATCGCAACATTGTCATGCGGGAAGCATCCAATGTGCCCTCGCCAATCGGTATTGATATCAGGGTAAAGCCCCGCAATGACATTGTTGTTTTAGGGATCCATCACGCCATCTTGTCATCTAGTGGCTTGACCATGGGATCCATCCTGTTCGCAATCAATCCAAAATGACATCAGCGGTGGTGGAGATACCGTGCTCGCCTCTAGGCGCTGCGCCCCGCCACTTCCGTGGCTCGGCGCGTATCCGGCAAAAGCGGACGCCAGTCCCCGGTCGCGAAACGCGTCAGCAAGAACGGAAGGACTACCAGTCAAAAAAACGCCGGAGGGAAACCCTCGTGGCGCTTCTCGTGTTGGCGATACGGATCAGATCAGTTGAACAGGTTGAACGAGAACTTGTAGCTGACGCCAAGTCCGACGCTGAACTGGTCCTTGGAGCCCTGAGCGGTAATCGGGCTGTCGGCAGCATCGCCAACCAGACGGTCGTAGCCGGCCTGAACGTGGAAGCGGGTGGTGTCGGTCCAGTCGTAACTGGCGCGGGCGGCAAGGCCGACCGACTTGAAGCCGGCGCTGGCATTATAGGCGGTGAGCCGGCCGCTGCTGGCCGCCGCTTCGGCTGCGGTTACGCCGAAATAGGTGTCCATGTAGCCGTTGGAAGCAAAGCTGGCACGCGGACCGACGCTGACTTCGAGGCGCTCTGTCGGAAAGAGGATCCCGTCGAGGCCCAGCTGGCCGACCTGACCGGTGTGTCCGTTGATGCCCTGACGCAGTTCGGCGAAGATGCGCATGTGCTCGGTCCGGAAGCCGGCACCGAGGCCGAGTTCCAGCGCCCAGTCGACCGTCTTGGTGCCGGTCAGATCCTTGGCATTGCTGGCGCTTCGCTCGCCGACGAAGCCGAAGGACGGGTAAAAGAAGATACCCGACTTGCGGCGGCCATCGACGACCTGACCAAGCCCCGGAATGTAAAATCGGCCGACGGAGACGATCGGGAACGGTGCCAGGATGTAGGATTCGGATGAGGCGAAGCGGGGCTTCACCATCACGCCGACGCCGAGGTCGAGCTCGTACTGGCGTTCGGTCACCGGCTCGATGCCGGCGATATCCTGTGCCATGACGGTCTGGTTCATGGCGCCGGAGGCGGCGATCGTTGCGCAAAGAGCAATGGCGAGACGGCGAAGTCCGAAGGTCATCCTGCAGCCCACTTCTGGTAGAACGTTCGATTTGACGCTCAATCTAGCATGCATTGCGGTCAAGCAAAGCGGTTGTGCCGCGATTCTGGCCAGTTGTGGCATTTACGGCACGTCAGCGCCAAGGGATTGAAAGCCAAGCCGTATTCACCATGATCAGCTGCTCGCGACAGGGATCCCTTGCAGTCCGGCGGTTGCAGGGCTACATGAAACGCCAACATCCACTTCTGATTTGCCATGGACGGTAACTGATGCGCGCAATTCTCGACGTTGTTCTCCTGGTGCTGAACCTCTACACCTATGTGATCATCGCCAGCGCGATCTTCTCCTGGCTTTACGCCTTCAACATCATCAATTCGAGCAATCAGGTCATCGCGACCATCGGGCAGACGCTTTACAATCTGACCGAGCCGGTTTTGCGGCCTATCCGCCGCTTCATGCCGAACCTCGGCGGTGTGGACCTGTCGCCGATCGCGCTGCTGCTCGGAATCTTCCTGATCCAGAACATCATCATGCGCTACGTCTATCCGAACGTCTTTTAAGGCAAGCGGATAGCGGCCGGGGTGACCCCGGCGGACGAGGCGCAGGCCGACCGATTGAAATACGCGCAGGCTGGGTCCGTTGCGCGTATTTTCAATTATGCCGATGGGTGTGGTCAGTCCTGGAGCGGGCGGGCTTCCTCGGCCAGCATGATCGGAATGCCGTTGCGGATCGGGTAGGCGAGCTTTGCTGCCCGGGAAATCAGTTCCTGGTTGGCCGCATCGTATTCAAGCGTGGTCTTCGTCACAGGGCAGACGAGCAATTCCAGCAGTTTTCTGTCCAGCTGGCGCTCGGCCGGCTGATCGGTTTCGGTCTCGGCCATGCCGCGGTCTCCGTTCAGTTGAGGCTGGTTCCGCCGTCGCCGTTCTGCGACCGGGCGAGATCCATTTCGGTGATTGCAATCAGGGTCTCTGCGCGCATCTTGAGGTCCCGGGCTTCCAGAAGAGCCTGCTTTTCCTCAGCCCCATAGGGGCACATCATGCAAAGCGCATTGACCAGCACTTCCGTTTCGGCTTCCGAGACGCTCTGCCAGTCAGCCTCAAGATTATTGGCATCAAGATAGTCGCGAAGGGTCTTCAGGAGGCCTTGCCGGTCGACTTCCTCTTCGCCCAGCCCCGACTGCAGGTCGTGAGCGAAAGCGGCATAATCGGCCTCGACCTGGCGGAACGCGGTGATCGTATCAAGCTCGCGGGCAACGCCGAAGCGCATGATGCCCTGAAGGGTGATCAGGTAGCGGCCATCGCCAGATTCCTGGAAGCTGGTCAACCGGCCGACGCAGCCAATGGAGGTCAACGGCGGAAAGTCGGGATTGTCACCGCTGCGATTTTGTTGGGGCTGGATCATGCCGATCAGGCGATTGCCGGCGAGGGCCGCGTCCACCATGTCGATATAACGAGGTTCGAAGATGTTCAGAGGCAGCTGGGTGCGCGGCAACAGCAATGCGCCGGGCAGGGGGAACACAGGCAGGACCGGGGGGAGGTCCGCGATCATTTCATAGATGGCATTGCCTGCCTGCATTCTTCTGTCCCTTTACTGTCCGGTCCCTTGCGCTCTTGGCTGACGCCTTGAGGGGGTTCAGCACCTTGCAACGGTATTTGTGTTTGCCTCCGGCGGGGTCAAGAGAACAGGGCGGCCGACAGCTTGCGGCGGCCATAGGTGGTTGCCGGATCTTTCGGTCCCCAGGCTTCGAAGAACTGGAGCAGCTGCTTGCGGGCGCCGTCTTCGTTCCATTCGCGATCACGGCGGAAAATCTCGATCAGCTGGTCGACGGCGGCGTTCTTGTCTCCACCGACGTTGAGGCCGATGGCAAGATCGAAGCGTGCCTGATGGTCGAGCGGATCGCGCTCGATGCGGGCATGAAGGTCTGCAAGATCGCCAAGTGCCTCAGCCTGTTCAGCCAGGTCCAGTGCGGCCTTTGCCGCAGCATAGACAGCTTCGCCATGCTTATCCTCGGGCACCATGGTCAATGCCTGTTTTGCCCGATCAATGTCGCCGGCGCCGAGATAGCACTGTGCGAGGCCGCATATGGCGCGGATATTGTTCGGCTTGGCCTGCATGACCGCGCCGAAAAGCTGGGCTGCCTGGCCCCAGTCCTTTGCTTCCAGAAGGCCCTCGGCCTGCTCCAGATAGTCATCAATCGGGTCTGCCGGAGCCGCACCGCCCAGCTTCTCGATGAAGGTCTTCACCTGGCTTTCCGACTGGGCGCCCATGAAGCCGTCGACCGGTTGGCCGTCCTTGAAGGCGACGACCGCCGGGATGGACTGGATGCCCATCTGGCCAGCAACTTCGGGATAGTCGTCGATGTTCATCTTGGCCAGCTTGACCGCGCCGCGCGCTGCCTTGACCGCGGCCTCGATCACCGGGGTCAACTGCTTGCATGGACCGCACCACGGAGCCCAGAAGTCAACAAGGACCGGCTGGGTGCGCGAGGCTTCCATGACGTCCTGCATGAAGCTCTGGGTGGTGACGTCCTTGATCAGGTCGTCGTCGCCAGCGCCGCCGTTGCCGCCGTCATTCCCGCCGTATCCGCCGCCGCCGAAGCTGCCGCCGAAACCGGCCCCGACCTGGCCACCCATGGAAAAATTGCCCGTGCTCATCCGTTCATGCCTCAAGTTTCCGACGCGCTCCGCCGCACAAAATCGTGCCTGCGACTGACGTGGCATTGTTTGTTCCTAACATGGCGCTCCCGGCAGCCAATTACAAACCTGCTTCTTGCGCCTGTGCACTCACCGCCAGCACCTTCGGGTCATGGCCACATGCGCGTGCGAACTTCAGGAGGTCCGTGTTGGAAATGGCCGTGCTCGCATCGTTCGACAGCGGGTGATAGTTGAGGATCTCGTGCTGCATCATGGCGGCGTCGAAGACTACGCTGACCCGTTGCGCATCGCGATCATTGATCAGGGCGAAGGGTGTTACCGATCCGGGGACGACGCCGAGGACTTCCATCAGCAGATCGGCATTTCCGAAGGATACCCTTCCCTGTGCGCCGATCAGATGATGGATCTGCTTCAGGTCGATCTTGGCGTCATGCAGTGCGACCACCAGGAACAGACGTCCCTTCTTGTCCTTGAGGAACAGGTTCTTGGTGTGGCCTCCGGGTATCTGGTCATGCAGTTCACCCGATTCCGCCACCGTGAAAACAGGCCGATGGTCAATCGTGGACACCTCGATATCGTGCCCGGCCAGAAAGGTCATCAGCTCGTCCCGCGTTGCGGCCATCTACCCACGTCTCCCTTGGTGTTCTCACCCTGCTCTCTAACGCGATTTGCCGGTGTGGCCAAGCATTGCAGGAGTGATTTTCGCCTGTGTTTCCCTGACAAAGAAAGGCAGCAGGAAGGATTAATATCCACAACGGGCGTGCAGATAATTTTTCCGGAAAAAGCGTATTGCAATCCGCCTCTGCATGGTTCATATACTGCGCACCTCGCCGACGAGGGCGGTCGAAAGGCTGGTCTGAACGGTATTTTGCGGGTGTAGCTCAGGGGTAGAGCACAACCTTGCCAAGGTTGGGGTCGTGGGTTCGAATCCCATCGCCCGCTCCAGTTTCCGCCGTAAGGCTGCCGAAAGGCGAAAGTGGCCGATGATTTTATATCGTCGGCTTTTTTGATTGCGGAGATGCCGGCACCCATCGGTATCCACGGGCCAGCGGCCCGGCGCATCAAGATAAATGCGGGTGTAGCTCAGGGGTAGAGCACAACCTTGCCAAGGTTGGGGTCGTGGGTTCGAATCCCATCGCCCGCTCCAGTTTTCACCGAAAGGTGCCAGGCCGATGATCAATCGATCGTCGGCCTTTTGGTTTTGGGCGCCTCCGGCGACGCCGGCCCTTGCGCCCGCAAGCGGCGGCCGTTTCTTCAAGTCGTCCCGGTTGCCGGTCGTCTGTGGCAACTAGCCGATCGTGTTGTGATGCCATAAGCTGAAATCAAGGCCAGTCGCCGATGCGATGTATCGCGGCGTTCTATGAGAGGGAGAGAGCCTTGAAGACACGCGGCAATTTCGTAGCCACCCTTTTAGGGGTGGTCGTTTCCATCGTGATGACTTCATCGGCGGCGCTTGCTGCGGATGTAGCCAATGGCAAGGCTCTCGCGCTCAAATGGTGCTCTGCATGTCATCTGGTTGCCAACGATCAGGAGCGGGTCAGCGATGCCCCGTTGCCGAGTTTCTACGATGTCGCGAAGGATCCATCGCTTTCAAGCGAAGCCCTGAAGACCTTTCTGGCCGATCCGCATCCGAAGATGCCGAACATGAGCCTCAGCAACTCCGAGATTTCAGACCTTGCCGGATACATCGGATCGCTGGCTCCCTGAAACTGAGTTCTCCAAAGTCGTCACAGCGTGGCCTGACGTTGGAACTCAAAGGTCAAATGTGGCGCAGATCGCAGCGTGAAAGGACCCATGGGCTGCGTCTGTTCCCGAGTCGATGACTTCGTCGGCAAGCCCGTTATTGTAGACCGATATGTCCGTCATCCGGTCGCGCAGCCGGGCGCTCGCGAGGATATGGTCGAGGGTCTGACCTCTCCCGTTATGTATGACCGTTTGACGTTTGCCGCGCGGCAGCGAGGCGTCCAGCTGATAGAGCCTGCGGTATTGGAGTTCCGGGTTGCCAGTATCTTCCGGATCGGCAGACAGGAGGCGCAAGGCGCTCGCGTCGCCGGTTGCGTTGAAATCGCCGGCGACAGCGATCATCGCTTCTGGATCTGCATCCAGCAGTGCGTCGATTGCCAGTCTTGCATCAAGTGCCTGGGCAATCCGCTTCACTGTGGCCGCGAAATAGCCTTCGGCCCAGGACGGCGTTGTTTTCCATGTCGATGCATTCAGCTTTCCACCAGGAAGAGCGGCAGCAATGGGAGCGCGCAGGTGCACGACAAGGACATGAAGTGGTTTGTCGCCACCGATATTAAGACGGACTTGAAGGATCGGGCGGTCGAAACCGAGCTCGTACGGTTGTCCGTCCGGGAGTTCTACCGTTTGCGGCAGCCAGAGCGGTGGTGTGACGCGTGCGTCGTGCAGGACTTGAACATCATCTATCGGAAACCGGCTTAGAACCAACAGGTTGTGCCGGTCCATCGGTCCTGCCATGTCGGCGCGCAAACTTGCCGCGCGGTGAAAGTCCCGATAGGGCGTGTCCTCCAGCAACAGGTCGAGCGCTGCAAAATCGCGAAATCTTTCGCCCTGAGGTTTCTGGGCATTCACCTCCTGAAGGCACAGGATGTCGGCATCCAGTTCCGTCAGCCGCGGACGCAGCACGTCGAGGCGCCGGCTCAGCTTTTCCGGTTGAAACCGGTCATCGCCGAAGGATTCCAGATTGAATGTCGCCAGTCGCATGCGTCTTCCCGAAGAGGGTTGCGATGGGAAATGCCATCCATCGGGACACGGAGTGAGCGGTCCCACTTGGTCAAATCATAGCGGGCCGGCCGCATCGGTGATAGGAGAGGCGCACCTTTGGCCGATGTTTTCAGCTTATGTCCTAACCATGACCTTAACTTCCTGCCCCTGTGGCTCGACAAAACCCTTCCCGCAATGCTGTGAGCCTTATCTGACCGGAGCCAGCATTCCAGTGACGGCTGAGGCGCTCATGAGATCGCGATACACTGCCTATGTTCTGCAGAACATCGCCTATCTCCACGAAACGCTGTGGCCCAAGTTCCAGCCGTCATTCGATTTCAAGGCGACGGCAACCTGGGCGGCAGAAAGCCACTGGACAGGTCTCAATGTTCTGGCAACGAGTGCAGGCCAAGGCGGAGACCGAGACGGGACTGTCCTGTTCGAGGCCAAATATCTGTCAGGGGGACAGCTTCGCACTCATCGCGAACTCAGCCGTTTCCGGAAGAAGTCAGGTCGATGGTACTACGTTGAAGCAATCGACGAATAGGTCGCACATTTGTGGGCCGGTCCCCGCTCCATGGCGGCGGAAGCGGGGACCTGAGCCAACTGCACCGGCGAAGGGAGGCATCCTTCGAACGTTGCAAGTTTATGTTCTCTATTTGTTCCAAATTCTACCGACGAGTCAAGAGCTGATTTTAGCCCGCCAGACCCACGCGTTCGCGTCTGTATTCTCAGCTAGCTTTCAAAGCGATCATGGACTTACAGAGTCCGAAAAGGCGCTCACGCACGATCGTGGCCTCTGGGAAGAGGGCCTTGAACACGTTGGGGCGCAGGATATTGCAACTCTCAACAGTTAGATAGGCATCGAGCAGATTGGCCGATTTGGTCATGTGACCTAACGTGAATCTGCGATTTAGGCCGACTTGCACCACCTTCGGAAGCCAGTGGAAGCACGGGAAAACGAAATGGGGTTCAATTGGAAAATAAAAGTTTGGCGTTTGAATGAAGTACGAGTCTGCGATCCGGCAGACAGTATCGCGAAACTCCAGAATACGACGCGTTTCGCCCACATGCTCGATCACAGAGTTAGAAAAGCAAATATCATATCGTTGCTCAGGGGAGAAGGTACATGCATCTCCTTCAACTGCGGAGAAGAGGTCAGTGTTCTGCACTTCAATTGGGAATAAATTCAGTAAATCTATTGAGATGTTCCTGCTGCGAAGATAGTCATAACCTACGGAAATCCAGAATTCTTCAGTTCCCCCAAGATCGATGATCTTGAGTGATGGACGGTCCGCGAAATGTGTCTCAACGAAGTCTCTGAAGATCGCGCCGCGTTTCTGGCGAAAGCGGAATGCGAGTCCCCGACCTTCTTCATAATTGAAAATTCGGTCGAGTGCCTCTTTCCGCATTGTGGTGTCCCAAAATCTTGTGATGGTTGCCTAGACATAGCCGCCCCGTCCTGAAAAATCGCGCGGCGACGTAATCTTATTTTCGTGAGCGCGGAATCGAAGAATTCGACGACTCATCCCCAAAACGTCTAATGCGACAACTATCAATGTGCCGTTAACACGCCGATTGAGGCCGAAAGTGCCATCTCTTTCACGCAACCGTGATGAAAGATGCGTGCGCACGAGCTGGCGCAAGCGAGTTGGCCACGGATTCTTAAGCCCCTCATGTCATTAGTACGAATGTTTTTGATTGGGGATATTCGGATTGCGCGGATCTGCCGACACATGGGCAAACCGACTGCAGCGGACTGCGGGCACGAGGACGCTTGCGCTTTTGATTGAGCGTGCGGCGGCCCTTCTCGACGGCGATGCCTCGCGCATGGCGCTGGTGACCTTCTCGACCCGTGTCCTCGGGGCGGCGCTTGCCTATGTCTCCCAAATCCTGCTTGCGCGCTGGATGGGCGCCTCCGACTACGGAGTCTTTTCCGTTGCGTGGACCTGGATCATCGTTCTCGGGATTTTTGCCTGCATAGGCTTTTCCTCTTCGCCCAATCGTTTCATCCCGCAGTATCTGAAGTCCGGCGATCTTGAACGTTTGCGCGGCTTCCTTGTCTTCAGTCGTGCCGGGTCCCTGTTCGCCGGATTGGGGCTTGCCGCAGTCGGAATGGTTTTGGTTTGGGTCCTAGGGGATCATGTTTCGCCGGACTATGTGCAGCCGCTTACCGTAATCCTGCTTGCGCTCCCGCTGTTTGCGCTCGGCGGCGTCCAGGATGGAATCGCCCGCAGCTACGACTGGACATCACTCGCGATGCTGCCGACCTATATCTGGCGGCCACTGGTTATTCCGGCCTTGGTGCTGGGGCTTCTGTTGGTCAACGGGAGCGTTTCGGCCTTTGATGCCGCGGTCGCGGCTGTCGCTGCAACCTGGATCGTGGCGCTGTACCAGCTTCTTGCGCTGAACAGGCGTCTGCGGTCTGCGGTGCCGCGCGGCAAACGGACCATGGACGTGCCGACATGGCTTTTGATTTCCCTGCCAATGCTGCTTGTGGAGGGCTTCCTCCAGCTCATCGTGAGCGCCGACGTCATCATGGTCAGCTTCTGGCATTCACCGGATGAGGTTGCCGTCTATTTCGCTGCTTCCAAGACGCTGGCACTGGTACACTTCGTCTACTTCGCGGTTCGCGCAGCATCCGCGCATCGTTTCGCAAGCTTCATTCATTCTGATGATCACGACGGCCTTGCCAACTATGTTCACCGGGCAAGCCGCTGGACGTTCTGGCTATCATTAGGCACCGGCCTGGCCTTGCTCGTGGTGGCGCCTCTTCTTCTGTCGTTGTTTGGCGAAGGCTTCTCCTCCGGCTATCCGATCCTCGCGGTTCTCCTTGTTGGGGCATTGATGCGAGCGGCCGTCGGTCCGGCGGATGCGCTCTTGAGCATGAGCGGTCATCAGAAAATCTGCGCAGGCATCTATGGTGCGACATTTGCCATGAACGTCGGTCTGAACCTGATGCTGATCCCCGCATTCGGTCTATTGGGCGCGGCTATTGCGACAAGCATATCGATTGCGTTCGAGGCATCGAGCCTGGCCTTTGCCGCCTGGAGACGGCTTGAAGTGAAGACCTTCTTTCTCGCCCGGGCCGCGGTGACGCGAGACGATGGAGGGATGGCGTGAGCTTGAGGACGGAAACGGCGGACGGCCCTTTGTCAGCCGACCCGAGAGAACTCAATTTCCATGTCTGCGACCCTCTAGCAGATGGTGAGCACATCGACAGGTGGCGGACTCTTGCGTCTGTGGCCTTAGAGCCGAATCCGTTTTTCGGGCCTCAGTTCCTCCGTCCCTTCCTGGATGAAATGGGCCGGTCGAATGTGCGCGTTCTGGCTGTCAGTTGCGCCCGCTCCGGTGAATGGCTGATGGCGGCTCCCCTTGCAAGGCGCAAGCTGGGCCTTGTCACCTCCGCTGCGACCGCATGGGCAACAGAGTATGGCCCGCTGGGTGCGCCGCTTCTCTCTCCCAACTCCTCGCCTGCCGTGATTGCAGACTTCCTGACTCATGTGCGGCGGACATCGGGGGATGCCGTGCTGGCCTTTCCCTTTGTGCCATTGGACGGACCAGCAGCGGCGGCACTGACGACGGCTCCTGGCTGGGATGTGGTTTGCGAGGGCGAGGAGGCGCGTGCCTGCCACGCCGGTGGCGCGGAAGGCGAAGAACAGTTCGCGATGGCCTTTCGAGGAAAAAGGCGAAAGGAAATGACCCGCCTGCGCCGCCGCCTCGAGGAGGTGGGTCCTGTTCAATTTGCCAGCCATCACGGTATGGACGCGGTGCATCAGTTCGAAAATTTCCTGCAACTGGAGGCTTCCGGGTGGAAAGGAAAGCGAGGAACGGCGCTGCTTTCGCATCACAATTCGGCAGCCTTTACGCGTGGGATGGTGGCAGAGCGCGCTGCTGAGGATGGTGTGCGGATCGATTCGATCACCGTGGGTGGAAAGCCTATCGCCATGCTCACGGTCTTGATCGAGGGGGCGCGCGCTTTTTCCTGGAAGATCGCCTTCGATGAGGATTACGCGCGCTATTCACCCGGGACGCAGATCACCCTGTTTGCCTTCGAGCGTAACCTGAGCGACCCCCGAATCACCGGTGCCGATTCCCTGGCCATTCCTGGGCACCCGATGATCGACCCGCTGTGGCGGGGGCGGATGCGTTACGGCACTCTACTATGCGCGAATTCCGTTAGGGGCAGGGTTCTGCGCCGGATCAGCAAAGCGGACATGGCAGCAGAAAGCCGCCTCAGAAAGATGGCCCGCAAGCTGCTGCGGCGTGGCTGACAGATGATCTCTTCCAATTCGCGGTGTGGCGCGGCTATCCGAGGTGCTCGTCGGATTCCGTGCGGGCTTTTTCGCGCAGCTTGCGCCGGATGACCTTGCCTGTGGTGGTCATCGGCAGATCCGCAAGAAATTCGATCTCGCGCGGATACTCGTGGGCGGACAGGCGTTCGCGGACGAATGTGCGGATGTCGCTTTCCAGTGCGTCGGTCGCCTCGACGCCGTCTTTAAGAACCACGTAAGCCTTGACGATTTCGGTCCGGAGCGGGTCCGGTTTGCCGATCGCCGCGGAGAGGGCAACAGCCGGATGCTTGAGCAGGCAATCCTCGATCTCGCCCGGTCCGATGCGGTAGCTGGCTGACGTGATGACATCGTCGTCCCGGCCGACGAAATGGACATAGCCGTCCTCGTCGCAGATGCCCTGGTCGCCGGTGATCATCCAGTCGCCGATGAATTTCTCTTCCGTTGCCGCCGGCTTGTCCCAATACTCCAGGAACATGACCGGATCCGGCTGCTTGACCGCGATCTGGCCAAGGGTTTCGGGCGGCAAAACGTTGCCGTCCTCGTCGATGATGGCGACCTCGTGGCCGGGGATCGGCTTGCCAATGGCGCCGGAGCGCGAAATACCGGCGCTCTTGCAGGATCCGAGCACCGCATTGCATTCGGTCTGGCCGTAGAACTCGTTGACGTGGAAGCCGAATTCATCGGCAAACCAGTCATAGGTTTCCCGGCCCAAGGCCTCGCCGGCCGAACCGACGCTGCGCAGCTTAAGGTCGAAGCGGCTGGCAGGCTTGTCGACGGATCGCAGCATCTTCAGCGCGGTGGGTGGAATGAAGGCGTTCTGAACATTCTCGTCCTGCATCAGCCGGAAAGCCCGTTCCGGATCGAACTTGCGGAAGCCGAACGACACGACCGGGACGCCGAAATGCAGGGCCGGGAACAGCGCATTGAGCAATCCGCCCGCCCAGGCCCAGTCTGACGGGGTCCAGAGCAGATCGCCCTGCTGAGGCATGAAATTCTGGGACATCTGGATGCCGGGCAGATGGCCAAGCAGCACCCGGTGGCCGTGCAGAACACCCTTCGGCTGACCTGTGGTGCCGGAGGTGTAGATCATCATCGCCGGGTCGTCCGGCGTGGTCGCGAGAGTTTCGAACCTGTCGGAACTCGCCTCCTGAAGCGTGCCAAAGCACTCGATCCCGCTTTCGGGTCCGTCGATGGAGACGACAAGCGCAAGCCCGGGGATTTCGTCGCGGATGGCCGTGATCTTTTCCAGACCGGCCGTATCGGTGACCAGTCCCTTGGCGCCGGAATTGTTCAGGCGGTATTTCAGCGCATCGAGCCCAAACAGGGCGGCAAGCGGAACGGCGATGGCACCGAGCTTGTAGATGGCGATATGGGCGATGGCCGTCTGGGGCGCCTGGGGCAGGAGCAGGGCCACGCGGTCGCCGCGCTGGAGGCCCTTGGCGGCGAGCGCATTGGCAAACCGGTTGGCCGCGCGGTTCAGTGCCTGATGGGTCCAGTCCTCGGCTTCACCGGTCTCGCGAACATGGCGAATGGCCAGACGGTCCGGCGTCTCGGCGGCCCAACGGTCGGAAACACTTGCCGCGATGTTGTAACCTTGAGGAATCTGCCAGCGGAAATTGGCAAGAAGCGTCTGGTAGTCGCCGGCCGGCTCGATCATGCGGGGGCCCGTCACTCGTTGAAAGGTGCCGGAGCCTAGCCGCACCGCTGTTGCAGCGCAATAGAACGTTCCGTGGAGGGTGAATCGTGGAGAGTGCGGAGATGACGTGTGGACGCCGGGTCGAGCCCTCCGTTCCTTGTCATCCCTGCGCAGGCAGGGATCCGGTGCGCCGCAGCGTCTCCGGCCTACCAATCCATTTCCGTGTTTACTGGATCCCGGATCTTCGGCTTCGCCTGCATCCAGGATGACAACTGAGTTGGGGCTAAGGCCTCGCATCCCCTCATACCGTCGTCCCACGGCTTGACCATGGGATCCATTCCCTGACGGTGCCCCGAGTCAGAGCGGTTCCATGCCGTTGCGGCACAAGCCCCAAAAGCACCCTCCCGCGAGTGCTCCTCACAACACTTCCACTGTTTACCTCAAGCCAGTTTCCCCTTCCCTTTTCGCGCAGGCCTGCTAGAAGGCCCGCACTTGCCTTGGTGGCAGGGCACCGGTCGCAGCCTACCCGGTGGCAGCAGTTTCAGGTTCGCCTGAACGGCTCACGCGAAAACAAGGGTCAACAGATTTGAAAACACTTGTCATCTGCTCCGGCGGACTGGATTCCGTCACGCTTGCGCATAAGGTCGCGCGCGAAAACGAGCTGATCGGCCTCATCTCCTTCGACTATGGCCAGCGCCACAAGAAGGAACTGGCCTACGCCAAGGCCTGTGCCGAGGCTCTGAACACCGAACACACGCTGATAGACATTGCCAATGTCGGCCGTCTTCTCTCCGGGTCCGCGCTCACCGACGATGTCGATGTGCCGGACGGGCACTATGCCGAGGAGAGCATGCGGATCACGGTCGTGCCGAACCGCAACGCCATCATGATGGCGATCGCCTTCGGCATTGCCTCGTCCAAGGGCGCCGAGGCGGTGGCCGCCGCCGTCCATGGCGGCGATCACTTCATCTATCCGGACTGCCGTCCGGGCTTCGTCCAGGCCTTCGAAGAGATGCAGCGCCATGCGCTGGAAGGCATGGGCGAGATCAGGTTCTACGCACCCTTCGTGCACAAGACCAAGGGCGACATTGCCGCCGAAGGCCTCCGCCTCGGGATCGATTTCACCCAGACCTGGTCCTGCTACAAGGGCGGCGAGCACCACTGCGGGCGCTGCGGCACCTGCGTCGAACGGCGCGAGGCGTTCCATCTGGCGGGCGGCGAGGATCCAACTCTTTACGAGGATCCGGACTTCTGGAAGGCGGCCTGCGATGTTTAGGATCTTCAAGGAGTTCCATTTCTCCGCCTCGCATCAGCTTCACGGCCTCGCCGAGGATCACCCCTGCGCCCGCCTGCACGGCCATAACTATGTGGTCGAGGTGGAGCTGAAGTCCGACACACTGGATTCGACTGGCTTCGTCCGCGACTACCGTGAGCTTGGCGCCTTCAAGTCATATGTCGACGATCATCTGGATCATCGACACCTGAATGACGTGCTGGGCGACGACTGCGTGACCGCCGAGCGCATGGCCAAGCATTTCTTCGACTGGTGCAAGGCGCGCTGGCCGGAGGTTTCCGCCGTTCGCGTCAAGGAGACGCCGAAGACCTGCGCCGAGTACCGGCCATGATCGTTGCCATGAACCCTGTCCGGCTGGACAGCGAAACGATCCGCATTTCCGAGATCTTCGGGCCGACGATCCAGGGCGAAGGTGCGCTGATCGGCAAGCCGACGGTCTTCGTGCGCACCGGCGGCTGCGACTACCGCTGTTCCTGGTGCGACACGCTCCATGCGGTCGACAGCGCCTATCGCCACGATTGGGCGCCGATGACACCGGAAGCGATCATGATGCAGGTGGAAATCCTGTCCGGCGGGCGCCCGCTGACCGTGTCGCTCTCCGGCGGCAATCCGGCGATCCAGCCGCTCGGCGGCCTGATCGATCTCGGCCGCGAAAGTGGCTACGATTTCGCACTGGAAACCCAGGGCAGCATCGCCAAGGATTGGTTTTCAAAACTCTCGGTGCTGACGCTGAGCCCAAAGCCGCCGTCAAGCGGCATGAAGACCGACTGGCAGGCATTGGCCGATTGCGTATCGGCTGCCGGCAAGACAACCGAGATCGTGATGAAGGTCGTTGTCTTCGATGACGGCGATTACGCCTTTGCCCGCGAGGTCGCAAACCGTCATTCTGATCTGCCGCTGTTCCTGCAGCCGGGCAATCACACCCCGCCGCCGGCTGAGGAAGAAAACGCCCGCATCGACATGGACGGCATCATGGCTCGCATGCGCTGGCTGATCGACAAGGTGGCCGACGACAAATGGTTCGAGGCAACCGTCCTGCCGCAACTTCACACCCTTATCTGGGGCAACCTTCGCGGAGTTTGATCATGAGCGACAAGTCCATCTACGAAAACCTGACCCAGCTCGGCAGCTCGACGGCCCTGCCGCAGACGCCGGAAGAAGCGGTTCTGGAGAAGGTGCCAAACCCTCAGGAGGGTACGGGCTACCTTGTGCGTTTCACCGCGCCGGAATTCACGTCGCTCTGCCCGATTACCGGCGCTCCGGACTTCGCGCATCTGATGATCGACTACGTTCCGGACAAGTGGCTAGTTGAAAGCAAGTCGCTGAAGCTGTTCCTCGGATCGTTCCGCAATCACGGCGCCTTCCACGAGGACTGTACGGTCTCCATCGGCAAGCGCATCGCCGATCTTCTGGAGCCCAAGTGGTTGCGCATCGGTGGCTACTGGTATCCTCGCGGCGGCATTCCCATCGATGTCTTTTACCAGACCGGACCCCAGCCCGCCGACGTTTGGATCCCGGAACAGGGTGTCCCGCCCTATCGCGGGCGGGGGTGATGGAGCGGCTCGAGCCCTGTGGTTACGTGCAGGGCTCAAGCGTTATGCCGTAGGGCAGTTTCGTCTTTTCGTCGCCGCATGCACCGATGATCCGGTCCGGCGATAGGCCGCTCGCGCCGGTCAAATCGGCTCCGGCCAGTTTTGTGTGACGTAGCAAAGCATCGCCCAGCTTGGTGTCGCGCAGGCTTGCTCCCGTCAGGTTAGCGCTCGAAAGACGCACGCCGGATAGGTCTGCGCCGTCGAAATTTGCTCCCTGGGCCGAAGCACGGTCCAGATCCGCGTTCTTCAGCCGGGCGTTCGAGAAGTCTGCGCCGACCATGATGGATCGCTCGAAGTCGACGTTCTCCATCTTTGCATCGCGGAACAACGCTCCGCTGACATCGGATCGGATCAGGCTTGCCTGACGCAGGTCGGCTCCGGACAGGTCGCTTCCGGCAAGGTTCGTCTCGTTGAGATCCGCATTGCGAAGGTCCGCTTCCTTTAGCCGGGAACGGGCCAGATCGGCTTTTTCCATGTCGACACCGCGCATGGAAGCTTCCGTGAAATCGCTCCCCGAGAGTATTGCCCGTTCCAGTTCGGTACGACGCAGGTCGGCTTCGCGAAAGTTGGAGTTGGCGAGCTCAGCTTCCTTCAGATCGGTCTCGCGAAGGATGGCTTCGGAAAAATCGGCATTTTCGAGCTTCAGGCCACGCAATTCGCGCAGGCGCAGATCGCAATCGGGGCAGCCGCCCTTCGCGATAATGTCCTCCAGACTTTGCGAGAAGGCCGGTTGGGCAAAAAGACCACCGGCGAGCAAAGAAATGCCGATCGTGCGACAAATCTTCCGAGCGTTGGGCAAACGGCGAAGCATCGACTGCATGGAACAATCCCCGGCGAGTTACAAACCTTACTTAGGTGTTCGAACGTCTCTCATGAAGGTACCATAGCGCAAAATACTGAAATAACCGCAACCGGTCAGATCGGTCAGCAGCGATGACATGATCATTTTTCCCATGTTACGCTGTCGGCATTAAAGCGGGATCTGCCGGGAAGCTCCGGCGGGTTTCGCATCCAAACGGGGGCTTGGAATGAAATATTTGACGGCGCTGCTCAGCAGCGGGTTTTTCAGTGTGCTTATGGCGTTTTCCTCACCGGCCGACGCTGCGACAATTCTTGCCAAGATTGATCTTTCGGAACAGGTGATGCGGGTGTACGTCAACGGCTTCCCGCGCCATTCCTGGCCGGTGTCGACCGCGCGAGCCGGTTACCGGACGCCCGTGGGAAGCTTCAAGCCGGGGCGCATGCACGAGCGATATTTCTCGCGCAAGTATGACAATGCGCCGATGCCCCATTCGGTCTTTTTCTATCATGGCTACGCGATCCACGGCACGACGGCAATCAAGTCGCTCGGCCGGCCTGCTTCCCACGGCTGCATCCGTCTGCATCCTGACAATGCCAAGCGGCTGTTCTCGCTGATCTCGGACAACGGCAAAGCCAACACGAAGATCGTCATCACGCGCTGACGAAAGGCGTGTGATCAGACCGAACATGTGAAGGGAGAAGGTTGGAGGGAAGAAACAGGCGGGGTCGCAGTTGCCCGTTTCTTCCATCCAATGTCGCTGACGACGCACAACCTGACAATCAGCGTGCCATACTCTTCGCAAAAGGCTTGCCAGTTTTATTTTGCGCGCCTCGCCACCAGATCTAGATCAGGTTGAAGAGGCAAATCCAAGATGTTGAATTTGTTCAGGTTCTGATAACCCTGCATGCGATGCAAATTGCAAGGCGGCCTGCGAAACTGGGGTTAACGCCGTTTAACGGCGAAGGGGCAATCCGGACGGGTCAGCCGAATTCACCGCGCAGGTCGACGGTGGACCGCTTGCCGATGTCATCGAAATGGCTGTCGATCCATGTTTCAGCAGCGCGCCGCCCCATTGCCTTCAATTCCTTGAGGAATGCCCATTCCGCGTTGACCTTGGACGAGGCCTGCAAGGGCTTTAGCTCATCCGTCGTGACCCGGTGAATGAAGACCTTCATGTATTCATCCTGGGACAGCTTGCCGTCCTCGATGAGCCTGCTGACGAAATCCACGGCGCGGAGTTCCCGCAGGAGTGTGGAGTTGAAGGTTATCTCGTTCAGCCGGTTGAGGATCTCCCGGGCGGTCTTCGGGGTCTCGCGCCGTTCGATCGGGTTGATCTGGATAAGCACGACATCCGGAGTGCCGGTGTTGTAGAACAACGGATAGATGGGAGGATTGCCCATGTAGCCGCCGTCCCAATATGGCTCGCCGTCGATCTCGACCGCCTGGAACAGATGGGGCAGACAGGCGGATGCCATGACCGCATCGAGGGTCACGTCCTTCTCGCTGAAGACGCGGATCTTGCCGGTGAAGACATTGGTCGCGGCAACGAACAGCTTCAGTTTGGAACATCGGTGTACGCGATCGAAATCGACGATGCTCTCGACCACGTCGCGCAAGGGATTGATGTTGAGCGGATTGAACTCGTAGGGCGAGGAGAACCGCGACAACAGCTCGAAGGCGAGGAAACTGGGCGAGAAGTCCAGGCTCCAATGGCCGAGCGCAATGTCGATGGGTGAGCGCTTGATCGGGCTGAGGAAGGCATGCTGGCTGACTTGCCGCCAGAACTCCTCCAGTTTTTCCCGGGCTCCGTCGACACCATTCTCCTGAAAACCGCTGGCGAGTACGACTGCATTCATCGCGCCCGCCGATGTGCCCGTCAGGCCATCGATGACAAAGCGGTTGTCTTCCAGGAAATAGTCAAGAACACCCCAAGTGAAGGCGCCATGAGCGCCTCCCCCTTGAAGAGCCAGGTTGATGCGTTTGGCGGTCATGCATTGTCCTGACTTTGAAAAAGGGGGAGGGCAGTTTTACTGGGCGGTCCAGCCGGCGTCGATCGGCAGAACGGATCCGGTGATCGAGGAGGCATGGTCGGTGCACAGGAACACGGCAAAACCGGCAACCTGTTCGACGGTCACGAATTTCTTGGTCGGCTGTGCCTTCAGGAGGACATCGCGGATGACTTCCTCCTCGGTGATGCCGCGGGCCTTCGCCGTGTCCGGGATCTGCTTTTCCACCAGAGGCGTCCAGACATAAGCCGGGCAGATGGCGTTTACGGTGATGCCCTGCTCTGCGACTTCCAGTGCCACGGTCTTGGTCAGGCCGGCGATGCCGTGCTTGGCTGCGACATATGCGGACTTGTAGGGCGAGGCGACGAGTGCGTGCGCCGAGGCGGTGTTGATGATCCGGCCCCAGCCGCGCTTCTTCATGCCGGGCAGAGCGGCCCGGATGGAGTGGAAGGCGGAGGACAGGTTGATGGCGATGATGGCGTCCCACTTGTCGATCGGGAACTCGTCGACCGGGGAAACATGCTGGATGCCGGCGTTGTTGACCAAGACGTCGACCGAGCCGAGTTCGTTCTCCGCGCTCTCGACCATCTTGGCGATTTCTTCCGGCTTCAGCATGTTTGCCGCCGAGTAGATGCAGCGGACGCCGAAGTCCTTTTCGATGGCAGAGCGTGTCGCCTCGATCTCATCGGCATTGCCGAGGCCATTGATGACGACGTTTGCACCCTGCTCTGCAAGAGCGCGCGCGCATGCCAGTCCGATGCCCGAGGTGGAGCCGGTAACGACGGCGGTTTTGTTCTTCAGCATTTCGATGCCTCCCGAGAAATATCGTTGGCAGACTTTTCACGATGTTTGGCTGCACTGCAACAAGGCATTCGCGGCAATGCGTCAAAATCCGTTGTTCGGCTTTGAAATGTGCTTAGGGGGATTCGGTCAGTCAGCCGTTTGCGAGCTCATCCAGCTCGCGCTCGTCGTGCCCAAATTCAAGGCGCGCTGCATAGTTCTCGCGGACGAAATGATATTGGGCTGCATGCAGGCTGGCGAAGATCCAGACGATGATGACGAGCGTCCCGAGGGGCGCCAGCGTGACGACGAGGAGTTGCTTTGAAAGCTGCGAGATTTCGAAGGAGACGATGCCGTAGATCAGCCCGCCCAATATGGCGAGAAAGACAACTGCGATCAGGCACATGAGCAGGCCCGTCATGCTGAAACTCGCGCCAAGGCCTCTGGTTGCGTGCCAGGACTCCCGGTAGGTCAGCGGGTCGCCGATGGCGGCCGCGGGCAGCACGAGTGCGAAGCGCTGCGCGAGAAGGAGCGTCAGGAAGGCCGACCCGACAAATATAGTAAGGCCGAGGCTGTAGCCGAAGGCATCCATGTCGTTGCCGATCATCGCGTCAGGCATAAGATTGAGCAGAATACTGAACAATATGAAGGTGACCGCGGTGCCGATGCCCGCGGCAATCAGGCCGATGAAGCCAAGAGTGACGAACTTCATGAAGACGGCGAGACTGCCAATCAGAAGGTTGAGCGAGAAGACCGGAGCACCGGCAAGCAGCGTCCGCAGGTAGGCCGTAGCGATGATGAAGCCGCTTGAGACATTGGCGAAGATCGCGAGCAGAACGAGTCCGTCCTCATCGATGGACGGAGCAGGCGCTCCGGAAAGATAGCTCAGGGTCATGAAATCACGGGTGTCGAAGAGCTTGACGCCAATATAGAGATCCAGTGCCACAAGAGCGGCAAGGAACGGCCAGCCGACACGGAGCAGGGTGCCGAGGTTCAGGAATGTCAGTGCCAGGGTCCGGTCCAGTAGAGAAGAAATCATCCCACCCTCGAAAATACCTTCAAATCTGCAGGCAATCATAATGTCTGCAAGGTAAGGGATTCGCTACCGCCGCGTCATTGATGCTTTACGTTCGGTTGATGCGGTTGGCGCCCGCGATCGCCTGTCTAGCCTTGGTCCGGGCAGCCTCACGGCTACGGTCGGCACGGCTATAAACGTCTCGGCTCAGCCCAAGCCTTGCGGCGAAGCGCTCGCGGATAAGGCCGTAGAAGGTGGCGTGCAGGCTGGCAAAGCCCCAGACGCTGAGTAGCATCGCACCCATCGGGAACAGGGCAGAACGGATCTGTTCAAGCGCCGGTTCGCCTAAGGTCAGGGAGCCCGCGCCGAGAAGAAGCAGGTACCAGATGCCGATCAGGCAGGCGGTCAGGAGGCTCATGACAAGTGCGGAAAAGGCCATTGGCCAGCCGAGGCCGCTGGTCGCGCGCCAGCTTTCGCGCAGCGTCAGGGGGTCATCGACCGCAGTTGCCGGCAGGATGACGGAGAATTTCTGCACGACCATCAGCGATATGAAGGGTGCTGCGAACAGAAGTACGAGACCGAGGCCGCCGGTGAACATTCCGATGATGCCCGCTATGAAAAACAGCGGGATGAGCGCCAGAATGCCGATGATGAAGAGCAGGATGGATTTGTAGATGACCCTGAACGTGCGTCTCGAGAGCACGAGCGGAAAGTCGCGAGCGTCGATCAGGATCCGGCGGGCGTAGGCAATGGCGATGGAAAAGCCGACCAACAAGTTGGCAAGGACAGCGAGCAGCCTCAAGCCACCCTCGTCCGGCGTTGCGACCGGTTCTGTCATGTAGGACACGGTCGAGAAGCCGTTTCCCCCGACGAGGGTGGATCCAATCGCTAGATTGATTGCCGCGAGGAAAAGGATATAGGCCCATCCGGTTCTGAACAGGGTGCTCTTGTTGGCCAGTGCCAAGGCTACGGCGCGTTCCAGCAATGTGAAAAACAAGAGGCACCTCCCATGTTTGCACTCAATTGATTGAAGGTAATAACCTTAATCTGAGTTTGAAGGCACGTGCCCCGTTTCTGCGTCGGCAATTTCCATTGCGAGCCGGTAACCCGCAGCGAAGACTGAGGCCAGAAGAACAGTTGACGCGAAATTAAATGCTAATGACAGTGCGTATGCGCTGATTTGCAATATCGGAGGCAGGAACCCGTCGAAAAAGCCGATTAAGAAGTCCAGGATCAATTCAATGATCGTGAAGGGCAGAAGCATGCAAATGCACGCTAAGAAGATAGGCCATGCAAGACCTTGCCCCAGCCTGTTTGCCTGCGAGACTCCGGTATTGTGACCAATCGAAAGTCCGGGCAGCATCAATCCCAGTCTCAACGCAAATGGAATGGTGACAGTCAATGAGGCCATGGCAGCTACCGATAGTAGTCCCATGGCTATGAGAGGAAGCGCAGTTGTCGCCTTCGTTAAAGTGTTTAGTGCGTAGATGGCCGCTGGAGCCGCAATGGATAACGCGAAAATTAGGTTTGATACTATTAAGTACTTCAGCTCGAGCTTTCTGAAACGAAGGTGGATTGCAGGGATTTCTTCGCCAAGAAACGCAAATCTGTTCCACGCCACCGCAATAGATGCAGATGACACGAGCGCTAGAACCCAAATTAATCCTTCGAAAACCTGTGTTTGAAGCGTGCTATCACTGCCTTCAACCGACCAGTTCCACAGTTGTTCGGTCCTGCCGTCGCTAGCAAAGGTTAGAATCAATGTCAGCGTTAACTCGACTGTGAACCAAGCGCCGACAACTCTCAGGGCTTGATGTCGATTCCAGAACACTAGGGAGAAAGCGTCGACGAAGATGCGTTTGAACAAGTGATGCTCCGTAGTCGGCTTGCGGACTTGGCAAAAATTACGATCAGCAGAGCCGGGAACGACATATGCGTCAAGTGCATGCAGGGTGCCGATACCCGCAATGGCTGTGTTGTCCACGGCGCAGCCGTCCGAATGTTCGGCCGATCAGGGCGCGTGCCATTGCCCTTTTCACAAAGGCACACTAATCAGGCGGTAATACTTGCAGGCGCATGAAGCGGCCCCTACTTGGTCCAGAACGGCAGCGAGACGACAAAGCCCCATGATCGACAACTTCGCGAAGCAGATGCCCCGCCGCAAATCCGTTCCGGTGAAGGTTGGCAATGTAACGGTTGGCGGTGACGCACCCATTGTCGTGCAGTCGATGACCAACACCGATACTGCCGATGCAGATGCAACCGTCGCACAGGTGGCGGCCCTTGCCCGCGCGGGCTCCGAGATCGTGCGCATCACGGTCGACCGGCCGGAGGCAGCGGCGCAGGTGCCCCGCATCAAGGAACGGCTTTTGCGCATCGGTATCGACGTGCCCCTGGTCGGCGATTTCCATTACATCGGCCACAAGCTTCTGACTGACTATCCCGATTGCGCGGCTGCGCTCGACAAATACCGGATCAATCCGGGCAATGTCGGCTTCAAGGCCAAGCGCGACACCCAGTTCTCTCAGATCATCGAACTTGCCATGAAGCACGACAAGGCCGTGCGCATCGGCGTCAATTGGGGTTCGCTGGACCAGGAACTTCTGACCAAGCTGATGGATGAGAACTCCGCCAGCGCCAACCCGGTCTCGGCGGCTGCCGTCATGCGCGAGGCCATCATCCAGTCGGGGCTTCTGTCGGCCGAGCGCGCCGAGGCACTGGGCATGGGCCGCGACAAGATCATCCTGTCGGCAAAGGTCAGCCAGGTGCAGGATCTGATCGCGGTTTATGCGGACCTGGCGCGGCGCTGCGATTATGCGCTTCATCTCGGTCTGACCGAAGCGGGCATGGGCACCAAGGGCATCGTGTCCTCGGCGGCCTCAATGGGCATCCTGCTGCAGCAGGGTATCGGCGACACGATCCGCGTTTCTCTGACCCCGGAACCGGGAGGTGACCGGACGCGCGAGGTTCAAGTGGCGCAGGAACTGCTTCAGGTCATGGGCTTTCGCGCCTTCGTGCCGGTGGTTGCGGCATGTCCGGGCTGCGGACGTACGACGTCTACCGTCTTCCAGGAACTTGCCAGCGATATCCAGGACCATATCCGGGTTTCCATGCCGGTCTGGCGCGAGCAATATCCAGGTGTCGAAAGCCTCAACGTGGCGGTCATGGGCTGCATTGTGAATGGTCCGGGTGAATCCAAGCACGCGGACATCGGCATTTCTCTTCCGGGTACGGGTGAAACGCCCGCTGCGCCCGTCTTTGTTGACGGCGAGAAGGTGACAACCCTGCGCGGTGAGGGAATAGCCGACGAGTTCAAGAAGATGGTCCTCGATTATATCGAAAACCGCTATGGACAAGGCTCCGCCCAGTCGGGTTCTGCCGACATCACCTGAGAAAGACGTCTGATGACTCCGATGCCTGGTCAAGAAGATGCCGCGAAGCCGGCCATTCTGGTGATCACTTCCCAGGTCGTGCGCGGCGGCATCAGTGGCCGCGGACTGGTCTTCACCCTGGAGCGCCTCGGCTTCCCTGTCTGGTTCCTGCCGACGGTCCTGCTGCCCTGGCATCCGGGTCATGGCAAGGGAACGCGCATCACGGCACCGGCTGCCGAATTCTCGGCAATTGCCGATGACCTGATCGGCTCGCCGAAGTTGTCGGAGATCGGTGGCATCGTTACCGGCTACCTTGGCGCCGCCGAACAGGCGGAACCCATCGCCCGCCTGATCAAGGCGGTGAAGAAAGCGTCTCCGGAAACACTTTATGTCTGCGATCCGGTGATGGGTGACCATCTCGACAGCGACCGCAGCGGGCTCTATGTGCCGAAGTCGACGGCCGAAGCGATCCGTGATGTTCTCGTTCCGCTTGCCGATGTGGTCACTCCGAATGGTTTCGAACTTGGCTGGTTGACTGGCCGTGACGTGAGCACCGAGCTCAAGGCACTGTCTGCGGCGCGCTCGCTTGGTGCGGAGCGGGTTCTGGTGACGTCGTCCCCGGCTCTGCGCCGCAATTCGATAGCCAATCTTCTAGTTACCCCGAAACGGGCGATAGCCGCCGAGCACGCTGCCGTGCAGAACCCGCCGCACGGAACGGGAGACCTGATGGCAGGCCTGTTCCTCGCCCGTCTTCTGGATGGAATGTCCGACGAGGATGCGCTGGTGCGGGCTGCCGGGTCGACCTTCGAGATGGTTGCCCGCAGCGTCAAGAAGGGCGCCGATGAGCTGCTCTTTGCCGAGGAACAGGTCGCGCTTGGACGCCCGATGTCGCTGGTTTCCAGCCGCAGGGTGCTGGAAACAGTCGGGCGTGGCTGACGGCTGCGCAAAGCGGGTCGCCGGTGTCGACGGCTGCAGGGCCGGGTGGGTTGTCGTATCCAAGCCGATCGGCAGTCCGCAATCCACCGCGGTATCCGTCTTCAGCCGGTTTGCCGATATCCTGGCTCACACGCCCCGGTTCGACATCATTGCCGTCGATATGCCGATCGGGCTCCCTGACCGGATCGGCCGCGATGGCCGTGGCGCGGAAAAGGCAGCACGAAAGCATCTGGGTCAACGCCAGTCGTCAGTCTTCGCGGTTCCTTCACGCGCTGCCGTTTATGAAGAAGATTACCGCGAGTCCTGCCGCGTGGCGCAGGAGACGTCCGATCCGCCCAGGAAGGTCTCCAAGCAGTGCTACTACCTGTTCCCGAAGATTCGTGAGATCGATGCCCTGATGACGCCGGATCTGGAGGATCGTGTCTATGAGGTGCACCCGGAGCTGGCGTTCTGGAGGCTGAACGGCGAGGCGCATATGAGCCTGCCGAAGAAGGTGAAAAGCCGCGCGAACGGTCCGGGGCTGGATCAGCGCGGGGACCTGCTGACTGCCTGCGGTCTGGACGCTGCGTTCCTGAACCAGTCGCTGCCAAGGGGAGCAGGACGGGACGACTTTCTGGATGCGGCTGCCAATTGCCTCATCGCCGAGCGAATTCTCCAAGGCAAGGCGGAGGCATTTCCGCAAGACTACACGCGTGACGGCAAGGGCCTCAGGATGGCGATCTGGGCCTGATTTGGTGTTGAAGTCTGGTCAAGGATCGCCCGCCGATCAGGGCTTGGCGGCAGGTACAATCTCAGTGGCGATCTCGCCGACTTCCGGCGAGGGTGTTTCGTCAGCGGCCTTTGCCCCGAAGGGCACCCAGCGGCTGAAGAAGGACCCGGCCGTGCCGGTGTCTGGCTTTTTCGGGGCGAATGCAGTTTCGACGGTCGTTCCGGGCCGTGGCGCGATGGCACCGGCCGCTGCTTCGGTCGATGCAGTCACGACTTCACTCTCGTCGGAGGGAGCGGCTGCTTCGACGGCTTCTTCGCCGCTGCCGAGAGCGGAAGCGACCTTCGTCTGGGTGTCTTCCCAGCGTTTCTGACGCTCTTCACGAGCGTCGAGCTTGGCGACGATCTGCTGGAACTTTTCCTCATCCTGGCTCTGCTTCTTGGCGACCAGTTGCTGGAGGCGCGGAGAAACCTGGTAATCCGGGCATTTCGCAGATGCCTTGAAGGGAACACCTTCGATTACCGGCGTCGCGTCAAAGACATATTTCTTTTCGCACACGGAAACCTTCGGTGGTACCTGCGTCAGTTCGAAGTGGTCGTAACCGGTCTTCAGCATGCGCCAGAAGTCCATGTGCTCGCTGTTGCGATGCTTGGCCATGTTCTCGGGAGTCATCTTGAAGGGGTAAGCCTGGACCTGAAACGAGCGTTGGCCACCCTTGAAGCTGTCGCGGGCGAGGGCGTAGATATCCTGAACCTGCTGATCGGTCATGGCATAGCAACCGCGCGAGGAGCAGGCGCCATGGACCATCAGGTGAGACCCGGTGCGTCCGTGGGAGCGGTCGTAGGAATTCGGGTAGCCGAGGTTGAACGCCAGGTGGTAGTTCGAGTTCGGGTTCATCAGCCCAGGCGTGATTTCGTAAAAGCCTTCAGGTGCCTGACGGTCGCCTTCCTTGAACTTCGGGCCAAGCTCACCGGACCACTTGCAGATCTCGAATTCGTCGAGCAGCGCAAAACGGCCGTTCCGCTTTTCCTTCCAGACCTCGAGCGTATTCTCCTCTTTGAAGATCCGGATCAGGATCGGGGAGGTCGAGCTCATGTTGAGATCGGTCATTCGCCGCTTGATATCGCTCGAGACGGGGCGCTGGGCCTTGGGGCCATAGCCGAGTTCATCTGCCTGACAACCGACAAGAACGCCGGCCATCAGGATGACTCCACCGATCTTGCCCAGTTTATGTCGCGAGAAACGCCAAGCGGCCATGTCGAGGTCCCAAACTCAAGCTCATCCGTACAACCCGAACCTTGTCCGCCGGATGGGGCGGAGCTGGCCCTGAGTGTTCAAGTCGTAGCCATTTATGGTTGATGTGAGGTTACTTCGATCAGCAACATTCCACCAACCTGTAGTGCGTCCGGGCAGTGAAATGATCCGGAGCCTGCACATGATTGATCAATTCCCAACGTCATTGAATGAGGATTCTGGCCAAACAACGGCAAACGGGGATGCCCAGTGGACATCCCCGCACACAGTTTTGTGAAAATCGGAGTGTTATCGAATCAGGAAAGGGTGCGACCAATCGCCAGGAATTTTTCGCGGCGGTGCTTGCGCAACTCATCCGCGCTCTTGCCTTCCAGATCCTTCAGAGCGGCCTCGATCGAGTTGCCTGCGCGGTCGATCACTGTTTCGCGGGCGCGATGGGCACCGCCAACCGGTTCTTCGACAATGCCGTCAATGACACCAAGCTGCAGGAGATCCTGGGCCGTGATCTTCATGTTGGTGGCGGCATCCTGGGCGCGGGCGCTGTCACGCCACAAAATGGAGGCTGCGCCTTCCGGCGAGATCACAGAATAGATGGCGTGCTCCAGCATCAGCACCTTGTTGGCCGTGGCAATGGCGATCGCACCGCCCGAGCCTCCTTCGCCGATCACAAGAGAAATGCTTGGCGCGCCGAGGCCGAGGCCCATGTCGGTGGAGCGGGCGATGGCTTCGGCCTGGCCGCGCTCTTCAGCGCCAACGCCCGGATAGGCGCCGGCCGTGTCGACAAGAGAAATAACCGGGATTTCGAACCGTTCGGCCATTTCCATGATGCGGACCGCCTTGCGGTAGCCTTCAGGACGGGCCATGCCGAAATTGTGCTTCAGGCGGGATTGGGTGTCCGATCCCTTTTCCTGTGCAAGAACGGCGACGGACTGACCGCGGAAACGGCCCAGGCCGGCGATCAGAGCGTGGTCTTCGGCAAACTTGCGGTCGCCTGCCAGGGGTGTGAAGTCCTCGATCAGGCCAGCGATATAGTCAGCTGCATGAGGGCGGTCCGGGTGACGCGCCACCATGGTCTTCTGCCACGGCGTCAGCTTGGAATACAGATCCTTCAGGGTCTGCGAGGACTTCACCTGAAGGCGCTGGATCTCGTCCTCGACATTGACCGCTTCACCATCTGCCGCAAGTGCGCGCAGTTCCTGGATCTTGCCTTCGATGTCAGCGACGGGTTTTTCGAATTCCAAATAGCTGTGCATGTACTCGTATACCTGGAACAGGCCGCAGCCGGTGCATTCCCGATTGAAGGCGGCCGGTCGGAATTTGGGTCTGGGCAGGGTTTCGCGGCGGCTCGCCTGCCGTTTGCATGGGCTCTAGCAAGAGAAATGTGGCGGCGCAAGAGCCGCGCCGCAAGTGAAACCATGCGGCTAAAGGTTAACGGGCCGCGCTGTCGCTGCCGCTTCCGTCGATTTTCAGCTTCGAGGCTTCAACAACAAGACGCCCGGATTTGGTGTCGATCGAGATGCGATAGGGGATCAGAACGTCGTCGCGCCCCATCGGGGCCAGCCAGGTTTCCATATTCGCCTGCGCCATATACTTGACGCTGTCCTTGGAGGGACGATGGCCCGCAACAGGAACCCACTTGGCCTTGCAAACGACAACCTTGCCATCGTAACCACGTCCGGAGACTTCCCGGGTGCCCTCATAGGACAGCTTGACGTCGAAGCGCGTCCAGCCGTCGAAAATCGGCAGCTTGCGCTTGCAGGCTTCGGGTCCTAGTGCGTTCGAGGCCGAGCGAACCGGCATGAGGGCAGCGCTCAAGGGGTCCATGGCGTTCTGGCGATGCTTGCCGGTAACCTGGATGCGTTCCTTGTTCGGCTTGAACTGGGGGGTCACTTCCATGTTCCGGATGTGCCCCGATCCCTGCTTGAGCGCGACGAAGAAGTCACGATTGGCGGCATGTGACGCCATCTGGTAGTTGGAGGGTACGACTTTCGAACCGACCAGCCATCCAGAGGCCTCGGCGCCGCCTTTACCGGTTGTCAGAAGCGTACCGATGCCCGCGGGCTCAAGGCCGACCTTTGCAGAATAGGCGTTGCCCTGCAGGATGAGTGACAGGCTGCCGCGCCCGACCGTGAAGCCGGCGACAGAAATGTTATACAGGCCGCCAATGCTGCTTTTCTTTGCCTCGGCCGGTTGTGCTGCGACGAGGCCAGCCAGGAACGGCAGGATCAGGAACTGCAGAAACTTCTTTGAACCAGACACGTTTAAAACCTCCGCGTCACCGGATCTGATGACGATGCTGCGCCCCCGCGCTGCCGGAAACCGGCTACCTGCCCAACGAGAGAATCTGCTACGCAAATCACTTGCCGAGCTGCCGCAATTGTCTTCGACTTATGGTAACTCAGCGGTTAACGTAGCATATGGGCGTGCAGCAAACACACTGAATCGCATTCCGTGCGTTTTGAAGCCTTGACGATGGCGCGCTCGGTCAGTATAGCAGGCCAACTTTTTCCGTACAAAAGCCGGAGATGCCGTAGTCGGGCCCAGGTCCGCTCCCTTCCGGTTGCAACTGCCGAGCCCGCATTCGTTGGCCGGCCAGAAGTAAAAAGGTGATAACAATGGCACGCCGTTGCGAACTCTCCGGCAAGGACGTGATGACGGGTAACAACGTCTCGCACGCCAACAACAAGACCCGTCGCCGGTTCCTGCCGAACCTGTGCGTGGTTTCTCTGATGAGCGAAACCCTGGGCGAAACCTTCCAGCTGCGTATCAGCGCACATGCTCTGCGTTCCGTCGAGCACCGTGGTGGTCTTGATGCGTACCTGATGAAGGCTTCTGACGACGGTCTGTCCCAGAAGGCTCGCCAGATCAAGGCAAGCATCAAGCGTCAGCAGGCTGAAGCCGCTGCTGCCTGATACCCTCCCAAAGGGTTGAAGACATGCTGAATTCCCGGAGTTTCTCCGTGGCCAAGTTCGCCATCGCGGTCCTCGCGATGGCGACTGTCGTTGTGGCCTCCAATTTCCTGGTGCAGTTCCCGGTCGAAGGAATGCTCGGTGCGATCAATCTCGCCGACATTCTGACATGGGGGGCCTTCACCTATCCGGCCGCTTTCCTGGTCACGGACCTGACCAACCGCCGCTTCGGACCGTCGGCGGCCCGTATCGTCGTGGTTGTCGGTTTCTTGGTTGCCGTTGTCCTGTCGATCTGGCTGGCCACGCCGCGCATAGCGATTGCATCTGGCGCGGCGTTCCTGGTGGCGCAGCTTCTTGACGTGTCAGTGTTCGATCGCTTGCGCCGTGCGACGTGGTGGAAAGCCCCGATCGTTTCGTCGCTGCTCGGGTCGATCGTCGACACGGTCCTGTTCTTCTCGCTGGCCTTTGCGGCCGTATTCTCGTCAAGCCTCGGTTTTCATGACGAGTTTTCCGTCGAGGTCGCGCCGCTGTTCGGTGTCTTTGCCGTTGAGTCCCCCCGCTGGGTCTCTTGGGCGCTCGGTGACTTTGCGGTGAAAATTCTGGTCGCCGTCGCGCTGCTTGCGCCATATCGGATCGTCCTGACGTTCCTTAGGCCGACCTCGGAAAACGCCGCTGCCTGAGGGCCAAGAGGCGCTCAAGAAGACAAAATGAAAAAAGGCGCCCATCGGCGCCTTTTTTGTTGTCAGGTCAGACGCGCTGTCAGGAGGCGAAGGCCGACGGCTCCGAAGACAGCCGCGAAGAGCCCGTTGAACACGCGATATAGTCTCGAGTACCCCCTGCGCAGAGCGGGGACCGCAAAGAGCCAGCCGTAGCCGAGAAAGACCGTGGTGCTCATCATGCCAATCATTGTGATGACCGGGACGAGCTCGGCGAAGGTTGAGTTCGCGGGAACGCCGATCGAATAGAGCGATCCGAAAAACAGGATGGCTTTCGGGTTGGTGAGGTGCAGTGCGTACCCCTTCCGAAAAGCAGCTGCAAGCGAGCCAACCTGAATGGGGCTGACCTGCTTATCAGTTGGAAACAACGTCGCCTTTGCCGCCTTGAAACCCATGAACAGCAGATAGCCTGCTCCGACATAACGAACGGTTTCAAGGATCCATGCGTTGTGCAGCATGAGCGTTCCAAGGCCGAGTGCCGCGGTGATAGACCAGGTCAGTGATCCGCAGAGGACGCCGCTCGCAAGCACCATTCCGTACTTCCGGCCCGATGCCATTGATGTTCCCGCAATTGCGAGTGTCGCAGGTCCGGGACTTGCCAGGGCAACGATCGCAACGCTGAAGATGAGCGGATAATTGATAACGTCCATTATATCCATCTCAGGCTTTTGAGGGCTATTCGTCGTCCAGTTTGAACCTTAGCAGCAATGTCCGCTGGAGGATCGACCGGTTGTTGTCCGACAGAAGCGTGAGGATGGTTTCGCCGTTCTGTCCCTCATGGATGGCGACGCCCTCCATGTTGTCGATCTGATAGCCGTAGTCGGCCTCCATGAGCACGTCTCCGGTCAGCATCGCCCCAGGCGTGATGTTCTCAGCCTTGAATCTTCGCAGGCGCATGCCGACGAGGTCGCGCAGATTGAAGCGTCGTTCGAGGATCAATAGATCTCCTCGTGACAGGAAGGCTGCGTCGGTCACGTCGTAGCGGTCACTACGGACGACCGTGAAGGTGTCTTGCCTGCCATCCTTCAGCAGGAATCCCGGGATGTTGACGTCGCCCTCTGCTCCGCGCTCTGCAATGGCCAGAAGGGTTCCTGCCAGCGGCGATCCGGCCGGAGCTATCGCCATGGCTTCCAGACCCTTGCTTCCTCGCAGGGACTTGATGTCTTCGGAAACCTCGAGCTCCTCGATCATCCGCTCGGTGCCAGTGACAAGCGGCCATGGGAATCGGAAAATGCCGTTGTACTGTTCCGCGGAGACGAGAATGCTGTCGCGATCGATTGCAAGGGCTTCAGTGTCGTGGCGCCAGCCGTCCCGGAGCGGTTTTCCTTTTGTATCGAGCAGTGGGGCCAAGCGGGCATCAGCAATGCCGGTGGGGACGCCGTCGTCGTTCTGTTCCACGCTGGCTGCGAACCACAGTCCGTTGTCAGTCACTGCAAGGATTTCTCCGCCGGCCTCAAGGCTCAGCAAAGCGGAAAGCCCTCCCACGTCCCGATTCGTCGACAACAGTTCCAGTCCGCCGAGAAAGGTCAGCGGCCCAAACGTGCGGAGGTCCCGGCCGATCTGAAATCTTTCGATCGGTTTTGTCTTGACCGCAACCGCTTCGGCATCGGTCAGAAGCGCCTTGGCTGCCAACGCTGGGATGGCCGTGGAGCCGACGATAACGCAGATGGATGCGGCGACGGCGGACAGGAAGCGATCTCGCCGCAAGCCTCTTGTGCCGCCCACGCTCATCAGCGCCGTCCCGAGGCTGAGCGCTTGCGGCCACGCCCGCGGGTCAATGCCGCCTGCTGGGCCTCGTCATCGAAGAGGTCGGCAAGCTGGTCTGTCATGGCACCGGCCAATTCTTCGGCGTCAACGATGGTGACCGCGCGGCGATAGTAGCGGGTCACGTCATGGCCGATGCCGATGGCGATCAACTCAACCGGAGAACGGTTCTCGATTTCCTCGATGACATGGCGCAGGTGCCGTTCCAGGTAGTTGCCCGGGTTCACCGACAAGGTGCAATCGTCGACCGGCGCGCCGTCCGAGATCATCATCAGGATACGGCGCTGCTCTGGTCGTCCGAGCAGGCGCTCGTGAGCCCAGGTCAGTGCCTCTCCGTCGATGTTTTCCTTGAGCAGGCCTTCGCGCATCATCAGGCCGAGATTGCGGCGCGCGCGGCGCCAGGGTGCATCGGCTGACTTGTAGATGATATGGCGCAGATCGTTGAGGCGGCCCGGCGTTGCCGGCTTGCCTTCGGCGAGCCATGCCTCGCGGGATTGTCCGCCCTTCCAGGCCTTGGTTGTGAAGCCGAGGATCTCGACCTTCACGCCGCACCGCTCGAGCGTGCGGGCCAGAATGTCGGCGCAGGTCGCGGCAACCGTGATCGGGCGGCCGCGCATGGAGCCGGAATTATCGATCAGCAGGGTGACGACCGTGTCGCGGAACTTCGTGTCCTGTTCCTGTTTGAAGGCAAGCGGAGACATGGGATCGGTAATCGCACGCGTCAGGCGAGCCGTGTCCAGAATTCCTTCTTCCAGATCGAAGTCCCAGGAGCGGTTCTGCTGGGCCATCAGCTTGCGCTGCAATCGGTTGGCCAGCCGCGCGACGGCGCCTTGAAGGTTCGTCAGCTGCTTGTCGAGGAAACCGCGCAGGCGGTCCAGCTCGGCAATGTCGCAGAGATCCTCGGCGGTCACGATCTCATCAAACTGGGTGCTGAACACCTTGTAGTCCGAAAGCGGCGGGCGGTTGGACAATGGGTGATCCTGACGGTCGCTCTCGCCGGCATCCTCCGCAGCGTCGGCCATATCGTCTTCGGCGAAATCGTCCATTTCGCTGTCGGCCGCTTCCTGCTCCCCGGCGTCCTGTTCTTCGCCGGACATTTCCATGTCCTGCGGAGCGCCTTCCTGCTCTCCGGTGTCTTCTTCGCTCTCGCCGCCGGTCTCGGACTCGTCGTTGTTGCCGTCGTCCTCGCTCTGGTCCGGATCTTCATCGTGATCCCGATCGCTGATGTCATCCGCCATGTCGAGAGCAGCCAGCAGTTTGTGAATCTGGCTGGCAAAGGCGTCCTGATCTTCGACGCGGCTCACGAGGCGGTCGAGATCCAGTCCTGCCTTGTCCTCGATCCAGCCACGCCACATGTCGACGAGTTTGGTCGCGCTTGGCGGGGGCGGGGCGCCGGTCAGACGTTCACGGACCATGAGGGCTACCGCATCGTGCAGCGGAGCTTCCTCGCGGCTGACGATTTCCGGGGCATTTGCCTTCTTGTAGCGGTCGTCCAGCATTGCATTGATGTTGCTGAGAACGCCTTCCATGCGCAGTGAACCGACCGCGTCACAGCGGGCCTGCTCCACGGCTTCGTAGATTGCGCGCGCATCCGCTCCGTTTGGTGCCTTGCGAGCGTGGATCTTCGGGTCGTGGCAGGCAAGCTTCAGTGCCATGGAATCGCCAAGGCCGCGCGTGACCGCGATCTCTGCCTTGGTCAGCTTGCGCGATGGCTCCGGCAGGCGAGCGGTCGCCCCGGACAATCCGGGCCGGTCACCCGAAAAGATGACCTCAAGCTCGGGCTCTCCGGCAATCGCCCGGATCGTTCCGGTCACGGACTGCTTGAACGGCTCGTTCGGTGGTGCGGACTTGGCGCCCGGATTTGAGTTGCTACCCGGCCCAGACATTCTGTCCTCAGCTCATCACGACGTTGACGGAGGACTCGGGAAGTTCCTCGCCGAAACAACGCTGGTAGAACTCGGCGACCAGCGCCTGCTCCATGTCGTCGCACTTGTTCAGGAAGGTCAGGCGGAACGCAAAACCGACGTCGCCGAAGATGTTGGCGTTTTCGGCCCAGGTGATGACCGTACGCGGGCTCATGACGGTCGACAGATCGCCGTTGATGAAGGCGTTACGGGTCATGTCCGCAAGGCGTACCATCTTGGAGACGATCGCGCGGCCTTCGGCGTTCTGGTAGTGCTTTGCCTTGGACAAAACGATGTCGACTTCGTTGTCATGGGGCAGATAGTTCAGCGTGGTGACGATTGACCAGCGATCCATCTGCGCCTGGTTGATCTGCTGTGTGCCATGATAGAGACCGGAGGTGTCGCCCAGGCCGACCGTGTTTGCCGTCGCGAACAGGCGGAAGGCCGGGTGAGGACGGATCACGCGTGACTGGTCGAGCAGCGTCAGGCGTCCCGAGGACTCCAGAATACGCTGGATGACAAACATCACGTCCGGACGGCCGGCGTCGTATTCGTCAAAGACCAGAGCCACGTTGTGCTGGTAGGCCCAGGGCAGGATGCCATCACGGAATTCGGTGATCTGCTTGCCGTCTTTCAGAACGATGGCGTCCTTGCCGACAAGGTCGATACGGGAAACGTGGCTGTCCAGGTTGATACGGATACAGGGCCAGTTGAGGCGCGCTGCGACCTGTTCGATATGGGTCGACTTGCCCGTGCCGTGGTAGCCCGTGACCATGACGCGGCGGTTATGTGCGAAGCCTGCCAGGATCGCCAGCGTGGTCGCGCGGTCAAACAGGTAATCCGGATCGGTTTCCGGCACATGCTCGGACGGGGCCGAGAAAGCGGGTACCTTGAGATCGCTCTTGAAGCCGAAGACTTCCTCAACGGAGATTTCGGTATCCGGCATGCTCGCAGCCGCGCTCGTCATTTCAGTCATCGGTCCTCCGCTGCCTCGGCTTGGCCGGGTCGGGTGTTTGGGAAGGGCCCCTGCGGATGCACGGGCGAGGTCGGAGCTCATTCAGGAGCTAACAAAATCCGGCTTTCTTCAGGACATTATACGCCTGAATAATCTCGCGTAGACGGTCTTCACTGGAGCGATCGCCGCCGTTGGCGTCCGGATGATTCAATTTCACAAGTTCTTTATAGCGCGCCTTGATCTCATCACCACGGGCATTGTGCCCTAGATTGAGCACATCCAGCGATCGCTTTTCAAGAGCGAGAAGCTTTCTCTGACGTGGTTGATGGGTCGAGGCGTGGCGGCGTTGCGCGTTGGCTCGCATATGGGCGCGCGGGTCGTATCCGTCAGGACCGTCGGCGGCCTGCCGGTTGACGCCCATTTTCCAGGTTGGTCGATGCCCGGTGAGGGAGTCCTTCTGATAGCTGCGCACGTCGTCGTCGCCCATGCCGGTGAAATAGTTGTACGACTTGTTGTACTCGCGTACGTGGTCGACGCAGAAACGGAAATACTGCCCTTCACGGTTGCGGCCCTTTGGGGCGCGGTGGACGCCCGGCCGGTCGCAGCCCGGGTGTTCGCAGGCGGGATGCAAGTCTTCATCGACCCGATCCTTGTCGGGTTTGACGCGAATGCTGTCGAAGATCTTCGAATCCAGTTTCATTCAAACACTTGTTGCCGTGGTGCGGGGTTCGGGTTGGCGCGGCAGAAAGAAAACCCCGGCGTTGTCAGACTCAAGAGGCGGATCATATCACCTTTCGGCGGAGCGATGAAACGCCGAGAAGGAAAACTTCTGGATCGTCCCGAATGGTGTCGGGTGGAGATGATCCCTTGTTTCCAGTAAGGCGAAGCCGGGCCCGAATACCTCGGCAAGGCTATGTGCATCATGTTGCCGCACCGCCAGACCGGAGCATTTTTCAGGCCCGCCAATGGCAAATGTGCCGATCACCAGGAGGCCGCCGGGTTTCAATGCCTTGTGAACGACGGCGGCGTAGCGGGCCTGGTCTTCCGGTGCGGTCAGAAAGTGGAATGCAGCCCGGTCATGCCAGACATCGAACGTCATGGAAGGATCCCAGTCGAGGACATCGCTGACGATCCATTCAACTGCCTCTGCCTTGTCTCCGAGGCGGGTCTTGGAGACTTCGAGGGCCGCGCCCGAGATGTCGAGTACCGCCATGTGCCCATGGCGCCGTTCCATGAGCCGGTCGATCAAAAAAGACGCGCCGCCGCCGATGTCGACGATGGAAGGTTCCTCGCACCCAGTGTGGCGGTTGATCAGGTCAAGCGAAACGGACGGTGTCTCCTCGTACCAACTAACGTTGGTGCTGTTCTTCTCAGCCCAGGCGTTCTGCCAGTGGGTCTTGCGCGCTTTGTGAGACATGTTTGGTCTTGCCGTGGGTGCTTCTGTCACGGGTTATATATGGAACGTCCCGATTGCGGCTCAAGCCGATTGACGGACGATCATGCAGGCCCCAATAAAGGGCTATGAGCACCAAGGACACCATTCACTCGAAGCTGACCCAGGCATTTGCGCCTGTTTCGCTCGACGTCATCGACGAATCCGAAAAGCACAGGGGCCATGGCGGCTGGCGCGAGGGCGGAGAAACGCATTTTCGCGTCCGTATCGTTTCAGAGGCGTTTGCCGGCATGAGCCGCGTTAATCGTCACCGGGCAATCAATGACCTTCTCGCCGACGAGCTGGCGGCCGGTGTGCATGCACTTGCCCTGGAGATCCGGTCACCTGATGAGCCGGATCCTCGTGCCGCCAGGGTTTCCGACGCCTCCTGAACTCAGGTCGCTTGGCTGGCCTTCGTGGACTGCACAGTCTGGTTTTGTGCCTGAACTGGTTGCGCGAGCGCAGGCTGCTGTGCCGCCTTTTGCTGCCCGAGCGGCATGATGCGTAGCCGCGTAATGCGGTTGCGTTCACGGCGCAGAACGGTGAAGCGAAAGCCGTGGAAGGTGAAAATCTGGCGCTCTTCCGGGATCATTCGCGCTTCGTGAATGACGAGGCCTGCAATGGTTGTGGCTTCGTCGTCAGGCAGTGACCACTCGGTCGCACGGTTCAGGTCGCGAATCGGAACGGAGCCGTCCACGATCACCGAGCCGTCTGCCTGGGGCTTAACGCCTTCCAGCTCGACGTCGTGCTCGTCCGCAATCTCTCCGACGATTTCTTCCAGAATGTCTTCAAGTGTCACAAGGCCCATGACCTCACCGTACTCGTCGACAACGAGTGCGATATGGGACTTGTTCTTCAAGAAGGCATTGAGCTGGTCCTGAAGCGTTGTCGTATCCGGCACGAACCAGGGCGAGGAGATGATCTGGTTGATATCGATCTTCTCGCTGTCGCCGCCAGCAGCATGCAGTGCGCGCAGAAGGTCCTTCGCGTGAAGGATGCCGACGAAGTTGTCCGTCTCGCCACGCCACAGGGGCAGGCGGGTGTAGGGCGAGGCTAGAGCGGCGTCGACCAGCTTTGGCAAGTCGTCATCCGCGTTGAGCGCGACCATGTTGGTGCGATGGATCATTACGTCCGAGACCTCGAGTTCCACGAGGTCGAGCAGTCCCCCGATGCGGTCCTTGTCGGCCTTGATGAGGCCGCCTTCCTTATGCTGCAGATCGACCGCGCCGCGCAGTTCTTCGTGGGCCGACAGCACGCTGGTGTCGTCGTCGACATTGACTCCGACCAGACGCAGCATGAGGCGGACGATCACTTCCACACCGATGACGATCGGGCCGAAGACAGCCACGACCGTGCGGACGATCGGCGCAACAGCCAGGGCAAATCGCTCCGGATTGGAAATCGCCCAGGTCTTGGGAAGAACTTCCGCGAAAATCAGGACCAGTGCGGTCATGACCAGCGTCGCGATGGCGACGCCGGCCTCCCCGAAGAGTGTCAGGAACACGCTGGTTGCGAGTGACGATGCCAGGATGTTGACGAGGTTGTTGCCGAGCAAAAGGGCGCCGATCAGGCGTTCGCGCGCGGCAATCAGCGCCGAGACGAGCGCGGCACGTCTGTTTCCACCCTTTTCCATCTGGTGCATGCGCGCGCGCGAGGCTGCCGTCAAAGCGGTTTCCGAGCCGGAGAAGAAGCCGGACAGGAACAGTAGGATCAGGATCGCAGTGATCGCCAGCCAGAGAGTTGTAGCGCTCATGAGGCAAGTTTCTCCGTAAGAAAGTCACGGACCAGAATGGGGTCGACGCCTTTTTCGACGAAGGCACTACCAATTCCCCGCGTCAGGATGAAGGTAAGGTTTCCCCGACTTACCTTCTTGTCCTGTGCGATGATGTCCATCAGCGTTTCCGCTGGCGGCATCTGGCCGGGAATGTCGGAGATCTTTGTCGGAAGGCCGACATCCAGAAGGTGGTGTTCGACCCGGTCGACGCCTTCCTGCGGTAGCAGGTCCAGGCGGCGCGAGAATTCATGGGCCAGCATCATGCCGATGGCGACGCCCTCACCATGCACCAGGCGTTCGGTCTCATAGGCGACTGCCGACTCCAGTGCATGGCCGAAGGTGTGGCCGAGATTCAGGAGTGCGCGCCGACCTGCTTCCTGCTCGTCCTCTGCCACAACGTCCGCCTTGGCCTGGCAGGACCGCGCCACAGCCTCGTCACGTTCCGTCCCGCCGGCAAAGACAGCCTTCCAGTTGCTTTCGAGCCAGGAGAAGAAGTCCGCGTCTCCAAGCAGGCCATATTTCGCGACTTCTGCGTAGCCGGCACGGAAATCGCGCAACGGCAGCGTATCGAGTATGGAGGTGTCGCAGAGCACCAGATCGGGCTGGTAAAAGGCGCCAATCAGGTTCTTGCCATGGCGCGAGTTGATGCCGGTCTTGCCGCCGACCGAGCTGTCTACCTGGGCAAGAAGTGTCGTCGGCACCTGGATGAAGCTCATGCCGCGGCGAACCGAGGCAGCCACGAAACCGGACAGGTCGCCGACAACGCCGCCGCCGAGCGCGAGCACGATGTCGCCGCGTTCCATGCGTGCGGCCAATACCTCGTCGCAGAGCCGTTCGAACATCTCGAAGCGTTTGGAGGCTTCTCCTGCAGGTATCGTCAGCGCCACGCTCTGAATCCCAGCGGCGTTCAGAATGTCGCGAAAGCGATCGAGATGCAGCTTGCCAACGGTTTCATCGGTGATGATAGCTGCCCGGGCGCCAGGTTTCAGGGCCGCAATTCGGATGCCGGCGGTTTCCAGAACGTCGCGCCCGATCACGATGTCATAGCTGCGTCTCCCGAGATCGACCCTGACGGTCTGGTGGTTCGGGGTCTCACTGTCAGCATTGGCAAGCGTGTCGGTCATGGAGTCTCTTCAGGTATCCTTGGGGCCCGAGATGGTGTCTGGCGGTGGCAATTCAAGCCAGCCTTCCAGGGCGTCGATGATTTCTTGCATGACCACTTCATGCGGTACTTCGCGGGAGTGGACGGTCAGATTTGCCTTTGAATAGACCGGGTGCCGTTTTGCCATGAGCTCTTTCATGGTGCCTTCGGGATCCGGATTTTGCAGCAGGGGTCTGGTCGCCTTCTTGCGAACCCTTGCCATGACCGTGTCAAAATCGGCTTTGAGCCAAACCGAAATCCCGCACTCTTCGATCGCGTCGCGGGTCGCACCGCTCATGAAGGCGCCGCCGCCGGTCGCCAGCACTTGGGGGCCTTCCTTGAGCAGGCGAGCGATCACGCGCTCCTCTCCACTGCGAAAATAAGGCTCGCCATGGGCCGCGAAGATTTCGGCGATGGACATATTCGCTGCGCGTTCGATCTCGGTGTCAGCGTCGACGAAATTGAGGCCAAGCTTGTGGGCAAGACGCCGGCCAACGGTGGACTTCCCGCATCCCATGATGCCTACGAGAACGATCGAGCGATCGCCGAGGGCCGCGACAAGGCGCTCCTCCCGGCTGGCAAGTGCTTTTTCTGCGGTGCCTTCATTGGCGTCAGGCGCGGGCGCCGGACCAGGGTCGCTAAGTTGCTTCATGGCGGCTTTTTAGCACATTCACCCAAAAAGAAAGCCGCAGTTTGAAAAGAAAGCTGGCCAGCGGATTCCATTCCCGAAATTGCACGGACCTGTGCGGCTTGCCAGCCCGCTCTGACCGGGGAAAACTGGTTCGAGCTGATTCGTGACCGGAGCCCATTCGCCGTGCCAACCCTGACGAGACTGATCCTTGCTTTGATCGTCCTAGGCGGCATCGGCTATGGCGCTGTCTATGCGCTCGCCAATATGGTGGAGCCGAGCGAGCGCGAGATCACCATTCGCATCAAGAAGGACGGCTTCGGCCGCTAGAGCCTTGGCGTCAGACCATTCGATCGAGACGTTTCTGGAGATGATCGCCGCCGAGAGGGGAGCTGCAGAGAACACGTTGCAGAGCTACCGGCGCGATCTTGAGGACTTCTCGGATTTTCTTGGCCGGACCCAGGTTGCAAAGGCCTCAGCGGATGACGTCTCAAGCTACATGGGCGATCTGACAGCAAGGGGATTCGCCGCGTCGTCCCAGGCTCGGCGGCTCTCCGCCCTCAAGCAGTATTTCAAGTTTCTCTATGCAGAGGGCGCGCGCGGAGACGACCCGACGCGAACTCTCTCTTCACCGAAGAAACGGCAGAGCCTGCCCAAGGTCCTCAGTATAGAAGACGTGGATAGCCTGATCGGTGCGGCACAGTCTGAAACGGCCAAGGACCACAAGAGCGGGGCTGCGCGGCTTCGTGCCCACCGGCTCTATACGCTGCTCGAAGTACTCTATGCTACGGGCCTACGTGTCTCGGAGCTTGTTGCCCTGCCTGTGACAGCGGCGCGGCGCGACGCCCGGCTTATCGAGATCAAGGGCAAAGGGGGAAAGGAGCGGCTGGTTCCGCTATCGAGAGCCGCTCAGGCAGCTATGAAGGACTATGTCGGCTTGCGCGCGGCCGAAGGGGCCTATGCGGCCAGTCCATGGCTTTTCCCGTCTCACGGGGAAAGCGGCCATTTTACCCGACAGGCCTTCGCCCGGGACCTGAAGGCGCTTGCCTCAAACGTGGGAATCGATCACCGGAAGATTTCTCCGCACGTTCTGCGTCACGCCTTTGCGTCGCACCTCCTTCAGAATGGAGCGGACCTGCGCGTTGTCCAACAGCTTCTCGGCCACGCAGACATCTCGACGACGCAGATTTACACCCATGTTCTGGATGAGCGCCTGCGGGACCTGGTCGAAAGCGCGCATCCATTGGCGAAGCGGTGAGGGAAGGGCGGGCCCAAGCACTGCCTCATCCTGAGGAGCGCCTTGGAAAGGCGTGTCTCGAAGGATGGGCAAACTGTTCAGAATGTGCCGCCTATGCTTCGAGACGGCGCTTGGGCGCCTCCTCAGCATGAGGCTTTGCCTGTTGGGACCGGGACAATCATCCAAGCGGGCGTTTCAAACCCCTCCCGGCTGTTACTTCGGCATCAAGGCCCAATAGTCGAAGTCGAGGATGACACCGTCGTCATATTTGCCGTCCGCGTTGTGCAGCGGGAAATCGGCGCAGGGCTTGTTCTTGGTGGCAACGAGACGCAGGCGCAGGGCGCCGACGTCGGTGCGGCCGTCGATCTCCGCCGTATCGAGCACTTCTGACCAGGCATAGACCGTGTCGCCCGAGAAAAGCGGCGCGACATGGCGTCCGCCGTTGATTCCTGCGATATGGAAGGCGTTGCCGAGGCCGTTGAAGGACAGGCCGCGTGCCAGTGAAATCACATGGCCACCGTAGATCAGGCGCTTGCCGAAGCGGCCCTGACCTTCGGTGTGCTGGTTGAAGTGCACCTTGGCGGTGTTCTGGTAGAGACGTGTCGCGATCTGGTGCTCGGCTTCCTCGACGGTCATGCCGTCGACATGGTCGATCTTCTCGCCCTTGGCATAGTCGCCGAAGCGGAAGGTGGATCCGGCAAGGTCCTCGTCCCAGTTTGCCGTGTCGAGCAGCGGCACGGCATTGCCGAGCGCCTGTGGGTCAATGGCAGCGGGCAGTTCCGGGACGACCGGCTCGGGCGGCGGATTGTCTGCGTCGCGTTTGTTGACCATCACCCAGCGGACATAGTCCAGCACTTCCGTGCCGTCGGCGGTGTAGCCTGTCGAGCGGACATAGACGACGCCGGTCTTGCCGTTGGAGTTTTCCTTCTTGCCGATGACCTCGGAGACCGCAGAGAGCGTGTCGCCCGGATAGACAGGGGCGAGGAAACGGCCACCTGCGTAGCCGAGGTTGGCAACGGCGTTCAGGGAAATGTCCGGAACGGTCTTGCCGAAGACGATGTGGAAGGTCAGCAGGTCGTCGACCGGTGCGCGGTCATAGCCGAGTGCGTTGGCGAAATCGTCGGAAGACTGGACCGCGAAGCGGGAACCGTAGAGGGCGGTGTAGAGGGCGACGTCGCCGGTCGTGACTGTGCGCGGCGTGGCGTGACGGATCACCTGCCCGACATAGAAGTCCTCGAAGAAATTGCCCGCGTTGGTTTTGGTCACGGTTCGCTCCCGCTGATGCTGTTTGTCCGGAAATGTTGCTTGCTGTCCCGGACATGATCCGGGACATTAGAATTGCCGCTGGCCCCGGATCAAGTCCGGGGCTGCGCCGACTCTGGTGAAATGTGTCGGCCCCTACGCCGCCTTTTCTGCGCCGGATGCGACGATCCGGACCACGTCGGCCATGATGTCGGTGAGCTGGAAGTCCTTCGGCGTGTAGACCGCCGCAACGCCCATGGCTTTCAGGGCCGTGGCGTCCTCTTCAGGTATGATGCCGCCGACGACAACGGGGATGTCATCGACGCCGGAGGCCCGGAGACGGTCCATGACATCCCGCACCAGCGCCAGATGTGAACCGGAGAGGATCGACAGACCGATGACGTGGACGTCTTCCTCGACGGCTGCATTGGCGATCTGGGCCGGGGTCAGGCGGATGCCTTCATAAACAACTTCCATGCCGCAATCGCGAGCGCGTACGGCGATCTGCTCGGCGCCGTTGGAGTGACCGTCCAGGCCGGGCTTGCCGACAAGGAACTTGAGGCGGCGGCCCAGTTTGGCGGAGACGGCCTCGACATCCTGACGTACGGCTGTCAGGTCACCGGCATCGTCGCGCGCGGCCTGGCCGACCCCGGTCGGGGCGCGGTACTCGCCGAAAACTTCACGCAAGGTGCGGCCCCACTCGCCGGTGGTGACTCCAGCCTTGGCGGCCGCGATCGAGGGTTCCATGATGTTGCGGCCTTCGCTGGCGGCCTGCTTCAGCTCCGCGATGGCGGCATCGACGGTCTTCTGGTCGCGCTGGTCGCGCCAGGCCTTGATCTTCGCGATGGCTTCGCCTTCGACATGTTCGGGAACCGTCAGGATGCCGCCGTCTTCACCAGAGGCCAGCGGGGACGGTTCGGTCTCCGTCCACTTGTTGACGCCGACAACGATCTGGTCGCCCGCCTCGATGGCGGCAAGGCGTGCGGAGTTGGCTTCCACCAGCTTGCGCTTCATGTAGCTGGATTCGACTGCGGCAACGGCGCCGCCCATATCGTCGATGCGGGCGAGCTCTTCGCGGGCTTCTTCCTTGAGGGCTTCCACCTTGCGGGTGATTTCCGAGGAACCGTCGAAAATGTCGGCATACTCCAGAAGATCGGTTTCATAAGCGACGATCTGCTGCATCCGGAGCGACCACTGTTGGTCGAACGGACGCGGCAGACCGAGGGCCTCGTTCCACGCGGGTAGCTGAACAGCGCGGGCGCGGGCGTTCTTGGACAGGACCACTGCCAGCATCTCGATCAGGATGCGATAGACGTTGTTCTCCGGCTGCTGCTCGGTCAGGCCCAGGGAGTTGACCTGAACGCCGTAGCGGAAGCGGCGGTACTTTTCTTCCTCGACTCCGTAGCGTTCGCGGCAGATTTCATCCCACAGCTCAGTGAATGCACGCATCTTGCAGAGTTCTGTGACGAAGCGCATGCCGGCGTTGACGAAGAAGGAGATGCGGCCGACGGCCTTCGGGAAATCGGCTTCCGGGATTGCGCCGCTCGCCTTCATGCTGTCCAGGATGGCAACCGCCGTGGCGAGGGCGAAGGAGAGTTCCTGAACCGGCGTCGCGCCTGCTTCCTGCAGATGATAGGAGCAGACGTTCATCGGGTTCCACTTGGGCATGTTGGAGTATGTCCAGGCAATCACATCTGTGGTCAGGGCCAGGGACGGGGCCGGCGGGAAGACATAGGTCCCGCGCGATAGGTATTCCTTGATGATGTCGTTCTGGGTCGTGCCGGAGAGCAGCTTGCGGTCCGCGCCCTGTTCGTCGGCGGCTGCGATGTAAAGCGACAGCAGCCAGGGAGCGGTGGCGTTGATCGTCATGGACGTGTTCATCCGCTCAAGCGGGATCTCGTGGAACAACGCGCGCATGTCGCCAAGGTTGGAAACCGGAACGCCGACCTTGCCGACCTCACCTCGCGAGAGGAGATCATCCGGGTCGTAGCCGGTCTGGGTGGGAAGGTCGAACGCGACGGATAGACCGGTCTGACCCTTGGCCAGGTTGGTCCGGTAAAGCTTGTTCGACTCCGAGGCCGTGGAATGACCCGCGTAAGTGCGGAAGATCCACGGACGGTCCCGTTCTGCCGCTGGCTTTTCCGGCGTCGTCATCAGTTCTCTCCTCCTCAGGAAGCCCGGGAATGCGACGAGAGTCGCGGTTCCGTGAGCCGTGAGTTTCCTTTAACGGAAACCATGCCGTTTTCTGCAAGGCGTGAAAAGCCTTTTTATATGCAATGCAAAAAGCTACTTGGCCAAAAACGCAAGTTAAGCAATAGTCGTATAGATATGGCTCTTAAATCGAACGATAGTTGCGCAAATGTAGCCGATTGGCGGGTTTTGCCTTTTGCAATGCAGTAACAAGCACTTGGCAAAGCGCATCGCAAAGGAGGATCGGCCCAAGGGAGGACTTGATGACAACTGCGACCGCAGAAGCCAACGACAACCAGACCGCGGAGACCGCTCCGATGAAAGATCTCTATGAGCTTGGTGAAATTCCGCCGCTCGGTCATGTTCCGAAAAACATGTACGCGTGGGCGATTCGTCGCGAGCGTCACGGTCCCCCCGAGCAGGCAATGCAGCTCGAAGTCGTTCCGACATGGGAACTCGACAGCAACGAAGTGCTCGTTCTCGTGATGGCAGCAGGCGTCAACTACAACGGCATCTGGGCGGGCCTCGGCGAGCCGATCAGCCCGTTTGACGGCCATGGTGCCGACTATCATATCGCCGGATCTGATGCGTCCGGCATTGTCTGGGCTGTTGGCGACAAGGTGAAGCGCTGGAAGGTAGGCGACGAGGTCGTCATCCATTGTAATCAGGATGATGGCGACGACGAGGAGTGCAACGGCGGAGACCCGATGTTCTCGCCGACCCAGCGCATCTGGGGCTACGAGACACCGGACGGTTCCTTTGCGCAGTTCACCCGTGTCCAGGCTCAGCAGCTGATGCCGCGGCCGAAGCACCTGACCTGGGAAGAAAGCGCCTGCTACACACTGACGCTGGCAACCGCATACCGCATGCTGTTCGGCCATCATCCGCACGAGCTGAAGCCGGGCCAGAACGTGCTGGTCTGGGGCGCTTCGGGCGGTCTCGGTTCCTACGCGATCCAGCTGATCAACACGGCTGGCGCCAACGCCATCGGCGTCATTTCCGATGAAGACAAGCGTGATTTCGTCATGGGCCTCGGCGCCAAGGGTGTGATCAACCGCAAGGACTTCAATTGCTGGGGACAGCTGCCGAAGGTCAACACGCCTGAGTACAAGGAGTGGTTTGCCGAGGCGCGCAAGTTCGGCAAGGCGATCTGGGACATCACCGGCAAGGGCAACAACGTAGACATCGTGTTCGAGCACCCGGGTGAAGCGACCTTCCCGGTCTCCACGCTGGTCTGCAAGAAGGGCGGCATGGTCGTCATCTGCGCCGGTACTTCCGGGTTCAATTGCACCTTCGACGTCCGCTACATGTGGATGCACCAGAAGCGGCTTCAGGGCTCGCATTTCGCTCACCTCAAGCAGGCCTCGTCGGCCAACAAGCTGATGATCGAGCGCCGCATCGACCCCTACATGTCGGAAGTGTTCCCGTGGGACCAGATCCCGAAGGCCCACACCAAGATGTGGAAGAACCAGCATGCACCGGGCAACATGTCCGTGCTGGTCAATGCACCGACGACCGGCCTGAGAACTTTCGAAGACGTGCTCAACGCTTCCAAGCGCTGAGCGATCCCTGCTCCCAGGAGCTCATAAAATAATGAGCAGCCTACACTGGCCCAACCCGCATCCGCGGGTTGGGTTTTTTTGCGTGCCGGATATGCGATGGGCTCTCCGTTGGAAATGAGCGGAGATGCCCAATTTTTGCTGCTATCTGCGATCACCAGTTGGCGCCATGATTTGCGTCGCCGGAAGATGCGGCAAAAAGGGGACATGCAATGGGGCTTTCGAATGGGGTTGTTTCCGGTCTGACATCGGGTAACAGGAGGGTCCAGCGCGCGTTTGTGCTCGCCTCGCTTCTTGCGTCTTCTGTTCTACTTGCGGGATGCGTCTCTGAACCTGAAACCCCCGCTTTCTATCAGAGCATGGCGCGGGTGGATGCGTCGGTCGATCAGGCGACTGCCGCGCAAATGATTTCCCAGTACCGGGTCAATAACGGCCTTGGGGCCGTCGTCGTCGATCCGGCGCTTACCGCGATCGCAAGATCGCAGGCCAAGGCGATGGCCGCCGAGGGCTCGGTCAAGGCATCGCTTGGTGCAGCGCAGCAGCTGACCACGCGCATGGCGTCCATAGGTGAGCCGAATGCCCATGCCGTGGAAAATGTTAGCGGCGGTTATCGTACACTCGCCGAAGCTTTCTCCGGGTGGAGGGAAAGCCCCAAGCACAATGCCGTCATGCTGGATTCCTCCGCAACTCGGATGGGCCTGGCGACCGCCTATTCCTCGCAGGCCAAGCACAAGGTTTTCTGGTCTCTGGTGATGGCGGGGCCAAAGTCCCAAACGGTAGCGGCCGGCAACTGACTTTGGACAATTTCCTTGATTGATCGTCCCTCGCCCTCCAGTCTCTGGCAAACGGGGAAGGGGCGAGCTTCAAATGGGAAATTCAGGGAAGAGATCTTCGAGGGCGCTGGCGGTCGCTATGCTGTCGGTAGGGCTGTGGAATGGCCTCCTCCACGCGTCTGGGGCCACCGATCTCCACGCAGGCTATTACTATCCTCAGCCGCAGTCGCAGGAGGTCTATGTCTCCGACGTGCCGCTTGCCCCCGATGCCAGCGAGTCCTCGCGTGCCGCCTTTGTCGTCGGGCTGGCGGCACAGCAGGCACAGCAAGCCTATCAGCCGGGATATCACCTGTTCGCCAAGGGCGAGCAGCTGGAGAAGATGATCATCGTTGCCAGCGGTGAGGGCCGCTACGACACGCTTTTCCGCATGCGGGCGCTTCTGGCGTCATTGACCTCCATGGCGCGCGCCACTCCCCTCTTCGCGCAGGTGAACGAGCCCCACGAGTACAACTTTCTGGATTTCTGCCGCTTGATGGGTTTTGAACAGCTCACCGTCAGCGACGGCAAGACGTTCGCCCACCAGATCAAGATCCGTTAGCCATTCTCCGATCAGCAAGCAGTTCAGCTTTGTGGGCGAGCAGCCCTGTCTGAACCGCTGCAGCGATCTATCTCTTCAGCTCACCCTTCAGCCATTTCTGGAACTCGGACTTGCTGCCGTAGAAGACATTCCGGTCGACATTGCCGTCGATGCCGGGAATGCGTCCCTCGGCCGTGTATTGCCAGAAGAACCAGTCGTCGCGGTCGGTGTAGATCCGGTTCGGATAACTTGCGACCGATCGCAGCCAGAATTGTTCGTCCTTGAAGGCGCGGACAAGCCGGTCTCTGTGGAAGTCGACAGAGGAATAGATCACCGGCCGCTTGCCATAATATTTTTCGATCTCGTCCAGGAAGTATTTCATGTCCCGGAGAATTTCCTCGCGGGGCGGACGAAGGCGGCAGTTTTTGGAATGGGCGTTCCATTCCATATCGAGCACCAGCGGAAGCGCAGTCGGATCGCGTGGAACATTCTTCTGTACCCAGTCTACCTGTTCGGCAACCGGGCGGCAGAAGTAGTAGAAATGGTAGGCGCCGCGTGGAACGCCTGCCGCCTTTGCCCCGAACCAGTTGTCGAGGAAACGTTCGTCGGAATGATCTCCGCCTTCTGTCGCCTTGATCCACGCGAACTCCACCCCGCCGCGTTTTGCTGCATTCCAGTCGATGTCGCCCTGATACTTGGAAACATCGATGCCGTGAATCGCGTAGTCCTCGGGCGTCGGGTCTGGAAAATCATAAAGAGAACAGGCGCTCAGGGCCAAGGCCCCGGCCAGGACACATAGCTGTGCGAGACGTTCAATCACGACAGGTCCCCAATAGTTAAGAAGGTGCAAACCATGGCGGTCAAAATGGAGCAGATTTCCTAACGAAACATGGAGATCGCGAATGCGTGATCGAGTGTGGACAGTCATTGGAAAACTGGAGCAGCGTTGCGAGAGATCAAGGCCCGGCGAGGAATTGTCGCGAAGCTCTGTGTCATGGATCATGCCGTCACACTTGTAAGCCTGGGGCTGCTTCTGCTTGTCGGAATGGCCGCCGACGAGGTGGGCCATAGGACGAGATTGCCTCGCGTCACATTGTTGATCCTGTGCGGGGTGGCGGCCGGACCGTCCGGGTTCGATGTCCTGCCAAGTGGCCTGTCTGAACTTTATGAGCTCATGTCCGTCCTTGCACTCAGTATGGTTGCTTTCCTGCTTGGCGGAAAGATGTCACGGCTGACCCTGGTCAACAGCGGCCGGACGATCATCATCGTTTCGCTCGTTGTCGTCGCAGTGACTTGCGCGGTTGTAGCATCGGGCCTCTTTATTCTCGGAGTGGCCCTCGGTCCGGCGCTTGTGCTTGCGGCAATTGCGACGGCTACCGACCCTGCCGCCACCCAGGATGTGATCCGGCAGACCGGTGCGAAAGGCCATTTCACGTCTGTGCTGACGGGCATCGTGGCTGTCGACGACGCCTGGGGGTTGATCGTTTTCGCCCTCGGCCTCGTCTGGGCCCAAAGCCTCGCCGGGATGATGGGTGAGGGACAGTTCATTTTTGCTGCACGCGAAATCCTTGGTGCGGCATTGCTCGGGGCGGTGGTCGGCTTTCCGGCGGCCTATCTGACCGGGCGGCTTCGCCCGGGAGACCCGACACAGGCCGAGGCACTTGGCGTCGTTTTTCTGGTTGCAGGTCTCGCCATCTGGCTGGAAGTGTCTTTCCTTCTGGCTGGCATGGTCTGTGGCTGCGTGCTTGCGAACTTCGCGCAGCACCATGTGCGGGCATTTCACGAAATCGAACATGTCGAATGGCCGTTCATGACGTTGTTTTTCTTCCTGGCCGGTAGCCAACTCCAGATGGAATCTCTCCTCGACCTTGGGCTTTTGGGCCTTGGATATATCGGACTGCGGTTTGTCGGCCGGCTGATCGGCGGATGGGTGGGGGGGAAAGCGTGCGGCATGCCTGCCATCGAGCAACGCTGGGTCGGGCTGACGTTGATGCCACAGGCGGGCGTTGCCTTGGGCATGGCGCTGATTGCGTCCGATGCCATGCCGCAATGGCGGGACGCGATCATGACCGTGACGATCGGATCGACCGTCGTGTTTGAAATCCTTGGTCCCTTGATGACGCAGGTCGCTCTTGTCCGCGTCGGCGATGTCGGACGGCGGTGAGGAAATAAAATCTGGCAGGGCGGGGGGAATCTTCCTATGAAGAGCCGAGTTACCGATCAGCCCGCCAAGGATTCCCATGACAGACCGTCTGACGATTGCGACATGGAACATCAACTCCGTGCGCCTGCGCATGCCGATTGTCGAGCGGTTCCTGGAAGAGGTGCAGCCGGACGTGCTGTGCCTGCAGGAAACGAAGTGTCCCGACGCAAATTTCCCGTTCAATCCTTTGCGCAAGGCCGGGTACGAACACATCGAAATCAATGGTCAGAAGGGCTACCATGGTGTGGCGACCGTCTCCCGCCTGCCGCTTTCCAACGTCGAGAAACGCGAGTTCTGCACCATGGGCGACAGCCGGCATCTGGCTGTCGACGTGCCGTTCAACGGCAGCTCGCTCCGGCTGCATAACTTCTATGTTCCGGCCGGTGGCGATGAACCGGATCGGGAGATCAATCCGAAGTTCGGTCACAAGCTCGATTTCTTCGCAGAGATGAAGGACTGGCTTCGCGGTGAGGAAACCGCCAAGCCGGCGGTTCTGGTAGGGGACCTGAACGTCGCGCCCTATGAGCACGATGTCTGGTCGCACAAGAAGCTGCTGAAGGTCGTCTCCCACACGCCGCTGGAATGCGAATTGTTCGAGACAGTTCGTGAAGCAGGCGGCTGGATCGATGCAATGCGCCAGTTCACGCCGATCGAGGAGAAGCTCTACACGTGGTGGAGCTACCGCGCCAAGGACTGGTCCGGCGCCGACAAGGGGCGCCGCCTCGACCACGTCTGGGTGTCACAGCCGCTTGGCGGCAACATCCGCGGCACACGCGTGTTGCGCGACGCGCGCGGATGGGAAAAGCCGTCCGACCATGCACCGGTAATCGCCGAATTCTCGGTCTGATACCGAAGCCGGCTTACGGCGTCAGGATGACCTTGCCACGAACCTTGCGACCGGCGATCTCGCCGAGCGCTTTGGCGATCTTCTCCATCGGGTAGATGGCATGAATGTGCGGCTTTAGCTTGCCTTCGGCCACCCATTGGAGCAGCTGCTGCATGTTCTTCTTGTGCTGTTCGGGATCTCGAACCACCGCATCGCCCCAGAAAACGCCTAGCACGTCGCATCCCTTCAGCATGATGATGTTGAGGGGGATCTTCGGAATGTCGCCGGCGGCAAAACCGACAACCAGAAAGCGGCCTTTCCAGGCCGTAGCCCGCAAAGCCTGCTCGGACAGATCGCCGCCGACCGGATCATAAACGACGTCAACGCCTTGCCGCGCTGTCAGCTCTTTCAGCGTCTCCTTGAGCGGTTGTTTCGAGTAGTCGAGCGTTTTCCAGGCGCCGAGGTCCCTCGCGAAGGCGAGCTTCTCTTCCGATGAAGCGCAAGCAATTACGTCCGCGCCCATAAGCGTTGCGATTTCGACGGCCGCCTGCCCGACGCCACCCGACGCTCCGAGAACGGCGACCTTCTCGCCTTCTGCGAGATGCGCCCGATCGCGGAATGCATGAAGGGTCGTCCCATAGGTCACCGCAAGGCCGGCGGCATCCTCGAATGAAATTCCGTCGGGCAACTTGACCAGGTCATCCTCTGTCGCGACCACCAGTTCGCGTGCCGCGCCCCAACGGACGTAGCCCATAACCCGGTCGCCCGCGGCAAACTGCTCGACGCCTTCTCCGATTGCCTCGACCACGCCGGCGAATTCCGCGCTGGGCGAGAAGGGCAATTCCGGTTGGAATTGGTATTTCCCGCGGATGATCAGGGTGTCGAAGAAATTGAGTGCGAAGGCCTTCACCCTGACCATCACCTCTCCCGCACCGGGGGTCGGATCCGGCAGATCTTCTATGACCAGGTCTTCAGGGGCTCCGAGCGATTTGCAGAGGCAAGCTTTCAACGTGTGTCTCACAATCTGGTGCTGGGCGAAATCTGCAGGTTGGTAGCATGTGCTTCCCCATGGGGATATGACCTGATTGGCTAAGTACAGCCGGTGAAGTCCTTGAAGTTCTGGACTGAGGGCGGTTAGAAGACCGCAACGACACGATCAACTTTGATCAGGCAGAAGAAGAGGACGGTACATGCGCGGGTATTTTGCAGTTGGGGCAGAGGGCCTGTCCAAAAGGATGAACCTCGGCAACCTGATGCGCTCTGCTCATGCTTTCGGCGCCAACTTCTTCTTCACCGTGGACGCGGACAAGAGCCTGCGACGGGCGCCTGCCTCGGATACTTCCAAGAGCCCTGGCCATTTGCCGCTGTTTTCCTGGGACAGTGTGGAGACGATGGATCTGCCTCGCGGGTGCCAGGTCGTCGGGATTGAACTGACCGACGATGCGATCGATCTGCCGAGTTTCGGCCATCCGCTGCAGGCGGCTTACGTTCTGGGCCCGGAGCGAGGTTCGCTGTCACAGGCCATGTTGAACCGCTGTGACCATGTCGTGAAAATTCCGACAAAGTTCTGCATCAACGTGGCCATGGCAGGGGCTATCGTTCTTTACGATCGCCATCGCGCGCTGGGCAGATATGCCGATCGGTCCCTGACGGCCGGAGGCCCAAGCATCGAACGCCCGAAACACGTTTCCGGCGGGCCGGTCAGCCGCACCGGCCGGATTGTCCCGGGTCAGGCGAAGTAATCATCGACGGACGCCCTGGCGGGCGTCAGTCAACATCGACTTCCTCGTCGGCCTCGATGGCCTTGCGCAGTCGCCCAAATGCAAGGCGTATACGGGATTTGACAGTCCCGAGCGCAATGCCGGTCCGGTCCGCAATTTCGCTGTGGGACAGGCCCGCGAAAAAGGCAAGCTTGACCACTTCTTGCTGTTCGGCCGGAAGCGAGGCGAGGGCAGCGCGCACGCGCTCGTCCCGTTTCCTGGCATCCATCTCGACAGACACATCTGGCACGTCGGAAGGCCGAAGCGCCGGTTCTTCGGGGTCGAGTTCGGCCGTGCGCTGGCGGCGCAGCCGGTCGATCCGCCGGTTTCGGGCGATGCGGTATAGCCATGTGCTGGCGGATGATTTTTCCGGATCGAAGAGGGCGGCCTTGCGCCACAGGGTAACCATGACTTCCTGCGCGATTTCCTCGGCCGATCCCTCATCGGCTCCCTGCTGCATCAAATACCCCTTCAGCCGTGGGGCGAAATAGTCGAACAACTCCGCAAACGCGGTCTTGTCAGACTCTTTCGCGACCTTCACGATCAGGCCGGAATAATACTGCAGATGCCCCACCGGACAGGATCTCCTTGTTATTCTGATCTTTTATCAGGTTCTGGGTAAACGGAAAGTGCCGGTGCCACACTGTCGCCCGAATTATCCGGCCAGCGTGCACCCAGTCGCGGCATTTTCAAGAAATCGGGATTGAACGAAACGCTTCAACCCTTTCGTAACCGGCTTTAAGTTATCCTTAAAGCAAGGTTTATATGCCAAGTGGCATTTGAGTGAAATGCGAAGGATTTTCGCAAGCAAACACGGTGTTGAGATGATGCAAGCAAAAACGCTGGGTATGGCCGTCGCCGGTCTTGTTCTTACGAGTGCAGCGGCTTTCGCACAGACCCCGACGTTGCTGAAGCAGCATAAGGACTGGGCCGCTTATTCGCACGCGGGCGGTAGCGGGAAGGTTTGCTATGCATTGACCAAACCGACCCAGATGCTCCCGGGCGACCGGAACCACGGCGACGTGTTCTTCTTCGTCTCGTCCCGGCCGAGCGAAGGTGTTTCTTCGGAGCCGAGCCTGCTGGTCGGCTATCCGTTGAAGGACGGGTCGAACGTACAGGTCGATGTCGATGGCCAGGTGTTCAGCCTGTTCACCAAGAACGACGGCGCATGGGTCGAGAATGCGGCCACTGAGCAGCAGTTGATCGCAGCCATGAAGGCCGGGCGCGAAATGACGGTCAACGGCGAATCCAGCCGCGGAACCAAAACGACCTACAAGTTCTCCCTGTCCGGGGTGACTGCGGCAATCGATACAGCCGGTGCTGCGTGCCGCTGATCGGGCATTCAGGTTAAGGAAAAAAGGGTCGGCAATTGCCGGCCCTTTTGCTTTTTGCAGGGCTCCCATGCGGGGCAGAACCTTGATTTCTCCGCAATTCTGTGGTTTTCACTCGCCTTGAGTTGAACCGGCGAGAGGCTGGTCTTTCCTGACTTGATGGCTGCGATGATCAGACGATCCTCAATGGATTGGTAGACGCGAGCCATTGGTCCGGAGAAAGAGACGCGACGTTCCGAGGCGGCCTTTCTTGGCCCGGAACAGAATTTACGGACCGTGGATCATGGCAACAACGCTCGACATCGCGCGCGACAATCCGAATGCGCAAACGATTGTGGCTCCCCTGGCGGCAGCCACTTCCGGCGAGGACATGCCGACGCTGATCGGCCTGAACCGCGAGGAACTGGCCGCCGCAATGGCCGAGATCGGGGTCCCGGAAAAGCAACGGCGCATGCGCGCCTCCCAGCTCTGGCACTGGCTCTATGTGCGCGGCGTGTCCGACTTTGCGCAGATGACGAATATCGCAAAGGACCTACGCGCCAAGCTTGCCGAGACCTTTACGATCGCCCGTCCGGAGATTGTCGATGAGCAGATCTCCGTCGATGGCACACGCAAGTGGCTGTTCCGGTTTCCGCCGCGCGGTGCCGGTCGCCCGGTAGAGATCGAGACTGTCTATATTCCCGAAGAGGGCCGGGGAACGCTCTGCGTTTCCTCCCAGGTCGGCTGCACGCTCACCTGTACCTTCTGCCACACGGGCACACAGAAGCTCGTTCGGAACCTGACTGCAGAAGAGATCCTCTCGCAGATCCTCATGGCGCGTGAGCGTCTCGGTGACTTCCCGGATGCTTCCACGCCTCAGGGCGCTATCGTGCCGAGCGAAGGCCGCCTGGTGACCAATATCGTCATGATGGGCATGGGCGAGCCGCTCTACAATTTCGAGAACGTGAAGAAGGCACTCCTGATCGCCTCCGATGGGGACGGGCTGTCGCTGTCCAAGCGCCGGATCACGTTGTCGACTTCCGGCGTTGTTCCGGAAATCTTTCGGACAGGTGACGAAATCGGCTGCATGCTGGCGATTTCCCTTCATGCGGTGCGCGATGAAGATCGAGACATACTGGTGCCGATCAACAAGAAGTGGAACATCGAAGCGCTTCTCGACGCTTGCCGGAATTATCCGGGGCTGTCCAATGCCAAGCGCATTACTTTCGAGTATGTGATGCTCAAGGACATCAACGACAGCAATGCGGATGCGCTTGAACTGGTGCGCCTTCTGAAGGGTATACCGGCCAAGATCAACCTGATCCCGTTCAATCCCTGGCCCGGGTCGCAATATGGCTGCTCCGACTGGGAGCGGATCGAGGAATTCGCCGATATCGTCAACCGGGCCGGCTATGCCTCACCGATCCGTACACCGCGCGGTCGCGACATCTTCGCTGCCTGTGGCCAGCTGAAGTCTGCCTCCGAGCGCATGCGCAAGAAGGACCGCGAGGCGATTTCTGCCAGCGCCTGAATGGTTGAAATCTGACAAGGCAAACAAGAAAGGCCGCTCCAATTGGAGCGGCCTTTCTTTTCGGTTCAGGGCCTTGTTCAGGCAAGACCGTGCTTTGACAGAGGCAGATCGGTGATCCACTCGCCCTTTGCAGCGGCGATCGCATTGGCGACAGCCGGGCCGATGGGCGGGGTTCCTGGTTCACCCGCACCGGTCGGCGCTTCTTCCGACGGTACGATGTGCACCTCGATTTCCGGCATGTCGGTCATGCGGATCGGCAGGTAGGTGTCGAAGTTCTCCTGGTCGACTTCACCATCGGTCATGGTGATTTCGTTGCGCAGGATCGCGCCGAGACCATAGCCGATGCCGCCTTCCATCTGCGCCCGGATGTTGTCCGGGTTGATCGGAATGCCGCAATCGACGGCGCAGATGACCTTTTCGACCTTTACGGTCCCGTCCTCGCGGAAGGAGATTTCCGCGACTTCCGCCACATAGGATTGGAAGGATTCGACGGCCGCAATGCCCCGGAAACGGCCTTCCGGCAATGGTTTGCCCCAGCCGGCTTTTTCCCCGGCGAGCTTGAGGACACCGGCCAGCCGCGGGTTCTTCACCCGGTCGAGGCGGTACTGCAGCGGATCCTCACCGGCTTCTTTTGCCAGGCGGTCTATCATGGTCTCTGCCACATAGCCCGTGTGGGTATGGCCGACCGAACGCCACCAGAGGACCGGCACCGGCGTTTCCGCGTTGTGCAGCTCCGCCTTGAACGCCGGTACGTCGTAGGGCAGCTCGCCGATGCCCTCTACCGAGGTGGCGTCGATACCGTCCTTTACGATGAAGGATTCGAATGACGTGCCTTTCATGATCGACTTCGAGGCAACCGAATGACGCCAGCCAAGCAGGTTGCCCTTGTCATCGAGGCCTATGCGGGCCTTGTGGGCGACCATCGGACGGTAGTAGCCGCCCTTGATGTCGTCCTCCCGGGTCCAGACCACCTTGATCGGCTGCGCTGCATGGCCAGCGTCAAGGCGAGCCTTGGCGATGAGGGCAGCTTCAGCGAAGTAGTGGCTGTCCGGCTGGGCACGCCGGCCGAAGGAGCCGCCCGCCCAGGTGGTCTCGATGGCGATTTTGTCCGGCGTCAAGCCGAGTACAGATGCCGAGACCATCTGGTCGATGGTCTGGAACTGGGCTCCGGTCCAGAACGTCGCGCTGGAACCGTCAAAGAGCACGGTAATGTCCAAAGGTTCCATCGGAGCGTGGGCGAGGAACGGGAAGCTGTAGTCGACCTCGATCACTTTGGCAGCGTTGGCAAGTGCACCGTCGGTGTCGCCATGACTGCCTGGAATCGGCAATCCGTCGGTTGCGGTCATTGCCGTCAGTTCGGCCGCCATCTCATCGGTGCCGCGTTGTTCGGCCTTGCTCTCGTCCCAGGTGACGCTCAGTAGCTGGCGCGCCTTGATTGCGGGCCATGTGGAGGTTGCCAGCACGGCGACGCCGCTCGGGACCTGAACCACGTCCACGACACCCTTGACCTTGCGTGCCTCGGCATCGTCGAAGGAAACCGGCGTTGCACCGAATTTCGGCGGCCGGGCAAGCACCGCGACCAGCATGTTCTCAGCCTGATGATCCATGCCATAGAGGCCGACAGCCCCGGAAGTCTTGGCCGGAACGTCGACGCGGGGAAACGACTTGCCGATGTAGATCCAGTCGGCAGGTGACTTGAGGGCGGGTTCTGCAGGAACCTCCTGGGAAGCCGCGCGGCCGGCCAATTCCCCGAAACTTGCCGAGCGACCGGAGGTGTGACTGACCACGCCGTTTGCGACCGTGATTTCTGCGGCCGGGAGGTTCCATTCCTCCGCAGCGGCTGCCACCAGCATCGCCTTTGCGGCAGCGCCTGCCGTGCGGTACTGGAGGAAGGAATTGGCTATGGCGGTTGAGCCACCTGTGCCCTGCATTCCGAACGCAAGGTTCTTGTAGACTTCAACGTTCGCCGGGGCAAAGTCGGTTTCTATCTGCGCCGGATCAGCGTCGAGTTCTTCGGCGACCAATGTTGCAAGACCCGAGGCAGTGCCCTGGCCCTTGTCGAGATGCTTGATCAGGACAACAACCTTGTTGTCCGGCCGGATATGGACAAACGGCTGCGCGAATTCGTCGCTTTCAGCTGCAGCCTTGGCCGCTCCGGGCATCTTCGCCGCGAGAAGGAGGCCGCCGAGTGTCCCGGCAGACATCTTGAGGAAGGTACGGCGGGAAGGTTTCGCCGCTTCGAGCGGCTTGTTGAGAAGATGCAGCATGGATCAGGCCTCCATCTTTTCGGCAGCGATGTGAATGGCCTTGCGAATGCGGGCGTAGGTCGCACAGCGGCAGACGTTGCCGTCCATCGCTGCGTCGATATCCTCGTCCGTCGGCTTCGGCGTCTCAGCCAACAGCGCGGTGGCGGCAAGGATCTGGCCGGATTGGCAATAACCGCATTGGGGAACGTTGAGCTCCTGCCAGGCGGCCTGTACGGCTTTGGCGGCCTTGCCGTCGATGCCTTCGATGGTCGTGATGTTGGCGCCTTCGACGTCCTCGAGGAGTGTCTGGCATGAGCGAATCGGCATTCCGTCGAGGTGCACGGTGCAGGCGCCGCATTGAGCGATGCCACAGCCGAACTTGGTTCCGGTCATCCCGAGCTCATCCCGGAGCGCCCACAACAATGGTGTGTCTGGCTCGGCATCGATTGTGCGGGACTGTCCGTTCAGGGTGAGTGTCACTGACATTCTTGGCTAGCCTCCCTTGGCTGGTGTAGACTGGCTGGAAGGGGTAAACGATCAGGTGTAGAAATACTTTGCCCAGCGTGGAAAGTAAACTGCGCGGTTTACATAGGGCGGGCAAACTGCACTTCAAGGAGTGCCGGGGCAAAAAACGCGATGTCGCAGACGGAAATAAAAAACAAGCAGATCATCGAAGCTGCGATCGCCGAGTTTCAGGAACGTGGATTTGCCGGAGCCAGCATGGACCGCATCTCCGAGCGCGCCCAGGTTTCCAAGAGAACCGTTTACAATCACTTCGACAGCAAGGAAGCCCTGTTCAAGGCCATCAACAAGTGCCTGTTCGACCAGCTTCAGGCGTCCATGCAGATCACTTTCGATCCAAACGTTCCGATCCGGGAAGAGCTGCGCCGACTTGGCTGGACGCAAGGTAACATACTCGTTGACCCGTGCGCCATGAATATGGCGCGCATGATGATGGGTGAGATCCTGCGCGATCCAGAGACGGCCGAGAACATGAACCGCCGCATGGACATGGTCCGGCCGGTGAAGAATTTTCTCGATGCCGCCGTATCGGCGGGCAAGTTGAACATCACCGATACATGGGTCGCCGCAGAACAGTTCCTCGGTCTTATCAAGACGCGCGGCTTTTACCCAAAACTCTTCGGCGAGCAGCTCTCCACCCGCAAGGAAGTAGAGAAGATCATCGAAGACGCGATCGACATGTTCCTGTGCAGTTACGGCGTGAAGGCATAAGGGGCACACGTGAAGGCCTCAGCGCCGATCTGCGTAATGGTGCTTACGGAACCAGCCTTTCTCCCTCTTGCGTTCAGGCATTTACCGGCTAAATTGCGCCGGACTTCAAACGGCTGCAGGGCGGCCATCACACAAGATCTCGAACGGATTTTCGACCCATGGCGCATGGTGACATCAAGAAGGTCGTGCTTGCCTATTCCGGCGGCCTCGACACCTCCATCATCCTGAAGTGGCTGCAGACCGAATACGGCTGCGAAGTCGTCACCTTCACGGCTGACCTCGGTCAAGGCGAGGAACTGGAGCCGGCGCGCAAGAAGGCCGAGATGCTCGGCATCAAGGAAATCTACATCGATGACCTGCGCGAGGAATTCATCAAGGACTTCGTCTTCCCGATGTTCCGCGCCAATGCGGTCTATGAAGGCGTCTACTTGCTCGGAACGTCGATCGCCCGTCCGCTCATCTCCAAGCGCCTGATCGAGATCGCCGAGGAAACCGGCGCCGACGCCATTGCCCATGGCGCCACCGGCAAGGGCAACGACCAGGTCCGCTTCGAACTGTCGGCCTATGCGCTCAACCCGGACATCAAGGTGATCGCTCCCTGGCGCGACTGGACCTTCAAGTCCCGGACCGACCTGATCGAATTCGCCGAGAAGCACCAGATCCCGGTCGCCAAGGACAAGCGTGGCGAGTCGCCGTTCTCGGTCGACGCCAACATGCTGCACTCGTCTTCCGAAGGGAAGGTTCTGGAAGATCCGAATGTCGAGGCACCGGATTATGTCTTCCAGCGCACCGTCGATCCGACCCTGGCGCCGGACGTGGTAACTGAAATCGAGATCGGCTTTGAAAAGGGCGACATGGTCTCCCTAAACGGCAAGAAAGAGTCGCCCGCGACCCTGTTCGCCAAGCTGAACGACCTTGGCCGCGACAACGGCATTGGCCGTCTCGACCTGGTCGAAAACCGCTTCGTCGGCATGAAGAGCCGCGGCATCTACGAAACGCCGGGCGGCACGATCCTCCTGACCGCCCACCGGGCCATGGAATCGATCACCGTCGACCGCGGTGCCGGCCATCTCAAGGACGAGCTGATGCCGCGCTACGCCGAGCTGATCTACAACGGCTTCTGGTTCTCGCCGGAGCGCGAGATGCTGCAGGCCCTGATCGACAAGAGCCAGGAATTCGTCACCGGCACGGTCAAGCTGAAGCTCTACAAGGGCAACGTCATCGTCACCGGCCGCGCGTCGCCGTACTCGCTCTATGCCGAGGAACTGGTGACCTTCGAGGACGACCATGGCGCCTACGACCAGAAGGACGCTGCGGGCTTCATCAAGCTGAATGCCCTGCGTCTGCGCACGCTGGCCAAGCGCAACCGTCTCGGCTGACGCCGAAGCGGACTATCGGAATAGGGAAAGGGCGCCTGATGGCGCCCTTTTTGATTCCCGGCCTAGCGGTCCGGCCGGTTTCCGTATTTCCATGGAAAAGACTACCTTTCGGGAACGGTCACAGGTTTGCGCCGTTGATCCGATATAGAAAGGGCGCGCGATGAAAAACGGTTTCACCTTGCTGGTTTTCCTGACTGTCGTCGTAGGCATTGGTTTGCTGATAGGCTACTCGTTCATGCCCGGTCCCTGGTATCAAGAGCTTGCAAAGCCGCCCCTAACCCCTCCGAACTGGCTGTTCGCTCCCGTCTGGACGCTCATCTATGTGCTGATCGCAGTCGCGGGATGGCGGGCATACTGCCGCGCCTGGACAGGGCGGGCTTTCCGTATCTGGTGCGCTCAATTGGTGCTCAACTTCGCCTGGAGCCCGATTGTCTTTGGTGCGCATGCGCTCGGCGGCGGTTTTATTGTGGTGCTTGCACTGCTCGTCACAATCCAGGTCTTCATTCACGACCGCTGGACTTCCGATCCAATTGCTGCCGCCTGCTTTGTTCCCTACGGTCTCTGGGTCGCATTCGCCAGCTACCTGAACGCCGGACTGTTTTTCCTGAATTGATGCAGCGAACGGATCAGTCGGAGAGCTTCACGATCTGGTCCTGATCAGGACAGGTCTTCAGCGCCTGAAGGGCCGTGCGGCCATCGCCGAGCGGGGCCTCTTGCCAGATCTCTGCGAGGGGAACCAGGACGAAGGCCCGTTCTCCCATGCGCGGATGGGGGATCGTGAGGTTGTCTTCGTCCACTTTTTCGAGCCCGTAGATCAGGACGTCGATGTCGATGATCCTCGGTCCCCAGCGCACGTCGCGAACGCGGCCCAGTTCACGCTCGATCTGAAGGCAGCGATCGAGAAGCTCGCGCGGCGAAAGCGTTGTTTCGATGACGAGACAGATATTGCGATAATCATCCTGAGGGACCGGCCCCCAGGGTGGGGTTCTATAGTCGGATGACCGGACAAGGACCCTGATACCCTCGCTCTCGTCAAGTTTGGAAATCGCGCCGGCCAGGTTTGCCTTGGTGTCGCCCATGTTGGAGCCGAGCCCGAGGGCTGCCCGAACGACGGGCCCGCGCAATGCGTCCTCTTTGAGGGTCATTGAACATGCTCCGCGACCATTGCCGCAAGAATACGGGCAGCATCCACATGGGGGCGCACATCATGGACGCGCACGATAGCAGCACCTTTCTGCATGGCGAGAAGATGAACACTGAGAGATCCGTATAGGCGGTCATCGGTTTCGACGCTCAGAACCGCACCGATCATCCGCTTGCGCGACGCTCCGGCCAAAACCGGCAGGCCGTGCTTTTTCAGGGTTTCGAAGCGATTGAGGATCTGGAAGTTTTGATCGATCGTCTTGCCGAAGCCAAAACCCGGGTCGAGGATCTGTTTTTCGCGCGGGATCCCGGCCTTTTCAGCCAGTTCCATGGAGCGTTCGAACCAGCGATCGATATCGGCGAGGATGTCGATATCCGGGTCGGCGGCTTCGCGATTGTGCATCATGATGACATGAGCGCCGGTTTCTGCAGCGGCATCCGGCATGGCCGGATCCCTCTGGAGGCCCCAGACATCGTTGATGATGATTGCGCCGGCCGCACAGGCACGACGCGCAACCTCTGCCTTGTAGGTGTCGATGGAGACCGGAGTGCCCAGGTCCGCGACAGGTTCCAGCATTGGAGCGAGGCGAGACCATTCGTCATCAAGTGTGACCGGCGTGGATCCGGGGCGGGTGCTTTCGCCGCCAATGTCCAGAATATCCGCACCCTCACTGATCATTTGCCGTGCGTGCGCAACCGCCGCATGGACGGCATTGAAGCGCCCACCGTCGGAGAAGCTGTCCGGCGTGACGTTTAGAATGCCCATGACATGCGGGCGGGAGTCCGGTGATGGCAAGCGGTAGCTGGCGGCGCGGGGCATGAAGATGCGGTCCCTAATTTTTCTGCGTGTTTGACGGTTCGTGGGATCAGGGTCAAGCGTGGCTAGCCTCGGCCGTCATGAAAAATTCCGCAATCGGTCATCCAGACGTATCCTGAATGACAAGAACGTCCGGCACAGAAGCAACCTGCCAAGGGAGGGCAGGGTGCCGCTCCCCCAGCTTTGGAGCAAATCATGTCTTCGAGAATTTCCCGCCGTGGCTTCCTGAAATCCTCCGTCGCCACAGGTATCGTTTTTTCCTCTCCGCTGGCCATGCCGGCCCTTTCCCGCGCGTCCTCACGTCCCGTCGTGACCCACGGTCTCCAATCGGGCGATGTCGACATGAACTCCGGTATGATCTGGGCGCGGACCGACCGTCCGGCCAAAATGCTCGTCGAGGTCGATACCACGGGTTCATTCGAGACGCCGACCCGTCTTGCACCGATCAACGCCCTGCCGGACACCGATTTCGCCGCAAAGCGCCTTCTTGAAAATCTGCCGTCGGATCAGGAGATCTTCTATCGGGTCGCTTTCGCCGATCTCAATGACGTGAATGCCATATCCGAGCCGATGACCGGCCGCTTCCGCACCGCGCCGGCCTCGCGCCGCTCGGTTAAATTCGCGTGGTCCGGGGATACGGCCGGTCAGGGCTGGGGCATCGACAAGGACCGCGGCGGCATGAAGACCTATGCCACCATGCAAAAGCACAATCCGGATTTCTTCATCCATTCCGGCGACACAATCTATGCCGATGGCCCGATGAAGGAGACGGTCGAGCTGAAGGACGGCACGGTCTGGAAAAACGTCCTCATCGAGGAAAAGACCAAGGTTGCGGAAACGCTGGAAGAGTATCGCGGCCAATGGAAATACAATCTGATGGACGACAACCTGCGCGCCTTCAACGCGGAGGTTCCGACCTTCTTCCAGTGGGACGACCATGAGGTGGTCAACAACTGGTCGGCGGCAAAGGATCTTACCGCGGATGACCGCTACTCTGAAAAGAACATCCACCTTCTGGCTGCGCGTGCCGGACGTGCGTTCCACGAATTGACGCCGATCCGCTACGCACCGGCTGAACCGGGCCGCATTTATCGCAAGATCGCCTATGGCCCGATGCTCGATATCTTCTTCCTGGACCTTCGCTCGTATCGGGGCCCCAATGGCGACGCCATGGAAATGGAGATGACGCCGGAGAGCCGTATCCTGGGAGCTGAGCAGCTTGCCTGGCTGAAGCGTGAGCTGGCCCAGTCGCGAGCCACCTGGAAGGTGATTGCGTGCGACATGCCGATTGGTCTCATCGTCTGGGACAACTGGAAGGATCAGGCCGGAGCCGAGGCTGTCGCCAACGGCGATCATGGCGCGCCAAAGGGGCGCGAACTGGAATTTGCCGATCTGCTGCGCTTTATCAAGACTGCGGACATCGATAACGTTGTCTGGCTGACGGCGGACGTGCACTACACGGCGGCGCATTACTACAATCCGGACAAGGCGCAGTTTCAGGATTTCAAGCCGTTCTGGGAATTCGTTTCAGGCCCGATCCATGCAGGAACCTTCGGTCCGAACGACCTCGACATGACGTTCGGGCCAGAGGTCAAATATATCAAGGCACCGACTGCCGAGCAGGGCGCGAACCTGCCGCCATCCATGGGACTGCAGTTCTTCGGCCTCGTCGATATTGATGGTCAGACCGAGCAGCTGACCGTTCGCCTGATGGATCGTGACGATGTCGAATTGCACAAGGTGACGCTCGATCCGGTGCGCCGGGCCTGACACCGGCCCCCGATAAAGCAGGCGGCGGGGGATCCCGCCGCCGCGCAGTCTGGACTGTACTGGTCCTTTGAAACCTATTCCGCCGGAGCAGGGCAGGAACGGATCTTGAGCCCAAGAAGAAGGTAAAGCGCGACACCTAGTACAGGCATCGCGGGCACGATGGTTCCCATGCCCAGCAGCGGGTCGCCGAGGCCGGCAATTGCAAGACTGCCGACGATGCCGCCCCCGAACTGCAGGAAACCCATCATCGCGGATGCAGAGCCGGCGATGTGCGGAAAGTCGCGCATCGCCGTCGTGAAGCTTGCCGGCAGCAGGAACGCCAGCGAAAACGCGAACATTCCCACCGGACCCATTACGGTCAGGTAGCTGGGTTCGACCAGATTGAGCGACAGGGCCATCGTAGCTGCGGAGATAAGGATGAAGACCGAGCCATAAGGCACCAGCCGCTCGGCATCCATTCGCTTCAGAAGCTGTCCGGTGACGAGTGTCCCCGAGATGAAGCTGAACGACTGCATCATCATTCCCAGGCCGAATTGGGACGGCGTCAAGCCAACGTCATGAATGAGAACGAAGGGCTGGACTGTCGCCATGGCGTAGAGGTTTCCGAGGCAGAATCCGAGCAGAAGGCTGGGGCGCAGAAAACGCGCATCCGTCAGAAGTGTCAGATAATTCCGTCCAAGACGGCCGGGGTGAATGTTGGCAATGCTCTTGTGCGCATTGGTTTCCGGCTGGAGCAAGGCGACTGCCGCCAGAAGGACACCGCCATAGACGATCATACAGTAGAAGATCTCGCGCCAGCCAAAGAGCTCCAGGATAAACCCGCCAAGTGTGGGAGATATCGCGGGACCCAGAGCCAGCATCGTGCCGATGGTATTCATGATGCGGGCGGATTGCTGGCCGGAGAACTGGTCTCTCACGATGGCCCTGGACACTGTTATGCCAACAGCCGCGCCAATGCCCTGCAACGCTCTGGCGATCATCATCCAGGTCACATCGGGTGCGTAGGTCGCAATTATGGTCGAGCCGAGATAGAGACCCAGAAACGCGAGGGTCACGGGCTTTCGGCCGAAAGCATCGGTCAAAGGGCCGCATACGAGTTGGGTTACCGCGAAGCCGATGAAATAGGCCGTCAGCGTCAGCTTGATCATGGCTTCGCTTGTACCGAAGTCCACGGCCAGCGCAGGCATGGCTGGTGTATAGAGAGCCATGGTGATCGGACCGATGGCGACGAGCGCTGCGCCAAGCAACGTCGTCCTTCGTGCAGTCATGAGCCTAGCGTCGGCGCCGCCATCGTGGGTCATGATCCACCGTCCGCATTTTGCAGGTTGCTTTTCATCCGGTTGAGAAGGTTCTCGAGGTGCGCGCGCTCGCTGGTCGACATTCCCCGGAAGGTTTCGGCACGTACCTCCGTGGTCACGTCGTCGATCTTTGCCATGACCGGCGCCGCGCTGGATGTCAGGTTGACGAGCTTGGCTCGGCGGTCGGCCGGATCGATGCTGCGTTCGATCAAGCCGGCGGTCTCCAGAGAGTCCAGATAGCCGACCAAGGTCATCGGCTCGACGCTCATTCGTTCCGCGAGTGCAGTCTGTCTGAGCCCGGGAAACCTGCCGATAAAGGCAAGGGTACGGGCTTCAGCGACAGTCAGTCCCGTGTCCACGCTGGCCATTGAGAGCTCGAAGCGCTTGCGCAGCAATCGTGCGATGTCCACGATCATAAGCGTCGCTACGCTTTCAGACGAAGGCGATTTCATGAAGGCTCACTTAGTAAGGTTTCCTTATTATATAGCTCGCTCGATAACCATGTCAAACCCGCCTTGTCGCTTCGCATTGCACAAACGGCCGTTGCAGACTATATAGGGCGCGAATTTCGGCTGATGCGGCCGAACCCCGGAAAACGAGAGCCAAGACACCTGACGCGGGCCCCAAGGGCCCGCGCATGTCTTTTGGAGCCTGAAAATGAACCTCCGCAATATCGCCATCATCGCGCACGTCGACCATGGCAAAACGACCCTCATCGACGTGCTGCTCAAGCAATCCGGCGCTTTCCGCGACAACCAGCGGACCGAAGAGCGCATGATGGATTCCAACGATATTGAGCGTGAGCGCGGGATTACCATCCTGGCAAAGGTCACGTCACTGGTCTGGAAAGACACACGTATCAACATCGTGGACACCCCGGGCCACGCCGACTTCGGCGGTGAGGTCGAGCGTATCCTGCACATGGTTGACGGCGTGATCCTTCTCGTGGATGCCGCTGAAGGTCCGATGCCTCAGACCAAGTTCGTTCTGTCCAAGGCCCTCAAGCTCGGTCTCAAGCCGATTGTTGCGATCAACAAGATCGACAAGCCTGAACAGCGCGCCGACGAAGTTCTCGACGAGGTTTTCGATCTGTTTGCATCGCTTGATGCAAATGAAGATCAGCTGGACTTCCCGGTCCTTTACGGTTCCGCCAAGCAGGAGTGGATGGCAACCGAGCCGGATGGGCCGAAAGAAAACATGGACGCCCTGTTCCAGATGGTTCTCGACAACGTCGACGCGCCGAAGTCCGAGCCTGGCTCTTTCAAGATGCTGGCAACGACCATCGAATCCGATCCGTTCCTGGGTCGCATCCTGACCGGCCGTATCGTCTCGGGCCAGGCCGTGCCGAACATGCCGCTCAAGGCCCTGTCGCGTGATGGCAAGGTTGTCGAGAATGGCCGCGTGTCCAAGATCCTTGCTTTCCGTGGCCTGGAACGCCAGCCGATCGAGAAGGGCGAAGCAGGTGACATCGTCGCGATTGCTGGCCTGACCAAGGCAACCGTTGCCGATACTCTGTGTTCACCGGACGTGGCTGACGCTCTTCAGGCACAGCCGATCGATCCGCCGACCCTGTCCATGACTTTCCGCGTGAATGACAGCCCGCTCGCCGGCACCGAAGGTTCCAAGGTTCAGTCGCGCGTCATCCGTGAGCGCCTTTTCAAGGAAGCCGAGGGCAACGTTGCCCTGAAGGTGGAAGAGACCGACGAGCCGGATGCGTTCATCGTTTCCGGCCGTGGCGAACTCCTGCTTGCGATTCTGATCGAGAACATGCGCCGCGAAGGTTTCGAGCTTGGCGTCGGACGTCCGCGCGTCGTTTATCAGTATGACGATGCGGGCAACCGCCTCGAGCCCGTGGAGGAAGTCATCATCGATGTGGATGAGGAGTTCTCGGGCGCGGTCGTGCAGAAACTTCAGGAGCGCAAGGCCGATCTTCTGGAAATGAAGCCGTCCGGCGGTGGTCGCACGCGCCTTGTATTCCATGCGCCGACGCGCGGGCTTATCGGCTACCAGGCCGAACTGATGTCCGATACGCGCGGCTCGGCCATCTTCAACCGCCTCTTCCACAGCTACCAGCCGTACAAGGGCCCGATCCAGGGCCGTCACACAGGCGTCCTGCTGTCGAACGGCTCTGGTGAAGCAGTAGCTTATGCCCTGTTCAACCTGGAAGATCGTGGTCCGATGATGATTGATCCGGGCACGAAGGTGTACCCTGGCATGATCATCGGTGAGCACACCCGTGGGAACGACCTTGAGGTCAATGTCCTGAAGGGCAAGCAGCTGACCAATATCCGGTCTGCCGGCAAGGACGACGCGGTGAAGCTGACAACCCCGATCCGTCTGACTCTGGAAGCGGCGCTTTCATACATTGCTGACGATGAACTCGTTGAAGTGACGCCGGAGTCCATCCGTCTGCGCAAGGCGCTTCTGGATCCGCATGAGCGCAAGCGTGCAGAGCGCGCTGCCAACAAGGCAAGCGCCTGATCCACGGCAGGTCATCGCATGAATGTGGAAAGCGGGCTTCGGCCCGCTTTTCTTTTGTCTGGACGTGGCAGGTGACGCCAGGCAATGTGTTTACGAATCGTAAAGGTTCGTTAACTTTTTCTTGTCACGCTTTCTGACGTAGCGGCCAGAAGGGCTGCGCTTTGAAAGCTGGCCAGGAGGCCGATATGCCAACGACGATCGAAAGGCCCCCAGCGGCCCACGTCGTGGCGCATGCGACGGAATATCCGCCCGACCGCGAACGCCGGGAACAGGAGCGGAATAACCGGAACAGTAACGAGTCCCGCGCAGAGCGCCAAGACGACACTGATGTTCCCATTCAAAATCGAGCGGGGCCGGATGCGGTTGTGATCGCCCATCTGGAAGAGGATCACCGGCTCGACGGCGTCAGCGCCTATACGCACCTCGGTGAACGTGCGCTCAGGCACCTCAAGCCGGGTGAAGGAGAGCACCGCCCTCCACTCCATCAGGTTCAGCGGCAAGGCGCATATGTGGCGAGCGAGATACGCCATGCCTATGAAGATCATGGCGGCGAGCCAGAAGAACACCGGGTCAACATCGCCACCTGATGAGCCGCTGAGGGGCCTTTGCTGCGATGCGAAAGATTTTTCGCGTTGCGGTATTGAAAGCCCGATCCGTAAGGTCCATATGGGCGGAAATATGTATTTCCACGTATATCGGGGCGCGCGGAATGGTCGAAACGATACTGTCTCTCGCGGGCGACAACCTCCTGTCGCCCATCATCCTCTTCTTTGTCCTCGGCCTGACGGCTTCGTTCCTGCGTTCGGACCTGAGTGTTCCCGAAGCCGCCGCAAAGGCCCTGTCGATCTATCTCCTTTTTGCCATCGGCTATAAGGGCGGCGTCAGTGTCAGTGATCATGGTGTCGACGCCGGGTTGCTCATGACATTGGCCGCGGGCATTGTCCTGTCGTTCGCAATACCGCTGATCGCCTTCGCTCTCTTGAAGGTTATGACCCGCCTGTCGGTGACCGATGCGGCTGCAGTCGCAGGGCATTACGGATCGATCTCGATCGTGACATTCGTTGCGGCGACCTCGGTGCTGCAGAGCCAGGGACTGACAAGCGAAGGCTACATGGTGGCGGTCGCTGCTGCCATGGAAGCGCCGGCGATCCTGTCCGCCCTGTGGCTGGTAGCGCGCAACACGACGTCTTCCGACGGGACTGCATCAGAAAACAGTGGCCTGTTGCGGGAAATCCTTCTCAACGGGTCTATCGTTCTTCTTGTCGGCTCGTTCCTGATCGGCGTCGTCACCGGAAAGGAAGGCCTGGCGGAAATCGAGAGCTTCATCGTTTCGCCGTTCAAAGGCGTATTGTGCCTGTTCCTCCTCGACATGGGGCTGGTTGCTGGGCGAGGGCTCCGCGGTGCCAAGGGCGTCCTGACGCCGGGGCTCGTGGCCTTCGGCATCCTGATGCCGATCCTCGGCAGCTTCCTTGGTCTTGTCGCCGGGCAGGTCATCGGGCTGTCGGTTGGCGGAACGGTGCTGTTCATGACACTCGCCGCGTCCGCGTCCTATATCGCAGTTCCTGCGGCAATGCGTGTGGCGTTGCCGGAAGCCAACCCTTCAGTCTACCTGACCATGTCGCTTGGCATTACATTCCCGTTCAACCTCACTCTGGGCGTGCCGCTGTACCTCACGCTCGCCACTCTAGCCGGGAGCTGATCTGATGGAGACCAACAAGGCAAAACGCGTCGAGATCATCATTGAGGCTCCGATGGAGGGCCGGCTGACGGATGCGCTGGAACAGGCGGGTGTGACGGGGTTCACGGTTCTACCGGTTCTGGGTGGCAGTGGCCGGTCGGGACGATGGAGCCGCGAGGGTCAGGTTTCGCGAGCAGGCGGCATGGTCGCGGTGATCTGCATTGTGAGGGAAGAAAGACTTGAGCATCTGCTCGAAACCGCCTTTGCGCTGGTGAAGCGTCATATCGGCGTCATCAGCGTGACCGATTGCGAGGTCCTTCGAGCCGAGCGTTTCTAGTTCGAATGTCAGGTGCCCGGCAGCTAGGCAGTCGGTGTGAATTTCCCTATAAGTCACACCGAATAAAGAACTGAAGCCAGCTTCCGGAGGCAAGATATTGAGTTTTCCCAGCGATTTGATCTCCGGCTACGGCCGTTACCTTCAAAAGGGTTTCGTCCGGTACAAGGAAACCCACGAGCATCTGGCGATTTACGGCCAGAAGCCTGATGTCATGGTGATTTCCTGTTGTGACAGCCGTGTCACGCCTGAAGGGATCTTCCATGCGGGCCCCGGTGAGCTCTTTGTCCTGCGCAACGTTGCCAATCTTGTGCCACCGTTCGAGGCAACGGACGGTCAGCACGGTACCAGTGCCGCCATCGAGTATGCAGTGACCGCGCTCAAGGTGAAGCACATCGTCGTGATGGGGCACGCCAAATGCGGTGGTGTTCAGGCGTTCCGCGAAAATGCAAACGCGCCCACGCTGAAAGGCGATTTCATTGGCCGCTGGATCAAGCTTCTCGAGCCTGCGGCCATTTCGATGGCCTGCATGCCGGTCGACAACCTGGATGATCCGCAGCTGGCGATGGAATACGCCGGGGTGCGTCAATCTCTGAAGAATTTGCGCACATTTCCGTTTGTTGACCAGCAGGTCGAGGCAGGAGAGCTTCAGATTCACGGGGCCTGGTTCGATATCGGGTCTGGGGAGCTTCGGGTCATGGATCCTGATACCGAAGTCTTCAGCACCGCAGTCGCGGACATGGACGCCGTTGATGGCGACTGACCTATCGATTTGAAAATATTGCCAAGGATTGACGACATCTCGCGGGAGGTTGGAATGCATATTGACCCGGCGCTTTACCAACGCATGGCGCAGTACAATCTCTGGATGACCGGGAAGGTCTATTCTGCCGCAGACAAGATGTCGGATTCAGAGCGGAAAGAAGATCGGGGGGCGTTCTTCAAGTCGGTTCATTCCACGCTGAACCATCTTCTGTTCGGCGATCGCGCATGGCTCGGACGGTTCAACGGCAGGTCCTACGAGGTCAAGCCCATTGGTATTGATCTTTATGACGACTACGAGCCGTTGAAGGCGGCGCATCTTGATATCGCGAATGATATTGTTGCCTTCACGGATGAGGTGACGGCTGATTGGCTTGCGGGAACCCTTGAATGGGTGGCGATTGCGGATGGCGCGGTCCGATATCGTCCGCGCTGGCTTTGTGTGACACACATGTTCAATCACCAGACCCATCACCGGGGGCAGCTTTCGACGTTGTTCAGTCAGACTGGCATCGATATCGGCGTGACGGACCTGCCGTTCATGCCCGATCTTCTCTGAACGCTGCGACTGGCAACTCAGGCCTTTTCAAGTTCCCTTGCGCCGCCGATCATCCGTTTGCGGATCGATTCGGCAGCGGGGAGTTCGCGCAGGCGGTCGTGATAGGGTGACTTGATGCAGGTCGGATCGGTGGCGGCAGCGTCGCCGGTCATGGCAAAGGCCTGGCAACGGCAACCGCCGAAGTCGATCTCCTTGCGCTCACAGGATCGGCATGGTTCCGGCATCCATTCGAAGCCGCGGTAGCGGTTGAAGGCTTCAGAGGTTTCCCAGATATCACGTAGCGGCTTATCTGTAACCTTGTCTAACGAGAGCGAGGTGATCGATTGCGCGGCGTGGCAGGGAAGAACGTGGCCGTCAGGGGTGATCATGAATGCATCTGATGCCCAGCCGCCCATGCATGGCTTGGGATAGTCGGCGTAATAGTCTGGCGTAACGAAGTCGATATTGAGGATGCCGGTCAGTTCTTCGCGAATGCGTTCGACATAATCGACCTGACGCATGACTGCATCATAGTCCGGCAGCAGGGCCGCGCGATTCAGGTAGGCCCAGCCGTAATATTGGACGTTGGCGATCTCGAGCCGCTCCGCGTCCAGTTCCAGCGCGAGTTCAACGAATTCCGGGACTTCCTCGATATTCAGTTTGTGGATCGGGGCGTTGATGGTGAGCGGCAGTTCGAGTTCGCGCGCCCACTGTGCCACCTGGCGCTTCTTCACATGGGCGTTCTTGTAGTGGCCGACGAGTTCAGTCGTCTCGGGACGAGCGCCCTGAAAACTTACCTGAATATGGTCGAGGCCAGCCTGTTTGTAGCTTTCAAGCTTGTCGCGGGTGACCGTGACCGCAGCCGTAATCAGGTTGGTGTAAACCCCATTGTCGCTCAGGCAGGCGATAAGCCTGTCGAGATCCGGTCGCAGGGTGGGTTCACCACCCGACAGGTGGATCTGGAGAATGCCGAGTTGCGCGGCCTGTTCGAATGTGTCGACCCAAGTGCCCGTGTCGAGCTCTCGGTTCGCTTTGAGAAGTTCCACCGGATTGGAGCAGTAGCCGCATTGAAGCGGGCAACGATGGGTCAGTTCCGCCAGCAGACCGAGGGGCGGGCCGATAGTGGTCATGGGCTCACCACCCTCGAATTGTCGCATCTGACCAGAAGCCGGTCCGACCACTCCTGCAGGAAGGCGACCACATCCGGCATTATCTGATCTGGCGGCGCGTTGTAGTCCTTTGACAGCCCTGAGACGATCTCGGTGACGGACGAAGTCCCGCTGCAGCGTCCTAGAATGTCCGCGCTGATGTCATCGGGCCAGAGAACTTTTTCCGGTGCCAGAACGACCCATTTTTCGCGCAGCTTGTCGAACCGGAGGTGCACATGGCCCGGCAGTTCAGGCACGCTGTCGCCTGATACGATCGATCGTGTGCGGTCGGTGCCCACAGCCTACTCCGTTTCCGGCGGGCGGAAGGCGCCGGGCGCGATCACGCCCGGTTCGACATAGGCAAAATACAGTGCATCGAGCATGGCCCAGAGGATGTCGCACTTGGCGAGCAGTGCGCCCACGGCGTCGGCCTGCTTGTCTGGGGTATCTGCCCAGATTGTCACCAGGTGCAAGGCATGCTCGGCGTCGCGCGGCGCCTGGTGCAGGCGAGGCTTGAAGTAGGCCATCGTATCTTCGGTGATGTAGTCGTAGCGGGCGAGCATGGCAGGCACGCGCTCGCCGATGGCGACCGGCGAAAACAGTTCTGTCAGCGAGGACGCGACGGCAACGAGAAGTGAGTTGTTCGATACGAGATCGATGTAGGCGTTGACCGCGAAACGGGTGGCCGGAAGTGCGTATCTGCGCGAGCGGACCATGTCCGTGTCGAGGCCCAGGCCTTCCGCCAGTTTCAGCCAACGCTTGATGCCGCCATCCTTGGTGCTGTCTTCATCGCCATCGTGGTCGACGATGCGCTTTCTCCATTCGCGCCGGAAGTCCGGATCCTCCGATCGGGAAAGAATGATCGCGTCCTTTTTCGGAATGATGGCCTGGTAGCAGTAGCGATTCAGCGCCCAGGCCTGCATTTGAGCGAGCGTGAGGTCCCCGGCGTTCATCAGTTTATGGAAGGGGTGGTGTATGTGGTAGCGGTCGAAGCCCGCCGTGCGCAGACGCTCTTCAAGCTCCTGGGGAGACAGAAGACGGCCTGCGCGGCGGATATCGTCGGCGGCATTGGCGGCGACGCCACTGCCGACGCGCGGTTGCGTTTCAGGTGAAATGGATCTGGCCAACTCAGCACTCACAACGTCAACTCCATTCCGTCGTACCCAATCTCCCAGCCGGCCTCGGCGACCGCCCTGGCCGCATCCGAGGTGGGGTCGAGGATCGGGTTGGTATTGTTGATATGGACGAAGATCCGCCGTTTCAGGTCGACGCCCCTGAGCGCGCTCAAGGACCCGTCTGGACCGCTGATCGCCATGTGTCCCATCCGGGACCCAGTCTTCTCGCCGACGCCGGTGTCCGCCATTTCGGAATCGTGAAACACGGTGCCGTCGAACATGAGACATCCGCCACCGTCGAGGCGTTTCTTCAGGTCTTCGGTAACCGTGGCGCAGCCCGGCACGTAGTAGAGTGTCCGATCGTAGCCATTGCGGGGTTGAGGCTGCGTTTCGGACAGGGCAATGCCGATAGTGTCGCCGGGGGCCGTCCCGAAGTTCTCGTCGCTGTCGTTTTCCAGAAACAGAGCCACCTTGCCGGGCACGGTGAAGGTTTCAACTGTGAGGCCGAGTGGGCCGTCCGGACCTTCCAGATGCGTGACGCCCTCAAGCGGCAATTCCCTGCGCTCGACGACTTCAGGATTGAGGACGTTGAAGATGCTGTTGGCCGCCAAGGTCTTCAGGACGCGGCTGGTGGCATAGAGAACGAAAGGTTCGCGCTCGCGGAGGGACAAGAGGCCCGCGATATGATCGACATCGGCGTTTGTCAGAACGACGGCCTTGATCGGTGTATGCCGCAAGGGCCCGCCGGATGCAGGCTGAAGCTCCGGGGCAGCCGCGATCTGCTCGCGGATATCCGGGGATGCATTGAAAACAGCCCAGCCTTGCCCGTCCGAACTTGCCGCGATGCTGGACTGCGTTCGAACGAGAAAGCCGGGCCTTTTCTCGCGCACGGCTCGGCTCAGAGGTGCGTTACAGTTCCACTGGGGGAAGCCGCCTCCGGCTGCCGAACCAAGTACCCTGATTTTCACCGGGCACCTCCCGTGCGCCGGTATTACTTCTTACGACCGCAGGTGCCGATTTCTGCCGGCATGTAGCGGGTTACTTCGAAGCCAGCTTCAACAGCGGTCATCTGCGGCTTGGTCCAAGTTTTCATGTCGTGTCCTCCTCTGCTAGACATCGAGCAGGATACTAACATCGGGGATTTTTGGGATCAGGCGCAACCTTAGTATGTATTTTGAGTCAGGTTCTCATCTTTGATTTTGCGGTAGCTAAGACGAACAAGCCTCTGATGCTGCGATGCAACTTCAAATTACTTTGCATAAAGGGAGCCGATTCCCGAATTCGGCGTTGCAGCGCAAGCGGCGCTAGACCGCAAAGATTAGCGCACTTCCGCATATTACCAAGATGGCGCCGATCCAGGCGCCTGCGGCAGGAATTTCGCCGGTTCTCAGCCAGAGAAGGGGAAGCTGCAATGCCGGTGTGGTCGCTGACAGGGTCGAGATCACTCCGACCTTTCCGCCTGACAGGGCAAAGAGGATCAGGGTCATGCCGATACCCATGCCGAGGATCCCCGTAAGCGCGACCTGCATTGCTATCGGGAGCGTGGCGGGGTTCTGGGCCTTGAACCTTGGAAATGGCAGCTGCATCAGGAGGGTGAGGCCAAGGGCAGCAACGCCTATGCGAACAGCAGACGCTGCAACCGGGTCAACGCCAGTCTCCATGATTGGCCTTGCCACCAGGGACCCGACCGATTGAGACATGGCCGCCGCGAGACCGAGCAGGACGCCGACCCAGAGTGGCCCCTTGATGGTCTCCCAGACGTGGAGCTGGGATTTGCGTTTGCCGAAAGCAATGGACAGGACAACTCCGGCAAGGGTTATCGCGATTCCCAGCAGCATCTTGGCCGACAGGGCTTCGCCGAGGATGATCCAGCCCAGAACGACCGAGAATGGTGCATTGAGCGAGAAGAGCATGGCCGTTCGCCGTGGGCCCAGCCGGTTCATGGTCAGAAACAGGGCAGTATCGCCAAGAAAGATGCCGATGAAGCCGGACATCAGGAGCGGCAACAACATATCAGCCGACAAGGTTCGCCAAGTGCCGGTAAACGCCACGAAGCTGCCAAGCATGACGAACACAATGACCATTCGCATCCGGTTGAAGGCTATGGCGCCCAGGTGTTGTGACGGACCGGCTGCAAGGATGCCTGTCAGGGCCCAGAGTGCGGCTGCCGACACTGCGGCGGTTTCGTAGAGATACATGGTCAGGCGGACTGGGGTTGTTTGTGCGAACGGTATCAACCAAAAGACCCGGCGCGAACGCCGGGTCTTTCAAAGCTTTATTATGTCCCGATAGGCCGGGAGATCAGATCGATCAGGCGGCAGCCTTCTTCGGTTGGATCAGGCCGCGGTTGACGAGCACTTCAGCGATCTGAACGGTGTTCAGAGCAGCGCCCTTGCGCAGGTTGTCAGCGACGACCCAGAGGTTCAGGCCATTCTCGACCGTTGCGTCCTCGCGGATGCGGGAAATGTAGGTCGCATCTTCGCCAGCGCTTTCGTAGGGCGTGATGTAGCCGCCGTCTTCCTGCTTGTCGATGACGAGGCAACCCGGGGCTTCACGCAGGATGTTGCGTGCCTCGTCGGCGGTGATCTCGTTCTCGAACTCGATGTTGACCGATTCCGAATGACCGATGAAGACCGGAACGCGGACGGCCGTGCAGGTGACCTTGATTGCCGGGTCCAGCATCTTCTTGGTTTCTGCCAGAACCTTCCACTCTTCCTTCGTGTAGCCGTCTTCCATGAACACGTCGATGTGCGGGATGACGTTGAAGGCGATGCGCTTGGTGAACTTGTTCGGCTCGATCGGATCGTTCACGAATACGGCCCGGGTCTGATTGAACAGCTCTTCCATCGCTTCCTTGCCACCGCCGGAAACCGACTGGTAGGTGGAGACGACGACGCGCTTGATCTTTGCAGCGTCGTGGAGCGGCTTGAGGGCAACGACCAGCTGCGCCGTGGAGCAATTCGGGTTGGCAATGATGTTCTTCTTGGAGAAGCCCACGATCGCGTCGGCGTTCACTTCCGGAACGATCAGCGGCACGTCCGCGTCGTAGCGCCAAGCGGACGAGTTATCGATCACGACACAGCCCTTGGCGCCGATCTTCGGTGCCCACTCCTTGGAGATGGAGCCGCCAGCGGACATGAGGCAGATGTCGGTGTCGGAGAAATCGTAGTTCTCCATGGCCTGAACCTTCAGCGTCTTGTCGCCGAAGGAGACCTCCGTGCCCTGGGAACGGCGCGACGCAAGCGCGACGACTTCGTCTGCCGGGAAGCCGCGCTCGGCCAGAATGTCAAGCATTTCACGGCCAACGTTGCCCGTGGCGCCCGCAATAGCGATCTTGTAACCCATGTTGAATTTCCTCATCCGTCTCCCCGCCTAACCCGCTTGTCCGGTCGATTGACCAGCGGGCTTTTCAGCGCCCCCCATCCCCGGGGAGCGCGGGATGAGCAGCACCGTTAAGCGGTGGTCTTGGTAGTCGGTTTGACGGTGGTTGTCGGAGCAACGGCAGCGCATGCGAAAGCGGCGCCGGTTTTCACCGTCGTCGGCTTCGTTGCGATGTCGGCGGTTAGCCGCGCCATGCCTGTGGCTCCAAGTCGTACAAAACGAGGGTCTTTTTGCCCGGATGCGCGGCGTTGTCAACAACAGATCGTTGCGGCGCGGCATCACGTTTCGAAAGCAAATGTCAATTTGTCGGGAGAGGCGTCACGAAAACTTCAAGCAACTGTCACCGAAGATCCATCTGCCCGCCATAGCTTCGCGCGCGAATTGACCGGACATACCGTCTTCAGCAGGGAATGATCATGACACTTCGCAAATGTTTTCTGGCAGGCGCCAGCCTCTTCGCCACGCTCGGTGCCGCCGGATCCGCTCACGCAGGCTCCTTCTTCGAGCGGGTCGAAACCTTCCCGGTCTACAAGACCCTTGCTGAAGGCGTCGATCAGTCGACTGCGACCTCTGCCGAGATCATTTCCGCAACGAAGGATGGCAACACCCTGGTGTTCACAGACAGCCCGTCCGGTGCCGTGGTGTTCGTTGACGCGTCCGACCCGGCGGCGCTTGCTTTCAAGGGCCGCGTTGACGTGAGTGGTGAGCCGACCTCGGTCTCAGTCGGCGAGTCCTTTGCCTATGCCGGCGTCAACACCAGCGAGAATTACGTCAACCCGACCGGCCATCTAGCCGTGATCGCCCTCGCGGACATGGGCATCACCGCCAAGTGCGATGTTAAGGGTCAGCCTGACAGCGTCGCCGCTTCGCCGGACGGCAAGTATGTGGTTATTGCCATTGAGAACGAGCGTGACGAAGACCTGAACGACGGTGTCATCCCGCAGATGCCGGCGGGGCACCTGGCCATTTTCGATCTCGATGAGACTGGCGCCCCAACCAATTGTGATGCCGTTCGCATCGTCGACCTGACTGGTTTGGCTGAAGTCGCCCCGACCGATCCGGAGCCTGAATTCGTTTCCATCAATTCCAGGAACGAGGCTGTCGTCACCCTGCAGGAAAACAACCACATCGCTATCGTCGATCTGGCGTCTGGCGAAGTGACCGCAAACTTCTCGGCCGGTGCCGCTTCTGTGGAGAATATTCCTGTGACCAAGGCGCGCATGAGCGATGCCAGCGGTTCCATCGAAAACGTCAAGCGTGAGCCGGACGCAGTTGCATGGATTGACGATGAGCGCTTCGTGACTGCCAACGAAGGCGACTACGAAGGCGGTTCGCGCGGCTTTACCATCTGGAACACCAAAGGTGATGTTCTTTTCGACAGCGGTGCGCAGATGGAGCACCTGGGTATGGAAACAGGGCACTACCCGGCCAAGCGCGCTTCCAAGAAAGGCACCGAACCGGAAGGTGTGACGGTCGGCTCTTTCGGGGGAGAGACTTATATTTTCGTGAACTCCGAGCGTGGAAACTTTGTCGCCGTCTACAAGGACACCGGCGCCGAGCCCGAATATGTCCAGATCCTGCCGACCCATGTGGGACCGGAAGGCTCCGTTGCCATTCCATCGCGCGACCTGTTCGTGGTTGCCAATGAAGTCGATGAAGATGGCGTTCGTGCACAGGTCAGCGTTTACGAGTTCGGGGCTGACAGCGCTTCCTATCCGATGGTTGTCTCCGAAAAGAACCCGGAAACCGGCGCGCCGATCGGTTGGGGCGCCCTGTCAGGGCTGGCGGCTGACCCGGCTGACGCCAACAAGGTCTATGCGGTCACCGACAGCTTCTATGACAAGGCCAAGGTCCTGACCCTGGATATCTCGTCAACGCCAGCCAAGATCACGTCTGCCGTCATCCTGCACGGCAAGGATACCCCGAAATACGATCTTGAAGGTATTTCAGTCGCCAGGGACGGAGGTTTCTGGGTCGCGTCGGAGGGCAACCTCGACAAGGAGATGAACCACCTGCTCCTGAAGGTCGCCAGGGACGGTACGGTTGAGGAAGAAATCACGCTTCCGGAGGCGCTCGTCGCCCAGTCGGCCCGCTTCTCCTTCGAAGGCGTCGCCGAATTCGAAAAGAACGGACAGACCTTGGTGGCCGTGGCGGTGCAGCGCGAGTGGAAGGACGATCCCAAGGGGATGGTCAAGCTTGCCATCTACAACCCGGCAGACAAGTCCTGGGGCTTCGTTCACTACCCGCTCGACAAGCCCGCCAGCCCGGCCGGAGGTTGGGTCGGCCTGTCGGAAATCGTTTCTCTTGGTGGCGAAGAGTTCCTGATCCTGGAACGCGACAATCAGGGCGGCGAATTCGCTGCGATCAAGCAGATCACCAAAATCTCTCTCGAGGGTGTCGCTCCAGCTGGCTACGGTGCGGTGCTGCCGGTCGTGGAGAAGGTGAAGGTCAAGGACATCCTGCCGGAGCTGAAGGCTTCCAATGGTTGGGTGCTGGACAAGCCGGAGGGCCTGACCGTTACGGCATCGGGTGAAGTGATCCTCGTGACCGATAATGACGGCGTAGATGACGCTCCAGGAGCGACCGAGCTGTTCCACCTGGGTCAGGTCTCCGACCTGAAGTAAATTGCCGGCCAGAAGGACTGGCTCAATCTCCAGAATGCGCCCGGATACGCTTTGTATCCGGGCGTTTGCCCTTACCACTTTCTAGCCGCTGGTCGCCTGCCGTGTGATGGGAATGGGAGCGCCTGTCTGTGCTTTCAGCGCCTCCAATTCCGTCCGAACGGTTTCCGAGGACATCGGGTGGGAAAAATAGAAGCCTTGCAGGTGGCTGATGCCGTTGAGGCGCATTGTCTCGAGTTGCTCGAGATTCTCGATGCCTTCGACGGTAATGGTCAGGTTGAAGACCTGGCCCATTTTTATGATCGTCTCGATCAGTTCAGCTTCTCTGGGATCGTTCAGCGCTCGCTCCGCAAAACTCCTGTCAAGCTTCAGCGTATCGAGCTTCAATTTGCGCAGATGGTTGATGCTCGAGAACCCGGTTCCGAAGTCGTCGAGTGCGAACCGCACACCCAGTTCGCGCAAACGATCCAATGTATGGGAGACCAGATCGATGTCCTGGATGAAGAGGCTCTCTGTCACTTCCAGGTGCAAGCGCTCAGGCTCGAGTCCGGAAATATCCAGTGCTCTCAGAACCTGATCGTAGAACTGCCGGTTCTTGAACTGCTCGGCAGAAACGTTGACGGACAGGTTGAGAGGGATCGCCCATTTCGCGGCCTCGATACAGGCCTGTGTCAGAATGTACTCGCCGAGTTGAATGATCAGCCCGGAGACTTCGGCAATCGGAATGAAGTCTGCTGGAGCAATGGTTCCCCGCTCCGGATGCTTCCAGCGCGCGAGAGCTTCGAAGCCTGACGGCTTCAGTGTTGTAGCGTCGACAATTGGCTGGAATTCGACGAAGAGGTGGCCACCCTCGAGTGCGAGACGCAATTCCTGCTCTATGGCCATCCTGGAGATGGCTTCGGCCGCCATTGAATCGTCAAAGAAAGAATAGGAGTTCCCGAAGGTTTCCTTAGCCTTGTAGAGCGCAAGATCTGCACGGCAGAGAATATCGGACTCATCCGTGTCGGTTGGGCGGAGCGACGTTACGCCGATGCTGCCTCCCGATACCACCCTCATTCCCTCGATCTGGAACGGCTCCGCCATGCAGTTGATGATCGTAACCGCAAGGTGAGATGGGTCATCTCCAGCCGTCTCGTCAAGGACTACGAATTCGTCACCCCCGAGACGGAAAAGTCTGCAGTTCGGGCCGAGGAATGTGGAGATCCTCTCGCTCAGCGCCTTGAGCAAGGCATCACCGATATGGTGGCCGAGCGTATCATTGATGAACTTGAAGTTATCCAGGTCGATCAGGAAGACATAGACCGGGCGTGTGCGGCAAGCCTGCTCGGAAATGGCGCGGCGGATCTGCATGATGAGGTTGTGCCGGTTGCCCTGTCCGGTCAACGGATCCGAATTGGCAAGATCCCATTGCGCCCGTTCTGCTGTCTGTGTCCGCTTCAGCGTGCGGTGAAGCGCATCTTGCGAACGCCCGATAAAGTGGAAAGTGATACCGAGCACCAAGGGGGCAAGCATGACGATGCCCATGATCGGACTGTGGCTCAGATACACCGGGAACGGGTCTTCCGCCTCGCTGTGGGCATAATACTCCAACAGAACAGCGATGATCGGGAAAAGCGTGCCAAAGAGGACGCCGCCGACGGTGAATTTGACAATGGTTTTGCGCGAAGTTTCCGCCATGCACCTCTCCTTGGGGCAAGTGCTAGCAGACGAGTGTTTATTGCTTGCTTAAGAGAAGGAGTGGTGCCCGACTTCGGCCGAATCTGATTAACGAAGTTTTCCGCCGAACAGCCTCAACCGGTTGCTTCTGCGATGTATCTGGCGGCCATGCAGGTGTCGGTTGCATCAGGCCGCTCGGCTAGGGCATCGAGTGCGGTGCCGAAATTACCGATTTTACTGTGCTTTCCGGTAAACGGAAATGTTCGTGAAGGTCGAAACGTCGACCAGGTGAACTGTTTGCGTAACGGTCAGTGTGTTGCCGCTGTCCGACAGCCGTCTCTCGGCTTTCATGATCGTCAGGCCGCCCCTGCGTGCTTCGGAGACGAGATTGTCCGATCCGTCAAAGACAAGGCGCATGGCGTCGACAAGGCCGCTCTTGCCAAGCTTGATTTCCGGCCCGTCGGGCAATGCCTCGAACGTATCGTTCGTCACCTGACCGTCGGCGGCCACCTGGTTCATGGTGAACACCGCCATGCCGAAATTGTCATCGATCCTGAGCGTCGCGCTTTTCGGAGGATCGCCCTGCTCGAAGTCGCTTGCATCGGTATCGAGTATCCAGGTGCCGAGGAACGGGCTGAGTTTGTCGGACATGATGTCGCCTGCGATCTTTTGAGGTGTCTTGCTGCGCTTATAACGGAAAACGGCCGCCAGGGAATGCGTCCCCGGCGGCCGTTGTTCGAAATGCGTGAATGGATCAGGCGCCGAGTGCGTCCAGTTCGGCGATGATGGCGTCGCCCATCTCCACCGTCGAGACGACGTTGTCGCCGGCAGCTGCGATGTCCTTCGTGCGCAGGCCCTTTTCCAGAGCGTTCGCGATCGCCTTGTCGAGCATGTCCGCTTCAGCGACCAACTCGAAGGAGTAGCGCAGAGCCATGCCGAAGGACGCGATCATTGCGATCGGATTGGCGGCGCCTGTGCCGGCAATGTCCGGTGCGGAGCCGTGAACCGGCTCGTACAGCGCCTTGCGCTTGCCAGTCTTGGGGTCGGGAGCGCCAAGGGATGCGGACGGCAGCATGCCGAGCGAACCGGTCAGCATGGCTGCAACGTCGGAGAGCATGTCGCCGAAGAGGTTGTCCGTGACGATGACGTCGAACTGCTTGGGCCAGCGAACGAGCTGCATGCCGCCAGCATCTGCCAGCATGTGCTCGAGCTGAACGTCCTCGTAGCCGTTCTTGTGGGTGGCTGTGACCACTTCGTTCCAAAGCACGCCGGACTTCATCACGTTGCGCTTTTCCATCGACGTGACCTTGCCGTTGCGGGTCCGGGCCAGTTCGAAGGCTGCCTTGGCGATGCGCTCGATTTCGTAGGTATCGTAGACCTGAGTGTCGACGGCGCGCTTCTGGCCGTTGCCGAGATCGGTGATTTCCTTCGGCTCACCGAAATAGACGCCGCCGGTCAACTCACGAAGGATGAGGATATCGAGACCTTCGATGACGTCCTTCTTGAGGGAGGACGCATCGGCGAGGGCCGGGTAGCAGATCGCTGGGCGAAGGTTGGCGAAGAGCTCCATATCCTTGCGCAGACGCAGCAGGCCGGCTTCGGGGCGCACGTCATAGGGAACGCTGTCCCACTTGGGGCCGCCGACCGCGCCAAAGATAACGGCGTCGGACGCCATCGCCTTTGCCATGTCTTCTTCGGAGATGGCCTGGCCGTGCGCGTCATAGGCGCAGCCGCCGACAAGGCCCTCATCGGTTTCGAAAGTGTCGCCGCCACGGGCGTTGAACCAGGAAATGACCTTCTTCACTTCGGTCATGATTTCCGGACCGATGCCGTCGCCCGGCAGGAGAAGGAGATTGTGTGTCGCCATGGGTGTTCGTCCCGTGAGTTTCTTAGCGGAATTTCTATCGCGTTGGGTTAGCGTCTCTCCGGCAATCTGACAAGGCGTCGGTGCTTGCAAAGAGCTCAACCGTTGCGGCGAAAACGTCAATCAAGCAAGGAGTGCCTGCGCTGCCTGCCAGATCAGGTTGAGCGCAAGAAGGGTCATGATCGCCTTGAACCCCTTCTTGAAAGTCGCTTCTTCCATGCGCCCAAGGAGCTTGCTGCCGACAAGAGTTCCCAAAAAGCCGCTGACGATCATCAGTAATATAAGACCGATCCAGGGAGCGAAGGCAAAGCCGAGAACGCGGAAGGCAACGACCTTGAACACATGCATCACGAGCGCGGTGATGGCCTGGTTGGCGACAAAGCCGTGCCGGGTCAATCCAAGAGTGGCAAGTACGCTGGCGCCGATCGGGCCGGCCGCGCCGAAGAACATCGATAGAAGCGTCGCAATGAAACCGGCAATGCCCATTGCAGGGCGACCCGCACGGCCGAGGCGGGGCGGCTTGCCCCAGATACTCCAGAGCACGAAGCAAGCGATTCCCAGGCGCAAATAGGGGGCTGGAAGGTTGACGGCGATCGAGCCTCCAACGGCAGCTCCGAACACGGCGCCGGCCGCAAACCACATCAGGATCTGCCAGTCCACGTGGCGTATTTGGACGATAGCGCGGCCCGCGTTGCTGCCAAGCTGCACGACGCCATGGACGGGAACCAGTGCTGTGGTCGGCATCACGTTCGCCATGACGGCGATCAGCGCTATCCCGCCGCCTAGCCCGAGGGCCGCAGTTAGCATGGATGTCGCGAAGCTGACGACGGTCAGCAGCAATACGATTGCCGGTGACAGTCCATCGGGAAGGAGCAGGGCAGTCAGAAACTCATTCATGGTGGGGTCAAGCGATCAGGCAACGAGTGCATACGGTGTCGATGATGTTTATTGAATACATATGTATACAAAATATCGATTTCTGGATAGTGGCCGACCTCACTGAATTTCCTTCCGGCAACAGAAAAGGCGCGGCAGTGGTATGCCGCGCCTTTCAATGCTTGGGGTCAAGAAAGCGTCAGGCCGCAGCGGGCAACGCTGTTTCGATTAGTCTGACCCAATACGAGCTGCCATAGGGGATTGCATCGTCGTTGAAGTCATAGAGCGGGTGATGCAGGCCGGCGCTGTCGCCGTTGCCGGTGAAGATGAAGGCGCCCGGGCGTTCTTCCAGCATATAAGCGAAATCCTCGCCGCCCATCATCGGGGGCAGGTCGCGCTTCACTTTTCCGGTGCCGGCGACTTCCTCGGCGATATCTGCTGCGAAATCTGTCTGCTCATCATGGTTCACGACAACCGGATAGCCCAGGATGTAGTCAATCTCCGCCTGGGCGCCCATGCCTTCGGCGATTGAAGTCACGATGGCCTTGAAGCGTTCCTCTGCAAGTTTGCGGACTTCAGCGTCAAGCGTGCGGACGGTACCGCGCAGTGTCGCTTCCTGCGGAATGACGTTGAACGCGTTACCGGCTTCGAACACCGTCACCGAGACGACAACCGACTTGAGCGGATCGGTGTTGCGGCTGGCAATTGACTGCAGCGCCGTGACGATCTGGGATCCGGCGACAATCGGGTCGATGGTCTGGTGCGGTTTTGCAGCATGCCCCCCGCGGCCGGTAATCTTGACTGCAAACTCGTCGGTTGCGGCCATGACCGGTCCCTTGCGGATCGCGAATTCCCCGACCGGCATGCCTGGATAGTTATGCATGCCATAGACTTCATCGATTCCCCAGCGGGTCATCAGGCCATCATCGATCATCGCCTTGGCGCCGGCGCCACCTTCCTCGGCCGGCTGGAAGATCACGACGACCGTTCCGTCGAAATTGCGGGTTTCTGCGAGGTACTTCGCCGCGCCAAGCAGCATGGACGTGTGGCCGTCATGGCCGCAGGCGTGCATCTTGCCGGGAACTTTCGAGGCGTATTCCTTGCCGGTGATTTCCTCGATCGGAAGTGCGTCCATGTCTGCGCGCAGTCCAATCGTCTTTCCCGAGCCGCCATTGCGGCCCTTGATCACGCCGACGACACCGGTTCTGCCGATACCGGTGGCGACTTCGTCTACTCCGAAGCTCTCCAGCAGTTCAGCAACACGGCCTGCGGTACGAACGGTCTCGTAGAGAATTTCCGGGTTCTCATGAAAATCCCGGCGCCAGGCGGTGATTTCCTCATGAAAATCGGCGAGGCGATTGACGATCGGCATTTGGAGCTCCTTGAAGAAGGCGCAGTCTGTCCGCGCCTCGAAGAGTTGCTGAAGGCCCAAGCCTACTCGAACCATTTGAAAGGGAAAGAGCAGCTGCGCCGAAATAAGCAGCACGCTGTGTTTTTGGGCTATGAGTAATTGGTATTGGTTTTGAACTCGTAGACGCTGGAAGATTTGACTTCCGCATCTTCTAGAGCTCCCACGACAGGAACACGGTAGGTCGCGAGATGTTCAAGGCGCTCTCTTGGAAGATAGGAGCGGCCGGGGTCCCCGATCATTACCGGAATACCGTCGGCGAGCAGCCGGTCGAGAAAGGCAATGATCCGGTCGGCCATGGGCTTGTCGTAGAAGACGTCGCCACAGAACACGAGGTCGGCTGTCGGCAATGGGGCGTCGGTGATGTCACCTTGCTCGAAAGCAATGGTAACACCATTGATTTCGGCGTTGAGCTTGCCTGCCTCGATCGCAAACGGATCGACGTCAACCGCCAGGCAAGATGCAGCGCCTGCCAACATTGCCGCGATACCGACGATGCCGCTGCCACTGGCAAAGTCGAGAACCTTCTTGCCGGCGACCAGTTCAGGATGGTCCAGGACGTGCCGGGAAATGGCTTGCCCGCCCGCCCAGGCAAACGCCCAGAAGGGCGGCGGCAGGCCCAATTCACCCAACTCGTCCTCGGTCTTCTGCCATAGATCCATGGCCTCGTCGGCCAGATGCAGGCGGATTTCCTCCGCATGTGGCACTGGCTTTATGCGGGTTTCCGCCTGAATGAATGCGCGGCGGCTCGCGGGAAGGATCCTGGTCTCAGCCATATGGGGTCAGGCCGGGGTCGACAATCCGCCCATCTCGCAGACGAGCTTCCATTCCTCTTCCTTGACCGGCTGGACGGACAGGCGCATGGATGTGACGAGGGACATGTCGGCAAGGCGCGGCTCCGCCTTGACCTGGGCGAGGGTAACCGGCTTCGGCATATCGCAGACAGCTTTGAAGTCGACGCATTCCCAGCGCGGATCGTCAGTCTTCGGATCCGGATGGATCCCGCTGCAGACCTCAACGACACCGACAACTTCCTTGCCGATATTGGAATGATAGAAGAACGCCTTGTCGCCGATTTCCATGGCACGCATGTTGTTGCGGGCCTGGTAGTTGCGAATGCCGTCCCATGGCTCGCCTTCCTCGCCCTTGGCCTTTTGCTGCTCCCAGGACCACTTGTCCGGTTCGGACTTGATCAGCCAATACTGCACTTACGCTGCCTCCGGGTTCTTCACGACCCAGTTCCAGGGCCGGATTTCAACGCTCTCGAACAAATCCGCCTTCGCGTAGGGATCTTCCTGCGAAATGGCAAGAGCCTCATCCCGGTTGGAGGCTTCGATCACGACGAGCGATCCGGTCATGTTGCCGTCGTCGTCGAGGAACGGTCCCGCCGCTTTCAAGCCATTTCCGAGGCTCTTCAGAAATTCGATGTGTGCCGGACGATTGTCGAGGCGAACCTGCAGGGCGCCGGGCTTGTCGGTACAGATGAGAGCGTAGAGCATCGCGTTCCAGTTCCTTTGGACTGAGCGTTCATGGCCGCGTCAGGACGGTGTGGTTTCCGACTTCAACGGCCGCGACATGAGTTTCATGAGGGCTTTGTCGATAGACAGGTCATTCTCGACCATATCTGCAACGGTTTGGCAGATCGGCAACTCGATCTTGAGGCGCTTTGCGACTTCGACCGCGATTTTTGCCGTATGCGCACCTTCTGCCAGTTTGCCACCGGCGGCGATAAGATCGCTCGCCGTGTGCCCCTGGCCCAGATGCATGCCGAAGGTGAAGTTGCGCGATTGGGTCGAAGAGCAAGACAGGACCAGGTCGCCAAGCCCGGAAAGACCGGTGAGGGTTTCCTGCTTGGCGCCAAGTGCGGTGCCGAGGCGGGTCAGTTCCGCAAAGCCACGCGCGGTGAGCGCTGCCTGCGCGCTTGCTCCCAGCTTGCGCCCATAGACCGCGCCGCAAGCAATGGCCAAGACGTTCTTCAAGGCACCGCCGATCTGAGCCCCGGGGACATCCGTCGAGGCATAGGGACGGAAAGCGGGCGCCGCCATGGCAGCGCAGAGCGCATCTGCAACATCTGCTGTCTCGGCGGCGATGGTCACGGCAGTGGGAAGGCCCTTTGCCACATCGTCGGCAAAGCTGGGGCCGGACAGAACGGCAACACAGGCGTCGGGCGCCTCTGCCTTCACGACCTCTGACAGCAGTTTGCCGGTGCTGCGTTCAATGCCCTTCGCGCAAAGCGCTATTGGAAAGGTCAATTGTCCAAGCCCCGACAGCGTGCGTACTACTTCGCGGGTCGTCTGTGCGGGGGTCACAAGCAGAAGCGCGTCCATGCCCAGCAGCAACGACAGGTCGGTTGTTGCTTCGATTTCCTCGTCGAAGGTGATGCCCGGCAAATAGCGCTGGTTCTGGCACCGTGATCTTATGTCAGAGACAACGCCCGGATCGCGTGCCCACAGGGTGACATTCCGCCCTGCGCGAGCCGCAGTCAGGGCAAGGGCCGTTCCCCATGCTCCGCCGCCGACAACGCCGATCTTGTTGTAGACGCTCATAAGGAGAGTTCTCCCAGTCGTTTGCGAAGGGGTTCGATATTCGCCCCGAACTCAGCAAAGAAATTTGACGGATCGTTGGCGCGAGGGTCGCGCAGGTCAAGCCAGAATAGCCGGAAGCGGATCGGAGAGCCGCCATCGGAGGGGGTCATCTCAAAATGTTCCCACTCGTCGGCGGGGCGCTCGGTGATCTGCGCGTGATAGAGTTTTCTGAGATGGCGACCTTTGATCGGGCGGTCAGGCGGTGCCGTCACCTTGCCTTGCGCACAGAGTTCTTCAAACGGAATATCCTGATCGGCGAAATGCTCGAATGCCGTGTCGAGCTTCAGCCCTGTTTCCTCGATGAATTCACGCCTTGCACCAATCAGGTAGCTCTCGCCTGGATCGATCGTTCCACCGGGAACCTGGAGCCCGAGTCCCGGGGTGTCGGGTTCATCGAACACGAGCAACTCCGTCCCGCAGGTCAGGTAGACATAGGCCTTGTGGTAGATTTGCATGATCGAATCCGGTGGCAGAATGCCCCCTTCCTAGCAACTTCGATCGATGGGCGAAACTGCCTGATCGCTCCTGTAGCGAAATGGCCCCATGTCGAAGGTCAGACCTTCGCCCCTTTCTTTCCGGACCCGAGGACGCCGCTTGAAGCCTGATCCAGCGGCCAGCGCGGCCGGGGCGATGTTTGCATGTCGTCCACCGGTCCGAGGGCAAGGCGTTCGATGCCGGCCCAGGCGATCATTGCGGCATTGTCCGTACAGAGCTTCATTGGCGGGGCAATGAAGCTCGCATTCGCGGCCTCGGCCGCTTCTGTCAATGCGGTGCGGATCTCCTGATTGGCCGCGACGCCCCCGGCAACAACTATGACCGGTTTCTCGTCCGGGAATCGGTGCGAGAACAGCTCGAGCGCCGATTTGGTACGCGCCGCCAGTACGTCGGCGACAGCCTTTTGAAAGCCCGCGCAGAGATCCGAAACCGTTTGCTCGTCGATCGGCTCCAGCTTCTTGGCCTGGGTTCGAAGTGCGGTCTTGAGGCCAGCAAAAGACATGTCGAGTCCTGGGCGGTCGAGCAAGGGGCGCGGCAACCTGAAACGCTTTACGTCGCCCTTGGCGGCCATGCGCTCCACCGCAGGGCCGCCCGGGTAGGGCAGTCCGAGCAGCTTGGCCGTCTTGTCGAAAGCCTCGCCGATGGCATCGTCAATTGTCGTGCCTAGACGCTCATACTCGCCAACCGATTTCACCAGCAGGAACTGGCTGTGCCCGCCGGAGACGAGCAGAAGCAGAAACGGAAAATCGAGGTCGTCGGTCAACCGCGCCGTCAGCGCATGACCTTCCAGGTGATTGACGGCGATCAGAGGCTTTCCTGCGGCCATCGCCACGGCCTTGGCGGTCATGAGGCCGACAATTACACCGCCGATAAGTCCCGGACCGGCCGTCGCTGCGACAGCATCGATGTCGTCCCATGTGCATCCGGCTTCCGCCATCGCCTCGGCGATGATGCGGTCGAGCACCTCGATATGCGCCCGGGCGGCGATTTCGGGCACGACACCGCCGAATTCCGTGTGCTCATCGATCTGGGAGCGGACGACATTGGACAGGATTTCCGGATGCGCCGGACCGCGAACGACCGCAGCTGCGGTCTCGTCGCAGCTGGTTTCGATGCCCAGAACGGTCAGCGACGGCTTGTCGCAATCGGAAATGTCTGAATTCATTGCTGTTGCTGCATTGGCCAATGTTAGACAACGGCCTATCATCTGACGCTCGAAAAGTCGCCACGTTTATAGCCCGTTCGGGGCCTAACACCGGGAAGCGGACCCTTGCAATCAAAACCTTTGCGTATCGGAACGCGCGGAAGCGCCCTTGCCCTCGCCCAGGCCCATGAGACCAGGGCGCGGCTGATGGCGGCCCACGGAATGGCCGAGGAGGCGTTCGAGATCGTCGTGATCAAGACTTCCGGCGACCAGATTCAGGACCGCCCGTTGTCCGAAGTCGGCGGAAAGGGGCTGTTCACGAAGGAGATCGAGGAAGCGCTGCTCGACGGACGGATTGATCTTGCAGTTCACTCCTCCAAGGACATGCCGACGGTTCTGCCGGATGGATTGGCTCTGACCGCCTTTCTGCCGCGCGAGGATGTCCGCGACGCATTCATTTCTCCAAAGGCCAAGACCCTGATGGACCTTCCGCAGAACGCCGTGGTTGGTTCCAGCTCGCTGCGGCGGCAGGCGATGATCAAGCGGTTGCGTCCAGATATCGAGGTCGTCATGTATCGCGGCAACGTCCAGACCCGGCTGAAGAAGCTGGCCGAGGGGCAGGTGGACGCGACCCTGCTCGCCTATGCCGGCCTGAAGCGGCTCGGCCTTTCTGACGTCGTAACCAGTGTGCTGGATGAGGAGCATTTCCTGCCGGCAGTTGGCCAGGGGGCGATCTGCATTGAGAGCCGTGAAGACGACGAGGCGACACTGAACCTTTTGGCGGCGATCCACCATCCTGAGACCCAGGTACGCCTTGACGCCGAGCGCGCGTTTCTTGCCGTTCTCGATGGCTCTTGCCGCACGCCGATCGGGGGGCTTGCAACGGTCGATGGCGACCATCTGTCGTTCAAGGGGACGATCCTCAAACCAGACGGCTCCATGGTCCACGACATCGAGCGCAGTGGGCCGGTTTCGGATGCGGTAAAAATCGGCCGCGAAGCTGGTGAGGCGCTGAAGGCTCTTGCCGGACCCGACTTCCTCGGCGGTTAAACATCTGTGCGGTTCCTCCTGACACGTCCCCAGCCCGAGTGTGCAAGCACAGCCAAAGTGCTTCGTGCAAAGGGTCACGATGTCGTTGAGGCGCCGATGCTGGTCTTGCAGCCAAAGCTGCCAGAGCGGTTCGATCTCGAAGGTGTGGCGGCCCTGGCGGTTACGAGCAAGCGAGTTGCCGGACTTCTCGCCGGACATTCGCAGCTGGGCGAACTCGCTCGATTGCCTGTTTATGCCGTCGGCGACAAGACTGCCGAGGCAATGACGAGTACCGGCTTCGGCGATGTGCGTTCGGCGGGTGGGGACGTCACGCAGCTGGGGAACTTGATCGCCGCAGGTTCGCCAAAGGGCCGCGTTCTATATCTGGCAGCAAGGGAACGCAGTGGCGATCTCGACGTTGATCTGGACGAATGTGGGATCAAGTGCACGACCGAGGTCGTCTACGCGATGCGGCAGAAAGACAGGCTCGACGATGAGGCGCTCCTTGCGCTGGAACAAGGCGCAATTGATGCGGTTCTGATCTATTCAAGGCGGACGGGCGATGCGCTGGTCTCTGCCTTGATGGCCGTTGGTCGAATGGATCTTTTCCAGAACTTGCGTGTAATCGCCATTTCACGGCAGAGCGCCGCGATGATACCCGAAGCCGCTTGTGTGGAAATTGCGCCGCACCCAAGTGAAGAGGCATTGTTGGAGCAGGCCTTAAGCGGGTGTTAACCGAAGCAGCGGAGTCGTTGTTTCGCAGCGCGGCAAAATCCGTTGCCGGTCGGCTACCGCTTCGGAAGTTGGCGTGTATAGTGTTTTGGCGGCTGTCTAGGCAGCTGGATCGTTTTGTAGGTCAGGAGTGAGCGACATGGCATCGGACCAGGAAAAACCCGGCGATAAACCTTCGACAGCTTCTTCTTCTGCATCCGGTTCCGGAGCATCCGCAACACCTCAGGCCCAGTCTGGTGCTACTGCGTCCAAGCGCCCGGTCACGATCGATTTGAAAGCTGCGAAATCCGAGGCAAAGCCTGCTTCGAGCGCTACGAAAGACGCGAAGCCAGAAACTGCTGCCAATTCCGGAGCAACTAAAAGCACTTCGGCAGCAGGTGCGGCTTCCGCAGGTGCAGGTGCACCTTCTTCAACCAAGTCCGCGCAAACTTCCTCAACTTCCGCGTCGACAGCTGCAAAGCCGTCAATGACGCCCTCGACGACGAGTTCAGCCGCAGCTTCGTCCGACAAGGACACGACAGCAAAGGCGGGTTCTGCGTCCACTTCCGGCTCTTCCTCGACGCAAGCGACCTCCTCTGCAACTGGCTCCAACGGTTCAGGCTCTTCTGCCGGAGGTTCGAAGACCTTTACTGCGCCTGCACCGGAAGCGAAATCGGGCGCTGGTTTCGGCGGCTTGCTGGCCGCTGCCGTCTTTGGCGGTGTAATTGTTCTCTCCGGAGCTTATGGCCTCCATGTTGGCGGAGTGCTGAAGCTGCAGCCGGATCAGCCGCAAGGTATTTCCACCGAATTGAGTTCGGCGCTTGAGCGAATTGCCAAGGTTGAACAGGATCTTGGCGGGCTCGCGGACTCAAGCGCCGCGTCCGATGCGGCAGCGCGATTGGATGCTCTCGACGCGCGGATTGCCGAACTCGGCGATGCGGCGGGCAACGCCGGAGCAACGGCACTCTCGGAAGATGTGAAGGAACTCAAGACGTCCTACCAGATGCTGGCCGCCAAGTTCGGCAGCCTCGCGAATGGTGCGGGTGCGTCTGGCAGCGAGGGGCTTGCAAGCCTCGAGCAACGGGTCGCCGCCGCCGAGGACGCGCTGGGCAAGGCTCAAGGCCTTGAAAATACGTTTGGTGCGCTTTCCTCGGAAGTATCCGAATTCGCGACCAGACTTGAGAATGTCGAGGCGACGGCGAAGGCGGCGCAAACTGCGGTTTCAACGTCAGACGTCTCCCTGAAGACCCTCGCGGATAGCCAGGCGCGTGCCAGTGAGACGCTCGCAAGCCTCTCCGCGGATATTCGCAGCGCAACAGAGATGCAATCCAGCGATCTTGCAAAGGTGCGCGAGCAACTTGAAACCCTCTCCGCACGACTGGCCGCAGTCGAGGCGACGATGGGGGATGCCACTGCACGGGAAGTTGCCGCAAGAGCGCTTTCCGTCTCTGCTCTCAAATCCGCAGTCGATTCCGGACGGCCATATGAGACGGAGCTTGCGGCAGTTCGTGCTGGCTTGCCCAAGGATACCGATCTGTCTGCGCTTGAAGCGCATGCGACAACTGGCGTAGCGCCGGTTTCCGTCCTGATTGCCGAATTTCCGGCAAAGGCACGTGCCATGTTCGCCGAATTCACCCAGCCTGAGCGCACCGGCGATATGCTCGAAAGCCTGCTGGCAGGCGCCAAGTCCATCATCGCGGTGCGTGGTCCGGGAGATGACAGCGGCGATGGCCCTGAAGCCGTGCTGCGGCGGGCGGAGAACGCCGTTGGCCGTGGTGATCTGGCTGCAGCGCTGGAGGCGTTCGACAAGCTGCCCGAAGATGCGAAGGCGGTCGGGGCCGACTGGGCAGAACGGGCGCGAGCACGCGTTGAAATCGATAGACTGACTGACAAGGCTTCCTCCGAGGTCCTGTCTGCCCTTTCTCGGCGTGACAGCTGAACTGGCGAAGTCGAACATGTCGCCGTTTCGGCGGAAAATCAGCGGCGGCGTTGAGCGCAGCCGAGCCAAGGAGCGAACGGAATGATCCGGGTCCTTATCTTTTTTGCCCTCCTCTTTGCCGCGACCATGGGGTTCGCCTGGATGGCGGATCTTCCGGGTGTCGTTTCCGTCAGTTGGCAGGGATACGTGTGGGAAAAGCCGCCGGTGGTTGTCGCTATCGTCGCCGGGCTGCTGCTGATCTCGGTTCTACTCACGTTGTGGCTTGTTGCTACAATCCTGCGGTCCCCCAAGATTGCGAACCGCTTTTTCAAGCGCCGGCGCAAGGACAAGGGCTATGAGGCCCTGTCGAACGGACTGATCGCCTTGGGCGCTGGAGATGCGAAACTCGCCCGCAAGCATGGTCTTGACGCCGACAGGCTGCTGGCCGACGAGCCGGCAGCCAAACTCTTGCTCGCTCAGACAGCGCAGCTCGCCGGACGGGACGATGAGGCACGCGAACGCTTCGAACAGATGCTTGAAGACAAGAGGACGCGTGCGCTTGGGTTGCACGGACTGTTCATCGAGGCAGAGCGCCACCAGGAACCGGTTGCCGCGCGTCATTACGCGGAAGAAGCCGTCAAGGAAATGCCGGGCCTGGAGTGGGCAGGCAAGGCGGTGCTCGGCTATCAGGCGGTTGCCAGTCATTGGGAAGATGCGCTCAAGACGCTGGAGCGAAACTATTCCGGCAAGATGCTCGACAAGAAATCCTACCGCCGCCAGCGCGCTGTCGTGTTGACGGCGCTTGCGCAGTCGCTCGAGGACCATGAGCCGGATCGTGCCTTCGCGCTCGCCAAGGAAGCCCATGGCCTTGCTCTCGATCTGGTGCCGGCCGCAGTGACAGCCGCCCGGCTTGCCACGCGCAAGGGAGAGATCCGAAAAGCGACAAAACTGATCGAGAGCACCTGGCGTGTGAGCCCGCATCCGGATCTGGCCGAGGCCTATGCACATGTTCGAAGCGGCGATTCTGCTGTCGACCGGTTGAAGCGGGTGAAGTCACTGGCCGGTCAAAGGGCCAACAATACGGTGGGCGGTCTTGCGGTCGCCCGCGCAGCGCTCGATGCCCGCGAATTCGATGAAGCGCGCGAGAATCTGAAGTCTGTTCTTCGCTCGGAGCCGGTTCGCGCCGCCTTCCTCATGATGGCCGAGCTTGAGGAAGCCGAGCATGGCGATCGTGGCCGCATGCGTGACTGGCTGGCCCGTGCGGTGCGTGCGCCACTGGACAAGGCATGGGTCGCTGACGGACTTGTCTCGCGTGAATGGCAGGCAGTTTCACCAGTGACCGGCAGGCTCGATGCATTCGAATGGAAAACACCTTCCGGCCTCGGTGAAGACGATGCTGCCGATCTGATCGAAGACGCGATGTTCGAAGGCCCGGTTCTTCCGGTGGTCTCCGCCATGCCCGGTGTTCAGACGGCGGAGGCGGCAATTGTCACCTCTCCCGACACAGGGCGTCCCGCACCGGCGCAGTCCGCACCCGCGACGAGCATTCCTGCCGCGGCGCAGACTGTTGTGACGGACGGATCCTCCGAAACCGCAGCTGCACCGGAGAAGCCAGCGCCGGAAGCGCCGATCATGCCCAAGCCTGAAGGATATGAGGGGACGACGGATGACGTCGGCCACATGACACGGCCTCAGGACCTTGAGGATGCGCCCGACGCGGACAAGCCGGCAACCGGTGCCTCACGAGACAAGAAGGTTGCTCCTGTGGGCGCTAGTGCCGCTCCAAAGCCTTCCGTCGCGCCGAAGCAGTCGGAGAAGGCAGAGGCTGCCGTTTCAGCGGCGGACGCAGGTGAAACGGCCGGGGACGACGAGGATCTGGACAAGCCGATCGCGCTTCCTTTCCAGCGCATGCCCGATGATCCGGGGCCGGATGAAGACGAGGAAGACGAAAAGCCGAAACGGCCCCGTTTCTTCAATTAGGGACGGTCGAGCCGGGAACCGGAAATCTGTTCGGTTGGAGCGTCCAGGAGGTTTCAACCAGCATCAACAGCAAGAGGCGATAAGCCTCTTGCATATGCTTCCCGGCTCCGGTAATTAGCGGCCCATCGTGATGGCAACGCCATCCGCCAGGGGGCTGCCGAAGCCTCAAGGATTAGCCGCTGTAGCTCAGTTGGTAGAGCACGTCATTCGTAATGATGGGGTCGTAGGTTCGAGTCCTATCAGCGGCACCACTTCCTCCGTTTCTTCCCAAATTCGATGTCCGGCTGCTATTGGGTGGCTCGTCACCGCCGTCTGCGTCCTCAATTCTGAACATCTCTCGTCAGACTCTTGACCAGCCTGTCCTCAGGGATTCTCATAGTCGAATCATGTTTGCAGCGTCACGCTCACCCCTGAGACGTCGGAGGCCGGTTTGGGAGAGATAGCCAGATTGGAGTTGGTTCGCCGTATCATTCCCCTTTGCCTTGCTGTGCTCGGAATTGTCGGGGCAATGAGCTTCATGAGCCTTCTGAGCGCGATCTTGTGTGGCGTTGCGGCGCTGGGAATCTACTGCGCCCTTCCGAGGACGCGCATGCCGAAGGGCGCTGTGCGTCCGGATGCCAATCCTTCGATCATCGCGACGGACCTGATCGGGTTTGCGATAGGCGTGCCGCTTTTCGCATTGTCGATTGTCGGCTCCGCTCAGGCACCGAACTTGACGGCCTTGTTCCTGTTTTTGCTGCTCATGATCCCCGCAAGCATGTGCGTTCCAGTGTTCATGGCAGCGGTGCGCCATCAAACCTCGTGGATCCGCTTTCTTGGCAACGGCTTCGAAATCACCCAGCTCGGACTGACGGCGCGGGTGCGTTACACGGACCTGAGCGCGATGCGCGTCCGGCAGCTTACGCGCAGCAAAAGTCTTGGTTGGCTTACCGGCTTTATCGGTTCTTACGACCGGCGCCGGATCACGCTGGTCGGCAACGGTGACGAGAGCAAGACCTTCGTCTTCGTGTCGAAGGGGGGATCCGAGTTCCTTGTTGCCTCGGAGGTGATCCCGGATCTTCAGCGCATCCTGATCGGCATGGACCGCGCAGGCGTCGAACTGCCTGAAGGCATAAGCGAGCGCGAGCGAAAGAAGATCAGGCGCGTTCGGGAACGCATGTACAAGCGCCCGGAAGAGCCGAATACGGAGCAGCTGGACGTGGCGCGGATTGCCGCCACGGTGCGCAAATACCGGCAGCAGACGGCCTGAACTGCGTCCGCACTAAAGGGAACTACCCCTTGAGCACCCAGTCGGGCTTGCGCTTGTCGAAGAAGGCTCCAATGCCTTCGCGGGCTTCCGGCGTTTCCCAGGTATCGGCCAGACGCCGGATCGTATCCTCGACAACCGCGTCGGAAATGTCCGGGCCAAGGGATCGTGCCAAAGCCTTGCTTGCTGCTACAGCTGAAGGTGCCGCGCTCAGATAGGGCTTGATCTCCACTTCGACTGCATCGTCCAGATCATCGACGCTGACAACCTTTGCAACGAGGTCGAGATCCCGTGCCTCGGCAGCATCGAAGATGCGGGCGGACATGAAGACGCGGCGGGCCTTTCCCTCGCCCATGCGCGCAAGAACGTAGGGACTGATCGTTGCGGGGATCAGCCCAAGCCGGACTTCAGTTAGGCCGAACTTCGCCGTGTCGACGGCAACCACCGTATCGCAGACGCTCATCATGCCGATGCCGCCGCCGAACGCCTGACCCTGCACTCGGCCGATCAACGGTTTGCGGAGTTCGTTGAGCGCCTTGAGCATCGCCGCCAGCTTTCGTGCTTCGGACATGCGGGTCGTCCGGTCTGCGTGAAACTGTTCGCGCATCCAGCCGAGATCGCCGCCGGCGCAGAAGCTTTCTCCGGCACCGGTCAGGACGACGACCCGGATGGCGTTGTCGTTGTTGAGCAACTCGGCGACAGCGGTCAGCTCGTTGATCATGGTTGCCGACAGCGAGTTGTGCTTTTCAGCTCGGTCAAGCGTGAGTGTCGCGACGCCCCGTGCGTCGGTGGTCAGGGATATGGTCTCGAAACTCATGCGTCAGGTGTCCTCAGCTTGCGGGCGAATTCCGACACCTCTTTCAGACGGTCCCTGTCGAGGCCGGTTTCGAAGCCTTTCTCCGCCATCAGGTCGGCGACGGCCTCGGTCGCGACATTGCCCTTCGCACCCGGCGCATAGGGGCAGCCGCCAAGGCCGCCAATGGCAGTGTCGAAGGTCCGAAGCCCCTTGTCGAGACTGACGGAAATGTTGTCGAGCGCCCGGTTGCGGGTGTCGTGATAGTGGCCGGCAAGCTTGTCGGCGGGTATTTCGGCAAGAACTGCATCAAGCATGGCGCCGATGGTCTCCGGGGTGCCGGCACCGATTGTGTCGCCGAGGGAGATCTCATAGCAGCCGATGTCGAAAAGCTGTCTTGCGACCTTGGCGACCGCCTCGGGAGCGACTGCTCCGTCATAGGGGCAGTCGGTCACGCAGGAAACATAGCCGCGCACCGGCATGCCGTCCTGATGGGCCTTTTCCAGCAGAGGCTTGAACCGCTCGATGCTCTCGTCGATCGAGCAGTTGATGTTCTTGCGCGAGAAGCCCTCGGAGGCCGATCCGAACACGGCGACTTCGTCGGCGGACACCTTCTTGGCTGCCGTGTAGCCTTTCACGTTCGGCGTGAGGGCGGAGTAGATGACGGCAGGGTGGCGGTAGATGCCTTCCAGGACCTCGGCCGCGTCCGCCATCTGCGGCACCCACTTGGGGCTGACGAAGCTGGTGACCTCGATCTTGCGGAAGCCGCAGGAGGACAGCATGTCCACGAGCCGGATCTTGTCCGCTGTCGGGACGAAGGTCTTTTCATTTTGCAGGCCGTCGCGCGGGCCCATTTCGAAGATCGTGACGAAGTCTGACATCTCAGATTGCTTCCGTTTCCTGGATCGCGCGTTCGCGCAGTTCACGGCGGATGACCTTGCCCGTGGTCGTCATCGGCAAGGCGTCGACAAATGCGATCTCACGCGGATACTCGTGCGCCGCGAGCTGAACCTTCACGAAGTCGGCGATTTCCTTGGCGAGTGCGTCGCTTCCCTCCTGCCCTGCCTTCAGGACGATATAGGCCTTGACGATCTCGGTCCGCTGCCTGTCCGGCTTGCCTACGACGCCGGCAAGGGCCACGGCCGCATGCTTCAACAGGCAGTCCTCGATCTCGCCCGGGCCGATCCGGTATCCCGACGAGGTGATGACATCGTCGTCGCGTCCGATAAAGCGGATCCAGCCATCCGCATCCCGTTCACCTGTATCCCCCGTCAAAAGCCAGTCGCCGACGAACTTGGCCTTGGTTGCCTCCGGATTGTTCCAATATTCGAGAAACATGACCGGGTCCGGAGCACGCACCGCAATGTTGCCGAAAGCGCCATCCGGCAGGATGTTGCCCGTTTCATCGACCACATTGACGTCGTGACCGACTGCCGGACGTCCCATAATGCCGGGGCGGGCGTCCATGATCGACGAACAGCTCGACACGATCATGTTGCACTCGGTCTGGCCGTAGAACTCGTTGATGGTCAGGCCAAAGGTCTTGCGGCCCCATGAGATCAGTTCCGCACCAAGTGTTTCGCCGCCCGAGGCGATGGAGCGCATGTCGAGGTGCCAGCGGGCTTCGGGAGCGTCGACCTGGCGCATCATCTTCAGCGCCGTCGGCGGCAGGAAGGCATTGCGGATCTTCTGGTCCTGAATCAGCTGAAAGGCGGCTTCGGCCGTGAACTTCTTGAACCGGCAGGCCACAACAGGCACGCCAAGAAGGAGCGCCGGCATCAGAACATCCAGCAACCCTCCGATCCAGGCCCAGTCGGCGGGGGTCCAGATCCGGTCGCCCGGCTGCCCGAGGAAGTCGTGGCTCATTTCGACACCGGGCATGTGTCCCAGGAGCACGCGGTGGGCATGCAGGGCGCCCTTCGGCTGGCCGGTGGTGCCGGAGGTGTAGATGATGATGGCGGGATCGTCGGCGGATGTCGCCAAGGGATCGAACCGCTCGGACTGTTCGGCCAGCGCGGAAGACAGATCCTGCGCTCCGTGAATGTCGCCATCGGTACAATAGACTGTCTTCAGGTCGGGCAGCTCGTGGCGAATGCGCGCCAGCTTCTCGGCGCCGCTCGCATCTGTGACGACGACCTTGGTGCCCGAATTCTCCAACCGGTAGGCGAGGGCCTCGTCCCCGAAAAGCGCGAACAGAGGAATGCTGATCGCGCCGAGTTTCAGGGCAGCGATATGCGAGATCGCCGTTTCGGGCGTCTGCGGCAGCAGGACCGCGACCCGCTCACCGGGACGCACCCCTTTCGACGCGAACAGGTTTGCAAGCTGATTGGAGAGGCGCTTCAGATCCCCATAGGTGTAGTTGGTGGCGTCCTGCCCCTCGTTCGCAAATACGAGTGCAACACGGTCCGGCTCCTTTGCGGCCCAGGCGTCACAGATCGCGATGCCGATGTTGAAGGTCGCGGGGATGTCCCATGAGAAACGCTCGAGGAGCTCGTCGTAGCTTGTTGCCTCAGGCAGCATCTTCTTCCTCCGCCAAGGCAAGAAGAAGTGTACCGTCCTGAACCTGATCCCCTGCCGAGACCAGAACTTCGCCGACAGTCCCGTCTCGCGACGCGGTCAGCGTATGCTCCATCTTCATGGCTTCGAGAACGATAAGGGGCTGGCCCTTTGTCACCTCCTCGCCGGCCGTGACGTTCAATACCTTGACCAGACCCGGCATCGGTGCGATCAACCTGTCGCTGCCGACGCCCATGTCCTCGTCCTCTGCCAGATGGTCCGGGCGGCCGAATTCGTAGGCTGCGCCGTTGCAGAAGACGGTAATGTGGTCAGGCTCTGTCGAAACAGTTGCCGTTTGCCTGTGGCCGGCGCAGTCGAAGGTGAGCGTGTCTCCTTCGATCTTCACCAGATCGAAGACGGTGGGCCCTGCTTCCAGGTGCACCTCGAACCGATCCTTTCCGAGTGCATGGACTTCGACGTCGAGCCGTTCGCCATTGTGCTCAAGCAGAGCGTACTGGCGGGAAAGTGTCCACATGCGCCAGCCTGAAAGCTGGTCCCAGGGATCGTTACTCTCCGCTGAGCCGGTCAGGCCAAGTGCCGAGAGTGCGGCAAGCGCGATTGCAGCGCCGGGAGTTGGTTCGACGGCCAGAAGCGTTTCGAGGTCGCGGTCAATCAGGCCGGTATCGACATCGCCGGCGGCAAAGCCGGAATGTCGGCAAAGGCTGGCCAGGAACCCGGCATTGGTCACGCAGCCAGCAACGCGGCTGGCTTCAAGGGCCGCGAGCAACTTGGCCAGGGCCTCACCCCGGTCGGCGCCATGAACGATAACCTTCGCGATCATCGGGTCGTAGAAGGGGCTGATCTCGTCACCTGACCGCACACCGCTGTCGATGCGGGCCATATCTTCCGGCAGATGCAGATGGGTGAGGGTTCCAATCGCAGGGAGGAACCCCTTCGCGGCATCTTCCGCATAAAGGCGGGCCTCGAAAGCCCAGCCGTTGATGGCGAGTTCATCCTGTGTCTTGGGCAGAGGCTCGCCAGAGGCAACCCGCAGTTGCCATTCCACGAGATCCTCGCCGGTGATCATCTCGGTCACGGGATGCTCCACCTGCAGGCGGGTGTTCATCTCCATGAAGTAGAAGCGGTCGGCCCTCAGACCATCAGAGACATCGGCAATGAACTCGATGGTGCCGGCACCGGTGTAGTTGATTGCCTTGGCGGCCTTGACCGCGGCCTGGCCCATGGCAGCGCGCATGTCGGTCGGCATGTCGGGGGCAGGGGCCTCCTCGATCACTTTCTGGTGGCGACGCTGCAGCGAGCAGTCGCGTTCGAACAGATGGACCACATTGCCCTGGCTATCACCGAAGACCTGGATCTCGATATGGCGCGGTTTGGTCAGGTATTTTTCGATCAGAACGCGGGGGTCGCCGAAGCTCGCCTGTCCTTCACGTTGAGCGCCTTCCAGTGCTGCCTTGAAGTCTTCCGGACGGTCGACACGGCGCATACCCTTGCCGCCGCCGCCTGCCCGGGCCTTGATCAGGACGGGGTAGCCAATTTCGTTGGCGCGATCTTTCAGGAACTCGGCGTCCTGATTGTCGCCGTGGTAGCCGGGAACGACGGGAACGCCAGCCTTTTCCATCAAGGCCTTGGCGGCGTCCTTCAGCCCCATGGCCCGGATCGCATCGGCGCGGGGCCCGATAAAAGCGATGCCGGCCTTCTCGAGTGCGTCGACGAAGGCGGGATTTTCCGAAAGGAAACCGTAGCCGGGATGAACGGCCTCGGCGCCGCTCTTGCGGCACACCTCAATCAGCGTGTCGGTCTTCAGATAGCTATCGGCAACTGGAGCCGGGCCGATGTGCCAGGCTTCGTCCGCCATGGTGACATGTTTTGCGGCGGCGTCTGCGTCAGAGTAGACGGCGACGGTCTTGATACCGAGCTGGCGGGCTGTCTTGATGACGCGGCAGGCGATCTCGCCCCGGTTTGCGATGAGGATTTTCTTGAACATCACTTTGCCTCCCCGGCGAGATCTTCCACGAGGCGGAGCTGCTCGCAGACCAGTTCCATTTCTGGCGAAAAACCGCCATTGCGCTCGAAAAAAGCCTGATGGTCGCGCCGCCAGCCGGCAAGGTCGTCGTTCTCGCCTTCGCTGAGCGCAAATTCGGCATCGACATCGCGGAAGCGGCAAATGACGACGGAAAGAGTTTCGGTCACCAGCGCCGGCTTACCGTCCCAGTCCAGGGCTATGTTCTTGCGTCCAACAACCGGCATGACCTCTTGCCCGTCAGAGAAGTCCCGCAAGGCTCCGCAGGTGCCGGTTTTCTTGCCGCTTCGCACGAGTGCAATCAGCTCTTCCGACAGCTCGGCACTGTCGCCGAAAGCGAAACTCTCGGCGCCGGGATATCTTGCTTTCACGGTATCCAGTGTCAGGGGCATCGCATCACATCCGGAACAGGCCGAAGCGAGTGTCTTCGATCGGCGCATTGAGTGTGGCGGAGAGGGACAGGCCGAGAATGTCACGGGTCTTGCGCGGATCGACGATGCCGTCGTCCCAGAGGCGGGCCGATGCATAGAGCGGATGACCCTGTTCTTCGAACTGCCTGATGATCGGCTGCTTGAACGCGGCTTCGTCTTCCGTCGACCAGGAGCCGCCCTTGCGCTCGATGCCATCGCGTCTGACGGTGGCAAGAACGCCTGCCGCCTGCTCGCCGCCCATGACCGAGATGCGCGAGTTGGGCCATGTCCACAGGAAGCGCGGAGAGTAGGCGCGACCGCACATGCCGTAGTTGCCGGCACCGAAGGAGCCGCCGACAAGCATGGTGATCTTGGGAACTCTCGAGGTCGCCACGGCGGTCACCAGCTTGGCGCCGTCCTTGGCGATGCCGCCGCTTTCGTATTTCTGCCCGACCATGAAGCCGGTGATGTTCTGTAGGAAGACCAGAGGAATCTTGCGCTGGGAGCAGAGCTCAACGAAATGGGCACCCTTTACCGCGCTTTCGGAGAAGAGCACGCCGTTGTTGGCGATGATGCCGACCGGAATGCCGTGAATATGTGCGAAGCCGCAGACGAGCGTGGTACCGTAGCGGGCCTTGAACTCGTCGAAACGCGAGCCGTCGACAACGCGGGCGATCACTTCCCGAATGTCGTATGGCGTTCTCAGGTCTCCCGGGACGACACCGAGGATTTCCTCCGGATCATATAGCGGATCCTCCGGCGACTGCAGGGCAACGGTCGGACGTTTCGTGCGATTCAGGTTGGCGATGGAGCGACGTGCCAGGGCAAGCGCATGGGCATCGTCGCGGGCAAGGTGGTCGGCAACCCCGGACAGGCGCGTATGAACATCACCGCCACCGAGATCTTCTGCCGAGACTTCTTCTCCCGTCGCCGCTTTCACAAGCGGTGGGCCGGCGAGGAAGATCGTGCCCTGGTTCTTCACGATGATTGTCTCGTCCGACATGGCCGGCACATAGGCACCGCCCGCAGTGCATGAGCCCATGACGACCGCGATCTGGGCAATGCCCTTGGCTGACATGTTCGCCTGATTGAAGAAGATGCGGCCGAAGTGATCGCGGTCGGGGAATACCTCGTCCTGATTTGGCAGGTTTGCACCGCCGGAATCTACCAGGTAGACGCAAGGCAGGTTGTTCTGCTCGGCGATTTCCTGGGCACGCAGGTGCTTCTTCACGGAGAGTGGATAGTAGGTGCCGCCCTTTACGGTCGCGTCGTTGGCAAGGACCATGACGTCCTGACCCTCGACCCGGCCAACCCCGGCGATCATGCCTGCAGCCGGAGCAGCGCCGTCATACATGTCGTGGGCAGCCAGCATACCGACTTCCAGAAACGGCGAACCGGGATCGAGAAGGCGCGATACGCGTTCGCGGGGCAGGATCTTGCCGCGGGAAACGTGGCGCTCGCGCGCAGCCTCGCCGCCGCCGTCGAAGGCAGCCTGTGCGGCTGAGCGGACTTCTTCCAGCGCGGCCTCATGCGCTGCCCGGTTGGCAGCAAACGCCTCGCTGCGAGGTGACAGGTTCGACTTGAGGATGGTCATCTCATCCCGCTCCCTTCGGGGTTTGGTCAGGACCGGGGGCGACCGATTTGCGCACCATGTCCAGATAGATTGTCTCGATGTCGTGACGGGTCAGGCTTCCGCCCTGGCGGTACCAGGTCGGGATGCCGGTCAGCATGGCAATGATGGCACGGGTCGCAACGCGCGGGTCGGCGACTTCGTAGCGTCCAGCGGCGGCGCCGGTGTTCAGGATCTCGGTCAGGATGGCTTCGTAGCTCTGGCGCGTGGCCTCGATCTCGCGGAAGTTCTCCGGTTCCAGATTGCGCAGCTCCATGTAGGAGACGAAGACCTCATCGGCGCGCTGAAGATGGTAGCCGATATGGAATGAAACAAAGCTCTCCAGCGGATCGGCGGTGTCTGCGCGTTGCTTGGTCCAATCTGCCCATGCATCGTGCAGGCCGCGCATGTGCTGGAGCATGAGATCCTTCAGGATGTGCTGTTTCGTCGGGAAATGATTGTAGAGCGCGCCGGGCTGAACCCCGACTTCGGATGCGATCTGCCGCATCGATACGGCCGCATAGCCATGGCGTGCGAACAGTTTCAGCGCGGCAGCGCGAACGCGCTTCGCCGTCTTGCTGCCTTTCGTCTCGCCAGACGCAGATCCGTCTGCTGCCGAAGTGGCAATGTCATCCAGCATCGAAGTCCTCCCGAGAAAAAAATAAATGAACGATCATTCATTTTCAAGCTGAAAAGGAAGCTTTCGGGACTACGGGGTTTCACAGGGCGGAAAAAGAAGCTTTGCTGTCAAAAATCCGTAACGGTTCTCGGATTCACAGGGAGGGATGACTGGCCCGCCACCGTCTCCGGGCCTGCGATTGGGAAGGGCAAATCTGATGAGCGATGAAAGTGCGCGCAGCTGGGTTGAGGCTGAGTGGCTGGACAGTCTGGACGAAGAGCTGGAGATGGAGATTGACGACCAGCTGATTTCCAAGGAGCTGGCGTTCATCTCGCATCACAAACACAAGTCCGAACTGGACCGGAAAGAGTATTTCTATTCTCTCCTGAAGCTTCAGGCCGAACTGGTGAAGCTTCAGGACTGGGTCCAGCATACCGGGCAGAAGGTCGTGGTGGTGTTCGAGGGGCGTGATGCTGCTGGCAAGGGTGGTGTGATCAAGCGGATTACCCAGCGCCTTAATCCGCGCGTCTGCCGCGTGGTCGCCCTGCCAGCGCCAACTGAGCGCGAAAAGACCCAGTGGTATTTTCAGCGCTATGTCCCGCATCTGCCCGCGGCTGGCGAAATTGTCCTGTTCGACCGCTCCTGGTACAACCGCTCAGGGGTGGAGCGGGTCATGGAGTTTGCATCCGAGATTGAAGTCGAGCAGTTCTTCAATGACGTCTCCGAGTTCGAACGCATGCTGGTACGATCCGGCATCACCCTGGTGAAATACTGGTTCTCTATCACCGACCAGGAACAACAACTGCGCTTCCTGATGCGCATCCATGATCCGCTGAAGCAGTGGAAACTGAGCCCGATGGATCTGGAATCCCGCGTTCGCTGGGAGGACTATACCAAGGCCAAGGAAGAAACCTTCGAGCGGACCAACATTCCCGAAGCGCCCTGGTTCATCGTCGAGGGTAACGACAAGAAGCGTGCGCGCCTGAACTGCATCAGTCATCTCCTATCCATGCTGCCATACGAAGAAGTTCCCCACGAGCCGGTGCACCTGCCCGAGAGGGTGTTCAATCCCGACTACGAGCGCAAGGTCCTGCCGGACGAACTCTACGTGCCCTCAAAATACTGATGCTGCTGCTTCGCATCCGTTTGCCCTTGTCAGTAGCCCCGTCTCCCGTCTAGACAGAAGCGGATTGAGGAACGAACCTCATTTGATGTCCGGGAGAGAGCTTATGGCGCAAGAAAGCAAGACGATCCGTTGGGGAATCCTGTCGACGGCAAAGATTGGCGTTGAGAAGGTGATCCCCGGTATTCAACGTTCAAGGACCGGTCGAGCGGTCGCGATCGCCTCTCGTGGGCTCGAAAGGGCAGAGGCCGCGGCGAACGAACTTGGTATCGATAAGGCCTATGGCTCTTATGAAGAACTGCTTGCCGACCCGGATATCGATGCAATCTACAATCCGCTGCCGAACCACATGCATGTGCCCCTGACACTGCAGGCGGTTGAGGCCGGAAAGCATGTCCTTTGCGAAAAGCCGATAGCGCTCAATGCCGACGAGGCCCGCCAGCTTCTGAACCTGCCGAAGGATCGGCTCGTCGCTGAGGGGTTCATGGTGCGGGCACACCCGCAGTGGATCCGGGCGCGCGACATCGTTCGTTCCGGCGCGCTGGGCGATTTGCGCGCGATCCAGTCTTTTTTCAGCTACTTCAACGATGATCCCGGGAATATCCGCAACAAGCCGGAGATCGGCGGCGGAGCGCTTCTGGATATCGGGTGCTATCCGATGGTGACCGGGCGCTATTTCTTCGAAGCCGAGCCGAAGCGCGTTCTCTCCCTGATCGACCGCGATCCGGATTTTGGCACGGACCGCCTGTCGAGCGCGATCATGGATTTCGGCAATGGCCGCAGGCTGGATTTCACGGTGTCGACGCAGCTGGTACCCTACCAGCGGGTCAACCTGTTCGGCACCAAGGCGCGACTTGAGATCATGATCCCCTTCAATGCTCCGCAGGGCGAGGAAGTGACGATCAGGTTGGATGACGGGTCGGGCTTTGCCGATGTGTCGGCGAAACCTGAGACCATCGGGGCCAGCGACCAGTATGCCGAACTGGCAGATGTTTTCGGTCAGGCGATCCAGGGCAAGATCGACCTGCCATATGGTCCGGCCGACGCTGTTCAGAACATGGCGATACTCGATGCGATGTTCGAATCCGAAAAGGCGGACGGCTGGGTTTCGCTCTAAAGACTCGGAAGCTCAAACAAAAACCCCGCCGAATTCGGCGGGGTTTTTTTATCTGACATGTCGAGGCGGCTTACTTGAGCGGCGCCAGGACCATCACCATCTGGCGGCCTTCGAGGCGCGGAGAAGACTCGACCTTGGCGATCTCTTCGGTTTCCTCGCGGACCTTGTTCAGCAACTTCATGCCAAGATCCTGGTGAGCCATTTCACGGCCGCGGAAACGGAGCGTAACCTTGACCTTGTCGCCGTCGTTGAAGAAGCGCAGCATGTTTCGCATCTTCACCTCATAGTCATGGGTGTCGATGTTCGGACGCATCTTGATCTCCTTGATCTCGACGGTCTTCTGCTTCTTGCGCGCCTCGGCAGCCTTCTTCTGCGACTGGTACTTGTACCGGCCATAATCCATGATTTTGCAGACGGGCGGCTGGGCATTCGGCTGGATTTCTACGAGATCCAGACCTGCCTCCGCGGCGATGTCCATGGCTTCATCCGTGGGGATGATGCCCCGGTTGGAGCCTTCGTGATCGATCAACTGGACTTCGCGAACGCGAATTTCTTGGTTGGTGCGCGGGCCTTCCTTGGTGGGTGGCGGGGCGCGGAACGGACGGCGAATGGTCGCTATCTCCTGTATTGTTGAACATGTCGTCGATGTCGCTACCGTGCAGATAACACGAAATGCCCAGCATCCGTGATGCCAGGGCCATTCTGCCCACAGGCAGCGAAAAGACACCTAAAAAATCAAGCGAATCCGTGGAAAAGTCAACCTTTATCCTCGGCCTTGGCGTATGCGCAGGTTCGAAAATCGCAATTTGCCGCTCAGCTGCCTTGCATTCTGAGGCTCGTCGGGCCTAGTCAAGGCTGAAGGATCAGGCTGTGAGCCCTCATGGGCTTCCCAGAATAGGAATGTACCCATGCAAGGCGGGCAGTTTGTGGTTCAAATCCTCAAGATCACATTTGGATTTGTTGCGGCCCTTGTGACTGCTGGTCTCTTCCTGGCGTGGGGGCTCTTTCAATCCTCCGGACCCGGAGACGATGTGGTCGCATTCGCAGCCATGGTAGGCACAGGCATGGTGACGGCGAGTGTCATTGGCGCCGTCGCCATGGCCCCTGCATTCATCGCAATTCTGATTGCGGAAGTGCTTTCGCTCAAGGGCGCGATATACCATGTCGGCGCGGCCGGGGTGATCGCCTTGGCAATCTGGATGTTCGATCCTCAGGCTTCCGGGGCAGGCCTTCGACCTGGCACGACGATCGTGCTGGCTGCGGGCTTCATGGCGGGCATAATCTACTGGTTGATCGCCGGGCGAACATCAGGATGCTGGCGGGATGCTGGCCCGCAGGCGAATGACGCTGAAGGGCAGAGCTAGGCCTGATCCTCGAGGTTGCCGCTGTCCAAAGTGCGCCGCGCCGCATCTACGTGCTCATCGCGAACATATGCCCGCATCATGGTAATTGCGGCCATGAGAACGCCGGCATCGTCGCCAAAGCCGATCCCGATGAGAAAGTCGGGAATTACATCTGTCGGCAGGACGAAGTAGGCCAGCGCTGCCAAGGCCGTTGCACGCACTTTCGCGGGAGTTTTCGGATCGAGGGCGCAGTAGTAGCTCGCGACAACGTCTTCCATGAAAGGAATCTGTCGCGCTGCCTTGAGCGCTGTGCGGGCTAGCTTGTCGCGCAGGCGCTGCTTCTGCTCTGCTTCCGAGCCGAGGGTGCCGGTATCGAAATCAAGATTTTCGAATGGATCTGCCATGATCGACAGATGGTGACCGTGCCGGGCGACGTCAATGGCGTCACCCGGCACATGTCATGTCAGTTCACGCCGCGTGTATCGAGGATGCGCTTGGCGATTACCTGTGCCTGGATCTCGCCGGCACCTTCGAAGATATTAAGAATGCGTGCGTCACACAGGACGCGGGACACCGGATATTCCAGGGCGAATCCATTGCCGCCGTGGATCTGAAGCGCGTTGTCGGCAGCGGCCCATGCAACACGCGCACCCAGCAGTTTCGCCATTCCGGCTTCAAGGTCACAACGACGGCCGGAGTCCTTTTCCCAAGCAGAGAAATAGGTCAGCTGGCGAGCGATCATGAGCTCGACGGTCATCATGACCAGCTTGTCGGAAACCCGCGGAAAGGCGATCAGTGGTTTGCCGAACTGAATTCGTTCTTCAGCGTAACGTAGGCCGAGGTCGAGAGCGGACTGGGCAACCCCGAGAGCGCGAGCCGCTGTCTGGATACGAGCGCCTTCGAAGGTCTGCATCAACTGCTTGAAGCCTTGGCCTTCCTCGCCGCCGAGGAGGTTTTCCGCCTTGATCTCGAAGCCGTCGAAGCCGATCTCATACTCCTTCATGCCGCGATAGCCGAGAACCTCGATCTCGCCGCCGGTCATGCCTTCCGCCGGGAACGGATCTTCATCCGAGCCGCGCGGCTTTTCGGCCAGGAACATGCTCAGGCCCTTGTAGCCGGGCTCGTTCGGGTTGGTTCGGGCGAGTAGTGTCATGACGTCGGCGCGCACCGGGTGGGTGATCCAGGTCTTGTTGCCGTAGACCTTCCAGGTGTCGCCTTCCTTGACGGCGCGGGTCTTGAGGGAAGCCAGATCCGACCCGGTGTTCGGTTCGGTAAAAACAGCTGTCGGGAGAATCTCGCCGGAGGCAATCAGTGGCAGCCACTTTTGCTTCTGGTCGTCGGTGCCGCCGCACAGGATGAGTTCGGCCGCGATTTCGGAGCGCGTGCCCAATGAGCCGACGCCGATATAGGCGCGGGAAAGCTCTTCGGAGACGACACACATGGACTCCTTGCCAAGGCCAAGTCCGCCGTATTCCTCGGGGATAGTCAGGCCGAATACGCCCAACTCGGCCATCTGGGAAATGATGTCCAGCGGGATGTAGTCGTTTTTCAGGTGCCACTCGTGTGCATGCGGTGTCACGTTGTCTTCTGCGAAACGGCGCATCTCGTTGCGGATCTGCTCGTAGGTCTCATCCAGTCCGCAATCGCCGAAGGTGGACTGTCCTGCGAGGTTGCGAATGAGCTCCGCCACCTTGAGGCGCAGATCGGCGGAATTCCCTGACATGATCAGATCGTCGATGTCAGCCGTCCGCGCTTCTGCGACAGCGCGCGCGTTGACGCCAAGGTCAGTCAGGCGCACGAATTCGCCCTGGTTCATCGGGATGCCGCCGAAAATCTGCGCCAGATATTCCGAAAAGCCGATCCGGACAATCAGATCCTCGAGTTCACCATAGCGGTTTTCGCCCTTCAGTCGGGTCGCATAGGCATCAAGCTGGCGGAGCGACTCAACGTAGGTCGCGAACCAGGCAAGGCCGTGGGTCGCACGTTGTTCCTTGTCCATGAGAGCAGAGGAAACGCGCTCTCCCTCCATTACGCGTGCGCGAACGCTTTTCGCTGCCAGATCGAGAAGGCCGTCCAGCGTTGCAACGGCACTGGCGGTCAGGGTCGCAAGACCAGTATCAGATGCGGCAGGCGCAGCTGCGGTCGACATCAGGGCATCTCCGTATTCATTTATTGCGCGAGGCATTTGTTTATTGTTTCTATGTTGCGCTGCAGCAGGACGCTTGTCGAGCGTTTCTTTCTCCGCCTTTCGAAGCATAGACGACTGGCGGTGTTGCCAACCGAGCTTGACCTTTAAGGCCCGGCACAGTCACATCGGATCATGAGGTTAAACCTGATTTATCGATCCACGAGCCAGGTCTTGCGTGATGCCCTCGGGCATTTCAGCCGAGATGACGGTTTCGCAATGGCAAGCCACGTTGCGCTGTCAGTTCTGCTGGCGGTCTTTCCGCTGCTGATCTTCATCGCTGCCCTTGCCGCCTATTTCGGTCTCGAGGGAGCTGCCGACCAAATTTCGGATCTTGTGTTCGATACCTGGCCAGATCAGGTCGCAGCGCCGGTGGTTCGTGAAATCCACGAGGTGCTGACAGTGCCGCGCGGTGATGTCCTGACCTTCGGCGTGATTGCCGCGATATGGTTTGCTTCCAACGGCCTGGAGGCGATGCGCACCGCATTGAACCGGGCCTATCGTCAGCGCGAAACGCGCTCCTATGTGCTCCTCCGGCTTCAATCGCTCGGGCTGGTGATCCTGGGAGCCTTCATCCTGATCGCCTATACGTTCCTGATCGTTCTCGCGCCGCTTGTCATCACGGCTATCACCCGATGGTTTCCCGTTGCGCAGGAGGTTCTTGCCTCAGTCGATCTGGCGCGTCTGACGCTCGCTGGTGCGCTTCTGGTCGTCGGGCTTTTTCTGGTGCATTGGCTGCTGCCTGCCGGACGCCGCGGCTTCATGGAGATGGTGCCAGGGGTCTTCGCAACGCTCGCACTGTGGATGGTGTCCGGAGTTGCCTTCGGTGCCTATCTGGCAACTTTCGCCAACTACGTATCGACCTACGGCGGCCTAGCAGGGATCATGACCGCGCTGGTCTTCATGTATATTTGCTCACTCGCCTTCATTCTCGGTGGTGAGCTGAATGCGGCGATCATCCGCCAAAGAACCTTGCGCGGCAGGGCGAGCTAGGCTTTTCGGCCGATTTTCAGCCTGATCAGAAGCACGGCACAAATCACCAGGATCATGCCGGCGATCTGCGTGATCGTGAGCGTTTCGCCAAACAGGAAATAGCTTTCGATGCTGGTCGCGACGGGGACCAGGTAGAAAAGCGAGGCAACCTCGGAGACGGCTCCCTGGCGTATCAGGACCATGAGCAACAGGATTGCTCCGATAGACAGGACAAACACGAGCCAAAGCAGCGCGAACGTGAACTCTCCAGACCATTCTATCGCCCAGCTTTCGCGAAGGGTAAAGGGAAGGCAGAACAGTACTGCGCCAACATATTGCCAGAAGGTTGCGGTTAGAAGGTCCGTCTGTGGGACAAACCTCTTCTGGTAGACGGTTCCGATGCTGATCGCGACAACGGCAATCACGACTGCCAGAATCGTGACCGTTTCGATGCCTGATCCTGCTGCCCCGAGCTTGGGGCCAAGAACCATGACGAGGCCGCTGCCGCCCAGAACTAGCCCCGCCCAGTGTTTGGCGAGAATCGGTTCGCGCAGGAGCGCTGATGCGGCCAGCACGCTCAAGACCGGTTGCAGGCCGACGATAATGGCACTGGCGCCCGCAGGCATCCCATTATCGATCGCCCAGAACACCCCCCCAAGATAAATGCCGTGAACGAGAACGCCGGTCACCATGCAGTGCCAGATTTGGGATGACGAGTTTGTCCATTTTGCCCGGGCCGCTGCAATGATCAGAAGTAGAAATGGCAGCACCAGCATGAACCGAAGCGACAGGAAGACCATGGGATCCGCATAGGGCGCACCCAACTTGGATCCGATGAAACCGGTCGACCAGAGCAGCACGAAAAGAGGCGGGGCCAAAAGAGCAAGAGCTTGATGAAGCATGATTTCCAAATCTTGGAAGTAAAAGCAGGCAGGATGCTTACTGCGTGGGCAGGAATGTCTATTCTTTTTGCAGCCTGATTGGCATGGCTAAACCAATTTGGCCAGACTTAATTAACGACTTTGGTTGACCCTGATGTGGAAATTCGTTGGTCAAGACCTTCCCAAACTAGTGGTTACACATGGCAAAGATGCAATCCCGTTTAGTGAGCCTTCCTGGCTTGTCCCTGCGTGCGAAAATCATGTCTCTGGGAGTTCTTACGACGGCAGGGCTTTTTGTCGTTGGGGCAATATTTGTATGGAGCCAGAATCAGGTCGCCGGAGCCTTCCTCAGACTTGAGGAAAGTGCCGAGCTGACCCGGCTTGTTTCCGACCTCTCGGAAAGCGCTCGTGGCATGCAGGTGCTCGAGAAAAGCTACACTTCGATTCCGGACAAGCGGATCCACGAGACCTTTGAGGCCGATCTGGCCGCATCGCGTGCGGTCGCGACAGCAATCTCCCAAAAGGAAGTCGCGAAGGGGTTGGATGCGAATATCGCCGACGTTCTGGACACGTTCGATGGTGCAGAAGGAGCGTTCCGCCAACTCGACGAGATCCAGGCAAGGATCGGTTACAGCCCCGAAGATGGCCTCCTGGCAGTCCTCAATGATACAGCAGGCGCCGTGCAAAAGCGCATCAAGAAGGAAATGAACTTCGGTGGCGGGCCGGACTTCGAAAAACTCGCCCGCTCGGTCCTCGAAATCCAGTTGGCCGAGAAGGAGTTTACGGTTCAGAAAAGCGACCTTGCGCTTGGAAATTTCGAAGTCGCATTCGGACGCTATGAACGCCTGATCAAAAAGGCTTACCTGCCGAACGAGATCAAGGCGGATATTACCGCGAAGATGGCGTCTTATCGGGAAGCGTTTGACGCATACACGGCCGCCTCTGCGGAACTGACACGTTCGGCGGAGTTGCTTGATACACTGTTCGATCTCATTCCGCCGCACATAGCGTCATTGAACGAAGCGGCGCGCGCCGCCGAACTTCAGGCGGAAGAAACGCTTGTGAACGTCCGTACTCTGTCTTCGACGGTTATGACGGCGGTCATCGTCGGTCTTCTGGTCGGTCTCACAGCGCTTGGACTGCTCATAGGACGCTCCATTGCGGCGCCAATGGCGCGTATGCAAAAAGCCATGGAAGCCCTGGCGGGAGGTCAGTCCGATATCGAGCTTCCGGCGGAAGCAGGCGGCCGCGAGCTTGCCGCGATGGCTCGCACGATTGCCGTTTTCCGGGACAATGCTCTGGAACGGGTTCGTCTTTCTCATGAGCAAGAACAGGACAACGCTGCGCGTGATGAACGTGTCCGTCGCCTTGAGGGTCTGATTTCAGGCTTCGAAGCAACAGTAGGCGAAGCACTGCAAAGTCTGGATCATTCGACCGGCCAGCTGGTTCATTCCTCCAAGGCCGTGGAAAATGCGGCCGACGAGGCTTCGGACACGGCGTCCCGGGCGAGCGACGCAGTCCGACTGGCAAGCGAGAATGTCAATTCTGCTGCTTCGGCCAGTGAAGAGCTTGCAGCCTCGATCAACCAGATCTCAGGTCAAGCGTCCAAATCGACTGAAGTAGCGAAGCAGGCTCTGGACAGTGCGCAGGGTACCCACAGAACGATGAACGAGCTTTCCCAGGCCGCGGTCCGCATCGGAGAGGTCATGGGCCTGATCCGGGACATCGCGAACCAGACGAACCTGCTAGCGCTGAACGCGACCATCGAGGCAGCCCGCGCCGGTGAAGCCGGCAAGGGCTTCGCCGTCGTCGCCGCAGAGGTGAAACAGCTCGCCGACCAGACTGCCAAGGCAACTGGGGATATCGAAACCCAGGTCGAGGCCATTCAGGGGACGTCAACGGACGCGATGCAGGCCATCGAACAGGTCACCGCTATCATCACCAACATGGAGGAGCTTGCGAGCTCCGTGGCCTCTGCAGTCCAGCAACAGGATTCGGCCGTTCAGGACATTGCCCAGAACGTTGCGCAAGCCTCGAACAAGTCCGATCAGGGGGCAGAACTCATGGGTACCGTTATGAGCGCGTCCGAGCACTCCCGTTCCACGGGCACCGAGGTTGATCGACTGGCGTCCTCGCTGTCCGAGCAGGTTGTACTGATCCGGGACGAAGTCTCTCGCTTCCTTTCTGGTGTACGCGCCGCCTGATACCGTAAAATGCCCAGGCGTCTCCGTTTCCCGGAGGCGCCTGGCGCGTCGAACTGCCCTGTGGCGAGCCCGGTCCATGCATGATACGCAGGACCGGATTTCTTTTGTCGGTCAGGGTGAGCAAGATGCAGGAAACCATTGTCATCATCGGCGCAGGCCAGGCAGGAGCGCAAGTCGCCCAATCTCTGCGTCAGGGCGGCTTCGAAGGACCTGTCAGGCTTATTGGCGACGAAACGGCCCCTCCGTATCAACGGCCGCCGCTGTCAAAGAAATACCTGCTCGGTGAGATCGGCACTGAAGCGCTCTTCCTGCGCCCTCCGGCGTTCTACACGACCCAAAACATCGATCTCATTCCCGGCACATCAGTTGCGTCAATCGATACGTCCGGCAAACGCGTCGTGCTGGAACGCGGCGACACGATCTCCTACGGCAAACTTGTCATTGCGACCGGTACCCGCGCACGAAAGGCTCCGATACCTGGTAGCGAACTGGACGGAGTTGTCACCCTGCGTACCATTGCGGATGTCGATGCCATCCGGGAGCGCCTGCTGACCGGGCAGAAAATCGCGATTATCGGGGCGGGCTATATCGGCCTTGAGGTGGCTGCCGTCGCCAAACAGCTTGGCAAGGACGTAACCGTCATCGAGGCGCAGGACAGGCCGATGAAGCGGGTCGTTTCGCCGGTAATCTCCGAATTCTATACCCTCCTTCACCGCGGCAAGGGTGTCGAATTGCTGCTTGAAACGGGAGTTGAGGCAATTGAGGGCGAAGGAGCCGTTCGCTCAGTCCGCACATCAACCGGCAAGACAGTCCCGGCCGATCTCGTGCTGATCGCGATCGGTGCAGAGCCCAATGATGAACTGGCGACAGATGCCGGTCTAGAGACGGATAACGGTATTCTCGTTGATGGCGCGGGTGCGACCAGCGATGAAGCCGTCTATGCAGCGGGCGACTGCACGCGCTTCTATTCCAACCGTTATGGGCGTTCGGTTCGTATGGAGAGCGTTCAAAACGCAATCGACCAGGGCAAGGTTGTCGCGCAGGCGATCCTCGGCGAGGATGTCGATTACGACCCTCTACCCTGGTTCTGGTCTGATCAATATGACATCAAGCTGCAGATCGCCGGCCTGTCGGACGGATACGATGAAACCAGGGTGGTTGGTGACACAAATGTCGGAAAATTCTTTGTGGCCTACCTCAAGGGCGGGCGCCTGATTGCCGTCGACAGTGTCAACTCGCCCAGATCTCACATGATGGCGCGGCGTGTGATCGGAGAAACCTGGCGCGACGACTTACTCCCTGAAAGCGCCTGAACGGAGGCGGCCGCGATACTGGTCAAACAAAAGCCTGCGCTCGACTGAGTGCAGGCCCTTGTGGTGCCAATGTCGAAGCCTTTTGCCTTATGCAAGGCGTGCGTTCTGGAGGATCAATCGCGTCACCTCCTGGGGGATTTCCAGATGCGGCATATGTCCGACCCGCTCGAAGATGTGGGTCGCGATGATACCAGGCAGCTTGTGTGACTGCCGCGTCGGCAGGACCCGGTCCTGAGTTCCCCAGACGACCTTGATCGGCATTGGAAGTTCGGAAAGTTCCTTGCGTGGCAGGGTCTTCTGGACGTCTCCGTCGATGATCTCTTCTGCAATTGCTGCCAGCGTTTCGACAGCGCCGGGACGTGCCCGGCTTTCGGCAGCGGTCTTCGCGAGAAGCTTGGGGAGCTTGAACTCCCAGCCGAAGAACTGCTCAAGCAGCATTTCCATTTCTGCCGGATCTGTCGCCGCGGCATATCTGCGGAGCAAGCGATGATTGATTTCCGGGCCGAAGCCGCCGGGTGCGAGCAGTGTCAGGCTTGCGACAAGATCGGGGTTCCTGAGAGCAACAAGGGCTGCAACCGCGCCACCCATCGAATGGCCTACCAAATGCACCCGGCCCAGCCCGAGTTCTTCGAGTGATTGCGCTACGGCCTTGGCCGAGACACCTGCGTTTCCGATTTTCGGCCAATACAAGGCTTGCCCATGTCCAGGCAGATCGAACGCAATGGATCGCTTGGAAGCAGCAACTGCCGTCTGAATGTTCGCCCAAGTCAACTTGTCACCGCCGAAACCGTGAAGCAACACGATTGGGCTGCCGTCGTCACCGTTTTTGGCGGCAACGTCATTCAAGGGCAGGTGCGGATGGACGGTCGGTCGAAGGTCGGTCATTTGGATCTCTGGCATGTTGACTTGCGGTCTATGGGTCGCATGAAATGCGAGTGGTTGTCACCGGTCAATTGATCGCAGCTTGGGTGTGGCCGCGGGTCGTATGGAGATGCGGCTTTCGCCCTGAGTCATGAAGTGTTAACCATCCTGCGGCAGTTGTTTCAAGTTCGCTCCGGTGATTTGCAACGAGTGCCTCCCGGAGCCAGTTTCACTATTTTCAAGAGACCCAAATGCGATCCACTGCTGCATTCCTATTGAGCCTAGCCGTTTTTTTCGCGGCCTTTCCGGCTCATGCCCAATCCGGTTTTTTTGACCCCGACAAGAAGCAATGGGTCGAGTACACGCTGACACCAGAAGCCGCAGGCAAGATTGCACGCAAAAAGTACAAGCGGAAGATGGTGTCCTACTACGGCAAGGAAGCGCCGGGGACGATCGTGATCGATACCGATGACCGCTGGCTGTACCATGTTCAGGGGAACGGGAAGGCGATGCGCTATGGCATCGGCGTCGGCAAAGACGGGTTTACCTGGAGTGGAACGGAAAAGATCACCCGCAAGGCGAAATGGCCCGGCTGGACGCCGCCCCCGGAAATGATCGTACGCGAGCGCAAGAATGGCCGTAGGCTGCCCGCATACATGCCGGGCGGTCCGAAGAATCCCCTCGGCGCACGCGCGCTTTACCTTGGCAATACGATCTACCGCATCCACGGAACCAACGAAGACTGGAGTATCGGCCGGGCGGTGTCGTCCGGATGCATCCGGATGCTGAATGATGACGTCGAGCATCTCTACGACAACGTAAAGATCGGCACCCAGGTAAAGGTCATGTAAGGGGCAATGCCTTACCGTTGATTGAGGGAGAAGGCCGGGAATTGCCCGGCCTTTGTCACTTTGGCGTCAACGCCAGAAGCCTCTGTTCTGAAGAAAAACCACTGAGTTGGAAAATGCCGGCCGGCTCCGACCTGCCGACAGCGTTCTCAGCAATTTCCTCCGTCATTAGCACCCGCTTTCCGAGCTGCTTTGTAAGCGCCTCCATGCGTGCTGCGACGTGAACGGTTTGCCCTATCGCCGAGAAGGTCAGGCGATTGGCCACGCCGATATTTCCGAACATGACCTCGCCGACAGACAGGGCGATGCCAATATCAAGGGGATGGAGGTTATGGCCGGACCGGTTGATCCCGTCGACACGCTCACAGGCCATGTCCGCGGCCGTGATGGCGCGCAAGGCTGCCTGCTTGAGGCCAAGATCCTTGATCGGGAAGATCCCAAGGACGGCATCGCCGATAAAATCCAGGATTTCACCTCCGCACTGTAGCACGGGACTCGCCGTCGCGTCGAAATAGGCATTCAGGAACGGCAGGTAACCATCAGGGCCGAGTTCCTCCGCGATCTGCGTGCTGCGGCGCATGTCGCTATAGAAGATCACGGCATCAATGCGTTCTCCGTCGCCGTGGCGGATCTGTCCGCTCAGTACCTTTGAGCCAGCCCAGTTGCCAAGATAGGTCTCTGCGATGTTTCGGGAGATCTGGGATTCCAGCTTCGCGCGAGCGGAGATCGCCAAGCGCTTCTGGATGTACCTGAGGCCGCCGATTTCGTCTTCGGTAAATCCGCCCGGTGATTTTGTTGCCCAGCTGACCAGGATGCCCGTGCTGCCGCGTTGGTCTTTCAACGACTGAAGATCGAAGTAGGTGCTTAGAAGCAGATAGTCGGTGAACCCTTCGCTCGCCAGCTGGCCGCATATCGGGAAGCGCTCAGCGTTTGCAGTGTCGTCCAGCAACAGCCTGAGTTCATCCTTGCCGTCTTCGAGAACGGACCGCATTGGGCTCTGAAGCCAGTCTGAACTCGCCTTGTCGGTATGCATGAAGGTCCGATGCTCAATGCCCGAGCCGAACTCCCACAGAACGGTCTCGGCATCGATCAAGGGATGCAGCGTTGCCCATCCCAGCATGCAGCGTTCAATCGGAATGCCTACGCTACGTAGATGCTCGCACAATTGGCCAAAGACCTCGGGCAGGGAAGGGCTGCGCAGCGCCTGGTCAATGAGCCAGTCCTCGATACCGTCGATTTTCGCCATGTCAATCATGGGGAGAGAGTAGGCATGCTCCGCACCTCATCCAAGATCAAATCTATGGCTGGCATCTTGTGATTGCCGAAAACTGTCTCACGGACGGAGAAATTTTTGCTCCGAAACGTCACCTGGAGCTACGATCATCCAGTTGACCGTGACATCGGGAATCGACCCATAGTCATGAGATGCGATGGAGAAAAAACCGTCCCGTTTGGCGTCCGGATAATAAACCAGAAGTTCGGCGGGAGGTGTTTCGCTCTGCCCCCGCCATACCAGCATCACGCCGCTCTTCTGCACGTCCTTCAAATCAATCCACGGGCAGAGGATCGGGTCGTGGAGGTAGAACATATGGGGTCGGGCATCTGCATGAAGCGTTACATTCGCGGTCGACCACATGTCGCCAGCAACATAGGCAAGCGGCATACCGGTTTTCTTTTCCCACTCTTCGGCCAACCGATCAGCGATCGCCCTGCCCGGATAATGCAGCCGCGTATATTTCGTCTTCCAGAGCGGTTCCAGAATTGCCTGACCGAGAATCACGGCAAGAAAGATTGCCTGGATCGTGACAGCCGCGATCAAGGCACGGCGGGGATGGCTCCATATGGCCGGCAAGGTCAAGAAATGAACTGCGGTGACGCCGGAGAGTACAAACAGAGGTGTGCCCCACATGTGCTCGAACTCGTTGCCGGTCACGGCCGACGCCAGCAGCACCACGCCCAGAGGAATGAATGCGAACCAGGCGAGGAACGTTGCTGCTTGTGAGTTTTCCGGGGCAGATGTTGGCGCAACGCGCGCCCGTATCCTCTTCAGTCCCGTGAGACCGAACCCTGCGAGTACGACAATAAAGAGCCCCGCGTGATTTCCGATCTGCGCGCCGAGGAATGCGACGGGGTTCCTTAGATGCGCGGTCCACTCCGGAGCGGCATGGCTTCGGCTTGCTGCATATTTCAGCGTCAGGAAATCAGTCTCGGACAGCCACATCAGATGAGGCGTCAGCAGGATCATGCAAACCGCCATTGCGACCCAAGGGCCGGGTGTTGCAAGCGAGCGGCGTGCATGGGGAAAGCTCAGGGCATAAAGGCCGATCGCACCGATGATCAGGGCCACGAAATACTTTGTGTAGAGGCCGAATGCCGCGATGATTCCGAGAAGGATCCAGTCGCTCAGCTTTCGATTCGTGATGCCCCGATGAAAGAACAGGATCAGCGCTGTCCAGACTGGAATCTGGAGAATGTTGGGGTTGAACTCGGGGGCAGGGAGCGTGAAGTAGAAGGTCGCACTCGTAAGAACGATCGACCAGAAACTCTGCCGCTCAGACAATCCCAGCCGGCGGCCAAGATGCCAGATGCATAGATAGCCAAGTCCAATGGCGATCTGGCTCAGCCAATAACCGCCGAATGTTGACCCGCCGGTTAGCCGGTAGGTGAACTCCAGGAGCCAGGCCTGCATCGGCGGGTGCTTCGTATATCCAAGGGCCAATTCCCTGCCCCATGCAAATCCTTCCACGACGTCCAGAGGCGGGTTGGGGAATGTGAGGGTCGGGATCAGGGCCCAGAGAGCGCAAAGGCCGAGAACATAGATGAGAGCCGAACGTTGTGCCGTCTGGGGGGTCATGTCTGGTCGCTGCTCGAAGATTCTTGGCTTGAAAACGCCCAAAGCCGCGCGCCGAGAAAGGTTAGCGCGGGAACGATGGCAATCGAGAACAGGATTCCCAGGCTTTCCGGCCAGGCTGTGAACTGGAGCCAGCTGGCAAGCACGCCGGAGTTCAGGGCAAAGCCGCTGAGCGCAAGAATAAAGAACCGTCGTATCCTGCGCCCGGCCTCTCCTTCATTGCGCGTTGCCGCAAAGCTCCAGAAATGATGGCCCAAGAACGAAACGATAAAGGCGACGAGAAACCCGCCGACATTTGCCGCGAGCGCGGGCAGGAAGCCGCTTTCGAACAGGGCGACGGCAACCAACGCGTGAGTTGCTGTTGCCACGCCGCCGACAATGGCAAACCGAACCGCTGTACCCGTTTCTGCTTTCACACGGCTCGCGAGTGATACCCGTCTATTCGGCATCGGTCCCGGATCCGTCGATTGCCGATCGGCCCTCCAGAATGTCCTGAACCAGATATACCGGGCGCTGCTTTGCCTCGTTGAAAAGGCGGGCCACATATTCGCCGATCATCCCGATGGACAGTAGTTGAACTCCCGAGAAGAACAGCAGCGCTACCATGAGCGATGCATAGCCAGGTACGTCCACGCCATAGGCGAGCACGCGGATGATGAGATATGCCGCGTAGGCGAAAGAACCCGCTGCGACGAGGCTGCCGCAATAGAGCCAGACCCTGAGAGGCATGGTGGTGAAGCCGGTCAGCCCGTCGATCGCGAAGTTCCAGAGCTTCCAGTAGTTCCACTTACCGATGCCCGCCCGGCGTTCCGGCCGTTGATAGGGAAGAGCCATGGAAGGATAGCCGACCCAGGCGAAAAGGCCCTTCATGAAACGGTTGCGTTCGGGGAGTTTCAGGAGTGCATCAACGACTGCGCGGTCCATCAGGCGAAAATCACCGGCATTCGCTGGCATGTCGATATTCGCGAGGCTGTTGAACAACCGGTAGAACATGTTGGCGGTCCCGCGTTTCAAGGCGGTGTCCGAAGAACGGTCGACGCGAAGCCCATAGACGACATCATAGCCCTGGCGCCAGCCATCGACCATCTGGGGAATGAGCTGCGGAGGATCCTGAAGGTCGGCATCGATAACGACGACGATGTCACCCTTTGCATGGGCAAGGCCTGCGCTGAGTGCTGCCTCCTTGCCGAAGTTGCGTGACAAACCGACAAGCCGCCCCGGAACCCCACCATTCAAGCGCGCGGCAATGATATCGGCAGTTGCGTCACGGCTGCCATCGTCGACGAAGACATACTCGTATGGGATTTCGAGGGTGTCGAGAACAGAGCGGGTATCCGACAGAAAGTGGTCGAGGACGTCGGCCTCGTTGTAGGCCGGCACGACAAGACTGAGCATCGGCTTTGACTTGCGCGATTCCGCACGCCGTTGCCGGTAGAGATGTCCGTCCTTTTGATCCTGCATTGCTGTCCCCGTTACATCTCGCGCAACCTGCCGGAATTCATGAAAAAAGGCCAGCCCTTCGACGGGCTGACCTTCATGTTCAATCGATTGGCCTGATTTTAGGCCAGAGCACCATGACAGTGCTTGTACTTCTTGCCTGAACCGCAGGGGCATGCCTCGTTGCGGCCGACCTTGCCCCAGCTATCCGGATTTTCCGGATCGCGTGGCTCGGCCATTTCATCTTCGCCCGTAAGAGGGTTGATGTGATGGCCCTGCATTTCGGGCAGTTCCGGCTGCGCTGGCGGCTGTTCCGTCACAAGTTCGACGCGCATCAGCTGGGCCGTTGTGATCTGGCGCAACTGAGCGAGCATGGTTTCGAACAGTGCGAAGGATTCGGTCTTGTATTCCTGCAGCGGATCACGCTGGGCATATCCGCGGAAGGCAACGGCCGAACGCAGGTGGTCGAGGTTTGAAAGGTGCTCGCGCCACAGGTTGTCCAGAGTTTGCAGGAGGACCGCCTTTTCGACCTGACGCATGATGTCGGGGCCGTATTTCGCGGCCTTGGCTGCCATGATTTCGTCGGCGGCACGGCGCAGTCGTTCCTTGACTTCCTCGTCAGCAATGCCCTCCTCCGCGGCCCAATCCTTGACCGGAAGATCGACATTCAGGAGTGTGCGCACTTCCTGCAGAAGGCCATCGGTATCCCACTGCTCGGGATAGGCCCTCTCCGGAATGTGCCGATTGACCATGTCCTCGATCATGTCGTGGCGCATGTCGGCAACTGTCTCCTGGAGGCTCTCACCGTCCATCAGCTCGATACGCTGTTCGAAGACCACCTTGCGCTGGTCGTTCATCACGTCATCGAACTTGAGCAGGTTCTTGCGGACGTCGAAGTTGCGGGCCTCGACCTTTTGCTGCGCCTTTTCCAGAGCCTTGTTGATCCAGGGATGGATGATTGCCTCGCCCTCTTCAAGGCCGAGCTTCTGGAGCATGGAGTCCATGCGCTCGGAGCCGAAGATGCGCATCAGGTCGTCCTGCAGGGACAGGAAGAACTTCGAGTGTCCGGGGTCGCCCTGACGGCCGGAACGGCCGCGCAGCTGATTGTCGATGCGGCGGCTCTCGTGCCGCTCGGTACCAATGACGTACAGACCACCAGCCGCGAGAGCCTTCTGCTTGCGATCTTCGACTTCTGCCTTGATCGTCGCGATCTTTGCGTCGCGATCCGGGCCTTCCGGCACGTCGGCAAGTTCGCGGTCGATGCGCATCTCGGCGTTGCCGCCAAGCTGAATGTCGGTGCCTCGGCCTGCCATGTTGGTTGCGATGGTCACTGCGCCCGGAAGGCCGGCCTGTGCAATGATGAAGGCTTCCTGCTCGTGGTAGCGTGCGTTGAGAACCGCGAAGATCTTTTCCTTCGAAGTGCCGCCGTCGCCATCATAGAGCGGGGCGAAAGCATTCGGGTCTGTAACGTCGATCTGCTTGTAGCCGTGCTTCTTCAGAAGGTCGGCCAGATACTCCGACTTCTCGATAGAGGTTGTGCCGACGAGGATCGGCTGGCCACGTTCCTTGCACTCGTCGATCAGCTTGACGATCGCATTGTATTTTTCTTCTGCGCTCCGGTAGACCTCATCATCGTCGTCGATGCGCTGGACGTTAACGTTGGTCGGGATCTCGACGACATCCAGCGAGTAGATGTCTGCAAACTCGTCCGCTTCCGTCGACGCCGTACCGGTCATGCCGGCCAGCTTGTCGTACATGCGGAAGTAGTTCTGGAAGGTGATCGAGGCGAGGGTCTGGTTTTCGGGCTGAATCCGAACCTTCTCGCGTGCCTCAAGGGCCTGGTGCAGCCCTTCGGAAAAACGGCGACCCGGCATCATGCGGCCGGTAAACTCATCGATGATCACAACTTCGTCGTTGCGGACGATGTAGTCCTTGTCGCGCTGGAACAGCTTGTGCGCCTTGAGGGCCTGCTGAAGGTGGTGCACTACGGCGACGTTCTCGACATCGTAGAGATGGTCGCCCTTGAGCAGTCCGGCCTGACTGAGGATGCCTTCCAGCTTCTCGTTACCCGCCTCGGTGAAGGAGACAGAGCGCGCCTTTTCATCCATTTCATAGTCTTCTTCCGTCAGCTGCGGAATGAAGGCGTCGATGGTGTTGTAGAAGTCGGAGCGGTCTTCGAGCGGACCGGAAATGATCAGCGGTGTGCGGGCCTCATCGATCAGGATGGAGTCAACTTCGTCGACGATGGCGAAGTTGTGCCCACGCTGAACCATCGAAGGCCGCTCGTGCTTCATGTTATCGCGGAGATAATCGAAGCCGAATTCGTTGTTCGTGCCGTAGGTAACGTCGGCAGCGTAGGCCGCGCGGCGCTCTTCATCGGACAGACCATGGGTTATGCAGCCCACGGTAAGCCCGAGGAAACGGTATACCTGACCCATCCAGTCGCTGTCGCGCTTGGCCAGATAATCGTTCACTGTAACGACATGGACGCCCTTGCCGGTGAGAGCGTTAAGGTAGACCGGGGCAGTTGCCACCAAGGTCTTGCCCTCGCCGGTACGCATTTCCGCGATCTGGTTGGCATTAAGCACCATGCCACCGATCAGCTGAACGTCGTAATGGCGTTGTCCTAGCGCCCGCTTCGCCGCCTCCCGGACCGTTGCAAAAGCCGGGATCAGGAGATCGTCGAGTTTTGCACCGTTCTTCAGCTGCTCCCGGAAATCGGCGGTTCTTGCACGAAGCTGGTCATCGGTGAGTGCCTGCATTTCCGGTTCGAGCGCGGAAATCGCGTCAACCTTTGCCTTGAATGCCTTGACCTTACGGTCGTTGGCGGATCCAAAAATCTTACGTGCTAATGCGCCAAGGCCAGCCATGTGGCGGTCCTTCCCCTGTCGGGCGGCGCCGGATGAAACCGCAGGGCGCCTGCCCATGAAATCGTCTCAATTGCTGTCCACGTTCTTCCGCTTGCGACAATGCACAGGCCGGAAACCCGAGGCAAAGGTGCCGTTCATACCAAATGGCAGAACGACCGACAGATAAGAGGGGGCCTAGAGCTTGTCAACGTCGCTGGTTTCAGCAAAGTTGCCGCATCCTGGTGGTCAGGACACGGCTGAATTCTCTTCGCAAAGTGCAAAGGACGACTTGATGTTCCGTTTTTCCATGCGTCGGCAGACCCGCTCGCTTCTCGTATCGGCATTTGCCCTGACGTTGGGGACTTCTGCGGTTTTTGCCGCTGAACCTGATGATGTTGTCGCGAAGGTAGGGACGGCCGAAATCACCGAAGCGGACCTGGCTTTTGCTGCCCAGGACCTTGGTCAGGATCTGCAGCGTTTTCCGCCCGCCCAGTGGCGTGCAATTTTGCTTGATGTGCTTGTGGACATGGAATTGCTGGGTCAGGCCGCGCGCGCCGAGGGCATCGACAAGGATGCAGATTTCCAGAAGCAGATGGAATTCATCACACTTCGTGCACTTCGTAATGCCTATCTGGCCCAGAAAATCGACGGTGTGATCTCAGACGAAGATGTTCAGTCTGCCTACGACAAGCAGTATGCGGAGTATGTCGGTCCGGAAGAAATGAAAGCCCGGCATATCCTGGTGAAGGAAAAGGCCGAAGCCGAAGCCATCATTGCAGAACTGGAAGGCGGAGCGGATTTTGTCGAGTTGGCAAAGACCAAGTCGACCGGTCCGTCGGGCCCGAATGGCGGCGATCTTGGCTATTTCACCAAGGGGCAAATGGTTCCTCCGTTCGAGGAAGCGACGCTGAAACTCGAAAAGGGAGCCTTTACGAAGGAGCCGGTCGAGACCCAGTTCGGTTGGCATGTCATTCTGCTTGAAGACAAGCGTCAGCAGGAAAAGCCGGCCTTCGAGGCGGTTTCGGCAAATCTACGTCAGCAGCTGATCCGTGACCTTTATACAAAGACGATGGACGAGCTTAAGGCTGAGCATCCGGTCGAGATCCTCGATGAAGACCTCGCCAAGGCCGAAGAGGCGAAATAAGCTGTTCCCGGGCTCGAATTAGTCCCTTTACGAGACCGCTCCGGCGCAGGCATAAGAACCTGAACCGGGGCGGTTTCTTCATTACGCCCCCTATCTACAGGAGTTAGGCCGATGGCCGCGACAGTGTCCCCTCTTGCCCCGAAGTCCTACCCGGAAATGCCGGAGATAGAAGGGGTGCGTTTTGCCACCGCCTCCGCCGGGATCAAGTACAAGGGTCGTACCGACGTGCTCCTGGCCAGTATCGATGCCGGGACGACGGTAGCCGGTGTCTTCACCAAGTCCAAATGCTCATCGGCCCCCGTTGATTGGTGCAAGGCGATCCTTGGTCAGGGCAAGGCACGTGGTTTGCTGGTCAATTCGGGGAATGCCAACGCTTTCACCGGCAAGAAGGGCAAGGCCGCTGTCGAATTGTCCGCGAAAATTGCGGCAAAGGCGATCGGATGTGCCGAGAACGAGGTTTTCCTGGCCTCCACAGGAGTTATCGGTGAACCGTTGCCGGCCGAAAAATTCGAAGCGGTCATCGACGATCTCGTCGCTGCGAAACAGCCGGCAAGCTGGCTGGACGCTGCCAAGGCCATCATGACGACGGATACCTATCCGAAGGTCGCTACGGCTTCGGTCGAATTTGATGGCAAAACCATCACGATCAATGGCATGGCCAAAGGCGCAGGCATGATCGCACCGGACATGGCGACCATGCTGTCCTTTATCTTCACCGACGCGCCGATCTCCGCTGAGGTTCTGCAATCGCTCCTGTCGGGTGAAACCGGCGACAGCTTCAACTCTGTAACGGTAGACAGCGATACCTCCACATCCGACACGGTGCTTCTTTTCGCCACCGGTGCCGCGGAAAAACGGGGTGTGGACAAGATCGACAACCTGGACGATCCGCGCCTGCCGACCGTTCGGGCCGCACTCGGCGATCTCATGCAGAACCTTGCACGTCAGATCGTTCGTGACGGCGAGGGAGCACGCAAATTCGTTGAGGTTCAGGTTGAAGGCGCCGACAGCGATGCGTCGGCCAAGACCATTGCCCTGTCGATCGCAAATTCGCCGCTGGTCAAAACGGCTGTTGCCGGTGAAGACGCGAACTGGGGGCGTGTGGTCATGGCCGTTGGCAAGGCTGGTGAGCCTGCCGATCGTGACCGCCTTGCCATCTGGTTCGGCGACATACGGGTGGCCGTCGAAGGTGAGAGGGACCCCGATTACAGCGAGGCCGCAACTTCAGCGGTGATGAAGGAAGAAGAGATTGTCATCCGTGTCGAGCTGGGTCTTGGGTCCGGTCAGGCGCGTGTGTGGACCTGCGACCTGACCAAGGAGTATGTCGCTATCAACGGCGACTACCGCAGCTAAGCCTGGGCCGTAACTCGGAATTTTATGAAAGTTTTCCGGGTTACGGTAAATCGACCGTTATCTCCCTGTCATAAGCTGGAACAGCTGAAATGAGCCGAATTGTTCTCGTCGCTGCATGTGCGCTTGTCGATGTCGATGGTCGGGTTCTCCTGGCTCAGAGGCCGGAGGGCAAGTCGATGGCGGGATTGTGGGAATTTCCCGGAGGCAAGGTCGAGACGGGGGAGCGTCCAGAGCAGACGCTCATTCGGGAGTTGAATGAGGAACTGGGAATTATCGTTAACGAACCGTGCCTCGCGCCGCTCACCTTCGCGAGCCATGCTTATGAGGATTTTCACCTTCTGATGCCACTTTACATCTGTCGACGTTGGGAGGGTGTTCCGACCGGCCGCGAAGGGCAGAACCTAAAGTGGGTCAGACCCTTGCGACTGCGGGACTACCCTATGCCAGCGGCCGACGAGCCCTTGATCCCGTTCCTGATGGATCTTGTACCAGCCTGAAGATCCGTCGCAGTTGAAAGGACCCGAGATGCAGAAGTTCGTAACGAAGGCAGCCTCTGGGGTCCGTGTAGCGCGCGAAGCCAGCCGTCGTTTTCGCTCCGACGAAAGCGGCGCGACATCGATCGAATACGCGATGATAGCCGGTCTGATCAGCGTCGCGATCGCAGCTACGCTGCTCGCGATTGGCACAACGTTGCGCGATGATTTCTTCGGCGCCGTTCTCGCCGGGTTTAGCTGATTTCTACGAACCTTTGAGTTTCTACTAGTCTTTGCCCGTGGGTGTCAGAGGCATCTCTTTGGCACCCAGCGCGTCAGCGAGGCGTATTTTTGCCGATCCTGGACGCAGCGGCTTTTGCTGACTTTCGTGTGGCGCCCAGCCTGATAGTGATACCAGCGCGTACGTGGCACGGATACGCCCGTCCGGATCGCTGTAGTCCTGGAGGTAGAGTTCTGCCGCGCGCATGAGCACTGCTCGTGCCAGTGGTTTGCGACTTCGTTCTGTCAGTACCGAGGTCGCACCCATCGCTTTCAGATCCTGCAACAGGGCGAACATCGAAGAATAGCGCACTGTCAGACGGTCGGTATCGGTGACGGGCAGGGCAAAACCTGCACGCTGCAGCAATGCCCCGAGATCTCGGATATCCGCAAACGGGGACACTCGCGGCGCGGCTCCACCGGCGATTTCCAGCTCGGCGCGCATCAGAACGTCTCGCAATTCGTAGAGAGTGTCTCCACCGAGAAGAACGCCAAGAAACAAGCCGTCCGGCTTGAGTGCGCGACGGATTTGCACCAGCGAGCCGGGCAAGTCATTGACCCAGTGCAGGCTCAACGCGGAAACGATCATTTCGACGCTTTGATCCCGGAAGGGCGGTGTGGCGTCATCGAAGACCAAGTCCGGAGGAGGCAAGTTCGGATCGGAGCAGAAGAGGTCGGCGCGAAGGACGGTGCCGATCTTGCCACTCTTGCGCATTACGTCCGCGATGCGGCCGGTATGTCCGCCGAAGTCGATGCCGGTCCCGAATGTTCGACTCAGAGCCATCAGCCGGTCAGCCATGTCCTCAGCCACCACTTCCATCAGGAAATCGCTGCCGGGCTTTGCAGATGCCAGTGCCGTTGTGCGTTTTTGCTTCAATAGCGTTCGGTCGAACAGGTTTGGCTGGGTCATGTGGATCCGATGGACAAGAGACAGGCGCACATATGGTCCTTTCCGGGCTCCGCGTCAAAACATGATAGTGTGCTGCCAAGGACGGGGATGTGCATGTTTGACGTTCATCAGCATCTGAATGAACCATGGCGGCTTGCATTGGACGTTGCGCGCGGCGCAGCGCGCCATGTTCTGGATTTCATCCTGCCGCCCCGGTGCCTTGCCTGCCAGCAAGTCGTCGCCGATCCCGGAAGCCTGTGCCCGGTATGTTGGCAGGAGATGAATTTCATCTGCATACCGGTCTGCGAGCGATTGGGCGTGCCCTTGTCTCATGACATGGGTGCAGGAGGTCTCAGCGCCCGCGCCATCGCAGAGCCACCAGTTTTTGACCGCGCGCGTGCGGTTGCAACATACACAGGTGTAGCCCGTCAGCTCGTGCTGTCTCTGAAATTCGCGCATCGGCGCGACCTTTCAGACCCGCTGGGGCGCTGGATGGCCATTGCGGGAAATGAGCTGGCCGATCCTGAAACGATCGTGGTCCCCGTGCCCCTTCACCGTTTGCGCTTGCTGGGTCGCCGGTTCAACCAGTCGGCAGACCTCGCCAAGGCCGTGGGGCATCATTGGCGGGTGTGCTCACATCCTCTTCTCCTCCAGAGAGTGCGACGGACGCGGCAGCAGGTTGGTCTGGATGCAAAGGCCCGCCGTAAGAACGTGCGTGGCGCCTTTCAGGTCCGCAAGGGATATGAGCACCTGGTCCATGGCAAGCCGGTTGTCCTGGTTGACGACGTCCTGACCACCGGTTCGACCGTTTCCGCCTGTGCCCGCGCTCTCCTGCAGGCTGGAGCCTCGCGGGTCGACGTACTGTGCTTTGCCATCGCCGCTGACAGTCACGTGGATGTGTGATTCGCTTTCGCTTGTGCCTGCCCGCTCTCAGCCCATATAAACGGTCCAAATTGCGGCTTAGCGCTGCTTCTCGAACCTGATAAGGATGCCAAATGGCTGAAGTTGTTATCTATACCCGCCAGCTGTGCGGGTTCTGTGTGGCTGCAAAGCGACTGCTCGACAGCAAGGGTGTGTCTTACACCGAATATGACGCTACGTTTGACCCGAAGCTGAAGAAGGAAATGATCCAGAAGGCCAACGGCCGGACGACCTTCCCGCAGATCTTCGTCGGAAAGACGCATGTCGGCGGGTGTGACGATCTTCACGATCTGGATCGTGAAGGAGGCCTCGATCCGCTCCTGTCCGCCTGAGCTGGCGCCGCCGCCGTTGTGGAGAAGAATGAATGACTGAGTTTGTCGCCGCCTGCGTGCAATTGCGAGCCGGCAAGGATGTCCTTGCAAACCTTGCCGAGACATCGGGCCTGATCCGGTCCGCAGCATCAGCGGGGGCTCAGTACATACAAACTCCGGAGATGACGAACGTCCTTGTTCGCAGCCGTGATGAACTGCTTGAGCGCATCCGGCTGGAGCAGGAGGATCCGACGCTGGCGGCGATGCAGAAGCTCGCCGACGAGCTCGGTGTTTGGATTCACCTGGGCTCCATCGCCATCCTTCTTCCCGGTGGCAAGGTCGCCAATAGAGCGTTTGTCATCGGTCCGGATGGTGTCGTGCGCGCAAGCTACGACAAGATCCACATGTTTGATGTCGATCTGCCGAATGGAGAGAGCTGGCGAGAGTCGGCTACCTATGAACCGGGCGGGCAGAGCACATTGTTGGAGTTGCCCTGGATCCGGATGGGGATGGCCGTCTGCTACGACGTGCGGTTCCCGGCCATTTTCCGGACACAGGCGCGAGAAGGCGCCGGACTTCTGACCATGCCGGCTGCGTTTACCCGCCAGACCGGTGAGGCGCATTGGCATGTGCTGCAGCGGGCGCGGGCGATCGAGAATGGAGCCTATGTCGTTTCAGCGGCTCAAGGAGGCGTGCATGAAGATGGCCGCGAAACCTACGGTCACAGCATCATTGTTGATCCGTGGGGCAAGGTCGTCGCGGAGATCGACAGCGACGAGCCGGGTGTGGTGACGGCAAAGATTGATCCCGAGGAAGTGACAAAGGCGCGTCAGCGTATTCCGGCAATTGCCAATGAACGCTCTTTTTCCGCGGTAAACGTTTCCAAGCTTGCCGAGGTTGCAGAGTGATCAAGTATTCGTTGTGCTGCGAGAGCGCGCATGATTTTGAAGGCTGGTTCCGGAATTCCGACGATTTTGACCGCCAATGCGCGCTCAGGCTTGTGACGTGCCCTGTTTGTGGCTCTGCCGACGTCCGGAAGAGCCTTATGGCGCCGGCGGTCTCGACATCTCGCAAGAAAGAGGCGTCGGGAATCCCGGCCGAGAGAACTCCCGCAGTTACGCCTGATGTGGATTCTGCGGCGCCTCTGGCGAAGGCTGATGCAGGCCAAACCGCACTTGTTACTGCCCATCCAAAGTACCAGGAACTCGTCGAAGGTTTGCGGACGCTGCGCAAGAAAATGATCGACAGTTCGGATTACGTTGGCAAGGAATTCGCCGAGGAGGCTCGCAAAATCCACTACGGCGAGGCCGAAGAACGGAATATCTACGGCGAGACCTCTAAAGCCGATATTGAAGCCTTGGCGGATGAAGGCATTTCCGTTCTGCCATTGCCCGTATTGCCGGATGATCAGAACTGAGCGGTTGCGCCTTCAGGTACAGCAGTCAAAGCTCCCCGATCCGATTGTCTCGGGGAGCGTTTCATTGATTTGAGGTATCAGCGCGTTGCGGTGACCTTGCGCCGTGGCTTCGGTGCGGTGCTCGCAAGCTCAGCGCGGGATTCCTCGACCGCCTTTCCGAATTCCGTGGCCGTCTCCATGGCAGCTTCGCTAAGCTCCTCTGCCTTGGCCATGCTTTCGGTTACGCTGTCCTTCAGCAGTTCAAGCTGGTTCCGTGCGTGTTCCTGATATTCACCGGCCATCGTCGTGTAAAAATCCTGCAGCGTTGAGATGGCCTGATCCGGCATGCGGCATTCACTCAGTGCCTTCGCGCATTCGAAGTCTTCGTGAAGCCGGTGACTGACGAAGCGCATGTGGTCGTCAAGAGCCTTTTCGGCACGGTCCCACATTGTCTGGTTGAAACGCTGAAGGCCTGAAAATGCAAGTTCCTCCATTCGGTCCTCGCGTTCGGCGAAAGCCCAGTTGGAGAAGGTCGGCGTCGGCCAATGCGGCATCAGCTTCTGAAATACGTCGAATGGCGTGTCGCTTGATTTTCCAGGCATATTGAACCTCCGAAAGTCGGCATGGCAGCCATGCAGTGGGTTTCAGGTCTGTATGGATCGGAATTTTCCCGGTTGCTTTTATCTGATGCACTGCAACCTGTATTTGATTTTGATCATGGAAATGTGTCGGTTTTCGTGCGGTTTTTGGCAGGATTGCATTTCTCAGAGGTGATCTATGTCCAAGCCGTCCAGGACCGACGCCATGGCGGGGGAGATTGGGCCGTCCCCACGGTCTGGTCCGATTGCGTGGCTCGATGGCGCGCGCGTGTCGGCCGGTATGGACCATGATGGCGAGATTGACAGTTACTCAGTAACCGCCCTTGCCGAAGTTCTGGATCGTTCGACGCGGGCGATGGTCGCTCGCGCGACACTTGGAATTTCGCCAAGCGCGCTGGTGCGTGCCTATCTGGATTGGGCTCTACACCTGGCCATATCGCCTGGAAAACAGGGGCGGCTGGCTGAAAAGGCATTCACCAAGCTTCTGCGTCTTTCCCGGTTCTATGTGCAATGTGCGGCTGCGGGCGGTTCAGGTGAAGCCTGTATCGATCCCTTGCCGCAGGACCGGCGGTTCGACCACCCTGGATGGAAAACATTTCCCTTCAATCTCTATTCCCAGAGTTTTCTGCTGAACCAACAATGGTGGTTCAATGCGATGACCGGCGTTCGGGGTGTTACGACCCATCATGAGCGTGTGGTTGATTTCGCGACGAGGCAGATGCTCGATCTTTTTTCTCCGTCCAATTTCCTTTTCACCAATCCGGAGGTTTTGGAGAAGACGGTCAAGGACAGCGGAATGAACCTGGTTCGCGGTGTTTCACACTTCTGGGAAGACGTGGACAGGCAAATGCGCCACTTGCCGCCTCCCGGCACGGAGGATTTTGTTGTCGGCGAAGACCTCGCCGCCACGCCTGGGAAGGTTGTCTATCGCAATCGGCTCATCGAACTGATCCAATACGATCCGGTGACCGAACATGTCCGCCCCGAGCCGATCGTGATCACGCCCGCGTGGATCATGAAATATTACATCCTGGACCTGTCCCCGGGGAACTCGCTGGTCAGATATCTGGTCGAGCAGGGCTACACGGTTTTCATGATCTCATGGAAGAACCCCGGGAGGGGGGACCGGGATCTGGGGATGTCCGACTACCGGCAACTCGGTGTTGAGGCAGCGCTCGATGCTGCGCTCTCGATCACGGGTGCCAAGCAAGCTCACATGGCCGGCTATTGTCTGGGAGGTACGCTGCTGGCGATAGCGCTTGCCGGGCTGATGCACAATGGCGACGACCGGGTTGCCAGTCTGTCGCTGTTTGCAGCCCAAACCGATTTCACCGAGGCCGGTGAGCTGACTCTGTTTATCGACGAGAGCGAAGTGTCGTTCCTCGAGGACATGATGTGGGAGCAGGGCTTTCTCGATACGGCCCAGATGGCCGGCGCCTTCCAGTTGCTGCGCTCCAATGACCTCATCTGGTCAAAGGTGATCCGGGAATATCTTCTGGGCGAAAGAACGCCGATGTTCGATCTCATGGCGTGGAATGCGGACGGAACCCGCATGCCCTACAAGATGCATTCCGAGTACCTCTCCAGTTTGTTCCTGCGCAATGACTTCGCTGAGGGGCGCTGGAGGGTGGATGGAGTGCCGGTCTCAGTCGAGGATATCCAGGTCCCGATCTTTGCCGTCGGAACCGAGCACGATCACGTGGCGCCCTGGCCATCCGTCTACAAGATCGCTCACCTTGCCGACAGCGAGGTAACGTTTGTTCTCGCTAACGGCGGGCACAATGCGGGTATCGTCAGTGAGCCGGGACACGCACATCGTCATTTTCGGATCATGGCGACGCCCGAACACGACGGCTATCTGGACGCCGATAGCTGGAAGCAGCTGGCGCTGTACTGCGAGGGGTCGTGGTGGGAGGCCTGGGTAAACTGGCTGGACAAGCGTTCTGGTGCCCCTGTGGACCCACCAGCACCCGGGAAGCCGGATGCCGGTTTGCCTGTCCTCGGACCTGCTCCGGGGGGCTACGTGATGATGGCGTGAGGCTTAGCGCCTGGTAGCAGCGCTAGCGAGCTGAATGAGCGTTGGTGCTCCCCATCCAGGACTTGAGTTCTGCGGTGACCGCCTCGGGAGCCTCGAGAGTTGAAAGGTGCCCGCAATTCCCGATGACGGCCAGACGGCTGTCCGGAATAAGTTGATGCATTTCCCGGGCGAGCTCGGGAGGTGTCAGGGTATCGCCTTCGCCGACTAGAACCAGTGTCGGACAGGTAATGCTTGAAAGGCCCGGACGCGAGTCGATCCGGGAGATGATTGCCCGGGTTTGCCGAATGAAGGCTTCGGGTCCGGTTTCCTGGGCCATTTCGACCACCACCGACTTGAGTTCCTCGTCATTCTCCCGGTTCTTGTGCACGAAGCCCGGGTAGAGCAGGTGCGGAACCTTGTTGAAGCCTTTCTGCTCGGTCATCCTGATCAGGAATTCGCGGCGTTCCGTCTGTTCTGGTGCATCGGGCCTGGGGTTCGTGTCGAGAAGGGCGAGGCGAGTGACCCTCTCCGGTGCCACCCGCATGATCTCCATGGCGATGTAGCCGCCCATCGACAACCCGGCCAGCGCAAAGCGATCGGGAGCCTTTTCGAGAATACTTGCGGCGATAGCCTCGATGGTATCGTGCTGACGATGGTTTGCCACCATGAGTGGCCGGTCGGCGAACGCCACGATCTGAGGTGCATACAGGATTTCGGTGCACAGCAGGCCGGGTATGAAGACGATGGCTTCCATGATCTTCTCCAATACCGTGCCTATCGGCCCGGCCGCGATGCGAGCAGCATGTAATTGACGTCGAGATCCCGCGACCTGTTCCAGCTGTCCAGAAGTGGATTGAAGGTCACGCCGGTCCGGTCAATGATCTCCATCCCTGCCCCGGTGACGGGCGTTTCGATTTCTTCCGGCCGCACGAGCTTCTCATAGGAATGGGTTCCCTTCGGCAACCAGCGCAGGACGTATTCAGCCCCGACGATCGCAAGTGCATAGGCCTTTAGTGTGCGGTTTATTGTTGCCACGAACATTAAACCGCCAGGCCGCACCATCCGGGACGTCTCGCCGAGGAACAGAGGCACGTCAGCGACATGTTCGACCACCTCCATGTTCAGGACGACATCGAACGTCTCGCCGGCATCCGCCAACTGTTCAGCGGTTTCCGCCCGATAGTCGATGTTCAGTCCCGACTTCTGCATGTGCAGCTTGGCGATTTCGATGTTGACGGTGGAGGGATCCGCTCCGACCACGTCGGCGCCAAGACGTGCCATCGGTTCACTCAGGAGGCCGCCTCCGCATCCAATATCGAGAAAACGCAAACCCTCGAACGCATTTGGTGCCTTGGGGTCCCGGCCAAAGCGCTCGCAAACCTTTTCCTTGATGTACGACAGACGAACCGGATTGAACTTGTGTAGGGGCTTGAACTTGCCCGTCGGGTCCCACCATTCATCCGCCATTGCGGAAAAGCGGGCAACTTCCGTATCGTCCACCGTGCCTTTGCCGGCCTTGCTTGCGTCGGTCATCTTCCGTCCTTCCTGTTCGGGCGGTTGGCGCATCCCGTTCCTGCGTCACGTCCTTCTAGGTCCTGTCTCTTTTGTCAAGCCACGCAGTTGCAGCAACAGCACAGTCCCTGTATGGATGACGCCCGATCCGCCGGGTGCATCATGCACCCTCGTTACTTGATGAAAAGAATACGACAGCAATGGCGCGACTGGTTTTGAAATTTGGCGGCACATCTGTTGCCGACCTCGATCGCATTCGGAATGTGGCCCGCCACGTCAAGCGTGAGGTGGACGCCGGGCACGAAGTCGCCGTCGTCGTCTCTGCGATGGCCGGTCAGACGAACAAGCTGGTCGAGTTTTGCCGCGAGGCATCGCGCCTTCACGATGCGCGAGAGTACGACGCGGTCGTCGCATCGGGGGAGCAGGTTACCTCCGGGCTTCTCGCGATCGTTCTGCAGGACATGGGCGTGAATGCGCGGTCCTGGCAGGGCTGGCAGATTCCGCTCAAGACGGACGAGAACCATGGTGCAGCGCGCATCAAGGAAATCGACGGCAGTCTGCTGATCGAACGCCTGTCGCAGGGACAGGTGGCCGTCGTGGCAGGCTTCCAGGGGATCTCCCCGGACAACCGGATTGCGACCCTCGGGCGCGGTGGATCCGACACCAGTGCAGTTGCTATCGCTGCGGCTATCAAGGCAGATCGCTGCGATATCTACACCGACGTCGATGGTGTCTACACAACGGACCCGCGAATCGTGCCGAAAGCCCGCCGACTTGACCGGGTGTCCTTCGAGGAAATGCTCGAAATGGCATCACTGGGCGCCAAGGTGCTCCAGGTACGTTCAGTCGAGATGGCCATGGTGCATGGCGTTCGCACGTTCGTGCGCTCCAGTTTTGATGATCCCGATGCGCCGCAGGTCGGCGTCGGTGATCTTCCCCCCGGAACCCTTATCTGCGACGAGGATGAGCTCGTGGAACAGCAAGTTGTCACCGGCATTGCATTTGCCAAGGATGAAGCCCAGATCTCCATTCGCGATGTGGCGGACAAGCCTGGTGTCGCGCAATCCGTTTTCGGGCCGCTGGCGGAAGCCAACATCAATGTCGATATGATCGTCCAGAACATCTCGCCCGATGGCAAGACGACCGACATTACCTTCACCGTTCCGGAAACCAGCTACGAGCGCGCGAAGAAGGTCCTTGAGGATAACAGGGAAAAGATCGGTTTCCAGAACCTTGAGGGCGCCACAAACGTTGTGAAGGTTTCGGTCATCGGTATCGGAATGCGCTCACATGCAGGCATTGCAGCCGAGTGTTTCCGCGGTCTTGCCGAAAAAGGCATCAATATCCGTGCGATCACGACCTCCGAAATCAAGATCTCCGTTCTGATCGATTCTGCCTATACGGAACTTGCGGTCCGGACTCTCCATTCGCTATACGGATTGGACGGATAACACGTTCCGACTCGCCGCCGCGCTTTTGACCCAGAAGGTGCGGTGGCTGTCACGAACATGACGGGGTAGGGCGATGCGTAGCAACCTGGCCGGTCCGCGCCTGTTGCTCCGCCGGCTTCGCGAAGTCATGGCGGAGCCTATCAAGGCTCAGGAGCGGCTCGACAAGATTGTGGTCCTGATCGCGGCGAACGTCGTCGCCGAGGTCTGCTCCGTCTATATTCTGCGCGCTGATGGCGTTCTCGAACTCTACGCGACCGAAGGTCTAAAGAGGGAAGCCGTTCACCAGGCTTCGCTGCGCGTAGGCCAGGGTCTTGTTGGTCTGATTGCGGCCGAGGCCCGCCCGCTCAACTTGCCCAATGCACGCGCTCATCCCGCATTTGCCTATCTGCCGGAGACGGGTGAAGAAGCCTACAATTCGTTCCTTGGCGTGCCGATCCTTCGTGCCGGCCGAACGCTTGGCGTTCTGGTCGTGCAGAACCAGTCTCACAGAACCTATCTGGAAGACGAGGTCGAAGCGCTGCAGACCACTGCGATGGTCATCGCCGAGATGGTCGCGGCCGGCGAGCTGGAGGCAATTGCCCAGAAGGATACAGGCCTCGACCTGTCTAGGCCAATTCACGCCACCGGTGTGGCGCTGGCCGAAGGTGTTGGCCTTGGCCATGTGGTCCTTCATGAACCACGTGTCGTTGTCACCAACCTGATCGCGGAAGACAGCGAGGCGGAGCGGCAAAGGCTCGATGGGGCCATCAACCGATTGCGCCTGTCGATCGATGACCTCCTGGCCAGCGGCGATATTGCCGCCACAGGAGAACACCGGGAGGTGCTCGAGGCCTACCGCATGTTCGCCTATGACCGTGGCTGGACCAGAAAGATCGAGGAAGCGATCCGGAACGGTCTGACGGCAGAGGCGGCAGTCGAGAAGGTACAGAGCGACATGCGTGCGCGCATGCTTCGCCAGACTGACCCTTATCTGCGCGAGCGTCTGCACGATCTTGATGATTTGGCGCACCGACTGATCCGCGAATTGATGGGCCGCGAGCATGGGCCGCAGACCTCGGAGTTGCCGCAGGATGCGATCATCGTGGCTCGCAACATGGGGGCCGCGGAACTCCTCGACTATGGACGCGACCGGATACGGGGCCTCGTGCTTGAGGAAGGTGGCCCTACCAGCCATGTGACGATCGTCGGCCGGGCTCTCGGCATCCCGATGGTCGGCCAGCTCGATGATATCGTCTCTCTCGCAGATGCGGGTGACGCGATTATCATCGACGGCGAGGCGGGAGAGGTGCACCTGCGTCCGGCTCAGGACGTCGAGCACGCCTATGCCGAGAAGGTCAGGTTCCGGGCTAGACGTCAGGCACAATACCGCCGGCTGCGCAACAAGCCCTCGGTGACCAAGGACGGCATCGAAATATCGCTTCAGATGAACGCAGGGCTCTTGGTGGACCTGCCGCATCTTGCGGAAGCGGGAGCCGCTGGCGTCGGGCTGTTTCGTACCGAGTTGCAGTTCATGGTCGCCTCGGCATTCCCACGGATGCGGGAGCAACAGGCGCAATATGAGCAGGTGTTGGCGGCTGCCGAAGGCAAGCCGGTGACTTTCCGCTCTCTCGATATCGGTGGCGACAAGGTTCTGCCGTACCTGCGCTCGATCCAGGAAGAAAACCCGGCAATGGGCTGGAGGGCGCTGCGCCTGGGGCTGGATCGTCCTGGTCTGCTGCGAACCCAGCTTCGTGCCTTGCTGAAAGCCGGGGCGGGTCGCGACCTGAAGGTCATGTTTCCGATGGTCGCCGAAGTTGCTGAATTCATGCGCGCCAAGGACCTGGTCGAGCGGGAACTCAAGCATTTGCGCCGCCACGGTCACGCCGTACCGGAGAACCTCCGGCTCGGTGTCATGATCGAAGTGCCTTCACTTCTGTTCCAGCTTGAGGAACTCTTGCATCAGGTCGACTTCGTATCGGTCGGCTCGAATGACCTGTTCCAGTTCTTCTGTGCAGCCGATCGCGGCAACACGCGCGTTGCCGACCGGTTCGACACCATGAGCCGCGGCTTTCTGCGCGCGTTGAAAAAGATTGTCGATGCGGCAAACGTCGCGCATGTACCGGTTACGCTATGCGGCGAACTGGCCGGCCGGCCGCTCGAGGCGATGGCCCTGATCGGCTTGGGCTTCCGTGATCTGTCCATGTCACCGGCTGCCCTTGGTCCGGTAAAGGCAATGCTCCGGTCTCTCGACGCGGGCCGGCTTTCGGCTCGCCTCTTGCCAAGGCTTGATCCTGGACATCCCGAAACCGATATCCGGGATTTTCTCAAGCGCTATGCCGCTGAGATGGACATCGCCCTCTAGCTTCTCTATCAGGCCGTCTTTCGACGGACACCACTAGGAGACATGCGCACATGTTGGCGCGAAACAAGCTTGATACGTTGCTGGACCGGTTTGCCGAGATCGAGCACGGCATGTCTGCCAACCCGGACCCGACGACCTACGTGAAGTTATCGCGGGAATATGCGTCGCTAGAGCCGCTGGTTCTCAAGGTCAGAGCCCTCATCAAGGCGGAAAACGAGCTGAAGGATGCGGAGGCGATTCTGGCCGATCCAGCGTCGGATGCGGACATGCGAGAGCTTGCCGAGGCAGAGCGCGACGATCTGCGGGATCAGGTAGAAACTCTCGTGCAGGATGTTCGCATCGGCCTCTTGCCGAAGGATGAAGCCGACTCGAATGATGCCATTCTGGAAGTGCGTGCCGGTACGGGAGGCGACGAGGCGGCTCTTTTTGCGGGCGATCTTTTCCGTATGTATCAGCGCTTTGCCGAACTGCAGGGGTGGAAGGTCGAAATGCTGTCCGCGAGTGAAGGCGAGGTCGGCGGTTTCAAGGAAATCATTGCCTCCGTCTCCGGCGACAATGTTTTCGCCAAGCTCAAGTTCGAGTCCGGGGTGCACCGTGTGCAGCGTGTGCCGGCGACGGAATCAGGCGGGCGCATTCACACATCTGCGGCGACTGTCGCAGTCCTGCCTCAGGCAGAGGATGTGGATGTCGATATTCAGGAAAGCGATCTGAGGATCGATACCTTCCGCGCATCGGGAGCTGGTGGGCAGCACGTCAACACGACGGATTCCGCGGTTCGCATTACGCATATTCCGACCGGTGTCGTTGTCGCAGTCCAGGACGAGCGCTCTCAGCACAAGAACAAGGCTCGGGCGATGCAGTTGCTTAGGGCGCGTATCTATGACGCCGAGCGTGAGAAGGCTGCCAGCGAACGGACCGAGGCTCGCCGTCTTCAGGTGGGCTCCGGCGATCGTTCGGAACGGATCAGGACCTATAATTTCCCGCAAGGGCGCGTGACCGATCACCGGATTGGCCTGACGCTCTACAAGCTTGAGCAGATCATGGCAGGAGAAGGACTTGCCGAAGTCATCGACGCTCTGATTCTCGACCATCAGACCTCGCTTCTGGCGGCGCAAGAGTCCTGACGTGAGGGTTGGTGACCTCTATCGCAAGGTCCGCGACAGATTCCGGCACCAGGGCCTAAGTACGCCCGATCTCGATGCGCGGCTCCTGGTTTCCGCCGCGCTCGGGCTGACGCCCTCCGAAATGCTTCTCCACGAGAGCGATGACGCGAGCGATGCTGCGGTCGCGCGCATTGACGAGTTCTCGAAGCAGCGACTGGCCGGGAAACCCGTTGGCAGGATTCTTGGCTGCCGTGATTTTTGGGGGCTGGAGTTCAAACTAAACGAAGCAACACTTGAGCCGCGTCCGGACACCGAAACGCTGGTCGAGGCGGTTCTCGCCAGAACTCCTCTGGATCACGCTATCACCTTTGCCGATATAGGCACCGGAAGCGGAGCCATCGCCATTTCCATTCTCACGGAGTTGTCCAGGACGCAGTGCATTGCCATCGATGTTTCCGAACGGGCCCTGGATTGTGCGGTCGCTAATGCGAAGCAGCACGGAGTGCAGGATCGATTCTGGCCCGTTCGTGGCAACTACTGCGGACCGCTCGCGGTCGGCTTCGACTGGATCGTCAGCAACCCGCCCTATATCAGGACCGAAGTCGTTCGCGAACTTGATCGGGAAGTGCGTGAGCACGATCCAGATCTGGCTCTTGATGGCGGACCCGACGGGTTGGATGCCTATCGAACGATTGTCGCACAGGCCGCCGAGATCCTGACCGAGAAGGGCCGAATCGCTCTTGAGATCGGGTTCGACCAGGCGGCAGATGTTTCCCGCCTTTTACAGCTACACGGCTTTTTTGAGACTGAAATCATTCAGGATCTTGCCGGAATGGACCGCGTCCTGGTAGCCCGGCGGGGGTAATCACTCCGGTTTTAAGGCTGTTGCGAAAAAGCGCTTGGAAAACCAAGCGGAACCGGTTAGTTTCACCTCGCCGAGACCGGAATGTTGTGATCAGCGTCTAGCGGGGCATGCCTATCCGGCAACGCGTGGCCAATTTCAGTATTCACTAATTGGACGCCGTTGTTTAACGGACCATCCGGACTTTCGGACTGTCGCAGATTATGCCGAGGATTTCGACCGCTTTGCGGTGCGAAAGGTTTTCTTTCGGCTTTTGCAAATGACAGCCGCTGACCTTCACGGTTGGTTTCGGTGAATTTTTCGTGTCGGTATTAGGCAATTCCGATGTTTGGCCAGCCGAGGCTGGTCGCCGTTCGCAAGAGAAAACGGCAGGATGAGACCAGGAAATCAAAGCAATAAGCGTATGCGTGGACGCGGCCGCAAGGGGCCAAATCCGTTAAGCCGGACGTACGAATCGAACGGTCCGGATGTAAAGATCCGTGGAACGGCTCTGCATATTGCGGAGAAGTATCAGCAGCTGGCTCGCGATGCCCAAGCCTCTGGTGACCGGATCATGTCCGAAAACTACTTCCAGCACGCCGAGCATTATCTGCGTATCGTGGCGGCGGCACAGCCCCAGCAGGCTGCGGCCTCCCAGTTTTCCCGCGATGCCGGTGAAGATGGCGACCAGGATGTGCAGGGGCAGTCCGATGCGCCGATGAACGGTGGCAGTGAAAGGCGTCCCCGTCACGAACGTGGCAAACGGCAGGATGCTGAGGCACTGGTTGGCGAAGACAGCCCACAGCCGTTCATCGATGACATGCCGGTCATCGACGAGTCCGGACAGCTCAACGGTTCTTCCTCACGCGCGGCTGATGCGTCCAGCGATGAGGATGACGAAGATGCCAAGCCGCGTCGCCGCATTCGCGGTACGCGCGGCAAAGGTGTCCGCAAATCCGCTGATGAGGGCGAGGCAGCAGGCGACCAGGATGTCGTGGACACGGCATCGGCCGGTGGCGAAGACGAGGCAGTAAAGCCCAAGCGTCGCACTACCCGTACGCGTCGCCCGAAGGTCGCCGAGCAGGGTGTCGATGCCGAGCCGGTAACCGCCGGCGAGTGAGAACGCAGTCCTGTGGGATTGTTTTGAGTGACGGCGCCTTTTGGCGCCGTTTTTCGTTTGAATTTTGATACTTAGTATTTCAACGGAATTTTCTCCTCCCCTCTTTTGTTGTCAAAATGCAACACTATATCGGAGGGGCGGTGCTCGATTTGAGGCCGTACAGGTGCTCCTTGGGAGGCCTGAAATCCGAGAAGCCGGTCATGCTTGTGAGGTGGCCAGGTGGTTGGAGGTAGAACATGAACGTTGAGAAATATACCGAACGCGCCAGGGGCTTCATTCAGTCGGCCCAAACCTTTGCTCTTGGGCAGGGGCACCAGCAGTTTGCTCCCGAACATATCGTCAAGGTCCTGCTGGATGATCCGGAGGGCATGGCCAATGGGCTGATCGAGAAGGCTGGTGGCGATGCAAAGATTGCCAAGGCAGAAATTGCACGTCTGCTGGACAAGATGCCCAAGGTTTCCGGAGGTTCCGGCCAGCTGTATCTCTCACAGGCGACCGCCCGTGTGTTTGATCAGGCCGAGAAGATTGCGGACAAGGCCGGTGACAGTTTCGTAACGGTCGAACGCCTTCTGCTTGCGCTCGCGATGGAGAGCGAAAGCGATGTTGGCAAGCTGTTCAAGAAGGCCGGCGTGACCGCCAATGGTCTGAATGAAGCAATCAACGCCCTCAGGCAGGGGCGCACGGCTGACAGTGCGACCGCCGAAAATCAGTATGATGCCCTGAAGAAATACGCGCGAGACCTGACGCAGGTTGCCCGTGATGGCAAGCTCGATCCCGTCATCGGTCGCGATGAGGAGATTCGCAGGACAATTCAGGTGCTGTCGCGAAGGACGAAGAACAATCCGGTCCTCATCGGTGAGCCTGGCGTTGGCAAGACCGCAATCGCGGAAGGCCTTGCGCTGCGCATCGTCAACGGTGACGTACCGGAATCCCTGAAGGAGAAGCGCCTGCTTGCGCTCGATATGGGCGCGCTGATTGCCGGTGCAAAGTATCGCGGTGAGTTCGAGGAGCGGCTGAAGGCCATCCTTTCAGAAGTCGAGGCAGCGGCCGGCGGCATTATCCTGTTCATCGACGAGATGCACACGCTGGTCGGAGCCGGCAAGGCGGAGGGGGCGATGGATGCTTCCAACCTGCTCAAGCCTGCTCTTGCGCGTGGTGAGCTCCACTGTGTTGGCGCAACGACGCTGGACGAGTATCGCAAGCACGTCGAAAAGGACGCGGCCTTGGCCCGCCGTTTCCAGCCCGTGTTCGTCACCGAGCCGACGGTGGAAGATACGATCTCCATTCTGCGCGGCATCAAGGAGAAATACGAACTCCATCACGGTGTCCGCATCACCGATTCTGCGATCGTGTCTGCTGCAACGCTCTCCAATCGTTACATCACCGATCGGTTCCTGCCGGACAAGGCGATTGACCTTGTCGATGAGGCGGCGAGCCGTCTTCGAATGCAGGTCGACAGCAAACCGGAAGAACTGGATGAACTGGATCGCCGGATTATTCAGCTTAAGATCGAACGCGAGGCTCTGAAGAAGGAAGAGGATCCGGCGGCAAAGGACCGCCTCGGCAAGCTTGAAAAGGAACTGTCCGATCTTGAGGAAGAGTCCGACGTTCTGACCCGCCGCTGGCAGGGAGAGAAGGACAAGCTTAACCTGGAACAGAAGCTGAAGGAGCAGCTGGATCAGGCCCGGATCGATCTGGAGATTGCGCAGCGCCGCGGCGATCTGGCCAAGGCCGGTGAGCTTGCCTATGGCGTGATCCCGGATCTGGAGCGCCAGATCGCGGAGGCCGAAAAGCAGGACGGCAGCGACACCATGGTCGATGAGGCTGTGACGTCGTCCCATGTGGCCCAGGTCGTGTCCAAGTGGACCGGAATTCCGGTTGACCGGATGCTCGAAGGTGAGCGTGAGAAGCTGCTGAAGATGGAAGATGTCCTGAGCGAGCATGTCGTCGGTCAGGCGGAAGCCATCCATGCCGTTTCCACCGCGGTCCGCAGGGCGCGAGCAGGCTTGCAGGATCCAAACCGTCCTATCGGCTCGTTCATGTTCCTCGGCCCGACCGGCGTCGGCAAGACTGAACTGACCAAGGCCCTGGCGCGGTTCCTGTTCGATGACGACACGGCCATGGTCCGTCTGGACATGTCGGAATACATGGAGAAGCACTCCGTATCACGGCTGATCGGTGCGCCTCCCGGATATGTCGGCTACGAGGAAGGCGGAGCGCTGACCGAAGCGGTTCGCCGACGCCCATACCAGGTGGTCCTGTTCGATGAGATCGAGAAGGCGCACACGGACGTGTTCAATGTGTTGCTGCAGGTGCTCGATGATGGAAGGCTGACCGATGGTCAGGGCCGTACGGTCGACTTCCGCAATACGTTGATCATCATGACGTCGAACCTCGGCGCAGAGTATCTGGTCAACCAGCCGGAAGGCGAGGATACGGACGCGGTCCGTGACGAGGTTATGGGAACCGTTCGCGGCCATTTCCGCCCGGAATTCCTGAACCGTCTCGACGAGATCGTGCTGTTCCACAGGTTGCAGCGCTCCCAGATGGCATCGATCGTCAAGATCCAGCTGGAGCGTCTTCGGGCCTTGCTGGCGGATCGCAAGATCACCTTGTCACTGGATGACGGTGCTCTCGGGTGGTTGGCTCAAAAGGGCTACGATCCGGCTTACGGTGCCCGGCCCCTGAAGCGGGTCATCCAGAAAGAGGTACAGGATCCCTTGGCAGAAAGGCTCCTGGCTGGTGAAATCTCCGACGGCCAGTCCGTCGAGATATCTGCCGGTGGTGATCGGCTGGTTTTCTCAGCCCGTGCAGGAACTGCCGAGGCTGCCTGACCATGCGGTGATCAAGCGGCACAGAAAAAGCCCCGGGCTTGTTGACCCGGGGCTTTTTGCATCTGGTCGTTTGTTGTCGCCAATCAGGCACCAGATGTGAGAGCTACTGCGCGGAAGCAACCCGAGACGGGCGTCTCGCCCGGTCGAGCATTGTATCGATGCGCAGACGCTCCTCTTCGAAGGCAGCCAGCATGTCGCCGTCAAGGACTCGGCCCCGAGGCAGCTTGATACGCATCGGGTCGACATAGCGCTGGTTGACCATCACTTCGTAATGCAGATGCGGGCCTGTCGAGAGACCGGTAGAGCCGACATAGCCGATGATCTGGCCCTGCCGAACGCTCATGCCTTCCTTGATGCCAGTGGCAAAGGCTGACATGTGGTTGTACGTCGTTGTGTAGCCATTGGCATGGCGTACCTCGATCCGGCGCCCGTAGCCGGAACTCCAGCCGGCCTTGATGATCGTTCCGTTGCCGGCACTCATGATTGGAGTACCCCGCGGCGCCGCCCAGTCCACGCCGGTATGCATCTTGTTGTACTTGTGGATCGGGTGCCGGCGCATGCCAAAACCGGAGCGGAAGCGGCCGTCGGAAACGGGCTTTCGCATGAGGAATTTCTTCGCGCTCTGGCCGTTCGCGTCATAGAAATCGACAGCGCCATCATCCGGAGTGACGAACCGATAGTATCTGCGCGTGCTTGAGCCGGTGTTCAGTCCGGCGTAGAGCACTTCGGAAGACTGGCCGGCATCGTGATCGGCATAGAAGATCTCGAGGGCGTCGCCCGGTTGGACTCGTGCGTTGAAATCAACGTCGAAAGAGAAGATCCGGATCAGTTCATCGATCAAGGGCTCGTCCATCTCCTGTTCGAGCGCTGTCTGGTACAGGCTGTCGTAGAGAACGGGAGTCTGGCCGCCATAGGAAATGCGATCTGCTTCGGCAAAGGCATCGGCGAGGAAGGTTGTCGGTGCTTCCGCAACCACGTAGGCCCCGGTGTCGGATCGGGCGACGGTCGCCTGATGAACCGTATCGGAATAGAGGCTCACACGCTCGGGCCGCATGCGCCCGGAGCCATCCGGATCAGGAGCATACCCGATCCGCAGCCGGTGACCCTCCTGAAGAAGTCCGAGGCCGAAGTTGTCGCCAAATGCGATCGATATAAGTTCGGCTTCCGATGGTGTGGCTTCGTTATCGAGCAGAATGTCGATGAATTCGACTTCCTCGCCAATCGGAACAATCTTCTCCTCCATGCCGGCAAAGCGGACGTCATCATCCTGTTTCGATATGAAGGAGACGTTCTCGGGAGTTATGCGAACGGCCAACCTGGTAAACTCTGACTGCCGCGCAAGATTGAAGTCGAACCTTGCAGGGTCGACCATGGCTTGCGCGGCCGCGTCAATGGTGTTGACGGCCAGGAAGCGGGCGCTCTGGCGGACCGATTTCTCGATCTCCGGTTCGCTCGGCGTTTCGCCAAGGTCGATCTCGCTGCTTGTTGCGGGAAAGCTGGTCAGGGAAATGCTGACTTCACCCTCGACCTTTGCTCCGTAGATCGAATTGGAGAAAACCGTGTCCGGAACGAGACGCTCGGGTACGTTCTGGACGTCGGAGAACATGTTCAGCGGATTGAAGGAGGGGATCTCGGACGTCAGCTGCGGGTTCTTCCGGGTGGCCAGGCTCGCAGTGATAAGCGTGTAGTCGCGTACGCGAATATGTTCCCGGTCACCATCCTTTGTGACGACGTTCACCGGAATGATCTGCCTGTTCGAATATTCGGTCGCAGACTTGCTGATCTTGTCGCCCTTGGTGCCACTGCTGCGAATGTTGTCGATATCCAGGGCCAGATTTCCGCTCGTCGGTACCGTCGCTGCCGAGACACTGTACTGACCGTCAAGGGCAGCAAACAATGCGCCCCCCATCAGCACGACTGACGTAACCCCTGTGAGGACCGTTCCCGTCAGCCACCGGATGGAGACGCTTCTCCTGTCAGGCAGGGCATTGCGATCATCGCTGACAATCAGCGGATCCTCGTCACCGAGCGAAACCGCGCTGTGTGCTGAAGAATGGAAGGGCCCCAAATGCATACGCCCGATACCGCTTTCCCTGTAAGTTTCGTTGGCGAGAAAATGCCGTGTCTTGGAAAGAAGGTCAAACGCCTTCGTTGGCCGATAAAATCGAGCGCTCTTATTAAGTCCAACATTCGGGCAGGAGTGGGGCAGAGACGGGACGCGGCCAAGCTTACAATCAGGCTTGCGGAATCTACCGTCCGATGCGCCGCTGCCCTAACACTGACCGTGCTCGCAGCGGACGGTGGTCGCCGTGCTGGAGGCAATATGTAGAGATGGCATTTATATAGAGGGGCGTTTCGGGAATAGAGAGTACCCGTGCCGGACGAGGGCCGGATTCATCAAGCAAGGGACCCCTTGGGCCCGGAGCAATCCTTTTAGCCGCGAATGATGCCGGGGACAGGTCAACCTATATAAGGGGGCGATCGCCTTACATTCTAATATGGACCATCTACGCGCTATAATACGGGGGCCTCAAATTGTCCTTAAACAGGAACGCGGACAGCGAGCAAATGCTGAGGGGAGCATCCCGATTTTGCTGGATTTGGAAGAGGCCAAGACGGCTGCGGCCGGTGCCCAGGTTTTGCGCTCGCGCAAAAAAGCGTCAACTCCGATAAAATTCTGATCAAACAGCAGAAATTCCAGCTTGGCGATCTTCATCCACATTGGGAAACCGGCGGATTTCTGCCAAAAGGAAGGCCCTCTCAGGCTGTGTGAATCTTTTTTGACAAAGCTTGTTGACTCGTCCGGGGGCGGTGCGTATAACCCGCTCCATCGACGGCGGCGCTGCCAACACACAGCGCTCTCGCCGGTCGGTTCTGCCAGACAATGAAACGGGTTTTCGCTTTTAAAGCGGGTGACGCGGTGTCCGGTTCTCCCGAGTTTCGGGAGTGTTCTTTGACAATTTGATATTTGAAGGAAGGGAAGCGTGGACGGCGTTGCTCTTGCGGACTGGCCTTTATGGTTGGTCGTTAGAGTAGTTACGCAGGTACGCTGATCTTTCAAACAAGGAAGCCGATTGGTTC
>NZ_JBLXFW010000004.1:0-469497 GCF_048261595.1 Roseibium sp.
TCAACGCCAAAATCCAAAAAAACAGAACAAATCAAAATCCAAAAATTACCCAATGTGGATAAGCCAAACGCAAGCAGCTCACGGCCGTAGCGTTTTCCTTCGGTTTTGGCGCTACTCCACAAAATGTTAATTCCAGGAAAGGTTTGAGCCGGGAGACGGAGCTATTCTGAAGAACCGGCATGCGCCGCTATTCCAGTGCACAACGAACAGAGCTCTTTGCCAGTCTCAAAGTGGAGAAATCTCAGTTCCTGCTTCGTGGCCCGACCTTTTCGCCACTTCGAGCCGCTGCGTGTGGGAACGAAGATCCAGCTCCAGGTCCCGAGGGGAGACACGCGGTTCATGGCAAGCCCTCTAGTAAGGTCCCGGCACGGTCGGATCACGCCGCACTAGAATTGGCGGACGCATATCAGTGCGCGTAGACGTCCGGAGAAGTTGCCCCCCAGGCGCTGCGGGTGCGTTTTCGAGATGATGGTAGCGATTGCGTTGCGAGCTGGAACAAATTGCCCGCGTCAAGATTGTATGGGCTCAGCGTATCGGTCAGACGCTCAGCGCAGCGGGGAAAGGGTGGCACAACATGTGAGGTCTTAGGCAACTGTCATCGTCAAAGCGTATGAAGAACGCGAAGCATCTCAGGCAACGACGAGAGTCTGCCGGGCAATCAAATCTAAAATTTTCTTTTGAAGAGTGGCGCACCGGGGAGGATTCGAACCCCCGACCCCCAGATTCGTAGTTGTCTTTTTATCAATACTGCGCTTTTCGCTATTTTACGATAAATTACTATATATCAATATCTTATGAAAATTCCCTTACTATCCATTGTTGACTTTTTCTCGCCAATTCGCTTCCATCTGCTTACACAGTGCTTACACAGAAAGCCCTTTCAGGACCAAAAAGAGAGCGGCCTCAGTGTTGGTGCACATATGAACCCTGATCGTTCGTCAGAAGTCGTCAGGCCGTCAAAACAGCAGACAACGCAATGCGGTTCCATGAGCGGAACGCAAATAGCCGCTCCCGATTGCCGTCTCATGCTGTCAGTGGAGACGAAGAATGCCCAGGCTTTCAAAACGCTTGATCGATGCAGCCAAGCCCGGCGCCAAGCAGCAATTCTTGTGGGATGAAACCCTCAAGGGTTTCGGCCTTCTGATCCTGCCCAGCGGCAAGAAGTCTTTCATCCTCCAGTACCGCACCTTGGGCGGAAGGTCCCGAAGGCTCACGCTCGGGCCGTACGGAGCTCTCACTCCAACGGAAGCAAAGCGGATGGCAAGCGAGTTTATTGCCCGGATCCGGAATGGCGAAGATCCCATGGCGACCCGGCACTCCTTCCGCGCAGCGCCAACGATCAACGACCTTTTGGACAAATACTGGTCGGATCATGTTTTGGTACACAATGCAAAGACGACGCAACACACCTTCAAACACATCATCAAAAATATCCTGCGCCCTCACCTTGGCACAATGAAAGTCACGGAACTGACACGCAGAGACATCGCGGAGTTGCATTCCAAGCTGAAGCACATACCGCGTCAGGCCAATATGACGCTGTCAGTCTTGTCCAAGGCACTCAATCTGGCAGAGGTCTGGGGATGGAGGCCTGAACTTTCAAACCCTGTGCGTCTGATCAAGCGTTACAAGGAAGCCGAACGCGATCGTTTCTTGTCGGACCAAGAATTGGGCCGTCTAGGTGCCACTCTTGAGGAAGCGGAAACAATCGGATTGCCTTGGGTGATCACAGCCAGCGGAAAGACGCGCAAACACCTGCCGAAAGATGAAGAGAACCGCCGAACGCCTGTCAGCAAACCAGCACTCTTTGTCATCCGATTGCTTCTGCACACCGGGGCAAGGCTCTCGGAGATCCTGACGCTTGAATGGTCGCACGTCGATTTCGAAAACAGGATGCTGGCCCTCCCCAGCCGGAAGGGTGACGGCCGGAAGCCGCATCCCGTCAGCGATACCGTCATGGATCTCATAGACGAACTGGCTGTAACGAAGCGCAGCAATTATGTCATACCCCGCGATGGGGACGCGACACGCCATGTGAGCAAAGAGGTTGTTGAATCTGCTTGGCGGCGGATCCGCAAACATGCTCAGATCGAAGATGTGCGCCTTCATGATCTCAGGCACACGGTTGGAACGTTGGCATCGCAATCAGGCGGCAATGCTTTTCTGATCAGCCATCTGCTCCGGCATCGCAACGTCACGATCACAAACCGGTATGTAAACACGGATCTGGATCCGATCCGTGTTCTGTCCGGTGTTATCGGCCAACGACTCCTTGATGGATTGGCGAAGCGTCCAGAGCCCACGCCCAGCCCATATCAAGAAACCAGCAATGTGGTTCAATTCCCACGACGCCCCCCCTCTCCAAGTTGAGTCGCACTCTTGATCTGATTGCGGATGCCGATTTATGCTATCTATAATTGTATATTCTCTTCAACGCCCCCTGTTCCATGATTATCGAATTTCCAAGACAGAACCTCAAAGCGTTGGACGGACAGACGCTTCTGGAAGCCTTTGATTTTCTGATTTGGACTGCTGAGGAAGTGCAGAATGCATGCGCCAACGCCCTGGAAGTCGATTCTTCCTTTCCAAAATCAAGCAAGGCACTTTTAAGCTGGGTGTTTGATGGCAATGTACCGTTCACATTCGACGTCGAACTAGTATGTCGACGCGTGACAGCGCAAAGCAAAAAGCCGGACACTTACGAACGCGTACCGAACCCATCTTATAGGGTTAGGTCGGGCGATGCCGGGCGACGCGTAAGGCGATACATTCGACGAAAAGTCGCAGATGGGAAGATAGTACCGGCCAAACCGGAACCAGTCCGGCAGGCTGTGCATCTGATCCTGAGCTATCTTAAGGCACTTTTTGATTACATATCAGATGGACGTATTGAGATCTCGGTGCGCGATCCATCAGGTGCCAGAGAAAAGCTGGACAGGTCAGACTGGAGGTCGAGGCCGGGAAGAATCCGCCTGAATTTTGTCGGCAATGATGTTCTCCTGCCTCTCCAAAATCGACGCATTCAACGCTTCAGTAACGCAAGGTTGGTGCTGGCTGACGAGACACGCAAGGAGCTCAACAAGCCTCCCCGGCTTGTGACTTCTGAGATCGCAGATTGGCTGGAACTAGAGTTTTTCAGGTATGTGAAATTTTGCAATCGGCCCAAGGTTTTTGTCGACACGAAGGGCAAATTTCCGAAGCTTGGCAAAGGTCGTTTCAAGGAACTCTGGGACAAATACGCCCCGCAAGATTGGAAGAAGTCGGGCGCAATCCCGAAAAAATATCGCGGAATCAAAGTCTTAAAATAACTCCTCCAGCGATTTGCTCCCCCCTCCCTATTATAGATGAGGTTTTGAAATCAGGCTCCAACCATCGCAACCAACAAGGAGCGATGGTAATGGAAGCCATCTCTAAAGAACTCGATCGCAAACGATGCGTTTGCGAAAAGATTGCCGGACCTTATGTCGGGGCCTCGCCGAGAACCATGCAGGCGTGGCGAGTGCAGGGAAAAGGCCCCATCTACCTGAAACTCGGCAGAGCGGTACGGTATCGAATATGCGATTTGGACGATTGGCTTGAAGCCAATCGCCGCAAGTCCACCAGTCAAGGCGAGGTATGAAATTATGCCTCACTTACTGGAAAGCGAGCAACACGCACTTACTCTTCTCATTCAGATCGCAACTATTCTAAGCGGAAAGGACCGCCCTCCTGCCTCGATGGTCTTAGCGATGTTGAAGGAGAGTAAGTCCGTCGAGGTCAGCTTGGCCCCAATCGACGCAGAGCCGGGTTTGGATTCGATAATCATTCTGAACTTCCAGCTGAAGGAATTGCCGCCATGCCGGTAAGCCCTTCGATCAACTTTGGCCAGATTGCAAAGGCGGCACAGCTTCATTCCGACAGCCTGTGTCGCCGTTGGCTTCCGGATGGATATCAGGAAGGCAAGGAGTGGGTTGCCCGCAATCCACGCCGCGCCGACCACCACACGGGTAGCTTCAAGGTGAACCTGTCGACTGGTCGATGGGGTGACTTTGCAACAGGAAACAAGGGCGGCGATCTCGTCGCCCTTGCAGCCTATCTCTTCGACTTGTCGCAAAAGGAGGCGGCATTACGGATCGCCGACATGCTGAGGGTCGATCCATATGCCTAGCGATCCATTTGCCCCGATCCTGAAAACACCCGGTTCCAATAGCAGACAAGCCAGCCGACGCTGCCTTGTGCCGGTTCCCGTCTCTGCACCGCAAGCACCATCCGCTCATCCGAAGCTTGGGGAACCGTCCAAAGTTTGGCGCTATGTGGACGAGCAGGGGTGTCTTCTCGGTTTCGTCCTCCGGTTTGAAGCCGAAGACGGCAGCAAAAGCTTCCGCCCACTTTGCCTCTTCGAAGAACCCGGAGCGCTCCGTTGGCGCTGGCAAGCCTGGCCAGAGAACCGACCGCTTTATGGTTTGGACAAGATGGCCCAGAACCCCACTGCGCCAATCATCATAACGGAAGGCGAAAAGGCTGCGGATGCCGCGCAGGTTCTCTTGCCCGATCATATCGCAATCACATCCCCGGGCGGTTCAAATGGTGCAGCAAAAACCGATTGGTCACCCTTGAAAGACCGTAGTGTGATCATCTGGCCTGACGCAGATCCAGCCGGATCAAAATACGCCGACGCTGTCGCAGAGCGCGCCGAACATGCTGGCGCAAATTCGATCACCCGGCTTGAACCTCCGAAGGACGTTGGAAGCGGTTGGGATGCAGCAGATGCACTGCAAGCCGGATGGTCGCCAGATCAGGCGCTGAACTTCGTCAGGTCGGGCCAATCAATCAGATCCGTTGAAACGAAAACCAAGTCCGCATCGCAGACAATGCGGAAACCCCAATCCAACCGAAAGAAAAAGCCGTCATCAATCCTGTCCGCAGCAGATGGCGCCGAACTGTGGCACACGCCTCAGATGCAGGCCTATGCGTCCATTGAGGTCAACGGCCACACAGAACACTGGCGAATTGACGGCATCCACTTCAAGCGTTGGTTTTCGGGGCGCATCTACCACCAAACCGGGCATGTCCCGTCCGGCCAAGCCATATCTGATGCCTTGCGCGTTCTCGAAGTGCGCGCACTGGAAGACGGCGCCTGCCATCGGCCGATGTTGCGTGCGGGATGGGATGGGGAGGCTTGCTGGCTGGACCTCTGCGATGAACACTGGCGGGCGGTGAAGATAACCAGACACGGCTGGGAAATTGTAGACAAGCCGAAGGCCCGGTTCCTCCGAAATGAAACGATGGCCGCGCTTCCAGAGCCTGAGCCTGGAACGATGATCGAAACGTTCCGGAGCTTCGTGAATGCCGATGACAACGACTTCCAGCTCATCGTCGCATGGCTGGTTGCCAGCCTCTTCGGTCGCGGAAAGACCTTCCCGGTTTTGGCGCTAGGCGGGGAACAAGGCAGCGGCAAAACAACGATGGCGCGCTTGCTGCGGAGCTTGACCGATCCAAGCGATGTCTCGGCTCTTGCTACCCCGAAGGACGGGCGAGACCTCGTCGTCATGGCCGTCAACAACCACGTTCTGTCGTTCGACAATGTCTCCAAGGTGGAGAGCTGGTTTTCCGATGCTGTTTGCCGCCTCGCGACCGGCGCCGGTTTCATTACCCGCAAGCTTCATTCCGATGCCGATCCGTTCTGGTTTCAGGGCTCGCGGCCCGTGATTTTGAACGGGATCCCCAGCCTCACAGATCGCGCTGACCTGGCTGAACGATCCCTGACGGTACGTCTTCTGAGGATTGATGAGGCAGGACGTCAAACCGAAGATGAATTCTGGAAGGCGTGGGATCAGTCGAAGCCCGGCATCCTTGGCGCGCTGCTCGATGCAGTTTCGACTGCGCTACGAAATTGGGACGCGGTTGACCTCAAACAGAAGCCCCGCATGGCAGACTTTGCGCATCTGATCACTGCAGCGGAGCCTGGTCTTGGTTGGGAGACCGGCGAGTTCATGTCTGCCTACACTGCCAATCGGAAAGCCACGACCGAGGCAGTTTTTGAATCCGACCCCGTTGCTGTCGCAATCCTGAAATTCATTCAGGAAGAACACCCGACAAATGGATGGGAAGGGACAGCTACGGAGCTGCTCGGACACCTAAACCGTATTGTCTCCGACGACCTCCGCCGCTCCCGCTTCTGGCCAGCCAAACCGAACGCCCTCGGCAACGCGGTCGACAGGGCGGCACCGCTTCTACGGCATAGGGGAATTCAGACGACCAAACGATCTACAGGGGCGAAACGGCTGATTTTTTTAAAGCTGCAACATGCCTAAGCTCAAAAAATCTGACGTTATCAATGCGCAATCAGACTGTTTGAAAGAAGCCCAATCGCCGAAATGATTGGCTCGGTTCATCGCAACCTTTTCCAGCTTATCACCCAAGCCTTCGACACCAGTTCCGGCACGACTTCACGGTTGTGGAATCTGATGAACTCAACTATCAAGTCAGTTAAAAGGCCTAGGTGGCGGATATGAATAGTCCCAAGAGTTTCAAAGAACATTTTGGTGAACCCGACATCTCGATTGACCAGCATGCGAACCGACGTATCAAGGCACTGGGGCAAAGCCTTCGTTCACGCCGTGCCGTCTATCTCGATATGTGTTTTTGGATCATGCTGCGTGATGCCATTAGAAGTCATTCGATCGACACAGCCCGCAAACTTCTCGATCTTTTACGTGAGAAAACAAAAGCAGGATTGATATTCTGCCCTATCAGCGAGAATACATTCGTCGAGCTGATGAAGCAGTCTGACCCGACTTCTCGCACCATGACGGCAGCGCTGATTGACGAGCTAAGCCTGGGCATCACCCTCATTCCAGAGGATATGAGAGTTGGGACGGAAGTGGCTCACTTTCTCTATAAGAATTCCGGGCATACAGACCTATATCCACTCGAAGAACTGGTCTGGTGCAAGTTGAGCTACGTGCTCGGCATCCTCCATCCATATAAGACGCCTTTTGATCCATCCACCGAACGGGCCATTCAAAAAGCCTTCTTTGATCATATGTGGACCATTCCACTCATGCAGATGGTCGAGCAAATTGGTGACACTGAAATTCCGGGCCGCGACTTCAGCAATCTGGCAAATGATTTAAATGCCGGTATTGCCGAGCATGCCCATGAGTTGCGCAGTTTCAAACAGGCATACAAGGCAGAGGCATGGGGCGTTGTCGATATTGCGGGCGCCATTGCAGCAGACACTATTCCCGAGATCGCCGCAGCTAAGGGAATAATCTTGCCCGAGCCTACATCTGAAGAGCGCCAGCAGGCGGAAAATAGCTATAAGAATCTCATGGCTCTGGCTCTTGAAAAAGGCAAGGCTCAAAAAGAGCTCCGCACGATGCATATCCTTGCCAGCCTTCACGCATCGCTGCGCTGGAATAAAGGGCAGAAAGTCGTAAGCAACGGCATTTTTGATTTTCATCATGCCACTGCAGCACTTGCCTATTGCGATGCCTTTTTCTCGGAAGGTCCACTCTGCACGATGATCCAACAAAAGCACCTGCAACTGGACAAACAGTTCGAATGCTACGTCACCCCTGACATTGAAGATGCGGTAGTGTGGATTGAGGGATTGAACTAGATGTGTGTGGAGAAATTACCGGTGCGCGAATTGAGCTTCACAGTATAAGCGCGTTTTGCAGTGAGAGATATTTTGAGCGAAGAAGATGACATTCTAAAAATAATTTCTGATTTCATGAAGGGTAAATCAGGTTCGCCCAGCATGGAAATAGCAAAGCTTTCGATTGATGGCGAGTTGCCGCCAGATGCTCTCAATTTCCCGAAAATGAGTTCTAACTACGGTGAGTTTGTAAAAGAATATCCGGTTGTTGCATCCGGCTTGTCGAGATGCTCGTTAGAGCATTGCTTGGCAATAATCGGCTCGATGCTCACATTGCCTGAATTCCAGTCAAACGCTTATCGAATGGAAGTGCTGATCCATCTGGCATTCTTATGCGCGAAAGGGAAAGGTCGCCCGTCTCAGGCCCAGATCGTCGCGTGGTTCAACCAACTCGATAAGGGTACGTGTGGTCGGCAAGAAGACGCAGCAGAAGACGTGTTCGTGTCAATCGCATCGGTGAAGGCCGGCGATTTCCGCTTGTTTGAAGGCAATGCGGAGGGCAACGGATTTCACACCCAGTTGTTTCTGACAATTCTTGACGACATGCCTGATAATGGTTCTTACCAGGCGCTGAAAGCTGCCGTCGGTAGTTTACTCCGGTTATCGGATGAACTAGCTGAACGCACTGGAATACCCGTGTACAGTGTAGGTAACACTACGCCGGTCTCGAATATAAGAAAGCCTGACAATCGCACCTGGTCTGAATTGCGCAAGCGCGCCAGTTTTACATTCGAAGAATTGGCACAGCTCGGTATTGACCCCAATTCTTTGCGTCCGTTCATAATTGGCAGCAATGATGTAGAGAACCTTGAGGCTTATTGCCCCGGACATAGCCCACTCGACTTTAAGCCAATTTTTCCGACGAAGAATGGGCTGATCGTCTATCAGCCCGGCCTGATCGGTACGGCGATCAGGTGTTTTCTGATTACAAGCTGCATCAAGGCAGGCATGGAGGAGAGCCTTCATGCAGCGCTTGCAAATGCCTATACGATGCATTTTGCGAATGAGAGTTTCTTGGGGTCCTCCGCTCCTCTGCTTGAGATGCAGCGATATGACAGTTTTTATTCATCCCAGGTCGTGAAAGAAATAGATCAGGGAAGGTATTTGCATCTTTTGTTTTTTGTCGATGGCTTCGAAGGTTTCGACAACGGTGGTTTTATCGGACTCAATCCAGTCGAGAAAATCAGTGATTTTGTTAACAAATCTGTCGATCACGCGTACCAAACTTATTCGCCCAAAGACGGATTTCGGGAAGGTGTGACCTTCGTGATCGGTTGTGGTTGGGGGCGTTCCTTGGGGCTGAGGCTTGGAGATAATCCATCAGGCTGGCGGACAGAGATGATCCCAGCGCACGATGCGACTACGCTGAGCAGAACTCCGTCGTTTCAAGCTCTCGACCTGCTTAGGGTTCTGGATGCAAGCGATGCATTAGGCCGTTTAAATATTGAGGTCATGAACGCCAATGGTTTTCTAAATCTGTTCGCGTGGATCAAAGGGAACAACGGTCACATTATCCCGCACGAAAAGATGGATGATGACCTGCTTAATGAGTCCGGCCAAGGCTTCTTCAATATTCCTCTAAACTGTAACCTAAGGCTGCGGCACACCGCCTATCTGTCTGCAGACGTACGAACTTTAGCCAGGCCGGATGGCTCAATAGCAAAACTGCGACGAGCACACGGCACTCCCAGATATGGTACCGAAGACCTTTCGCCGTTCTATGCCGATATAGCTGCCTTGGATGAGCGGATATTCCGGTCCGTCTACATCGGAGATCGCGGAACTTACTGGGTTGAAGCCAATACGTCTCCGGAGTTGGATATAGAAACGAGATTTCACCTTGGCAACATGACGATGCATTGGGGTGAGTTGGTATTCCAACATTTCGATCAGCTTGAACGTACTCAAGAGGGTGTTCGTGCATCCTGCTGTTTCCATTTTCAGGATAGCAGGATGCCGGATGGAAATGATCCGATACCAAGTGATGAAGACGTTTCTGTGCTGGTTGAGTGTAGGAGTAACGATGCCGGCGTTTCGGTCACTTTCGATGTGAAAGAAGGTTTCATTTCGGCTGGCCGTCGCCCTGATAACTTTGGCGAACGGGCCATTGTACGGGCGCTCGTACGGTCTTGTTTCACGGCATTGTCTGAAACACCCGATGAAGACGAAATAGACGCTACCGTTAATGAAGTGGTTAAGACAGATAGCGCTCGGCACTTCCACGCATTTTCCGTTCCGCAACTGCGCGACTACGTAAGAAGCGATCTGCCCGATACGGTTCAAATTATCGAGAAGATGGACGATGCCTATACCCGTTTGGGTCTTGGGTGGCTTTGCAGGAATCCATCCGAGGGCAGTCAGATTGACGGTATTGATGAATGTAAGGCTTACCTGAGAAAACTTGTGAATGAGCTGGTTCAAAATTTTAAAGCCAGCGTCGCGCAGTTCGACAAACGTATGCTCGTAGAGAAGTTGCTTCGAAATCACGAAGCCTTGTTTGCGGAAATGGATACGTGGAAACGGACCTACGGTGCCGTTGAGGCGTTGAGCTCGGATAAATCTCTGGCAACGCGCGAAGCAATCAAACAAATCGGGAACTTCAACGCCGCAAGCATGTCGTCGCGCATAGCAATAGAAGCGGCAATTTGTGAAAGTCCGCTCAATGGCGGTTTAAAACCAGGGAACTATGACATCGCGCAAATGTTGGCTTATGCATCTTTGATTCACCACATGGGCGGGTATTCGGAGGCAATGATCGCCGGAATGATGCCGCCCGAGATCAAAATTTCGCCTGCCGGTGAAGTGATGATGAACCATGAGTTTTCTGAGGAAGTCATTCAGCCTTTTGGTGAGCATTTCCAGTCCATTTCGCTCAGAAACTCTGCGCAGAAATACATTGAAAATTACGCTTCGGATACTGATGGAGATGCCGAAGAAAAAGCAGAACAGACGCCCTCCGATCACGATCGGCAATTTGAAGAAGCTTGGCGTGAGGAATATGGTTTTACCTTAGATAACTTGCAGGCTTTTGTTGGCGGAATTGACGCATTGCTGGTGACTGACCGCAAAGCGGTACTCCAGATGAAACTGTCAAACCTGATCAAACGGCTTTGCAGCGAAAGCAGTCTCTCTTCTGAAATTGTCGCGGCCTGTATTCAGACATTTTCGTTCATTCCGCGTGAAAAATGGGACGTGTCGCCTGAGGGGTATATAAGTTCTGCTTGGTTCCCGTGGCAATTTCAACGCCAGCTCTCGCTGGTTTCTCGACCGATTATTCAGCTCGAAGATAGCGACGATCCGGAGTGCCTGATCGCCCCTGCGATGATTATCATGAACGTTGCGAAGTTTGTTTCCGACGCGAGAGATGGTGCGCTTGATCAGCGAATGTTCAAACAAGATGGCCTGATGTTTAAATGGGTTGGCTTAGTGAATGGCGATCAGGGGGAAGCGTTCAATGAAAAAGTCGCTGAGAAACTCCGAAGCACCGGATGGGATGCACAAGCCAATCTATCGGACGGCCAGATTCTGAACAGGAAGAAAAATCCGGCATTTGGTGATGTGGATGTCCTTGCATGGGACAAAACGCAAAAGCGCGTCCTTGTTGTTGAATGCAAAGACCTGTCATTTGACAAAACCATCGGCGAGATTGCGAGACGGCTCGCCAATTACAAAGGCGTTCTGAAAGCAAACGGCAAACGTGATGATCTAAAAAAGCATCTCGATCGGTGTGAAGATATCGAGGCCAATATCGCACAGCTATCTCAGTTTGTCGGATTTGATGTTGAACGCATTGACAGGGTCTTGCTGTTCAGTCAGTCAACGCCCATCCAGTTTTCAAAGATCGCCGAGCAATACGCCGTCACAGTTTGCACATTTGCGGACATCGCAGAGCAATTTCCGGCTGCTGATAGATGAGGTGCATGTCGCGTTGGCTCACCAAGATGCACAGGGGTGAATCATTTATTCTAGCGGCATGTAATAATTAACAAAATCTGGGTCTTTATTTGAATGTAGCTATGGTAACCGATGGCTGAGCAAACAACGGTACAACTCGAAGAGCATGAACTAATCTCTACTGTTCGGCGAAATTTCGAATGGGGCAATGCCGACGTGTTCGCTTTGGGCAGGCGAAACAGTATTTCTCGGCTAGGCGAAATCGCTGGCTACCTCTCGATGATGGGTGACAAAGACGGCAATCCCTATGTCGATTCAGTATGCGTCGTGCTTCCGCCATTCGGTGGTCGTAGCAAACATCAAATGCACGGAGAAGTTCGTGAAGGCCTAGGGCGCGCCTTTCGGCGGTTTGAAACAGATGAACAGAGAACCTTTCAATTCGTTGAGAAAACAATTGCGAACCTACTGCTCGTGCAAGCAACTGATTTTGATCAAGAGACGCTCGCCAAATTACTCCCCCCTGATATAAAGAACCAGGCGATAATTATTGGCGAAGCTGCTCTTTACACATCATCAAATGTAAAACCCTTTGAAGAGGGCAGCTATATTTCCGAAGATATTTGGTGCGCGCACCTGCACCACCTGATGACGGTTGTGGAAATTAGGGCAAATTCGACCAACAACTACATCATTTTAGATACTGGCGAAGAACTTCCATTGCGTTCGTCAAATATTGAGCTTTTAAAGTCGGTCGGAAATGTTGGCCTGTGTGGGAACGTCCGCGAAGAGGACCTTCCACCCGAGGACGTGATCTCGAGAGTTAGCGCGGTCCACGGTTTCATTGAAGCCGGTGCTGTCGGAAAAGCACTCTCACTTATAGAAAACGACGATAGTCTCTCGGATATGCGCAAATGGTACTTGCGCCTCGTGGTTTACCAGCAAGCCGGTTTTCAAGACGAAGCGAGCCAGATCTTGGATGAGTCTGACGAAAAGATCTCATCGCTAAATAGTCATAATTTGATTGGCGTAGCCAAAGTTGCAGCTGAAATCGGTCGCGATGATTTTGCTCAAGTACTTATAGAGCGTGCGCTTCCTGACCTCCTCGGATTAACTGAGCTCGAAGTTGCACTCCTAGTAGCTCTAAAAACGCATCGGCAATGGCTGATTGAGACCGTCCGCCAGCGAATCAAGACACTCCATCCCAGCTCAGAGCTTCTCCGATCCATAGACGGACGTAGCGCAGCGCGTTCCGGTGATTACGATAGAGCTTCGGCACAACTAAGGGCCTCATTAAACGCCAAAGAGCAAGAACTTGGTGAACTATATCGCTTACTTGCTGACGGAATCTCGGGTCCCTGCTTTTCTCAACCTACGGAACTAATGCGAAGCCTCGCAGCGAAAAAACCTGAATGGGCGAGCGAAATCCAACGGGAAATTATGCGTTCTCTAGAGCGTACCGGTAGACGGGATGAAGCAGTGGCACTGCTTTTCTCTGGTGAAATCGCCTGGGACAATGACTGGTTCAACGTCGCGCGTGGAATTCTTGAACGCTCGCTTGTATCTGGAAGTCAAGCAGTCGGAACCAACGTAGTGTTGCGCTTCATCGATTTAGCAGCGACCCATATCGCTGCGCATCCGGATGATGGCTGTACGCGCACTACTATGGCGGACTTCTTCGAAGTCGAGCGTACAGGATTCGGTGGCATTACGGCGTTGGTGATGAATGCGCTGGGTCGGGCTGTGAAATCGCGAAAAATCGAGAAAGATGATCACGACTGGGAGCAGCTCGGCAACATCGAACGGCTTCCAAACATTATTGAACGTGCCCTTGTCTCGCTAGGAGAGAAAAACAATGGCGTCGTGCAAATGGGGCGCGATGCAATCCCTGTTGATGTTCTAGGCGAGGATCCAGATCAAGTCTTAAACGGCTTATATCAAATGGTCGACTACTACGCGAATGCTTCGAATTCACCTACTGATGAGCAGGTATTGAAGCATATCGCTACGGTGGCTTTTGCTATTGCCCCAGCAGCAAAAAATGTCGATGGCGACCTGGAAATCGTGCGCCTCATAGCAGTGCAGCTGATATTGAACGGACGCTCTCAAGACGCACGCGACTTAGCGGAGTTGATGCTTGCCGTTGCAGGCAAACGTCCAGAGAGGCGCAGGAAAGCACTCACAGCATTTGCGGACATATACGCAAGGCTTCATCGGAGTCGCGAGGCACTGCTCGTACTTATTGCCGCTCTAGAATTGCCTTCAGATGGAACCTGGATTGAAATCTGGAAGGAGAATACGATTCTTCTTCGTGTGCTCCGAGATATTGGTTTGGTAGACGAGTCACTTCACATCATCGAACATCTGCGGGAAGTGTCGAACGGATCGACTAGCGCCGATTTCTACGCTACTCGACTTGAGATGCTGGAGTTTCATGTGCAATTTCTCAAATATGTTATTGGGAGCGTAGAAGCATGGCCAATAACCCGGCTTCTCGAAAGTGCAGTAGCAAATGCGCAGGCCGTTTTGGACGTTGGGGACGAAGCACTTCCAATTTCTGTGATGATGCGGCAGTTAATTGACCATGCAGAATTGGATGGCATGGAGTTGTCATCTGAGGTCCATCGAACACTACAGGATCTTTCTGCCAGTCTGGCTGGTTCTCACCAAAGTTTGATAGCGGCAATGGACCGCTCGCCAAAGGCTTCGGCGATAGCATCTGTGGCCAGTTCCATCCAGTCAGCGAGATATAACGACGACGTTAGCTACGATCTTCGAATCGCGCGGACGATGGGAAGCAAGCTCGCCAGATCTTCCACGCAAGAGGCAGATCCTGAAGGCTTCGCATATTCTGTTGAACTTCTCAGTGCACAAGGCGTTGGTGTCCATCACTACGGGAAAGAAATTAAAGCAGCAGCCCGAATTTTCGAAGATACGAAGTCTCCGCTCCATGCTGCCGTCGAAATCGCCGGTTTGGGAATTCCCATTATAGGTCTGGCATCGGACGGGAATGGGCTAATGTCGATGACTGTGACCGCTGAAGGCCCGCAAGCACCGGTGGCAGTGCCATCTGAAATCTTCGACCCCAGACAGTTGATTGAATGGGGCCAGACATTTCCTTATGCATACTCGGACCCCAGACTCAATGCGGAAGGTTTCCGGGATGCGACCAAACACTTGGGACTGCCTTGGCTTCCGGAGCGCACATTAATCATCTCTGGCGACCTCTCTCGGGTGCCGCCGAACGTGTTGACGGTTGAAGATGATCTTGCCGGTGCCTCTAGGGCGCTGGCCAGTACTCCATCTCTCTCATGGCTGAAAGCCTCGATTGCCGAAAATCGACAAAGCGACGGCACCGCGGCAGCTTGGATACCGGTTGCGGCAGGCGCTTCGCATATAGACACACTTAACCTGATGGCTGGCGATATTGAGGAAATTCTTACGTCAGCAAACATTGAGCTCTACACCCATTCCTCAACCCCAACTGCCCTAGCGTCGGCAGATCTCGCCATAATTGGCGCGCATGGCGGTCTGGCAGAGGACAACAGATATTTCAGAGGGTTGGGCGACGACCGTCATGAGCCAACAGATCTGCGGCAACTAACAGACATATTGAGGGGAAGCCGGGTAGCGGTCTTGTTTGTCTGTTCGGGTGGACGTTTGGACTTGCATCCTGAAAGCGGTGGTCTTTTAGGGATCACTCATAAACTGCTCGATAACGGGCTATCTGCCGTTATCGCCCCATCCTGGCCCATACCATTCACGCTCGCACGACCTTGGCTCAATGCGTTTCTAAATTCTTGGAGCAATGGTGATTGGATTATCGATGCTTGCTTTGCTGGCAACAATGCGGTCGCAGATGCTACCAGTCATGATTTTGGTCGGTCGCTTGCGATGACGCTTTACGGCAATCCGTTCATTACGCGCTAATCCGACAATGAGGTCGCAACTTTATTTTAGTTTAATCAGCTATATTTCAGAATACACGCCTGCTCCGCAATTAGTTAAGATTCTCAACATGCAAATAAATAGCAAAAATCATAATATATTTTAGCACTTACAATCCACCGAAAGAAACGTCTATGTATATATATAACAATATAAGATGGTATCATGGTACAGATAACATTTTTTTCGAATGGACATTTCCTCCCCCAGCGGCTCCATCTAAACCAGAACTAGTGCAGCACAGTGCAGTATTTCTAACAACTGACCAGAATTTTGCACGTTTATCTGGGCAGAAACTATGTGCTGCAAAAATATCAGAGAATGCATGTGTTCTAAATGTCCTAGAACCCAGCACAGCCAGTGAAAAGTTTCGTAAGGCCGTAAGAAATAAGGGAATGGGACGCTTTCATGCGCTTGCCCGAAACCAAGACGATTGGAATAACGCTTGGGCAAATGGAACGATGATGCGTTACGCTAGCACGCGTGGGAAAGATGCTGTGAAGTATGAGGCGCTAATGGAATTGGCTTTACGAGCGAAGCACGGTGACCTGCGGCAGGAAAATCTAGATGCATGGATCAAGATCCAAAACCTGACACGAAGTTGGATTGAAGAACTGGCCGTTATTGCCAGAGACCTAAGGTACGATGCACTGATTGGCCGTGAAGTTGATAACGATCGTAGTGCAGCACCCGACGTACTTTTTGCGTTGACAGCTAATGCTTTAACATCGCCGATTTGGTTAGATTGAGTCCTGTCTGAGCTTAACCGACAAATCAGAAAATTCTCGATTACGGCAAAAAACAGAGTGAAGAAATGCTCTCTGTAGCAAATGCGCAATCAGAGGTATGAATAGTCTCGTATGCTTAGTCGCTTCACTATTATTGAAGTGTAATCGCGCTATCCGGTCGCGGGTCCTTTCAGAGCCTTTTTGTCCTACGGGGTTATTCGCGACCGCTGGACTTGGAAACGCGCGGTGTTTTCAGAACATGTCAGGATGTTGTTTAGGATTATGTTTTGCGGGCGCGTGTGCCGAAGCTGACAACCTGCCACGACCTCTGACGGCTATAGCACTGTTTCAGAGCCTTGGATTCTCGAGCCGAAGACAACTTATGACGGCTCTGACGAGGCTTCTTCTTTTTCAAATTTGGGAACAGAGAAAGAATGGCGCCGACTGACTCGATGCCGGAACAGCAGGCGAAAACTGCTTACACAATGCTTACACAGTCCTGTTTTCGCTACAGTGAATTTATGCTAGGTTATTGAAAATAATGGCGCACCGGGGAGGATTCGAACCCCCGACCCCCAGATTCGTAGTCTGGTGCTCTATCCAGCTGAGCTACCGGTGCATTTTGCGGCGGCTTGGTCTTCAATGGCCTCTCAGACTGTTCGTCAGGACCGTGAGACTGCCTCGCGAAACCGTTGGCCGCGCTTGGGGCGCCGCCATGCGATGGAGGTCTTCTACTTTGCTCCCTTGCGCATTGCAAGCGCCGTTTTCGTTTTTTTTCCGCTTCTTCACGGACCTTAAAAAAAGCGCCCAAATCCGGTCATTTCAGCCTGTGAAAAACTCTGATCGCGCAGGCTTCACGTTCGTTTGGCGTTGCGCACCAGTCTGAACCTGTGGTCAGTCACCGGGGGTTGATCTGGAATTTCAAGATGGAAGCAGGTGCCCTTGGCCGTCTCGTCGAGACAGATCTGACCGCCATGAGCCTTCAGCAGTTCAGAGGCGATCGCAAGGCCCAGCCCGACACCACCCTGTTTCGAACTGCCGTGAAATGCCTTGAACAAGGCAGTTCGGACCATTGCCGGGATGCCCGGCCCGGTGTCACTGACAGATATATGAACGCAAGGCCCTTCGCGCTTCGCATCCAGTGTGATCCGGCGCACCAGAGACGGGTCCTTCTCCGCCTCCAGAGCCTGAACCGCGTTGCGGCAAAGGTTCAGAAGCACTCGGAAAATCTGCTCGGGATCTGCATCGACTTCCAGGTCCTTTGGAACAGAGTTCTCAAAGGCAACCGCGCTGCTCTCCGATAGCCCCAATACGTCGGCGACGTCCTCGCAGACCGTATGCAGGCACAGCAGGCGCCGTCTCGGGGCTTCTTCCTGCGCCTTTCCATAAGCCATCACCGCCTGAGTATAGGTCACCGCGCGGTCCAGGGTCGCGAGGATCTTGGGCGCAAGGCGCGTAACCGTCGGATCGGGGACATGTTCCAAGCGCTCCAGAAACAGCTGCGCGGAGGCGAGCAGATTTCTGAGATCGTGGTTGATCTTGGAAACAGCGAGACCGAGGTCAGCAAGTCTCTGTTTTTGGTGCAAGTGGCGTGACAGCGCCTCCTGCATGGCCGCAAGGCGGACTTCGGCATCGCCAAGTTCGTCCTTACGGCCGGTCAGGGCAATGATCCGGGACGCATCATCAGGCGCTTCGGCATAGTGATCCATGGAGCGCGTCAGCCGTTGCAAGGGACGAACGAACAACGCGCGAAGGCTGACATAGACCAGGGTTGCCGTGATGACCGAGATCACCAGGGACAGTCCCAGAATGCGCCAGGAGAATGCGAGCATGTCGTTCTGCAACAACGCGATCGGCAAGACGACGTCGACATGCTTGACCAACCCCATCTGACCGGCATCGACAGCGCGCATCAAGCCATCGCCGCGATAGGCAAGAATCCGGAAACTCTCGATGATCGAACTCCACGCCGTCATCTCCGACAGATCGACAACGAACTCCACATTCAAGGGGATCTCGCTCATGGCAATCAGGCTCCGCCGGGAACCAAGGTCGAGAGAGATAGCTGTTGCACCGGTGGTGCGCAGAAGCTCCTCCTGCAAGCGCGGTGCAATCGTATTTGTCTCGCTCAAGACAGCAGCTGCGACACCGGCGGTCGCCAGACGATCCTTCAGCCATGTGTTGCGGTAATTGGCGACCGACGGAACATAGATGAATACTTCGGCGAGCATGACAAAGACGATGGTCAGAAGGAGGAGCTTCCCGGACAGGCCGCCCAGGCGCGCTCCGTCAGGGGCGCGCATGCCATCTTCTCCATTTACGACGCCCTGGGCAGAAATCGCAGGTTCCGCCGGACCGCTCGGAAGACCGTCATGCTTCATGCAACAACACTCGCAATGCTTTCGCCAATGGCCACCTAATCAACGCGGCGCACAGGGATGCTGTGTTTATTTCTTACCCGAGTTTGCGAAGAAAGCGAACAATCGAGCGAACGATGGAGGACTTGGGGGCGTCCGCGTAGTAGGAAATCGCTGCCCGGCGCACCAGTTCGCCCAGCGTCGGATAAGGTGCGACAAATCCGGCAAGATCCTTCATTTTAAGTCTTCGGGACAGGGCAAGAGACAACAGGTTGATGATTTCGCCAGCCTGGTGACCGACGATATCGCCCCCAAGTAGACGACCGCCCGGTCCGACAATCAGCTTGAGACTGCCAAGGGGGAGACCTTCTGCAATCGCCCGGTCGTTGCCCGAGTAGTCCGCGGTGAGGACCCGAACACCTTTCCCAAAACGAGCACGAGCCGCGGCTTCGCTCAAGCCGACATGTCCGAGCTCCGGGGAGGTATAGGTGACCCAGGGCATGATGGTGTCATCGAAACGGATCGGCAGGCGAAACAGAATGGAGCGGATCACGAGCCCCGCCTGATAACCCGCTGCATGTGTGAACTGCAGCCCCCCGACGACATCTCCAATCGCATACACTTTCCGGTTGGACGTGCGCAGACCCCGATCAATCTCGATGCCTCTGCTGGAAAACCGGATACCAGCCTCATGGAGTCCGAGCCCCTGGACATTGGGGGTCCGGCCGGTTGCCACCAGGAGATGCGACCCGCTCAAAACCGACTTGCCGTGAGAATTTTCAACCGAAAGCTCGATCACGCCATCGACCGAACGAACGGATGTGACCCTGGTCTCCTCGAGAAGACCAACGCCCTCACCCCTGATCTTTTCGAGAACCACTCCTGCCAGTTCCGCATCATCTCGACCAAGTGCTTTCTGTGCTTCGACGACGGTAACTCGGCTGCCTAGACGGCGGTGCGCTTGCGCCATTTCCAGACCAATGGGGCCGCCGCCGATGATCAGAAGGTGCTCCGGCGCCTCGGTCAGTTCGAACAAGGTCTCGTTGGTAAGATAGGGCACCTGAGCAAGTCCCTCGATCGGCGGGATCGCCGCGGACGAGCCAGTGGCGATCACGAAGCGCCGAGCCTTGATCCTGGTTTCACCGACGACAACACTACCGGCGTCTTCAAAGCGCGCTTCGCCCTGCAGGACCGTGACACCGAGCCCTTCAAACCTTTCGACAGAATCATGCGGCGCAATGGCCGCGATCACCGAGCGAACATGACGGTTGGCGCTTTCAAAGCTGATTTCGCCCGGACCCGAGACAACGCCGATGCGCGGATCCGGACCGTGTGCTGATGCTGCCTTGCCCGCTGCAAGCAAAGCCTTGGAGGGCACACAGCCATAGTTGAGGCAGTCGCCACCCATCTTGTCCTTTTCAATCAGGACGACGTCGACACCAAAGGCAGCGGCTGCGGCGGCAACCGACAACCCTCCGGAGCCGGCCCCGATTACGCATATGTCCGGTTTCAGAAGAGCAGACATGGCGAACCTTTTCTCAAATGCAGCGCGTGGCCTGGAGCGCCACCCATCAGCCCCGTTCCGACCGCGACCGGAATTTCTTCAGGGCGACCGGTATCAATGAAGCAATACCCAGCGCGAAGAATGCGACGATCAGCTCTTGCGTCAGCAGCGCTCCGACTTCAAGCTCGCACGTGCCGACTTCAGCACATCCCGGGTTCGCAGCTTCCTGTGCCGCGATCACACTATCGAGTCCGGACCCAATCACTGCAAATGCAAAAGTGCCGGGTACGATGCCGATAAAGGTCGCAAGCACGTATGTTCCAAGAGGGACCCCAACAATCGCGGGTGCGATGTTGACCAGCCAGAACGGAAAGACGGGCGTCAGCCGCAGGAACAGGAGATAGCTGAGGGCGTTTTCCCGAAAACCCTTTGCCAGACCGGAGACGAACGGCCCTGCCCGGCCGGTCAGGAGTTCCCCAAAGGAGGAGCGCGCGATCAGAAAGATGAGCGTTGCACCCAATGTGGCACCGACGACGGTCGCCGTGGCAGAAACGAGCCAACCGAAAAGGAGCCCCCCGGCAATGGTCAGGAAGGAAGCTCCGGGAAACGACAATGCGACCGCCAGAATATAAAGGCCGACGTAACCGCCGACGGCCAACGCCAAATTGCTGTCAACGAACCCTGATAGGGCAATACGGTTCCTGATCAGTCCCGAAAGGGTCAGTTGTTCGTGCCAACCCATGAACCAGGCGAAAGCCATCGCACCCAGTATCAGGGCAACAGGAACCCACCGGCGAACGGTATTGCCGAATCGGGCTGAGGCTTGCGTCATGGAGGATTTCCTGCCCTGCGCTTTCCTCTTCAAATGCGGGTCCGTTCCGGAGATACCCTCGTTCATGCCTTGCGCTTCCTGGTCCCTTGCTTTGCTGCTCGCCGTTATTTGTCGTAAACGTGTACATGAAAACGCCCAATAAGAAGCCCATATCACCGACAAGTGAGCCAATGGTGAGCGCTTCTTCGCCCCTTCGGAGGCACGACCGCTGGAGTTTTCCAACCCACGGCCTTAAACGGCAAGTTACTGCAGATAATTGCAGGATGGCGCGTTGACTTGCGCGGCTCTGCCCCGTATAAGCGCGCTCGACTGGAATTCGCATCCGGAACCATGCCTTTTATGGGCGCGTCAGAATATGGCGCTAAGGGTGCTTCCTCCGAGACATTCGATAAGCAAGGGCCGCGCTGTTCGCGCGGGTAAGAACAATGAAGCGTACGTATCAACCGAGCCGTCTTGTCCGCAAGCGTCGCCACGGCTTCCGTGCACGCATGGCTACCAAGAATGGCCGTCAGGTTCTCGCGCGTCGCCGTGCCAAGGGCCGCAAGTCCCTCAGCGCCTGATCCGGCCAACGCACTCGGCGCCGCTGGTGATGACTGGTTTTGACCCACAAGTTACACCACAGCCGATGGAAACACTTAAAAAGCGCTCCGAATTCCTAGCCGTCGCCAAAGGTGGACGGGTAGGACGGCGCGCTTTTGTGCTTCAAGCCCTCAAAAGCGACAGTAACGGCGCGCCGCGCGTTGGTTACACGGTGACCAAGAAGACAGGCAATTCGGTGGTCCGCAGCCGGATCAAGCGCCGACTGCGCGCAGCCGTTGCAGCGCTGGATCCGTCCGATGTTCCCGCAATGACGGATTTCGTTCTCATCGGGCGTGAGACTGCACTGTCCCTGCCCTTCGAGGATCTCGTATCAGATATCAAATCAGGCCTTCCGCTTGCACTTGATCCACGGTCGGGGCAACGTCGCCCCAGATCGAGCGCCCATCGAGGCAAGCCGGCTCCCAATGCCGCATCGAGCAGAAAACAGGGGTAGTCCAGTTGTTCTCCGAAAACCGAAATACGATTCTAGCAATCGTTCTGTCGCTGATCGTTCTGCTCGGCTGGCAGTATTTCATCGCCCAGCCCCAGATGGAGCGCCAACAGGCTGCCCTTCAGGCGCAGCAGGAAGCTGAACGCCAGGCGGCGGAGGCTGCCGGAAATCCGGTCACCCCAGCCCCAAACGCGACACCTGGACAAATTTCCAGCCCGCAGGCAGGTGCGGCTGTTGCGACTGTGACCCGTGAACAGGCATTGGAACGCAACGAGCGGGTCGTCATCGACACTCCGCGCCTGTCCGGTTCAATCAATCTGGTAGGGGCGCGTCTCGACGACCTTCGTCTCAAGGATTATCATGAGACGGTAGACAAGAGCAGCCCGACCATCGTGCTGCTGTCGCCCAAGGGCAGCCCGAAGCCTTACTATGCAGACTACGGCTGGGTAGCGAACCCGGGTGCTGACGTGGCTCTTCCGGGGACCGATACGCTCTGGTCCGTAGAGGGGAATTCAACCCTTTCCCCGTCCAATGCGGTCACACTTGCCTGGGACAATGGCCAGGGCCTGACGTTCAAACGCACCTTCAGCATCGACACCAATTACATGTTCGATGTCAGCCAGACCGTAGAGAATGCAAGTGGCGAAGCCGTCACGCTGTTCCCTTATGCCCTGATCGCCCGCAACGGCGAGCCGGAAACGTCCGGCTTCTACATCCTCCATGAAGGCCTCCTTGGCGTCTTCGGCGAGGAAGGCTTGCGCGAAATCGATTATTCGGACCTCGCCGAGGAAGGCCAGATTCGTCCGTCAGAGGTGGACCAGGGCTGGCTCGGTATTACCGACAAGTATTGGGCAACGACGCTGATCCCGACACCGGGCTCCAGCTTTCAGCCCAGCTTTAGCTACTCCCTTGCAACCGGCAACTATCAGGCCGACTTCCTCGGCCAGGCAGTGGAGATCGCAGCAGGCGCCAGCGCCAGCCATACCTCCTCCCTGTTTGCAGGTGCCAAGGAAACCAACCTGATCGACGCATATGAGGAAGCGAAGAACATTTCCCGCTTCGAACTGTTGGTTGACTGGGGCTGGTTCTACTTCCTGACCAAGCCGATGTTCTTCGCCATCGACTGGCTGTTCCATCTGGTCGGCAACTTCGGCGTTGCAATCCTGCTGATCACCGTTGCGGTCAAGCTGGTCTTCTTCCCGCTCGCCAACAAGTCCTACGTCTCCATGAGCAAGATGAAGCTCGTGCAGCCGCAGATGACCGAGATTCGCGAGCGCTACGCAGACGACCGTGCGAAGCAGCAGCAAGCCCTTATGGAGCTTTACAAGAAGGAAAAGATCAATCCGCTGGCAGGCTGCCTGCCGGTCCTGATCCAGATTCCTGTCTTCTTCTCGCTCTACAAGGTTCTGTTCGTGACCATCGAGATGCGTCACGCGCCGTTCTTCGGCTGGATCCAGGACCTTTCGGCTCCGGATCCGACTACCCTGTTCAACCTGTTCGGCCTCATCCCGTGGGACCCGCCCCAGATGCTGATGCTTGGTGTATGGCCTCTCATCATGGGCGTGACCATGTTCGTCCAGATGAAAATGAACCCTGCCCCGCCGGACCCGACGCAGCAGATGATCTTCACCTGGATGCCGGTAATCTTCACCTTCATGCTGGCGTCCTTCCCGGCCGGTCTCGTGATCTACTGGGCCTGGAACAACACGCTGTCGGTTGCACAGCAGTGGGTGATCATGCGCCGCCAGGGCGTGAAGGTAGAGCTCTTCGACAATCTGAAGGGCACCTTCAAGCGGAAAAAAGAAGCCGCGGACAAAAGCTGACAAGTGGCAGGCAACCTGCTAGAAAACGAGGGCTCCGCAAGGCGGGGCCCTTTTTCATTCACGCCGGAAAGCCCGGCGATCAGGAGTATCGTGACGATGATCCACTGACTTCAGACCCGTTTTGCAAGGCGTTTGCCGACCACCGGGTCGCTCGCAGCGGATGCTGCCTTTCCTCCTTGCCTACTTCTGAAATCGTGGAGTTTCCATGCACGGTCCCGATCCGAATTCTCGCTTCCCCTTTCCGGGAGCAAATCACACCGTCTTCATCAAGAACGTCGTTACCGGCCCGAATATCGAAGCCGGCGACTACAGCTACTACAATGATCCCGATAAGCCCGAACGCTTCCAGGACAAATGCGTCCGGTACCATTTCGAGTTTCTCGGAGACCGCCTCGTGTTCGGCAAGTTCTGTGCGCTTGCAACTGGCGTGGAGTTCATCATGAACGGCGCCAATCATGCGCTTGGCGGCCTTTCAACCTTTCCCTTTCAGATCTTCCAGAACGGCTGGGAGAAAGACTGCGACCTTTCGGTTTTCCTCGAGCAGTCGCGCGGTGACACGATCATCGGAAACGATGTATGGATCGGTACGGATGCCACGATCCTGCCGGGAGTTTGCGTCGGGGACGGCGCGATCATTGCTGCCAAGGCCGTCGTGGCACACGATGTGCCGCCCTATTGCGTTGTCGCCGGCAACCCTGCCCGTATCGTCCGGCAGCGGTTTCCTGCGAAGGTGATAGAGGAACTTCTCGATATTGCCTGGTGGGATTGGCCCGTCGAGAAAATTACCGGAAACCTCGCCGCCATTCGCGGATGCGACATTTCCCGTCTGCGCCAGGTGAACTCCTGAAACGCCGCAATAATCCGCGCCCGCCATCGTTTACTCGACGCCGGGCGCAATGCCAGCTAGAAGACCAAGCATGAGCGACGAACCGAAATTCACTGACGAACAACTTGAGCAAGCAAGGCTTCTGTTTGCAAAGCCTTGGGACTTCCGCACCAGCGTCACCGACATGGCCAATCTGCCCGAGATCGGCAACACCGAGATCGCCTTTGCGGGACGGTCCAACGTGGGCAAGTCGAGCCTGATCAATGCCCTGACCGGTCGCAAGGGTCTGGCCCGAACATCAAGCACTCCGGGCCGGACGCAGATGCTGAACTTTTTCTCGGCCGATGACGCACCGCTGACGATTGTCGACATGCCCGGCTACGGCTATGCGCAGGCACCGAAGGAACTCGTCGAAGCCTGGACCAATCTCGTGTTCGCCTATTTGCGCGGGCGGCCAACCCTTCGCCGCGTCTTCCTTCTGATCGACAGCCGTCACGGCATCAAGACAATCGATGAGGAAGCCATGTCCCTGCTCGACAAGGCGGCAGTGATCTATCAGGTGGTCCTGACCAAATCGGACAAGATCAAGCCCCCGGCTCTGACACGCCTGATAGATGAAACCCTTGCCAAGCTGGCGAAGCGCCCGGCCTCCTATCCGGAAGTCATTGCCACCTCTTCGGAGAAGGGCAAGGGCCTTGCCGAACTCAGGGCCGAAATCGATCAACTGGTGAAGAACTGACCGCGGACGCGATTGAGAAGCTCAACGAAAACAGCTATCAACCGCATTTGAATTGAACCATCCAGGACGTGGGACGTTCACCAGAACAGCCGCTGCCCTGGCGTCTTGAACCCGATAAGCCTGACGGCCTCCTGCCTCGAAAGCGGATGTGCCAGGGCCCAGAGCGAGACCACCGACCCAATGACCTCTCCGGACCACCAAAGCCGCGCCCACGTCATCGCCCAGGCACTGCCCTACATGCAGCGTTATGACGACCGAACCGTCGTGGTGAAATACGGTGGTCACGCCATGGGCGACGTCGAACTCGGGCGCGCCTTTGCCAGGGACATCACCTTGCTTCGCCAGTCTGGCGTCCATCCCGTGGTTGTGCACGGCGGCGGACCGCAGATCGGCAAGATGCTGACCCGTCTGGGTATTGTCAGCGAATTTCAGGCGGGTCTGCGCGTAACCGACAAGGCCACCGTCGAAATCGTGGAAATGGTCCTTGCAGGCTCGATCAACAAGGAAATCGTACAGGCAATCAACGCCGAAGGTGGCCGTGCGGTCGGCCTGTGCGGCAAGGACGGCAACATGGTCACGGCGGAAAAGCTGCGCCGTACCATGGTTGATCCGGACTCCAACATCGAGAAGGTCGTCGACCTCGGCTTCGTTGGTGAACCCGCAGACGTCAACCCGACGGTACTCAAACTGGTCCTGAAGGAAGAACTCATACCGGTCGTCGCGCCGGTCGCGCCCGGTCCGGATGGGGAAACCTACAACATCAATGCCGACACCTTTGCAGGCGCTGTTGCCGGATCACTGAATGCCAAGCGCTTGCTGTTCCTCACCGACGTTCCAGGTGTTCTCGACAAGGAAGGCAAGCTGATCAAGCAGTTGACCGTCTCAAAGGCGCGCGAACTGATCGCCGACGGAACGATCTCCGGCGGAATGATTCCCAAGGTCGAAACCTGTATCGATGCACTCGATCAGGGCGTCGAAGGCGTGGTCATCCTGGATGGTAAGGTGCCACATGCCGTACTTCTGGAACTCTTCACCGAAGGTGGCGTGGGGACGTTGATCCGACCGTGACCGGCAAGAAAAGCATTCCCTACGAGGGGCGCCACCTACACACTCAGGACCTTCGGGTCTTCAAGGGGGTCGAAGCATGGGTCTTCGACCTCGACAATACGCTCTACCCGATCGAATCTGACCTTTTCGGCCAGATCAACAGCCAGATCGCCGACTATGTCGCGAAGCTTCTAGACCTGAACAAGGAAGAAGCAATGGCGCAGCAAAAAGCCTACTATCACAAGTATGGTACGACGCTGCGAGGTCTGATGACGGAGCACCAGGTCGATCCGGATGATTATCTCCGTCACGCTCACGACATCGACTATTCAACCATCCTGCCAAACCCGGCGCTCGGCGAACAAATTGCCTCTCTTCCCGGCCGCAAGTTCATTTTTACGAATGGCGATCGGCCTCATGCGGAGCGTACGGCAGCAGCCCTCGGAATAACCGATCATTTCGAGGATATTTTCGACATCGTTGCAGCAGATCTCATGCCGAAACCGAACCGGGAGACCTACGACATGTTTCTCGACCGGACTGGTGTTTCTCCCGTGCGTGCAGCCATGTTCGAGGACTTGCAGAAAAACCTGACGGTCCCGCACGGGCTGGGAATGCGTACGGTCCTGATCATTCCGAAAGGTACACGCGAAGTCTTTCAGGAAAGCTGGGATCTGGAGCGCGAGGACGAGAGCCCGGTTGATTTCGTCACGGACGATCTCGCCGGTTTCCTGAAGGCCGTCAACGGGTCGATCTGATCGGTTAAAACTGTTTTCCAAGAGCCCTGCTGGCGCCGGGCAACGCATTGCCGTATATTGAGATAAACTCAATTACCAAAGACACCGCCCATGGCATCGCTGCGCGCCCTACACGCTTTCTCTCTTCTAGCCCGGCATGGACGGGCCGCCCAGGCCGCTGAAGAACTTGGCGTATCTCCTTCCGCCCTGTCCCACCTCATGCGCAAGCTGGAAAGCGAACTCGGAACGACGCTGGTATTGCGCGACGGGCGCGGACTGTCCCTTACAGAAGAAGGCCAAAGACTGGCGCTCGGCATCGGGGATGCGTTCGAGCGGATCGATGAAGCCGTCGACAGTTTCAAGCGCCGCGGGCGTACGGAACTGCGTATCAGCACGGTCTCTACATTCGCCACGCGATGGCTGATCCCTCGCCTGCCTGAATTCCAGGCCATCCAGCCCGATGTAGAAATCCTTCTTTCCGCGTCTACCCGCGTCGTGGACCTGGAGCGGGAAAACTACGATTGCGCCATCCGGCTCGGAAAAGGCGCCTGGCAAGGCATCGACAGCGCCCTTCTCTGGCAGGAGCATCTAGCCGTCGCGATTGCGCCATGGCTGCTTCCCGACGGCCCTGCTTCACCGGTTGAAAGCATCGGAAAACTACGCCTGCTGCACAGTGCGAGCCGGCGCGGCGACTGGCCGAAATGGCTTGAGAAGGCTGGCATTTCCCATTCAGAGGCCAATTCCGGCACGTTGGTGGAAAGTCGTGACCTGGCAATCCAGGCGGCCATAGCCGGCATGGGAGCAATCGTGATCGACCGGCGCTTCGTCGAGAAGGAAGTCGAAGCCGGACATCTTGTCCTGCCCGATTGGCCCGTTCTGGAACTGGAAACCGGATACTGGTTCGTTCGCTCGCCGTCGCGCCCACTGTCGCGGCCGGTCGGGGCTTTCCGGAATTGGTTGCTCCAGACTGCCGCCTGATATTCCCCATCAGGGGTATGCTCGTTTGAGCCTTTTCGCCATACTACCCTACAGGAACGTCGAAGGATCAGAGGGGTCACGACGTCCATTGGCATGACATGTGGGGGCAGATCATGACGATTTTGAAAAGCCGGGGGCGAGCGCTCACCAGATTTTTGATGGTGCTGCTGAGCCTGACCGTTACGACGACATTCGGCGGACTGACACATTCGGCAAAAGCTGAAACGCTTCTTTGGGAATTCCGGAGCGAACATCCGAAAATAGTGGACGTCGAACTCTATTCCCAGACCCGCCGCGGTCACGTTTGGCCCGGAAACAAAAAAGTCTATGTGCTGAATGACTACAGCAACAAGACCATTCGTATTTCCTGCCGGTATGGCGAAAAGGTCTGCTATGGCGCCTGGGTGCGCAATCGCAACAACAGCTACTGGGGCGTCGGTTACAACAACCGAAATGGCTGCAAGAACTGTTGCTATACCTGCGACGGCGGACGCACCAAGGTCATCGTTTTAAACCCCTGACGCCTAACGGCTGAGCAGCAGGATCAGAATGGCCACGACGATCAGCGTGCAGCCAACGATCTCGGCGTGCCTGATGGTCTCCTTGAAGACCAGCCACGAGACCAGAAACGTGAAGACGAGCTCTATCTGCGCAAGGGCCCTGACATAGGCGACCTGTTGCAGAGTCATGGCAGTAAACCAGCCGGCCGAACCTGCTACGCCCGCTAAACCGACCCAAACAGAGCTGCGCCAGCTTCGCAGGCTGGCACCAAGCTGTTCCTTCTCCCGAAACGACATCCAGACGGCCATCACGACGGTCTGGAACAGCGTCACACATGCGAGAGCGAATGCCGCCTGCATGAGAAAGCCCGGTCCGGAAAGCGACAGCGAAGCTGCCCGGTAGGCAGCGGCGGAGGCCCCAAAGCAAGCGGCTGATGCAAGCCCGATCAGTGCAGGACGCCCTGTCAGCGCAGCGACCAGATCCCGCCAACCTGACGGGGTCCGGGCGAGCGAGATCATCACCACCCCAAAGACACCGATCAGGATTGCAACCGCGGCGGTCAAGGTGATGTGCTCGCCGAGGAGCACAAGGCCGAAAATTGCTGCCTGTACAGGTTCGGTCTTGGAATACGCCGTTCCGACCGTGAAGTTTCGATAAGCGAACAGGTGAACGAGGAGGAAGGTCGCCGCAATCTGGGCAAGGCCGCCAAAAGCCCCGGTAACAAGAAACCGCGCGTTGATGACGGGTAGCTCGAAGCCTGCAAACTCATGAAGTGCGAGCACATACGCTATCGCGAAAGGAAACCCGTAGCCGAAACGAATGAAGGTCGCTCCGGTTGTTCCAAGCGTTCCTTTCAGGTGCTTCTGAAGAGCCGACCGCAGGTTCTGGCAGAATGCAGCGAAGATCGTGATCGGGATCCAGAGTTCCATGTGCGCTCACTCGCCGCTGCCGTTATCAACACGGCCATCGACCGCTCCGCCAGCCTATTCTCAGCTCCACACGATGCAATTGACTTGTCCTCAAGCATCGCCAAATGCGCGCTGCAGAGCCTGAGATGTTGGACCATAGGCCATACGATATGATCGGCAGAGGGCCTCTCTCGCAGAGCCGTCTGGTCGCGGTACCGGGGACAGACGGTAATTTTGCCACTTTGTCGCTGCCGGTTTTACCTCCGCTGCGCTTGACACACCGCCGCCGCACGGCTTAGGTCCGCTCAACGATTTCAACCGCATTTTGCCGGAGATATTGAGCCTGATGACCCACGACCTCGTCAAACTCGCCGCGACTGTCGATGCAGCGTTCGAAGACCGCGCCAACATCGATACCCATACGACCGGCGACGTCCGCGATGCCGTCGAGCTGACCTTGAACCTTCTCGATCGCGGCCAGCTGCGGGTGGCCGAGAAGAAGGACGGCGACTGGGTTGTCAATCAGTGGGCCAAGAAGGCCGTTCTGTTGTCGTTCCGCCTCAATGCCATGGAAGTCATCAAGGGTGGCCCGGGTGATGCAACCTGGTGGGACAAGGTTCCGTCCAAGTTTGACGGCTGGCGTGGTGTCGATTTTGAAGAGGCAGGGTTCCGTGCCGTGCCGAACTGTACCGTTCGCCGCTCAGCCTTCATCGGCAAGGGTGTCGTCCTGATGCCGTCCTTCGTCAACCTCGGCGCCTATGTCGATGAAGGCACCATGGTCGACACCTGGGCAACAGTCGGTTCCTGTGCGCAGATCGGCAAGAACGTGCATCTGTCCGGTGGCGTCGGCATCGGCGGCGTTCTGGAACCGCTCCAGGCCGGCCCGGTCATCATCGAAGACAACTGCTTCATCGGCGCCCGCTCAGAGGTCGTCGAGGGCGTGATCGTGCGCGAAGGCGCTGTCCTGTCCATGGGCGTCTTCATTGGCGCATCGACGAAGATCATCGATCGCCAGACAGGCAAGATCCATATCGGCGAAGTACCTGCCTATTCGGTGGTCGTTCCGGGAGCGATGCCGGGCAAGCCGCTTCCTGACGGAACGCCGGGCCCGAGCCTCTACTGCGCAGTCATCGTTAAAACGGTTGATGCTCAGACCCGGTCCAAGACCGCCATCAACGAGCTGCTGCGCGATTAATTCGTAGCCATTCGTAAAATCAAAGCCCGCCTCATCGAGGCGGGCTTTTTACTTTCGCCCATCAGTAAAATGCGGTGTTCTCAAACGCCAAAAATCCGGCCCGCGACTTCGCCGATGACAAGCGACAGGATTATGTCCAGCACCACAACGCCGATTGTCGTTCCGACAGCCGCCTGGAGCGCAATCCGCGTCACCTGATAGCGGTACCAGATCATGACGACGAGTGTCGCAAGCGACAGAAGCACCATGATGCCGGGTGCGATGACACCGGACAGGTACAAGAGACCGACGATGACATAGGGAGCGGCCACGACAAGGCTCGACCAGTTGCGTGCAATCACGAAGGGCACATACCCTCGAGAAACGCCCAAGGGGGCTGACAGCGCAGCCAAAAGCAGCGGCAGGGCGATCCAGTCAACGCCAAGGCTCGTGAACTGGGCCATCCAGTAGGCATTCTCGGGGAAGTTTTCCGCCAGGATGTTGGTCTCTTCGATAATCAGCCGTCGCTCGGACATCGAGCTGATGATGAAAAGCGGAACCAGCAGAAATACGACCCGGAAAGAGCGCCAGAAACCTTCGATAGACACATCAAAGTAGCCCATGCCTTCCGGGCGATTTCGAAACAGCAGCCAGCACCCTTGCAGCGCTCGTGAGATCTCTAGGCCGCTCAGCATTCGTCAGACGCCCCTTGCTGCCTTGAAGTAGTCCTCAAGGAACTGCCGGTAGATTGCCGTCAGGCCGTCGATATCCGACAAGGCGGCACATTCGTCGACCTTGTGCATGGTCTGTCCGACAAGCCCGAATTCGACCACGGGGCAATAGTTCTTTATGAAGCGCGCGTCCGAGGTGCCTCCGCCCGTGCTCAGGTCCGGCACGCGCCCGGTCCGCGCAAGAACGGCATCGCTTAGCGTCTGGATCAGACGTTCATCCTTGGTCAGGAAGGATTCGCTCGCGTCGCGGCGGAATTCGAGCTCCCACGCCAGACCGTCGCCGGCAGCAGCAGACAGCTCACTGGATATCCTCTCCTTCAGGCTGTCGAGCGTCCATTCGTCGTTGAAACGGACATTGAAACGGGCCTGGGCCCGCGCCGGGATGACATTGAACGCAGTGTTCCCGACATCGAAGGTAACAATCTCCAGATTGGTGGGCTGGAACCGTTCATTTCCGGCGTCGAACACAACGCCGTCCAAAGCCGACATGAGCCTCATAAGACCCGGAATGGGATTGTTGGCGAGATGCGGATAGGCCGCATGCCCTTGAGTGCCCTTGACGGTGACGATGCCCGAGAGCGAACCGCGACGGCCGACCTTGATTGCATCACCAAGCTCTGCCGGGTTGGTCGGCTCACCGACGATGCAGGTGTCGAATTTGTGCCCTTGTGTCTCGCACCATTCGAGTAGCTTGACCGTGCCGTTCACTGCCGGGCCTTCCTCGTCCCCCGTGATCAGGAACGAAATGGTGCCCTCGAAAGCCTCTCCCTGCTCACGGATGTAATCCAGCGCCGCGGCTGCAAAGCACGCGACACCGCCCTTCATATCCACGGCGCCACGACCAAAGAGCACTCCGTCTTCAATGTCACCCGAAAATGGCGCATGTGACCAGTCCTGCTCGTTTCCCGGCGGCACAACGTCCGTGTGTCCCGCGAATACGAAATGCGGCGCCCCGCTGCCGTACGATGCAAACAGGTTCTCGACGTCCGGCGTCTCGGTGTCGGAGAAGGTGACGCGTTCGACCCGGAATCCGGCCCCCGCGAGCAAACTCTCCAGATAGGCAAGAGCCCCGCCTTCCGCAGGTGTTACGGACGGACAACGGATCAGATCGCGCGAGATCTGGACGGCACGGGAAATCTGCTCGGACATGAGGCCTCTTTTTTGAACCGGAGCGTCGGAGAAACTGCGCTCCCGGTTCAGGTTTTTCGGCGATAATAACTATTCGGAAGAGGACCGAAACGGTTCGGCCCCTGCTGACTGGGAACAAACCCCAGAAAGAGCACGACGAGAATATTCACCACGGGTACGAAAATCAAAAGTGCGGTGAACCCCGTGATCCCGATATCCTGACACCGTTTGATTACGAGGGCGAGTTCGACCCATTGCAGCACGAAAAAAAGGATCGGGAACAGAGCATTGGAGGAGACAAAGCTGTCCATGCCCAGATCATCGATGGTCACGTCATCCGGCAGGGAGCCGAACCACATGTTGATCGCAACGCCAATCACTATCCAGATCAGGAAGAGGACAAGCCAGTAGGGCTCACGGGCAACACGGCCAATTGGGCTGACAAGAAGCCAGAACAGTCCGGGAGAGATGTTTGCCTGTTGGTCGCTCGAGGCCATGAAGGGTCCGCTGGTTTTGAATGAGTGTGTACGATCCTTGCAGTTAGTCGCAAGAATGCGCTTGATCAAGCTTCATGCGCCACTTTGCATTGCAGACACCAAAAAACGTACGCAAACCGATGAAGATACCGGAAAGTACGGTTGGCGAAGAATTCCGAAGCCTCCATGATCACCCCGTGCCGATGAGGAGCGGCACTGCGGAGGACATCGATGACAGACAACACCGACACTCATGCGCCTATGTCGCAACCTGGTTTCCGGAAGGATCCCGAGGTTCGTAAAATCACCATCACCGACGTGGTCGACGCACTAGGGGCAGGTCTACGCGACTTCCGGCGTGCCCCGGCCTACGGACTAGCGTTCGGGAGTTTTTTTGCTATTGGCGGCGTTCTGATCATCCTGACCGCCGCAAAATTCCACATGAGCTACCTGAGCTATCCCCTTGCGGCAGGCTTTGTTTTGATCGGGCCATTTGCTGCCGTCGGTCTCTATGAGGTCAGCCGCCGCATTGACTCCGGCGAACACCTCAGCTGGCGCGCGATTTTCGGAACCATGTGGGCGCAGAAGAGCCGGGAACTGTCGTGGATGGCGTTCGTGGTGTTGTTCGTCCAGATAATGTGGATGTACCAGGTACGCCTGCTTCTTGCGCTGTTCCTCGGCTTTCGATCGTTCGCCTCGTTCAACGAATTTGTGTTGCAAGTGATCGGAACATCGGAAGGGCTGATGTTTCTCGCCGTAGGCCACGTGGTCGGAGCGATCCTGTCCCTTATTCTCTTCTCGCTGACCGTGATTTCCTTACCTCTGCTGATGGAGGAAGATCGCGACTTCATCACCGCGATGATCACGAGCGTGAAAGCGGTGGTGACCTCACCCGTGCCGATGATCGGCTGGGCCTTCATTGTCACCATCACGCTTATCGCCTCGATCGTGCCGGCTTTCGTCGGACTGGTCGTCACCTTGCCGGTTCTGGGACACACGACGTGGCATATTTACCGGAAATGCGTCGTGCATGAGAGCGAGGCCGCCTAGGCCTCGTCGTTCGCAACATCGGCTTGCTGGGCCGCCTAGGCCTCGTCGTTCGCAACATCGGCTTGCTGGGCCGCCCAGGCTTCGGCCGCCTCAATATCGGCTTCCCTGCTGCGATAATCGACGCGGGTCAGGTAAAGCCCGTCTGCCGGTGCCACCGGACCACAGGCCTTGCGGTCACGGGCTGCAAGGGCATCACGAACATCTTGCGGCGTCCACTTGCCTTCGCCGACAAGCCGCAGGGTTCCGACCATGGAGCGAACCTGGTTGTGCAGGAAGGAGCGCGAGGAACACTCCGCGATAACGACTTCTCCCTCCCGCCGCACGGTGAAGGTCTCCAGCGTCTTCTCCGGGCTCTTGGCCTGACAGCGCGAATGGCGGAACGTGGTGAAGTCGTGATGACCGACGAACTCCTGCGCTGCCTCGTTCATCGCATCAGCATCCAGATCAGGCTTTACGTGCCATGCGAGTCCACGCTCATGGGTCAGCGGAGGGATACGATTGAATATCCGGTAGCGGTAGGACCTGCGAATAGCAGAAAAGCGCGCGTCGAAACCTTCATGCATCTTCTCGACTGCCAGAAGGACGACAGGGTCAGGCTGGCAATGAAAGTTCATCGCGCCCATGACCGTCTCAACCGGCCAGTCCTTCTCCAGATCGGCATGGGCGACCTGGCCGGTGGCATGGACACCCGTGTCCGTGCGCCCTGCTCCGCCGATGGTGACTTCCTCGCCGGAGAACGCCTTGATCGCACGTTCGATAACAGCCTGAACGGAGGGACCATTCGCCTGTCTCTGCCAGCCACAGAAGGGGCGGCCATCATATTCTACGGTAAACTTATAGCGCGGCATGTCGTGCCTTACTCGAATTCCTCAAAGGGCGTAGCGAAGGCCACTTCGACCGGAAGGTCATTCTTCCCCGCGTCTGTCAGCGCGAGCGCCTGAAACGCATTGCCTGCATAGGGAGCCCTGACCTTTTTGGCGAGTTCCGGATCAAAACCGAAACGCGGATAGTAGGATGGCGGACCCAACACGAGAATCAGGTCCTCCCCCATGTCCTTCAGCTTTGCGATCGCGGTTTCGATCAGCAAAGACCCGATCCCCTGACGCTGAAACTCTGGCCAGACCGAGACTGGCGCCAGACAGCAGATGGTCAGCTCACGTCCTGGACCGGCATCGGCCGGCGTGACACGGCTGAAGGAAATGTGCCCCATCAACCGCCCACGGTCGGTCACGGCGACGAGTTCAAGCACCAGCGCACCACAGTGGCGCAGACGATGTACCAGGCCCGCCTCGGTGTCCTGGCCGAATGCGGCCGTGATCAGTTCCTTGACCCCAAGCTCGTCGGCAGGGCCAGCATCGCGCACCTGAAGCGATTTTGCGTCCATTTCCTCGCTCATGCCCGTTGCCTCTCCAGTTGTCTCCGCGCCTGACGCAGTGGTCAGATAAGTTGATCTCCGACAGCCAGCTTGGCGCCACGCAGGAAATCCTCTCCGCCGACGGCCTTCTTGCCCGCACGTTGAACCTGAACCAGCCGAACACTTGCCTCTGCGCAGGCAACCACTGGGCCATTGCCGTCAACAGACAGCACTTCTCCCGGCGTTCCGGAAGCGGCTTCGACCTGGCTCCGCAGGATCTTGATCCGCTCCACCTTGCCGCCGAGGTTCATTTCACACCAGGCACCGGGGAATGGCGAGAGCCCGCGGATATGATTGTGTACCGCGGGCGCTGGCTCAGACCAGTTGATCCGTGTTTCGTCCTTGGACAGCTTGCTGGCGTAGGTCACGCCGTCTTCCGCCTGCGGCGTTTCCGTCAAGGCTCCGCGTGACAGCGCAGCGAGCGCACGCACCATCAAATCGCCCCCAAGGCCCGAGAGCTGATCATGAAGTTCACCGGCCGTTGTGTTGTCCCCGATCGCAACGGTTTCAGACATGCAAACCGGACCAGTGTCCAGTCCCTGCTCCATCCGCATGACCTGGATAGCGGTTTCCTTGTCACCCGCCATGACGGCGCGGTTGATCGGAGCTGCACCACGCCAACGCGGCAGTATGGACGCATGGAGGTTCAGGCAGCCTTCGCGCGGTGCCTCGAGAATGGCCTTCGGTAGAAGCAGGCCATAGGCCACCACGACAGCAACATCCGCATCAAGATCGGCAAACTGCTGCTGTTCGTCGGCACCCTTCAGACTTGTCGGGGTGAATACCGGAATACCGAAGGATTCCGCTGCTTCGTGAACCGGCGACTTCTTCAGATCCATGCCCCGGCCTGCCGGGCGCGGAGGCTGGGAATAACATGCGACCACCTCATGCCCCTGGCCAACGATTTCCATCAGGGTGGGGACGGAGAACTCCGGGGTTCCCATGAAGATGATACGAAGGGTCATGTGCTTTCCGGCTTTTTTGACGCGTTGGCGCCCTTATTGCGCGATCAGGCCAGTCCGGGCAACAGGACTCTCGAGCTCGACACAATCATTTCCATGGCAATGACGGCAAGGATCATCCGAGATCATATTTCTCCGATGCCGAACCCTGATACGGCACAATGAAGCGTTTTGCCGGGAGGATCTGCCCTCCAACCGTCACTCCAAGCTCGATCAGAGCTTCCCGGTCTGCTTGGCCAGCTTGCTGAACTTCTTCATGACCCGGTCCCGCTTCAGCTTCGACAGGTAGTCGATGAAGAGCTTGCCGTTCAGATGGTCCAATTCGTGCTGAATGCAGGTCGCGAGCAGACCACCTGCCTCGATCTCCTGCTGCTGACCATCAATATCCTGATACTTGACCCGCACCATGGCCGGACGTTCGACGTCCTCGTAGTACTCGGGGATAGACAGGCACCCTTCCTGATACACCGAGAGTTCTTCGCTCTCCCAGGTGATTTCCGGGTTGATGAAAACCATCGGGTCCTTGGGCGCATCTTCCTTGGCGACATCAAGTACGAACATGCGCTGAAGTACGCCGATCTGGCTTGCAGCCAGGCCGATACCAGGTGCCGCGTACATGGTTTCCAGCATGTCGTCGGCAAGCGCGCGGATATCCGCGTCAACGGTAACGATCGGCTTGCACACTTCGCGCAGCACGGGATCGGGGATGATGATGATGTCACGTTTTGTCATGGGTTCCAGATAGGCAAAGCAATGCTCAGGGTCAACGCGTTTCCGCAACTGATGGCGAAGGGACATCCGCAAACGCGGGTTTCGCCCCTGGATCCACGGCTTGACCGGGCGAACACGGCCTCGAAAATCTGCATGTTTCGCGCGAATCGTTCTATGTTTGTTTCATGCACAAGATCCTGTTCACATTCAGTGGCTACCCGGTCAGCGTTCTGGAAGCCTCAATCGCCGGTGGGCTTTTCCTCCTCCTGATCACGGCGTGGCTGACCGCCAAGTCCCTGCGCCAGATCCGCATCCGCGCAGAAGCCGACACGGCGGCAACGGAGCGGATCCACGAGTTGGAAAGCCACTTGTCCCAGCTTCTGAAATCACAAGGTGAAATGACCGGGCGCATGCAGACGATGGCCGAGGTGTTCGGTTCTCGCCAGGGCGACATGATGCGGGCAGTCAACGAGCGGCTGGATGGAATGGGCCACAAGCTCGGTCTTTCGATGGCCGACACCACCAAACAGACGCATGAGGGCTTGCGGCATCTGCACGAACGGCTTGCCGTGATCGACCGGGCGCAGAAGACGATAACGGACCTTTCCGGTCAGGTGATCGAGCTTCAGGCCATTCTATCCAACAAACAGACTCGCGGCGCCTTCGGACAGGGCCGCATGGAAGCGATCATCCAGGACCAGCTTCCCGCGAGCGCCTATAGCTTCCAGGCAACGCTCTCGACAGGTTCCCGGCCAGACTGTCTCGTTCACATGCCGAACGGTGCACCTTCGCTTGCGATTGACGCCAAGTTTCCACTAGAGGCCTTCAATCTGCTGCGCGCTGCCCAGTCTGACGAACAGCTTCGCCATGCGCAGACGCAGTTCCGCCGCGATCTGACCAAGCACATTCAGGACATCCGCGAAAAATATCTTGTGCCGGGGGAAACACAGGACACGGCGTTCCTCTTCGTTCCCTCCGAGAGTGTCTTTGCCGAACTCAACGAGAATTTCGAAGACCTTGTGCAAAAGGCGCACCGGGCGCGGGTCGTGATCGTATCCCCTTCCCTGCTGATGCTGTCGATCCAGGTCATCCAGGCCGTGCTGCGTGACGCCAAGATGCGGGAACAGGCTCACCTCATTCAGGCGGAGGTCTCGCACCTTATGGCCGATGTCGGGCGTCTGAATGACCGGGTCAACAAGCTGCAGTCGCATTTCTCGCAGGCGAACAAGGATATCGACCAGATCCTGATTTCGACCGACAAGATCACCAAGCGGAGCCAGAGGATCGAGGATCTTGATCTGGGGGAAATCCCGGGCGAAGCGATACGGCCTGACGCCCTGCCGTCCGGCCGGTGATGCCCTTCACTTTAGCGGCAACCGCCGGATCGAGGTGATTTTCCCCCACTCGGTTTCCGCAATCCGGATGACCGCTGCATCGAGGTCTTCATATGCAACAGTCATCGTATGACCATTGGAGTGAAGCAGACGTCCCGGCTCACTGATGATCCCGACGTGCCCTTTCCAGAAGATCAGGTCGCCGCGCTTGAGCGATGCCAGATCCACCTTTTCCGGTTCGTCCAGAACCTCTCCGGCCTCGCGCTCGAGCATGTCGCTGTCGCGGGGCAGCCAGTGACCTCCGAAGCGCGCAGAAATCTGGACAAGTGCAGAACAATCGAGACCCAGGCTCGTCCGCCCGCCCCACAGATATGGCGTTCCGACAAGCTCTTCGGCCACACCTACCCAATCTGCGGCCAACCGATCCATCGGCCAAAGGTGGCCGGCGACAACCGCCGATCCGTCAGCGAGAATTGCGTACTCAAGTCCCCGCGTTGTCCGCGTTCCCACCACGGCGACCTCTGCCCCGAGCGAAATCAGGCCGAGAGGTGGCAATTTCAGATCCGGGCCGGGGTATCGATAGGTTCTGAGCGCGCGGACACGGTGTGTCGGCTGTAGCTTTGGGCCGCATCCGTCTGACGGGAACCAACCGACATAGCCGTCGGCCAGCGACTGGCCCCAAGCCCAGCCTTCCGGGCTTGTTTCAAGAACCGTGACCTGTTCGCCGTAGATCAGCTGGGTATCGATCGAGCTTCCAGGCTGGGCGGTCCCGCGCATGTCGACGAAGTCGGCAGTAATCGTCCGGATCTCGCCCTCGACGAAGCGGTCGGCGGCGATCAATCCCCTGTATTCGGCTGACGCCAGGTCCTTGCGCACCGGGTGCCGGCGACGATCAAAATTTTCGGGATCAAAGTTCGCAGGCATCAAGTCGGTTCCCGGCTATATCCGTGGGCGTTGAAATCGGTTAGCGCGGCAGGCTCTTGGCCTTCTCGACAACCAGATCACCCAACTGTTCGAGGTAGAGCGCACCTTCGACCGTACGAGTGATGATCACGTTCCTGCGGTCGGCATCGTCGCGCTTGCGCGACAACAGGCGCATTCCACCCAGCGTATCCAACGCACGCGTAATCGCCGGCTTCGTCACGTTCAACTTGGCGGCAAGGCCGCGAACCGTATGCGGCGGCGGTTCGAGATAGACGGACAGCAATATGGTCAGCTGGCGCGCCGACAGGTCCTGTTCACTGTCGCGCACCAGCGCAAGATTAACCTCATGCATCAGCTTCAGCGCCTGGGAGGCGCGGATCTCAACCGCCATTGGTCCGGCGTTCCCCATCCGGTTTCAGTGCGTCCATTGAAGCATGAAACCGTTTCGGAGCCGTTATCCTTTCGCGGAATATTTCTCACTGATCAGATCGAACAGACAGCGGATCGCCTGGGCCTCACCACCTGCCGGTTTTCCGGGCTTTTCAATAGGCGTCCAGCCGTAGACGTCAAAGTGAACCCACGAGGAGGTATTCTTGACGAACCGCGACAGGAAAAGAGCAGCAGTGATCGCGCCGGCAAAGCCCGCGCCGCTGGTGTTGATATGGTTTATGTCGGCAACCTTGCTGTCGAGATACTTCATGTATGGCTGCCAGAGCGGCAAACGCCATAGCGGATCGGCCGAGGCTTCGGAGACCAGGGCAATCTCTTCGGCCAGCTCCTCGTCGTTCGTGAAAAACGGCGGCAGGTCCGGGCCAAGAGCAACGCGAGCGGCACCGGTCAGAGTGGCCATGTCGATCAGAAGGTCAGGGCTTTCCGCGTCGGCGAGCGCCAGGGCATCCCCCAGAACCAGACGGCCTTCAGCATCGGTGTTACCGATTTCAACCGTAATGCCCTTGCGGCTCGGAAGAATGTCTCCCGGCCGGAAAGCCGAACCGGAGATCGAGTTTTCGACGCACGGTATGATCACCCGCAGACGCACCGGCAACTTGGCTGCCATGATCATGGACGCAAGGCCGAGCACATTCGCGGCTCCGCCCATGTCCTTCTTCATCAGTGCCATCGAACTAGAGGGCTTGATGTTGAGGCCACCCGTGTCGAAAATCACGCCCTTTCCGACCAGCGTCACCTTGGGCGCGCTTTCATCCCCCCACGAAAAGTCGGCCAGACGCGGTTCGCGGCTGCTCGCACGCCCGACCGCATGCACCATGGGATAGCCCTGCTCGAGGAGAGAATCGCCGATGATGATCCGACCGGTTCCACCATGCTGATCGAACAGATCGCTTACAGCCTTTGCCAGCTCTTCGGGCCCCAGGTCGTTTGCGGGGATGTTGATCAGGTCTCTCGCCAGAGCTACGCCATCGAGAATTGTATTCAGACGATCAAGATCCACTGTCGCCGGAACCGCCAGGCGTGGAAGTTCCTTCGACGATGGGCAGTAGCGGGTGAAACGGTAGGACGAGAGCGCAAACCCGAGCGCGGCCTGCTCTACGTCCGGAAATGGCTCTTCGAGATGGTAGTCTCCGGCAGGCAGAGCCGCGACCAAGGCCCCCAGGGCGAATGCACTTGGGAGGGTGTCGCTCTCCGTCGCAAAAAGCACAGCAGCGCCGGAAGGTCCGTCGGCGGGTACGAGCAGGCTATTGCCTGGTGACGCGGTAAAGCCATTGCGTTTCACCCAGTCGATAGCCGATTGACCGAGCATCTTCAGTACGCTTTCGAGATTGGCCTCGTTGACCGCATGAATCGGCGTCGTATCGTGCTCGGAGTTCTTCACAAACAGGGACTGGCGCACGGGATGCTCCTATAAACCGCGAGGGTTGCGTCGTTATCAAGCACTGTTAAGCGTACGCTGCACGGTTGGCAAGCGACGCCCCTGAAGGCGTCCATAAACATCGCACAGAATGCAAAATGCGACTTTTAACAAAGCATTAGGGTTAACAGGGTATTTCCAAGGGTAAGAAGGCTTTCTTTCCACCTGGAACATTGGACATCCGACATGGCCGACAATGCGCCCCCTTTCAACCGCCGTATTGCACGTACTCTATCAACTGCGGTCGCACTCAGTGCGATGATCGTGGTCGCGGGTTGTTCGTCCACGAGACAGGGAAGCGTTGCGACGCACGCATCGGCGACATCGCAGGCGTATGCCGCCCCAGGTTCCGGCGAAGCGCGCCGGGCAGTATCCTCATGGGGGGGCCGTTACGAACAGAACCGTCAGGACAAGGCCGCAATTCTCGGGTATGCCGAAGCCCTTAGGCAGAACGGACAGATCTCGCAGTCAATGGCGGTGCTGCGCAGCGGCGTCATCACTCACCAGAACGATCGGGAAATCGCGTCTGCCTATGGCAAGGTCCTTGCCATGAACGGCAATTTCAGCGAAGCGCTGAACGTCCTTCAGCGCGCACAGAACCCACAGACGCCTGACTGGCGGCTGATGTCGGCAGAAGGCGCAATTCATGATCAGATGGGCAACCATGAACGCGCGCGTTCGCTCTATAATCAGGCCATGAAGATCGAGCCGAACGATCCGACTCTTCTCAATAATCTTGGCCTGTCCTACCTGCTCTCCAATGAGCTTCCGGAAGCCGAATACACCTTGCGTAAGGCGGCGATGTTGCCGACGGCGGACAGTCGAGTGCGACAGAACCTTGCCCTGGTGCTCGGCATCCAGGGTAAATACGGCGAAGCCGAGCAGGTCGCGAGCGCGGAGCTTGACCCCCGGCAGGCGGAAGCAAACGTCGCCTATCTGCGTCAGATGCTTAGCGGGCGCGGTTGATAAGACGACGCTCGCCGTCCCCCACAATCGACCAAGAAAAAACGAAAGGCCCGACAGGAAAAACCTGCGGGCCTTTTCTCATTTCGATGCACACATGTGGGTCGGATGGCTTACTTGAAGGCGTCCATCACCTGCATGACGGCCGGTCCCATGATCACGACGAATAGCACGGGAAGGAAAAAGACGATCATCGGAACCGTCAGCTTCGGCGGCAGCGACGCGGCCTTCTTCTCGGCTTCCTGCATGCGCTGTTCGCGATTGTCATCGGACATCACGCGAATTGCTTGCCCGACGGGCGTTCCGTATCGCTCAGCCTGGATCAAGGCCATCATGACGTTCTTCACGCCTTCGACCCCGGTACGCGCCCCTAGGTTCTCGTAGGCCTGCCGCCTCTCGCCGAGATATGACAACTCCGCGTTTGTGAGCGTCAGTTCTTCCGCCAAGGGTACCGACTGCGCACCGATCTCTTCCGCCACGCGCCCGAACGCGGCCTCGATCGACATACCGGATTCAACACAGATGAGCATTAGATCGAGTGCATCGGGCCAGGCGCGGCGAATGGAAAGTTGCCGGTTGGTGATCTTGTTCTGAATGTAGATGTTCGGTCCGAAGACACCCAACCCGGCAACGATAATGCAACCTGCCACCCGAGTGATAAACGGCAACGTATCGGGCAGGATGACGAAGGCGTAGAAAAGGGAAACAAGCAGGAGCAGGACCGGGAGGGCGATACGCGCGAACAGAAACGTGTAAAGCGGTCCCGTTCCCCGGTAGCCCGCCATGCGAAGCTTCCTCTGGGTATTTTCGTCAGCAAGCATTGTTTGCAGGTTCAGCCTGTCGACGACGTTCTTCAACTGCGCCTTTGGCTGCGCACGAAGTGCCTCACGTGGATTGCTCTTCTCGGCGGCAAGCCGCGCCCTTTCCCTTGCCCGCAACTTGTCACGCTCAAGGGCTACCGTCTTCATGCGGGACTTCAATCGATCCCGGTCGAAAAATGGCATGACGAGTGAATACAGGGCGCCGGCCACAGCAACGGCAGACAAGACCGCAAGCAGAAACTGACTGTCGACCAGGGTTTCCAGATTCATGCGCTGATCTCCCTAGAAGTCAAAATTGATCATGTTGCGCATCACCATGATGCCGCAGAACATCCAGAAAAGTCCGCCTGCGACGATGAGTTGGCCGGTTGTCCGTTCAAACAGCAATGAGACGTAATCCGGAGCGATCAGGTAAAGCAGCCCGGAGACGATGAACGGCAGCGAACCAATGATCATGGCGGAAGCCTTGGCTTCAGAGCTGAGCGCCGTGATCTTTCGCTTCATAGACTTGCGACCGCGCAACACCTTGGACAGGTTGCCAAGGGCTTCGGATAGACCGCCGCCGGATTTCTGCTGGATGGATACCACGATGGCGAAGAAATTCGCCTCTGCGACCGGGACACGTGTGGGAAGACGCAAGACCGCATCGGTCAACGAGACACCCATGACCTGGGTTTCCACAATCTTGCCGAACTCCGTCGCAACTGGCTCTGCAGCTTCCCGTGCGACGATCTTGATACAGTCGCCAAGGGGAAGACCGGCCTTCACGCCGCGGACGATGATATCCACCGCACCGGGAAGTTCGTCGAGGAATGCGTTGAATCGCTTGCGGCGCTTGTAGTTGACGAACCAACGCGGAAAGCCGATGGCGCCGGCAAATCCCAGGCCCAGCGCAACCAGAAGGTTCTGGGCAAACACAAGGCCGCCAATCAGAAAAACTATGCCTGATGCAATGCTGAAGAAGACGAAGTGCTTCATTTCCCAGCTGAGGCCGGCCTGTTCCATCCGCTCATTCAAGGAAACAGAATCACGCTTTTGCTGCTTCTTGCGCTGACGTTCCTCGAATTCCTTGAGCTGGTCCTGCACAGACCTGCGGCGGCGATCACCGTCCTTGAGTTTCTTTCGGGCCTCGACGGATTGCGAGCGCGACGTGATGACGTTCATCCGTTCGTCGCGACGCTTCACGCCGGAGAGCATCGGCTGGAAAAGTGCATAGACGATGCCGCCGATGCAAATGGCTGCCAAGGCAGCAACGGCAAAGGTTGCTCCCTGTTGTCCGAGAAGCGATTGCAGCTCAAGCATGGAGAGCCTCACTCATTGGCGTATTCCGGCAGCTCGGACGCATCCAGTGCGGCAGCAAGACGCTGCTCTTCGCCGAAATAGCGGGCGCGCTCCCAAAAACGAGGCCGACCGATACCAGTTGAACGGTGGCGCCCGATGATACGTCCGTTCGGGTCTTCACCCATCATTTCATAGAGGAAGACATCCTGAGTGATGATGACATCACCTTCCATGCCCATCACCTCGGTAACATGGGTGATGCGACGCGAGCCGTCACGCAGGCGGGCTGCCTGTACCACGACGTCGATCGAGGACACGATCATCTCGCGCAGCGTGCGGGACGGTAGTGAGAACCCTCCCATGGTGATCATGGATTCAAGACGCGAGAGAGCTTCACGCGGCGAGTTGGCGTGCAATGTTCCCATCGAGCCGTCGTGACCGGTGTTCATGGCCTGCAGAAGATCAAACGCTTCCGGACCACGTACTTCGCCGACGATGATCCGTTCCGGGCGCATACGCAGACAGTTTTTCACCAGGTCGCGCATGGTGATTTCGCCCTCGCCTTCGAGGTTGGGCGGCCGCGTTTCCAGACGAACCACATGAGGCTGCTGCAATTGAAGCTCCGCGGAGTCTTCACAGGTGATGATACGTTCGGTGCCCTCGATATAGGCCGTCAGGCAGTTCAGGAGTGTCGTCTTGCCCGAGCCGGTACCACCGGAAATCAGAACGTTGCATCGAGACCGGCCGATGATCTGGAGGATTGTTGAGCCTTCCGGAGTGATGGATCCGAACTTCACCAACTGATCCAGTGTCAGCTTGTCGCGCTTGAACTTACGGATTGTGAGCGCTGGCCCGTCGATCGCCAAAGGAGGAGCGATGACGTTGACACGGGAACCATCCGGCAGGCGCGCATCACAGATCGGGCTGGAGTCATCGACGCGTCTTCCGACCTGGCTAACGATGCGCTGACAGATGTTCATCAGCTGCGCGTTGTCGCGGAACGTGATTGGTGTCTGCTTAACCTTGCCCTCGGTTTCGATGTAAACCGTGTGGGCGCCATTGACCATGATGTCGGCGATGTCGTCGCGGGCCAGAAGCGGCTCCAAAGGACCGTATCCAAGCACGTCGTTGCAGATGTCCTCCAGCAGGTCTTCCTGCTCGGCGATGGACATGACAACGTTCTTGAGCGCGATGATGTCATTGACGACATCACGAATTTCGTCGCGAGCGTCCTCCGGCCCCAGTCTGCTCAGCTGCGAAAGGTCGATTGCCTCAACCAGCGCGTTGAAGATCTGGCTCTTGGTCTCGTAATATTCTTCCGACTTGCGCTTCTTGGGTTCGTTTTCCGACTGTGCCGCGCGCGGAGGAGGAGCAGCCGGCTCCGGCATTGGCGGAGCGACCGGCGGCTCTGGCGCAGTCGGCATGTCCAAAGCGGGCGCCGTTACAGCCGGCTGCTGCTGAACCGGACTTGCCGATCCAGGACCCGATGGCGATGTTCCGCGTCTACCGAACATTTCGTTCCGTTTCTCCGTTACCTGGACGGCCTCAAGCCGTCTTGCGGATCAGCTTGGACAGAATGGAGTTCAAGGCATTTCGCTTGACCTTGTTGCCGTCGCTGCGGCCCGAGACCATTTGTGCGAGTTCGGAAAAGAGTGTTGCTGTCGCGTGCTTTGCGTCTACCTCGGCAACCATCTGGCCGTTGTTGGCTGCGGTGCCGAAGAGCTGCGGGTCGAACGGAATCGTGACAGGTGCACTCAAACCGAGCGCGGTCGCAAACTCATCCGGCTTAATCTCCGGGCGCTTTGGAACATTGACCCGGTTGATCACAAGCATCGGCAACTTGTCGTTCGGCCGCAACTGCTTGAGGGTGTCGACCACGTTCTTGGCATTTCTCAAGTTGGCGAGATCAGGTTCGGCGACGATCACGACCTCATCTGCGCTGACGAGTACATTCCGGGTCCAGCCGTTCCAGGTGTGAGGCACATCGAGAACGATCTGCGGCGTGCAACTGCGCATGATGTCGACAAGGCCCTCAAAGGCCTTCTCGGAGTAATCGTAGGTCCGTTCAAGGGACGCCGGCGCTGCGAGGAGACTAAGGTTTTCGCTACACTTCGACAAAATGCGGTCGAGCAACGTCTCGTCCAGGCGTTCGGGAGCGGACACTGCCTCGTAGACGCCCTGAAGGGGATCCTGGTTGAAATCGAGACCCGCAGTTCCGAACGGCAGATCGAGATCGGCGACGACCACTTCGGTCTCGAAGTTGCGACCGAGCGCCCAGGCGCAATTATGCGCAACGGTGGAAGCTCCGGAGCCTCCCTTGACTCCGAAAAAGGCAATAGTACGCCCAACCGGTTCGGTTTGCGGATCGCTGTACAGGCTGCTGATTGCTCCGATCAGCTGATACACGTCGACCGGAGCGACCAGATATTCGCTCACGCCTCTATGTATCAATTCCCGATAGAGGGATACGTCGTTGATCTCACCAATCACGATCACCTTGGTGCCGGAATCACAGAACTCTGCAAGCCGATCAAGATCAGACAGCAGGGAACCCTTCGACTCGCCTGTTTCAATGACGATCAGGTTGGGGGTCGGCGCCTGCGAATAGAAATCGATCGCCGCCGGAATGCCACCCATGTGCGCCTTGACGTGTGCCTTGAGCATACGCCTGTCTTCGGATGCCCGTTCTATCGTCTGAATGGTCTGATCAGTCAGGCAGAACCCTTGGATCGATACACGCGGAACCGGTCGAATATCGTCATGGTGTTGCGCGGACAGGTTTGGCTGCTCGGAAATATAGCCGTGCTGTTCAGCGGTTTCGATGTCAGACATTTGTACTTCGGAGCTCATCGGACAACCTATTCTGAAACCTTGGCGCCTTCGCCTTCCTTGTATTCGGAAGCGGTGACTGCGCCGGCCCTGTATTTTTCATAAACAACTGCACGGCGCATCTGATCGCCTGCTGTGGGAGCACGCGGAGCGATCAGGTCTGCCGGGTTGGCAACCATGGCGGCGAGATTTGCCTGCGAGGCACAACCGAAATTCTGATAATCGGTATTGGCGTTTGCTTTGCCGCCGATATTTTCCGGCCACTCACCGCATTTCCCTGTACTGGCCATGACACGTTCATAGGACAGCCTGATCGGAGCGTCAGCGCCCGGGTCATCGACAGCGTAGGTGCGTGTCGCGATCCGGTTCGCGGCGACGCCGCCGCGGGACAACGCCGAGCGGATTGCCGGAACCACTGCATGGACGGCAGCCTCGTTGGCAGCTCCTGCCGGCACCTGGATGTCGACGCTGCCATTGCCATTGGTTCGCGCTTGCTGAGCAAAATACGTGACACTGTCGGCAATATTGCTGTTCAGGTTCCGCGTTGCGGCACCCACCGGCAAATCCAGCACCTCGGGCTGTTCGGTCAGGACGATCGGATGACGCAAACGATAGTCGTTGGACGCCATGTAGCCCATTTGGCTCTCGTCAGTTGTCGTCTTGCATCCGGCAACGATGGCCGCAGCCGATATGCACAATCCGACTTTCAGGAGTCTCTGGAACAGAGTGTCGTGGTCAAAACTCATCATCCGTTCCTCACTTGTAAATAAAGCCGACCTGGCCGTGATAGGTGCCGGCGGCAACCTGTCCCGGGGAGCGGAAGATCTTGTTGAGGCGGTTCAGGAAAATCGTTTCAGCGTCGCTCGGTGGCGCCAGATTCTCGTCGGGCCGCGTCAACTTCGACGGCGCCACCGGGGTCACCGCATAGGGAGTCACGAACACAACCAGCTCGGTCTGCTGACGAAGAAAGTCACGGCTCTTGAAAAGAGACCCGAGGACCGGAAGCTGCATGAGACCCGGCACGCCGTTAACTGACTGACGGTAGGACTCCCGCAAGAGGCCCGCCATCACAAGCGTCCCGCCCGACGGCAACTCCAGCGTCGATTCCGCGCGGCGCACCTTAAGCGCCGAAATGGTGATATTTCCCGCGGTGACCGCACCATCGTTGGTCAGTTCGCTGACTTCCGTCTTGACCCTGAGGCTGATACGACCGCCCGACAGGACCACAGGGGTAAAATCGAGGCCCACGCCGAATTTCTTGAACTCGACCGAGACGGCATCGCTATCCTGGGCGACAGGGATCGGAAATTCTCCGCCTGCAAGGAAGCTTGCATTTTCACCGGAGATTGCCGTGAGCGTGGGTTCCGCAAGTGTGCGGATCACGCCATCACGTTGCAGAGCCTCGATATTTGCTGAAAGAGAGGTATTGCCGCTCAGAAACCCGACGCCGGTGCTCGCCTGGTCAACAATGCTCGAATTGACGTTGAACGACGTCGAATTGTTGAAGCTGGCGTTGTAGTTGCCGAAGCCAACAGTTCCACCCAGTTCGACGCCAAGCTGCTTGATGATTGAACGCTCGACTTCGGCGACCGTCACCTTGAGGTGCACCTGGTCCTTGCCGTCGACGCTGATCATGTTGAGGATCTGCGCGGCGGTCGTTCCATTTCCCGCAAAACGGGCAGCCAGATCCGCCGCGCGCTGTGCATCGGCCGTGCTCGTTGCCGTACCCGTCAGGATGATGCTGCCGTTGAGCGATTCGGCCTGGATATTGGAGCGTGGAATAATGCGCTTGATCAGTGCCGAGAGATCCGAAGCATCCTGGTCGACACGGAGGTTGAAACTGGCAAGTTCACGGCCGGACCGGCTGAACAACACCAGATGTGCCTGCCCAATCGAGTTGCCGATTACGAACACACGATGCTGCGTCTTGACAATTGCATCTGCGACTTCCGGGTTGGAAACCAGGACATCAGCCACCGGCTCTGCAAGGTCGATCACCAGCGAGCGGCCAAGTCCGACGGTCACGATGCGGGACTTCACCCGTTCGCCCGCAGCGACATGGATCTGCGCCTGACTTGCGCCTTCCGCCAGAGCGTCACCTGCGTTGAACATTGCCGGAAATGCAATTGCAGCAACAAGCAATGCAGCCAGCAGTGTGGTGCCTTGCCGCGTCACTCTGCATAATGGACTGATAATTTTCATAAAATTGGTCATCGCGTTGTCGCCTGACTTGAAACGCCGTATTTCACAAAATTCACGCCCCCTTGCCGCCGCACCTCTTCCGCTTCGTCATCAGAAGAGTCCTGTGCGCTCCGGAGAGCCAATGCAATTGTGCCGATCTGCTGCGACTGCGCGACAATCTCGGCCTGTTCAAGGCTGAGCTCCAATGTCGCCGTGCGCTTCGGTGAAAGGTTCTTTTGTTCCTGCTCTCCAGCCGTAGTGGCATCAATTGCAAGCACGCGAACATTCGAAAGGATGGTTTCGCTATAGGCGCTCGAGTTGCGGTCAGAGCGTGTGAGGATCAGATCCACCTTGTCGCCTGGCAGGATAAACCCACCCGCTGTCGTCTCAGCTTCCACGCTGACCGCAATCGCGCGTTTCCCCTTCGGCAGGATCGCCGCCATGAACCCCTTCTCGGTGTTGATAAGGCGCTGAGGGCGGATCGGTTCACCGTCGTAGATGGGCGCTTTCGCAATCTGACCGGCGTAGGTTTCCTTCGCCTTGGGTTCACTGGCGCGTACAATAGCCCCCTTGGGCAATGCACTTTCGGGCCACTGTACCCACCCCAAATCTTTTCCGGTAAGCTTGGAGCCAAGTCGAATATCACGGGCTGCAACAAGCACCTCAGCGCTAGCTGTTGGTGCATCTGGCAGAACTGACAATGTTTCCGGCTGCGGCGCATTGGTATTCATGACGATCCGCGCGGCCAAAAGCCCCGCGCCCAACGCCACCCCGAGAACCAATAGTCTTCCGTACTTCATGAGTTAATTCCACACGATCGATGCGCGCAAATGGCGCGTTGCAGCTAGTGTGGAATCGAATTCGTCAAAACATGGTTAATCCATTGTGAGGAAACGAGGTTAATCGAAATTAACTTAAATTAAAAATTTAATAATAATTCGCATTTTGAAAATATTTACATATCATTAACCATGAAATCCAGCTTTGACCGCGCAGATTACTTGCAGTCGATCAAAGAAACCACTGAGATTTCGGGTAGACAAGCAGTGCCGCCACGGCAATAGCAATCCCATAGGGTATGCCGGTCCGTGAATCATGAAGGCGTTCGACCCATTCGATACGCGCGAGAAAGAGCGGCAGGAATGACAGCTTCTTGAACTGCAGCAGGGCCAGGGTCAGGATCATCCCGAACATTGCCGTCATCAGAACAAATGTTGCCAGGTCGATACCAAAGCCAAACCAGAGAGCAATCGCGCTGGCGACCTTCGCATCGCCGCCCCCCATCCAGCCCAGGAAGAACATTATGAAGCAGGGAAGAAACACCACCACCCCGCCGAGAAGATGATACCCCCATGCCTCGAGCGATAGTCCGGTCAGCAACCCAACCAGGACGAACCCGGCCACGAGCAGGATCGATACCAGGTTCGGAATTTTCATGGTCAGAAGGTCCGAGACGCCCGCATAAACAACAAGCAATGGAAAGATTACGAGCAATGCAGCCTGATACATCCGACTTCAACCTCATCGGGACAAATTCAAGCCTCAATAAATTGGCTTTCAATATGAACAAAAAATAAAAAAGCGGGCGATAAACGCCCGCTTTCTTGGCATCTTGCGGATTGCAGATGCTGAGATGGCTCGCTTGCGCGAAACCCGCGATTAGCCGTCAGCTGCCGGTGCAGCCGGTGCCAGGTTGTCGTTGATGGTGGTGAATACCGTGGTCAGGCTACCGCCCATGGTAGCAAGGATGCCGACGATTGCGACGGAGATCAGACCGGCGATCAGACCATATTCGATTGCGGTTGCGCCAGACTCATCCTTGGCGAAACGTGCGATAAGATTCTTCATGTGTTTGCTCCGAAATTCCACTTTATTTGACAGCTTCATTGTTCGCCGCGCCTGTTACCGACCGTTCGAACATGAAAGGACATTACCGCCCGGCCCTTTCCAATCAGTTAAATTTACTATTCGAACTGAAGCTGAACTAGGTAAAATAGACCATGGTTAATGAACTTTTATCCATTTACCAACAATTAATCCAATTTAAACAAAACAAAAAATCAAAAATTACATATACTATATGAATATATACATCTCTCATGCAGATAAAACTCCGAATATATGCGTTAATATACTGTTTACATCCGACATATAGAGGCGAAAAACACCAGATAACGAATAAAAAAATTCGATACTATTTGCGCAGCCCTTCTGAGTGCATCTGAAGCTAATTTACGTAAAGTAATGACAGGGCTGCCCCGGTCACAACACCAGACCTGACGGTTTACCCTTCCTCGTTTCGGGTGTTAGGGCTTCCTTCACCATGTTCTTGGTAAACGTTCGTAAACCGCATTTGTTCTGGAGTACGTCATGGATAGGACTAGCGCCCTGCTTGGAAAATCCGGATTGTTTGCCATGGCCGTCTTACTTTTTGCGCAGACCGCCGACGCTGAAGGACCCGTTTCAGTTACGGTCGACCGCGCCAAAGTGTTCAGGATCGAGGAACCGGCTAGCACGGTCATCGTCGGGAACCCGGCGATAGCCGACGTATCAATGCATGACCGCAATACCGTGGTGGTCACGGGCAAGGCATATGGATCGACAAACCTGGTCATTCTGGATGCCGCCAATGAACCAATCATCGATGAAGTCATCATAGTGACGGCCACCGATGAGAATGCCGTTGCGGTCACGCGGCGGACAAACAGAACGACATATTCATGCGCCCCTGCATGTGAACCCATCCTGCGTCTCGGTGACGGACGCGATTCGTTCCAGACGGCGGCCGAACAATCGTCGGTGCGAAACGACCTCGCCGTCAAAGCGGCCAGCGGCAACTAGCGATACGTCCATGCCCCCGCGCGAAGCCTCCCTCCTTCTCAAATCCTGCCGCAAATTCGCGAAGACCTTTTTTGCAAGGGGCCGCGGTGCGATCAGGCTCTTTGGGAAGGATACTCGCGGCATCGCAGCCATTGAATTTGCAGCGGTCGGGGTACCTCTATTCATGCTCACTGTTGGCGTGATGGAGATCGGCCTCGCGTTCTTCGTCAATCGGCTGCTGGACAACGCGGCCCTGGAGACCGGCCGGCTGATACGAACGGGTCAAATCCATCAATCCTCAATGGATGCCGCCGGTTTCAAAACCGAAGTATGTGAACGGTTGACGGCATTTCTTTGCTTCCCGACTCGACTGACAGTCGACGTCCGGAGCTACGACCAGTTTTCGGCTCTTGACGCCATGCCGCCTCTGTTTGATGAGGATGGGGAATTGGAGGACGAGGCGTTTCAGGTCGGCTCCGCAAACAGTATTGTCGTCGCCCGTTTCATATATCGCTGGCCGATGTTCACATCGATCATCCAGACTGATGCTGGCGATACCGGGAACATGGAGCGCTACCTGTTCTCGACGATTGTTTTCCGCAACGAACCCTTCCCTTGGTGAAAATCATGAGCCTCAAGCAAACGATTTTCGAAGTGCGCCGCTTTGTTCGCGACACGAGGGCAATCGCGGCAGTCGAATTTGCACTCATCCTGCCGTTTCTCCTGATTCTGCTGATTGGCGTTGCAGAGACCACTTCTGCACTGAACCATAGTCGCAAGGTCAGTCAGATTGCAGGTTCCGTCGCCGACCTTGTCGCCCAGGCAGAACAATTGTCGGCTGCCGAGGCACAGGACATCATGACCGCGTCCAACGAGATCCTTGCGCCTTACACAACCGCAACACTTCAGGTGATCATCGCCAGCGTCACGTTTGACGAAGATGGCAATCCCGAGGTCGATTGGAGCATCGATCAGGACGGCGATACACCTTGGGCGCGCGGATCGGAGCCAACGATCGAAATACCAGATCAGGTAGCCTTACCGGGGACATCCATTGTCATCGGCCAGAGCTTCTATACCTACATCCCGATGTTCGCCACGTTGGCGCAAAACATTTTCCCGCGCGCGACAGCGATACCCATGGGCGACGTCTATTTTCTGAGGCCGCGCCTGACCAACAAGGTTCTTTACACCGGCTAGCGGCAAGCGCTTTCCATAGCCAGTTGCCCGTATTTGCTCGCCCGGCAAAGCCAGCTAATGTGCCGTCTGCAATGCTGCATCGCAGCGCGCTGGAGACAATCCACGAGGACGGGAATGGCGAGCAACAAGACCTATGATCAGATCTCCGTCGGAGATTCCGCGCAGATTACCCGAACCTGCTCAACAAACGATCTTCTGATCTTCGCGCACGCGTCAGGAAACCGGAATCCGCTCAATCTTCCAGATACCGATTGGACCGGCGATGGGCAGGTCGACAAACCCGTCGCACCCTCCATGTGGGTCGGCGCACTGATATCCGCTGTTCTAGGCAATATCCTGCCGGGCCCAGGGACACGCTACCTTACTCAGAGCCTTGAATTTCACCGAGGGGTCGCGGTCGGCGACGAGCTCATTGTTCGCGTCGAGGTCACGGGCAAAGGCGCCAATCGTGTGCTCGAGATCGATACGACCGTGACACTCGAGGATGGTACCGCCGTTGCCTCAGGAAAGGCGGAGGTCACGGCACCCGAGACAACAATCGAGTTCGAGGCATCCGACCTGCCGGCCTTGCTGATTGAACGGCACCGCCACTTCAATCGGCTCATCACGCTTGCCAAGAAACTCGCGCCGATGCCGACTGCCGTCGTCGCACCGGATGACGAGAGTTCACTGGCCGGCGCGCTTCTGGCCGCGGATGAGGGCTTGATCGAACCGATCCTGATCGGGTCGTCGGCAAGGATCAAAACTGCTGCAAACAGCATCGGCCGGTCATTGGAGGCCTTTGCACTCATCGATCTGGAAGACGAGTCGGAGGCTGCCGCAAAAGCGATCTCCATGGTTCATGACGGAAGCGTGCGTGCTGTCATGAAGGGGCACATGCACACTGACGATCTTCTCCGGCACATTGTGAAACGCGATGGGGGACTGCGCACGAAGCGTCGCATCAGCCATGTCTTCGTCATGGACATTCCCGGTCGCGGGACTCCGGTCCTGATAACCGATGCTGCAATCAACATCGCTCCTGACCTGGAAACCAAGGTCGACATCACCCAGAACGCCATAGACGCTGCCCGCTCGCTGGGTTTGAGCGAACCGAAGGTCGGCATTCTTTCGGCGATCGAAACCGTCAATCCTGCCATTCCGTCGAGTCTGGACGCTGCCGTCCTTTCCAAGATGGCCGAGCGCGGCCAGATCAAGGGAGGGATCGTCGATGGCCCACTGGCGATGGACAATGCCATCGACGTACAGGCCGCCAGAACAAAAGGCATAAACTCGCTGGTGGCAGGACATGCGGAAGTCCTCGTCGTGCCAAACCTCGAGGCAGGGAACATGCTGGCGAAGGAACTGACATTCATCGCCCATGCCGAAGCCGCAGGCCTCGTCATTGGTGCAAAGGTACCGGTCATGTTGACCAGCCGGGCCGATGACGGCAGGGCTCGCCTCGCCTCCTGTGCCATTGCGTTGCTTTACGATCACTGGAAGCGAACCGGCTTACCGGTCGAGGTTTTCGATCCGTCTGGGGAGTAGCACATGATCCGGGATCCGATGATCGCAGTCCTGAACGCCGGTTCATCTTCAATCAAGTTCACCGTCTTTTCCGGTAGCATCGAACTCGTTCGGGGTCAGGTGTCAGGCCTCGGGGCGTCCCCGCGGATATCGCTTCGAGATCGAACTGGCCAAAATTACGATGCTAACGATCTTTCCGCCGAGGACGGCAGGGATCATCAATCAGCACTCGCGGCCATACTCCGCCGTCTTGATGGCATCATCGATTGCAGCGCAATCGCGGCCGTCGGGCATCGGATCGTACATGGCGGGCCAGAGCGCAGGTCGGCAGAACTCCTGGATGAGTCTTCACTAGCCGATCTAAAGAGACTCGTACCTCTGGCACCGCTTCATCAGCCTCACAATCTTGCCGGTGTGGAGGCAGCCCAGCTGGCCTTCCCGCATGCCATCCAAGTTGCCTGCTTCGACACTTCATTTCATCGCGGGCACCCCTGGGTCAACGACACCTTTGCCCTTCCGCGCCAGTATTATGACGAGGGCGTGCGGCGGTACGGTTTTCACGGGCTGTCCTATGAATACATTTGCGCCTATCTGGACGAAGAACGGCCAGACCTTGCGGATGGCAAGATCGTTGTCGCCCATCTCGGCAACGGAGCATCAATGTGCGCTATCAAACACGGCAAAAGCATCGGCTCGACGATGGGTTTCACCGCACTTGATGGCCTGCCGATGGGAACACGTTGCGGCCAGATTGACCCGGGCGTCTTGCTCTATCTGATGACGACGAAGCAGATGGGCCCCCAGGATATCTCCGACTTGCTTTACAAGGAGTCCGGGTTGAAGGGACTTTCCGGTCTAAGCCAGGACATGAGAGAGCTGGAGCGAAGCTCCTCAGAAGACGCACGCCGCGCCATCGACTATTTCGTTTTCCGGATCCGCCGGGAGCTCGGTGCCATGGCCGCTGTTCTCGGCGGTCTGGATACCTTGGTGTTCACCGGCGGGATCGGCGAGAACTCGGAGCGTGTCAGGCGTGAGGTCTGCCTTGATATGGATTGGCTTGGCATTTCGATTGACCGCTCGGCCAACGAGACGAACGCGTTGTGCCTATCTTCTCGACCCTCAAAAGTGAATGTCCTTGCTATCCCGACCAACGAGGAGGAGATGATCCGCCGGAAAACGCTGGAAATCCTGAATGGGTAGGCCAGGCGATCGGTACCCTTATCTGTTCCGGTAGCTCTTCAACCAGGACAGGAATGCTGGAGAGTAGCCTCGTTCAAGGGCGCGGAAATCAGCCGCCACGGCCGGACGCAAACCTCCGGGATAATCCGGCTCCACTGCCAGATAGACATCAGGAGCAGTTTCCAAGAGCGTCAGGAGCGCCTCACGCAAGGACTGTTTGACCGCGTCGGGCGTCTCCGTGTGAACGGCGTGAGCGGTATAGGGGATCGGGGAGGACCTCCAGACAATCTGCAGGTCAGAGAAACCCGGCCTCCGGCTTATGTAGAAATCGTTCAAGGTTCCGGCCGTGTAGCCGGTCTCGGGACTGCCGCTCAGTGTCGACCAGGCGAGCGACGCATCCACTCGTCCGTCAAGAACCGCCTGCAGTCCTTCTATCGGAGTTTGGACCTGAACCAGGGTTCTGAAATGCTGGGCCGGATCTATGCCTTCCGCCAGAAGCCCGGACAATGGTACGCGATGGGTCGCAATCGAAGTCCCCTCGCCAGTACCGAGGCGGGCTCCCTTCAGGTCCGCCAATGTGTTGAGTTGCGACGCCTTGCGCGTGACCAGCACCGAAAAGTAGTGCGGAGGAAAACTGTCAGGCGCTGCGGTCGCCAATGGCTCCACACACCGGCAGGACGCCGAAACCACACCAAATGCCGAAGGTGACAATCGGGCGTAGTCAATGTCTCCTTGTGACAAGGCTTCGGCAAGCTCTCCAAGCGTGTCGATGAGAAACAGGTCGACCGCCATGTCGAGGGCATTTTCCAGATAGACGCGGAAAGGTTCGATCCGCTCCCGCGCCGTCTCGTCGGAACCGACAGCTATGCCGAAACGCAGACGATGCATTTCTCCTTCCGCCAATGCCTTCTCGTTCCAGCCGAATTGGACGCTCAACAAGCAAATCACCAGGCCAATGAGGAAAGCTGTTGCCCGGCGCATTTGCCGGGGAGAAGATGATACCTGAGCAAGCATATCGATATTTGGCCCAATCAGTTTCTACGCAGCCATCTGGAGTAAACGTGTCGTCTTTTGCAGAAATCGTCGTCTTTGACATCGGCAATGTTCTGATCGAATGGGATCCGGACCATCTTTACCGCAAACTCATTCCAGATGAAGCGGACAGAGCCCGTTTCCTGCAGGATATCTGCTCCATGGACTGGAACCTTCAGCAAGACCTTGGGCGGTCCTGGACAGAGGCTATTGATCAACTGGTCCGGGCGCATCCCGATCAGGCCGACCTCATCGCTGCCTATTCCGAGCGCTGGCATGAAATGGTTCCCGGTGCCATTTCCGGCACGGTGGACATTCTTCTAGAACTCAAGGCTTCGGGAGTTCCACTCTATGCGATCACCAATTTCTCGTCGGACAAGTTTGCGGAGACGCAGGAGCGCTTCCCTTTCCTGAAGCAGTCGTTTCTGGATATCCTCGTGTCTGGCGACGAGGGGATGATCAAGCCAGATATCAGGATCTACGAGACCTTTCTCTCGCGCAATAACCTTGCCCCAGGTGCCTGCGTGTTCATCGACGATTCACCCAATAACGTCGAAGGGGCACGCCGGAGCGGGATGAATGCCCTGCACTTCACGTCGCCCGATGTCCTGCGTACGGATCTGCGCTCGCTCGGCTTCCCCGTCTGAGACCAAACCCTCAGCCTTTTATGAAGCCCTGGAGTACGTTCACGCAATTCTGCCCAAGGGCATCGACTGCATAGCCCCCCTCCAATAGAAACACCGTCGGGACATCGACATAGGACAGACGTTGACCTAGCGCCGTGAAGTCGTCGCTCGTGAAGGTGAAGCCTGAAATCGGATCGTCCTGGAAGCAGTCCAGACCCAGCGACACGACCAGATAGTCAGGCTTATAGACCAGCAACCATCGGCAGGCCTCGTTGAGTGCCTGCTGATAGCCCTCCCAGCTCGTGCCTAGAGGCAATGGCCAATTGCGGGTGAACCCTGTACCGGCATTGACCCCCGTCTCATCCGCGTGGCCGAGGAAATAGGGGTATTCCTGCTTCGGATCAGCGTGGATGGACAGGAAAAGGATATCCGATCTGTCGTAGAAAATCGCCTGAGTGCCGTTTCCGTGATGATAATCGACATCCAGGATCGCAACACGGGCGGCGCCGTAGTCACGAAGCCATTGCGCCGCGATTGCCGCGTTGTTGAGGAAACAATAACCGCCATAGAAGTCGATTCCTGCATGATGACCGGGCGGACGACACAGGCCGAATGCAGAGCGCTCTCCCCCCTGGACAAGCTTCGCAGCGGTGAGCGCAGTATTCGCGGAGGCTTTGGCGGCTTCGAACGTATGCTGTCCCAAAGGTGTTCCCGCGTCCATCGAATAGCGGCCAAGCAGACCGTCAATGTGATCGGGAATGGGATCGCTTCTCAACGAGCGGACTGGCCAGACAAAGGGGAACGCCTCGGATGAACGACCTGCTGCAGTCCAACGTTCCCAGAAGCTTTCCATGAATGCCAGGTATTCAGGAGAGTGAACCCTTCGCAAGGGTCTCGCTCCGAAATCCTCCGGTCCAATCACTTCTCCGAGTCTGCGTTCCCTGATCGTATCGAGCACGATCTGCGCGCGGCTGGGGATCTCGACCGCAGGTTTCAGCTGGCCGTCGGATATCTCATGCGTTGGCGCATGGGTGAGCTGGATCGTGGAGAATACCGTCTTCAATGGCCTACTCGCTTATCCTTTCCATCCGCTCACGCGAAGCGGAACTCGGTGACATGAGTATACGTCTCACCCGGTTGTAACAGCACATCTGTGAAATTCCGGTTATTGACACTGTCGGGCCAGCGCTGCGTTTCAAGGCACAATCCGGCATGGGCGCCGTACCGAGTTCCATCAAGGCCGGGAACCGGCACATCGATCTTGTATCCATCGTACAACTGGACGCCGGGCTCTGTGGTCCAGACCTCCATTCGGCAATCCCCGTTCTTGTCTTCCAGCGCTGCCGCAAACGCCACCTCATCGCGCGGAGCATCGGCCAGGCAGAAATTATGGTCGAATATGACGCCTTCCTCCCCCGGCTTTCGCCTAAGCCTGCGCCCATCACGAAAGTCGTGGGGCGTCCACTCGACCTTGCGGATTTCGCCCGTCGGCAAAAACTCTTCAGACATAGGCAGATAGGTATCTGCCGCAATTTCGAGGGTATGATCCAGGATGGTGTCGCTGCCATCGAGATTGAAGTAACTGTGCTGGGTCAGGTTGACGATGGTTGTCTTGTCAGTCGTTGCGGTCAATTTCACTCGCAACGCACCCGAACCGGTCAGCGTATACCGGCAAAGCGCCTCCACCCGTCCCGGGTAGCCCTCTTCTCCGTCTGCGGAGACGTATTTCAGCAGGACGCTTGCCTTGTCATGTTGCTCCAGGCTCCAGACGCGGCGTCCGAAGCCGGTCGCGCCACCATGCAAATGATGTTTGCCATCCACATTGGCACCTAGCTGATACTCGGTGCCCTCGATCGTGCAGCGGGCGTTCTTGATGCGGTTCGCACACCGCCCCGGCACCGAACCGAAGTCGGGAGAATGATCGACGTAGCTCTGCAGGTCCTCGAATCCGAGCACGACGCTTTTACCATTGAACTTCAGATCGCGAATGACAGCGCCATAGGTGAGAACCTTTGCTTCAAGCGCCCCCTTCTTCAGAGTGACCTCTTCCACGAGCGTGCCATCCGCAAGCCTGCCGAATTCCCGGACCATCTGTCGGCGTTCCTTTCAAGGTTCTGAGCAGGACTGCGAGATCAACTTTCGCAAAGGTGCTCGGAAACGTAAAAGGCGACGGGCATGCCCGTCGCCTTGCCACACTTTAACTGAGTGCTCGATCAGATGGTCTGATTATATTCGCCGACTTCCGGGTTTTCCCGCAGAACGCCATCGACTGCCTTGAACATGGCATGCAGACGTTCTTCCGATGCCGGACTCTCGACCACGACGACAAGCTCCGGTTTATTGGACGATGCCCGAACAAGACCCCAGGTTCCGTCATCGGTTACGACCCGGACCCCGTTGACGGTGATCAGATCGACGATCGGGCTTCCTGCGACCGTCTCGCCCTTGGCCTGCATGTCCTTGAACCGTGCGACCACACGGTCGACGACGTCGTATTTGATCTCGTCCTCACAATGCGGCGACATGGTCGGTGAGCCCCATGTCTTCGGCAGATCACGACGCAGGTCCGCCATGGTCTTGTCCGGATTCCGGTCGAGCATGTCGAGGATCGCAATCGCGGAGACAAGGCCGTCATCGTAGCCACGACCGATCGGAGCGTTGAAGAAATAGTGGCCGGACTTCTCGAAGCCGACAATCGCGTCAAGTTCCGTAACACGGCGCTTGATGTAGGAATGACCGGTCTTGAAATAATCCGTCTTCGCACCGTTCGCCTTGAGCACCGGATCCGTGTTGAACAGGCCTGTTGATTTCACGTCGACGACAAACTGTGCGTTTGGATGAAGGGCCGAAATATCGCGGGCCAGCATCACGCCAACCTTGTCGGCGAAGATCTCCTCGCCCTCATTGTCGACGACGCCGCAGCGGTCCCCATCGCCATCAAAACCAAGACCGACCTCAGCACCGGTCTCCAGAACCTTGTCGCGCAAGGCATGAAGCATCTTCATGTCTTCCGGATTCGGATTGTACCTCGGGAAGGTGTGATCGAGCTCCGCATCCAGCGGAATGACCTCTGCACCGAGCATTTCAAGGACCTTAGGCGCGAATGCGCCTGCGGTGCCATTTCCGCAGGCTGCAACCACCTTGATCGGCCGCTTGAGTTTTGCCCGCTCGGTCAGGTCCTTGATGTAAATGTCCGGGAAATTTTCGACAAAGCGATAGCTGCCGCCACTCTTCGTCGTGAACGCCGCTTCGAGCACGATTTCCTTCAGACGACCCATTTCGTCCGGTCCAAAGGTAAGCGGTCTGTTGATACCCATCTTGACGCCGGTCCAACCATTGTCGTTGTGGGATGCGGTGATCATCGCGACCGCAGGAACATCAAGAGCGAACTGTGCGAAATAGGCCATCGGCGAAAGCGCCAGCCCAATGTCGTGAACATTGATACCGGCAGCCAGAAGACCATTGATGACCGCCATCTTGATCGACGCCGAATAGCTGCGGAAATCGTGACCGACGACAATGTCCGGGCGAACGCCGCGTTCATGCATCAGCGTGCCGATCCCCATGCCCAGCGCCTGCATGCCCATCAGGTTGATTTCTTTTTCGAACAGCCAGCGGGCGTCGTACTCACGGAAGCCTGTCGGCTTCACCATTGGCTGCGACTCATAGGCATAGGTATTGGGTGTCAGCAAAGCCTGCGGCTTGGGGAACATCTATCACCTCTTGGGATAAAACACGTTGGCGAACTGGGGTCAAAAATCGCGTGATCGGAATGGCTAGATCCTATTGAACCAGAAGCAGGGTGTCATTTGAAAAGTCGAAGCGGTCCAGCTTGTGCAACGCCGACATTCCCAGCAGGGTCACGCTGAGCGCATCGTCATCAAGTACCAGCGCGTCGATATTCTTCAAATGAATTCTCCCGATCTCGATTTCTCGCAATCTGGTCGGAGCAGCGCGAGTGGATCCGTTCGCCGTCCGAACCTCGATCTTAAAGTCCGAAGGTTGCAAGAATATGCCAGCCTTTCGCGCCACCGTCTGTGGCAAGGCGACATGAGAGGCTCCGGTGTCGACGAGCATTTCCACCTTTCGGCCGTTCACCTGGCCTTCGAGCCGATAGCTGCCATCTGCTCGTTTCATTATGCGGTGAACAGGACCGTTGGCGCGTTCTGCCTGGCCGGGCTCCTCTGACATTTCGCCATCGTCAGTCTGTGGCGTCATCTCAGCAAGGAAATGCGGAACGAGCGGCAAGGTTGCCACAAAAAACAGAACTATGACGACATATCGCAACATTGGCGTGATTTTCCCCTGACCAGGGGACCATATCGACAACCTGTTAGCGTTGCTTAAAAGGCATCTCGAAATTCTCTGCGCTGTCTATGCCGCTAGTCGTTCGAGAACTTCGCTCACAATAAAAACGCCCGGCAAGTTGCCGGGCGCTAAGGGTCTTGTCTCTGTGATCACTTGGTGCCGTACATGCGGTCGCCGGCATCGCCGAGACCCGGAACGATATATCCGTGGTCATTCAGCTTCTGATCGATTGACGCGGTGAAGATCGGCACGTCCGGATGCGCTTCGTTGAACTTGGCAACGCCTTCCGGAGCCGCAAGCAGGCAGAGGAAGCGGATGTTGTTCGCTCCGCGCTGTTTCAGCTTTTCGACAGCCGCAATGGCAGAGTTTGCGGTGGCCAGCATGGGGTCGACAACGATCACAAGGCGCTCGTTCAGATCTTCCGGAGCCTTGAAGTAATATTCGACCGGCTTCAGCGTTTCCGGGTCGCGGTAAAGGCCGATATGGGCCACACGTGCGGACGGAACCAGGTCCAGCATACCTTCAAGCAGGCCGTTGCCAGCACGCAGTACGGAGGCAAAAACAAGCTTCTTGCCTGCAAGCGTCGGAGCCTCCATCTCGCAGATCGGGGTCTCGATGGTCTGATGGACAACGGGCAGGTCGCGGGTCACCTCGTAGCAAAGCAGGAGGGAAATCTCGCGCAGCAGCCGGCGGAACCCCTGAGTGGACGTCGCCTTGTCGCGCATGATCGTGAGTTTGTGCTGTACCAGCGGATGATTGACGACGGTGGCTCCGGACATATTTGCCTCTTTCGTTCAGGGCCCGTCGACAGATCGGGAAACGGGCCTGTTTTCTTCAATTCGTTTGAACGTGCTATGCCTTGAAAGGTAGCCAAAAAACACCCCCGCTGCCGAGGATTTTTGACAGTTTTTCAGCCAGAGCGGCATTTTCCATGAGAATCTCCCGCCCGAGACGCAAAGTCCCACCCTCCTGGATGCATGAGAGCGGCAATTGGTCCGCACTCACATCCAGATCCGTTCGGAGTTCTCTGGCGAGTTCATTCAGTAGCGCAAGGGTGCCGCCCCTCACTTCGATCATCGCCTCCAGAGGCTCGATCTCTGCTGCTGGCGAGAGCACCAAGACACCTGCGTCGACGAACATCGCGATGTGTTCGAGGTTGGCCAGAGCTGGCAGAGTATCCAAGACGTCGATGGTGACGCCCGCCCAAGCAAGCGGTTCGACGAAGCTCGAGGCGATCTCGATAGCTGGGAGATGGAACGGCACCTCTCCGTTCCCCACCAGTTCCGCAAGCAGAGCCGGATGGCGCCAGGTATCGCCAAGGATTACGTCATCGATGACGGCGCCGCCTTGCCAGACAACAGCGCATCCGTCCAGAACGACATCCAGCAGGTCACTCCCAATCACTGTTTTCTCATCCGCCTTGAGCGCCAGCTGCACAAGCAGGTTGCCCGGACGGGTTTCGTCGCCACTCGTGAACAAATCGGGCCGCATCCCCGTAGCCTCTCCGAGGCGATTGAACAGCGCTGCAAGCATTTCCGCATGTGGAGCATCCACGTCGGGGTCAAGCTGAAAGCCGTCGATGACTTCCTTGGGCTCAACCCGGATCAGCGCATGCGCGTCCGCGCGCAACGGGTCATCCGGATGGGCTGAGAAGACTCCGGCTGCAAACATGGACAGAACGGCGAGAGCCTTGCCTTCCTGACCACGAAAACTCCTTCCGGTCACCTCTTCGTAGAAGGTCCAGGCCGGATCCAGGGCGACGTTGGCAATCGCACACAAGACTGCCAGATCTCCGGCAGAGAGAAGCATTTCATTGGCGCTTGAAAATCCACGTGCTCCGGCGATCATTCCCCAGCGGTCAACGTTCCCTACCTCGAAGAACCGCCAGCATCCGTAGGGCGGTATCTGGAAGTCAGGATAGCTTTCCGCAATCTGATGCCTGACCCTCGCGACCAAGGCCCCGATCCGGTCCATATCGAGCCGCAGGCTCTGCAAGTCCCCGGCCAAGGCGTGGCGGAAGAGCTTCTCGGAGCGCTCGAAAACGCCAGGCGAGTTCAACAAGGCAATCGGTAGCGAGGGGCGGTCAGGCACGGCTTTCAATGCACTTCTCGGTATCAGTTCACTGGTGATCAATCATAGCCACGGGCCCATCGCGACATTCTCTGCCGGAATTTGACGGAACCGTTTTCAGGTCATCGTGGTTAAGTTCTAAATGAGTGGAGCATTTGCACAAATGCCCAACCTCCGAATTGCTCATTTTTCGCTGGCGTATTTTACTTGCGCTTGACAAAAGCCAACCCATTCGCCCCCGCCCGTTCCCAATCAAGAGCCTTCGGGCCCGAAGATCGAGAATTTCATGTCGACTGTCTTTTCCATCGCAGCCCTTCTGAGTGGCTCCGCCCTGCTCTTGCTGGCCGGCGGGCTCCATGGCCTGCTGCTACCGGTACGTGGCCTCGCCGAGGGGTTCTCAGATGCCTCTCTCGGCCTCTTGGGCGCTGGATGGGCGTTTGGTTACATGGCCGGCTGCCTTGCCGTACCGATGATCGTAAAGCGCGTCGGACACATAAGGTCGTTCGGCGTGCTGGCATCTCTGGCGGCAATCACCGTCCTGCTGAATCTGATCTTCATCGAACCGATTGTTTGGGTGCTGCTGAGAGCGATCTCGGGCTTCTGCTTCGCGGGCGCCGCGATGATCGTCGAAAGCTGGCTGAACGAAAGAGCGACCAACAAGACACGCGGCAAGATCTTCGGCATCTACACTATGATCAATCTGGCCGCCACGACCGCGGGCCAGATGCTACTTACCCTTGGCGATCCAACCGGCTTCATCTTCTTTGTCGTCGGTTCGATCATCTACTCGCTTTCCCTGCTCCCGACCGCCCTTTCCACTGCCGCATCTCCGACGCCGCTTACCCAGGCACGCCTTGATCCCAAGCTGCTCTGGAAAAATTCGCCGATTGCCGTTGTTGCAGTCTTTCTCGTCGGCATCTCAAACGGCGCATTCGGCACACTTGGTGCCGTCTACGGGAGAAGGATCGGGCTCGAAGTGTCCGACATCGCGATCATGATGTCTCTCGCACTTCTGGTCGGTGCGATCGTCCAGATCCCCGTCGGATACCTTTCCGACCGTCTCGATCGCCGTCTGGTCCTCGTCGCCATGGCCATCATTGCGATGACACTCGGCACAAGCGTGTCCCTTTTCGGCGAACTTGACCCCTTGATCACGGTCGGCATGATCGCTGCGTTCGGGGGAATGATCTACTCGATGTACCCGGTGATTGTTGCCCATGCGAGCGATCATGCTGACCCCCGGGATTTCTTGAAAACCAGTGGCGGACTGCTGCTGATCTTCGGTGTGGGCACGATGATCGGGCCACTCGCGGCGGCCGCCCTGATGACTGCCACGCATCCGGGCGCTCTCTTCCAGGTCACTGCCACCGCTCACCTGATCATGATGCTCTTCGCGTTGTGGCGCATGACTCAGCGGGCACCGGTCGAAGATGATGAGAAGGTGGACTTCGTTCCGGTAATCTCGACCGGCCGAATGACCACGCCGGAGACCGCAGTGCTCGATCCAAGGACAGATCAGGACGAAGTCGGGCTAGACGACTGAGCGGTATGCCCCGAAGCCATGTGACGGAGGTCAGGGTTTTGCGCTGTCCAGACGGACGAGAAGCCGCTGCTTCGTGCTGTCATCGCAAAAAGCTGCCTCGATGGCGGTACGCGTTACCTGAACCTGATCTGCTTCCGTCCAGCCGAACGTCTTCGAGACACTGGAATATTCCTTGCCAAGCGTCGTGTGAAAGAACGGCGGATCGTCCGAATTGAGCGTTATGCGAACACCCGCACGGCGCAGGAGGTTCACCGGATGAAACCGCAGCACAGAATAGACGCCCAGGGATGTATTCGACCCCGGACAGACCTCGAGGACGATGCGCTCTTTCACCAGACGATCGACCAGCGCCTTGTCTTCAATCGCACGCACGCCGTGACCGATACGCTTCACGCGAAGGAACTCCAGGGCAGCCACGATACTCTCCGGGCCGCCGAACTCGCCCGCATGAGCAGTCAGTCCGAGACCGGCGTCACCTGCCAGGCGGAAGGCCTTGGCGAAATTCGCCGGATGTCCCTCGCGCTCATCGCCGGCCAGCCCAAATCCAGTCACGAGGGGGTGCGGATTACCGACCACTTCCTTGGCGACGCGTTCAACCGATGCTGCGCCGAAGTGACGAACGCCGATGGCGATCATGCGACCTTCGATGCCAGTGTCTTCCTTCGCCCGCTCGATGCCTGCGGCAAGTCCCTCAACGTAGGAGCGGTAGGACAACCCGGCGGCCTGCGCATGGTCGGGAGATATGAAAACCTCTCCATAGATCGCGCCTTCGGCAGCCAGCATACGAAAATAACTCTCGGACAGCAGGGCATAGTCCGCCGGCGACTTGAACACCGAACTGGCAAGATCATACGCCTGAAGGAAAGTCGTAAAATCGGACCAGATGTATTTGCCGTCGCCGCCGATGATGGAAGAAACATCGACGCCGTATTTCTCCGCCTGACGTGCAACAAGAGACGGCGATGCCGCACCCTCTATGTGACAATGCAGTTCGGCCTTTGGCACGGTCATCGGATAGGTCATGAAATCCTCGTCGCCGAATCGCGCGGCTCGCTACGTTCGGATCAGAGGAAACTGACACCATGCGGGCCAGATGCAAGGCCCAAATGGTCGGCTATGCTTTCGCCGATGTCTGCATAGGTATCACGCAGGCCAATGGCCATGGGCGCGATGCCCGGCCCCACTCCGATTACCGGGACATGTTCACGCGTATGGTCCGTACCCTTCCAGGTCGGATCGCAACCATGGTCCGCCGTCAGGATCAACAGATCCCCCTCTTTCAGCTTCTCCAGCATCTCCGGCAGGCGGCGGTCAAAATGTTCCAGCGCAGCGGCGTAGCCGGCGACATCCCGTCGATGTCCGAACAGGGAATCAAAATCGATGAAGTTGGAAAAGACCATATCGCCATCGCCGGCCAGATCCATTGCTTCCAGGGTCTTGTCGAAAAGATCGTCATTCCCGGCCCCTTTCAGAACCTTCGTGACCCCCTGATGGGCAAAAATATCGGAAATCTTGCCGACGCCGATGACCTGACGGCCCGCCTTCTCGGCTCTGTCCAAAAGGGTCGGCTCCGGAGGCAGAACCGAGTAGTCCCGCCGGTTTGGCGTGCGGGTGAAGTCCTTCGCGCTGGTCCCGACAAATGGGCGGGCAATTACACGACCAATATTGTAGGGGTCGGCGATGCCGCGCACGACTTCACAAAGCGCGTAGAGACGCTCGAGGCCAAAATGCTCTTCATGTGCCGCAATCTGGATGACCGAGTCGGCTGAGGTATAGAAGATCGGCTTGCCCGTGCGAAGATGTTCTTCGCCGAGTTCCTCGATGATCACCGTGCCTGAGGCGTGCTTGTCACCGAGAATTCCCGGGATATCGGATTGTTCGAGAACCTTCGCAATGAGCTCAGACGGAAAAGTCGGTACCGTTTCCGGGAAATAACCCCAGTCGAACCGAACCGGCACGCCTGCAATTTCCCAGTGGCCGGACGGGGTGTCCTTGCCGTTGGACACTTCGGCCGCACAACCCCAGATGCCTAGCGGCTCTCCGTCGAAATCCAGGCCCGGCGCAGCCTTGCCATTTGACAGGACAGACGCCCGACCGAGGCCGAGCCGATCCATGTTCGGAACGCTAAGCAACCCAGACCGCAGGCCCTCACGATCTCCACGACCTGCAGCACACGCTTCGGCGATGTGACCGAGCGTATCGGAACCGGCGTCGCCAAAGCGCTCGGCATCGGCTGCACCACCGATGCCAAAGCTGTCCAAAACGCAGAGAATTGCGCGTGGCATGAGAGTTTCCTCTTCTCGTTCGGCAGGTTCGAGCCCGCCTTGTCCAGCCGTTCTCCGGTCGGCATCCGGGGCGCTGCCGAAATGGCAACGCAAGTCATTCAAGGCGCGATACGTTCCACCACGCTGGGATGGTCCTGAACATCGGCAGGAGCGCCGATGGTGTAGGCGCGCCGTACGGCGATCGCAGCAGCTTCCGCCTGCTCCTCGCTCTGGGCGTGGACAATGGCAATCGGAGCATCTGCATCGACCGAATGACCAATGCCCGCAAGATCGGTGAGCCCGACGGCCGGGTCGATCACATCGGCGGCCGCCTTGCGGCCACCACCGAGTTCGACCACGGCGACACCGACAGCGCGGGCGTTGACAGCAGTCACCACGCCGTCGTGTTCGGGATAAATCGGTGCAACGACCGGAGCCTTCGGCAGGTAGATCTCGGCCTTTTCCATGAAGTCGGCAGGACCGCCAAGCGCCGTCACCATCTCGGCGAACTTTTCCGCAGCGCGCCCGCTTTCGAAAGCAGCGCGCATCCTGGCGGCCCCGTCTTCGGCATCGGAAGCAAGACCTCCCGTTGCCAGAAGCTCGCCACCCTGTGCGACTGTTACATCCCACAAGCGGTTGTCGATCGCAGTCCCTTTGAGGAAATCGACGGCGTTCTGGACTTCAACCGCATTGCCCGCAGCAGAGGCCAGCGGTTCGTTCATGTCGGTCAAAAGCGCCGTCGTTTTCAGGCCGGCACCGTTGGCGACCAGAACGAGACTCTCTGCGAGAGCGCGCGCCGCATCCAGAGAAGCCATGAAGGCGCCCGTACCCCATTTAACGTCGAGAACCAGCCCCTGAAGGCCCGCCGCCAGCTTCTTGGACAGGATCGAGGCCGTGATGAGGTCGATGCTTTCCACCGTCCCGGTCACATCGCGGATCCCGTAGAAGCGCTTGTCCGCAGGCGCAAGATTGCCAGTCTGCCCGATCACGGCACAGCCGACTTCGCGGACGACCTTCTTGAACAGCGTGTTGTCCGGCTGGGTCTGATAGCCGGGAATACTGTCGAACTTGTCAAGGGTTCCACCCGTGTGACCCAGACCGCGGCCGGAAATCATTGGCACTGCCGCGCCACAAACAGCCAGCGCCGGGGCGAGCATCAGGGATACATTGTCACCCACACCTCCGGTCGAGTGCTTGTCGAGAACCGGTGCATCGACACCGGACCAATCCATGACATCGCCGCTGTCGCGCATCTCGAGGGTCAAGGCTACGCGCTCGTCGATGCTCATGCCCTTGAAGAAGACCGCCATGGCAAGGGCGGCGACCTGTCCCTCGGTCACGCTGCCATCCGCCAATCCTCTAACGAAGAAGGCTATCTCGTCGTGGCTGAGCGTGCCGCCATCGCGCTTCTTGCGGATCAGTTCTTGAGGCAGCATGGTCAGTATCCTTCGCCCGCGGTGGCGCCGGAACCGTCGATAGCTCCAACCAGGGCGTCAAGCAAACCGCTCGCGCCGAAGCGGAAGGTCGCAGCCGAAACCCAGTTGTGACCGAGGATCTTGTCCGCCAAGGCAAGATAGGCGGCAGCATCATCGACCGTGCGGATCCCGCCCGCCGGCTTGAAGCCGACGTCCTTCAGCTTGTCTCTACGCGTTTCCTCGATCACCGTCAGCATGACTTCGGCAGCTTCGAGCGTCGCATTGACCTTGACCTTGCCGGTGGAGGTCTTGATGAAATCGGCGCCAGCGGCAATCGCGATCTCGGATGCCACGTGGATCAGCAGCGGGTCTGCAATCTCGCCGGTTTCCAGAATAACCTTGAGGATTGCAGGCTCGGGAATGGCAGCCTTTACACGGATGATCTGCTCTTCGGCGAAGCCGCGGCGGCCCTCGAGAAAGGCCCGATAGGGCATGACGAGATCGATTTCGTCAGCACCGTCCTTCACTGCCTGCTCGGTTTCGGCAACAACGGCCTGCGTGTCCGTCCCGCCATCCGGGAAGTTGACGACGGTGGCGATCTTGACGCCCGTACCCTTAAGCTCCTCGACAGCCTGCGCGACAAACCGCGGCCAGATACAGACGGCGGCGACGTGACCATGGGCCGTGACAGCGCGCTTGCATAAGGAAGAGATATCCTCGGCCGTACAGTCATCGTTGAGGTTGGTCAGGTCAACCAGGCCAAGAGCGCGCTTTGCCGTTTCAGCAGCAGCAATCTCAGTCATTTCCGATTTCCTTCACGAACGCGCGCACCAGCTGTTTCATCCGGTCCATACCGGTCAGTGCGACGCTCTTGGTCTCGTCATGGGACAGCGCATGGGCCTGAAGGCCCGCACCGTAGTTGGTGATAATCGACATGGCTGCAACCCGCATGCCGAGGAACCTCGCCATGATCACCTCCGGAACCGTGGACATACCAACGGCATCCGCACCGAGCATCTTGGCCATACGGATTTCCGCTGGCGTCTCGAAAGAAGGGCCCGAGAACCACATGTAGACGCCTTCTGCGACCGGATCGCCGGTCTCTTCGGCTACCTTTCTCATGGCCGCGCGCAGTTCCGGGTCATAGGCGGCGCTCATGTCGAGGAATCGGCTTTCGTCTTCCTCGCCAATCAACGGGTTCATGCCGGACCAGTTGATGTGGTCAGAGATCAGCATCGGGCTGCCCGGAGCGACTTCCTCACGCAAGGATCCGGCGGCATTGGTCGCCAGAAGGACCTCGCAACCGAGTTCCTTGAGCGTCTCGACCGGCGTACGCATCACGCTGGGGTTCCCGCTCTCGTAGTAGTGGGCACGTCCGGACAGGATCACGACCGGAACACCTTCAAGGGTCCCGGCGACCAGTTCGCTGGAATGCGAAGTGACCGTGGAGACCGGGAACTCCGGCAGATGCGAATAGGCAATGCGCGAGGCATCCTCGACTTCCTCGGCAAGGGAGCCAAGACCCGAGCCAAGGATCATGCCAATGCGATAGGAGCCCGGACGGGCGGCGCGGACGATCTCCGCGCATTCGCGACCAAAACCGCTCATGGGTGGTCAGTCCTTTTCCTCAAGTTCAAATCCCGCGGGAAGAAGCTCATCCATCCGGAAACTGCGGCGCACGCCATTCAGGTCCGCAATGTGGATAGTCACATCCTTGTCCGCGAATTCATTCAGTTTCTGCCGGCAACCTCCGCAGGGCGTGCAGAGCGCCGCATCGGCGATCACCATCACCTCGGAGATCTTCTGCTGGCCCGCCAGGACCATCGCGCTGATGGCGCCGGCCTCCGCGCACACACCTTCCGGAAATGCTGCGTTCTCGACATTGCACCCCGTGTGTAGACTGCCGTCTTCCGCGATCAGCGCCGCGCCCACCTGAAACTGTGAATATGGCGCATAGGCCTTCTCCCGGGCCACCTTTGCGGCAGCAAAGAGTTCATCGATCCGGCTCATGTGCGCTCCTTCAGGTAGGGAATGCCCGATGCCTTGGGCGGGATCGCCTTGCCAATGAAGCCAGCCAGCAGGATCACGGTCAGAATGTACGGCAGCGCCTGGAAGAACTGGACGGGGACCGCCCCGACTCCTGGGATCTCCTGACCCTGAAGACGGATTGCAACGGCATCGAGGAAGCCGAACAACAGGCACGCCATCATCGCGTTGACCGGCTTCCACTTGGCAAAGATCAGGGCTGCCAGAGCAATGAAGCCGCGTCCCGCCGTCATGTCCTTGATGAAACCCGACGATTGAGCAATCGAAAGATAGCTGCCCGCAATCCCACACAGGATACCGCAAGCAATGACCGCCCTGTAGCGCAGCCAGGTAACGGAGATACCGGCCGTATCGACCGCCGCCGGGTTCTCGCCGACAGCGCGCAGGCGGAGGCCGAAGCGGGTCCGGAACAGGATCCACCAGGTCAGAGGTACAGCCAGAAACGCCAGGTAGACGATGATGTTGTGACCGGACAGCAGCTCCGAATAAATCGGACCGATAACCGGAACATCCGCCAGCTCGGCCGCAAAGGGCAGTTCAATATTCTGGAAGCGGCCATCCTTTGGCAGCGGTGGTGTCCGGCCGCCCTGACGAAACCAGGCCTGGCCGAGCAGTGCAGTCAGCCCGGCCGCCAGGAAGTTGATCGCGACGCCTGACACGATCTGGTTTCCACGGTTGGTGATCGAAGCAAAGCCGTGGATCAGCGCAAGCGCAATCGAGACGACAATCCCGGCGCCCAGACCAACCCAGGCATTGCCGGTCAGATAAGCGACCGCGCCAGCGCCAAAGGCTGCGCCGAGCATCTTGCCCTCAAGACCGATGTCAACGACACCGGAGCGCTCGGAATAAAGTCCTGCAAGACATGCCAGCAGAAGCGGTGTCGACAGGCGAACGGTGGAATCGAGAATGAGGATAAAAGTGTCGAACATGGCGCGCTCCTATCCTTCGCTTCCACTCGGGGTGGTGACGAAACTGAAGATCCGGACCAGAGCCGGGCGGAACATGTACTCAAGGGCACCGGCAAAGAGGATGACGAGGCCCTGAATGACAATGATCATGTCACGGGAAATGGCAGGCTTTTCGAACGCCAGTTCCGCACCGCCCTGATAGAGCATCCCGAAGAGGATCGCGGCGAGTACAATACCGATCGGATGTGCTCGGCCCATGAGCGCCACAGCGATGCCGACAAAGCCGTAGCCAGCGACGAATTCCAGCAACAGACGGTGCTGCGCCCCCATGATCTCGTTGATCGCCATAAGGCCGGCCAGTCCGCCCGAAATCAGCATCGTGACGATGATGATGCGGACCGGAGAAATACCGGCATAGACGGCAGCTGTCGGATTGGCCCCGAAAGTGCGGATTTCGTAGCCCAACCTGGTGCGCCAGATCAGCGCCCAGATGAACACGCAGCACAAAAGCGCGATTATCAGGGACAAGTTCACCTGCGAAGTGCCGAAGAACTCGCCAGGCAGGAAGGTGTCAAGTAGGGGCAGACGCCCACCCTCTTCAAAGGTCCTGGTCTCAGGCTGCATGGACCCCGGCTTGGAAATGACGTCCACAAGCAGGTAGCCCATCAGCGCGGCACCGATGAAGTTGAACATGATCGTCGTGATGACGATATGGCTGCCGCGCGTTGCCTGAAGCCAGGCGGGAATGAAGGCCCATGCGGCGCCGAAGAGCGCCCCACCGGCGACGGCGAAAGGAACCGTCACCCACCAGGGAACATACTGGTCGAGCATCAGACAGGCGAAGGCAACACCCAGCCCGCCGACATAGGCTTGCCCTTCACCGCCGATGTTGAACAGGCCGGCATGGAAAGCCACGGCCACAGCAAGACCGGTGAAGATGAAGCTCGTGGCATTGAACAAAGTGAAGCCGATGCCTTCACCATAGCCAAGAGACCCCCAGAGAAGGATTTCGACCGCTTCCAACGGGTTTTCACCAATCAGAAGAACGACGAGTCCCGACACAAGGAAGGCGGCAATCAGGTTGATAGCCGGGATCAGGCCAAAATCAACCCAACGCGGCAGTTGACCCGCACTCATACCGTTTCTCCATGAACACCCGCCATCAGGAGGCCGAGCTCGCCTTCATCCGCATCCGGAGCACGTTCTCCAACGATGGCTCCGTCGAACATGACCAGGACGCGGTCTGCCAGTGAGCGGATTTCATCGAGTTCGACCGACACCAGCAGAATGCCCTTGCCCGCGTCGCGCAGCTCGATCAGACGTTTGTGAATGAATTCGATTGCGCCGATATCGACGCCGCGCGTCGGCTGTCCGACGAGCAGGATTTCCGGATCGCGCTCGATCTCACGCGCCAGGACAATCTTCTGCTGATTGCCGCCCGAGAAATTCGCCGTCTTCAACATCGGATTGGGCGGGCGGATGTCATATTGCGCTATCTCTGCGCTGGCGGTTTCCCGAATTCCGGCTATGTCGAGGAACATGCCCTTCGAATACTTCGAGTCGTTGTGATAGCCGAGGATCGCGTTCTCATATTCGGCGAAACTCGTCACCAATCCCATGCGATGCCGGTCTTCGGGAACATGACCCATATTCCGCTCGCGCATGCCTGCCGGGTCGATGTCCTGCTTCGCGAGATCGATCATCTTGCCGTCGATCCAGATCGTTCCGCCGTCGGCCGGCCGAATGCCGGACAGGGTTTCAAGCAGTTCCGACTGACCATTGCCCGAGACGCCAGCAATACCGACGATCTCGCCGGCACGCACGTTAAAGGAGACATTCTTGACGACCTGGACGCCTCGGCTGTCGGTCACGCTCAAGCCATCGACAACGAGAACCTTGTCCGTGGGCGTTGCCGGTTTCTTGTCGACATGCAGCAAGACGCTTCGGCCGACCATGAGTTCGGCAAGCTCTTCCATGGAGGTTTCCGCGGTCTGTCGCGTTGCGACCATCTCGCCTCGCCGCATGACCGACACCGTATCGGTGATCGCCATGATCTCGCGGAGCTTGTGCGTGATCAGCAGGACCGTCTTGCCCTCGTTCTTGAGCACCTCGAGGATCTTGAAAAGGTGATCGGCTTCGGCCGGTGTCAGAACACCGGTCGGTTCATCGAGAATGAGAATGTCCGCGCCACGGAAAAGCGCCTTGAGGATTTCAACGCGCTGCTGAAGCCCGACGGGCAGGTCCTGGATAAGCGCATCGGGATCCACGCGCAGCTCATAGTCGTCTTCCAGACGCTTAAGTTCCCTGCGCGCTGCGTCCACGCCCCCGGCCAGGCGTGCGCCGCCTTCTGCTCCCAGGATGACGTTTTCAAGGACGGAGAAATTGTCGACCAGCATGAAATGCTGATGAACCATGCCGATCCCAAGCGAGATCGCCGTCTTGGAATCGGAGATGGAGACGGTCTTGCCATCCACGAGAATGACGCCGCGATCCGCCTGGTAAAACCCGTAGAGGATCGACATGAGCGTGGACTTGCCCGCGCCGTTCTCGCCGATGATGCCGTGAATCGAGCCCTTCTTCACAACAAGATCGATGTTCTTGTTGGCGTGAACAGGCCCGAAGCTCTTGTTTATTTTCCGCAGCTCAATGGCAGGCGTCATCAGGGAGCCCTCGCTCGAAGATGCTGGCACGTTCATGTTCAGTCCGACTTCGCCAGTTCCGGCCGGGTCGATGAACAGGGCCACCGCCGCCCCCGGGGTGGACACGTACCCAAATCAAAAAACCCACGCGCAGCTCTCAACGCCGCGCGCGGGCAATTCATGGGGATCAGAACGGGCAGTTCTGATCAGCCATGTAGTCGTGAACGGCGATCTTGCCGGAGATGATGTCAGCCTTTGCCTGGTCGACGGCTGCCTTCATTTCATCGGAGACCAGCTTGGCGTTGTTCTCATCGAGAGCCCAGTCAACACCACCTTCAGCAAGGCCGAGAACTTCGAAGCCAGAGGTCCAGGCATCGTTCTTGGCGTCTTCGAAAGCCTTGTAGACGGCGACGTCGACACGCTTCAGCATTGAGGTCAGAACCGAACCTGCGTGCAGGCCGTTCTGGTTGGAGTCAACGCCGATGCCCAGCTTGCCGGCGTCAGCTGCCGCCTGCAGAACACCGATGCCGGTGCCGCCAGCTGCGTGATAGACGACGTCCGCACCGCGGTCGAACTGGGACTTGGCGAGTTCGCCGCCCTTGACCGGGTCGTTCCATGCCGCACCGGTGGTGCCGGTCATGTTCTCGAAGACTTCAGCCTTGTCGTTTGCTGCAAGCACGCCCTGCTTGTAGCCGCAAGCGAACTTGCGGATGAGCGGAATGTCCATGCCGCCGATGAAGCCGACCTTGCCGGTTTCGGAAGCCATCGCAGCAAGCATGCCGACGATGTAAGAGCCTTCATGCTCCTTGAAGACGATGGAACGGACGTTCGGCAGGTCAACGACCATGTCGACGATGGCAAACTGGATGTCCGGGAATTCCTTGGCGACCTTCTCTACGGCATTTGCCTGGGAGAAGCCGATGGCAACAATCGGGCTCTGGCCGCGCTTGGCGAAGTTGCGCAGAGCCTGCTCGCGCTGGCTGTCGTTCTGGATTTCGAAGTCGCGGTAGGCGACACCGGTGTCTGCAGTGAACTTTTCTGCACCGGTATAGGCCGCTTCGTTGAACGACTTGTCGAACTTGCCACCCAGGTCATAGAGAACCGCCGGGTTGATGTCGGCCGCACCGGCGGCTGCGGAAAACGCCATGCCGGCAACGGCGGCGCCAATCGTCAGGAGCTTCTTCACTCGTTTATCCTCCGAGACTATGAACCGCCCGGAAGGGCGGCCCCTCGATTACTTCCCCTCAAGACGCCCTGCCTTCAAGCAGAATGCGCCAACTTCAGACCGGCCCGATCCCGCAAAGCCCTTCCCAGGGTTTCATCGGCTATCAGATCGGTAATGACACCGGCACGCAGAGCGGCAAGGGTCGCATCGACCTTGCTTTCTCCGCCCACCAGCGCAATCAGACGGCTTCCCTCGATCTCGTTGAAATGAAGACCGACAGCCCGGTTGCCGAGCTGAACGGAAGCAATTTTTCCATCCATCGTCAGGAACCTTCCCATAAGGTCGCAGACAGCGCCACTCTGGTTCAGTTCGTCCTGCTCTTCCTTCGTGATCATGCCGCGCTGGATCAGGTGACCTTCCTCTTCGACCGAACCAATGCCGACGATAAAAACGTCGGCCTGACGTGCACGGCCCAGAAGATCCTGAACGCTGCGCTGTCCGAGAAACACCTCTTTCTCTTCCAGCGTTTCGGCGAAATACGGCACAGGCAGGTAATAGCCCTCACCTCCTGTTCGGCCCTGCAGAAGCTGCACAACATCGAATGGGTTGGCTGCAAGGGTCCGCGTCAGGGATCCGCAGATGGACATGACCTCCAGATCGGGGCGGGACAAACTCGCCATTTCCTCGACCGTCGCCTTCAATGTCCGGCCCATACCGACCCCGACACGGCGAACATTGGTCGAGCTGATAATTCCGGAGAGGACCTGAGCACCGGCGGAGGACACCGCACGGATTGCGCTTTCCTGGTCGCCGGCCCCAAGATCGGGCGCAATCACGCAGCTGCGCAGCCCGAACTCCCGGCAAACCCAATCTTCCAGCTCGAGACACTCCAGCGGACGTCCGTCGACCTGAAACTTGACGTAACCAGCCTTCTGCGCATGGGCGATAAGACGGTGAACCTTCGCCGGAGAAATGCCGAGCTGAGCAGCGATCTCACCCTGGGTGCGGCCACCGACGAACGAAAGCCATGCCGCCCTGATGGCAAGATACGTGGTCCAGTCGTCGTCGCGTGCCTGCATTGGCGAAACGCCACCCTTCGAATTTGCGACTCTTGCCGAGTCAGAAAACCGTACAGCCCGAGCGCACAAGGCGTACCGTAACCAAGGCGGCTGTAACAACACATTGCCAGCTTTTGGCAACTCAAGTGCGGCTACCGAAAAATTCTTCATGGGCTGAGAATTTATTCAGATGTTTGCCCGGACATCCCCTCTCCGTCAAGCATCAAAACCCGAAAAAACCGCCGTTGCGACTCCTTTGTGCTTGTTTGGCGCCGCATTGCTCAAACAGCAGGCGTTGGCGTCCATTCTCAGCTCCGCGGATAGGACGCGAGGCTGGCACCGTTTCCAATTCATCTAAAAATTGAAGCACATGGCTCCACCCTGTGGACGAAGCGCACTGCGTGCACCATCCCCCCTAGGCGGCACGGCAATATTGATTCAGTATATCTTTTCGGGAGATCAGTATTCCCAAATAGTGCAACCGCATCAGGAGGTTTTTATCCGTTATTTTCACGAGGAACGAAGCGCTAAGAATTTCGTCCGAATATAACACATGGGGAGACGTGACATCTCAGCCCTTGAGGCATTCAAGAGGAGTTCAAGTCATGCGTCTCGATATACTGAATTTAACAGTTTGCGTTGCCGGCGCGTCGATGCTTGCCGGCCTTGTCTCCACGACGACACCGACAATGACGTTTGCGAGGGATTTTTCTCTCGCAGGGCAGAGCAGCCTCGCCTACAGCTATGATCCGGCCGGCGAGGTGGACGTCGAGCTTGTTCTGGCCGTCGACATCTCGCAATCAATGGACACTGAAGAGCAGGAGGTGCAACGGGCAGGGTATGTTTCCGCAATAACATCCCCCGAAGTCCTGGAGGCCGTGAAATACGGCCCGATCGGCAAGATTGCAGTCACATACATGGAGTGGGGCGGAGTCGACGAGCACTTCATGGTCGCCGAATGGACCGTTATCGAGGACAAGGCTTCCGCCGAGGCCTTTGCCACAAGGATTGCCGAAGCCCCCCTTCGCCAGGTGCAACGGACTTCCATATCTTCCGCCCTTACAAAATCGGTCGACCTGATCCGCAACAACCAGTATCAGGGCCTTCGTCAGGTCATCGATATTTCCGGGGACGGCCCGAACAACCAGGGCGGCTCAGTAACTCAGGCTCGTGACAAGATGCTGATGTCCGGCATCACCATCAACGGTCTCCCGCTGATGATGAAGGCAAACACCAATACCTGGCAGGCGATGCTCAACCTCGACCATTACTACGAGGATTGCGTGATCGGCGGTCCCGGCTCGTTCGCGATTCCCGTTCGTTCGAAGGAAGGCTTCGCAGATGCCATTCGAATGAAGCTGGTCATGGAAATTGCCGGATTGAGCTTCGAACAGCCGCAAGTCCATCGCGTGTCGGCACGCAAGCCGGTCCGCTGCTCCATGTTCGACTGACAAGAAATCAGGGGAAACGCCCTCGGGTCGGCCCGAGCATCGCCACGAACAGCCCCCGCTTCCGGATCCTGGCCTCGATCCGGCGCCAAAATCGAAAGCGCAGTCCGCCGCGCTCACTCCTTCAAAACTGCCTAGGAGCAAACTTCTCAAGGCACCACCTTTACGAAAGGTCAAAAATGCCGCTACTTCTGATCCGGTTTTCGACTCCAGCCCGATCAGAGGACACTTCATGTCGACGCGCCCTACCCTTGCACTTGTCGCTCATGACGCGAAGAAAGACGCCATGGTCGAATTTGCGGCACGAAACACCGACAAGCTCGCGGGATTTCGCCTCGTTGCAACAGGTACCACCGGCGGCCGGATCGCCGCGCGTTGTCCGTCCCTTGATATCACCCCTTTGAAAAGCGGCCCGCTGGGCGGAGACCAGCAGATTGGCGCGATGATCGCCGAGGGTCGGCTGCAAGGACTCTTCTTCTTTGTCGATCCACTTTCTCCGATGCCGCACGACGTGGATGTCAAAGCACTGATGCGCCTTGCGCTGGTTTACGACCTTCCAATGGCACTCAATCTGTCGACAGCCGAAATTCTGCTTCGCTCAGCGCGCCTAACCGGTTTAAAAACGACGTCCACAACTCCTGAAGTCAGCGTATCCAGCTAATGAGCCTTCCCAACCAGCCCGCAAACACGTTCAAGTACCCTATCCTCGTTGCTGATATCGGGGGTACAAACGCGCGGTTTGCGCTTGTCGAAGGCCCGCAGGCTGAAACACTCCTGTGCGGCGCAACGGCAACGGCGGACCACGTCGATATTTCCGGCGCAATTCGCTCCATCCTGACTCAGACTTCCGCCAAGCATCCACGCACCGCCATCATCGCGGTCGCCGGTCCGGTCACGGGAGACAAGATCCCATTGACCAACGCTTCCTGGGTAATCGAACCCCTGAAGCTCATCGATGACCTAAACCTGGATGAAGTGATCGTCGTGAACGACTTCGAAGCCCAGGCCCTGGCGCTGCCCGGCTTGCAGGGCGACGACATCGAGCAGATCGGCGTCGGAACGCCTCGCCCGGCCTCCACCAAATTCGTTCTCGGTCCTGGAACGGGTCTTGGAGCTGCAGCAATGATCCACGCAGCCAACACTTGGATTCCTGTTCCCGGGGAAGGCGGCCATGTCGAGATCGGTCCAGTGACGGACGACGACTTCGAGGTCTTCCAGCATATTGAGCGCGTCGGCGGTCGATTGGGGGCCGAGCAGATCCTGAGTGGAACTGGTCTTCCGCGCCTCGCCCGCGGCGTCTGCCTTGCGATGGGCGACGAGCGGGTTTTCAGCACGGCCTCGGATGTGACGACGGCTGCCGAAGCCAACGACCCTGTCGCAGTAAGGACGCTTGAGGTATTTGCGCGTGCACTGGGCCGTGTCGCCGGGGACTTTGCCCTCTCCCTGCTGGCAAGAGGTGGGGTCTACCTGACCGGTGGCGTTACTCCACGCATCGCCCGTTTCCTGACGGATGGCTCTTTCCGCGCAGCCTTCGAAGCCAAGGCCCCCCACGAAGCGCTCATGCGCTCGATCCCGACCTACATTGTGCGCCATCCTAACCCTGCCCTTGAAGGACTCGCATCCTTTGCGCGGACCCCGGACCAGTTCGCTGTCGACATGTCTGGCCGTCGCTGGCGCAGGGAAGACGTATTGTCGGCAGCCAGCTGACCCCAAATGACACGCCGTACCTTCGCCTCAGCCGTTCCAATCGACGCTGTGCTAGGCGACATCTGCCATGCACTGGAGGGCGGGCCCAACGCTGTGATCGTTGCTGAACCTGGCGCAGGCAAAACCACTCGGGTTCCACTGGCGCTACTGGACGCGCCCTGGCGCGGCGACGGAAAAATCCTGATGCTGGAACCCCGCCGGCTTGCAGCCAGAGCTGCTGCTCGCAGAATGGCAGAGGAACTCGGAGAGAGAGTCGGTCAGACCGTCGGTTACAGGGTCCGGATGGACACCAAGATCAGCGCCGCCACACGCATCGAAGTCGTAACCGAGGGTGTTTTCACGCGGATGATCCTCGACGACCCGGAGCTTTCGGGGGTTTCCTGCATCCTCTTCGATGAGTTCCACGAGCGGTCACTTGACGGAGATCTGGGCCTGGCCTTGGCACTTGATGTCCAAGGGGCATTTCGCGACGATCTCAAGCTGGTTCCGATGTCCGCAACGATCAATGCCGCTGCGGTCTCAAAACTACTCGCCAACTGCCCGGTGATCGAGAGCAGGGGCCGCAGCTATCAAGTCGAGACGCGCTACCTGGGACGGCGTCCTAACGAGAGGATCGAGGTCGAGGTCGCCGGAGCCGTTCAGAAAGCTCTTCGGGAGGAAACCGGCTCGATCCTTGTCTTCCTACCCGGACAGGGCGAAATCCGACGCGCTGCTACCTTGCTTCAAGATGTCGTTCCCGACAATTGCGTCATTGCTCCACTTTACGGAGCGCTTGACGGCAAGGCACAGGACGCCGCTATACGCCCTGCTCCGTCAGGCCTCCGCAAGGTCGTGCTCGCAACATCTATCGCCCAGACCTCTCTCACCATTGAAGGCGTGCGTGTCGTCATCGATGCAGGGTTGGCGCGCGTTCCCAAGTACGAGCCCCAGACAGGTCTGACACGTCTGGAAACCGTGAGGGTTTCGCGAGCTTCTGCCGACCAACGTCGTGGCCGTGCCGGGCGAACTGAGCCAGGGGTCTGCTACCGGCTATGGGATGAACCGCAAACGGCTGCCCTTCCTGCTCATGAAGCGCCGGAAATTCTTGAGGCCGACCTGTCTTCGCTGGCACTCAACCTTGCAGCATGGGGTGCATCGGGTCCAACGCAGCTTTCATTGATGGATCAACCTCCATCCGGAGCATGGGAAGAGGCGCAGGCACTCCTGCGCGCGCTACATGCCTTCGACGAGCGCAATCAACTGACTGACCAGGGCAAACGCCTTCGCAAGCTCCCCCTTGCACCACGACTCGCCCACATGGTCGATGCTGGTGCAACCAGGGGCGCAGGCCTGACCGCCACCTACCTGGCAGCCCTCCTGTCGGATCCGGGCGTCGGTGGACGTGATGCGGATCTACGCGACCAGCTGCGCCGTCTTAGAAATGATCAATCCCGTCGTGCGGCCGACACGCGCTCGATGGCAGAGCGTTGGCTTCGACTGACCGGAGGGAAGGCAGGTATTTGCGAGCCCGAGGATGCCGGCTGGTTGCTTGCCATGGCCTACCCCGACCGGATCGCACAGGCTCGAGGGCCGCGTGGCCGGTTCCGTCTCGCCAACGGCCGCGGAGCGGTCCTGCCAGAGGAGCACTCGCTTGCAGGTGCAGCATTTCTGGTAGTCGCCGATATTCAGGGCAGTGCCGCCAACGGGCGAATTCTTCTTTGCGCACCGATATCGCGCGAAGAGATAGAAGAGCAATTCGCCAACGACATCGTTGAGGAAGATGTCGTGACACTGGAGAAAGACGGCATTGTCCGCGCTCGTCGTGTTCGCCGACTTGGCAGTGTGGAACTTGACTCGCGCCAGATATCCAAGCCGGATCAAGCTGCCATCGAGCGGGCGGTGTTGGGCGAGGTACAGAGGCGCGGGATTGCCCGGCTGCCTTGGACGAACGACCAGCTCAGGCTACGAGATCGGGTATCCTATTTGCGGCAAACTGGCGAGCCAGAGCTTCCAGATGTCTCAGACCTGGCGCTGCAAGCATCGTTGCCCGACTGGCTCGGACCGTTCATCGCGGGGAAGCAGGCCGTCGGCAGCATCGACGCCGTCTGTCTGGGCAATGCTCTGGCGGCTCTTCTGCCATATGATATCGGCCAACGCCTCGATCGACTGGCGCCGTCGCATTTCACGGCACCGACTGGCTCGCGGGTTCCGATCGATTACGGATCGCAGAACGGACCCACAATCGCGATCCGGGTTCAGGAACTCTTCGGCCTAACCAGCCATCCCGCAATTTGCGACGGCCGCATCCCGCTGACCCTTCAACTTCTCTCGCCGGCCCAGCGCCCACTTCAGATCACCCGGGACCTCCCCGGTTTCTGGGCCGGATCCTGGACTGACGTCAAAAGCGAAATGAAGGGTCGGTATCCGAAGCATCCCTGGCCCGACGACCCAACGGCCGCCCAGGCGACCAACAGAACCAAACGCGCAACAAGCTGATCCGCATTTTTGACAAAGGCCGGTTGGATAATTGGCAGAAAAGCCACATAATCCGATGCGGGGGTCTCATGAACCGGCACCACATCATCGCCAGTCTGTCCGAACGCACCCGGTTTCCGTGGACGTGTGTCTCCCAATGCCTTTGTGCACCCGACGACTGTGTACCCCTCTTCCTCCTGTTGCTTGAGCGCAAATCGCGCGGTCTGCCTCTTTCACAGGATGAAGAACGTACCTTGTACTTAGGCATCCACATTCTGGCCGCCCTGAGGGTCGCTGAGACTTTTCCGCCGCTGATTGGCGTTATGACGCAACACAGCCAAACGGTCGGGGAGTTCCTTGGAGACTCCGTCGCCGACACCATTCCGCAGGTCTTGATGTCGACGGCACACGCCCAGGCAGGGCGTTGCTGGAACATTGCCATATCTCGACAGCACGACTGGCTGGTACGCGAGGCGTTCCTGCGTTGCTGGACCTATCTCGCCCTGATGGGTGAGGTTTCCCGCGTCGAAGCTACAAAGATGCTGCGATCCTTTCCCAAGGACGGCGGCCTGCCTGCCGACAGCTTCCTTTGGACCGGTTGGCTTACAGCGATAGCAGATCTTGGTCTGGACCAGCTTGTGCCGGTCGTCGAGGAAACGATTGCGACCGGTCAGCTTGAAATGAATTCGCTCGCCATTCTTTCAAGCGACATTGATGTATTCTACAACGATCTGCACGAGGCAAATTCCGTGCAGCGAACACCCGAGGAGTTTACCAAGTGGAAACTTCGCAAGCGCTACACGCCTTTTTCGGAGGCGTATGAGGATTTTTTCCGGGCCGCCAGGCATGTCATTTCCGGAGTGAACAGTACGGCTGCAGCCGGGCTACGAGCCGCTGAGGACCCGAACGTATTTGACAGCTTTTGAGTTGATATCAGCGACAGGAGTTCAGCGTATTCACGCCGGCAACGAACTGTCTGCGGGCACAGCCTGCAGCTGGGAATAAGAATCTATGCCGATCATCTCGATCAACTGCAGCTGCGTTTCCAAGAAGTCGATGTGACTTTCCTCATCAGCAAGGAGACTTTCGAACAGTTTCATCGACACCACATCGCCCGCTTCACTGCAGACCTGCCGTGCTTCGTGATAGAGCGCCCGCGCCGAGTATTCTCCCGCAAGATCACACTCAATGCAGTCCTTGAGCGATGACCCTATGCGCAGATGATCGAGCACCTGAAGGTTCGGATATCCTTCAAGGAAAAGGATACGGTCGATCAGTTGGTCCGCGTGATCACGCTCCTCAAGCGATTCCTCGCGTTCCTTTCGGGCTATCCGATGGTAACCCCAGTCCTCGAGCATGCGTGAATGCAACCAATATTGATTGACCGCCGTCAACTCGTGGCGAAGTGCCTTGTTGAGATACTCGATAACCCGCGTGTCGCCCTTCATTCCGCCCTCTCGATGATCACAGGCATGAATTCAGCCTGCCGCAGCAACCTTCAGTCGACAGCAGGTCCGAGATGGCTGCTGATCCTGATTGTCAGCAGTCGTATCATGAATGACATCGATTACGGACGGAAAGCAATTGCCGCAGCGAGGACGACACCCTAGATGACGGAACACAGCTCCGGGAGTTGGAACCTTGCCATTCGGATCCGCCCGCATTTCCTCGGCCGCCTTGCGGAGTTGCTTGTCTGACAACACATTGCACGAACAGATGATCATTCAGATGGCCCGCGGCGTTTCGTCTTCTCGTTTAATCTGTCATAGATGGGTCCGGACGCACCAATTAAAGTGAACCCATTCACTCAAGTTTCCTTTCTCTACACGAAAACAGCAGACCAAGGCAATCCGCATGACCGATAAGAGCACGATTGACGAACGGCGCACGATAGTCCTGACGGGCGCCAGCCGCGGAATTGGCCATGCCACGGTCAAACGCTTCTCTGCTGCTGGCTGGCGTGTCATCACCTGTTCCCGCCATGCCTTTTCCGACAAATGCCCATGGCCGATGGGACCGGAAGATCACATTCAGGTCGATCTGTCGGATCCTGAGAATCTCGGCTTTGCTGTCCAGGAAATGCGCAAGCGCCTTGAGCCGCATGGATCGAAGTTGCACGCACTCGTCAACAACGCGGGCATCAGCCCGAAGGGCGATGGGGGAGCGCGGCTGGATTCCATCACGACGCCTATGCACACTTGGCGGCATGTGTTCCAGGTAAACTTCTTCGCACCAATCATGCTCGGCCGCGGGTTGTTCAACGAACTGAAAAACGCCGGCGGCTCGATCGTCAACGTCACCTCGATTGCGGGATCGCGGGTCCATCCATTTGCGGGCACCGCATATGCTACCTCCAAGGCCGCACTATCTGCACTAACACGGGAAATGGCGGCCGACTTCGGCCCCCACGGCATCCGTGTCAACGCAATCGCCCCCGGTGAAATAGATACCTCGATCCTATCTCCCGGAACGGAGAAACTGATCGAGGATATCCCTCTCCGCAGGCTGGGCCGTCCCGACGAAGTCGCCGACACGATCCACTTCCTGTGCACGTCGCCATCATCCTATGTGACTGGGTCGGAAATCCATATCAACGGCGGGCAGCATGTTTAGGGGCGAGCCTCCACTCCGAGCCAAGCGGTAACGGCCCCACCGGTCGATGAACCGACGGCCCGCACCGCTCAACCGGCGCGGGCTGACAAAAATTGACGCTAAGTTAGCTTTATGATTTTTCATAAGTATACTAATAATACAAACTCCTGATAAAAAGCCCTCTTCTTTGAGTGCCGCCCCTTGTAAATTATAGCAAATTCGATTTTCGGCGGTTTACCTGAGATTTATACATCGCCCTTAGTATTTCGATCATCATACGAAAGCCTGCTACCCAAGCGGCTGAGGGCGGGAACATCAAATGTCGAAAATACTGAGCACATTTAACAACGTGCGGATCGGCCTTAAACTCGGCGGCGGATTTGCTGCGGTCCTTCTTCTCACCGGCATCGTCGGAGCGGTTGGCGCATTCGCAGTCAACGGTCTTGCGAACCGTTTCGAAAGCGCCGATCAGGCAATGAAGGTAAGTGCCAAGCTTCAGAACGCAACCAACCTGAGCGCCGAGCACCTGCGCTCACGCGACGGTGCTTCCAAGGAAAGTACTGTCAATGCGATCGTTGGCCTCAACGCAGAACTGAATACCCTCAAAAAATCTGTAGGCGGAGACGCTACTGCCGAGCAGAGCGTTGCCGAAGCATCGTCGGCTGTAGAGGGCCTGCGCAGCACATTCCTCGACCTGACCGACGCTCTGGACAAGCGCGACAGCTCCCAGACAGAGGTCAACACCGCGCTCGCCAACCTTGGTGCAGTGGCAATCGCCGTTGACGGTCAGGTCAACAAGGTACGCGCTGAAGCGGTACATGCAGCAGATCTTGCGAAGGAAACGCAAGAGAACGCGTCAAAGGTCGGCCAAATCGCAGCTGCCATGGGTGAAGGCGCAGTGATTGTGCAGAACCTTTACAACGAGGCTGGCAACTCGACTTCCGGCCCGAAGATGCAGGAAGCCAAAGCACGCGCTGACGAGCTTTACGCCAATGCCGATATTCTCAAATCGGCCCAGATCGAAGGTATCACTGCTGATGAGCTGAACCAGCTTGCCGACGCTGCCGCTGACTTGGCTACCAAGATCGATAAGCTCATGTCCACAACCGACTTCATGGCGCTGTATTCGCTCAAGGTCGAGGTCAAGGACGCGATCACGGCTCTGTCAGACAACGCAACTGCTGTTCGTGACAAGACCACCGCTGCAGTCAGCAAGGTCCAAGCCATCGCTGCAGAAGCATCAGATCGTCTGCGCCGTGTTGAAGATATTTCCCGGAAAGCAGCGGCCTTGAACGCAGGTGCACTAAACGTCAAGGCCTCGACCATAGAGTTCCTCAACAACGCCGCCATCCTGGACGGCTCAGGCGTCATGATGCAGCTTGAAGAAGTCATCTCGACCGAACTCCAGCTTAAGGATCAGGCACAGGCCTTCCCAACCATTGTCAAAGAGGTGAAGGCAGCAGAAGAGGCAATCAATGCATTCAAGGCCGGGTTCACCGGCATTGTGGAAGCAAAGAAAGAAGCTGCGCGTCAGACAGACATCATGTCCACTCTTTCGTCGGACGTTGCTAGCCGGGTCGGGCAGATCTCTTCCGATCAGTCGGCACAGGCAGCAGCTTCGAGCCAGCAGGCCATGGTCGTGATCGCCTCTGCCCTGATCATAGCGATCGCAGTGGGTGCAGGCCTTGCCTACTCTTTGAACCTGGCGGTGACCAAGCCAATTCAGCGGACAACCGCAATCATGTCCGAACTTGCGGAAGGCAATACGGACGTCGACATCATTGGCACCGATCGCGGCGACGAAATCGGTGACATGAGCCGCACGGTACAGGTCTTCCGGAACAATGCTGTTGAGCGCGCACGCCTGCAGGCTGAGAGCGCTCGCGAGGAAGAAGGCCGAGTTGCCAGACAGCAGACCATCGACGCCCTCATCACCAACTTCAGGGCAGCCGCATCAGAGGTTCTGACATCTGTCGGCGAAACGGCGGAAAGCCTCGACAAAACAGCACAGAGTCTGACTGAGATCGCCCGAGAAAGCTCAGGTCACGCATCACAGACCCTGAATGCATCGGATGAGGCAACCCAGAACGTCCAGACCGTAGCCAGCGCTGCGGAAGAGCTGGCCGCCTCAATCGGCGAGATTTCGCGTCAGGTTTCCCAGACCACTGAGGTCGTCGGTCGTGCCACAATCGGCACCCGGGCAACGAACGAAAAGGTTGAAGGGCTTGCTGCGTCCGCAGGCAAGATCGGTGAGGTCATCGTCCTGATCCAGGCGATTGCCGAGCAGACGAACCTGCTTGCCCTCAATGCGACTATCGAGGCTGCTCGCGCCGGCGAGGCTGGCAAGGGCTTCGCAGTCGTTGCTGCAGAGGTCAAGGAGCTCGCGACGCAGACGTCCAAGGCAACTGAAGAGATCTCCAGCCAGATTGCCGCAATCCAGGGTGCGACTCATGAATCCGCCCAGGCGATTGCCGAGATCACCGAGATCATGGAAGAGGTCGACAACTACACGGCGACCATCGCCGCAGCTGTCGAACAGCAGGGCGCTGCCACGACCGAGATCTCTCAGAACGTCCAACGGGCGGCACAAGGGACGACACTTGTCTCCGGCAACATGTCCGAGCTCTCGCAGGCCGTCGACCAGACGACCCAATCCGCCGACATGGTGCTCTCTGCGTCCGGCGAACTGTCGACCAAGACCGACCGCCTGAAGGACGAAGTCGAGCGCTTCCTGCGCGACGTAGCCGCGGCCTGATCAAACAGGACAATCGAATACGAAAGGGGCGGCCAAATCGGCCGCCCCTTTTTAGTTCGATGACTGGTGCCAAAAACGATCAGCCAGCCGCGGCTACTGCCCGCTTTGCCATGACTGTCACGAGGTTCGCACGGTATTCGGCAGAGCCGTGGATGTCAGACAGCAGATCTGCCGAACTGATCGAGATCCCCGCAACGGCGTCATGCGACCAGTTTCCGGACAATGCGCTTTCCATCTCGGAGACACGGAAGACACCGTCCTGTCCAGCACCCGTCACGGCAACACGAACAGAGCCGTCCTTTGCCTTGGCAACGAAGACACCCGCCATGGCATAGCGGGAGGCCGGGTTCGGATACTTCGCGTAGGCGCTCTTTTGCGGGATCGGAAATACAACAGAGGTGACAATCTCGTCTTCTTCCAGAGCGGTTTCGAACATGCCGGTGAAGAAGTCTTCGGCCGCCAGGCTGCGCTTGTTGGTGTTCACGGTTGCCCCGAGAGCGACCAGACCGGACGGGTAATCGGCCGCCGGATCATTGTTGGCGATGGAGCCACCGATGGTGCCCATGTGGCGCACCGCCGGATCGCCGATCCCTGCCGCCAGAGAGGCAAGACCCGGGATCAGGCGTTTCACACCATCCGAAGTGGCAACATCATAGTGGGATGTTGCCGCACCGACGGTCACGGAAGCACCATCTTCCGAAATTCCCTTCATCTCTTCGATGTTGCGCAGATCGATCAGATCGCTCGGTGCCGCGAGACGCTGCTTCATAGTCGGAATGAGCGTCTGGCCGCCGGAAAGAAACTTGCCGTCGTCGGCCTTGGCCATCAGGGACGTGGCTTCCGCGACAGACCCGGCACGATGATAGGATGTTTCATACATGTCACTAGGTCTCCTTATTCAGCTGCCTGCTGCATGCCGGAACGGCTTGCCTGCCAGACACGTTCAGGTGTCGCCGGCATGGACAGGTCATTGTTGTTGATCGCATCCGTGATGGCGTTGATGACAGCTGGCGGCGAACCGATCGCACCGGCCTCGCCGCAGCCCTTCATGCCGAGCGGGTTGCCCGGGCAGACGGTTTCCGTCGTCAGCAACTGGTAGGATGGCACATCATCGGCACGCGGCATCGCGTAATCCATGTAGGACGCGCTCAGGAGCTGCCCGCTTTCGTCGTAGGCAGCGTTTTCCAGAAGCGCCTGGCCGATGCCCTGCGTCAAACCGCCATGGACCTGGCCCTCGACAATCATCGGGTTGATGATCTTGCCGAAGTCATCGGCGGCAACGAAGTTGACGATTTCCGTCTTGCCGGTTTCAGGATCGATCTCGACCTCGCAGGCATAGGTCCCTGCCGGGAAGGTAAAGTTCGTCGGGTCGTAGAACGCCCCTTCCTTCAGGCCCGGCTCCATGCCTTCAGGCAGGTTGTGGGCCGTATAGGCGGCAAGCGCCACTTCGGTGAAGGTCAACTTCTTGTCGGTGCCGGCAACCTTCAGTTCACCGCCCTCGATCTGGATGTCGCCCTCGGCGGCTTCCATCAGGTGGGCGGCGATCTTCTTGGCCTTGGCCTCGACCTTGTCCAGCGCCTTTACGATGGCGGACATGCCGACAGCGCCAGAGCGTGAGCCGTAGGTCCCCATGCCGAACTGGACCTTGTCCGTATCGCCGTGAACGATTGAGACGGAGTCCGTGTCAACGCCGAAGCGCTCGGAAATCAGCTGGGCAAAGGTCGTCTCATGGCCCTGACCGTGGCTGTGTGATCCGGTCAGGACCTCGATGGTTCCAACCGGGTTGACCCGAACTTCCGCAGATTCCCAGAGACCGACACCAGCGCCAAGGGAGCCAACGGCAGCGGACGGAGCGATACCACAAGCTTCGATGTAGCAGGAAAGGCCCATTCCGCGGAGCTTGCCACGGGAAGCAGCTTCCGCCTTGCGTGCCGGGAAGCCGGCATAGTCGATGGCGTTGAGCGCAGCATCGAGCGTCGCATCATAGTCGCCGGCGTCATAGCACATGATGACCGGCGTCTGATGCGGGAACGAGCGGATGAAGTTTTTGCGACGGAACTCCGCCGGCGACATGCCAAGCTCACGCGCTGCCGTTTCCATCATCCGTTCGACCAGGAAGGTCGCTTCGGGACGGCCGGCCCCGCGATATGCATCGACCGGCGTCGTGTTTGTGTAGACCGCCTTCACGTTGCAGTGGATCGCCGGGATATCGTACTGCCCGGACAGGAGCGTCGCGTAGAGGTAAGTCGGAACCGACGAGGAGAACAGGGACATGTAGGCCCCGAGGTTCGCCACGGTCTTCACCCGGAAACCGGTGATCTTGTTGTTCGCGTCGATGGCCAGTTCGGCAGTCGAGCGATGGTCACGGCCGTGAGCGTCCGTCAGGAAGGCCTCGGTGCGGTCGGAGACCCACTTGACCGGACGGCCGACCCGCTTGGAAGCCCAGAGCGCGACGATCTCTTCCGGATAAATGAAGATCTTGGATCCGAACCCGCCGCCAACGTCCGGCGCAATCACACGGAGCTTGTTCTCGGGCGCGACCGCGTAAAATGCCGACAACACAAGACGAGCGACATGCGGGTTCTGCGAGGTCGTGTAGAGCGTGAAGTGCTCTTCGGCCGTGTCATAGTCGGCCAGCGCTGCACGCGGCTCCATCGGGTTCGGCACCAGACGGTTGTTGGTGATCTCCATCCGCGTGACATGTGCGGCATTGTCGAAGGCAGCATTGGTTGCCGCTTCATCTCCGATGTCCCAGTCATAAATCAGGTTGCTTGAGGCTTCCGGATGAAGCTGTGGTGCTCCGGCGCCCATCGCAGCAATCGGATCAACGACTGCTGGCAGCTCTTCGTAGTCAACCACCACCGCATCGGCAGCGTCGCGTGCCTGACCCTGCGTATCCGCGATCACGACAGCGACTGCCTGACCGACATGGCGCACGATTTCAGGCTCAAGGGCGCGCCAAGCACCCATGTTCATCGGCGATCCATCCTTGGAATGGATCATCCAGCCGCATATCAGGTTGCCGATACCATCACCGACAAGCTGTTCGCCGGTCAAAACGGCCTCGACGCCAGGCATGTCGAGCGCAGCACTTGCGTCGATCCCCTTGATCTTGGCGTGAGCATGCGGCGAGCGCACGAATGCCGCGTAGGTCATGCGTGGCAGGACCATATCGTCGGTGTAGCGCCCCTTTCCCGTGATGAAGCGCTTGTCTTCTTTTCTCAGGGCGCGTGCCCCAATACCTTCAACTCCCATGGCGTGTCTCCCAAGACAGCTGGTGTTCCCTATGGATGTCTCTGTATGTCTTTGTCTGACCGTCTATTCAGCTGCGGTCTTCATGGCTGCCATCTGATCGGCGGCGGCCTTAATTGCCTTGACGATGTTGTGGTAGCCGGTACAGCGACAGATGTTGCCCTCCAGCTCGTGGCGGATCGTCTTTTCATCCAGGTTCGCACCGTAGCGCTCGATCATGTCCACGGCGGTCATGATCATGCCGGGCGTGCAGAAGCCGCACTGCAGACCGTGATGCTCGCGGAACGCCGCCTGGACAGGGTGCAGTTCATTGCCGTTTGCCAATCCTTCGACGGTGGTAACCTGCGCACCATTTGCCTGGGCTGCCAGCATCGTACAGGACTTGACTGCCCGGCCGTCGACATGGACGACGCAAGCGCCGCATTGGGATGTGTCACACCCCACATGGGTTCCGGTCAGCCCCTGGGCCTCACGGATGTAATGGACCAGCAAGGTGCGGTCTTCGACCTGGGCCGAAACCTTCTTGCCGTTCAATGTCATTGACACTGTCGTCATTTCTCACTCCCTCAAGCTCCAACCGTCTTCGCTGATCGCTCCAGCAAGGACGGAGAACACATCCGAACGCGGCTGTCAGTTGACCACGGCCAGAATTGCAATGATTGCCGCTAGGGCAATCAGACCCCAGACAACGGGGCCGCCAAAAGCGCCCTTGCCAGCAGCCACTTCAACCTTTTCCTCGACATCGTGCACACGGTCTTCAATGGCATGCTCGACATCCTCGATCGCTTCGGCCAGATGCGCAGGGGCGTCTTCCATTGCGATGGTCTTTGCCTCTTCGGCAAGTCCCGGGTCCAGTTCGGCGCCCGACCCGCCAGCACCGGCGCGCTCCGTAACGACCTCCGAGAATTTCCCGAAGAATTCATCAGCCATTTTTCTTGCGGTGGAATCGATCAACCGACTGCCGAGCTGGGCGAGTTTCCCACCAACCTGCGCCTTGGCGGTGTAGGTTAGAACGGTCTCACCGCCATCTTCGGCGAGGTGCACATCTGCTCCGCCTTTTGCAAAACCGGCGACGCCACCCTTGCCTTCACCCACTATGGTGTAGCTCTCGGGTGCATTGATGTTCTCGAACTTCACCTCGCCCTTGAACTTTGCCTTGACCGGGCCGATCTTCGACGTCACGGCGGCGGTCATTTCCGTGTCGCTTACCTTTTCGAGTTCTTCGCATCCCGGGATACAGTCCTTGAGAACTGCAGGATCGTTCAGGGCTTCCCACACGGCCTCGCGGGATGCCGGGATCCTGTATTCACCGCTCATGTCCATGATACTGGGACCTTTCGTAAATTCGATGTCGCTTCCGCGGACTGAAAGTCATAACCGCAAAGTGGGCCTGAAATGCAGGATTTGACGAGGCTGCGAAAGCGATCGTGGTAGAGCCGTGCAATAGAGGCATCACGGAAAATCGAGGCAAGAGGGAAAACCGCAGTCACCGCGAGACGGTTTCCGTACCTTCGCACTGCCCCGATGAAATGTCGGCTCTCAACTGATGTCACGGTGCTCCTCCCAAAGCCACGTATACACAGGTGTCGATCGCACCTTTAGCTTCAGGTTGCCCGAACGCAGCAGGCAACGCAAAGCCGCCAGCATCAAGTATCTGTCAAATGTGTCTCACCGATGAGACATTGCCATAACGCGAGACGTCAGTTCTCGCTCAGGATGCCCAGCTGGTTCATGCGACGGTACATGGTTGCCCTGCTGATCCCAAGATCGCGAGCAGCAGCCGAGACATTGCCGCGCCGGCGCAGCAAAGCCCTTCTGATCTCGCCCTTTTCGACACGGCCTCTATCCTGACTGGTTCTCAATCCTGCCATCACCTCGTGCAGCGATGGCATTGCCTGCAGGATCTCGCCAGACAAGCCGAGGCGTCGGCGCGCATGACGGGTTGCACCAATGACCAGATCATCTTCATCGACGGCAAGCAGCGCTACACCGCTTGATCCGTGCCCTTCGGCAACAATGATCCGCGCTCCCTGAAAGGCGCGCTGGAACAGCTCACTTTCCACGGACCTGGCACTCTCGGTCACCACGGAGCCAAGAACCTGGGCAAACGAGTGCGTCAGATCTTTCCGGCAGTTCGAGACATCGAGAACCGCAATGATCTCTCCGCTTGGATCGTAGATCGGTGCACCCATGCAGCTCATCGCGATATTCTGCGCGCGAAAATGCTCGTTCTGAAAGATGACAACGGGTCTCTTTTCGGCAATGCAGGTTCCAATGCCGTTCGTCCCCTCATTCGCCTCGTTCCAGATCGCACCTTCGGCAAGACCCCATTCTGCAAAATGATGGCGGTCCGCAGCGGTACTGTTCGCCTGGAGAATGACGCCCTCAGCATCTGTCAGCACGACGCAACACCCTGCGGTGCCCGCGGTCTGGTAGAGGCGCTCCAGGCTGGGCCTGGCCACTTCGAGCAGATTTCCGTTTTTCTCCCGCGCCCGGTCGAGCTCCGGGCCAGACAAACGGCGGGTAGGTGACCGGCGTGCCGGATCGAGACCGTAATAAACCATGGACCGGCGCCAGGATGCTGCGACGGGCGACAACGTCGCTGTCGCACTTTCCTGCACGGTCGTCGCGACCCTGTCCACATGGGTCAGTGCCATGTTTGTCGAGCGCATCTGCATTCCTCCCTCGTTGCAGGTTCCCAGCCTGCAGTTGCGTCAACTCGAACAAAACCCGGCGTACTTGTCAAAAGCTTTTCACCTGACCTCCTGCGTTCGAGGTCCAATTTGACCGTTAGAACGGAGTTTCATGCAAAAAGGCACCGTCATTTGTTGACCGCCGCGCTCCTCGCGCATAATGCCATCAGGTCAAGCGATATTAAAAGAGACGAGAAAGAGTGCACCTTGGCGGATACGCTCACCCACCACAACGCTGAAGCAACCACCTTTGCCAAACAGGGGCAACCGCCCGCCGAACGCTGGCCGGTGATCCTGGAGACGGAAGGCTGGAAGGACTACCGCCTCCTCGACATGGGAGAGGGACGCAAGCTGGAGCGCTATGGTCAGCATACGATCATTCGCCCGGAGCCTCAGGCTATGGGAACGCCACGCCTCAAGCCAGCGGTCTGGGACCGGGCAAATGCAGTCTTTACCGGGGATACGGACGAGGAAGGTCCAGGCCGTTGGAAGTTCTCCGGCAATGTGGCCGAGACATGGAACATGGCCTATGGCCCCGTGCGCTATGTTGGCCGCTTCATGTCCTTCCGGCATGTCGGTGTCTTCCCGGAACAAGCCGCACACTGGGACTGGGTGAGCGAGAAGATCAGACAGGAAGCCGATCTCAAGCCTGGCAAGCAGCTCAAGATCCTGAACCTGTTTGGCTATACCGGCCTCGCCTCCCTGCTGCCTGCGGCAGATGGTGCGCATGTCACACATGTCGATGCATCGAAAAAGGCCATCGCTTATGCACGCGAGAACCAGGCGCTTTCAGGACTGGATGATCTGCCGATCCGCTGGATCTGCGAAGATGCTTCGAAATTCGTCGCCAGGGAAGTCCGCCGGGGTAACACGTATGACGGGATCATCCTGGATCCACCCAAATACGGGCGAGGACCAAAGGGAGAGGTCTGGGACATTTACTCGAGCCTGCCGGGGATGCTCGATGATCTCCAGCAGCTCCTCGACAAGGACGCCCTGTTCATGATCCTCACCGCCTATGCCATCCGATCCAGCTTCGTCTCGATCCATGAACTGATGTCGGAGAAACTATCAAAGCAGGGCGGCCTTCTGGAATCCGGCGAGCTTGTCATTCGCGAAGAAAACGGCAAGCGCTGCCTTTCCACGTCACTGTTCTCACGGTGGAGCAGCCGATGAACGATACGACAAGGACCAAACGCCAGGGCGCGGTCAAGCAGATCACCAGCCACTCGAACCCTATCGTAAAGGAAATCAAGGCCCTTGTTTCCCAGCGCAAGTACCGCACCCAATCGGGTCTATTTGTTGCGGAAGGCCTGAAGCTCGCGACGGACGCGCTCGATGCAGGATGGGAAGTACGGTACCTGGTCCTGGGGCCGGACGCCCGCGATCATCCAGTTGCACAAAAAGCGGCTGCAACGGCAAAGGCCAGGGGAGCACTGATCCTCGAGGTCAATACCGCCGTGCTCGCGGCCATGACGCGCAAGGACAATCCGCAAATGGTTGTCGGCGTCTACGAGCAGAAGCTTATGCCGATAGACAGCATCCGTCCTCAGGACTCCACCGTTTGGGTGGCCCTCGACCGGGTGCGCGATCCGGGCAACCTGGGCACCATCATTCGCACCGTCGACGCTGTCGGAGCGAGCGGGATCATACTTGTTGGAGACTGCACGGACCCTTTCGCCGTCGAGACAGTACGCGCGACCATGGGATCCCTGTTTCACGTTCCGATCGTGAAAACCGGCAAGGATCGGTTCAAGTCGCTTGCCACCGCGTGGCCTGGAACTGTTGCAGCGACCCATCTCAAGGGGTCCGTGGACTACCGTCAGCCGGACTACTCCGAACCGGTGCTCCTGGTCATGGGGAACGAACAACAGGGACTTGAGGATGACATGGCGGAGGTCTGCAAGACCCTGATCCGCATCCCTCAGGTCGGGGAAGCCGACAGTCTGAACCTCGCGGTCGCGACCGGGATATCTCTCTACGAGATTCGTCGCAAGCACCTAGCACTTTGAAGGAAAATGACATGCGCCTGTTCGTGTTCGGCGTCGGATATTCGTCCACGGCTTTCATCGAAAAGGTTCGTGACCGTTGCGAGTGGATCGGCGGCACCACACGGTCTCGCGAAAAGGCTGAGAAACTCAAGGCCAAGGGTATCGAGCCATTCTTGTTCGACGGTGCACAAAAGTCTGACGAACTTGTCGAAGCCTTGCGCTCGGCAACCCATGTCCTTGTCTCAATTGCTCCGGACGAGGCCGGAGATCCCGTATTGCTGCATCACAAGGACGATGTCGCCGCCGCTCGCCCGCAATGGACCGGTTACCTCTCCACCGTCGGAGTATATGGCAACCATGACGGCGCCTGGGTAGACGAAGATACTCCATGCAAGCCGGTGTCGAAGCGATCCATTCAGCGCGTAGCCGCAGAGACAGCTTGGCTCCAATTCGCCGTCGAATGTGGCCTTCCTGTTCAGATCTACCGCCTGTCCGGCATCTACGGCCCGGGACGGAACACTTTCGAGAACTTCCGAAAAGGCACGGCACGGCGACTGATCAAGGACGGTCAGGTTTTCAACCGGATCCACGTAGACGATATTGCCGGTGCGCTTGAAGCCTCATTGGCGTCGCCAACTACCCGGGTCTACAACATCACAGATGATGAACCCGCTCCGCCACAGGATGTGGTCTCTTTCGCGGCCGAACTTCTTGGCGCCACCCCACCCCCGGAAGTTGCATTTGAAGATGCTGACCTGACACCGATGGCTCGATCATTTTACGGTGAAAATAAAAGGGTTTCCAACAAGCGAATGAAAAATGAACTTGGTTACAACCTTGCCTATCCAAGTTACAAGCCAGCCCTAATCGAGCTGCTCAAGAACTATACTGATACTTGAGCCACTCCCCCAAAATACAACAAAACAGACAAACGCAACCTAGAGTTAGCCATATAAACTCAAGTATACCTTATCGATAAAAATACCTATAGCCATCACAACCAAGGGAAATATTTGCACGTTTCATTAACAAATACAGTTCATCTTCGACCCTGAAATTGCCTCTAGGGAATTCAAGATGATCATGACAAAAAAATTCCTCGTGGCGGGATTACTGGCGCTTCTGACCCCACTCCCACTCACGGCTCAACCTGCTGCGCCAGACCCGCAAGCGCTGATGACACCTGCGTTCATCGACGACGTGCGTGACTGGCTCGCAAATCCGATCGTAAACCTGTCGATCACCGCGCAAAACCAGCTGCGGGGCCAACTCGCACAGGATGGCATCGATGCCCTGGACAAGCAGTGGCGAGCCGAACGCGAGAACGACGACAAGCCTCTTATTTCGGCGACGCTTTCGGCGCCTCTGTCGTCCTACCTTCTCCGTGTCCAGGCCGGCGCAACCGGCCTCTACACGGAAATCTTCATCATGGATTCCAACGGCCTGAACGTCGGCCAGAGCGCGATCACCGGCGACTACTGGCAGGGCGACGAAGCCAAGTTCCAGAAAACCTTCAGCGTCGCTCCCGATGCAGTGTTCATCGACGAGGCCGAGTGGGACGAAGAGCGCAAGATCTGGCGCGCGCAGCTGAACCTGGCGATTGCCGATCAGACCTCCGGCAAGGCGATTGGCGCAGCAACCGTCGAAGTCAACCTCACCGAACTTCAGCGCCGCGGCGCGGCTGCGAGCTAACAAGGGATCCGAGATGTTCAACAATCTCTCCGTTTCGAAGAAGGGCGCACTCGCCTTCTCGATCCTGGCTCTGATCGGCGCAATTGCCGGCGGTTTCACATACACAAAGACCGTCGGTGCGATGCACGAGGTCGATCAGGCATCTTCTATCAGCGTCATCAACGCGGATGCTCTCGAACTTCAGCGGCAGATTCAGGGCCAGGCACTTGCCTTCAAGTCCTTCCTTCTGACCGGCGACCGCTCCTGGCTGGAAATGGCGACATCTGCGTCCGAGACGATTTCCGGGCGGTTCGGTGCCCTGAACGCGGCGGTGGCAAAAGCCAGCCCTGGCGATGCAGCGCTTGTCAGCAACATGCAAACGTCATGGCAGGACTGGTTTGACGGTTTCGTGCAGCAGCAGATCAGCTACATGCGCGCCCCGGAAACGGTAGACATGGCTCGCGCGCTGGAGCTTACCCCGGAAAGCCGAAATCTACTGAACGCGATCACCACCAGTGGAAGCGAGCTCTCCGCCGCGCTGGAAAGCAGTAAGAACGACAGCCTTACCAAGCAAAGCGCCGAGCTCGAGCTGGTGAAGCTCGTTGCTCTAGTTAGCGCGGCCCTGATTGTTGCTTTTGCTGTCATTCTCGGCTTCGTCAACAACTTGCTCGTGTCACGCCCGCTCGGCAAGCTGAGCTCTATCGTTCAGTCCTTGGCAAGTGGTAACACTGATGACGAGATCGACTTCGATGACCGCAAGGATGAGATCGGAATGATGGGTGCCGCTCTTGGTGTCTTCCGGATGAATCTGATCAAAAACCGCGAACTCGAAGACGATGCAGCTCGCCAGCGGGAGGATAGCGTCCTCCAGAAACGCGCGGAGATGGAGAAGATCGCAAGCGAGTTCGAACGCACGGTCATGACGATCAGCGAAGAGATCATTACCTCTCTGGACAGCGTCAATGCTCAGGCGGAATCCCTTTTCGGCATTGCCAACGGAACCACCCAGCAGGCCATGTCGGTCTCCGCGGCCGCGGAACAGGCAACGAGCAACGTCAACACCGTTGCCGGGGCTACGGAAGAGCTGTCGGCGTCGATCCGCGAGATCAATGAACAGGTTCGTGCAGCCTCCCGCCTTGCCGACGATGCCTCGTCAGAGGTCGAACGCTCCAACCAGGCAGTTGCCACACTTCAACAGGTTGTCGCAAAGATCGGTGACGTCACCAGCCTGATTACGGACATTGCCGAGCAGACCAACCTTCTGGCATTGAACGCCACCATCGAGGCTGCCCGTGCAGGCGATGCGGGCAAGGGTTTCGCCGTCGTCGCCTCAGAGGTCAAGGCACTTGCCGAACAGACCTCCAAGGCAACAGAAGAAATCGACCGCCAGATCTCCGAAATGCGGGCCGCTGCTGACGACAGTATTTCGGCCACGGCCAGCGTTGCCGATATGGTCCGCTCGATTGCCGACCGGACGTCCCAGATGGCGACCTCGACGGACCAGCAGGACGCGGCAACCAGCGAAATCGCAAACAACGTCACCGAGGCCGCCGATGGAACCCGGAGCGTGTCACAGTCGATTTCCCAGGTGAGTGCCTCTGCAAGCCAGACCGGAGATCTGAGCTCCGAAATGCGCGCTGCCGTCGAGAACCTTCACGACCGTTCGACGCGCATGCGCGATGCGATGAACCAGTTCCTGTCTCAGGTAAGAGCGGCCTGAGCCACCGGAGTTTTGACCCTGAACGCCCGCAGCCTTCTGCGGGCGTTTTTATTTGACCCAAGGCTGAGCGACCGGAACAGGCAAGCTCGCTCCTTGACTTTGGTGCGTCTTTCGCCGCACGTTGCCGCTCCATTCACGTGCCGAAAAGGGATCCGACCCATGACGACCTGGTCTGTTTATCTATCTGGCGAGATCCATACGGACTGGCGGGATCAGATCAGACAAGGTGCCGAGGCACATCAGTTGCCGGTCAATTTCTCCGCTCCCGTCACCGATCACGAGGCGAGCGACGATTGCGGCGCTTTCATTCTAGGCGCAGAAGACAAGAAGTTCTGGTTTGACCACAAGGGTGCGAAGGTCAATGCGATCCGGACCAGAACGTTGATCGAAAAGGCCGACATTGTCGTCGTCCGGTTCGGCGACAAGTACAAGCAGTGGAATGCAGCGTTCGATGCCGGCTATGCCGCAGCACTCGGAAAGTCTCTGATCGTATTGCACGATCCGTCCCTTACCCATCCGCTGAAAGAAGTCGACGGTGCGGCCCTTGCAGTGGCAGAGACATCCGAGCAGGTCGTTGAAATCCTACGTTACGTGATCAAAGGCGAACTGGCGCGCTGATTTCCCTGTGGCACGACAGCCACCTGAGGATCCCGACCTGACCTTGTAACTTTATATTGCATACCCACATATACAACGACCGACAGCAGCTCCCCAAAAGGAACGCTGACGAAACGGGCCGCGCCCAACATGCCTAACGTTGCGTTAATTTTCGCACTCTACAGTGAGTTTAAGGACTCACTGCCACGCTTAGGCGGCGCAGGCATTTCATATAAACTGTCATCAAGGCGTCGAAGAGCCGGTGTATTCCGTGCGACGCTAAAGACGATTTGAGTAGAAAGTAAGTACGTATATGTCCATGCAACATGGAAACGTGAAGTGGTTCGACAACAGCCGTGGTATCGGCTCGATCGAGCCCGAAGACGGAGAAGACATTTCCGTCAACATCAAGGCATTGCACCGTTCCGGGATCGACACACTTCGTGAAGGCCAACTTGTAGCCTTCGACCTTGAGTGGCACCGGGGCCAGGCAATGGCAGAAGATCTCAAGATCCTCTGATAGCATTGAAACAGGATGATCAAGGGGCGGTTTTACCGCCCTTTTTCTATGGCGCACCAATCATCCAACTGGCGAGAATATCACCGAAGGAACAGGGTTTTCGCTGCAAGCGAAGGTTAACAGCAAATTAACCTTTGTCACCAAAGCTGGAGCGGACGAATTCGCGCGCTCGCCGGCGCGCACGATCCAAGGGCCCGCCTATGCAGCTTTCCATCGAAACGACGACCCAGAGCGCGAGCATCTTTACCAGCTCGACCGGCGCTGTCGCTATGCCTTCACCGAAGGGTGCAGAGGCATCCGACGAAGGCTCCACGAAAGCTCCGGTTCTGTCCGCTCTCGAGAATGCCGCCAAGAAAGCAGAGGACGACGCTGTCGTCATTGCGGCGCTTCAGGAGGCCGTCGAAAAAGGCAAGGGCGGGACCGATGACGAGGGCCAAAAGTCGGCACTTGCCAAGATGGATGAATACCGTGAAACCGCTGGAAAGCTGAAGAGCGCTCTCGGGGAAGACGGCGGCAGTTCCGCGTCAATTTCGTACGAGAGCGCCACGATCTCGACGACGACGATCGAAGCCGAAATCAACGGTGAGACCGTCTCCGCAGAGTTCATTTCCATCGAGCGGGTCTCGTTCAACAACGAAACCGGACTTTCGGTACGCACGGCCAGTGCAGCCAACATTGACGCTGATCTTGGCAATATCAGCGCCAGCTACCAGAGCGCTTCTGTCAGCTCTCTTTATGCCGGGACCGGCGACCAGGTCGGAAACCTAATCGCCGGCCTCGCCTGATCAGGCTTTCTTCAAATAGGCCGCGATGATGTCGCACGCCGCCTGAAGGTCTTCGCGCTGGATCATTTCCGTGACGGTGTGGATGTAGCGGGTACCGACAACGATCCCGACCGCCTTCGCGCCTGCTGCCGCCTGCTGAGCGGCTGCGCCATCCTGACCACCGGCCTTCAGCATCGTACGCTGAAAGGGGATCTTCTCCTTCTCGGCCAGAGCCTCGATTTCCTTGACCAGTTCCCGGTCTGCAATGAAGCTGGAATCCTTGACGTGCAGACCAAAACCGGAGCCCTGCACCGTCGTGCGGTCCTGTTCCGGCACGCCCGGAGTGTCGCAAGCCAGCGTGACGTCGATACCAAGGCCAACATCCGGTTTGATCGCGAAAGCTGCCGTGCGCGCACCGCGCAGGCCAACTTCCTCCTGACAGGTGAATGCCACATGGATTTCGCAGGCATGCTTGGTCTTGCCCAGCGCACGGATTGCCTCGATGCCAAGCCAGCATGCAATTCGGTTGTCGAGCGCCTTTGAAACGATCTTGTCGCCGATCTCGATGAGCGGTTCATCCATGGTGACCATGTCACCGATCTTGATCTTGTCCCTGGCATCTTCGCCTGACATGCCGATATCGATGACGAAATCGGCAGGCTCCGGCACTTTCTTTCGCTCTTCCGGCGACGAAATGTGGATCGGACGACCACCGGGGTTCATCACGCCCTTATAGTCACCATCGTCGGTGGACACGAGGACACGGCGGGAGAAGAGGTTGCGTGGATCGAAGCCGCCAACCGGCTGGACATGGAGGAAGCCCTTCTCGGTAATGTGGGAGACCAGGAAGCCGATCTCGTCCATGTGACAGAGCAGCATCACCTTCTTCGGCTCTTCCCCCGTCTTGGGCGCCTTGCGGGCGTTACGCTTGCACAAGAGCGAGCCCATCGGATCGACGGTTACTTCATCGAACAGTCCGTCGATCTCCGAGAGGATCAGTTCACGAACCCGATGTTCGTGGCCGGGAACCCCCGGCGTTTCACAAAGGCGGCGTAGCAGATCTATGTTCATTTTGACCCTGTCTTCTTGAGCGGATTATTCGAGTCTTAGCCGTTCCCGGCGCTCCGTTAAAGGCCACCGTTTGAACGCTCCCGCTTTCAGGTATCCTGACAAACAGCGGGCGATGCGACATCGAAAATATTTGGCGGCGGCATGCATTGCCACGGAGGCGTCGCAATTGCCGAAGAGGATCAAAGTCATTCACCCGAGCTTGGCAGATCGCCAACAACCCGCTGAACGATCAACACGGGGAACCGAATGGCACGCAAAAAGCGCATTGTACTTTCAATGGACGGTGGCGGTATCCGGGGATTGATCCCCTTGCGCTTGTTGGAGAGCATTGAAAGCCGGATGTCCCACCGTGGAGTGCGGCGGCCATTGCATCAATGTTTCGACCTCATGTGCGGCACTTCGACGGGCGGCCTCATTGCAGCAGCAATTGCGGCCCCGAAACCCGGATCCGGGATAGATGAGGCGGCATTTTCTATCTCTGACCTACGCGCATTCTTCGAGAGGGATACGCGTGAGATCTTCATCCGATCAATCGGCCGGACTCTATCGCTTCGCCTCACAAATCCGTTGGGGCTCTTCAACGAAAATTATGATCCCCGGCCACTGGAAACCTGGCTGAAAGAGCATTTCGGTTGGACATCCCTTGCGAGCGCACTCACTCCGGTAGTGCTGACGACCTATGATATCGAAAGACGTCAGGCCGTATTCCTGACCAATGGTCACGCGCATGACGGAGCAAAGGCGGACGACTTCTATATTTGGCAGGCCGTTCGTGCGGCGCTGGCGACGCCCGGCTATCTCGAACCGGCACGCGTCGACAACCTCAGTACAGGCGACACGAACACGCTGATCGATGCCGGTATCTTTCTACAGAATCCCGTGTTTTCGGCCTATATCGAGGCACGAAAGATGGGTTGGGAGGCGGAAGATATCGTCATCCTCTCACTCGGTAGCGGACACGCTGCACAGAAAGGCTTCAGCTTTCAGGAAGCAAGCAACTGGGGCTCTCATGACTGGGTGCGCCCGTCCAACGGCAGTCCACTTCTATCAATAGCTTCCGACGCACAGAGCAGGACGGCCAGCTACCAGGCGGACTGCCTTTTTACCGACCTCGGCGAAGCACGATTAATTCGCATTGACGGAGAGATACCGGCAGAATCCGAGGCAATCGACAATGCCCGCCCCGGTAACCTGATCAAACTCAATGGCGCTGCCGACCGGATCATCCGAGACAACACGATACTGCTCGATGAGGTTGCAGAATTGCTGATTACCGCAGCTGCTTGACAGTCCGTTCTTGCGCGAAGCACGAATGCCTTGCGACGGCCACAAAGGACCGGCACGCTTGGCGCGAACTGAGTCGGAGGCGTTCGGTTTGAGAGCACAACTGCGCAATACGTCCCTAATGATCGCAGGTCTATGCCTCGCCTCTGTGATGGCTGCATCACGCGGTGCGGCAGTTCCGCTACCGGAAAGCAAACCATCGGCAGAGACCACCCTGCTTCCCGTTGCCACTAGCAACGCCCCAGTCCCTTTGCCCAAACAAGAATCTGCTCCCGCCGGCAATCAACCGGCCTCTCGGCTGGTTCTTAGGGACTCTGCACCGGCCAAAGACTATTTCGGCGCGATGTCCGGCCCGGCTCCGCTTCGGGCCCGCGCTATCGGATCTTACGCGAAGGGCTGTCTTGCGGGCGGAGCTGCACTTCCGACAGATGGTCCGACCTGGCAGGTCATGCGGCTTTCACGCAATCGCAACTGGGGACACCCCGAACTCGTGCGCTTCCTTGAAGACCTGGCAAACGACGCCCCCCGTCTCGGCTGGCGGGGACTTTTGGTGGGAGACTTGGCGCAGCCTCGCGGCGGACCGATGACCTCTGGCCATGCCAGCCACCAAATTGGACTTGATGCGGATATCTGGCTGACCGAGATGCCGTCCCGAACGCTGAGCCGGCAGGAACGGGAAGATATCTCGGCGGTATCGATGCTGAAGGGCGCGATGGACGTCAAAGGCGCAGACCGGTCCGTCGATCCGTCAAAGTGGAGCGATGCGCGTTCCCGATTGATCAAGCGAGCTGCGAGTGACGAGCGCGTCGCCCGGATTTTCGTAAGCCCGGCGATCAAGAAAGCGCTCTGCGACTTCGAAACCGGCGGCAACAGGGAGTGGTTGCGAACCGTGCGCCCGTGGTGGGGGCATCACTATCACTTCCATGTTCGTCTGGCCTGCCCTCAAGGCAGCCAGGGATGCCAGGACCAGAAAGCGCCGCCACCGGGAGACGGATGCGGACAGGAGCTGACCTGGTGGCTCTCCGACGAGCCATGGGTCCCCAAAAAGCCAAAGAAGCCTGACGACAAACCGAAGGTCGTCAAGAAGAAGCCAATGGAGCTTGCGGCTCTACCAAGAGAGTGCAAGCAGGTGCTGACCGCCGAATAGACTCGGCACCACTCCTCCCATCAAGGGGAAGGAAGCATTGATGGCGGGGCGGGATCGTCGTTCAGGACGAGCGTGACCATATAAAGGTCAAGCCATCTGCCGAACTTGGTGCCGACCTGAGGCAGCTTGCAGGACACGTCGAAGCCGAGCTTGCGATGGAACTTCAACGAGGTCTCGTTCTCGGCATCAACCGCACCGACCATCACGTGGTAGCCGTCCGCACGTGCCAGTTCGATCAGCTTCTGCATCAAGGCTGCGCCAGTTCCCACACCCTGTGCACCCGATCTTACGTAGATCGAATGCTCAACCGTCTTTCGATAACCGGGTCGAGCTCGAAACGGCCCAAAGCTTCCGAAACCCAGAACATCATCCTCGTCATCGACGGCTACAATGACGGGAAATCCGTCCCTGCCGCGCCCCTCTAGCCATATCGCCCGTTCCTCGACCGTTTCTTCCTGCTCAGTCCAGGCTGCAGTGAGGTTGCGTACCGCGTGATTGTGGATCTGGAGAAGTGCCGGAAGATCTTTGGTGGCGGCAGTACGGAGTTTCATTGGATGTCTCTCGGCTATTAGATATACCCCTTATAACCCAACTTTTTCGAAGAAAAATTATCCTGTAAATAAGCACTTCAAATGGATATCGATCAGCTCAAAACCTTCGACCGAGTCGCAAGAGATGGCAGTTTCACACGTGCCGCTGCACGGCTGAACGTCACCCAGGCGACCGTTTCAATGCGCATTCAGGCGCTGGAAAACGCAATTGGTGCGCAGCTTTTTGTTCGCGGACGGCAAATACGGCTCACCGATCAAGGTATCAGCTTTCTGCCCTACTGCCGAAGGATGCTTGGCGTTCTTCAGGAGGCCCGCGAAACTTTGAAGCGCGCAGAACGCGGGAGGGTCGCCGTGGGCAGCCTGGCGACAATGATCATGCCGACGATCAATCGCGCCCTGGTGCGCTTTCAAAAGCAAAACGCCGAGATTGACGTCATCATCCGCGAAGGACGCCACAACCAGATCGCAGCCATGCTACATGAACGCGATGTCGATCTTGCGGTTATGTGCTGGCCGAACCTCGATCCACTTTTGACCAATGCCGAAGCACTGTTGATCATACGGGAGGATGCACCGCTTGTAGCCGCTCCCGAGGTTGCGGAGGCGATCGGACAGAACCCGACCATTGCCCGGGTTCTCGAGGTAGCACCACGCTATCTGACGCTCAATTGGTGGCAGATCGCACCGCCCGCTGCCACCTCAATGGCTCTTGCTGCACCTTCGCGCGTGGAACTGCCGACGGAACCCGGCCGCAATCTGGTCTTGTCAGGGCACGGAGTCGGCTTCTTTGTCAGGTCATCGGTGGCGGATGCGCTCGCAGATGGTCGACTTGTCGAAATCAGGCCAAGCGACCTCGAGCCCCTGTTCCGCGATGTGGCCCTGGTGGTTCAGAATCATCAGGCACTCGCCCAACCGGCACTGCTGTCTTTCGCTCGTGAAATTGCCGAAGACGCCCGCCCCCTTGGGCGCGTGTTACGCGATGAACTGTCAAAATTCACAGACGAATGAAATGCCTTGTGTCCCTCGTGCAAAATAGGCCCTCAAAAAACGTCAGGATCGACTGAAAGGCCAAGCAATTCCCTTTGCGTTCGCCCCGCGCGATGATAAACGAGCGCCATGACGACCAAGACGCTTTCCAACATTCGCAACTTCTCCATCGTGGCCCACATCGACCACGGCAAGTCCACACTTGCCGATCGGTTGATCCAGATGACGGGAACGGTGACCGATCGTGAGATGCAGGAGCAGCTCCTCGATAGCATGGATATCGAGCGCGAGCGCGGCATCACGATCAAGGCGCAGACCGTGCGCCTGATCTATGACGCCAAGGATGGCCAGCAGTACATCCTGAACCTCATCGACACCCCGGGTCACGTCGACTTTGCCTATGAAGTCTCGCGCTCACTCGCGGCGTGCGAAGGCTCACTGCTGGTCGTCGATGCCTCCCAGGGCGTTGAGGCCCAGACACTGGCGAACGTCTATCAGGCTATCGACAACAACCATGAGATCGTCCCTGTGCTGAACAAGGTCGATCTTCCTGCTGCTGAACCAGATCGAATTCGCGAGCAGATCGAGGACGTCATCGGTATCGATGCCTCAGAAGCCTGCATGATCTCGGCAAAGACAGGTCTTGGTGTCGATACGGTTCTTGAAGCGATTGTCGAAAAGCTGCCGGCCCCTGAAGGCGACCCGGGCGCACCGCTGAAGGCGATGCTCGTCGACAGCTGGTACGACACCTATCTCGGTGTCATGGTTCTTGTGCGTATCATTGACGGCTCTCTCAAGAAGGGCCAGAAGATCAAGATGATGGGCACCGGCGCCAGCTACGAGCTCGACCGTGTCGGCGTCATGACGCCCAAATTCCTGCAGGTCGACGAACTCAAGTCCGGCGAGATCGGCGTCTTTACCGCCTCGATCAAGGAAGTCGCCGACACCCGCGTCGGTGACACCATCACCGACGAGCGCAAACCATGCGCGAAGGCCTTGCCGGGCTTCAAACCTGCCCAGCCGGTGGTTTTCTGCGGTCTTTTCCCTGTCGACGCCAACGACTTCGAGGACCTGCGCGCCGCGATGGGCAAGCTGCGCCTGAATGATGCCAGCTTCTCCTTCGAGATGGAGACTTCGGCAGCACTTGGTTTCGGTTTCCGGTGCGGCTTCCTGGGTCTCCTGCACCTGGAAATCATTCAGGAACGCCTGTCCCGCGAGTTCAATCTGGACCTCATCGCGACGGCACCCTCCGTGGTCTACCAGATGTCGATGACGGACGGCTCCGACGTCGAGCTTCACAACCCGGCAGACATGCCGGACGTGGTCAAGATCTCCGAAATCCGCGAGCCGTGGATCCGCGCCAACATCATGACGCCGGACGAATACCTTGGCGGCATCCTGAAGCTTTGCCAGGAACGCCGCGGTCTGCAAATCGACCTGTCCTATGTCGGCTCCAGAGCCATGGTGTCTTATGACCTGCCGCTCAACGAAGTCGTTTTCGACTTCTATGACCGGTTGAAGTCAATCTCGAAGGGCTATGCTTCCTTCGACTACCAGATCTCGGACTATCGTGCCGGCGACCTCGTTAAGATGTCGATCCTGGTCAACGAAGAGCCCGTAGATGCACTGTCGGTGCTTGTCCACCGCAGCCAGGCCGAACGCCGTGGCCGTGCGATGGTGGAAAAGCTCAAGGAGCTGATCCCGCGCCACATGTTCAAGATCCCGATCCAGGCAGCTATTGGCGGCCGTGTGATCGCGCGTGAAACCCTGTCTGCACTGCGCAAGGACGTGACCGCAAAGTGTTACGGCGGCGATGCCACGCGTAAGCGCAAGCTTCTGGAAAAGCAGAAGGCGGGTAAAAAGAAGATGCGTCAGTTCGGCAAGGTGGAGATCCCGCAGGAGGCCTTCATTCAAGCCCTCAAGATGGACGACTGAATACCTCTCGGCATCGGAAATTCGAAGCCAGACAAGAAAAGCCCCGAAGAGCACAGGCTCTACGGGGCTTTTTTTCATTATTGAGGCTCTACTTAGCCATGCGCATCCGCGACAGCGCGACGAACGCTTTCCGCAGCCGCGGCAATCGCCGGCACGTTCAGAGTTGACGGATCGCCACCCAGGATCGTCACGATCGCAGTGACGGTATCGTTTGTGATCGGCAGACCTTTGTCGGATGCCGTGCCGAGCGTGATGGCCATCAGGTCGACACCAACTGTCGTGCCTGGCAGGGTCGTGACATTGTTGATTGCGTCCCGGAAAACCGCGAGATTTTCCAAGGGTGAGTCGACGATCTTGGCATTATCCCAGTCGGCAACATGGGCAATGTATGCATCGACACTCGCATAAGCATCGGTATTGATGCTGTAAACCGTACTCGTCACAAGCTCCTGACGTGCACGGTCGAGGACATTGCTCGGCGAGCGGGCGACGTTCAAACGTCCCAATTCGACTTCCGGAATTCCTTCCTGAGCCCATACCGGCTTGCTGCGTGACTCGCCAGGCTTGCCGTATTTCGGGCCACGGCCATCGGAATCATCCTCGGATGAGGATGCGTTGTCATGACCACCTTTCTTGCCGCCGGAACTGTGGCTGTCGCTTCCGCCGCTATGGCTGTCCCCACCATCGGAGTGTCCGCCACCGCCACCGGAATGGCCTCCACCGCCGCCTTGGCCGCCGCCACCCTGGCCGCCTCCGCCGCCGCCGTGACCACCACCACCTTGACCACCTCCGCCTTGGCCGCCTCCGCCACCATGGTTGTCAGCCATGGCCACGGTTACGAAATGAAACCCATCGACCTGAGATGTAATGAAAGCAACGCCACCCAGCAGCATTGCAGCGACTGAGGTCGCCCCAATTGTTTTCTTGAAACTACCAATACCAGACATGTTTTGATCCTCCGTCCAACACACTTCCTGCTTGCGCTGGAGCCGGATCTTACTTTCAGAAAGGGCGAACTAATTGACCTGCGTCAAACCTCGTGTTTCTACTCAGGGCTGCAAGGCAGGTGACTTCGCCAAGGGTTGAGTTCGTTCCGGCCGACGCGCTATTGTTGCGTACCCGCAACAACCTCGTCATTTTCCCTGAGTTTTTCCGCCATTTTGAATTAATGCCTTTCGAGACGACCTCGGAACAGTTAGGATTTCTCGAAACTATGGGCTTTCTATTTCAGATTTTGAGATCAGGTGATTATGACGGACCGGAAAATCAGATGCGCGCTGGCAGCGCTTTCGATGATCGTAGTCACTTCCCCGACCGCCGCGTTTGCAGATGACTTTTCTCTGCTGTCCTCCCTTTACGTTCGAGGCGAGGCAGGTGCTGCATTCCTGGGTGAGAACCGGGGTTACTGGCGGGGGCCTGGCGCTGGCGCAGAACGAGTTACGTTCTCACTCAATGACAACACGTCTTTCACGGGCATGGTCGGAATTGGTTCGGAAGTCATTCCGGGTGTGCGTGGCGACCTTTCCCTTGGATATCTGAGTGAGATGCAGGTGCAGGGGCGCCGTATTGCTCCGTCAGGTATCCACGCCGACCACCAGAAAGGTGACGTCTCGTCCTGGCAGGTCATGGCCAATATCTTCGTAGAGCCACTCACCCTCGCGGGCCAGGACTTCCCGATAAACCCCTTTATTACTGGCGGCTTGGGCGTTTCGTTCAACAAGATGGGCGAGTGGACCCGGCGTCGAGACGACCTCGCGACGAGTGATCCAGATTACGAGCGCAGCTTCACTGGCGCGACTTCGACTGAATTCGCTTGGAGCATCGGCGGTGGTGTCACGGCGGAACTGAACGAGATCTTCGGTTTTTCCCAGCCGGTCTATCTTGATCTGACCTATCGTTACATGGACTTGGGCAAGGTGAAGGGCGGATACAGGCAAACCGACGGCAATGGACCGTCTCCGCGCGAATCTTTCAACTTCGACCTCGTAAACCACGTTGCGACTGTCGGTGTCCGCATACCGTTCTCGATGAACTGAGTACCTCACGCCGGCGGCACAGGACAGCGGCTCTGGTGAAGAGATATCCTTTGAAAGCCCGGGTGCCAAGCAGCCGGGCTTTTTCGTTCCCAGACTCCAGGAAGTACCTCGCACACTGCGCTTGCCCTTCCCGGCGAGTTGGCTAGACTTCACCAACCATGACCCACAAGCTCACCAGAACGCTGACGTCTCGCCGATACCCACATCTTCAGGGTCCGGCCTGCGGCCGATTTACGGCCTGAGATCTCGCGCGAGTGCGCCAGGCGGACAAGTTCCCGTTATTTCTGGATGAACTCCCGGCGCCTGGCTTCAGAAACTGGCTCTTCGCCGTGGCATCCTCGCGCATTTCTGCTAAAAGAGCCGTCAACTTTCCTAATCGCCAAATGAGCGCCATGGCGCCGACCGACATATCGAGCACACATGTCCGATCTGAACATACTTGAAACCGAACTTCTTTCAGCCATTGAAGACGCTTCAAGCGCGTCCGGCCTGGAAGACATCCGAGTTGCGGCCTTGGGCAAGAAGGGCAGCATTTCCGAACTGATGAAGACGCTCGGCAAGATGTCTCCCGAAGAACGTCAGACCATGGGACCCGCGCTTAACGGATTGAAGGCGCGCATCACCGACGCGATTTCCGCCCGCAAGGACGTTTTGGAGGAGGCCGCGCTTGAAGCCCGGCTGGCAAGCGAGAGCGTCGACGTCACGCTGACGCTACGCCCCTCGCCTCTCGAAACCGGCCGCATCCATCCGGTCAGCCAGGTCATCGACGAACTGACGGCCATCTTCGCCGACATGGGTTTCTCGGTCGCGGAAGGCCCGGACATCGAAACCGATGATCTGAACTTCACGGCGCTGAATTTCCCGGAAGGCCATCCGGCACGCGAAATGCACGACACGTTCTTCTTCAACCCGAAGGAAGACGGAGAGCGCCTGCTGCTCCGTACCCACACGTCTCCCGTCCAGATTCGCACCATGCGGAACCAGGAGCCGCCGATCCGAGTGATTATCCCGGGTCGGACGTATCGCTGCGACAGCGACCAGACCCATACGCCCATGTTCCACCAGGTTGAAGGCCTCGTCATAGACAAGGGTTCGCATTTTGGCCACCTCAAGTGGATCCTCGAGGAATTCTGCAAGGCGTTCTTCGAAGTCGATGACATCAAGATGCGCTTCCGCCCTTCCTTCTTCCCGTTCACGGAACCGTCCATGGAAGTGGACATCCAGTGCGATCGCTCCGGTGCCGAGTTGAAGATCGGTGAAGGCAACGACTGGCTGGAGATCCTAGGCTGCGGCATGGTCCATCCGAACGTCATCCGCAATTGCGGTCTCGACCCGGACGTCTATCAGGGCTTCGCCTGGGGCATGGGAATCGACCGTATCGCCATGCTGAAATACGGCATGCCGGACCTGCGCGCGTTCTTCGACGCGGATGTCCGCTGGATCCAGCATTATGGCTTCCGCCCGCTCGACATGCCGACACTATTCGGCGGCCTGTCCTCCTGAGGAAGTACTCGCATTCGTTGAACGGGAAAGGCCCGGCCCTATGCACATGATGAGCCGTCTCTTTGTATCGCTTTTTGTCGTTGCTGGACTTCTGACCGCAGCAATTGGCTCGATCCAAGCCCAGGAAAAGACAACCTCGGATCGCGTCGCTACGCCGACGTCTTTCCTCGAAGCCTGTGCGGACAAGATCGAGAGCCGTGGCCGGCTCCGCTTCTGCGACACCTACTTCCGGGAAAAGCTCGGTACGCAGGCGGACGCACTCCTGTACCTGCGCGACCGGATTACCGGGCTGCGCGCCTCGCATGAGGAAGCCGCGAAGGACAAGTACGACAGCTTCCTGTCAGCCATCTACATCGTTTCGTTCCTGACCATCGTCTCGATCGTTCTGGTCGCCAGTGACCGCCGCATTCCTGGTACCGCGAAATGGGCGAGCCTTGCGACATCAGCCGCCCTTCTTGTGATGGTTGGCGTCAGCGCGCTGGGGTGGCTTGGAAAATATCGCGCCGAATATTCGGCCCAAGTCGAACTCGGAATTCTCCGTGACCGCATCGAGGCAGAGGCGGCGCAAGTGATCGCAACGGGTGGAGACGTTACGCCAGCGATGGTCGTGACATGGACTCAGGAGCTCACGGCGATAGGGCAACGCTTCGCCAACAACTACGGCGATGCCTCCATCCTTCCGGAAGTCGACCGGTTCCACAGTTCAAATTAACGGGTTAGCCCCGGCACATCAGAGATTTCCCGGTGTCCGGCACCGGCCACAAACGAAGAGCAAACCGATGAAATTCACCCTGTCCTGGTTGAAGGAACACCTTGAGACCGATGCCAGCCTCGACGAGATCGTCGAAAAGCTGACGATGATCGGCCTTGAAGTCGAAGAAGTGGTCGACCGCGCCGAACAGCTTGCCTCCTTCAAGATCGCCAAGGTCCTCGAAGCCGCACCTCATCCCAACGCGGACCGTCTCCAGGTGCTGAAGGTCGATACCGGGGAAGGCGAACCGGTACAGATCGTTTGCGGCGCTCCGAATGCCCGGGCCGGCCTTCTTGGCGTTCTCGGACGCCCCGGCGACTACGTCCCCGGCCTCGACATCAAGCTGTCCGTCGGCAAGATCCGCGACGTGGAAAGCTTCGGGATGATGTGCTCCGAGCGCGAACTTGAGCTGTCGGACGAACATACCGGCATCATCGATCTGCCCGCCGATGCCCCCGTGGGCGTCTCCTATGCAGAATGGGCAGGGCTCAGTGATCCGGTGATTGAGATCGGGCTAACGCCGAACCGTCCCGACTGCACGGGTGTCTACGGTATCGCCCGCGATCTGGCCGCCGCCGGCGTCGGCAAGCTGAAGGAGCGCAGCCACGATCAGGTCCGCGGCAGCTTCCCCTGTCCGGTCAGCGTCAAGCTGGACGTGGAAACGGAAAAGCCTTTCTGCCCTGCCTTCGGTCTCCGCCTCGTTCGGGGTGTGAAGAATGGACCGTCGCCAAAGTGGATGCAGGACCGCTTGCTGGCGATCGGCCTTCGTCCGATCAACGCGCTTGTCGACATCACCAACTACATGACGTTCGACCAGGGTCGTCCGCTTCACGTCTTCGATGCTGCCAAGGTGCAGGGTAATCTGGTTGTTCGGCGCGCCAATCAGGGCGAGAGCCTCGAAGGCCTGAACGGCAAGACCTATGAACTCGATGAGAGCGTTTACGTCATTGCCGACGATAACGGCCCTGAAAGCCTTGCTGGTATCATGGGCGGCGAACACTCCGGTTCTACCGAGGATACGGTCGACGTGTTGATCGAGTCCGCGCTCTGGAATCCGGACATGATTGCCGCAACCGGACGAAAGCTCGGCATCAACACCGACGCGCGGTACCGCTTCGAGCGCGGTGTTGACCCGGATTACATGCTGCCGGGGCTGGAGGCAGCGACGAAGCTGGTCATCGAACTTTGCGGCGGGGAAGCCTCTGAAGTCGTCTGCGAAGGTAAAGTCCCGGACGACACCAACATCATCGAGTTTCCCTATTCGGAAGTGAAGCGTCTGTCAGGGATCGATGTACCGGTTGCCGAAATCAACATGGTTCTGAAGGCGCTTGGCTTCTGGATTTCCGGATCGGGCGAAACGGTGAAGGTCGCGGCTCCAAGCTGGCGACCGGATATCGAAGGCAAGGCCGACCTTGTCGAGGAAGTCGTTCGCATCATCGGCCTGGACCGCGTTATTTCCACTCCGCTTCCCAGAACCGGCAGCGTAGGCGCACAGGTCCTGACCACCGGCCAGATCCGCCGTGGAAAGGCCCGCCGTGCTCTTGCCGCGCGGGGCCTGAACGAAGCCGTGACCTGGTCGTTCGTTTCAAAGTCCGAAGCCGAGACCTTTGGCGGTGGCAAGCCGGAACTGGTCCTTGCCAATCCGATCTCATCGGACATGTCCGACATGCGCCCGAGCTTGCTTCCTGGCCTTTTGACTGCGGGACAACGGAACGCGGACCGTGGCTTCCCCGATGTTGCCCTGTTCGAAATCGGCCAGATTTTTGCGGGCGATCGGCCGGAAGATCAGAAAATGGTCGCTTCCGGTATTCGCCGCGGGACCGCTGTTCTCACCGGTTCCGGGCGTCACTGGTCCGGCGGAGCACAGACCGTCAATGTCTTTGATGCCAAGGCCGATGCCGCAGCGGCGCTGGCAGCCATCGGTGCACCGGTCGACAAGCTGCAAGTTTACAAGGACGCACCGGACTACTTCCATCCGGGCCGGTCGGGCTGTCTCAAGCTCGGCCCAAAGAACACGCTCGCCGTCTTCGGGGAATTGCATCCGCGCACTCTTGCTGCACTTGATGTCGAAGGCCCAGTGGTCGGTTTCGAGATCTATCTCGACAACCTGCCTCAGCCGAAAGGCAAATCGACCCGGTCGAAGGGAGCATTGAATGCGTCCGACCTCATGCCGGTACGCCGTGACTTTGCCTTTGTCGTCGACAAGGGTATCGACGCGGAAACACTGCTTAAGGCGGCGCGCGGTGCAGAAAAGACACTCATCGCCGACGTGACACTATTCGACGTCTACGAGGGCAAGGGTATTGCCGACGACAAGAAGTCACTCGCAATCGACGTGACGCTTCAACCGACGCAAAAAACCCTGACCGATGAGGAAATCGAGGCAGTCGCCAAGAAAATCATCGCGTCCGTGGAGAAGGCAACGGGTGGCACCCTGCGTGGGTAAAAACTCCTCAGTCTGACTGAAGCAAAGGCCGCTCCATCCCCTTGGAGCGGCCTTCGTCTATTCAGGCTGGTTCATCAACCGATGCAGGAGGTAAGCGGCGTTAGAATCGCGTAGGCTGCCGGAATATTGCTTTCAGAAATATGCACTCTTGGACTCTCGCATGCCGCATCCTGCCCCTTCCGTCCTTTCAGATCCCTACGCCACGTCGGAAGACCAACGCATCGACGCTCTGCGCGGGATCCTTCGCGGCGCACCGGCTGTTTGCGACATTCTACAGGCCATGTCCGATGTGTCTGCGCCTGATAGCTGGCTCGTATCCGGTGGCATCTACCAGACTGTCTGGAACGCTCTCACAGGCCGAAACCACGGTCATGGCATCAAGGATTACGACGTCATCTACTTCGATGGCACAGACCTGTCATACGAAGCGGAAGACGAGGTCATTACCGCTTTCGCCAAGGCTGTCCCTGCTCTTTCGCAAATGCTAGAGGTCCGCAATCAGGCACGCGTCCACCTGTGGTACGAGAAAAGGTTCGGTCGCCCCTATGCGCCTCTGACCTGCTCCCTCGAATCCCTGACGACTTATGCGGCCAAAACGCACGCGGTCGCCGTGAGGATCGGAAAGGATGGCGAGCTTGAAGTCCACGCTCCTTTCGGACTGGCAAATATTTTCGGGCTCAGGCTTACACCGAACCATGTGATGAACAACTCGGCCACCTATCGCGAGAAAGCAGCGCGCATGATCTCGCTCTGGCCGGAGCTAACTGTTGTACCGTGGGAGCAAACAGCTCCTGCCAAGTGATCAGTGCAAGATTTCGACTGGTATGAGACCACGTACGGAGTTGCCGAGATAGATGGCTTCCGCGTCACGCAGATCCCCGATACTGAGGTCTCCCTCGTACGCCAATCCATGTTCCAGGAGGCCTGCACGCAAGGTTCCCGGTAACAAGCCGTGCTGCAACGCCGGTGTCACCAGCTGCCCGTTACGCTGCAGGAATAGGTTGGTGAAGCTGCCTTCTGTCAGAAAACCATCTTCATTCGCAAAGATCACCTCTTGGCAACCTGTCAGGGCGGCGTAGCGCTCGCGCGCATCGTCGTAAAACTCACGGCGCGTGGTCTTGTGATAGAGGAATCTGTCCTTGGCAGACGTCGTTTCCTTCGCCAGCGCAACCTTCCAGGCGGACTGTGGCTGAGACGGTGGCAGATCGGTCTCCGTGACTGAAAGCGACCCTTGTGAGGACAGGACACACCGCACCCGTTTTGAGGTGGCGTAGCTTTCCGAGTGCCTCGAAAGAAGCGCTCGTGTTGCCTCCAGGTCGAACGAAAAGCCGAAATAGGCGGCGGACTCCTTCAGTCGCTGCAAATGCCGCTCCAGAAGAACAAAGCCTTCGTCCGGGTGAAACGCCATCGTCTCGAAGAGATCGAAGTGCTCCTGCGCTCCGGTCATGAAGTTGAGCTTGAGACGGCACTCGTCATATTCGGGTGAGGCTGCAGAGTCATAGACAACTCCGGAGCCTGCGCCGACAATCCCTGTTCCGTCATCACGAAGCACGAGCGTTCTGATTGCCACGTTGAAACAGAAATCACCCGAGGGCTCGAGAACGCCGATAGAGCCGGTATAGACCCCGCGTGGAGAACTCTCGAGCCGGTGCGCGATGGTCATGGCGCTCAGTTTTGGCGCCCCCGTGATAGATCCGCAGGGAAACAGGCTTTCAATGATCCCTGCAAAACCGACATGCGGCAAGAGATCGGCCTCGACCGTTGAGACCATCTGATGAAGGCTTTTGTAGCGCTCGACCTCACACAGACCGCTCACTTCAACGCTTCCGGTCCGGGCAATGCGTGACAAATCATTGCGCATCAGGTCCACGATCATGGTGTTTTCTGCAAGCTGCTTGGGATCTTTCGCCAATGCGGCGGCAATCATCCGATCCTCGTCAGGCGTCCTGCCTCGCGGCGCAGTGCCTTTCATGGGCTTCGTACGCAGGCTGTCTCCGGTGCGTTGCAGAAACAATTCCGGCGACAAGGACAGGATGCTTTGCCGTTCGAGCTTCAAAAATGCTGCATATGCAACGGGCTGTTGCTCCAACAACTGCAGAAAATTGGATTCAGCCGCTCCGTGATGGGTGTAGTGAGCACGCATGGTCAGGTTGACCTGGTAGATGTCCCCTGCAGCCAGGTGCCGCTGCACCTGCCTGAAAGCATCGTCATATCGCTCAGACTGCCACTCGAAGTCCGCAGAGCTCAAGCCGGCGGGATGTGAACCGGCCGTCCCCGCGAGCAACTCACGCGCCTCATCCAACGGCAGTTCCCTGGGTCGGTCATAGACACCAAACCAGGCCAGGAGCTCACCGTCGTGCTGCCAGAGTTTCGTCAATTTGGGCTCGAACGCGAAGCCAAGTTCATACGCCAGGAACCCGGCCACAAAACTGCCGCCGCACTGCTCCGCTTCCGCCTTCTCGAGACATTCCCTGACGCCATCGATGTGCCGGCACTCGATGATCCGTCTTGGCGCCTCGAAAAGTCGAGCCCGTTTCTCATTGAGGCAGTCGAGAAGCAGAACGCTTCCAACTTCAAGACCTGAAGATGTCATGGCGGATGGGTGGACTGACTTTGCGTTTTTGCGCCACCGGGTGGCGTCGTAGTGAGCGCTCTTTGCATTCCTGCGCGAACCGGTCAACCCTTTCGTTCCGAACGCAAGAAAGCCGGCCTTCCAAGGACCGGCTTTCTTCAACTCATCGTGTTGCGGCTGGTTTAGGCAGCCACATCCTTCAAGAAGTCGTTCACAGACATCCGCATGGATTCAGCCTCACGCTCAAGCTCCTCTGCCGAGTGAGCAACCGTTGCAGCAGATCCCGACGTCTGTGTCACCGCATCGCGCAAGCCGCCAATGTTGCTTGCCACCAGTCCGGTGCCGTTCATGGCTTCAGCCACATTGCGCGAAATGTCCTGGGTGGCGGCACCCTGCTGCTGAACAGCAGATGCGATCGCAGAGGTGTAGTTGTTGACCTCATCCATCGTTTCCGCGATTGCACCGATGGCCTGCACGGCATCCTTTGTTTCGTTCTGGATTGCAGAAATCTGGGCCCCGATCTCCTCGGTCGCCTTGGATGTCTGGTTCGCCAGTTCCTTGACCTCGGCTGCGACGACCGCAAAACCCTTGCCGGCTTCACCTGCACGGGCAGCCTCGATTGTCGCGTTCAGCGCCAGAAGGTTGGTCTGTTCGGCAATCGCCTGAATGAGCGTCACGACCTCACCGATCCGATTGGCAGCTTCTGCAAGGCCTGCAACCTTCTTGTTGCTGGTCTGCGCCCCTTCTGTCGCCTGGGCAACAATTGCGGTGGTCTGATCAACCTGACGTGAGATCTCACCGATAGAAGACGCCAGTTCCTCGGCTGCCGATGCCACTGTCTGAACGTTCGAGGAAGCAGTCTCGGAAGCATCAGCGGCAATGGATGTCCGTCCCGCCGTATCCTCTGCAACTTCACCCAAGGCCGCCGATGCCGAGCGCATTGCCCGGACCTGCTCGGTAACTGCCGACAGCTTGACTTCGATTTCTTCCCGGAAGTTGGAGATCCGTTCGCTTACGCGCAGCTGGCGGGAGCGGTCGTCGATGGATCTTTCTTCCTCGGCCTTCTGCATGGCTGTGGCTTGAATCTGAGCCGCTTGCGCTTCGCTGCGAGCGAAATCCGATGCATCGAATGCGTCCTGCAGCTGCTTGACAGTCCACCACAGGACTGCGACCTCCGCAACCACGACCACCGCGTGGAATATCACGCGCGGCAGGTCTGCACCGTTCGGGAACACCGCCCACGGCAGGGCAAAATTCAGAACGAGGTGATGAACTGCGACAACACCGGCATAGGCGATCAGCGCGCGCCAATCGACCCAACCTGCAAGGATCGCCAGCATGGCGAAAAAGTACATGTGAGCATCGAGCTGGTAGGACGTGGCCGGGTCATCACTCGCCATTCCGGCGACGAAAAGCGCCACGAGGGCCGCAAGCGAGACAGCCGTTGCAATGCGCGTCTCGACACCGGTCTTGAATTTCAGCCAAGTCGCGGTAGCTGCCGCCCCGAAAAGCAGAGCTGCCCCCGACATGGCAACCAAAGAAGTGGTGCCGTTCCAAGCGGTCGTGCCGATGACCAGCAAGACGTTCGCCCAGATAAAGAAGATAATGTACTTTGCGAAAGACGCTCGGAGCGCATCCAAGCCAGACATCTGAGCCATTTCATCATCCATATGAATTTCCTCCCCCATCTTCTTCAGAGGATTCCTGCGCAAGCCGTCGCAACAACCGACGACGCGACAAAAAACGCTCCGGAAGAGTAGAGGCGCCCCACCAGGCCTCCATCATCCGAGTCAGCGATTGCGACCCAGCCGGCCGAATCTGTCGAAAGAATTTGTCCGCCAGCGCGGGCCACGATTGACGCAGCCGGGTCACTCCATGGGCCGGCAAAAACGGCAACCTTGCCCGAAGGCCCTGGATGGAGAGCTGCCAGCAACATCACAAGGCACGTCGCCGAGAAATATGTGAAAACAAACTTCCTGGACATCTCTTTCACAACTCGTGCAAATCGCTGCCGGGTCGATCGACCCGCAGCGATAGAGAATGCCGTTATTGATTTAATAAACGGTTTCCCGACGCTACGTTATATTACGTAGAAGTCGCTGTGCTGAGACGCGTTGCAGGTAATTCGACTCGACTTAACTCCGGCATCATCTGCTGAACTGAGCACATCGCAATCGCTGGGACCAACCTGGCCGGTTCAAGCTCCCGGGCACCTCACACCAGTACCGGCAATGCCACAATAGCCTGACGGATTTTTCGCCAAGTACTGCTGGTGGTACTCCTCAGCGTAGTAAAACTCATTCAGCTCCTTCACCTCTGTGGTGATGGAATTGGGTCGCCCGGCCTCTTTCAAGGCTTCCTGATATCGGTCACGAGATGCGATCGCCACAGCGAGGTCATCGGCATTCGAAACATAAATGGCGGATCTATACTGTGTTCCGGTGTCATTGCCTTGGCGCATGCCTTGGGTGGGATCGTGGTTTTCCCAGAAAACTGCCAGTAGCCGTTCAAGGGAAACAATGTCGGGATCATAAGCAACCAGCACGACTTCGGTGTGGCCTGTCCGGCCGGTGCAGGTTTCATTATAGGTCGGGTTGGGCGTAAAGCCGCCAGCATATCCGACGGCAGTCACCCACACCCCATCAAGCTTCCAGAACAGTCGCTCCGCACCCCAGAAGCATCCCATACCTAGCAAGACTGTCTTCAGGTTTCCCGGAAACGGCGTTTCCTGAGAGCGACCGCTCACAAAATGGCTGAGTGTCGGGATAACACGATCAGGTCGCCCGGGAAGAGCCTCCTCCCTCGTGGGAAGTGCGAATTTCTTGGTCAGCATGGACATGAAAGACATTGCGGTTTCCCCGGGCGTTTTTACGCGTTGGTCGGATCAATTATAGGCGAATGCCGTTTCACGCGTCACTGAACGCCGTCCGACGACTAACGCCACCAAGCCAATGCCAGAGCATACCACCCAAGCCGGCCCTTCAAGAACATAGCGCGCTACGCTTTCCAGAAAAGTCCCCTGATCCGTAGAATAGAGACCGGAGATCAATGGCTTTGCAATCTCGGGCATTGCCAGCATCAAGAGCTCTGCCGTGGTTGAGATGGATAGAGAGGATTGTGCGATGCTTCGGCTCCCGTCTGCCACAAAGGCGACGACAGCCGCTGCCAGCAGAAGATATCCGGCAAGGCGAAAAACAAATCGAATAAGAGAAAACATTTCGAATTACCCAAAACCGTCCTTGTTGGTGGAAACGAGTCCAATCAGTAAAACAATCGGCAATGAAAAGGTTCCCGGCTCCGGCGCAGCGGAATTGCACACGCTACCCCTCCCGGACCGAGGCGAACGCAACGTAACGCAGTGTGCAGTGCATGCGCAATCAGGCAGGATAAAATCTTTTGTGATCGGGATGCGAGCTGGCGTAGACAGGACACAATCCACAGGCTGGATGCTGCGTTTAAAAAAACGCCTCACAGGTCCTTGCGCTTCCGCCTTTCGTCAGTATATTGCGCGACTTGCGAGCGGGGTTTGCCGCCGCAGACGGACAGGTGGCCGAGTGGCTGAAGGCGCACGCCTGGAACGCGTGTATACGGGCAACCGTATCGAGGGTTCGAATCCCTCTCTGTCCGCCATTTTTTAATTAGATTATTGATTTTTAATTCTAATAAGATTTTTCGATTGGCTGATGCCACACTCAGACCCACATAACGAACACCTCCCACAGCCTCACGTGATCAAGTGATTTTTCCCGTCTTTTGCGCTTGTATCGGGACGTAGCTGCTCTTACCCATGAACCACGCTAGGTTTGCCGGAGGTTGCTTGGTTTAAGTTATGCAGCCCCGGTCGTTTGTTCCAGCGTGGCGTAATAATGTTCCTCCGCTTCAGCTCGAGGAATGTTTGCTATGGGCTCCGGAAGGCGCTGGTAGTGGAACCAGTCATCCCATTCGAGTGTTGCGAATTCGACAGTTTCGAAGCTTTGCCACAGCCCCCGACGATGAATGACGTCGGCCTTTAAAGCCAGTTGATCGTTTCGGCGAGAGAATTGTCGCAGATGTCGTCGACACTTCCTATCGAGGGCTCGATATCTGCCTCAGCCAGCCGCTCCGATACCTGATCGACACATATTGAATATCCCTGTCAGAGTGGTGCACGAGGCCGCCTCCATGAATGGGGCGCCGATCATAAAGCGCTTGTTCCAGGGCCGTCACCTTCTGGGCCATCTCCGTCGGAATGCCAGCCCAGGCACGACTATCAACCTCGGACTTCATAACTTATTCGTTCAACGTGTGCGCCGAGCGGCCGATCTTCGCTACTATCGATACGGTCGCCTGCCAGCAAGATCCATGCTGGCTCTCATTATCCAGCACTAGCGAACCGCTAGTTCGCGTACTTCCGGGGACCCCTTGTTGGTCGCTTTGCTCATCATGCTCCATCCTACTCAGGATCTGGAGCCCCCGCCAAACCCGGAGCGGTTTAAGCAAATTTGCACGGTCAGAGGACTATACGGCACAGACGTCATTTAAATATCAATGCCTTATGCATACGCCTTTCAGACCCGGAAATTTCTCACTTGTTCACAAGTAACACTCGGGTAGTAATAGCCTGTTGCGTTTCACTACATATACGTCATGCCCTGTGTTTCGGATATTCATCTCCCGCTAGCCAAAGCCCGCGTGCATGAGGTCTGCGGGGCAAGTTCTATGACATTTGCCGCAATCGCCGCGGCCTCAGCTAGGCGTGTGCTATGGGTCCGAGAGGTTTGGCAAACAGAGATGGTCAATCCGGTCGGCCTGTCTGCCTTTCTGGATCCGGCGTGTCTGTTGTTGGTGCAAACTAGAAACCAAACCGAAACGCTGTCGGTTTCGGAAGAAGCGCTCAAAGCTGGGGCAGTTCCACTTGTTATCTTTGAGATATCTCGCCCGCTTGACTTACGCGAAGGCCGCCGCTTGCAACTGACTGCAAGGGCGGGCAGTACGACTGGCCTGGGTCTGATCCCCGAAGGTCAGGGCAACAATGCAGCGGAAACCCGCTGGCATTGTGCGCCGGTTTTCGACGTGAACGACTCGACTCTGATGCGCTGGGAGATTATTAAGAACAAAACGGGAACATTGGGAGCTTGGCATGTTCGATGGAATGCAGAGACGCATCACCTCGATGTGGTTTCCCCGGCTTGCAAGCGACCGGGTTCTGCGGACACACCCGATTGACGGCCCCTTTGCGCTTACGCTCAAGCAGGCGAATACAGAGCGGATATTTTGTCTGAACCACGAGGCAGAGCGTGAGGGCTTGCAAAGGGGCATCACCCTTTCCGATGCACGCGCCTTTTATCCTGAGCTGCGAAGTTGCCCTGCAAACCGAGTTGAGGACGAACGGTTTTTGCATGTGCTGCGCCGTTGGGCCACGCGTTATTGCCCGTGGGTGGGCATCGAAGGTGATGACGGCTTAGTATTGGACATCACCGGCTCGGCGCATCTTTTCGGAGGAGAGACATTGATGCTGGCCGATATGCGCCAGCGGCTGAAACGCGCCGGACTGACGGTCCGGATCGGGCTGGGTGATACACGCGGGGCGGCATGGGCACTGGCTCATTATGACGAAGGCCTGGCAGAGCCAGGGAAGATGTTTGAGGCATTGGCCGATCTGCCTGTTGCTGCTTTACGAATGGACGAGAAAGCGGTCGCGGGGTTGCAACGTCTGGGGCTGCGCAAGATCCGTGATCTGGAGGGCATGCCACGCGCGTCGCTGACGCGCCGTTTCGGCCCGCATCTTCTGCTGCGCCTGGACCAGGCGCTTGGCCGCCAGCCGGAGCAAATCTCACCCCTGGCTGAGCCACCCCATTACGGGGTACGCATGACATTGCCTGAACCGATTGGCCTCTTTGACGATGTGATGGCTGGACTTTCCCGCCTGCTTGATCCGCTGTGCGCCAAGCTCAAGGCGCAGGAGACCGGGGCGCGGGTACTGTGCCTGACTCTGAGCCGGGTCGACAAAGCCGCGCAGATGGTCGAGCTGCGTCTGGCGCATCCTCTACGCGATACGATGCGCATCCTGTCACTTTTTGAACGGGGCGTGGGTGAGGTCGATGCAGGGTATGGTATCGACCATATGCGGCTTGAGGCGACAGCGGTTGAACCGCTACCTGTGCAGCAGGTGAGCTACGTCTCCTCTGGTCCCGAGGGCACCTTGGACGATCTTATCACGCGGATTGGCACCCGAATCGGACTAGACAATATTCAGCGTTTTCTGCCTGCGGACAGCCATATCCCCGAGCGTAGCTTTATCACCGCCGCTGCCGCTTATTCCCGGCCAGAAAGCCTATCGGCCGGCGCCCGTCCACGCCCTTTGAAGCTGTTCCCCCCCGAGCCCATCTCCGCTACCGGTACACGCCCCCCCCGACAGTTTAGTTGGAGGCGCATGCCGCTGACCACAGAAAGGGCGACAGGCCCGGAGCGGATCGCTCCGGAATGGTGGCTTGATGATGAAAACTGGCACAGCGGCGTCCGGGACTACTGGCATGTGCAAACGAGGCAAGGGCGGCGGCTCTGGCTGTTTTACACCCCACAAAATCCCGGCTGGTTCGTGCAGGGAGAGTTCGCATGAGCTACGCGGAACTTTGTGTAACCTCCAATTTCACTTTTCTGACCGGCGCCTCCCATCCCGAGGAGTTAGTTGTGAGGGCCATGGAACTCGGCCTGTCTGCCATTGCCATCACTGATCACAACTCATTGGCAGGGGTCGTTCGAGCCTATCGGGCGCTGGCGGAGTTGAGGCGGGCTGACGAAGAAACCATTAGCATCCGGTCGCACCACCGCATCGACCAATGCTCTCGTCAGGAGGTGGGGCACCCCAGCCGGATCGAGCGGCCAGCAGCAACACAATTCCCGAAGTTGATCGTTGGCTGTCGACTAGTGTTGCGGGACAGTCCGGTCGACTGGATCGCCTTACCGCCTGACAGAGCGGCCTATCAACGGTTAACCCGGCTTCTGACCTTGGGCAAACGGCGGGCCCCAAAAGGTGAATGCCATCTTGATCTGACCGACTTACAAGATGGGTGCGCCGGTACGATCCTAATTGCCCTGCCAAAAGGCGAACTGGAAGCCGCGCAGCCACATATCCAAGAGATGCAATACCATTTCCCCGGCCATGTCTTTCTGGGTGCCGCCCCTCGCTATGACGGTTCCGATCAGGCCTATCTGAACGCCTGCGCGCAGCTGGCACTGACATGCGCAACTCCTATGGTAGCGGTCGGCGATGTGCTGATGCACTGTGCCGCGCGCCGCCAACTGGTCGATGTGCTGACCTGTATGCGCGAGCATATCACCATTGACCAGATTGGCACCCGCGCCCTGCCCAATGCTGAGCGCCGCCTAAAGGGTCGTGCGGATATGGAGCGGGTCTTTCACGATCATCCCGCAGCTTTACGCCGCACCTTGGAGATCGCCACACGCTGCGCCTTTGATCTGAGCGAGTTGCGCTATGAATACCCGGACGAGATTGCACAGGGTGAAACGCCGCAAGCGCGGCTGGTACGACTGGTGCAGGAAGGGCTGGTGCGACGTTATCCAGATGGAGCACCCCAGCGTGTTTACGATCTGATGGATAAGGAATTGAAATTAGTCGCCGAGCTGGGTTTTCCAGCTTATTTTCTCACCGTTTACGACATCGTTCAATTCGCTCGCTTGCAGGGTATTCTGTGTCAGGGGCGAGGTTCTGCGGCCAATTCGATCCTGTGTTACCTATTGGGGATCACCGATGTCTCACCCGATCTGATCGCCATGGTGTTTGAACGTTTCATCTCGAAACACCGTAGCGAGCCGCCCGATATCGATGTCGATTTCGAACATGAGCGGCGCGAAGAAGTCATCCAGTGGATTTACGAAAAATACGGCCGCCACCGGGCCGGGCTATGCGCCACAGTAATCCATTTTCGCTCGCGCGCAGCAATCCGCGAGGTGGGCAAGGTCATGGGATTGTCGCAGGACGTTACAGCAGGTCTGTCCGGCCAAATCTGGGGTCAATCCAATGACGGGGCCGACCCTGATAGGATCAGGCAGCTGGGTCTCGACCCGGCTAACCGCCGTCTGGCTCAGACCATTCGTTTGATTGGAGAGATTATCGGCTTTCCCCGTCACCTGTCCCAGCATGTAGGAGGGTTCGTCATCACCAAGGGGCGTTTGGACGAACTCTGCCCCATCGAAAATGCGTCAATGGAGAACCGAACACTCATCGAATGGGACAAGGACGATATTGATACGCTGGGTATTCTCAAGGTCGATATACTGGGTTTGGGTATGCTGTCCTGTATCCGAAAAGCCTTCGACTTGATGCACGATCATATGCGCTATGACCTCAGCATCGACAGTGTCCCCCAAGAAGACGAGGCGACATATGACATGCTCTGCCGGGCCGATGCCGTGGGAGTGTTTCAGGTTGAAAGCCGCGCGCAGATGAGTTTCCTGCCACGAATGCAGCCGCGGACTTTTTATGATCTGGTAATAGAGGTAGCCATTGTCCGGCCCGGCCCGATTCAGGGCGACATGGTGCAACCATACCTCAGACGGCGGCAAGAACTGGAAAAGGTTGAACCTTTCGGTCCGGAACTGGAAGCCGTCACGAAACGAACACTCGGTGTGCCGTTGTTCCAAGAGCAAGCCTTGCAAATCGCCGTGGTTGGCGCGGGCTATGATGCAGCGGAGGCCGATCATCTGCGCCGCTCCTTGGCTTCATTCCGCCGCATGGGCACGATTGGGATGCATCGGGAGAAGTTCATTAATGGAATGCTAGCGAACGGCTACAGCCAAGAGGTTGCAGAACGCTGTTTTGGCCAGATCGAGGGTTTTGCAGACTATGGCTTTCCTGAAAGCCATGCGGCTGCCTTTGCCATGCTCGCCTATGTGTCGGCCTGGCTGAAATGCCATCACCCCGCGATTTTTGCATGCGCCTTGCTGAACTCCCAACCGATGGGATTCTATGCTCCCGCTCAGATCGTGCGTGATGCCCGCGACCATCAGGTCGAAGTTCGCCCCATCTGCGTCAATATCAGCCACTGGGATAACACGCTGGAACGCCGCTCCGATGGGGCACTGGCCCTACGACTGGGCTTCCGACAAATCAGGGGCTTTCGTCAGGAAGATGCCGGTTGGATAGTAGCAGCCCGCGGCAACGGTTATCGTGACCCCCAAACTGTTTGGCGTCGGGCCGGCGTGGCACCTGCAGTGCTGGAACGGCTGGCGGAGGCAGACGCCTTTACGGATATGGGCCTGACCCGCCGCGATGCACTTTGGCAGGTGCGGACGATGCGGGATCGGAGCCCCCTGCCGCTATTCAACGATCCGATTAACGGTGAAAATATTCATGAACCTCCAACCCTGTTACCACCAATGCACCTAGGCGAGGAAGTGATCGAGGATTACGTGTCTACGCGCTTGTCTCTACGGGCCCATCCAATGGAGTTGCTACGCTCATCAATACCGGGTCTCATTACACATGACGCGCTGCAAAAGGTTCAACTGGGTCGCTATTCCGTCTGTGGCCTTGTCATCACCCGCCAACGCCCAGGGACCGCGTCAGGTGTAATTTTTCTAACACTGGAGGATGAAACGGGCGTGTCTAATGTAGTGATCTGGCCAAAGGTCTATGAGCGGTTTCGCCAGATCGTCATGAGTGGCCGACTATTGCGCGTAACGGGCTATCTGCAACGTGAAGGTATCGTCGTGCACCTCATCGCACAGCAGATCGAAGACCTTTCATTCCGCCTGCCCGATCTCGCTCGCCCAATGGACAGCGCGATCAGCCGAGCCTCGACCAAAAGCAATACCGCTCCACACCCGCGGCAACAACCTCGTGCGATGCATCCAAGAGATCAGGCAAATCAACTATTTCCCAGCCGCGATTTTCATTAAGGCTTTCGACGGGCATAGCCTTCCAACCTTATCTTGGAACATTTTGCACGGTAAACGCCGGTGTTTCCTCAAACACCTTTGGGAACTTGGTCCCTGCAAGGGATAATAGGAGAGCGAAGCAATCCCTGACTGAGTTTGACTTCGCACGAAAGACGCCTCCGCCTCTTGCACGGTGAGACGGAGGCCTATTCGTCGTCGTGACCTAAAGCCTTTCCTCGCGAAACGCTCGATCGAAGGACTTCATCAGCGGATCCAAGAAATACCGCATCGGTGTGTGGCTCCCAGTCTGAATAAAGATTTGAGCAGGCATGCCAGGTACGAGCTCCAGATCGCCATTCGATTCGTTGATGTCTTCAGACGTTACACGCACACGAACCGTGTAAAAAAGCTCGCCTGTCTTGTCATCGGTCTCGGCGTCAGCTCCAACCTGAAAGACCTCACCGGTCAATGGTTTCATGTGGCGGCCCATGAACGACGTAAGTTGTACCTTTGCCGTCATCCCAATGATAACATTGTCGATGTCGGAGGTCCCCAGACGGGTATCCAGGATAAGTTCTTCTTTTTCGGGAACAATGGTCACAATAGGCTCGCCCGGCCTGACGACGCCCCCAACGGTCTTATAGTTGACCTTCAACACACGCCCTTCGACTGGGGATACAATGTCCGTCCGCTTCAAGATGTCGGTGGTCGCCGATATGGCTTCTTCGGATTGAGCGATTTCGGCGTTGATCTCCGATAGCTCCTTGGCTGTTTTTTCCTGCTCTTCGCTCAGGGAAGTCAGTTCAGCAATCTTGATCTCTTCGATTTTTTGTCTGGCTCTGGCGATTGTCGAACCGATTGCATTTTGCTCAGACCATAATTCCGCGCGCTTCCGCTCAAGGGCGAGCAATTCCGGTTCGCGGATGAGGCCCTTCTTTCGGAGTTCTCGTTTGTTTGCAAGTTCCTGGTCGAGTAGCTTGATCTGCTGGCCGATCCCCCCGACCTGCGCCTTGAGACTATCGATTTCCGATTCTACCTGCCGCGTCTGCACATGATATGTCGATCGCTGATTAGCCAGCAATTCGCGCCGGACCTTGAACTTGAGCATCTCGTTAGAGACAAACTGTCTGTAGCTGCGATCACTTGCCATGTCCTCGGAAATGGCAACTTCGAAAGACTCGTCGCCCCTTTCTTGTGCCAGCAACCGGTCACGGGTCACGACGAAGCGCTGATACTTGCGATAGGTCGAAAGATAGTTCGCCATTGCGAGCGCCTTATCAAGCACCAGCAGGACATCTCCCTTGTGAACGAGATCACCTTCCTTGATGTTCAGCTGCCGGACAATGCCTCCTTCAAGATGCTGAATGATCCGTAGACTGCCGTCCGGACTTACCTTCCCTGAAGCAATCGCTGCGGAAGAGAGTTCAGCATTGGACGCCCAGTATCCGGTGCCGAAGAAGCAGACCGCAACCACCGTAAAGCCAAGAAACCAGTGCCGACGGATCGAGCGCCGAAGCGACGAGCCTGGATTATCCCCTCTATTCATCGACTTTCTCCCCCGGCTTCAGAAACGGAAGATGATGGCTGCCGCTTCGACTGCATTTCTCCAATTTTCTGTAGTATGTCGCTGACAGGTCGGATTGCATTTTTCATGAACTCCTCGCCGGTCTGCGTCTTTTGAATGGCTCCTTCGGAAAGAGTTATTATGAGGTCAACTTTGGAAAGCGCGGATGGCCTATGGCTCACGATGATCACGGTGCAACCCAGATCTCGAAGAACAACCAGGCACTCCTGCAGGGAAGCCTCGCCTTCGGCATCCAGATTGGCATTCGGCTCGTCCAGAATGATCAGCCGCGGCAATCCATAGATTGCCCGAGCCAGGCCAACCCGCTGTGCCTGACCTCCCGACAACCGCAAGCCCCCCGGACCAATCAGTGTTTCATAGCCGTTTGGCAAGCCATTGATCATGTCATGGCAGCCGGCGAGTTGGGCCGCAGCGATGACCTTGTCATCGTCCGGCAATCCCATTCTTGCGATGTTTTCCTTCACCGTTCCGTGCAGAAGTTCTACAGACTGCGCGAGATAGCCTACGCTTTGACCGAGCTGCTGGAGCTCCCAGTTACGCATTGCGACACCATCCAGCCGCACCGATCCTGAACTCGGATCCATAGCTCCTATAAGCAATTTGCATAGCGTACTTTTGCCGGACCCGGAGGGACCAACAATCGCGTTCAGCGTTGCAGGCTGAATGTCGACGGTAACGTTCCGTAGCAAAGGCTTCTCATGATTGGGCACCAGAAGGTTCACACTTCGCAATTGAAGACGTCCCGAGGGCTCTGGCTGTTTGGTCTTCTCGAAAAGGAGGGGCGCCTTCAAAAAGAGGTTGGTCAGGCGGCCGTGCGCGTGGACAGCCCCCACAAGACCCCGCCATGCACCAATGGCCTGTTCCGCAGGGGCAAGCGCGCGCCCCATGATAATCGACGCTGCAATCATGCCACCTGGGGTAATTTCCCCCTGCGTGGCATAGAAAGCCCCCAATCCCAGCACACCGATTTGTGCGGCAAACCTCACAAACTTACTTAGTGCGGTCGTCTTGGCCGAAAACGAAGCGACGCCGTAGGTTGAATCTGCAACAATCTCATTGTCCGCTCTGAACCGGGCCATGACACCGGGTATCATGCCCATGCTGTAGACGCTCTCCGAATGCTGCGACGCAATATCGATAGTCTGCTGCGCTCGAACCCGTGCTGCTGCTGCACCTTCCATTCTGCGCCGAGTCACGACGTCATTTATTCCGGCGATGACAAGAAGCATTACGCCGGCGGCGACTGCAATAACCCCCAACGCCGGATGAATGAGTACGATCGCCCCAATAAAGAAGGGAACCCATGGACCATCAAAGAACGGAAGCACTGCGGAGCTACCGACAAATTGCCGGATGGTGCCCAGATCATTCATTGCATGGGAATAGGAATTCCCTGTCGACCGCGCTGTCTGGATGATTGCGTGAAGCAGATCTGCATGGACCGTTTCATCCCACCATTTCGCGATAGTCGCCAGAATGGAACCGCGTATCGCGTCCAGAACGCCAATCACAGCAAGAAAAAAAATTACCAATACCGTCAAAAAAACCAGGGTCTCCAGGTGGCCGCTCTGCATCACCCGATCGAAAATCTGTTGCATGTACAGTGGCGAAATCAATGTGCCCAGATTGACGAAAATCGAGAAGAAGCCGACGGCAAAAAAACCTGCCCAAGAAGAGCGGTAGACCTTGAGAGCTGGATAGAAGCTCTCCGCAACGCTGCGCACAGCCATTTTTACTCTCCAAAATAATAGAAAAAACATGACTGGGGAGGGCTCGGAAGCCCTCCCCGATAATAGAAGCCGGGTCAGATAAGTGTCGGCCCGTCACCATTCGTATCGAACGTCGGAACGAGCATGTCCGGCATGTCGCCAGCACCAGGCGACGTAGTCCAATCATCCCCACCGAACGTGTTGGTCTCATCCGGATCGACGCTTAGTTCGATGTCGAATTCAGCGGTGTCGGAGACTGCTCCGTTGACATCCCTTACCGTCATCGAGCCCGAGAGTTCAGCCGTTTCACCCTGGTCCATCACTTGAGCCATGATGCGTTCCAGATTGCGGGTGAATGTAAAGCTTCCGTCTCCCGTACCAATATCAAGGAGACCTGCAGCCTCGAGATCGGCAATATCAAGCGTCACTTCATGCCCAGCAATCGAGAGACTGAGAGTCCCCGCGATGTCATTGATCTGAAGCGTCTCGGTTTCACCATCATCGACATCATTCGCACCGAGAAGGTCAAACAGATTGAAGCTGCTCTCGGCAGGGTCGCTGTTGCTGTGAACGACCGTGAATGAACCAGTGTAGTCAGAGACTGTCGGGGCATCATTTGTGCCATTGATGGTGATGGTGACATCGACAGTCGCCGATCCCCCGTGGTTGTCCGACACGGTGATCGTGTAGAGTTCCTCAACTACATCGCCAACATTCAGCGCCTGAACGCTTGGAGAGGCCTGGTCGATCTCGTAAGTCCATTCTCCGGTATCTTCATCAATGCTGAACGTCCCGAGGGCCCCGACCAAATCAGATGCGGAATAAGTGAGGACATCTCGGACATCGATGTCCTCGCCCGTAACGGATCCGGAAGCCGCGACGTCGCCTGCCTCACCGACACCAGCCTCGGTGACCGAATAATCACCGCCCGGGTCAATTGAAAGGGTCGGTTGATCGTTGGTGCCAGTCACCAGGATAACAACTTCCCGGGTGTCTACGGCGCCACTGTCATCGGTCACGGTCAGAAGATACTTGGCTTCAACCTGTTCGCCCTCCGCAAGGAAGTCCAGTGCCGTTGCTGCGATCGCAAAGGTCCAGGTCGCTGTACCTGTGTTGGTATTGCCGACCCCCTGTTGAACCGTAAGTGCATTTTCAAACGCACTTTTCTGGGCCGGGGTAAGAGTAAACCCGCCACCGACCGGTTCGACTGCACAATACTCAGCGGTTACAACCGGGGTATCGGACAGATCAAGATCTGCGAACGAAACGATGCCCGTGTCCATGAGTGTTGCGGGCGAGTTTTCTTCCGTAACGGCACCGTCAAAATCACCCGACGAGAACATCGGACCATCGTTGCTGCCGGTAATCGTGATGGTAATCTGGGTCGTATCGGAACCCGGCGGGAGGCTGCGATCGTCGCTGACCGTAACCTCGTAGGTCAGGGTCAACGTTTCGCCGGCGCCCAACCAATCAAGGTCTGCAGTTTCACCATAGCTGTATGTGAAAGTGACGTCGTGCCCGGTGTTCGGAACATCGAACACATTGTCCTGCGGATTTGAGGAGCCGAAATCGAAATTGGCGCCGTCAAGCAGGCTCGATAGATCGACTGTAGCCGGAAGGGAACCGCCGGAATAGCTGGCCGTGCCGTCAGCAACCTGAACAAAGAGAGTGTCGCCAAGATCCGGATCAACGACGACGATGTTCCCCTCGAAAGTCCCTATCGCCTGATTGGCGGCATCTTCGTCTTCGAGAACCGTCCAATCGAGGTTGCTTTCCGAAACCTGGATCTCCGGCTGATCATTGGTACCAATGATCGTCACCGTGACGGGCCGGTCCACGAAGGAGTTTGCGTCGTTAACGTCCTGCACGCGAAGCGTGTAGTTGACCGTAAGGACGTCACCCTCCGCAAGGAAGTCGATCGCCTTGTCCTGTACCTGGTAGGAGTAATTGACCCTTCCCTGTTCGTCCGACCAATCGAAAGACCACCAAAGGATGTTGGTATCAATTGCCGTCAATGAAGCATAGATTGCGTCCGGAATGTCGATTACCTCACCAGCTCCCGAAGCGAGCGAGAACGTCGGCTGGCTGATCTGAACCTCAAAGTTGGCCGGGTTGACGACTGTGTCCGGATCATTGATCTCGAACACGCCTGCGCGAACATGGTTGAAAGAACTGCCCTCTGTTCCGGGAAGTTCGATGATCGGCAGGAAGTTGAAGGAAATGTCTGTTCCGATCGTTGGGGCATCGTTGGTGCCTGTGATCGTGACCGTTACATCCTGTTCGACGACGCCACCGTTGCCATCATCGACAACGACGGTGAAGACCGCTTCCACCTGCTCTCCCTCGGCGAGGAAGTCCAGATACTGCTCCGCAATGCTGTAAGACCAGTTTACGGTGCCATCATTCGTGTTGCCTGCGTCCTCGGTGATACCGAACCCAGAGGCGAAGTGAGCAATTTGGCCTGCGGTTAGGTTTACTCCGTCGAGCCCCGCAACACTCTTCACGGCGAAGGAGGCCGTCGGGGTGTCGGACAGATCCAGATCAGTAAAATCGATCGACCCGGAATCGGATAGTGTTGCTGGATCACCTTCGATGATCGAGCCGGTCACATTGCCCGCCGAGAGAACCGGAGCATCGTTGGTACCGGTAATGGTGATCGTGATCTGGGTCGTATCGGTGCCTTCAGGGAACCAGTTACGGTCGCTGACTTTCACATCGAAAGTCAAAGTCAGTTCTTCGCCGGCAGCAAGCCAATCCAGATTTGCCGACCCATTGTAAGCGTAGGTGAACTCAACGTTCTGACTTTCGCCCTTGGGAACGGAAAAGACATTGCCCAGTTCCGTCCCACTGGTGAAGTTGAAGTTGCCCATCGAAAGGAGATCTGAGATGTCCACCCCACTTGGCAGAGCGCCTTCTGAATAGCTCGGGGTACCTGTACCGTCGACAGAGATGTAGAGCGTGTCACCCAGATCAGGGTCGTCAACGACGAGGCTACCGGTCAGAAAGCTGATCGCTTGCGGATCTGCATCCAAAAGTTCATCAACCTGGAAGTCGAGAACACTCTCATCGACGAGAATTTCCGGCTGGTCGTTGGTGCCAATGATGGTCACTGTGACCGGGCGATCGACGTAGGAGTTCGAGTCGTTCACATCCTGAACACGGAGTGTGTAATTGACCGTGAGGACGTCCCCTTCTGCGAGGAAATCGAGAGCCTTGTCCTGCACCTGATAGGAGTAATTGACCCGGCCTTGCTCATCGGACCAATCAAAAGACCACCACAGGATGTTGGTATCAATTGCCGTCAATGAAGCATAGACATTGCCAGGGATCTCAAGGATGTCGCCCGCTTCGGAAGCCAGTGACACAGACGGTCCGCTAATCTGGATTTCGAAATTGTCGGGGTTAACGACAGTGTCGGGGTCGTTGATTTCGAAGACACCCGAACGGACATGATTGAACGAGCTGTCCTCGGTTCCTGGCAGTTCGAAAATCGGCAAGAAGTTCAATGAAATATCGTTGCCGATTGTCGGGGTGTCATTGGACCCTGTCACTGTGACAGTAAACTCCGCCTTGTCCCCGCCGACGACCTGATAAATGAATGTATCGGTCCCGATCTCACCGTCTGCAAGACGGTCCGCTTCATCGTTGAAGATGTAGCTGGCCTCACCCGTTTCAACGTTGAGAACCAGAGTGCCGTATTCCCCATGCACCTGAAGGAAGCCGTTCGTATCAACCGACGTGTCAACCTGGGTTTCCGCGCCGCCTGCTCCCTTCAAAGCAAGACTGGTAATAACCTGTCCCGACGTCGAACCGATCTCGTCGTCATTGCCTAGAACGTTGAAGTTCGTTGCACCTGGAACGAAGTCATCGTCGTCGGTGGTTTCGGTGATCGCAATCTCATCGTTGTGTGCAACGAGCGCACCCTCGGTGACGCTGAAGAGCTCGATGTCACCGACCTCGCTTCCCTCGCCGAACTGGACCAACTCGATATTGTAGAGAGTTGTTGTACCCGTAGCATTCGTGATGCTGACGGAACCATCGCCATTGGTGACGATGTCGTAATCTTCGGCCTTGCCGGTGAACTGGGCAACGTCCTTGTTGCCTCCGCGACCATCGATGATGTCGCTGCCGCCGTTGCCGAAAAAGATGTTGTTGAGTCCATTGCCCAGCAGCACATCGTTGTTCACCGTGCCGATAGCGTTTTCAATGGATGAAAGCAGGTCGATGTCGCCGCCCATGCTGATGGCGATCCCGCTGCGCAGGTCGATGAAGATGCCGCTACCCGTGCCATTCAGGTAGGAATAGTCGATCGTGTCGACATCATCACTTCCAAGCAGGATATCGATTCCGCCATAGCCGACCAGGAGATCATCACCGCTGCGGGCCAAAATCAGATCAAGACCTTCAGTTCCAAGGAGAGGAACATCGGGACCTGTTGTTCCGTCGACAAAATTTATGCTCGAAACATCGGGAGACGGGTCGTCACCTTCGGGTTCGATGTAGGTGCCGATCACATCAACATCAGACACCGAGGACGTATTCCCCTTGATTTCAGCTACTTTTGCGCGAATGGAGTTAAAAAACTCCTCAAGATTAATATTATTAGGCATTTTTAATATCCTCATTAATTACTAACGACTACCCTGTCGAATAATCGAAAATGAAAGAAAGGGTGGAAATTACCCCTGATAAAATGCACTATAAGCTTAAGCGATGAGCGTCAGCATCGAACATTCCCCAAATGGGGGGATACGGCGCTCGGACCGTAAAAACTTACGATCCATCAGAGATTATTTAGCTTGGGCAGAAGTCCAGTTCTTCTGAATTTAAATTTTATATCAAACACTTAACCAAAATCACTGCGCATAATTTAACCACAGCCGGGTATTAACCATTCGTTAAAAAATATGGAGTGAAGCGCGCTTTTGACTGTCTAGCAGTGATCGCACGGTGACACCGCGATCGAAAAATTTTTTCCGGGCAGGAATTTATTTATGTAGTTTGTGGGGCTTAATATGAAGGACTCAAATAATACTATTAACCATCTAATATCATCCATCTATGACGGAGTAGAAGATCCAGCAAATTTCGAGTCGGCTTTAAAAGAAATATCCATGCAATTAAAAATTGCGAAGGCTCACATATTTTTGAAGAATAACTCAAATAGACTATCCGGATTAAGTTTTTGCGCCAATATTGATGGAGACTTTATTCGAGAGTACCATGACTTATACTATCCGACAGACTATCGGATGCAATTTATAAAAAAATCGGAATTCAGTAAGGCAATTCTTGATGACGAATTCAATTCAGAGATCGAGCTGAAAACAAACCCAATTCATAATATTCTACATGTCAAATATGATATAAATAAAATAATGGGATCCAACATTGGATCAAAATATAAAACTGGATGGTTCGGGGTAAGTACTCTTAGACGAGGAGGTGAATTCTCTGCAGAGACCGCAAGAGAATTTGAAGCAATCGCCATTCACGTTCGCAAGGCCTTGCACCTGAGACTGCTAAGCGAAGAGGTTTCAGAAAAGGCTATAGCTCACGAATCCGCCAATGATACCCAAACCCATGGCATCGCCGTCACAATTGATGACACTACCGAGTATGCGAATTCTGTCGCAAAGGAAATCTTGAAGTCAGGTTTTCTAAGAATGCAGGACGGAAAGCTACTGTGCTCAGAGATCGCAGGGCAGCGAATAATTGATGGCGCCTACCGCCAACTTCAAGCAGGCATCTCACCGGTGATCCGCCTTTCGGACAGCACAAATGGAATGGGCTATGCGGTACAAATGTTCAATCCGCTTCCGCGCTTTGTAAAGGGTCGCCTTGAGCGTGCCCGCAGAGTTACATACAAAATCATGGTATTCTCCGAGGCTCTTGAGATATCTACAAAGACTCTGGAGCGATTAGGCTCGCTATTCAATCTCAGTCAGAGTGAAAGTGGCGTAATTTCCGCAGTCATTAACCTCCAATCTCTTGGTGAATACGCAAAGCAGAAAGGCGTACGAGAAGATACCGTGCGCAAGCAGCTAAAATCCTCAATGTCAAAACTTGGCGTCAATTCACAGAAGCAAATCATTCAAATCTATGAAAGGTTCCGTTTCTTCGAATAAGGCCGCTGACCTCCCAGGAACCAGCCACCAAGCTAAGACCTGGAGGACTTGGCATCTTTTGCAAAGCACCACATGGGGCACGAACAGGCTTCCCTGGCGGCTGCCCCCAACCCTGTCGCAGCGAGGTAAAGTATAGCCAAGTCCCAGTTGCTTTCCCTCATTTCTGCGGCCTCACCTCAGGTCCGCTCATTCCCCGGTGGGTTCGGTCTCCGGATCGTCGGTCTCGGGGCGCAGTCGCTGTTCGGCGTCTTCCGTGGGCTGGTGAGTGAAACCCTTCAGGTCGGAAAACTCGCTTGCGTCGCGCGCGATCTCGACCGGGCTTTGGGCATAGGCGCTCGTCAATTCCGCAAGCGATCGCAGGGCATGCATATGGATCCGCTCATAGCCGTGACTGGCATCGACACCAAAGGTGATCAGGGCCGTACGCACATCCGCTCCCGCCTCGACGGCCGAGGCGGCATCCGAGCGGTAGTAGCGAAAGACATCCTTCTGATGCTTGATGTCGTTTTCCTTGCAAAGGGCAACGATCTTGCGCGTGAGATGATAATCGAACGGACCTGTTTCGTCCCCCATGGCGACCGTTACGCCAAACTCGTCCGAGTTCTGTCCCGGAGCGGATGTGCCATTGTCGATGGCGATCAACGACGCAACTTCTGCCGGCAGGATCGACGTGGCCCCGTGCCCGGTTTCCTCGGCAATCGTGAACAGCCAATAGAGATCGACCGTCGGCGTGACGCCCGCATCGACAAACGCCTTCATCGCGGCGAGCATGACCGCAACCCCGGCCTTGTTGTCCAGGTGCCGGGATACGATGAAACCGTTGTCCAGGAATTCCGATTGCGGTTCGACAGCAACGATATCACCGACCTCAACCCCGAGACGGTCCAGATCACCCTTCGAGCGTGCATAGGCATCGATGCGCAGCTCGACATAATCCCAACCAACCGGGAGTTCGTCGACACCCGTATTGAAGGTATGGCCCGAAGCCTTCAGCGGCAGGATAGTGCCGGTGTAGGCACCACTATCGGTGAATACATTGACGCGGGCGCCTTCGGCGAACCGGGCGGACCAGCATCCGATCGGAACGACTTCCAGCCTGCCATTGTCTTTCAAGGCCTTCACCTGCGCTCCGAGCGTATCCAGATGAGAGACAAAGGCCCTCGCCGGGCGCTGCTTTCGCCCCTTCAAGCGAGCGCGGATCGCGCCCCGGCGCGTCAACTCATAGAAGATGCCGAGCTTGTCGATTTCCGCACACACATGCCGCACGACTTCATCGGTATAGCCGGTTGGGCTCGGGATCTTCAGAAGGTCTTCGAGGCGTTCGCTCAGATACTGAACGTCAATTGATAGCAAGCTCATAGTCCGGTCCGGTTCAACGCGTCCCGTACGGGCTGCGGCATGGAAAGCGGGAATAGAAAGTCGATGAAGCGCTCGGCCGTTGGTTGCGGCTCGTGATTGGCGAGGCCCGGCCGCTCGTTGGCCTCGATGAACCAATAGTCGGCCTCCCGGTGGGATGGCACCATCAGGTCGATGCCAGTGACGGGTATCTCGATGGCACGGGCGGCACGGATCGCAGCGTCCACCAGCGCATAGTGGGTCTCACCGGTCACGTCGTGGATCGTTCCGCCTGTATGCAAATTGGCGGTCTTGCGAACCTGAACCGTTTCACCGTGTGGAAGGACAGTCTCGAGATCGTAACCAACCATGGCCAAACAGCGCAGGGTTTCATCGTCAAGCGGAATGCGAGACTCTCCCCCCGTTGCGGCAGAGCGGCGACGGGACTGACTTTCGATGAGTTCCCTGACCGTGGCACGGCCATTGCCGACGATCTCGGCAGGCTTTCGGATTGCGGCCGCCACGACCTTGTAGTCGATGACGACAAGGCGAAGATCGTGCCCCGAGACACACTCCTCCAGCACAACTTCATCCGAATAGGTTCGCGCGTTTTCAACGGCACGCAATATCTCTTCCATCGATGAAAGGCCGATTGCAATGCCCTTGCCCTGCTCTCCTCGAGCAGGCTTCACGACTACGGACGAAACGCTTGTCAGGAACTCGGACATCCTGCCCTCGTCCCCAGCCAGGATCTGGCGCGGCACGTTCAGGCCTGCATTGCGGACGACGCGGTGGGTGACCGCCTTGTCGTCGCAGATCGACATGGCAACTCCGGTGGTGAAATCGGTGAGGGATTCCCGGCACCGGACCGAGCGGCCGCCATAGGACAAGCGGAAGAAGCCGGCCTCGGCATCCATGATCTCCGAACGGATGCCCCGTCTTCTCGCCTCATTGACAATGATCGTGGCGTAGGGATTGAGCTTTTCCTCCACCGAAGGACCGGCATAAAGCGCTTCATTGATCGTGTTCTTGAGCTTGACGGTGAAGTAGGGAACGCGGTCGAAGCCGAGTTTCTCGTAGAGCGCGATCGCCTGAGTATTGTCGTGCATCACCGAGAGGTCCATGTAGGGCACTCCGCGCCCCTTGAACTGCTCTGCGAGACGCCTCACCAAGGCTTCACCTATGCCTGGAAAGCGTGCCTGCGGAGAGACGGCAAGGCACCAGAGCGAAGCCCCCTTGTCGGCACCGGCTGTAGCGGCGTCGTGGTTCACGCCCATCGCCGTCCCCACGATCGCACCCGTCTCGTCCTCTTCTGCAACAAGCACCGTCAATTCGCGCTGGTCCATCCGGTTCCAGAAGAAGTCCAGAGGAACGGGCACCATGTTGCGACTGGTGTAGAGGATATTGATGGCCTCCGCATCGCGGCGGGAACCAAGCCGCCGGACGGTGAAGCCCTTGCGTCTGTTCCGTGCCGGTCGGTAGGTCGCCAGATCCAACCGATAGGTATGGGACGGATCGAGGAACAGTTCCTGGGGCGCCGTTCCAAGGACCACATGCGGATCGCGCACGTAGAATGCGATGTCGCGCTGATCCGGCCGTTCGTCGCGCAAAACAGACACCAGGTCGGCCGGATCAGAAAACGTGTTTCCGAACACCAGCCGGCCCCAACCGCACTCAACGACCCGGTTCTTGTGCGCCTGAAGCTCTCCAGGGCGGTAGACCGGCTTCATGCCATGGTCACGCATGCGCTTCAAACGGTGGTCGTAGGCACCCTTCGGCCGGCTCACCTCGTTGTCCGCCATTGGTTCAGACCTCCTGAGCCTGCAGCCACATTTCCAGAAGAGCGACCTGCCAAAGTTCTGATCCGCGAAGTTTCGTGATGTAGGTTGTCGGATCCTTGAACAGCTTGTCCAGGTAGGACGAGTTGAACAGGCCGCGGCTACGCGCCGCCTCGTTGGTCAGCGCATCTCGTACCATGTCGAGGTAGCTTCCCTGGATGTATTTCAGCGCAGGAACGGGGAAATACCCCTTCGGCCGGTCGATGACTTCAGATGGCACCACAAGACGGGCCGCCTCCTTCAAGACGCCCTTGCCGCCCTGAGCAAGCTTGTGTTCCGCGGGAATGCGACCTGCGAGCTCCACCAGTTCGTGATCGAGGAACGGTACGCGCGCCTCAAGGCCCCAGGCCATGGAATGATTGTCGACTCGCTTTACCGGGTCATCGACCAGCATGACGTTGGTATCGAGACGCAAGGCCTTGTCGACCGGATCGTCAGCACCTGGCTTGCCGAAATGATTTTCGACAAACGCCATCGCCTCGTCACGCTCGCACATGTACTCCGGCGAAACAGCTTCAGCCATGGCATTGAAGGAGCGATCGAAGAAGGCGTCGGCGTAGGATGCGGCCGGCGTATTTGCACCGACCATCTTCGGATACCAGTGATAGCCAGCAAAGACCTCGTCGGCCCCCTGCCCCGACTGCACCACCTTGATGTATTTCGAGACTTCGCGCGACAGAAGGTAGAAGCCGATATTGTCATAGGACACCATCGGTTCGGACATGGCCTTGATCGCACCGGGAAGGTTTCCCTGAAGCTCTGACGAGGGAATGAAGATCTGGCGGTGATCGGTGCCGTAGTGATTGGCGATCAGATCCGAGTATTGGAACTCATCGCCCTTTTCGCCGTTGGCTTCCTCGAAGCCGATCGAGAAGGTCGCGAGGTCTTTCTGTCCTTCCTCCGCCAGCAGACCGACGATCAGGCTGGAATCAACGCCTCCAGACAGCAGCACGCCAACCGGAACATCCGCCACCATCCGGCGACGAACGGCGGTGCGCAGCCCCTCCAGCACCATGTCCCGCCACTCTTCGGCTGAACGATTCATGTCTTCGGCAGACTGCTCGAAACGTGGCTCCCACCAAGTGACATCCTTGTAGGATCCATCCTTTTCGATCGTTCGAAGCGTGGCCGCCGGCAGCTTGCGCACACCATTCAAGATCGTGCGCGGCGCCGGCACGACAGCATGCCAGCTCATGTAGTGGTTGAGAGCGACCTTATCGATCGACCTGTCGATGCTGCCGCCCGCCAACAGGGCCGGCAAGGAAGAGGCAAAGGCAAGACGGCCACCGGCCTCGGAATAGTACAGCGGCTTGATACCAAAACGGTCGCGGGCGAGGTGTAGCCGCCCGCTATCATGTTCGTGAATGGCTACAGCGAACATGCCATGGAACCTGGAAAAGCAGTCGCCACCCCATTCTGCCCAGGCTTTCAGGATGACTTCAGTATCACTCGTCGATGCAAAGCTATGGCCCTTGGCGATCAGCTCCTGACGCAAATCCTGGTAGTTGTAGATGCAGCCGTTGAAGACCAGGGTAAGTCCAAGGGTCACGTCCGTCATCGGCTGCGCGCCCTTGTCGGACAGGTCGATGATCTTGAGGCGGCGATGTCCGAAGGCAACCCGGCCGCGCATGGTGACGCCCATTGCATCAGGCCCGCGTGCAGCCAGGGCCTGGGCCATTCTGTCCACCCGAGTCGTGTTGGCCAGATCGTCGCCGAAAACCACTTCGCCGCAAATACCGCACATAAAATCAAATTTCCCTTGTCAGTGTTAGGTCGCCGCAATAGATAGGGATCAAATCATTAGAGGTCAAATAATCAGAGTCATAATTATGGAAACGACCGATACATCCAGGGTTTTCAAGGCGATCAGGCGCATCGTACGCGCGATCGACCTGCGATCGCGGGAGGTTTCCCGGGCAGTCGGACTCACGATTCCGCAGATCGTCGTGCTCCAGGCAATCCGAGACCTTGGCGAAGTCACGACGAAACAACTCTCGGATCAGGCGGACCTGTCCTCGGCAACCGTGGTCATGATCCTGGATAAGCTCGAGGAGAAACGCCTGATCGGGCGGTATCGTTCCACGGTCGATCGCCGGGTTGTTCACGCGCACCTGACAGATACAGGCGCCGCGCTGGTCCAGAATCTCCCGGGCCTTCTCCATGAAGAATTCGAGGCAAACTTCGCCAGCCTCCCGGTTGAAGAACGGAAGGCGCTCGTCGCGGCAATCGAGAAGATTGCGGAGATGATGAACGCGCACAAGATCAGCGCTGCGCCGATCCTGACAACTGGCGAGCTTCAGGAGTAAACAGCCGTCGAGATACCCGGCTCAATCTGTTAGAACTCCCCGACCGGACCGCTAAAGGATCGTCTGAACGATTGGTTCGCGCACCCATTGCGCCAGGGCCGAATGGCGTGTTCTGGCAGTTCCCTCGATCGCACTGTTCCTGCCGAGTAAAATGGATGGCGGAGGCTAGTCGGCATGTCCGGGAAATGCCTTAGGGTCTCCTGCGTATTGTTAAGTTGACCTTTCCCGGTAGGTTTAGGGCGTTCTGAAGTTTCATTTTTCAGGAGCGCTCATGACAAGCGACATGAAGGCTGCGGTGGTGCGGGAATTTGGGGCGCCACTCGATATTTCATCCGTTACAAGACCAAAGGCTACACCCGGAAAGATTGTCGTAAAGATAGAGGCTTGCGGGGTTTGCCACACCGACCTGCATGCCGCGGAAGGTGACTGGCCTGTCAAGCCGAAGCCACCCTTCATTCCCGGGCACGAAGGTGTCGGCTTTGTCTGCGAGGTCGGCGAGGGGGTCACAAGAGTCAAGGAGGGCGACCGTGTCGGTGTACCCTGGCTTCACTCGGCCTGTGGCCATTGCCGCCATTGCGTGGGTGGCTGGGAAACGCTTTGCGCCGACCAGCAAAACACCGGGTACAGCGTGAACGGCGGATTCTCAGAGTATGTTCTGGCTGATCCCAACTATGTCGGCCGATTGCCGGATGGTCTCGCCTTCGCACCAGCGGCTCCCATCCTGTGTGCCGGCGTGACGGTCTACAAGGGGCTGAAGGAAACCGACACCAAGCCAGGCGATACAGTCGTCATTGCAGGGGTCGGTGGTCTGGGACACCTTGCCGTTCAATATGCAAAGGCCATGGGCCTGCACGTCATCGCGGTCGACATATCCGACAGCAAACTTGAACTGGCAAAGTCGCTTGGTGCTGATCTTGCCATCAACGCTGCCACCACGGATCCCGTCGCCGAGGTCCAGAAAGGTGGAGGCGCCGAAGGCGTCCTTGTCACTGCCGTCTCCAATTCGTCCTTCGCGCAAGGCGTGGGCATGCTTGGGCGGGGCGGAACGATGAGCCTTGTCGGTTTGCCGCCTGGAGACTTCCCGCTGCCGATCTTTGAAACAGTCCTGATGCGCAAGACCATCCGCGGATCGATTGTCGGTACTCGGAACGATCTTTCGGAAGCTCTGGAGTTCGCGGCCGAAGGCAAGGTCGCATCGCATTACTCCGAGGATAGCCTCGACAACATCAATGCCATCTTCGACAAGATGCGCGCGGGTGAAATCGACGGCCGAATTGTTATGACGCTCTAACGAGCTACTCGCCTGACGCAAGTCGCGAGCCCTGCGTCAGGCCACTTTCTTCGCTTTCTGCTCTGGTTTTGTCTTTCCAAACGATCGTTTGATGCCCCGCAGGAAGCGGGATAGAAGGCCTTCGCAGGCCACCTCGGTCGGTTCAGCAGCATCGTCTGCCCAAACTCCCGCAAGCGTTTCCTCTGCCGCATCGCCATAGGCGGCAAGCAGGGTTTCCCTGATGTCTGCCTCCGGTTCGGAAAGGCAGGCCTCCAGCATGCGTTGAAACTCGAAGTCGGCAACAAGACCCTCATCATGCGGGGTTTCGCAAACCGTCTCATCAGCCGCTGATGGGTCGAACCGCCAGAGCTCGCCGATGATCAAACGATCCTCCAGCGCCCATAGCTCGATCGGCCATCTCGGGCCGGACGGAGTGAATGGTTCATCATCCAGGTCGGGGAGTCCCGGCGATTTCACGGGAACTGGGAGCTTCGAAACCTGCCAGGGAAGTATGAGCGCCGGCAGGAAAACCGGGCGCTCCTCCTGTTCAACGGGTGCGAGCGGCCCCTCCAGCGCATCCATCAGCCCCAGCGCCCACAAGACAGAGACAAACGCTCCCAGCCCGATGCGGGGATCGCCCAGTTCTATTCGTCTTACCGTATCCTCGTTGAGAAACAGGCAGGTTGCGCAGGCAGACTGGCTCAGTCCCATCGTCTGTCGGGCATCAGCAATGTCGCGTCCCCACGATCTCAGGAGTTCGTTGATGGCTCCGTCCGAGGTCGTTGGCGCACAGGCACGGTAAAGCATGTCGAGGCCAGCATTTTTGTCCGCGCCCCATGCGCGGGATCAGAAACGCTAGCACCCGTCAATTCATGCTTCGAAGCACGACATGGCAGTTATAAACATTCGCGAGCGGACGATCGAAACATGCCTTGTCAGAATCTGAAAGATGGAGAGAGGAGGATTCCACCTGCCTCGAAGAGTCAACCAACCGGTCATTCGATAAGGTTGATATCTGCCATCATATCGGCCGCGGTCGCATGCAGGGCGTCGCCCAGCGCGGATGGATCCAGACCATCTGGAAGCCTCAGATCGGCCGAGGCCTTGAACAGCGATTCGCCCGACATCGATCCGGCGACGACCTCGGTCTCCAGATGTTCGATGCTAACGTTGCGTTCCCTCAAAACGCGCGTGATTTGCCTCAGAATGCCCGGGTGATCCTGGGAAACGAGGTCGAGATGCGCAGCTTTTCCGGACGGTGCTGCCGGCCGATTGGCATCAGACCGGAGCGTGATCGCGATTCCATCCTGCAACAGCAGATCAAATTTCTCATGGAGGGAGGAAATTGCAGCTTCATCGATATCGATGCTGACGATACCGGCAAACTCACCGCCGAGACGCGCCATGGAACTCTCGACCCAGTTGCCGCCTGCATCGGCAATCGCCGTTGCCAGACGATCGACCAATCCCGGTCGATCCTGTGCAATCACCGTAAACACCAGATGGCTCGCCACGTCGCGTCTCCCTCGTTATCGACTTCGCTGCCACCACACTAGTGCAGCACGTCATTGATCCGCAACGGAGACGAATGGCCGTCATCAGCTTGCGCATTTCGGCATAGAAAGGTAAGTACCGCGCCCCTGATTTCATCGGCGCAGGATGCCCATGTCCAGAAGTCGCGCGCCCTCGTGCGTCGGCCGGTTTTCAACACACAACGACAAGGTTGCGCCATGACGCTCGCATATGGCCTCGATTTCGGCACGTCCAATACCGTTCTGGCTACCAGTTCCGGGCGCGAGCATACCGAGCGTGTTAGTTTTGGCGCAGCAGGTGACCAGCACCTCGGCATTGCCACGCTGTTGAGCTTCCTCGACAGGGCACCCGGCACCCCACTCCCGGAGGTCGGACCCTGGGCGATCCGGCAGTTCCTGGAACACATCGGGGATGTCCGTTTCATTCAGTCGCTGAAGACTTTCGTTGCCAGCAGGCAATTCAACGGCACCGGGGTGTTCGGAAAGCGCTTCGACTTCGAAGCGCTGATGCAGACCTTCCTGGCAAAAGCTCTCGATCATGTCGAAGACGGCTTCGTTGCATCGGACCGCCGGCTCGTCGTTGGCCGACCGGTGATCTTTGCCGGAAACGCTCCGGATGACGAACTGGCCATGACACGCTACCGAAAGGCGCTCGAAGGCTTCGGCTTCAGCGACGTGCTCTTCGTTTATGAGCCCGTCGCCGCGGCCTTCTCCTTTGCCCAACGCCTGCGGCAGGATGCAACCGTCCTCGTTGCCGACTTCGGCGGCGGAACCAGCGACTTTTCGTTGATGCGATTTTCCAAGGAAGGCGGAGTTCTGAAAGCAGCTCCCCTCGGTCGCGGCGGCGTCGGCATTGCCGGCGACACGTTCGACTACCGGATCATCGACAATGTCATCCTGCCCGAGCTGGGCAAGGGCACACTGTACCGCAGCATGGGAAAGCAACTGGAGATCCCGCCGAACCTCTTCTCCAATTTCGCCCGCTGGCATCTTCTGTCGGTGTTCAAGACGTCCGACGACTACCGGGAAATGAAAAAGCTCCTGCGCTACTGCCTGGAACCGGAAAAGATTGAACTCTTTATCGACATCGTCGACGAAGATCAGGGCTATCCCCTCTACAAGGCGGTGTCCGAAGCCAAGGCCGCACTGTCCGATACCGAGACGACCGACCTCCGCTTCGATCCGCTTGGCACAGATTTTTCTGTCTCCATTCACCGGGCCGATTTCGAAAACTGGATCGCCGAAGACCTGAAGCGCATCGAGGCATCTCTGCTCCAGACCCTCGGTGATGCTGGACTGCAGGAAGCAGATATCGACCAGGTATTCCTGACCGGTGGCACGTCCTTTGTTCCGGCTATCCGTCGCATGTTCTCCGATCGGTTCGGGGCGGAGAGGATTGCGAGCGGAGAGGAATTGTCGTCTATCGCATCGGGCCTTGCGCTCATCGGTGCGCGGGACGATGCACACGACTGGGCCATCAGCTAGCAGAGGCCGCCAAGCCCGCTCTGTCACCTTCAGCCACCAACCGACCCGATACGCCGGTCTCATACTTTTTCCTGTCGGATTGGCGCTTGATCGTCGGGCGCCGCTCCACTAGCTTGGCCGCCACTGGACGGCGTCCCGAGACGGACTGAAAGCTATTCCGGTGGCGGTCGACCCATGTCGGGGACCCAGCCCGGAGCTGTCAAAACGGAGATACCTCCGCCCCACCGGGCCGGAGCGACTTCGTATTGCGCCGCTTTCTCCCTCTCGTTTGGCGTATCGCGACTTCGCGGCGGCACCTGCTCCGCCGCGACGACGAAACACACGAGGGAGACATCTCAATGTCGATCAATGCCGGCAGCAAGTCTGCCGCAGTTTGCATGGCACTGCTCGCAATTGGCGTGCCGTCCGCAGCTATGGCCCACGCCGGACACCTTGGCGAGCTGGCCGGCCATTCGCACTGGATCGGTGTTGCTGCCCTTGCAGGCGCTGCCCTCGTTGCCGGCATCGCAGCCCTGAAAGGCAAGCGCGAAGCCGAAGGCGAAGAAAGCACGGATGCCGTGGCCGAGGGTGAAGCCGACGCAGAGGCTGCACGATGAAGACCGAGAAACTGGGCCTGATGATCTGTGGTCATGGCAGCCGCAACAAGGGTGCGGTCAAGCAGTTCGCACAACTCGCGGAAGGCCTCAAGAAGCGGTTCCCGGACTGGCCCGTCGAGTATGGCTATCTGGAATTCGCCAATCCCGTCATTCACGACGGTCTCAACAAGCTGCGCGAACAGGGCTGCACACATGTGTTGGCCGTGCCGGGCATGCTGTTTGCCGCCGGCCATGCCAAGAATGACATCCCCTCGGTGCTGAACACCTATCAGGCCCAGCATCCCGAGATGAAGATCACCTACGGCCGGGAGCTGGCCGTGGACACACGCATGGTCCGCGCCGCCGGTGCACGCATTCAGGAGGCTCTTGATGCGGCTGGTGGCGACGTTCCTCGGCATGAGACGCTTCTGATGGTCGTTGGGCGCGGCGCGTCCGACCCGGATGCGAACTCCAATGTCACGAAGATCACTCGTCTTCTGTGGGAGGGCATGGGCTTCGGTTGGGCGGAGACCTGCTATTCCGGTGTCACGTTTCCGCTGGTTGCCCCCGGGCTCGAACACGCAGCCAAGCTCGGCTACAAGCGCATCGTCGTCTTCCCCTACTTCCTCTTCACCGGCGTGCTGGTCCAGCGGATCTACTCGAACACAGATGAAGTTGCGGCAAAGCATCCCGAGATCGAGTTCATCAAGGCAGGCTATCTGAACGACCATCCGCAGGTGATCGATACGATGGCCGACCGCGTGCAGGAGATCCTGCAGGGTGCCAATGTGATGAACTGCCAGATGTGCAAATACCGCGAACAGGTGCTCGGTTTCGAAGCCGAGGTCGGCCTCGCGCAGGAAAGCCACCATCATCACGTGGAAGGTCTCGGAGCAGAAGCCGAGTGCAAACTCTGTGAGGAGTTCTGTACCGGGGCTTGTGAAGAGCAGGTCAAGGCTGCCGCTCATCATCACCACCATGATCATGACCACCATCACCACGGCCATTCGCATGGTGACAACGCGCATCATCACCATCATCACGACCATTCCCATGATCATGGGCACTCTCACGATCATGGGCACGACCACGGGCACCACCATCACCCCTATCCGCATGCGGACCATCCGCTGGGGCCGAAGTCGATGGAAAAGCCCAAGGGCGGTGGACACTGACGGTGCACGAGAGCGAAACATCCGGTCCGCGCTATACTTATGAGCACGACCCTTCGGCGATATACCGGCAATCCTTTGCCACAGTCCGAGCGGAAGCAGATTTGGCGCGCCTGCCGCAATCATTGCAGACGGTGGCCATCCGCCTGATTCATGCTTGCGGCATGACGGATATCGTCGAGGACCTGATGTTTTCGCCAAGTGCCGTCGAGGCTGGCGCGGCGGCTCTGCATAAGGGCGCTCCGGTCTTCACCGATGTGGAAATGGTCGCCCACGGCATCATCCGCTCACGCTTGCCGCAGCAAAACGATGTCATCTGCACCCTGAACGACCGGCCTGTGCCCGAACTCGCCCAGACGCTCGGAACGACCCGTTCGGCAGCCGCTGTAGAATTGTGGCACGAAAGGCTCGAGGGAGCCGTCGTTGCGATCGGCAATGCACCGACCGCGCTCTTCCACCTTTTGGAGATGATCGCAGCCGGCGGACCGAAGCCAGCTATCGTTCTTGGCTTCCCCGTCGGCTTTGTCGGTGCAGCGGAATCGAAAGATGCGCTCAGAGAAAACCCGTTCGGCGTCGACTTTCTCGCCATACGGGGTCGCCGCGGCGGCTCCGCCATGGCCGCAGCAGCCGTCAACGCACTGGCAGCCGGCCTGCCGGAGGAACAAGCGGATGGCTGACGAACCCAGACGACCGGGCCCGCTTTCGACCCGCAACAAGCAGCCAATGAAATCACGTGGAATGCTGTCACACGGCAGCAGCTCCGCATCTGATGGGGACGCAGGAACGCCGAAGCGGTCACGCGGAATGCTGTCGCATGACGGCGTGAATGACACCTCACCGAAGGCCCTGGATGCAGCGAAGCCGCGACGGCCATACCAGTTGGAGGACGAATGAGCGCTCCCTGGCTTTCCCTCATCGGTATCGGCGAGGACGGTGGCCTGTCGCCAACGGCACGTCACATTCTTGACGGCTCGGCTATCGTTTATGGCAGCCAGCGGCATTTCGAACTTGCCGGAACCCTGCCCGGCGAGACACGGACTTGGCCGAGCCCGTTTGCCTCGGTCTATGACGACCTGAAGTCCCTTGCCGGAACGCCTGTCGCGATCCTTGCGACCGGCGACCCGCAGTGGTTTGGCATTGGCTCTGCGCTGGCAAAACACTTTGCAGCCGAAGACATGCGAGTTCTGCCCTGCCCCTCGGCCTTCCAGCTTGCCGCAGCCCGCATGCGCTGGCCCCTGCAGGAAGTCGAATGCATCTCGCTTCATGGCCGCCCTGTCGAGACGCTCGCGACTTTCCTTTATCCAGGAGCACGGATCCTGGCGCTGACCAGCAATGGCGAGACACCGGGTCAGGTTGCCCGGATTCTGCGCGAAAAAGGCTTTGGTGCGTCGGAGATGACCGTTCTGGAACATATGGGCGGAAGCGCGGAGCGCATCGTTTCGGGAACAGCCCATGACTGGTCGGAAACGGTGGCGGATTTCAACACGCTTGCCCTAACCTTATGCGCCGATGAGGGGGCTGCAGTCCATGCCCGAACACCGGGTCTTCCGGACGCCGCCTTCCGGCACGACGGCAAGATGACGAAGCGCGAAATCCGGGCCGTCACTCTGGCTGCCCTGATGCCACTGCCCGGTCAGTTGCTCTGGGACATTGGGGCCGGCTGCGGCTCCATCGGCATCGAATGGATGCGGGCGGCTCGGGGTGCGCAGGCCATCGGCCTTGAGCCGCACGACGAGCGGCGGGCCATGGCAGCCGAGAACGCTTTGTCGTTGGGGGTTCCCGGCTTCGATCTGAAGAACGCCGACGCTCCGGAGGCGTTGGCCGGCCTGCCCTGCCCTGACGCGATCTTTATCGGCGGTGGCCTGACGGCGGATGGCATTGTCGAGTGCTGCATTGGCGCCTTGAAGCCGGGTGGTAGGCTAGTGGCAAATGCGGTCACGCTTGAAAGTGAGGCCGTGCTTCTTGATGCGCACAAGCGCTTCGGGGGCGACCTGATCCGCCTCTCTGTGCAAAGAGCAAGCCCCGTCGGCGGTTTGACCGGCTGGCGTCCGCTCATGCCTGTCACCCAATGGGCGTTTCACAAAGGAGCGGCATGAGAATGGCTGGAACACTCTATGGTGTCGGGCTGGGTCCGGGGGATCCGGAGCTCATGACGCTAAAGGCCTATCGGCTGATATCAAACGCCAGCGTGATCGCTTATCCGGCACCGGATACCGGACCAAGCTTCGCGCGCTCCATTGCGGCCGGATTCATTCCGGCAACTGTGCGAGAGATCCCGATCGTCGTGCCCATGCGGGTTGATCGATTCCCTGCAAAGCTGATCTACGACAAGGCCGCCATTGAGATCGCCGCGGTTCTGGAAGGCGGCGAGGATGTCATCGTTCTGTGCGAGGGCGACCCATTCTTCTACGGCTCCTTCATGTATCTCTTCGAGCGTCTGTCCGAGCGCTTTGCCTGTGAAGTTGTGCCAGGCGTCACGTCTCTGACGGCCTGCGCCGCGCAGCTGCAGCGGCCGTTGACCAGCCGGACAGACGTCCTGACCGTCATTCCCGGCCCGTTGCCCGATGACGAGATCCGGTCACGGATCGACACGGCACAGGCTGTTGCCATCATGAAGGTCGGACGCCACCTGCCGCGCCTGAAGGGGCTGCTTACTGAGATGGGCCTTCTCGATCAGGCAGGGTACGTCGAACGTGCGAGCTTGCCGGAACAACGGGTTTCGCGGCTCGCGGACCTTGAAGCCGAGACAGCCCCCTATTTTTCCATGATCCTCATCTACAAGGGAGAAGAAGCGTGGACGCTTCCCCCATCATTCTCGTCCTGAACTCGGCCGGTCTTGAGACCGCGCAGCGCATCGAGGCGAGCCTTCCCGGTTCCGCCATTCACGGTCTCGCAGGCCGTATTCGAAGTGCCGATACGCTGTTCAGCGAAACCATCGATCATATCCGCATGTTGTTTTCCGCCGGCAACCCGATCATCGGCGTCTGCGCGAGCGGCATACTGATCCGCGCTCTGGCACCGCTTCTGTCAGACAAGCGCAAGGAGCCTGCCGTTCTGGCTGTTTCGGAAGACGGCGCAAGCGTCGTGCCGCTGCTCGGAGGCCATCGCGGCGCCAACGACCTTGCACGCCAGATTGCCGAAACGCTTCAAGGACACGCCGCGGTCACCACCGCCGGCGACACGGCCCTTGGCATTGCACTCGATGCACCGCCCGCCGGATGGGTGCTGGCCAACCCGGAAGACGCCAAGCCGGTCATGGCCGAGTTGCTGTCAGGTGCGAGTGTGCGCATTGAGGGCACGGCACAGTGGCTGGAGGCAGCTGAGCTGCCCCGCTCTGAGACCGCTGCAATCACGATCAATGTCACCGAGCAGCCTGAAGTCGGCTCACCGACCCGCCTGGTCTACAATCCGCGCACGCATGTCATCGGGGTCGGATGCGCACGCGGGTGCGATCCGGCTGAGTTGATCGACCTCGTCGAAGGTTCGCTCAACACTGCCAAGATCGCTCGCGGCAGCGTCGCCTGCATTGCCAGCATCGACCTGAAGGCCGACGAGACGGCGATAAACGCACTCGCTACCCATCTCGATATTCCATTCCGGGTTTTCTCCGCCGAGCGTCTGGAACAGGAAACGCCACGGCTGAAAAACCCGTCTGATGTGGTTTTCGAGGAAGTCGGCTGCCACGGAGTGTCCGAGGGCGCAGCGCTCGCAGGCGCCGGGGCGGATGGCGCCCTCGTTCTCGAAAAACAGAAAACCGCCAATGCAACGGTCGCAATCGCCAAGGCTCCCTCTCCCGTCGACCCTACCACAGTCGGACGCGCGCGTGGACACCTCTCCGTCATCGGTATCGGACCGGGCCAGGATGCTTGGCGCACGCCGGAGGCAACGCGCCTTCTCGCTGAAGCGGAAGAGGTTGTCGGCTATTCGCTCTATCTCGACATCGTCGCGCCGCATATCACCGGCAAGACCCACCACAACTTCCCGCTCGGCGAAGAACAGGAACGCGTTCGTTTCGCCCTCGAGCTTGCCGGGGAAGGCCGCAATGTTGCGCTCGTGTGTTCCGGCGATGCCGGTATCTACGCCATGGGCGCTCTTGTCTATGAACTGCTCGACCGGGACACTGACCATGGCGGCGTCTCCGATGCGGCGCACCGGGTCAGCATCATCAACGCGCCGGGCATTTCCGCGCTGCAGGCGGCTTCCGCCCGGATCGGTGCCCCGCTCGGCCATGACTTCTGTGCCATTTCGCTGTCCGACCTGCTGACGCCTTGGGAGGCCATCGAGAAGCGCCTTCACTCGGCCGCGGAGGGCGACTTCGTGATTGCCTTCTACAACCCGGTCTCGAAGCGCCGAAGAACACAGCTCGCCGCCGCACGCGAGATTCTTCTCAAACACCGGCCCGCAGACACGCCCGTGGTTCTCGGCGTCAACCTGGGCCGCCCGGAAGAAACGGTCCGCGTGACAACACTGGAAGCCCTGACGGTGGATGAGGTCGACATGCTGACCACAGTTCTTGTTGGCTCCTCCAACAGCCGTGCCGTCATGAAGGGCGACGGCAAACCCTTCGTCTATACCCCGCGCGGCTATGCCAAGCGGATCGACGCCCCCAAGGAACAAACGGGAGAATCCGTATGACCGTCCATTTCATTGGCGCCGGTCCCGGCGATCCGGATCTCATCACGGTTCGCGGCCTGCGGCTGATCCAGTCCTGCCAGGTCTGCCTCTATGCGGGTTCGCTGGTTCCCGAGCAGATCGTGGCAGCAGCTCCCGAGGGCGCACGCGTGATCGATACAGCGCCGATGCATCTCGACGAGATCATCGAGGAGATCAAGGCCGCGCATGAGAAAGGCCTCGATGTTGCCCGCGTTCATTCCGGCGATCCGTCAATTTACGGAGCCACTGCTGAGCAGATGCGGCGGCTGGATGCGCTCGGCATCGACTACGAGGTGACCCCCGGCGTGCCGGCGTTTGCCGCAGCAGCGGCAGCACTGAAGACAGAGCTGACGATCCCGGAAGTGGCCCAGACAGTTATCGTGACCCGGACCACCATGCAGAGCTCGGCGATGCCGAACAACGAGGATCTCGTAACCCTCGGCAAGAGCGGCGCGACCCTCGCCATTCATCTTTCGATCCGAAATCTGCGTGAGATCGAAAGACAACTGACGCCGCTCTATGGGGCAGATTGCCCAGTCATCGTCGCCTATCGTGTCGGCTGGCCGGATCAGGATTTCATCCACGGCACGCTGTCGGACATTGCCGACAAGGTTCGCAAGTCGAAGATTACCCGGACAGCTCTGATCTTCGTGGGTCACGCCTTGAAGCCGGCAAAGGACTTCCGCGACAGCGCCCTTTATGACGCGGACCATGTCCACGTCCTACGCCCGAAGAAAAAGGCAAAGGCTTGACGAAACGCCTAGCCGCGCGCTGCGATCACATGGGCGAAGGAGCCCATGACGTTCGCCGCGCGCAGGCCCATGTCGTCGAGCATGTTGCCTTCGGCATCGCGCGCTGAGAACAGGCGCTCAGCCGCACCCTCACGAACGATTGTCGCATAGTGGAATTCGTGAGCTGACAGGGCACCGGCCCAAGGGATGTCAGACTTCGCTTCGACGACCCTGTAGCCGAGGTGGCGCTTTCGGGTCGCAAAGCTGGTTTCCAGCGGTAGCAAGCCCAGCATTTGATGAGCGATGCCATCGACGTCGGTCAGAGCTGCGCCCAGCGCCATGTAGCCGCCGCACTCGCCGTAGATTAAAGCCCCCTCGCTGGCAGCTTTCTGCATTGCGGCCTTGAATTTCTTTGCGACAGCCAGCCGGCCAGCATGCAGTTCCGGATAGCCGCCGGGCAAATAGATTGCATCAGCGTCCCGATCCGGGGCCTCATCCGCAAGCGGCGAGAAGAAACTCACCTCGGCTCCCGCCCGCCGCCAGCCATCCAGAATGTGCGAGTACGAAAACGCAAACGCCACATCTCTGGCCACTGCAACCTTTTGGCCCAACGGCGGCAGGTCTACCTTCTCCTCGCCATCGGCAGATCTGACCGGCGTGGCGAGACGTCCGAGCGCAGCGAGATCGATGTGCTCAGCGCAAGTGGCCGCTGCGCGCTCAAGGAAGTGTTCCAAGCCGGCGTGTTCTTGCGCCTGCACCAAACCGAGATGGCGCTCGGGGAGGACGAGATCGTCATGTCGCGGCATCGCCCCCAGAACCGGAATACCGATCGGATCAAGCGCTTTCCGCAACATTGTCTCATGCCGGGCGCTGCCAACCCGGTTCAGGATCAAGCCCGCCATCTGAACGTCGGCTCGGAAGTTCCGAAATCCGGCCACCAGTGCCGCAACCGACTGGGCCTGTTTCGCGCAATCGACAACGAAGACAACGGGTAGCCCCAGACAGGCAGCAAGGTCGGCGGCAGATCCGGTCCCATTCGCAGCGCCGTCAAACAGTCCCATCGCGCCTTCGACGATCAGAAGATCGGCAGCATCGGCATGATCGGCGGCGAGGCTGCGTACCTGCGCAGGCTGCATCGCCCAAGCATCCAGATTGATGCACGGCAAGCCGCTCGCTGCCTCATGGAACTTCGGATCGATATAGTCCGGCCCGGATTTGGCCGACGCGACTTTGACATCCGTATTCCGCAAGGCCCTGAGCAGGGCCAGGGTCACCGTCGTCTTGCCAGCGCCAGACTGGGGGGCTGCAATCAGGAAACCATTTGCCGGGTTGCCGGTCATCCTGCGTCGACGTTCCGGCTGCTGGAAAGCCCCAAGGGATCGGACCGGAGAATTCGTCCGGACATCGCACCCATCCAGTCGAGACCGCTGCGCAGGCGGACCACTTCGCCGACGCAGACAACTGCAGGGGGTTCGATACCGGCAGCAGCTGCATCGGCAGCGCATGTGCCAAGGGTCGTCTCGAGCACATCCTGGTTTGCCAGCGACGCATTGCAGACGATGCCAACGGGCTCAGCCGGTGATCTCCCGCCTTCAATGAGCTTTTCGGAGATGGACGCAAGGTGTTTCATCGCCATGTACATGACGATCACCTGAGAGCCTTGCGCGACGCCTTGCCAGTTGATTGCCCCGGGCATGAGGCCGGTCTGATCGTGGCCGGTAAGGAACGTCACGGCCTGATTTGTGTCCCGATGAGTCGCAGGAATTCCTGCATAGGCAAGCCCGCCGATACCAGCCGTGATGCCCGGTATGATCCGAAACGGTATACCCGCGCCAACCAGGCCAAGCGCTTCTTCGCCGCCCCTTCCGAAGACAAACGGATCTCCGCCCTTCAGGCGAAGGACCTTTTTGCCTTCCTTGGCATACTCGATCAGCTTGAGCGTAATGTCCCGCTGCTTCGGACTGGGTTTTCCGCCCCGTTTGCCGGCGAAGTCGGCTATTGCTCCGGGTTTGATCCAGGCGAGGATGCTCTGGTCGACAAGCGCGTCGTATACAACGACATCGGCCTGACGGAGACCGTTGAGGGCATGCAGTGTCAAAAGACCCGGATCGCCGGGGCCCGCACCCGCGAGCCATACCCAGCCGGGTTCGAATTCCGGCAGGCCCTGAGGGATCTCGACTGTTTCTTCGCGTCTGGACATGTGCCTGTTCTATCCGGCCTTTCGGCCTCAGCCAAGCATTCATCCGGCAGGTTTTCGAGCAAGAACGACGCACGTCCCATGTGCGCAGATGCGCTTGCGGCAATTCCGGGTATAAAGGCGGAATGACCGTGCCCAAAACAACAGAACTCAGACGCGGATGGACAACCGGCGCCTGTGCTACCGGTGCCGCGAAAGCCGCGTTTCAGGCACTCGTCAGCGGTGACTTCCCCGACCCGGTCGAGATCACCTTGCCGCGCGGCGGCACAACCTCATTCTGCCTCGCGAGCCACATTCTGTCTGACGGTTCCGCAACCGCCGCCATCATAAAGGACGCCGGTGACGATCCTGATGTCACCCACGGCGCTCTTGTCAGCGCGACCGTCCGGCTGCTGGAAGCGGGGCGCGGCATCGTATTCAAGGCAGGCCCCGGCGTCGGCACCGTCACCCGTCCAGGACTGCCAATCCCCCCAGGCGAGCCAGCGATCAACCCTGTGCCGCGGCAGATGATCACCCAGGCGATCACGCAAGTCGCAGCTACCGCGAACGCCCACTCCGATGCCGAAGTGACCATCTCCATCGAGAATGGCGAAGAGTTGGCCAGGAAGACCCTGAACGGACGCCTTGGCATCGTGGGCGGTCTGTCTGTTCTGGGGACGACTGGTATCGTGCGGCCGTTTTCCTGCGCGGCCTGGATCGCGTCGATCCACCGTGGCATCGACGTCGCAAGGGCGACCGGATTGACCCATGTGGTAGGCGCTACCGGTTCGACATCGGAGAACGCGGTTCGAGCACATTATGATCTCGATGACGCCGCCTACCTCGATATGGGGGACTTCGCTGGCGGCCTGCTTAAATATCTGCGGGAGCACCCTGTTCAGCGCCTGACGATGTCCGGCGGCTTTGCGAAGTTCACAAAGCTCGCGCAAGGGGCGCTGGATCTGCATTCAGCTCGAAGCCAGGTTGATTTCGAGTTTCTGGCAACCTTGATCGAAGGCCTATCGGACTCTTCCGACTTGGTCACGCGATGCCTTAACGCCAATACCGCCAAGGAAGTGCTCGATCTCGCGACAGAGGCAGGCGTCGACATCAGTACACCGCTCGCCCGGAAGACCAAGGACGCGATCCGAAACATCCTCCGCGACGCCCCTATTGACGTCGAAGTCCTGATCGTCGACCGGAACGGCCGGGTCACAGGCGAGGCCGGCTTCGATGCGTGATCGCCTGAAGGTTCTCCTGCTGGCAGGCACACAGGAAGCCCGGCAGTTGGCAAAGCGACTGCCGGAGGTGCTCCCTGCAGCGAAGATCACAGCGTCATTTGCAGGGGCCGTTACAGAATTGCCTGATCTCGGTCTTCCGACCAGAATCGGTGGCTTTGGAGGGGGCAGCGGCCTTGCGGACTATTGCAGGTCGCAGGACATTGATCTGATCGTGGACGCAACACACCCTTTCGCCGTTCAGATGAGCCGCAATGCGGCCAGCGTCGCCGAAATGAGTGGTATTCAGATCGTTCGCCTTGAGCGTCCACCTTGGGAACCGCAAGCTGGCGACCGCTGGCAAATCGTGGCCGATCTTGCTGAAGCTGCAACCTTGCTGCCGGCCCGTTCCCGGCCGTTCATTGCAGTCGGACGGAAGGAAATCGGACGCTTCTACCACCGCAAAGACATTGACGCGGTCGTCCGCATGATCGAGCCGCCTGAGGTGCCGCTGCCGGCGTTATGGCAGCTGGTCCTTGCACGGCCGTCGCGAGAAGTGGGCGTTGAGCAGGAGTTCCTGCAGTCACGAGCAGTGACCCACGTGGTTGCCAAGAACAGCGGCGGCCATGCTTCTTATGCAAAAATCGAGGCGGCACGGAACCTAGGTCTTCCGGTGCTTCTTGCCGACAGACCGGAGCTCCCGAAGGTTCCCAGTTTTGGAAGTATCGAAGCCTTGTGCGACGCCGTCAGGGCCTTGTGAAGCACAGCAACCGGGGAAGCGCCAGGCTCACGCCTCACCGCGCTTTTGACGATGAACGGCGAGCATGAAGCGCGGAATTCCCACTACATAGCGCTTGAAAAGACGTCGCGGCTCCTGGACCAACCGGAAAAGCCACTCAAGTCCCAATGCCTGAACAACCTGCGGAGCACGCACCACTGAGCCGGACATGAAATCGAACAAGGCACCGACACCAATCGCCACGGTACTGTTGATGAGCGCCCGGTTTTCGACAATGAACTTTTCCTGTCGCGGATTCCCCATCGCGACCAAGAGCAGATCGGCTTTGGCATTGCTGATCTCGTCGCACACCGATGGAATATCCGGATCCGAGAAATATCCGTTGCGCGCTCCAACGACCGTGTGCAGCGGGTACAGTGCCTCAATGTGCTTCCGAGCACGTTGCACCTCGTTCTCGCGCGCACCCAGAAGATAGATGCGCAGTGGAACACCCACCTCTGCGAGAACGGCGGGAATTAGGTCCGTGCCATTCAGGTTGTCGGGAAACCCGTACCCGTGAAGATACTTTGATGCGAGGTTCACGCCGATTCCGTCGTTGATCAGCGTCATTTTCCGAAGCGCCGCCGCATAGTCGGCATCATCGAGCGCAGACAGGATCGTATGGGCATTGCAGATGGCAATGTCGATCGGACGTCCAAGCAGAACCGCCGACCTAATGTACCCGATTGCACTTTCCCTGTTCAGACGCAGCAGATCCACCGCACCGATCCTAACATGATCGGCACGCGAGGCCACGCCTGCGTCCACGTCCTGTAGCAACATTTACGCCTACCGCTCGTGTTTGGCAGCACTTCTTCATCGAGTGCATTGGTGACGCCAACATAAGGCTGAACACACGAAATAGGTCTTAAGGGACATTCCCTATTCGGGTTTTTGGTTAATCGGAAAATAAGCCGATGCGGTAGATCGCGGATATCGGATTCAGGGTTCGTTCATCAGTTGCCTCATCCCGGTGAATAGACGGCACCGATCTCCCAAACCTCAGGGCGAAGAACAGTTGTTTGGAACTTGTTAAGCATAATCTGTGAAGGATTGGCTGAACCTTTTAATCTGGCCGATATTCTTTTTCCGTTCTCAAACATGACCAAGTCCTACGGACGTCACCTATGATCGATATCGAAGACGTACCGGGCCTCCTCAGGCGGCACAAACGAACCCTCGTGGCGCTACCCGTCGCGACGATCCTTCTCAGCCTTTTCTATGTTGCACTGAAGACACCATCATATCGGGCGTCGAGCGAGCTGCTCCTGCAAACCGAAAATCTCGGCCTCGTTACCGCCGACCAAAGCTTTAATCGCCCGGCCGCCGCGACCCAGTCGACCGATCTCAACAGCCAGATCTATGTGATCACATCGGCTCCGGTGCTGAACGAAGTTTCGAACCGGCTTGATCTCGACAATGACCCTGCGCTTCACAAGGCAGGCCTACTCCGGAGACTTTTCGGCGGTATCGCAGCAAGTCTTTCAGACACGGAGAAGCGCGCAGCGACACTATCGGCTCTTCGGCACGCTCTGACCGTGAGCCGTCTGGACAATTCGTTGGTTTTCAGGATTTCTGCCGAACACCCGGACGCCAACAAAGCGGCTGCAATCGCAAACACGGTTGCCAGCGCCTACATTTTTCAAGTCAGTCAAAGTCAGGCGGAGACCTTACGCAAGACCAGTTCGACACTTGGCGTTCAGGCTAAAGAACTGCGGCAGCGTCTGGAAGCGGCCGAAGCCTCTGTCGAAGAGTACAAGGCCCGAAAAGGATTGATCAGCACCGGCCAGGGTGGTCTGGTCGTTGATCAGCAGATCCAGGCCCTGAACACGCGGCTCACTGAAGCACGTGTTGCCCTGGAGGCGGCGCGCTCGACCTACCTGCTCGTCAACTCGCTCACCGCGGCAGACATAGAGGCAGGCGCCCTACCGGAACGTGTCACCGACAGCGTTCTTTCTGCACTTCGTGTCCAATATGCACAGATCGAGCAACAAACCGCCGAAATGGCAACCACGCTGGGTGCGGCGCACCCGACACTGCGCGAAATGCGTTCTCAGCTCGAGAATACCCGGCGGCAGATCACTGCGGAGCTGAAACGCCGTCAACTGAATATCAAGACAGAATACGAGCAGGCCCAGACCACCGTCGCCGCGCTAGAGCGTCAGCTGAACGACCTGCAATCCACCAATTCAGCACAGGGACAGGCGCTTATCGAACTGCGTCAGTTGCAAAGCGAGGCCGACGCAAGCCGTGCAATCTACGAGGCTTTCCTCAAACGCTCACGCGAACTCGAAGAGCAGCCCGACCTGACAGCGAACTCAACAAAAATCCTTCAGGAAGCACTGGTTCCAACAGCTCCCAGCGGACCACGCAAGCTGATCGTCATCATCGCGGCCGGTCTGTTCGGCTTTGCCCTCGCCGTGGCGGCGATAATCGGCAAGGCCATCCTCTGGGGGACTATCTCGACACCCAAGGATCTGGCGAGGCTGACACTACTGCCAGTGCTTGCTCAGATTCCATCCGGTAAAGGCTCGACTGCCCTTTCGACAGGCAAGCTCTTACCCGCATTTGGCTTTGCACAGCGTCAACGGGCCAATCGGAATGGGCTTGAGATGTCGCGTCTTGCTTACGCGATTAGGCAGGCTTTTGAAGATGCGACACCCGCCAATGTACTCGTGCTCGCCACCAGGCCCAGCGCCGACACTCGCAACTTCACACGCGACTTGTCGTCTGCACTCAGCGATATCGGCCAGCGCGTGCTTCTCGCATCGACCGCAAACGGCCTCCCAGACGTAATCTCACAGGACGAGAAAGGCATACTCGCAGACAGCGCAACGGCGCTTGGCAAGATCAATTCACTGATCCGGCATATCTCCGGTGCACCTGAATCGTCGGAGACAGGCGATCTGCGGTCGCCGATGCTGTCCAAATATATTCAGGTCAGTAGCGTGGGTGCGCGACGAAAATATGCATCGCAGGCCGAACTCACCCAGGATGGCGATGATGACTACCTGCTAATCGATGGCGGCGCTGCAATGGATAATCCAGTTCTGCCGGTTCTGCTGCGCCACTGCGACGGCATCTTGCTTGTATCATCCCTGGGCAAGGCTCGGACAGCAGATGTTCACGAAACTCTGGCCTATCTGCAGCCGTGGAAGGACAGGATTATCGGAAATGTCGTACTCGACGCCGCTTGATAATGACCTCCCAGGCTTTGCGCCCAGAGATCGATACGGAGCCTGGAGAGCCGCAGTAGCGGCAGTCATAGTCGCGTGCCTCACCTTCAACTTCGTCCTGGCATTCGTAAATACCAACCTCTCGAGTATTCGCGAAACCCACGTCATCCTCACAGAGCTCATCCTGGTGGGTCTTGCCTTTGCCCTGGCGCTCACCCGAAGCGGCGCATTCTATGCCCTCATGTTATTGTTTGCCGGCTACATGGCTTTCATTTTTGCCCTGCGCCCGGAACTGGACTTGAAGGCTGTTCGCGACGTCCTCATCGCACTTGTCTTTTACTTTGTCGGCCGGAAGGTCCGCTCGATCAGTGATGCCGATCGCATCGTAATGATATCTGCGGCCGTGGTGGCGGCAGTCGGTCTTTTCGAGTTTCTTCAGCTGGAACAATTCACTGCACTGGTCAACATCTTCGACTACTACGTCGCCCGCGGCACATTGTCGGCGGGGGACAATTTCGTCGAAGGATCGAACCTTTTCATCAGCAGCACGCGTCTTGAGGGCCGAAATTTTTTACCTTTCCTTGGGCAGGTTCGCGCATCATCGGTTTTTCTCGAACCCGTCACGATGGGAAACTTCGGCGCATTTCTCTTCCTGTGGGCCTTGTATCGCAATGACATGAAGGGACGCTATGTCCTTGCCGTTGCCGGAGCGCTGGTGATCATACTCGGGGACGCGCGCTTCGGGCTGTTTGTTTGCCTCGCCTTCGCCGCCGCATTGCCATTCATCAAGACAATGCCACGCCTGATCTGGTGGCTGCTCCCCTTCGTGATCATGGCGGCGCTGGTGATTATCGGCCAGTACATGGAAGGCATGCCCTGGGAGGACGACTTCATTGGACGCGTAGTTCTCTCTGGTCAGCTGATTACAAAGCTTACCTGGACGAGTACCTTCGGTATTTCAAGAAACGTGCCTTTCTTCGGTGACAGCGGGTACGCGTATACACTCGGCCATATCGGTTTGATTGGCATAATGATGTTCTGGAGCTTGTTTATGTTCGCTCCAGAGCACCGAAAGGATGCAACCCGCTTCAAGGCTCTCGCCGCGATCTTCATCTGCCTTCTATTGATCGTTTCGAGCTCACTCTTCTCGATCAAACTCGCCGCACTCTTCTGGTTCACCGCTGGAGCCGTGGATGCGGATAATGGCGGGACCTCTATTTCCTCAGTCAGCGAAGATGCAGTGGACTACGCGCGGCCATCCTCGGTAGCTGAGCCCATCCGGAGACTGCGTGCCCTGATGGGAAGCTCGTAAGGCGAAACGTCGTCTCACCGGCCCAAGGCACAACGGTACATGTCGTTGTAGCTTTCAAGGGTTGAAGACCACCCGTGACGCTGTGCCGAGGCCATAGCTGCCGCGCGCATCTCCGGAGCCTGAAGCAACCTTTCGAAACTGTGGTCGATCGCGCTTGCTGCCTCCTTCGGCCGAGAGAAATCGGTCAAACACACGCTATCATGCTGCCCTGCAAGGCCTCGGAAAGCGTCATTGGGATGAACGATCGGAAGAAGACCCGCACTCAAGGCCTCGATCATGGCAATCCCGAAACCCTCGTATTCCGACGCACTGACGAACAGACTACATTTGCTCACGACCTCGCGAACCTGCTCGTCGCTCAGGCCGACGTGAACCCTGACTGCGTTGCCAAGACCGCGCTCTTGAATTTCCGAGTTCAGGTCCTCGATGGTGAGGTCGGAAGGAGATCCAACAATATCGAGCGACCAGTTGGGGTCTGCATCGATCAGGCACTCCAACACATCTAGGACACGCGGGATCTGCTTGTTTGCGGAGAACCGCCCGATCGTCACAAGTGTCTTTTGCGGAGCCGTGGACGCGGCACCAGCGAATTTTTCCAGATCAACGCCGTTTTCAATCAAACGAACCTTACTCGGCGCTATCCTCTCGAAGAGGTCGTAGTCACTCTGGCTGCAACACGCGATTGAACGATACTGATTAGCCGACGTACGAGTGACACTTTTGAACCAAAGCTTCTTTAATCCCGCGTGGTTTCGGGTGTGGAAGAAGCCACCGTGCGTCGTAGCAACGATCGGGCATCGATGGAGAATACGTCCCAAAGCCAAAGCATCGAAGAAGAAATCCACGGCGTGAACATGAACAAGATCGGCCCCGCCAAGTTCACCAAAAATGCTGGGAGCCAGTGGATAGCGGCTGCTGCCGAAGAACGGGATCCTGCGCACGGTGAGGCCGTCAATGGTCTCGTCACTGGGCAACCGGTTGAACGGATCCGTGAAAAGGCGGTCCAGGGTGACGATCCGTACGTTGTTGAACGACCTGGCCTGTCGCATCGCCAGGTTTCGAACGAAATCCTCCAGACCGCCAACCATTGGGGCGAACTGGCGAACCACATGCACGACGTTAAGCGCCGACAGATCCGCGCTGGTTGGCGCTTCAAGAGCATCTTGGGAACCAAATTGGCGGTTCGGGTTTGCGTTCATGTGAATCCCGGCGATCTCAGTCATTCAACGACGAATGCAGGAACTGTTAGCCTGATTTGGTGAAAAAGCACTTTCCTCCCCGCAACAAATGCGGAGGCATTGGGCAACAGGGTTTATGGTAGATGAACATCCGTCGCCTTGCTGCTGGTGTTTTTCGGCATTCCTTAACCTAAGATTTCCCCTGATCGAGCATCCTTGCATCTGCAACCAGTATGGAGCCGATCTATGCCTGTCCGGACACTTCGCGCAGCCATGACGTGCCTATCCGTTTTTACAGGAATGACATCGGGACTGTCCGCCCAGCCGTGCCTTAGGGGCATCAATGCAGCGGGGGGCGAATTCGGTCCGCTGCCGGGGAAGCATGGAAAGACACATATTTTTCCCTCAGATGCGACGCTCGACTATTTCGCAAGCAAAGGCATGAACGTCATTCGTCTCCCCTTCAGATGGGAACGGGTGCAGCCGCAGCTGTACGGTGAGTTGGACGACGATGAGCTGGAACGAATAAAGGACACGGTCCGGCGAGCTACTGCCAGAGGTATGACCACTATCCTCGATCCACACAACTATGCGAAATATGCCGGAACACGTATGGGTCAGGGCCGTGTTCTTCCTCCCGCATTCGCCGATTTCTGGCTGCGTTTTACCCCGCACTTTGCCAATCGCGACGACGTCATATTTCTGCTGATGAACGAGCCAGCGGGGATCTCAGCAGCGACCTGGCTTCCGGCAGCAAATGCAGGGATCGAGGCGATACGAAAGGCCGGCGCCAATAATCTGATCATGGTGCCCGGTACGATCTGGACCGGCGCCTCGCATTGGTTCGACGATCAGGACGGCGGTTCAAACGCGGAAGTCCTCCGGGAAATCCATGATCCGCAAAACCACTTTATTTTCGAGGTTCACCAATACCTCGACCGGGATTATTCCGGCACCAATACCACGTGCCCAAGAGTTGATGATGCGATCCTCGCACTTGAAGGGGTCTCAGGCTGGTTCCGCCAGCATGGCTACGCTGGTTTCGTCGGTGAGTTTGGCGGTTCCTCCAGTCCGGACTGCCTTGCCGGAATCGCCGAGATGGCAAGTTACCTCAACAGCCAGGGCGACATCTGGCTCGGCTGGACCGCCTGGGCCGGCGGAGACTGGTGGGGGGACTACCCGCTATCGCTGCAACCAAAGGACGGCAATGACCGGCCCCAGATGAAAGCACTTGAACCCCATATCCGCACGCCCGATGGGCGAATTGCCCAGTGCCTTGTTTCTGAATAGCAGGTCGCGTTGCCCTGATCAGAAAGCCTCTAGTCTCGGCAGACTGCCGGGTTAGCAATCGGCGAACCGCCGCGCGAGGCCATTGCTCGAAATACCCCGTTCATGCCGCAAACAGCTTGGACAAGACTGTCTTCCGTGTACTCCGCATCCTGTCTTGGCAGCAGAAAAGGTTGGTCGAGGTGCTCGGGAAAAAGACACCCCGGCTCCGTCGTCACAGCGACCTTAAAGCCCAATTTGCGAACGATATCGGCTTCTCGATAGCCGCTTATCGACGGGGGCCCATAGGGGTAGGCAAAATGGGGCACTTCACGCTGTAGCTTGTCTTGCAAGTAGTGCTTGTTCGCACTGATGTCCTCTTCGACTTCCGCTTCGGAAAGTATCGTGAGAGCTCGATGAGTGGTCGTATGCGCCCCGATTTCAATCAACGGATGGCGATCACTCTCAACCATATCGGTTTCCGTCATGGCCAGTTGATCGACCAGATCCGGCATTGATACCGAATGGGCGTGGAAAACGTCCTGCAGCAATCCCGCTCTTTGAAAATCATCCCATACCCAGGCCGTCAGCCTGCGCAGCGTGGCTATCTTGCCCTCCAGATCGGGACAGTGAAACCTCACGCCCATGGGATCCATGTCGATGCTGTCGTTTGACTCGACAAGATCGCGAAGTCCTAGCCACCAGGCATTTATCGTCCGAGTCATCATTTCAGTGGGAACGAAGATGATTGCCGGGGCGTCGTACCGCTCCATGACCGGCAAGGCCAGTTCCAGATTTGAGCGATAGCCATCATCGAACGTCAACACCACAAAGGGCCGGCTACCGGGTTCGTTGAGCCTTCGCACGGCCTCGCTCAATGTAACTATGTCGCGGCCACTTTTTCGGATCTTTTTCAAGATCGCTTCGAAGTCTTCGATCCGACAACCCTGGTCCAGCTTGCTTTTCGGGCAATGGGTGAACTCGTGAAACATCAGGGCCACACCGCGTCCGGCATACCGCGACCCGATCATACTCGCGAGACCACTTTGTGCCAGGAACTTCAGCGCGGATGTCTTCACGCGCCGACGGATACGATCTTTGGCGGACAATCGCGGTGTCTGTCTGGAAAATTCGCTTTCCATATCCGGGAATTTAGCCTTTTTCTCAATGTGAAATCTACAATGTGCCAACCAAACCCGAAGTAATTACACCAAGATGAATATTCCATTTAGGCGCAACTGATTACAGGCGTCGATTAACTTGAAACCAATTGAAGTTCCGCGGTCCCACGGAGCGCTTAACGAACGCTTTTCGATCAGTTTCCCCTCAGACAATCCTGAACCCAAAACGCATTCGTAAGATTTTCGGCGTAGGTATTATCTACCCTTTATCGCCCTCACCTTCGACGCTCTCAGCAGGCACGACACTACAATGCGAATTCTGATGCCGTGCGCGGCGTTTCCACCCTTTATCGACGGTGGTGGGCCCGTTTCATCGATGATGCTGGCCAAAATGCTGATCGGGGAAGGTCATGACGTTCGTGTCGTCCATGTGTCGGACGAGGATCGACACGAGACCTACGAAGGCATTCCTGTCCACCGTATCAAGTCGCTAAACCTCTACTGGAACTACTATGAACCCCGGCCTACATGGCAGAAGATGCTCTGGCATGCCCTGGAAAATGGCAACCCTAGAGCGTTCTTTGCAATGTCGCGCGAGATCGCGGACTTCAAGCCGGATCTTGTGCTCACCGTCAGCATCGAGAACATCAACGTTGCCACCTGGGCAGCTGCCAAGGCAGCCGGTGTGCCGGTGGCACATACTGTCTTCAGCTCATTCATGATGTGCTGGAACGGCGTCATGCAGAAAAATGGCGAGGATTGTCAGGGACAATGCCGGGGCTGCCGCGTGACGTCATTCGGCAGACGGCAACTATCCCGTCTGGTCGACACGTTAATCGGGGAGTCCCACGACATCATCCAGCGGCATCTGGACGAAGGTTATTTCCCGAATGCCGAGTCCGCCCGGATCCCGGCTGCGATCGAAGAGGTTTGCGCTACCGAACCGCGTCCTTTTCCAAAGGACCGACCGTTCCGGATCGGATTTCTCGGCGTTCACACGCGTTTCAAGGGGCTAGGTGTCCTGGCCGACGCTGCACGTACGTTGAGCGATGACTTGAATATCGAATTCGTCATCGGCGGAAAGGGCCAGGGACCGTTTGCAGAAGAAGTACGCACCCGCTTTCCGCAAGATCGCACCAGGTTTCTCGGATGGACGACGCCCAAAGATTTCTTTCCTCAGATCGACTCACTTGTCTATCCGACACTCGGACGCGAAGCCTTCGGACGGGCCTCAATCGAGGCATTTTCCCACGCAGTACCCGTCATTTCGACTGATCGGGGAGGCGTTGCCGAGAATATCGACAACGGCGTGAACGGCTACCACTTTGTATCTGAGAATGTTGCCGCACTGCGTGAACGCATCGAAGCAATCGCGAGCGACCCACGGGCCTACGTCCGGATGTCCGAAGGCGCCCTTCGATCCGCACATTTATATCTCAAGCCTCATGTGGGCCGCGAACTGTCCAAGACACTAGAAGCAACCTTCGACCGTGTGACCGCCACGAAGAATGCTACGGATTCCGTCAAATGAGGCAATTGCTCGGCTTTCTTCAGCAAATCAGCGTCATGAATTTCATCTGGTCGATGGGGAGCCGGTTCGGGAGCACAGTGCTGAGCTTTCTGGTGCTGTATGCTGCCAGCCACAGTCTGCCGACAGCCGAGTACGGGCTCTACATCTTTCTATTTTCGGTCGGTAGCTCACTCGGGCTGATTTTCGTTTTCGGGCAGCACGTTCTTCTCGTGAAGCATTATCGGTTAGACGGTCATGCAAGGGGCGAAACCAATCAGGGTATCCTGCTTGCCAACGCGTCGTGGCTGGCTTTCGGTAGCGCGGTTCTAGTGCTCGCCGCGAGCGTCACCTGGGCCTACGCAGATCGATTGGAAACGCCCTACAACTCGCTTCCCATTGCCTTCCTCTTCGCAGCAATCTTCGCGTTGAGCGAATATTTTCAAAATTATTTCCGGATTCACGGGCGGATCGCACTCGCATTGGGACCGCGCGAGAACATCTGGCGGATCCTATGCGCCATGGCACTGCCCGCATTGGCCTATTCCGGATACATGACGAGTGGCGCTACGGCGGCTGAGGTCGTAACCCTTCTCCTCGGCGTGACTGTCACCTACCAGTTCGTCAAGTTTTTGCAGTTTGAGGGCATCGGATTCATCTGGCGCCGCGACGCTCTGCCGTCACGGGACATATGGCGCACGTGGAGAACCGAGACAGGGTTCTTCACCGCCAACAGCTTCTTTAATTCGGCTGCCAGCTACTTTGAAACCATCCTAATCGGGCTGCTTCTGGACCTGGAGGCTGCGGCTTTCTACTTTGTCGCTTTTCGTATCTCGATGCTTCTGACCCTTCCAGTTCTCGCCATCGACACGGTCGGAATTCCGCTCATTTCGGCATGTTTTCAAGAGAACGATCGCCGTGGGGCTCAGAGGATCACCGCATTTTTATCGGCGGGCAGCTTTGCTCTCGCATTGATAGGCGGCTTGTTCCTCTATTTCTTCGGCGGCTTTATCCTGAGTCAGTTTGACCCGAACTTTGAACAACACTTCGGGATCCTTCTGATCCTGTGCCTGGGCGCAATCACGAGTGCGTTTTTCGGCCCTGGAACATGGCTGATCATGATCGGCAATGGCGAGAAATATCTGCTCGTCATGCGGACAATCGTATTTGTCGTCTATCTTGCCGCACTCGGCATCCTTGGGTACGAACTTGGCCTTGCCGGTGTTGCAGTCGCCAGCTGGCTGCAGCTGCTCGCTGTTCACCTTTTCAGCCGTCGATGGGTCATTCGACGATGGCAAGTAGACAATGCGGCAACATCGTTAATCGCAGTGCTGTCCGATAAATCCTCGAAAGGCAGTACCCGCAATGGGAATGTTCAGGACACTCCCTGATGTGGAAGCTTGCCCATACAAGTGACTTGAAGGCGATACATCCTTGAGCGACTCGATCCTCCCATATGAACCGGTCGCATTCGGAGCAACCAGCGGCCTGATCCACGGCGGCACGGGCCGCACCGGGGTCGTGATTTGCAACGACTGGGGTTTCGAGGGGACCTGCGCCAGACGTTCCTTACGCATCCTCGCCGACCGGCTGGCGGGCCTCGGGTACCCGGTTCTACGCTTCGACTATCCGGGGACTGGCGAGTCTCTCGCATTACCTCTGGACGTTGATGGTCTGCAGATTTTCGACGACACCCTGGCGCAAGCCTCGGACATCCTCAGAATTCGCCGCGGGGTTACCAAGGTCATTTCGGTCGGCCTCGGTTTCGGTGCCGTTCTGGTGGGCAATGCAATCGCACGGCAGGACGATCAGGCTGCGGGTGCCGTTTTGCTAGCTCCTGTGTTGAATGGCCGGGCCTATCTGCGCGAACTTCAGCTCCGTGCATCCATGATTGCCGAGGTGACCGGCGTCAGACCAGAGCCACTGCCAGACGGTGCGTTTTCAGTCGCGGGTTTTGTGATGAGCCCCGGGCTGGCAGCGGAGATCAAGTCGCTGCGTATCTCCGCCGAGCAATTTCCGCGCGACTTGCCGATTTTGGTCTTGAACCGTGGAGGGCGCGAAAACGAAGCCGACTTCGCCAGCAAGATCGCAGCGCGAAACCCAGTCAATCGAACGGCAGTCTTCTGGGGTTATGATGACCTGATGACTGATCCGACCGCAGCCAAAGTCCCTCAGCCGGATTTCACGGCGGTCGCAGAGTGGATCAGGACCCAATTTCCTCCAGAGGCCGCATCAGCTGCTCAGAGCGGACCAATCGCCCCGGCCATGACCGGAGCGGGCTTCGTCGAAACCATTCATATAATTGGTCGAGAAAACCAGATGGTCGGTACCTGGTGCTGTCCTGAGCGTGGACAGACGGGTCCGGCAGTCGTGTTTTTCAACGCCGGTGGTACGCCTCGCTCGGGATGGGCAGACCATGTCCGGACGACGGCTCGCCGGCTCGCGCAAGACGGCATAGCGTCCTTGCGGATTGATGTTTCAGACGTCGGCGATAGCCACCCAGCCTCGCAAGGAGATGAAATAGTTCACTATAGCGAGTGTCAGCTTCATGATATCTCCGATGCGCTTGACTTCGTCGAGACACGCGGCGTGCGGAGCGTGGTTGCGGCAGGAACCTGCAGCGGAGCATACCTGGCCTTGCGAGGTGCGATTTCCGACCAGCGGATCGCCGGAATCGTTGCGGTGAACCTGCAGCGCTTCCTCTGGGACCGGCGCGAGGATGTGGAACAGGCGCTTCGCTTCGATCATACGGATACCGGCGCATACGCCCGAAAACTGCTCGACGCCTCCAAACTGAAGAAGCTTTTCACGGGACAGGTTTCCGCTCTGTCACTGTCCCGATTTCTCGCAACGAGGGCCCTTCGTTCGCTGGAGAGCAGGACTGCGCCGTATCTCTTCGGTCTATCCCCATCTTCCCGTATCTATCGGCGGGTCAATTCCGAACTACGAGATCTCCGGGACCGAAACGTGAGGATCGACTTTCTGTTCAGTGTTGGCGACGTCGGCATTCCGCATATGGAGAGAGTTCTCGGAAAAGACGGCCGGAACGCGGCTGCATTTCCCAATCTGGACCTCACATTCATCCCTGACGCCGACCACAATCTCACGCCGGCGCCGGCTCAAGAGATCTATTACGCGAAGATCAAATCAGCCGTAGAGCGGATTTCCGGGTCAGACGGCGCCCGGGCTTAGGCAAGTAACTATCCGCCCGGAGGCGTAATGCCTGATCAGACCCGTCGTGGTCCAACTGCGTTGAGCGCCGAGACCTGCACGGACGGCTTACCTTCGAACGTTGCACCGGCACTCGGACGAAGACTGACACGTTTTTCGGCTCCCGGCGCCAAATGAAACCAGTTGTCAGACAGGCTGAAACCGTCGGCCCTGAGATGAACCGAGCGAAGACACACATCCGTCTGCAACCTCAAATGCCAAGTCTGGTTTTCGCCTTGCTCAAGTTCAGCGGTCAGGTCTGCCTGAACCCGGTCATCCCTGAAACTGTCGGGGAAGTGGAAGCTCTCGGCGACAACCCCGCCGCTTGCCGGGTCGAAAAGCCGGGCGATCGTCACATCGTGGGACAAGGGTCCAAAACGATAGGCATAGGTGAAATCGAAGAAGCTACCGAGGACATCAGTCGCCGGCATCCTTGAATTCGACCGGCCCGGCAGGTCCAGTTCCTTCCGGCATGAAATCACCGGCGTGCGCCCATCCCGCAGACACGTCAGTGTCAGAACGAGATTGCGGTCCTCAGGCGTTTCGTTGATGAGATGAACGTCAAGACCGTTGGTACCCTCGTCGCTCATGAAGACCTGCAAAGGACGGCAGGCCCGCTTCATGACGTACCAGACCGATTTCGGCGTTCCCAAGGCGTCGATCAGCCCCCAGCCCGGTCCTGGGAGCAGATCCTGAAACGTCCAGACAAGCGCGCCCTGGCAGGTTGAAGCGGCACGGCGCCATTCGCCGATCGTCGCTTCCATCACTTCCGCGGTCACGGCACGCGATAGATCGAGATACCGGTCCGGATCGGAATAGCGAAGCCTCGCCGGGTCGAAACCGTAAAGCGTCTTCAGATAGAAATCACGAACGTCTTCGAAGTCCCAGCCGGCACCCCGGTCCCGAGGAACCCGCGCCTTCCATGCCGGGTCATGCCCAGGCCTTGCGGCCAGGTGGCTCTCCAGAGTTGCGGCCTCGGGAACATTTGAAAAGGCAAGACACTCGGCTGCGAAGCGAACTTCGGCTCTGCGGGCATCTTCCAAAGGCCGCTGATAGGCGCCAACGCCATAGTAATGCGCAACACCTTCGTTCGGCGAAAACGGCAACGCTCCCTCACAGGGGGAGTTCGGCACATAAGGCACGTCGGCGCGCAGGTCCCCGGCAACGGCCGGGAGGATCTCTTCGCAAAGCGGCCCCTTCCATCGGTCTTCTGACAGGCCCAACATTGCGCCTTGCTGATAGATTTCGCTACCGCCGCACAAGACTGCCAGGGATGGACACCCCTGCAGCCGTTCAAGGAAGTCCGTTGCCTCAGTCAGGACTTCGGCCACAAACGCCTCGTCCTTTACCGGGTAGTCGTAGTTGGCGAACTGGAAGTCCTGCCAGACCAAAATGCCGAGTTCGTCGCAAAGCTCGAAAAACGCACGCGTCTCATAGGTCATGGTGCCGCCGATACGGAGCATGTTCAGCCCCGCATCCCGCGCCATCTGGAGAAGCGGCCGATATGTTTCCATGTCGCCGGAAAGATTGAGAATGTCGGCGCAGGTCCAGACCGCCCCGCGACAGAAAACCGGAGTCCCGTTGACCTTCAGACCGAATCCCTTGCCATCGCTTCCGCGATCAACTTCGAGCAGGCGGAATCCGGTGCGGCCAAGGTCAATGCGCCTGCCATCTACGGTCAGCACGACGTCGTGCAGCACTGGCGCCCCGTGGGTGTGTGGCATCCACTGTTCGACAGAAGGTAGTCGCAAAACGCCGGAAAAATGATCGCCGCCGGCGCGTGCGAGCCGTGTTTCCTGGCCAGCGCAGTGTAGTACGACGTCTTCGAACGTTCCTTTCAGGCAAACAGAAAGTGACAACTCGCCGTCGCCGTTTGGCAGGAGACTGGCGGTCATCCGGGGAGCGCTACAAACGAGCGGCCGCTTTTTACGCAGATAGATCGGGCGCCATGGACCGACGGCATGGACCTCCGGACACCATCCCGGCATATGCCCGAGCAGCGTCGTGCGCACCAGCCGCAGCCCTTGTGACGTCGCCAGCTGCGGACGCCATCGCGCGCGCCGACCTTTCTGCTCCAGTTCAGGCGCGAGAGCCCGAAAGCAGATTGTCAGCTCGTGTGCTCCACTGAGCTCAACATCCACATCGAAAGAGCGGAACATGTTGCGTGTGGCAATCAGGAGATGGCCGTCCAGATAGACCTCTGCGATCGTTGCCAGGCCGTCGAGAACCAATTGCCATGAGCCCGGTTCTTGAACCTCGAACGAGGCCGTGTACCAGGCGTCAAGATGATGCAGGGGTTCGGGCCGCTCGACGGAATACCGCCCCGCCTCCGCCAGCGTACCGGCAACTGTTCCAGGCACTGAGGCTGGCAGCCATCCCGTCACGCTCGAGAGCTCGTCCACCGAGGCAATTGCCCCTGCCCCGGTCAAAGCCATGCGCCACCCGCTGTTCAGCAGAACTGGCTCATCACCTTCGAAACCCAACTGGTGCGGCATATCAGGCGGCTTCGCGGTCGTTCTTGGCAAGACGGTTGTTGAGCGTGTCGATCAGGGTATCCCAAGCTTCAACGGCAGGCTGCAGCGAGCCTTCGAGCTTGTCGAACTTCTTGCGCATGACCGCACGGGCAAGTTGGAACTGGACTGCCTTGCAGGCCGTGGAGATCTGCCGCGCTGTGTCAGCCGCTGTTTCGAGACCACCAACGCCGTTTTCACCGAGCCAGTCGAGATGGGCCGAGAAAAGTTCGTAGTTGGCACCAAGCTGACGCAGCGTGTTGAATGCATAGAGATGGAAGAACTCGAACGGCCTTTCGGCAACCTGTTCAACCTGACCGGCGAACTGGCGTGCGAAGACTTGGATCGGGTTTTCCGTCGGAGCCCGGCGAAGATGGCCTTCGAGAAGCCGAAGCGCAGCGCGCACGAGCTCGGTAGTGTCCGGCAAGCTCTCCGGCAGCTTGACGAATTCGGTATAGGGCAGCAGGGGAAGAGCCTGGGCCTTGTCGCCGCGATGAAAAACACCGTCGAAATCCTCGCCCTCGAGCCGGTGAAGGCCAAGGTTATGGAAGTAGTCCATGGACCGGCCTTCGATGTCGAGGCGGTTGATGGCAACGGTGGTCTTGCCGTGTTCCTTGCGATAGGCCGTCCCCTGCGTGTCCGGCAGATAGAAACTGTCCAGTTCCACGAGGCACAGGCGGCCCCGCTTCAGCTGTTCCAGAACATGGAGCTCGACACGGTCGTAGATCGCCAGTTCCGTGACGCGGAGACCATATAGGCTTTCCAGATCTTCCAGCGGCACCTTGAAAAAGGTGAACTGATCGCCCTCGAAGTCCTGAGTCACGGCAAAGCCGAGACAGGCCTCCGGCGGCAGCTTCAGGCTCGCCAGAACCTCGATCCAGATGTCGAGATAGCAGTTCGTTTCCGGCCAGTCGCGCGTCATCGCGTGAAGCGGGTGACGATCATAGGCTACCGGATTCAAACCGGGAAAGATCTGAAGGTCCGCCGGACTTGTCATCAGTTCCCCCAGAGAGCTTCGCGGACGGGTTCCGGCCACTCATTGGTGTTCAGACCATGGTGGGCGAAGAGCGCAAGAGCAACGCGCTCCAGACCGAACCCGACGCAGGCCGTGTGAGCAACAGCACCATCCGCGGTCTTGAGGCCCCAGGTCGTGCCGAAATGGTCCTGGTGGTAGTTGAACGACAGGCAGGCGGTTGGCTTGGCCGTCGATGTCACCGGAACGAGCAGCTCAAACTTGAGGTTCTGGTCGCGCTGGTTGTTGGACAGCATTTTGCCTGCACGGCCGAAGAACGGATCGTTGGCAACGTCGATCTCGACCGGCAACTGCAGGGTTTCGATCAGCTTGCGACCCTTTTCCATCCAGGCTTGGCGGAAGGCCATGACATCTTCCGGGGCACCGATACGGACATACTCGCGCATGCGGAACAGCTGCATTCTCGCTGGGTCATTGGAGGGTTCATGGCGGAAGCAATAGGACTGGAGATCGAACAACCCGCCGCCCTGTGGCAGAGGTCCGCGCTTGGCCACGACCGGGTAAAGCGGATAGCAGGCTGCAGGTGTAAGAACGATGTTGGTCGCATCTTGCCCCTTGGTCCAGTCATCGCCTTCTGCCATGCACTGCAGCAGGTTCATGTGATCCAGCTCACAGCCACAGAAGCTGTGAACCGTACCCGCCAGCTGCGGGAAGCTCTTCATGTAGCCGGAGCCCTCGAAGTGGGCCCGGTTCATGCCGGGAGGAAAACGGATTTCCTCGGCATTCTGGTCCTGGCCGAATTTGCTGACGAGAGCTTCGAAGCGCGCAATGACGTCTTCGAACGCGCCGGAGCGCCCGTAGAGACCTTCAACGCCGGTATCGATCAGGAGCCCGCTGTCGAAGAGACGATTGAGAAGTGAAGTCTGCATGTCCATGGCTCACCCCAACAGGCTGGTGTCTTGCTTGTTGACCAGAAGCATCGTCGACGTGTTGCCGAGGATTCGGTCGTTCGAAATCATCAGCTGAGCGGAATGGGCGTCGCGCAGATGACGGCTGAGGCTGAAGGGCGTCCCGTTCTTGTAGCCAAGAATGCCGCAGATCAGCAGGCACTGGTTGATGATGCTCAGGATCGTCTGAGAGGACGCGATCTTGACGTTGTTCATCGCAACGGCAAAGCCCATGGACGACAGCTTGTCTTCATCCCGCTGGGCTGCATCATATTGCTGCAAGGCCGAAAGGACGTTGGATTTGACCAGCTGAAGGTCCGAAGAGACTTCAGCCAAGCGCAATGCTCCGGGGGGAACCGTGCCGGGCGCACGACGGGCCGCTCCGCGCACAAACGCCTGGGCACGGGCAACTGCATCGGCAGCAATGCCATACCAGACAGCGCTCCAAAGAATGTGCGAGTTTGCCAGCATCGATTGAGCCGCGATTTCGGCAAAAGGCTTGGGGAGAACCTGCTCCGCCGGAGCCTCACCCTTGAACAGGAAGCCATCCGAACAGGTACCGCGCATGCCCATCGTGTCCCAGACATGGGTCTGGTCGAGCGTGTATTGCCCCTTGACGAAGACAGTCATCATCTGGTCGCTCGCCGCCGCATCCGGATTGGAGCGGGAGGTGACCATGATGGCATCGGCTTGCCTGCCGTAGGAGATGACGGTTGCGTCTTTTTCGAGCCGTGCAACACCATCGGCGACTTCGAGGGCACAGATCGAATTGCGAAGGTTGCCGCCGATGCCGCCTTCGGTCGTTGCGGAGGCAACGAGCAGCTGTTCGTTCGCCACACGTCGCATGAACCCCTGATGCCATTCAGCGTCCTGCCCATGTGACACCAGGCTGGACAACTTGATCTGATGCATCGCGAAGACCATCCCGGCGGCGGCGCAGGCCTGACCGAGGATGGAACAGACCTCGGCGATTTCCGCCGTGCTTGCGCCTTCACCGCCGCATGCCGTGGGAATCTGCATCCCGAGCAGACGTTCGCCTTTCATCGCCTCGACGGCTTCGGCAGGGAACCGGCCCTGCACATCCACGTCATCGGCATGTTTGGACGCGACCGCCGCTGCGCGACGGGCACGTTCCACCACGGACATGGCCGTGATCGGGCCGGCAACGTTCATCTCAAGCGACCTGGCGATCGTCGGTGATCTGAGACAGGGTGTCGGCGATCGCCGCAATCGACGAGAAGGACTTGCGGGTCAGCAGGTTCTCGGGAATTTCGACATCGAATTCTTCCTCCAGCGCCAGCATCAACTGGACGGAGGCAAAGGAGGTCAGACCTGCTTCGTAGAGGTCTGCCGAGTCTGCGAGTGTATCGACGGCGACGGGCAAGCCGCCGTGTTTGGCCAGCAGCTCTCTGATCTTGGATGTCATAGTGGCAATTCCCTGTCGTTGTTTAGGTCCGGCACAATACGCCAGCCCACTTCCCTTGGGATAACTAACTATGACATATTAGATAAATACCGCTTAAGTTACTTGGTTAATTTATGTATAACGTTGAATTACGATTTATTTACCTTAATAAAAATATAGAAAATCATTAGATTTAAGAACGCCTCCAAATTCACCCCCCGCCTCCGAGCCTCCCTCGGCGGACATCATCTCGTTTTATGAGCGCATGAACCACCACAACCGCAATGAATAGTAGAGCAAAAAGCTCACGGAACTCATATAACTCTGCGGAAAGTTTACGTTCCTTTTCCATCAATGGTGGCACTGTGAACAGTCCGAAGACCGGGATCGATGCAGCATAGGCCGATGCGGCCAGCCACCCCACTAGCGGATGGGCGATGAGGCCGAGGTAGAGCAACCCGTGCACGGCTGTTGCCGCGGTTGGTTGCATCAGCGGATACAGTGCCTGTAAAATTAAGACACTCTTCCCAATTTCGACCCGAGGCAAGGTATTTCCGGCTAACGTTCGAGTGCCTGTTTCCCTTCAGACCGGACAGGCGCACAGGTCCTGATGTCCGACAGACACACGCAGCTGACCCGTGTCCATTTCCCGCCAGCGCCGGGATTTCCAGCTGTCCAACCGCAAGGCATCGACACCCATTTCGGACGCCGCCTGAAGCCAGCCAGACAAGAGTTCTTTCTGAAATGCGCCAGCGCCTGTTCCGGTATCCCAATCGGACGATCCGGTGACGACCTCGTAGCCGGCGGCCCGAAATAGTTCCGCCGCGCGGGACCATGCGTATGGCCCCAGCGCGGCCCCGAACCCCTTGTCGGTTTGCTGATGCCGGTTCATTGCCTGCCGGATAACGTCATCCAGTGCGTCGGCCGGCTCACACCAGGACCGGCCATCATAGGAGAGGCTCGCCAGAAATGGCTTTCGGGAAGCAACCACCTTTTTGACCAGCCGCTCGAGAAACCCATCCGTAACTAGGTCCAAGAATGCGGAGGTTGTGACCGCATCGAAGGCCTGGAAGTCCAGGGTATCGAGCTCGCGCGCGAGATCGAGGCAGACAGATTCAATAGCGTCCGTCCCCGGCCCGCCGTCATTGAAGCGCCCTGCGGCCACACTCAGCAGGTTCTGATCATTGTCGACCAGCGTCCATGATGCCCGGGACTGGAGCTTTGGCCCGAGCGCAGCGACAGTCGAGCCGGCGCCACTAGCCAGATCCAGAAGTCTCAAGGGTTTCTGCGTGCCGAGGAAACCTATGAAGCGCTGCTCAATGCGACTGTTCCTGACTGCAAGGTCAAACGGCTCGCGAAGCGCCAGCCAATCGGCAGAGAACCCGCTCATGTTACCCCCTCCAGAACATTGCCGAACGCCTTGGCTGCAGCTTCCCACGTGGGGAAATCCCGGCTCGCTAGAAATGCGCGCTGTCGCAGATGTTCGCGCTCGGATCGATCGCAGATCAGTCGTCCGAGCGTCGCCGCAAGCGCCTTTAGGTCACCGGTTTCGCAGTACAGGGCACCCTCGACGTTCAGCGTATCACGTACGGCGCCCTCGCCACTGCCGACGACGGGGAGTCCATGCGACAGCGCTTCGGTGTAGGCCATGCCGTAGCCTTCGTAGTTGCTCGCAAGCGCGAAAAAGTCTGCTGACCGGTAGAACTCCGACAACCGGCTCGAAGCGACTGCCCCGTGGAAGGTCACCCGGCTCGAAAGTTCAAGGTCAGACAGCAATTTCTCAAGCTCATCGAAACAGCGCAGGTCTCGACTGGTGTCCCCGACGATATCGAGATGCCAGTCGAGGTGTTTCAATCCGCCCAGCGCCTGGAAAAGCAGGTCGTAGCCCTTGCGGGGCACGATAGTGCCCACGGAGAGGATCCTGACCTCTTCACCATCACTCGGGCACCCCAACGCCGTGCGATCAGTGCCGGGGTAGATCGTGTGAACCAGATCCCGGCTGATCCCAAACATGTCCACTACTTGCAGCGCTGTTGCATCACTGGTCACAATGACCTCGGAGGCAAATGAAAGCGCCTTGCACTCAGCTTCCTGCATGCGCGCCGCAACATCTGCAGACATGCCGTTCTCCATACAAAGCGGATGATGGACCAGGGCGACAAACCTTCGCGATCCGGCATGTTCGCGCAGCACTTCAGCCATACAGCCGAATGCCAATCCGTCGACGACCAACGTTGCAGTTTGCGGAAGTTCCGCGATCAGTCTACCAACATGCTGAAGGGTCACTTGATCGGGCATGGGATACCCGTCGCCGAGGGGAAGAAGCTCTATGTTCCAGGCAAGTTGCCGAAGTCCGTCGATGATCCTGCGATCATATGCATAGCCCCCTGTCGGTGTCTCAAGATCACCCGGATAGGCGAAGACCACCGTCCGCGTGTCAGGCAATTGGAGCCTCATACCAGGCGCGAGCAACATGGGACTCCGAGATCGTGATCCGGATCCTTTCGATCTCGTCGCCAGAACGACCAAGCTGCCCAGCTCGCGCGACCGATGCCAAATGGTCGTGAACATGCTTTGTCAAGAATTCGGTCGTCGTATTGACACCTGCGAACTGCGGCAGGTCATCCAGGTTCTTGTAGTTCAGCGGCCCCAGTACCTCCTTCAAAGCCTCATGCGCACGACCGATATCAATCACGACACCATTCGAATCCAGGGTCTGAGCAATGAAAGCGGCGTCAACGACAAAGGTCGCTCCGTGAAGCGCCTGCGCGGGACCAAACAGCTCACCTTTGAACGAATGGGCGATCATGACGTGGTCACGAACCTCAACAGCAAACATCAGGCGATTATTCCTTCTAGAACCTATGGGTAGACAAGAACCGGCATCAGCGCATCTGCTTCACCGGAAAGGAGTTCAGGGAGCCGGCCCGGGCTCTCATGGAATGAAATTTCATGGCTGAGCAACAGGTCGAGGCGGGGGTCATCCAACAAAGACAGGGCGAGAGCAAGGCGACGGCGAAAATCCCATCGTGGCTGTCGTGCCGAAGGGATGGTACCGACCTGACTGGATTTCAGCGCCAGGCGCCTTGCGTGAAAATCCGCCCCGAGAGATGCTTCGACCTTGCGGCTCCCATACCAGCTCATCTCGATGACGGTCGTCCCTGTTCCGGCAGCCCGCAAGGCCGTTTCCAATCCTGCCGAGGAGCTGCTGGCATGGAAGACAAGATCCTGATTGGCGGGCACCTTCTCCGGGAGGGCGAACTTCGCACCCAATGCCGTCGCGACGTCGCCTCGTTCCGGGTTCTTGTCGACAACGGTTACCCGCGTTCCCGGGATCCGCGCAGCGAGGTAGGCTGTCAGCAACCCGACCACCCCACCTCCGACCACGCAGATGTGATCCCCTGGTGAGGGCAATCCATCCCATAAAGAGTTGAGGGCGGTCTCCATATTGGCCGCGAGGACAGCGCGTTTGACCGGGATCTCCGGCGCTAACTTGTGCAGAGTATCTGGAGCAGCAACAAAATGGGTTTGATGAGGAAACAGACCGAAAACGTTGCGACCAAGCAGTTCCTCTGGACCAGACTCGACCATGCCGACACATGCGTAGCCGTATTTGACCGGAAAGGGGAAGGCTCCCTCCTGGTTCGGTGCACGCATGCGATCCCACTCGCTTTCTGGGACAAGGCCCGAGAAGACTGTGCTTTCGGTTCCCCTGCTCACTCCGGTCGCCAAAGTGCGAACAAGGCATTGCCCGGGCTGGCGCGCCGGCACGGGTGCCTCCCTGAGATCCAGCTTGCCCTGACCCGCGTACCAAAGCGAAGTGGCGAGTCGGGGCCTATTGGCCTCAGTTTCGTGATTTGCCATCAATTCACCGCAGTTATGACGTGGTTCTGCAAAACATACTTTGGATCGTTATTACTGCGCACTAATGACATGTGCTTCACCATCAAAGGACACAAATATGCGTGATGTCGCGGATCTTCACGGCACCGTGCAAACGCCTCATCAGGCCATGATGCGTCGCATCGTTTTCGCCACCCTGGTCGTCGCGAGCATATGTGGGCTTGCATTGCTTATGATGCAAACCCTCTCACCCGGCGGGATCGGTGTGCTGAAGGGTTTAATGTTCGGCTGCTTTCTCGCCACACTGCCATGGACGGTAATCGGCTTCTGGAATGCGGTCATAGGCCTTGCCGTCATGTGGCTGAGCCGCGATGCGGTATCGGCGGTTAGCCCGGTGCAGGCGGACCCACAGAAAAACATCGAAACGTCCCGCACCGCTTTGCTCTCATGCATCCGCGACGAAGATGCCCAAGCGCTTGAAACCCGCCTTGGCTCCATGTTGGCGGGATTGTGCGAAACCGACGATGCAGGCCGTTTTTCCCTCTTCATTCTCAGTGACAGTTTCAAGGACGACATCGCGGTGCACGAACGCGCAGCTGCGAAGCGGCTGCAGGATCGTTGGGGACAACAGATCGAGATAATCTATCGCCGAAGAACCGATAATACCGGTTTCAAGGCTGGCAACATCGCTGATTTCGCCGAGCGATGGGGACATGGCTACGACTACGCCATCCCTCTCGACGCCGATAGCTATATGTCCCCGGAGGCGATACTTGATCTCGTCCGACGAATGGATGCCAACCCGCACGTCGGAATCCTGCAAAGCCTCGTCGTCGGCCTTCCGGCACGCAGCGCCTTCGCAAGGGTATTCCAGTACGGAATGCGGCTCGGAATGCGTTCCTATACGATCGGAAGCGCATGGTGGCAGGGGGATTGCGGTCCATACTGGGGCCACAATGCGATCCTGCGGCTCAAGCCCTTCATGGACCACTGCAGTCTGCCGGTCTTGCCGGGCAACGGGCCTCTGGGCGGCACCATCCTCTCCCACGATCAGGTTGAAGCGGTATTGATGCGCCGAGCAGGATACGAAGTGCGTGTCCTGCCGAAAGAACAGGGCAGCTACGAGGAAAATCCGCCTCATCTGCTGGAGTTCATTCGGCGAGACCTGCGCTGGTGCCAGGGCAACCTTCAATACATTAAGCTGCTCACCCTGCCAGGCCTGAGGCCCGTCAGCCGCGTGCAGCTTTTCCTCGCCATCCTTATGTTCATCGGATCACCCGCCTGGATCGGCTTCATGTTCAGTGCGGCTCTGGCTGGACTCGTCGAGGGAGAAGGGCCCCTGTTCCGATCGGACAGTGGTTTCACGCTTTTCCTTGTCATCATGACGATGGTGTTCGCTCCGAAGCTGGCAACAATGGCTGACATTCTCACCCGCCCCGATTTGCGTAAGGCATTTGGCGGAGCGCACCGCATCGTCGCGAGTACGTTTGTGGAGATCGTCTTTTCCTCGATGCTGGCCCCGATCATGGCAATGGCGCACACCCTGTTCATGGGTGGCCTTCTGTTCGGCAAGACCATTGGTTGGGGCGCTCAGGGACGGGACGTGGAGCAGCTCTCTTTCGCTCTGTCAGCTTCGAAACTGTGGCCCCAAACGCTATTCGGGCTTCTGGGTGTTGCCTGGCTGTCGACACAGCCGCTGGAACTTGTCTGGCCGGCCATCCCGATCGCGATTGGCCCGCTGCTGGCCATCCCCTTCGCCATGGCAACGTCGACACCCCGCGTTGGCGATTTGCTGGTCCGAAGCGGGTTCTGGCGGATACCCGAGGAGACCGCGCCTCCAGCTGAACTCTTCGCTCTGCGCCTACCCGCCCTGCAGCCGGAAGCATTCCACATCCGCCCAGAGGCAAACGAGGACAGCGCGCTGGCATCGCAATCGGAACCTATTCGCCTGAAGGCATAAAGCGCACGTCCCAAAAACAAAAAAACCGGCCGATTGGCCGGTTTTTTTTGCTCTCCTAAAACGGTTCCGTCAGGCCGCGTTGGACGAGGCCAGCGGCTGTGTAAGCAGAGAGTAGATGTCATCGACATCCGTCGAGGAACGCAAGCCCTCGGTAACGCCACCATCGCGAAGCTGCCTGGCAATACGTGCCAATGCCTTCAGATGGTCCGCGCCAGCGCCTTCCGGAGCAAGCAGAAGGAACACCAGGTCGACGGGCTGATCATCAAGGGCATCGAAATCCACCGGCTTGTCCAACCGGGCGAACAGCCCAACCAGATGATCAAGACGCGTCAGTTTCCCGTGCGGAATGGCAATCCCGTTGCCAACACCAGTGGAACCAAGACGCTCTCGTTGAAGGAGAGTGTCGAAGATCTCACGCTCGGACAAGCCTGTCAGTTCTGCTGCCTTGGCAGCCAACTCCTGAATCGCCTGCTTCTTGCTCTTAACCTTCAGTCCGGCGACGACCGCCTCTTTCGTCAGAAGATCACCAAGATCCATTTCATTCGCCTACGCATCTCTTGGCGCCGGGTCCGCAGAACACACTCCGGCGCCAATCTCTTGTGTTCTATTCAGCGGCCTGCTTGGCCACAAGCGCCGGATCAATCCAGCCGATATTTCCGTCCGAGCGGCGGTAGACGACATTTACTTCGCCGTTGGCCGCGTTCTTGAACAGGATCACAGGCGCTTCGCTCAGGTCCAGTTCCATCACCGCCATGCCGACGGTCAACGTCTTCACTTTCGCCGCTGTTTCCGCAATCACCAGCGGATTGTAGTCAACGGGCAGTTCTTCCTCTTCTTCCGGAGAGGCCAGAACGTAGGAGGCTGCTTCATAATCCTCACGGCCGGCTGCATGATTGCCGTGGTGGTCTTTCAGCTTCCTTTTGTAACGCCGGAGGCGCTTTTCGATCTTGTCAGCGGCCAGATCAAAGCTCTGCCGCGGCTCCTGGTCCTGAGCCGATACCTGCAGGACGATTCCAGTGTCCAGATGCAAAGTGCATTCGGATTTGAATCCCGCGCCTTCCCGACTCAAAGTGACGTGGCCGTTGTAACCACCGTCAAAATACTTGGACAAGGCGTCTTCAACCCGGTCAGTCACGTGGGTGCGCAGAGCGTCACCAACATCAACGTTCTTTCCCGAAATCCGCAAAGCCATGGGGACCTCTAATTCTCGTTTGGACCAAAAGGTCGCCGGCGGGATGCCGACGCTTGAAGCAGGTCGTGCTCCAAGCCAACAGAATGAACCAGTCAACGCCGAAGCGCCATCCCCATCGTCACGTTCACTTGCGGGCGGTCGTATACGCATCGCCAAGCCACCTGTCAATCCGTGCGCCGCAGCAGCGTCAGCGCAGCACGGTTACAAGGCCACTTCACGATTGCCGATGCGCAACTTAAAATTAGAAACCAAGAGAATTTCTATATTATTATCATATGCTTATCGCATTGACCGTTTTTCACGACGCCGCTGCACCGAGGAAGGTATCTTCATCGCCTCGCGATACTTCGCAACCGTTCGGCGAGCAATATCGACACCGTCGTCCTTTAAGTTTTTAACAATCGTATCGTCAGAAAGGATCGCTTTGGGATCCTCAGCATCAATCATCTGCCTGATCTTATGACGCACCGATTCCGCGGAATGGGAATCGCCATCGACAGTTGCTGATATGGCAGAGGAGAAAAAATACTTGAGCTCATAAATGCCACGTGGGGTCGCCATGTATTTGTTCGACGTTACCCGGCTGACCGTGGATTCATGCATTCCGATTGCATCGGCAATCGTCTTGAGATTGAGCGGTCTGAGGTGCTCGATGCCGTAAGTCAGGAAGCCGTCCTGCTGGCGGACGATCTCCGTTGACACCTTGAGGATCGTCTTTGCCCGCTGATCAAGGCTCTTGGCCAGCCAATTGGCGGTCTGCAGGCAATCAGTCAGGTATTCCTTCTCGGTCTCGTTGCGCGCGTTCTTGGAAACCTTGGCATAATAGGTCTGATTGACCAACACCTTGGGAAGCGTGTCGGTGTTCAATTCGACGAGCCATGTTCCATCCGGAGACCGGCGCACCAGAACATCCGGGACCATCGGCTGGACCAAGCCACCCCCAAAGACACTTCCCGGCTTCGGGTCCAGTGCCCTGATCTCGGAGATCATCTCGGTCAGGTCTTCGTCGTCGACTCCGCAGACTTTTCGAAGCGCTGGAAAATCGTGACGTGCAAGCAGCTCGATGTTGTCGATCAAGGCTTCCATTGCCGGGTCGAAACGGTTGCGCTCAATCAGCTGCAACTTGAGACATTCCGCAAGGCTGCGTGCGAAGACACCGGCTGGCTCGAAGGTCTGCAGGACAGCAAGAACCGCCTCGATCTTTTCTAGGCCGATTCCAAGCTGCTCGGCCGTTTCTTCCAGGTCCAGAAACAGGTAACCGTTCTCGTCGAGCGAATTGATAAGGTGGCCAGCGATGAGCTTGTCCGCCGGGTCCGAGATGGCAAGATTCATCTGTTCGTCGAGCGAGTGGACGAGTGATTCCTCTTCGGCCACGAATGCTTCAAGATTGTAGTCCTCGCTCGAACCGCCGCTTGAGGTGTTCTTGTAGCTGTCACCGCCCTTGAGCGCAGCGGGATCAGGAGACGCAGGAACTCCCGGCTCGTCGGGAAAGACGTTGCCCAGATCCGTATCCAGTCGACTGGCAATGGCCTCCGACCCGGTCTCAAGCTGGCTCTCCATCCAGTCGCCGGACTGAGGTTCGTCTCGGGAAGAGCCGGCCTGAGAAGCATCCGTTTCAAAGGCGTCGGGAATGGCATCGGTTTCGGAACCGGCTCCCTGAGTGTCACTATCGCTTTTTTCCAGGAGCGGGTTACGTTCCAGCTCTGCGTCGACGTAGGCAACCAGATCAAGGTTCGACAATTGCAAAAGCTTGATCGCCTGCATCAGCTGCGGCGTCATGATCAGCGACTGGCTTTGTCGCATCTCCAGCTTTGTCGAAATTGCCATTAAGTCCGGGGTCTCTCGTGCACGCGGTTGGTCCGCTTCTTGCTATAACCTAACCCGCCCCCGGTCATCAAAGTGTAAATTGCTCTCCGAGATAGAGCCTCCGAACATCCGGGTTCGCCACGATTTCCCGTGGCAACCCTTCAGTGAGGACCTCGCCAGCTGCGATAATGTAGGCACGGTCGATAAGACCCAGCGTTTCCCGGACGTTGTGGTCCGTGATCAGGACACCGATGCCGCGTTCTGTCAGATGGCGAACGAGCTGCTGGATATCCCCAACCGCGATCGGATCAATGCCTGCGAAAGGCTCATCGAGAAGCATGAAGGACGGGCGGCTCGCCAGAGCCCGCGCAATTTCGACCCGGCGCCGTTCGCCCCCGGAAAGGGCAATCGACGGCGACTTGCGCAGGTGCGTCAGGCCGAACTCGTTCAGAAGCGATTCAAGATCCTCGGAGCGTCTGCGGCGGTCCGGTTCGATGACCTCGAGCACGGCACGGATGTTTTCTTCCACGGTCAAGCCGCGGAAAATCGATGCTTCTTGCGGGAGATACCCGATCCCAAGGCGGGCACGGCGATACATTGGCAAACGCGTGATATCGAAGCCATCGAGCGTGATCCCGCCCTGATCCGGCCGAATAAGACCGGTAATCATGTAAAAGGTCGTGGTCTTGCCCGCGCCGTTCGGACCGAGGAGCCCGACGGCTTCTCCCGGGCGAACCTCAAGGCTGACGTATTTCACGACCTGCCGGCGTCCATAAGTCTTGCCGATACCATCAACGACAAGAGCGCCCGGTGATCTTGCATCGTCGCGGGGCGCGACCTCGTTGGACGAGAATGGGAAAAGCTTCACCGGTGCGTTCCGTTGCTGCCGAACTGAAGCAAGACATAGGTGTCTTGCGGCAAACTGTCGAGTGCGGAGTAATTGGGGTTTTAATTGCTGTTCAGGCTGTTCGGCTGAATCAGAACCTTAACTCGACCCGAGGACTGAGCCTGCAGATCGGCCTTTCCGGTCTTCAGGTTCACCGTGAGACGGTTGCCGACGACAACGTTCGGCCCCTGGCTCAAGACAACTTCCTTGCCGGTCATCACCATGACTTCCTGCTTCATGTCGAAGCTCGCCTGATCGCCCGTTGCCGTCTGGTCCTTCGCCGAGATCAAGACACGACCGGACGCTTCCAGCCGCGAGATCTTCTGTTGGGTCGAACCTGCTGCCGAGCCGTCATAATAGACGCGAAGCCGCTGTGTCTTCAGGCGCGTATCGCCTTGCGACACAACCACATCGCCGACAAACGTCGCGCTGTTGGTTCTGTCCTCGACTTGCAGCTCACTCGCCTCTATCTGGATCGGTTCCTTGTCGTTGGAGCCGAAACCTGCAAACGCGTCAGAGAAAGTCTGCGCACTTGCGTTGAAACCTCCCGCACAGAGGAAAATTGCGCCAAGCGCTGCGATCACAAGTCTCATCGGCATTTCCTATTTGTCCTGTGCGGCCGGAGTTAGGGTCATCTTGATACCGTCCGTAAACCGAACGATTCCCTTTTCCTGATCGTAGGTCAGTTGTCCAGCCTGAATATTACCCTGATCGGAGCGGATCGAAAGGGGTTCGCTCGTCTCCAGCGCACCAGACTTCAGATCGATCATGACGCTCGACAGGTCGGCGGTGTAGCCCTCGCTCCATTGAAGTTGCAAACCGTCAAAAAGAGCCAGGGTCTCTGCACCGTTGTCATATGTCCCCTTAAGCGCGGTGACACTTGCACTTTCGTTCGGGTTTAGAACGATATCGGCGCGAATGTTCTCAAGATCGATAATGCGAGGGTCGCTCAGGCGCTGAATGGCCCGAACAGCCGACACCTTGTAGGAGCGCTCACCATCATGCCCGGACAGCTCGGGCCGATCCATGACGAGCCCGTCGCTGGTCAAGCTGACGTTGCCGATCCCCAGACCCGTCAGGATATTGAAGGCGACGATCAGCCCGGCCATGCCCAACAGGATGAGCAGTCCGGACAATGGCAGGAGAATGCGAAGCACCTTCACCCAACGGCTGTGACGGCGCGCAGATCTTTGCACGCGGCTTTCCAGCCGTTTGGGGTTTCCACCAGATACTTTCGCGTCTTGAACGCTCATCCGTTTCTCAGTGCCCAGCCTCAGGAATGTGCAAAGATATCATTTTCATCCCATCCCTTCAGATCCAGCTCGGAACGCATCGGCAGGAACTGGAAGCAGGCTTGCGCCATGTGCAAACGTCCCTCTCGCACCAGCATCGCCTCCAGCACCGCCTTGAGCTTGTGCAAATGCAAAACATCAGAGGCCGCGTAGGCAAGCTGGGCGTCCGACAGCGTTTCCGCGGCCCAGTCGGAGCTCTGTTGCTGTTTCGACAGATCCACTCCGACAAGCTCGCGCGCAAGCTCTTTCAACCCATGTCTATCGGTATAGGTCCGCACTAGCTTAGACGCGATCTTGGTGCACCAGACCGGGTTAACATCGATATTCAGGTAGTGCTTGAGCACGGCAACATCAAATCGTGCAAAATGAAAAATCTTGTGCCTGTTCGGATCTGTGAGCAATCTGGCCAGATTCGGAGCTTCAGTTTGCCCTCGTTCGATCTGAACGACATCGGCGGTGCCGTCGCCAGACGACAATTGCACCACGCAGAGCCTGTCACGATGCGGATTGAGGCCCAAGGTTTCCGTGTCCACGGCCACGGCCTCGGCAGCCTCGTAGGCTGAGAGGTCGGGCAGGTCGTTCTTGTGGTACCGGATTGTCATGCGCGTCTGTCGCTCCTGATCCGCAGCGGGGCTCGTTTATGCCAATATGACGCAACGGCTCCCGTAACGCCTGCACTTGTGCAGTGAGGTAAATCATGGACGATGATCGCGCAAGGCGCATAGCCACTACATCCTGACGGTCCCAGGCCAAACGGCGGGACGGTACCAATGCGTCACGCCCAGGAGGCGAAGGGCAGCCTGATCAAGACACGGGTTTCGGTTGCCTCGATCACCCGCTCGATAACACCTGACAGCTCGATTGTGACATACAGATCGATCAACCGGGTACCGAAGCCCTTTCGCGCCGTTTCCGGGAGCTCGATTGCGGGACGCTGTTCAACCCAGTCGATCACGAGCTGCTTTTTCTTTCCGGTTCCTTCAATGGTCCAGCTGACCTTCAGACTTCCATCCGGATCGGTCACAGCGCCGTACTTCAGAGCGTTTGTCGCCAGTTCGTGAAAAACAAGGCCGAGCGCTTGCGTCGCCTTCTCATTGACTTCAACGGAAGTCCCGTCGACAGCGCTGGAAACAACGTCGCTGCCAAGAACCTGCTCAAGCTCGGAAGACAGCAATGACTTCAGGTCCGCCTTTGACCATTGCGACCTTGTCAGCATGTCCTGAGCATTCGCCATCGAATTCAAGCGTGCCTGAAAAGAGGACGAAAACTCCTCGAGATCTTCTGAGTTTGCAGAGGTCTGCCGTGCAATCGCGGCAATTCTCGCAATCGCATTCTTCAGCCGGTGCTTCATTTCCTGAAGCATCAGCTCCTTTTCTTCCAAGCCCTTTCGCGTCGCATCCGCGAGGTTTCGGGCTGCAATGCCGGCGCGGAACTGTACATGCGTCAGCGCTGCAGCCAGAACGGCGAGCAACAAGACGCCCAGGCCGGCAGCGTAAACGGGGTAGTAGTCACCCGGATTGCTGAAATCACGCGTCGGATAAATGTTGAAGAGCCATTCCCTGCCCGCGACTTCTGCGGATACGATCACTTTCGGACCGCTGTCGGCAACCCGCTCCTCGAAACCGCCTGATCGGAAAAGAGACTGCATTTCGTTGCCTGTCGCATCGAATGTTTCGACAAGAAGCGGAAGTTCGCCCTTTTCCTGAAGTGCTGCCTGATGCAGGTCACCCGCGCGGAACGGGGCATAAATGAAGCCCTCTAAACGTATCTGATCCGTTTCCGACGGAATTTGACCGGACGCATACCACGGCAGATAGACCAGGAAACCAGCCTGCTTGTCGTCGGTGATCTCCTGAACGAGCATGACAGGCCCGGATGCCGAGGCCTCACCCGTCTGGCCAGCCCGCTTCATCGCTTCGCGACGCGTCTCATTGGAATACATGTCGTAGCCAAGTGCTGCGGCATTGCGAGGATTCGAGGGCTCCAGTGCGGTGATGGATGTTTTCAGGTCCTCGGTTGACTCCGGCCAGGGCGCCCGCTCGATACCGTAATCACGCGCCAGATCCGCCGTCACCTTTTCTGCGTCCCCCTCACGCAGAACCTTTGAGAAACCTATCCCCTGCACCCCGCGATACTCGCCACTCAGGTCAAGCCCGGCCACGAATGCGCGAAACGCGTCCACGCTCACTGATCCGTCATTGGCGGAATAAAGCGCCTTGGTCGCCTGAAGTAGAGAGACGTGGTTGCCAACTCTGGCGACAACCTGGTGGGCGGCTTGTTCAGCCAATGAGGTCAGTCGCGCCGTTTCACCTAAACTGACGGACTCGTAATAGGAATATGTGGCTCCGAGCCCAACAGCCGAAACCAGAAGGAAAACCGAGGGGGAAACGAGACGATACATCGCAACTCCAGACAAGCAGCGAAGACTACGTCTTTCTGCGCATCGCACAAAGTTAAATCTATGCGGTACCTAGTGAATTATTCGGATTTCCGACGAGAAGGCCGCGCAGCATAGCGCCTGCGCCCGTACTGCTTGAACGTCAAAGATGCAAACGAAAAAAGCTCCGGAAACCGGAGCTTTTTCGGGATGCTCAGACGTTGGTAGTCTGTCTGAGAAAATTTTGGTGCCCAGGAGAGGACTCGAACCTCCACGCCCTTGCGAGCGCTAGCACCTGAAGCTAGTGCGTCTACCAATTCCGCCACCTGGGCTGTGAGAGGGGCTTTTAAGGACCACCCGGAGCCTTGTCAATCACAGAATCGAAATCATTTTCATTCATTCACAAGGTGGCGGTGGAAAGCACTTCACAGGCCGCCGTCGACGGTCTAAGAGACTGCAGGAACGCTCGCTTCTCGAAGCTGGGCAGGTATTTGGACGCGACAGGGGGCAACCGGCATGTCCATGGCTCTCAATGGAAAACTCGTAACAGTATTCGGTGCATCCGGCTTTCTGGGGCGCCACATCGTGCAGGCGCTAGCCCGCCGTGGATACCGCATCCGGGCAGCAGTTCGCCGCCCCGATCTTGCAACCCATCTGCAGCCGCTCGGCGCGCCGGGACAGATCATGCCCGTGCAGGCGAACCTGCGTTACCGCTGGTCGGTTGACCGCGCGGTAGTGGGTGCCGATGCCGTGGTGAATGCGGTCGGTATCCTGGCTCCAAGCGGCAAGCAGACATTTGACGCTGTTCAGGCGTTCGGGCCGCGTGCCATTGCGGAAGCCGCCCGCGCGGCAGGTCTCTCCGCGATTACGCATGTCTCGGCCATCGGCGCAGATGTCGATTCCGCATCCGACTACGCACGCTCGAAAGGAATGGGTGAAGCCGCCGTTCTGGAAACACTTCCCGACAGCGTCATCCTGCGCCCGTCGATCGTGTTCGGTCCGGAGGACGACTTCTTCAACAAGTTTGCCGCGATGGCCAGTTTCGCTCCGGCCTTGCCTCTGATCGGCTTCGGCGAGACAAAGTTCCAGCCGGTCTACGTCTCCGATGTTGCCGAGGCAGTTGCCCGGTCAGTGGACGGCGACCTACAGGCGGGTGCCGCCTACGAGCTCGGCGGACCGGAAGTGGTGACATTCAAGGAGTGCCTCGAACTTATGTTCGCCGTCACCCGGCGCAAGCGTTTCCTTGTGCCGATCCCGTTCGAGGTGGCCAGCGTGATGGGCAAAATCATGCAAATGCTCCCGAAGCCGATGCTGACTGCAGACCAGGTAGAACTGCTGAAGTCCGACAACGTGGTTTCCGAAGCAGCCAAGGCGAACGGCCTTACGCTTGAAGGAATTGGAATTCGGACCTCGACGCTTGAGGCCGTTCTTCCGACCTATCTTGATCGCTTCCGCGAGCATGGTCAGTACGACGCCCACCGCATTGCGTAGGCTGCGGCACAGTCTGCGACAGAATATATAAGTCAACGGGCGGCTCCGGGCCGCCCGTTTGTCGTTCCGGGTCCATCTTTGACATCCGCCGTCATCCGCCGTCATCCGCCGTCGGAGATCCGCTCGTAACCGACTGACGTTCGTACAAGGCCTATATCCTTCAATCCGCGGTCATCGAGAACATGAAGGGCACGCATTGTCCTTCGGTATTCCCATTCACGGCGGATCGCGTTTGCAAAGCCGGTAGCCAGCCAGATAAGCAGACCTCGGCCGTCAGCCCGGTACCGATAGTTTCGATCAAAAGTCATTGCCATTATCGTGCTCCCAACACCGTGCCGAAGAGCCTGTCTCCCGGCGCAGATGTGACAATGGCAAGCCAATCCTGACAGCTGTGAGTCAGGTTTATTCTCGTTCTGTTCCTTTTTTCATTCATGCCTTAAGGTCTGCGGAAAGAAGGGGCCGAAAACATGAATGCCATCGAACGAGCCTTGGGAATTCTGCTGCTGCTTACCGGAGGGCGCCTTGTCTCGGCCACTACGCTCGCCGAACGCTTCGGCGTTTCCTTGAGGACGATCTATCGGGACATCGACAGGCTGCTCTCGCTTGGCATTCCGATTGATGCGGAACGCGGGGCCGAGGGCGGGTATCGGCTGTCAAAAGACTATCTTCAGCCGCCAGTCGCGCTGACACGAAATGAAACCGCCGCGCTGCTGACTGCGCTGGCGTTGGTCAGAGGCAGCCAGATCCTGCCCCTGGCGAGTGACCTGCATGCTGCCGAGCAAAAGCTCGTCGCGAGCCTCCCAAAGGCGGTTCACTCTCTTCTGTCACAAGCGGATCGGATCATTGGCATCGAACCGGTACCGGCCGACATCTTTCACAGTCAGACCAAGGCCGAGCCCCATGAGGGCTGGCAGAGCGCGCTTGACGCCTTCATGGCCGGCTTGCTGGAAAACCGCAGGGTGCGGTTCAAGCATGTCAATCCGTTACGCCAGAAGCCTCGCGAGCATGATGTGGAGCCCTATGGCATCCTCTACGACAGAAACCTCTGGTACCTGGCGGGTCGCTCCGTCGACGCTGATGACATCAAGATCTACCGCGCCGACAGGGTTGCCGAAATAGAGGTGAGTGGATTTCGTTTCACTCCCCCGAAGGACTTTTCCATCAAGACGCTGCTGGGTGGAGCATGGTTGTCACAGGCGATGCGCCGTTGGGAGAAGGAAGGGCCGAGCGCCCGGATCAAGATCACTCAAGGCCAGGCAAGGGTCCTCGCCAGCGACTGGTACTACCGGCATGCGATCTTCTCGCCCGCTACCGACGGCAAGGTCCTGATCAGCATTCCGACCATAAAGAAAGCGCAGCTATTCCCACTGATCCGTTGGCTTGGCCCTGGGACGGAGCTAATCGAACCCGAAGAGTTGCGGATCGAGTTCGCGGAAGAACTGAGCGCCATGTCTCAGGCACATGCTTGCCCGGACTGAGATTGCCCGCATCTGCAAACGTTCCGGCCTGTCAGCCGAAAAGGTACAGTCCGAGAAACCCGAGGAGGCCAACGGCAATTCGCCAGTAGGCAAATGGCGTGAACCCGTGGCGTGAAACGAAGTCCAGCAGTCCCTTCACCACGAACACACCGGCGACAAAGGACGCCACGAAGCCGATGGTGATGATGTAGGCATCATCCATCGAGAGGATGTCCCGGTTCTTGTAGAGATCATAGGCAAAGGCTCCGGCCATCGTCGGCATGGCCAGGAAGAACGAGAATTCTGCGGCAGAGCGCTTGTCCGTCCCCATCAGGAGAGATCCAGCGATTGTCGAACCGGACCGCGATACGCCTGGCACCATGGCGAGGCACTGGCATAGCCCAATCTTGAAGCAGAGGCTGAGCGGATAATCGATGACATTTGTGTAGCGCGGCTTGAGCGGCAGGCGGTCTACCCAGAGCAGAATGACGCCACCTACAAAAAGCGTCGTACAGATCAATGCCGGCGATTCGAACAGCACCTGCTTGATAAACCCATGCGCCAGAACCCCGATGACAGCTGCCGGCAGAAAAGCCAGCAGGATGCCGAACACGAACCGCCGGCTTGCATGATCAGACGGCAACGCCATCGCCAGATTCCAGAGCCGGGCGGAATAAACCGTCAGAATTGCGAGAATCGCGCCGAGCTGAATGAGGACCTCGAAGGTCTTTCCGGTGCTCTCAAACCCGAGGAAGTGTCCCAAGAGCAGAATATGACCTGTGGACGAAACCGGGATGAACTCTGTCACCCCTTCCACGACGCCAAGGATCAAGGCGTTGATAATTGTCTGATCTTCCATGAAATTTCCTCAAAAATCCGCGTTCGACCAATGCTGACACGGATTGAACGAATAGCATTGCCAAATTCCTAATTCAGAACTTCGGCGTCAAACCCTTGATAACCACCCTTAGGTCATAATTGACAGCTATCGGCACACCCGGTTCGGCTTCATAAAGGACCGCAACCAAGATTTGCCGTATTCCGACCGGTAACGTCAGGCCTCATCAAGCGTTCATGCTCACGCTCTATCATCATCCATTCTCTCCGTCCTCCAGGTTCGTTCGCCTCGCCCTTCGCGAATATGGCGCGGAGTATCAGGAACGCACGATCAACCCCTGGGAGCGCCCACAGGAGCTGTTGCAGCGAAACCCTGCTGGTACCGTTCCGGTGCTGGTTGAAAACGATGGGCCTGCCATCTGCGGACCGACGCCGATCATGGAGTATCTCGATGAGACACGCGGCTATGTCGTGGCGGACCGCCGCCTCATGCCCGATCATCCGGACGCGCGGGCAGAGTGCCGCCGCCTGGTCGAATGGTCTCTCGTCAAGTTCGACAATGAGGTTGTGGGACATCTGGTACGTGAGCGGATCTACAAGCAGACCATGCCCCGCTCTGCAGGTGGCGGAGAGCCCGATTCAGCGGCCCTGCGCGTTGCCCGCGCCAATATCCACCATCATTTGAAGTATTTCGGCTATCTTGTAGCCTCGCGCCGGTGGCTTGCGGGTGATCGACTGTCATTCGCCGACTTTGCCCTGGCTGCCGAATTGTCGTGCGCCGATTACTTGGGCGAAGTGTCATGGGCGGAGGAAGACAACGTGAAGAGCTGGTACGCGCGGGTGAAATCGCGTCCGAGCATGCGGCCACTCCTCGGCGAGAAGATCCTCGGGATGCCGCCATCGGCGACCTACGCGGACCTGGACTTCTGACGTCGTCTGTCAAAAATCAATCGTCGACCGGAAAATTGATATCCGGGCTCGAGACCAAAGCTGCGGCGTTGGGCTTCGACGGCGTGCGTATCGCTCCCGCCAGTTCCATACCGCAGGCACCCGAGCGTCTCCGCCAGTTTCTCGAAGCCGGATATCACGCCTCCATGGGCTGGATGGCCGAGACGGAAGACAGGCGTGCAGATCCCGCCGTCCTTTGGCCCGAGGTTCGGTCCGTGATCATGCTTGCCATGAACTATGGTCCGGATGTCGATCCACTCGCCCATTTATCAGATCCGCAAACGGCGGGGATCTCCGTATATGCTCGAAACCGCGACTATCACGACGTCATCAAGGGCCGCCTGAAAGAACTGGCGAGTTTCCTCGTTTCCCGTGCCGGTGGAGACGTGAAGGTTTTTGTCGACACGGCGCCCGTGATGGAGAAACCGCTCGCGGCTGCAGCCGGTCTCGGTTGGCAGGGCAAGCATACAAATCTTGTCTCGCGCGAACTCGGCTCCTGGTTCTTTCTCGGATCGATCTTTACGACGCTGGACCTGCCGGCGTCCGGAGCAGAGCGGGATCACTGCGGTTCATGCCGATCCTGTCTTGACGCCTGTCCGACACATGCATTTCCTGCGCCCTATCAGCTCGATGCGCGTCGCTGCATTTCCTACCTGACGATCGAGCACGCAGGACCCATTCCGCAAGAATTCCGGAAGGCCATTGGCAACAGGATCTATGGCTGTGACGACTGTCTGGCGGCCTGTCCGTGGAACAAGTTTGCTCGTTTGGCAAACGAGGCAAAGCTCATCGCCCGCGATGACCTGCAGGCGCCGCGTCTTGCCGATCTGGCGAAGCTCGACGACCAGACTTTCCGAAAGCGCTTCTCCGGGTCGCCGATCAAACGGATCGGCCGAAATCGTTTCCTGCGCAATGTTCTGATCGCAATTGGAAACTCCGGTCGGCGGAACATGCTTTCCGAGGTTCGTCCACATCTGGATGACGAAGACCCGACCGTACGTGGCGCCGCTGTGTGGGCACTCCGGCAACTCGCAGATGCGGACTTGTTTGAACAGGAAAAACTGACCCGGTCCCGGGGTGAACAGGACGTCACCGTCCTGGAGGAATGGTCGCCTCACCCGTGAGACGACCATTCTCTCTTCATTCGTAAGCGCCTATTCGGCTGCCTCGGCGATAGCCGGAGCAATGCGGGCCGCACAGAACTTGAACTCCGGGATTTTGCCGAATGGATCAAGCTGCGGATTGGTCAGGAAGTTGGCCGGTGCCTCCGTGAAGCAGAACGGTATGAACAGCATACCGTTCGACACGTCCCGATCCGCCCGAAGTGTCAGGGTGATGGCCCCTCGCCTCGTCTCGACCCTGACCTTCTGACCAAGCTGAAGACCTGCCTTGGCAATATCCCTGGGGTGCATGGAAACCACCGGCTCCGGCTCGATGGCATCGAGAACCGTGGCGCGGCGGGTCATCGCACCCGTGTGCCAATGCTCCAGCATCCGCCCTGTGGTGAGAACCAGCGGGAAATCATCGTCGGGCATTTCGTCCGGCGGCACGAGGTCGGTCGGCACGATCCGCGCCCGCCCGTCCGAGGTTGGGAATGATTCACCGAACAGGATCTCGTTGCCCGGTGTGTCATCGCTGTCGGCCGGATAGGTAACCGTCCCGTCGCGCTCCAGCCGCTCCCACGAGATGTGTGCCAGCGACGGCATGTGCGACCGCATCTCCTCATAGACCTCGGGCACACCGCCGTAGGTCCAGTTGAGACCGAGCCGATTGGCAAGTTCGACGATCAGTTCCCAATCCCCGCGCGCATCTCCTGGCATTGGTACGCAAGGACGGCCGATCTGAACCTGGCGGTTCGTGTTCGTGTAGGTTCCGAGTTTTTCGGCATGCGCGGATGCAGGCAGGATGACATCCGCATGCCAGGCCGTTTCAGTCAGGAAGATGTCCTGAACCACCAGGTGCTTGAGGCTTGCCAAAGCCTTGCGCGCGTGGTTCTGGTCAGGGTCCGACATCGCGGGGTTTTCGCCCATGACGTACATCGCCTCGATGCCACCTGCGAGAATGTCATCCATGATCTCGACGACGGTCAGGCCTCTATCGGGATCGAGGGAACGGCCCCAGGCATCCTCGAAACGGCCCCGAATATCCGGGTTTTCGACCGACTGGTAATCGGGGAACACCATCGGAATAAGACCGGCGTCAGACGCGCCCTGCACGTTGTTCTGGCCGCGAAGCGGGTGCAGGCCTGTGCCCGGCCGCCCGATCTGCCCGGTCGTGAGCGCCATGGCGATCAGCGACCGGACGTTGTCCGTTCCGTGAACATGCTGGGACACGCCCATGCCCCAGAAGATGATCGACTTGGCCGACGTTGCGTAGAGGCGCGCGACTTCTCTCAGCGTCCGGGCATCGATGCCGCAGACCTCTTCCATCGCTTCCGGCGTGAAGGCGGCGATCTTCTCCTTCAAGGCCTCGAAGCCATCCACATGGGCAGCGATATACTGCCGGTCATAGAGCTCCTCGGCGATGATGACATTGAGGATGGCGTTGAGCATCGCCACGTCCGAACCGGGCTTGAAGACCAGACTGTGATCCGCGTGCCGCATCAGTCCCTGATGTCGTGGGTCCATGACAACGAGCTTGGTGCCGTTCTTCGCAGCTTGTTTGAGATAGGTGGCCGCAACGGGATGGTTCTGCTCCGGTCGCGCCCCGATGACGATGACGCAGTCGGCTTCGAGGGCGGCCGCGAAAGGTGCCGTTACTGCTCCGGACCCGATCCCCTCCATGAGCGCTGCGACCGAGGAGGCATGACACAACCGCGTGCAGTGATCGACATTGTTCGAGCCGAAGCCCTGACGGATCAACTTCTGGAACAGGTAGGCTTCCTCGTTGGAGCCCTTGGCTGAGCCGAACCCGGCGATCCCGGCGCTGCCCTTGGCCTCAAACGACGCTTTCAGTCCGGCGGCAGCGCGGTCCAGGGCCTCTTCCCAGGTTGCCTCGCGGAAGACCTCATGGATCCGGTCAAGGCTGAGGGACTGATGGGCATCCTTCGGAGCATCGTCGCGGCGGATAAGCGGTTTCGTCAGTCGTTCGGGGCTGGAAACATAATCGAACCCGAAGCGGCCCTTCACGCAAAGACGGTTTTCGTTGGCCGGGCCATTGCGGCCATCGACGGAGACGATCTTGCCGTCCTTCACCGAAACCTTGGTCAGGCAGCCGACGCCGCAGAAGGGGCAGACGCTGTCGACAGTCTCCTCGGCAAAGACCTCACGCCGGGTCGCTGTCTCATCGAGAAGGCTCTTCTCAAACAAAGCCCCCGTCGGGCAGGCAGAGACACACTCGCCGCAGGCGACGCAGGAAGACAACCCCATGGGATCCGACAAGTCGAAGACGGGTGCTGCATGCGATCCACGCCACCCCATCCCGATGACGTCGTTGACCTGAACCTCCCGGCATGCCCGTTCGCAAAGGTTGCAGGCAATGCAAGCCTCAAGGTTCACCGCGATTGCAGGGTGCGAGATATCCTGCTCCGGTTTCGGACACGACGTGTAGCGGCTATCGGTGACACCGACCCGATCCGACCATTTCCAGAAGTCGCTGTCCGGATCAGGATGATGGTCTCGCTGCGGCTGGTCGGCGACGAGAAGCTCGAACACCATCTCACGCGCCTTGCGCGCCCGTTCGCTGGATGTGGTCACGACCATGCCGTTGGACGGTTCACGGACGCAGGACGCTGTCAGGGTGCGCTCGCCCTCCACATCGACCATGCAGGCACGGCAGTTGCCGTCCGAGCGGTAGCCCGGCGCGTCCTTGTGGCAGAGATGGGGGATCGCGATGCCTTCACGCTTTGCCACCTCCCAGATGCTTTCGCCTTGAGCTGCCGTAACCTCGCGGCCGTCGAGGGTAAAGGTGATGGTGCTGCTCATGCTTGCCCCTCCCCGGCGAAGAACTTTAGAACCGACGCAACGGGATTGCTTGCGGCCTGACCGAGGCCGCAAATGGATGCCGTTCGCATCACCTCCTGCAGGTCCGCGATCTTGCCTTCGTCCCAGGTCTTGTCCTCAAGCAGCGAAACCATCTTCTCGGTTCCCGACCGGCAGGGCGTACACTGGCCACAGCTTTCGTGTTTGAAAAAGCGCATCAGATTGAGAGCGACGTCGCGCATGTTGTCCTTGTCGGAGAAAACGACGACGGCGTGGCTGCCGATGAAGCACCCGTGTTTCTCGAGGGTGCCGAAATCGAGTGGCTCATCGCCCAGAGATGCCGGTAGTATTCCTCCTGAAGCCCCCCCGGGAAGATAGGCCTTGAAGCTGTGCCCCTCTTCCATGCCGCCGCAATACTCGTCGATGAGTTCGTTCATCGTGATGCCGGCAGGCGCCTGCTTGACGCCCGGATTCCGTACCCGGCCGGACACGGAGAATGACCGGAACCCCTTGTGACCCCGGCGTCCTTGCGCAGCGAACCACTCAGGTCCCTTTTCCACAATGTCGCGGATCCAGAACAGCGTTTCGACGTTGTGGTTGAGCGTCGGACGACCGAAAAGGCCGACCTGCGCGATATAGGGTGGTCGATGGCGCGGCAGGCCGCGCTTGCCTTCAATGGACTCTATCATCGCGCTTTCTTCGCCGCAGATATAGGCCCCGGCGCCTCGGCGCAGTTCGATGTCGATGGTCGTTATGATTCCGGCTTCGCGAAGAAGGTCCAGTTCTCGGCGCAGAATCTCGAGCACAGCCGGATACTCGTCGCGCATGTAGAGGTAGACACGTTCCGCCTCTATGGCATGAGCCGCGATAAGCGCACCCTCAAGCATGCGATGCGGGTCGCGCTCAAGGTGGAAACGATCCTTGAATGTCCCGGGCTCGCCCTCGTCTCCGTTGATGGTCAGATATTTCGGCCCTGGAAGATCATGGACGATCTTCCATTTCGTCCCGGTTGGGAAACCTGCGCCACCCAGCCCGCGCAACCCGGCCTCGAGTGCCTTTTCGGCGATCTCCCCGGCTGTCAGGGAGCCCGCGCGTACTTTTTGAAGAAGCTGATAGCCTCCGTCGCACAGGTAGCGCTTGAGGCCGATGTAGTCCGGGATTTCCGGCTCATTCTCGGATGCGAAGATGGCCGAATGAACGGCAAGCTCGTTGGCGTTTTCAATCGCGCGTTTGCCGACCTGGACGGCCGGTGCACCCGCGCAACGGCCGATGCATGGCACCTTCTGGATTCTTACCTTCGTGGGATCGAGCCCCGTCTCAAGGACCGCGGCCAACGCATCGGCACCCTTGATCGAGCAGGCTACGCTGTCACACACCCTCACCGTCAGCGGTGCGGGTGCCGCCTCCCCTTCACGGACGATATCGAAGTGATGGTAGAAGCTCGCAACCTCGAACACTTCAGCCTGAGACAGCCGCATTTCCTCTGCGAGCGCATGCAGATGCCGGGCATGCAGGGCACCGAAGGCATCCTGGATCTTGTGCAGATGTTCGATCAGCAGATCACGCCTGCGCGGTTCGTCTCCAAGCAGGCCGCGCACATCCTGAAGCGCGTCCTCATCGAGCTGACGTCCCTTGGGCTGGGACGGCTTTCGTGAAAGCCCCTTGCCAAATGTCATTTTCGTTTCTTCCCGGCTGGCGATTTTTCTTTCAGGAAACGCCCTCTGTACCGGAATGGCAAATCATCAATGACGATCTATTGATCACACCAGATTATCAAAATTCTGCAAAATATTCGCGATGGAGTCTTTCAGCGCTCGCGAGACCGGCGTCGCAGGCTCTCTGACGGGAAGCAGCAGGCCGAGCCCGGCGCGGATATCGGGATCCTGGAGATCCCGCACCAGCAGCCCCTCGCTAAGACCCTCCTCGATCTGGATACGCGGCATGATGGCCGCAAAACCGCCTTGGCGGACGAGGGCCAGAATTGCATTGAAGCTGTTGGACTCGAACCGCGGCACAGGCTTTTCTCCCGCACGCTCGAAAGCTGCGTCGATGATCCGGCGGTTATGCATGTCCGGCGTCAGCAGGCACAGTGGAAGACTTGCGGCAGCCTTCCATGTCAGTGAGTGCGATGCACCAGGCAATGCAACATCGGGGGCTGCCACCAGCGAGTATTGCTCCTCGTAGACAGGGATGACCTCGATGCCATGGCCCTGCTGCCGCTCAAGGTAGGTTATGCCGGCGTCCAGCGAGAAATCAGCCAGTCCGGCTTCAATAGCCGTCGAGGATAGCGACAGAACCCGGTACGCAAGCTGAGGGTAACGGCGGGCAAGTGCACCACACAGACGGCCCGCAAACGGCGCGGCAGACGGAATAACGCCGAGGCGCAAGCTGCCTGCCGGCCCGTTCTCGAGAGCAACATCCTGAACGAGACCGCCGCAATCGGACAGGATCCGGCGTGCCCAGGAGAGCATTCTGTCGCCTTCCGCAGTAAACCCCTCGAAACGTTTGCCCCGGAAAATCAGAGGCGTTTCCAGCGCATTCTCAAGGCGTCTGATTCTTGCCGACAGTGCTGGCTGAGACAATCCGCAGGCATTTGCGGCCCGGGCGAAGTGCCGATGCTCCGAGAGCGCCACCAGCAGTCGGAGGTCGACCAGATCAAACGGCGGCAGTCGGTCCATCATCGGCTGATCTCGCTCTTTGTCCTATCCCCATTGCCAAAAGTCGGTGCCTTCCTTGCCGTAGAACCGCGCCAGGACCATCTTGTGGACTTCCGATGCACCATCGACGAGCCGCGCACACCGCGCGTAGCGGTAGATCCACTCCAGCACGGTGTCGTTGGAATAGCCACGCGCCCCGTTGAGCTGGATCCCAGTGTCCGCCGCCTTGTGCAAGGTATCGGCGACATGGATCTTGGCCGAGGACACTTCCTTGCGGGCACGGTCACCCTGATCGAGCTTCCAGGCTGCATGCATCACCAGCAACCGTCCGATCTGGATATCATGCGCCAGCTCTCCAAGCGCGGTCTGGACGGACTCGCGCTCACCGAGCTTGATGCCGAAACCTTCGCGACTTGAGACATAGTCCTGAGTGATCTCCATGCACCGCTTGGAAAGACCGAGCCAACGCATGCAGTGGGTGAGCCGGGCCGGCCCGAGCCGAATCTGTGTCAGGCGCAGACCGTCCCCCACCTCCATCAGGCGATCAGCATCGTCGATTTCCAGACCGTCGAATTCGATCTCGCAGACGCCGCCATGCTCGTCCGGTCCCATGTTGTCGATGCGCCTGACAATCCTCCAGCCGGGTTGATCGGCGTGGAACAGGAAGGCAGTCAGATGCCGCCTCTTTTCTTCAGGGTTCGGGTCGGTTCGCGCCATCAGGATGAAATGCTTGGCAATGGCGGCGCCCGAGATGAACCACTTGTGGCCGTAGACCTTCCATTTTGAGCCGTGGCGCTCTGCGCGTGTCTGGATCATTCCCGGATCTGAGCCACCGCCCGGATGCGGTTCTGTCATCGCGAAGGACGAGTTGACTGTCCCGTCAACAATCGGCTGCAGCCAACGCGTTTTCTGATCGTCGCGCGCCACCATCTCCAAACATCGCATGTTGCCGTCGTCAGGGGCCGCGCAGTTGAAAATGGCGGGGCCGAAAATGGAACGGTTGGCTTCCTCGTAGAAGACGGCCTGTTCCACCATCGGTAGCTGCAGCCCACCGCGTTCGGACGGCATTTGGGGAGCCCAAAGGCCGGACGCCTTCGACTTTTCCCTCAAGGCGTCGCGCAGGGTGAGCTTCAGGTTCTCGAATTCGTTGAAATTGCTTCTGTCGCTCTCAAGAGGGATAATCTCACGATCGACAAAAGCGCGTACCTTCTGCCTCAGCTCTTCGGCCCTCGGGCTGATGGTAAAATCCATATGCGGAACTCCGGAACGGTTAGAGCGACGAGACGAGATGCCCGCCATCCACGGGGATGATGGCACCGGTCATGTAGCTGGAGGCATCGCTGGCCAGAAGCGTGAAGGGCCCATCCAGGTCGCTGAGCTCGCCAAGCCTGCGCATCGGGATGCGGGAAATCATCTTCCGGCCCGGCTCGGTTTCGAAGAAGCCGCGGTTGATGTCTGTCTCCACATATCCCGGAGCAAGGGCATTTACTCTGATCTTGTGGCGGGAGAGTTCAAGGGCCAGCGCCTTCGTCATCTGGACGACCGCGGCCTTGGAGACGGCATAGGACGCAACTCCGGCACTGACACGCTCACCGAGGATGGATGCAATGTTGATAATGTTGCCGGGCTCGCCGGTGTCGCGCCAATGGCGGCCGCAGGAAATCGCCATCAGCCAGACGCCCCGAAGGTTGACGTCCATCACCGCATCGAAGTCTTCGGCCCGTTGATCCAGCGCGGCTCCCTCACGTGCAATACCGGCATTGTTGACAAGCACATCGAGGCCTCCGAAGGCCTCTACCGCCTCGGCACGGCAGGCGTGGATCGCGGCACCATCGCTGACGTCGAGTTCGATCGTGCGGACGTCTGCCGCTCCCAATTTCATGAGATCCGGTACCATTGACTCCAGGCGTTCAAGGCGCCGGGCAGCGATCGCAACGCGAGCGCCCTGAGACGCGCAAAGCGCGGCGAAATGCGCACCAAGTCCGCTGGAGGCACCCGTAATCAGGATACGTTTGCCTGCCAGATCAGCTCCAAATGTCATCTGTCCTCCCGTCCGATCCGGCTTGTTTGCTGTCCGGAAACAGGCGTACAGGGCAAAGCACCTGAAGCTTCAAGTCAAGCCGTCAAATCACCAAATTCGGCCAGCACCTGCTCGTATACTCCTCGCTTGAAGGGTACGATCAGTGCCGGCAGACGCTCGGCCCGCTCCCACTTCCATTCGGAAAACTCTGGCTTGTGACCGTCTGGAGGCGTCAGGATGTTGATTTCGCTTTCGTCACCCTCGAACCGGACGACAATCCATTTTTGAGCCTGACCCCGGTATTTCTGGGCGCGCCGTGAAGCGGCGACCACCTCGGGCGGATAGTCGTACGTCAACCATCCGGCGGTCTCACCGATCATCGAAACCGAGGCAATGGATGTTTCCTCGTAGAGTTCGCGCAATGCGGCCGCGTGTATATTCTCGCCAGGATCGATACCGCCCTGGGGCATTTGCCAGACATACTCGTAATCCGCAGCACCGTTGCCGTCGTCGCGCTTGCCGATCCAGACCAGTCCATCCCGGTTGACCACCATTATGCCGACACACGGGCGATACGGCAGTCCTTCACCCGGCGCCGGAAAGTCCGGGGCAATACTCTTGGCTGGCACGAAGCCCCCCTTATCTGTCGATTGTTGCGCTGACTGGAACGAGCAGGAGACCACGCTCTTCAAGGTCCCGGGCCCAGACCTCCAGCTGTCGAACGGTGACCGGCAGGGCAGAGCCAGCTGCGACAGCCACCCCTCTTGCCCGGGCAACCCCCTCAAGCTGGAGCAGCTTGGCGTTGATCTCGTCCTCCCGCGGGACCGCATCCAGCACGACGTCCACGCTGCTGAACGGCGACTTGACCTGCGCTGCCACTTCAGCGGAGAGGCTACGTGAAGACGTTCCGTCATCCACGAACATCAGCCCGCGCTCGTTCAGCTTCTCGAGCAGATACTGCATCGACGGCTGGGTCGAAGTGTAGCGCGCGCCCATTTCGTTGACGACGCCGACGTAGTTGGTCACGCGGGTAAGGAGCCATCCCAACCGATCGAGCATCTCTCCGGGGCGCAAGCTGACAAGCAACGTGTGCGGACCTGGATCATTGTCTGGAAAATCGAAGGGTTCGAGAGGCATCTGGAGCAGAAGCTCGTGACCCTTGGAGCGTGCGCGTTGCATCCACCGGTCGAGATTGGATCCGTAGGGCGCCATGGCGAAGGTAACGTCGGCAGGCAGATTGTCGATTGCGTTCTGCGTTCCCGCCTCGCTCAGGCCAAGCCCGGATATGATCACGGCAATTTTCGGAATCGACGCGAATTCTGTCGAGAATGGGCGTGCATATGCATCGAGCGGGCGGACCCCGTCGGAGCTTATCCGGGGCAGGAAGCCGTAATCGCTACGTTCACTTACCCGCGGATCCGGATTGATAAGATCACGCGTTGAAGCGTCACCATTTCCGCTCTTGGATTGGAGCTCATAGCGTGGCCCAAGGCTTGATGCGCGTGCGTCGGGTCTCAGGTTCGGTCCCAGATCGCCGTCAAGGGCGGGTCGTATCTCGACCACCTCGATATCGCGGCTGGCAAGTCCTTCGACTGTGTTTTCGAGCGGTACGACCGCGACCGGCTCACCACCGAACGGCTCGTCAACTACCGCCATCCAGATCACTGCCGTCGTCGCAACGACGGTCAGGATACCGGCGCCAATCAGGCCGAAGGGCAGGCGGAGAATTCTCCGCCTGCCCAACCCTAATGGAGCTGTAAGATCTTCACTCGCCATCGCGACCGTAAAGCTTCAGGAAGTGGGACATCGGCTGCGCCTCAAATCGATGCAGCCGATAATGATCAGCCAATCAGTTCGGTACAGCCGCCGCATCTCCAGCCGGCGGGAAGGCGCTGTTCACCTGAACACCTCGCAGAAGGTCGAGAGCAAGTTTCAGCTGTGTATCGTCCGCCGGATCGGCAGGCACATAAGCCTGGCTGCCCGACTGCTCCTTCTCACCTTCGGTACCCTCGTTTTCAAGGTGCCCGCGAAGGCCAGCTTCACCCTTGGTTTCAGCGCGGCCCTTGAGCTCGTCAGGGAGGTTTTGCAGAACCTCGATATCCGGCAGGATGCCCTTCGCCTGGATCGAGGTTCCCGATGGCGTGTAATAACGGGCGGTCGTCAGACGTATTGCACCGTTTGCCCCGAGCGGAATGATGGTCTGGACCGAGCCCTTTCCGAAGGAACGGGTCCCCAGGACCGTGGCACGACGATGATCCTGCAACGCCCCGGCCACGATCTCCGACGCGGATGCCGAGCCACCGTTGACGAGGATGATCACCGGCTTGCCCTCCGTGAGGTCACCGCTGCGAGCGTTGTAGCGCTGGGTTTCCTCGGAATTGCGGCCACGGGTCGAGACGATCTCGCCGCGCTCGAGAAACGCGTCAGATACGGCGATTGCCTGATCCAGCAGGCCACCCGGATTGTTCCGCAGGTCGACAATGTAGCCCTTGACCTTGTCCGAGCCGATATTCGCAGTGGTTTCTTCAATGCCCTTCTTCAGGCCATCGAAAGTCTGCTCATTGAACTGGGTGACGCGAATGTAGCCGACGTCGGTCTCTTCCCGCCAACGGACAGACTGAATCCGGATGATGTCGCGCGTGATGGTGATTTCGAGAGGCTCGCCAATGCCCTCACGGCGGATGGTCACGATAATATCGGTCTTGACCGGCCCGCGCATTTTCTCGACCGCTTCATTCAGGGTCAGACCCTGAACCTGCTCACCGTCGATATGGGTGATCAGATCGCCTGCCAGAACACCGGCCTTGAAAGCGGGCGTATCATCGATCGGAGACACGACCTTGACGAGGCCGTCTTCCATGGTGACCTCAATACCGAGGCCGCCGAATTCACCGCGCGTCTGGACCTGCATGTCGCGGAAGCTTTTCGGGGACATGTAGCTGGAATGCGGGTCAAGAGAGGTAAGCATACCGTTGATCGCGCTTTCGATCAGCTGCGCATCGTCTGGCATTTCCACGTAGTCGGAGCGCACACGCTCGAAAACGTCACCAAAAAGGTTCAGCTGACGATAGGTGTCCGACGCAGCCGCATATGCTGCATCGCTGACGCGAAACGGGACCTGGGACAGGGTGGTTACAGCAGTGGCCCCCATCAAGGCGCCAATGAGCAGCAGTGAAGCTTTCCGAATCATCCGCGAGCCTTTTCTCGTTCATCGCGCGCCCACCAGGGGGTGGGATCAATTGCGCTTCCGTCCTTGCGAAATTCAACATACAGGATCGGCTGCGCCGAGCCTAAACCAATCGTGGAGGCACTCGCCCATTTGGTGGTGCCCATGACGCCTACCGGTTCCCCGGCGAGCACGAATTGCCCCAATTCAGCGTCGATTCGGTCCATGCCGGCCAGGAGGACATGGTAACCGCCGCCGGTATTCAGGATCAAGAGCTGGCCAAAGGATCTGAACGGTCCTGCATAGACAACCCACCCATCAGATGGCGAAGTGACGCGGGAGCCGGCGCGTGTGGCAATGGATTGCCCCTGTGTACGCCCTCCGAATTCATCTTCCTGGCCAAAATCTCGAATCAGATCGCCGGACACGGGCTGAGGCAGACGCCCGCGGGCGTCATCGAATGCGACCGCAGGAGCTATACGGCCCGGGTCCGAGAATGGATCCACTCGGTTGCCACGTCCGGCCTTGGCCGCACGCTCCGCTTCACGGGATTTTTCTGCCGCGATACGCGCGCTTTCAATCTCGCTTTCGAGCTGGCCGATCAGCTCCTGAAGGCTTGTAGCCTTTCCCGCCAGCTCTTCCGCAAGCTGTTTTTCCTGTGCAAGCTGCCCTGCAGTCCTCTCGCGTTCCTGGCGCTTGGCACTCAGCAGCAGTTCGAGCCGCGACTTTTCTTCAGCAAGCCGCATCGCATCACCGCGCAAGCTTCGCTTTTCTTCGGCGATCACAGACTTCAAACGGCTAAGTTCGGCGAGATCCGCCGCCAGGGCCTCGGTCTCGACCCGGAGCTCCGGCATGACGGCATTCAGAAGGATGGCGCTCCGAACGGCCGCCAACGCATCTGCCGGACGAACAGCAAGAGCGGGGGGCGGCCTGCGTCCGATGCGTTGCAAAGCCGCCAAAACTTCAGCCAACACCTCGCGGCGGCCGTTGAGCGATTTTCGGACGGCGTCTTCGTTTTCACCGAGCCGAAGTAAGCGGCGCTCGGTATCGGAAAGTTCCGTTTCCAGTCCCTTGATGGTCTCGGCCGTCCTCAGGATCTTCCCGTTCAGGCTTTCGCGATCGCGATCAATTTCGGAGATCTCGCGCTCGATCTCCTTTTGGCGCTGCTCTGACACGTCGATATCGCGGCTGAGGCTCGCCAGTTCCTGTTCACGCGCCTGTTTTTTCTGAAGAGCTTCAGTAATGGCGGGATCGACCTGAGCGGTCGCCTCGGCGCTATTGTCATCCGGGGTTTCGGTTGCGCGCGCTGGCGTGACAAGAAGAAGCGATACGGCGATGATGAGGCTTCCGGCCCAGAGATATTCTGGCAGGCCCACCTTTAACAGACCCGGCAGCAAGCTGCCCGGGCGCATCCTGTTATCGCCGTCGCTTCGAACCAACATTCGGTTTCGATACCCAGCCCATCGTTAAGGAATCGTTCACTAGGAAAACTTGCAACTCCAGACGAAGATCCTAGGCGCCGAATGCGGCGAGATGCAGGCACCCGAGCCGGTAACAATTTACATTGCTCTTTGCGGCAACCTGCACACGGCACGCTATTGCCGGTGGTATGGGTGACCGGATTGAATGGTGATCGCACGGTATATCTGTTCGGAGAGGAGAATTCGCACAATCTGGTGAGGCCAGGTCATTGCTCCGAAGGCGATTTTCAAGTCGGCCCTGGCCAGAAGTGCATCACCGTGGCCGTCAGCGCCGCCAATGGCAAAAACAACGTCCTGTACCCCTTCGTCCTTCCAGGCCTCGATCCTGGAACTGAAGGCGACACTTGTCATCGACTTCCCATGTTCATCGAGAACCACCAGGCGGGCTCCCGCAGGCAGGTGCCCGATCAGCGCGTCAGCTTCTTCCGACTTGCGGTCAGCCGTGCGTTGCGCCCGGCTTTCACCGAGCTCCACGATCTTCACATCGCCAATGCCGAGCGACTTTCCAGCCTTGCGCGCCCGGTCGATGTATCGGTCAAACAGTTCCTTGTCGGCACCGGGTTTCATCCGGCCGATACATGCTAAAGTCAGACGCATGTCTTTCCATGCCGGGCCGTCGGCCCGGTCCAGTTACTCGTGCTGCAAGAAGCAGCCTTAGCCGACGTAGTGCGGCGTGTCCTCGGGTTCCGGGGCCCACATCTTTTCCAGATTGTAGAACGAGCGGACTTCGGGCCGGAAGATGTGAACGATCACGTCACCGGCGTCGATGAGAACCCAATCACAGGTCGTCTGGCCTTCGACATTGGCATTGCCGCCGCCGGAGTCCTTGATATCCCGCAAAAGGTGATCCGCAATGGCGCCCACATGACGGTGCGACCGGCCGGAGGCAATAACCATCTGGTCGGCAAGGGAACTCTTTGCGGCGATTTCGAGAGTAACTATGTCCTCGGCCTTGGAGTCATCGAGACTGGCGAGAACCGTGTCGATCAGTTCCCGCGAAAGTTCCACTTTTGCGGGCGACTGGACGGGAGCGGACTTGGTTGTCTGCTCGCTTTCAAAGGTTATGGTCAGTGGTGTGCCTTTCGACGTTGGCCCCGAGCTGGAGGTTTTCGGAGCGGGTTGACCCTACCTAGGCCGCTTTCGCAGCCGGGTTAAGAATAAGCTGTCCAGGTTGGCAGTTTCAAGACATGCCAAGCTCTTTGCAGCATCACATTACGTTACGTTACGGCCTCGTTAGCCTCAAAGAGGTCGATGAGGCCGGATCCAAAGGCGCATGCAGAAAGGCCCAGGCCGGTGGTTGCATCGACGGCAATAGACGGGCATCTGCCTCGTCCAGCCGTTGCGCCGCGAAGGTCAAAGCCATCGGAGCACCAAGTGACGCAAGCGACGCCCCAGGTCGGTCGATGACCGCAACAGGGACGTTCTCGACGATCGACCGCCAGTTTTGCCAGCGGTGGAAACCGGACAAGTTATCTGCGCCCATCAACCACACGAAGCGGAGCATTGGGCGCTTTTCCTTCAGCAGAGCTACCGTCTTCGCCGTGTAGGGCGACCCCAGTACCAGCTCATGCGCGCTGACCCTCATTTTGGGATGATCAGCGATCTTGCGCGTCATGTAGACACGATCTTGCAGCGAAGCAAGTTCCGAGTGGTCCTTCAACGGATTTCCCGGCGTGACCAGCCACCAGACCTGGTCAAGCCCCAGTCGCTTGAGGGCAGTTTCGGCAACGAGCCGGTGGCCCGAGTGCGGTGGATTGAACGATCCACCGAACAGACCGATGCGGTTGCCGGCTTCTGCATGCGGCAGTTTCAGCCAATCCTCGGCAAGTCGCCCGCGCTGTGCGGCAGATGTCATGGACGGGTCTGTCCCTTCCCATGCACCCGGTACTTGAAGCTCGTCAGTTGCTCTACGCCGACAGGACCGCGAGCATGCATGCGACCGGTCGCAATGCCGATCTCGGCGCCCATGCCGAACTCGCCGCCATCTGCAAACTGCGTGGAGGCATTGTGCAGCACGATGGCGGAATCGACCTGCTGGAAGAATTTCTCCGCAGCGGCTTCATCCTCGGTGACGATGCAGTCCGTATGATTTGAGCCATAGGTCGCGATATGCTCGATCGCAGCATCGAGGCCTGCAACGACCTTCACCGACAGAATTGCGTCGAGATACTCGGTGCTCCAGTCCTCATCATTCACCGGATTGACACTGCTGCACAGTGTCCGCGTACGCTCGTCTCCGCGAATTTCGCAGCCCTTTTCCTGAAGCGCCTTCACGATAGACGGCAGGAAGCTTTCGGCAACCGTCTCATCCACCAGCAAGGTCTCCAGAGCACCGCAAATTCCGGTCCGGCGAAGCTTGGAGTTGACGACGACTTCCAGAGCCGTCTCGAGCCTCGCCGCCTTGTCGATGAAGATGTGAACGAGGCCTTCAAGATGCGCGAAAACCGGAACGCGCGCTTCGGTCTGAACCCGCGCGACCAGGCTCTTGCCGCCACGCGGAACGATGACGTCGAGATTACCGCCAAGCCCCTTCAACATCTCGCCGACGGCGGCGCGGTCCGTCACAGGCACCATCTGGATCGCGTCTTCCGGGAGACCGGCCTTCTTCAGACCTGTCTGCAGGGCCGCATGGATTGCCTTGTTGGAATTGATCGTGTCGGAGCCACCGCGCAGAACCACTGCGTTCCCTGCCTTGAGGCAGAGTGCACCTGCATCTGCGGTGACATTCGGACGGCTTTCATAGATCACGCCGATGACACCGAGCGGTGTTCGCACACGCTCGATCTTGAGGCCATTCGGCCGCTCCCAAGCCGAGATGACACTCCCGACCGGATCATCCAGCGCAACGATATCCTCAAGCGCCCGTGCGACGGCCTCGATACGCTCCTCGGTCAGGGTTCCACGGTCGAGGAAGGCGGCGGTCTGGCCATTTGCCTTCATCAGCTCCAGATCCCTGGCGTTGCCTTCGAGGATCCGGGGCGTTGCCACGCGGACGGCCTTGGCCATTTCGGCAAGGGCAAGGTTCTTGGTGTCCGTTGGAGCAATGGCCAGCACCCGGCCAGCGGCGCGGGCGCGCCGACCGATGTCCGCCATCAAGCTTTCAACGTCACTCAATTCAACCTTGTCCAACATGGCTCTATTCCGCTCCTGATCCGGCGAAATGCCGGAATTGCACAGTTCTAACCGTTTCCTGTCAAAATTGCATCGTCGAGGACGAGATCGTCCCGATGGATCATTTCCGCCCGCCCCGGATAGCCGACAATCGCCTCGATCTCACGGCTGTTGCGGCCGATGATCATACGGGCCTCGTCATGGTCGTAGGCGACCAGTCCACTTCCAATTGCACGGCCATCGGGTCCGAGCACCTTGACCGCATCCCCACGCGAAAACTCGCCCTTCACCGCTGTCACGCCTGCGGGCAACAAGCTCTTGCCGGACTTGAGTGCTTTCAGGGCACCTGCGTCGAGATGGATCTCGCCGCGCGGGACAAGATGCCCGCCGATCCAGGCCTTGCGTGCATTAGCCGGACTGTCGAGAGCGGCAAACCATGTGCCGCGAGCCCCATCGTCCAGCTTCTTCAACGGATTGAGCGCCTTGCCAGAGGTGATCACCATCGTGGTACCTGCAGCGGTAGCGATCTTGCCCGCGTCGATCTTGGTCTTCATGCCACCGCGGGACAGTTCCGACCCGGCACTGCCCGCCATCGCCTCGATCTCGGGCGTGATGCGAGGAACCTCGGGCAGGAAGACTGCATCCGGATTGTCATTGGGGGGTGCCGTGTAGAGGCCGTCGATATCCGACAGGAGCACCAGACAGTCGGCGCTTGCCATGGTCGCAACGCGGGCCGCGAGACGGTCATTGTCGCCGTAGCGGATTTCAGACGTTGCTACCGAGTCGTTCTCGTTGATGATCGGCACGGCGCCGAGCTTGAGCAATGTCCCGATGGTGGCCCGCGCATTCAGATAACGCCGCCGCTCTTCCGTATCGCCGAGCGTGAGCAGGATCTGGCCTGCCTTTACGTTGTGGCGGCTCAGGCTCTCCGAGTAGGCTTGCGCCAGAAGGATCTGTCCAGCAGCGGCGGCCGCCTGGCTTTCCTCAAGCTTGAGCGGGCCTTTCGGCAGACCAAGAATGCCGCGCCCCAGCGCAATCGATCCGGACGACACGATGATCGCCTCGGCACCCGCTTTCTTCAGCGCAACGAGATCATCAATCAGCGCATCCAGCCATGAGCGCTTCAGCTCACCGCCTTCAACCAGAAGCGCAGACCCGATCTTGACGACAACACGGCTGTAAGCCGTCAGGCAACGACGGTCGGACATCAGGGATGCCATCCCTCCTGCTCCTTGGCCGGAACTTCGTTGGCGGCGTCTTGTTTGTCCTTGTCGATGGCGCGCACGATCATGCGCAGGGCACGATCGACATTGTGGCCACTTGCGGAGGACAGGATCAGCGGTTTCTGACCACAGGCCTCTTCCAGCGACGCAGCACGTTCGGCAATGAGCTCGTCCGTCAGCGCGTCGCACTTGGAGAGAGCCACAATCTCCGGTTTCTCGGCAAGGCCATGGCCGTAGGCCTCCAGCTCTCCGCGCACGACGGTGTAGGCCTCGCCCGGATCTTCCTCGCCGGAGCCATCAACGAGATGGAGGAGAACGCGGGTCCGCTCGACATGGCCCAGGAAACGGTCGCCGAGACCCGTTCCTTCATGCGCGCCTTCGATCAGGCCCGGAATATCTGCCATGGCGAAGCTGTTTCCGTCGATCTGGACAATGCCGAGGTTCGGATGCAGCGTCGTGAAGGGATAGTCTGCAATCTTCGGCTTAGCGGCGGATACCGTCGCAAGGAAGGTGGACTTGCCGGCATTCGGCAGTCCCACGAGACCGGCATCTGCGATCAGCTTCAGGCGCAGCCAGATCCATTTTTCCTCGCCCAAAAGGCCAGGGTTCGCCCGGCGCGGAGCCTGGTTTACCGAGGACTTGAAATGTGCGTTGCCGAAGCCGCCATTTCCGCCCTTTAGCAGCAGGACCTTCTGGCCAACTTCGGTCAGGTCGGCAATCACCGTCTCATTGTCCTCTTCGAGCACCTGAGTGCCGACGGGGACCTTTAGCGTCACGTCGCCACCATCGGCGCCGGTCCGGTTCTTGCCCATGCCGTGAATGCCGGTTTCGGCCTTGAAGTGCTGCTTGTAGCGATAGTCGATGAGCGTGTTCAGGCCGTCGACGCATTCGACCCAGACGTCACCGCCACGTCCCCCGTCGCCGCCATCGGGACCGCCATACTCGATGTACTTCTCGCGCCGGAAAGAGACACAGCCCGCGCCGCCATTTCCGGAGCGCACAAAGATCTTGGCCTGATCGAGGAACTTCATTTTCTGTTCTTTCCATTTGACCGCTGCGCCCGATATTGGCCGTCGAGGGGTCTCGAATTCATGCATGGAGCCTTCTAGACGTCCGTCGACTGCGGAACCACCGCGCGCCAAACCTCTGAAAGCAACCTTCCAACCGCGAAAGTCCGGGCTTCATGCCACTGTCCTTCGGTCAATGCTGGATCTTCTTCATTCCATTCGCGCGCGATTTCCTGGCATCGTTCGCGCGAAACCGTCAGCGTGGCCCCGTCATCCGAGCCATGCAAAAAATCCACTCACCCCAGGAAGCTTGCCCTGCCAATAGCCGAAACCCGGTGCGCGTTGCAACTCTCGCGGCACGTTCGTTCCGCTCAGCGCGTTGTTTTGGATAACGCGAGGTCTGCCAGCCCCTGAACCGGCAGACCTCAGCAGTGCCCGAAACTATGCAACGGCGCCCCACGTCTTCAGCGACTTCCAGACCTTTCGTTCCAGACTGTACCGCTCGATCGGGACCGAACCGCGCGCTCCGACCGAATGGATCATCGACTGGTCCCGGTACTGGAAGCCGGATTTGGCCAGGACGCGCCTTGATGCCGGGTTCGTCACGCGGCACGCGCCCGTCAGTTCGTCCATGCTGCCGTGAGTGAAGGCGTGGTCGACGAGGGCATGAACCGCTTCGGTGGCAAGGCCGTCACCCCAGAAGGGCTCACCGAGCCAGTAGCCAATATGGACCGTTCCTCCAGCTTCCATCTCGCCATATTTGGCGATACCGATGAACCGGCCGGTCGAACGCAGTCGAATTGCAAATGTCGCATTGTTGCCGCGTGCTGTCTCAGCACGTGCAATCAACGCCTTCGCGTTATCGAGCGAAAACGGATGCGGCATGTTGGCGAGGTTCGCCGCGATGCGATGGTTGTTGGCCAGGAACATGATGTCGGCCAGATCGTCGGTTCGCGGCAGGTCGAGCCGCACACGGACAGCTTCCTGCGGCAGGGGAGCCGCACCGAGACAGCTTTCGTCTAAGAGACCATCACTTTCGACAACCATTTCATTCTCCGATCAAAGTGCAAAAGAAAAGGGGAGATGGCGACCCATCTCCCCTTGAACTTTGACCGGTTCTTCATCTTGAACCGCCGGGGCTATGGGACGCCGGCGGTGTTGGATGACACGTCGGCTTTACTCCGCAGCTTCCGCTACCGGAACCACGTTGATGAAGGTTCGCTTGTTGGCTTTCGCCTGAAACTCGACCTTGCCTTCAACGGTGGCAAAAATGGTGTGGTCCTTACCCATGCCCACACCGGTGCCCGGGTGCCACTGAGTGCCACGTTGACGTGCAATGATGTTGCCCGGAATCACGGCTTCGCCGCCGAACTTCTTGATGCCGAGACGGCGACCAGCTGAATCGCGACCGTTACGGGACGAGCCGCCTGCCTTTTTATGTGCCATGAGGGTTTCTCCTCGTTACTCTTTTAAGATCAGTCAGAAACGGCGGCGGCTTACTTGCCAGCCAGTTCCTTGGCCTGCTCAACCCAGTTGTCGCGCTCGATACGGCCCTTGAAATTCAGGACCTCATCAACGCGGGCGATGTCTTCAGCCGAAAAGCCGACGATCTGCTCATAGGTGGTGATACCCAGAGCGTTCAGCTTCTTTTCCAGAACCGGGCCAACGCCGGAGATCTTCTTCAGATCGTCGGCCTTGCCTTCCGGAGCGGTGAAGAGGGGCGCAACTTCTTCAGATGCGGCCGGAGCCTCTTCAGCCTTGGCTTCAGTCTTCTTTGCAGCGGCTTTCTTGGCCGGCTTCGCGCCACCGGTCAGGATGTCGGTCACCTTGATGAGGGTGAATGCCTGACGATGGCCGTTGCGGCGCCGGGAGTTCTGGCGGCGGCGCTTCTTGAAAATGATGATCTTGCGGTCACGCGCCTGCTCGACCACTTCGGCCACAACAGTTGCACCTTCCACAAGCGGAGCACCTACGGTGGTGTCCGTACCGTTGCCGATCATGAGCACTTCGTCAAACGTAACGGTGCTGCCTGCTTCGGCTTCCAGCTTTTCGACCTTCAGGAGGTCATCTGCGGCGACAGTGTACTGCTTGCCGCCGGTCTTGATCACTGCGAACATGTCTCGCACGTCCTTCTTTTCATTTTTCCCTGGACCACCCGCCCATTCATGGCGAACAGCCCGTTCTTCGCATCCCTTGGCGCCCGTCAGACGGGTCTTTGTGCTATACCGGTTGAAGTCGGTTAGGACAGCCGGTGCAGGCCTTCGGACAACGATAAAGGGCGGAACCTTCTGCAGATTCCGCCTCTTCAAGCAGGCGCACTATATGCATGGAGCCCTCGAAGTCAACGTTTTATCCGCGTTGACGGCCGGAAAATACCGCCACCGGACCTAGCGTCAAGTGTGCCCTCTGTCACCGACCGTCCCGAACGTCGCTGTCCGAAGGCTGCCGGTGACGAACATGGCCTTCAGCGCTTGCCCTCGCAGCCCTCTCCTCAGCATGAAGAGTGGCCTTGGAAAAACCCTCAAAAAAATGCAAATGAGCTCAATCTGCCTCTTGCGGCCCGAAGATCGCTTGTCTATGTTCCGCGCCACTTGAGACCGATTATCTTGAGCACCGCGGAGAGGTGGCTGAGTGGTTGAAAGTACCGCACTCGAAATGCGGCGTGGGGGCAACTCCACCGTGGGTTCGAATCCCACCCTCTCCGCCATTACTTTCCCCAATGTTAGACGAAGAAAAAGCCCGCCGGGACGGCGAGCTTTCGGGCTGTCTGCTACCCCTATGGGGAATGCCTAGCGATAGACCTGGTCTTCCGCCGGGAAAGAGCGGTCCTTGACCGCGTCGGCATAGGACTTCACCGCGTTCTCGATCTGGTTGCCGAGATCACCGTAAACCTTGACGAACTTCGGTGGCTTGGGATTGAGGCCGAGCATGTCCTCCAGAACCAGGATCTGGCCATCACATTCCGCCGAAGCGCCAATGCCGATGGTCGGGATCTGAACCTGCTTGGTGATCCGGGCCGCGAGCGGCTCGACCATGCCTTCCAGTACAAGCGCAAAGGCACCGGCGTCGGCAACAGCCTTGGCGTCCTCTTCATGGGCGGGCCAGCTGCTTTCATCCCGGCCCTGAGTCTTGAACCCACCCATGACATTGCTTGACTGCGGCGTCAGGCCGGTGTGGGCCATGACCGGAATTCCGCGCTCGGTCAGGAAGTTGATTGTCTCGGCCATGCGTCTGCCGCCTTCAAGCTTGACCGCGCCACACTGGGTTTCCTTCATGATGCGGGCTGCATTGCGGAAGGCAACCGAGGGGCTTTCCTCATACGTGCCGAAAGGCATGTCGACGACGACCAACGCGCGCTGGGTTCCGCGAACAACGGCCTTGCCATGCATGATCATCAGCTCAAGCGAGACGCCGACGGTCGATTCCATGCCATGCATGACCATGCCAAGGCTGTCGCCGACCAGGATGAAATCCGCGTATTTATCAACAATGGCAGCCGTGTGCGCGTGATAGGAGGTGAGCGAGACAATGGGCTCGCCGCCCTTTCGCGCGACAATCTGGGGAACCGTGACACGGCGGATGGGTTTCTGGGCGCTCATCGAGCTTCCTTTCACTGACGTCGTCTTTGCCTTGGACTTAAGCCGTCATCTGCGACGGCGCAATCACCCTTTGGTCAATCAGAAGGACACCCCCGAAGCGCACAGCGAGCAGCACAACGGCTTCGCCCTCCAGAACGCCTTCCAGGGGCGCAAGCGTGTGAGCATCACGGATGTCAACGCTTTCAACCTGTCCGAGCGGAGCTTGCTCGAGGACCGACCGAATGGTCAGCTCCAGAGACTGAATGGATGGTCCGGATTTCGCAGCTTCGGCGGCGGCGGTCAGGGAGCGGCTCAGCGCGGGGGCCTGCGCCCTTTGCTCGTCAGACAGGCGCACGTTGCGCGAGGACATCGCCAGGCCATCTGCCTCGCGCACCGTCGGCGAACCAACGATCTGCAACGGCATGTCAAGATCGCGGACCATCTGGCGGATGACGGCTAGCTGCTGATAGTCCTTTTCGCCGAAGACCGCGACATCTGGCAGGACGATGTTGAACAGCTTCGTGACGACCGTCGAAACACCTCGAAAGTGCCCCGGACGCAGGGCACCCTGAAGGATACCGGACAACCCTGGCACCTCCACATAGGTATCGCCGCCCGCGCCATACATCTCGTCAACACTGGGCATGAAGACCGCGGCGACATTCTCCGCTTCAAGCAGGGCAAGGTCACGGTCCGGATCCCGCGGATAGGTCGCAAGGTCTTCGTTCGGGCCGAATTGTGTGGGGTTCACGAAGATCGAGACAATGACGTCGTCGGCCCTGCGTTTCGCCTCGCGGACCAGCGACATATGGCCGTCGTGGAGGTATCCCATCGTCGGGACCAGGGCGACCCTACGGCCCGCCTTCCTCTGCTGCAGAGTAAACTCCCGAACCGCCTTCTTGCTGGCACAAATCTGCATGATCGCCTTCCCGAAATCAGCGGGCAGACTGCATCGCGTATTCCGAAGGCCGCCCCTACCCGCTTCCATATGGCAAGCGGTCTAAGCGGTCCAGTGGCGATCAACTCCGGAAAGCGTATTGAGAGAAGTCACCTTCGCCCCTCAGATGTCCAGCGCGGCGCTGTCCGTATCAGCTTGCACCTCAACTGAGAGGCGCGCTTCGACTTGGTTCCCGCATCCCCGGTAGGTCAACTGATCGAAACTGAGTTTCTGCGCGATCGCGATTCCCCTTCCGTTTGGAACATCAATCAGCAATTCCCGATCAATATACTTTTCAAAATCGAACCCGGTTCCCTCGTCCCGGATGGTCAACAAGATTTGCTGCCCGGTCTTGGCAAGCTCGACATGAACCCTCCGATTCACGAAGGCTTCCGATGCGAGGCGTCTTTCGATTTCCGCATCCAGCTCATCCGCCAGAAGCAGACGTGTCTTCTCTTCATGGCTTATGTCCAGGTTGCCGTGCTCGATGGCGTTGATCAGCAATTCCCAGATACCGGTGGCGACGATTTCCGGCTTCGGGTATTCCGCCGCCAGCCGTTCAGCGAGATCTGCTGCCTCACGTATCGTCCTGATGGCAAATACCTGTCGTTGCGGCTCTATAACCGCCGCCGCCTCCGTAACGGCGCTCCCCTCGGAACGGGCGCTGAATGGCTGCACATTCGAGCTTCTCGGACGAGCTTCCGCATGTTGGAGGAAGATCATCGTCAGGTCATCATCGAGGCCTTTGGGCGCAACGCCATTCAAATCATCGAGGAGCTTCGCCGGACGTTTGGCAACCGGGGACGTCTGCAACTGATCCAGTCGTTGCACAAGACGCTCGGCGTCGAACAGTGCATCGTCTGCGGTCGGCGTTTCGATAAGAGCATCGCTGTAGGCGAACAGGCAGCTGCCTGGCCCGAACTCCAACTGGCGTTCCTCATATTCGATGCTTTCGCTAATCCCCAAGGGCATGCCTCCAATCTCGACCGCCTTATTGACGCCGCCGACCTGCAGGACCGGCTCCGGTGCCCCGGCCGATGCGATGACAACTGTGCCGCGGGCAAAATCGACGTCGCAACAAAGCATGGTCGCGAACTGGCCAACCGGAAGGACTTCGCAAAGAAATGCATTGACTGATTTCAGCCAGTGCGCCGGGCCGCTCTGATCATGCCTGAGCGATGTTCTCAGAAACGTATTGAGCCGGAACGTGTTCAGAGCGGATTTCACGCCATGGCCGGTGAAGTCGGCGTTCCAGAGCCGTATTCGGCGATCATCGAGCTGATTGACACCCCAGATATCACCGCCGAGACCCTGGCACGGCTGACTGTGCCACGCGAATTGAACCGGGAAAAGCTGCTCCAGTTCGCCGATCATCTGGTCGGCAGGCAGCAATTCCATTTGCATCGCCTTGGCAGAGTTGAGTTCGTCCTGCATCTGGCGCCTGAAGTCCTTCAGGCTTTCGATCAGGCGCAGACGCTCCAGATGAACCCGGATCCGGCTGAGCAGCTCGCGGGCATTTATCGGCTTGGTGATCAGGTCGGAGGCCCCGACCTCGAATACATCACCACGGATTGCCGGCGTGTCGGCGGAGGTCTGGACAATGATCGGAGTTTCGCGAAAAGTGGGCTGGTTGCGCAGCTCGCGACAAACGTCGAACCCGCTTTTCACTGGCATGTAGAGGTCAGTGATAATGATTTCCGGCGACCATTCGGCGGCCGCCGCAATCCCCTCGGCTCCATCCGTGACCAGCCGGACATTCGTGAACCCGTTGTTTGCCAGGATGGCGTTGATCGTCTTGCGGGCAAAACTGCTGTCATCGATGACGAGCAGTCTTGCATCCGCAAGCGAACCAAGGCCAAGCGTAGCGGCGCCGCCGGCAAATCCCTGCCGGGCAAAGTCTGCGCTTGTCAGGGCGGCTCCAACCATTGATCTAGCCTCCCCTACCGGCTCAGTCTGCGATGGTCATGAGTTGGTCAAATCGCGACAACTCCAGGACCTTGCGGACCTGTCCACTGGCTCCGGTCAGCGTCAACGACCAACCGTGTTTCTTTCCCGCATCGGACGCGATCACGAGCATGCCCAGACCCGCTGAGTCGATCGCTGTAAGTCCGGCGAGATTAAAGACGCAGCGTTTCAGGTTCGATGCGTTCATCTCGTCCACGAGTGTTCGAAACGCACCGTTGTCCGCGTATTTCAATTGCCCACTCAAATGCGCTGTATACTGCGCGGCATCACATTCCGTCCTGAGATCCATTGTTTTCTCCTAGAACAATTCAATCCCGTCATCGTCGGCCGGAGAGGCGTCCAATGCGTCGTCCGTTTCCCCTTCGGAAGGGGCTGTTGCAATTCCGAATTCGGTTTCGTATGCCGCTTTCAACTCTCCCAACTTGAAAATATTTGCGATCTCGGCAGCCACTGAGCGCCGGAATTCAAGGCTCGTGTTTTCGAGCGGGATCAGGGTATCCGGCAAGTTGCTACCCGAGACGGCAAGCATCTTCATCACTGCATCGCAGACGGCCTCGAGCCGCTGCTTGGCGCGATCCTGGAACTGAAGCTCCACGATAGATGACCCGATTTCCTGTTCCATTTTCTGGCTGGCCGCCGCGCTGCGCGTCAAGGAGCTGGCGAGCTGGGAGCTCTGCGTCACGAAACCCTTGGTCATCATCTTGAGGCGATCATGTGCCGCGATATTGTCTTCGGACATGTCGACCGTGGCGATCTCCTTGATGATCGCATAGCCGCCATCGAGACCAGCGGTCACCTGGCTGGTCTGCTCTCTGAGGCTCGAGGACAAGCCGTTGACCGAGTTTGCCAGCTGGCGCACTTCATCTGCGACGACGGCGAAGCCCTTGCCAGCCTCGCCTGCGCGTGCGGCCTCGATCTTGGCGTTGAGTGCCAAAAGATGTGTCTGCTTGTTGATGCGCTCGATCTCGTTGATGCTCAGCTGCATGTTTTCCAGGACCTTGAAGATATCGTCCAGCGTGTAGGACATCTTCACGCCACGGGAAGACAGGAAGATCACCTTCTTGAAGAAGTCTTCCATCGTGTCCGAAAGGTCCTTGGCGAGATCGCCAATCGGCACATGGGCATCGTCGACGGCAACATGCTGGACGTCGAAGGCCATTGCCTCGACCACCTTGCTCTGCTCGCGCGAGGCTTCGGACATCTCCCGGAAGCGCGTGGTCAGAGAGGTTGCATGGCTCTCGACATAGTCCGAGACGGAGTTGATCTCTCGTATCAGGAACTGAAGGGTATCATTCTGGACAGAACGCAGATCTCCAAGCCGTCCGATGACCTCATCATCACCTTCCGGAAGCTTGCTCGTCATTGCAGCGTCAGACGTCTCGGAAAGTGCGTCCGAGGTCCCTCCAGAGCCGGACGCCTCAACGTCCCCTTCAAAGGAATCGATCGCATTTTCGTCTTCAAGCAAGAAGCCTTCGGCCCGATCACTCGCTACCATCTCGGTCCCCAATTCCATTCCAAAAAAGCAACGCCCCTAGATTCGGATCGCCTGAGCGCCGCCTTTGGCGCACGTTTGAAGCATCGTTTCCGCGATCGCCCCCAAAGAGCACTGCTGTTCAATTGCTCCAATATCGAATGCCGCCTTCGGCATGCCGTAAACCACGCAACTGGCCTCATCCTGTCCGATGGTCGCGCCGCCGGCATCGCGAATGGCTTTCAGGCCTTTGGCACCATCGCGTCCCATGCCGGTCAAAATGATCCCCACTGCATTCACACCAATATTGGCGGCTGCAGATTCGAACAGCACGTCGACGGACGGACAGTGACCACTCACACGCTCAGTACCTTCAACCTTGCAAACGTAGTTTGCTCCCGAGCGAACCACGCGGAGATGAGAATGGCCTGGCGCTATGTATGCGTGTCCCGGGAGCATCCGCTCTCCACCTTGAGCTTCCGCAATCTTGATCGCGCACATCCCATTAAGGCGTGCGGCAAACTTGCCGGTGAAAGCCGGAGGCATGTGCTGAGTGATTGCGATCGCCGGCGCATTGCTCGGCAACATGCGCAAAACCTGCGCAACCGCCTCAACGCCACCGGTGGACGCGCCAATGCAAACGATCCGCTCGGTTGTCTTGTAAAGGTTCTGGCTCATGGGCTTGACCGGAGGGGTGGACCCTGAAGCGTTTGGCCGAACCCTCGCCCGGGCAGCTGCCTTCACCTTGCCTACGATTTCGGAGCGCATCCCCTGAAATGCATCTCGCAAATCCATGACCGGCTTACCGACAATCTCGACAGCGCCGAGTTCCATCGCACGGAACGCGACATCTGCGCCCTTTTGCGTCAACGAAGACACCATGACGACCGGCATGGGGCGCAATGCCATGAGTTTTTCCAGGAAATGAAGACCGTCCATGCGCGGCATCTCGATATCCAGGGTCAATACATCAGGGTTCAGCTCCTTGATCATCTGACGGGCAAATACTGGATCAGATGCTGTCCCGACGACCTCGATTTCCGGATCCGAGTTCAGCATCTCGCCCAGCATTTGACGAACGAGCGCACTGTCATCAACGATCAACACTTTGATTTTCTTCGTCATACTGTTCGCTGCCCTAGAAGAGTTCGATTGAGCCGGAAACCGGCGCCGAATTGACGGTCTTCGCATAGGTCTGCTCTTCAGCAGCAACCCGATTATCCTGATTGGTGCGTAGGTAAAGTTGCCGTACCACGCCGGTCGACGGCCTGTAGTAAAGACGCCGACCGTGACTGCCACCAACATCAGAGGCAGCAATGGAGAGGCCCTCTTCCCGTAAATACCGTGAAACAAACTCGACGTTCTTGGTGCCGACACTGGCGGTGTGAAAACCAAGGTTCGCACCACCAAAAACCTTGATTTCAAGGTCCTTTCGCGCGCATCCGCGCTTCAGGACCTCGTTGATCAAGGCCTCCATCGCATAGTTTCCGTAGCGCATGGCTGCATTCACGCCATTCCACTCTCCGGTATCACTCTGTGGAAGCATGAAATGGTTCATGCCCCCGAATCCGGTCCAGGGATTTCGGATGCACACCGACACGCATGATCCGAGAATGGTCACTAGGGTATGCTCGGGATCCGTCACGGTGCGGGTCTCACCTGGCAAGACACGGACCTTCTTGTGGTGCGCCGTGTGCTCCAGGTTTGGTGTCGCAAGGTCGCGCCTGGATTTGGGAATCCGAACAGAGGCGTTCATGCCACCACCTTTTCATAAATAGTCTTGCCGCGAGGCACGAGATGACAGCTCTGCTGGTCGAGGATCGTTTCGGAATGACCGATGTAAAGCCAGCCACCGGGCACGAGATGGTCGGACAATCTCCGCAGAAGCCGGTCTTTCGTCGGGCCATCGAAATAGATCATCACGTTACGGCAGAAAATCACGTCGAATTTTCCCTTCATCGGCCAATCACGCAGCAAATTCAGATGCTTGAACGTAATCCGTTCCTTCAGCACAGGATTCATGGCAATTGAATCCGCGGCTCTCTCCCTGAGTGTCCACTTACCAATCCGCGTCTTCGACAGGCCGTCCGCATCACTCATGCGGTAGACACCCCTAGCAGCGTGCGCGACCATCGAGGTATCGAGATCCGTCGCCAGTATCCGGAAGTCGTAGGCCGCGAGCCTGGGCAGGCACTCCGCCATCGTCATGGCAATCGAATAGGGCTCTTCGCCGGAAGAACAGCCTGCGGACCAAATGCGAATTCGGGTCGCAGTGGGTGCATTCTGGAACTTTCGCGGCATGACTTCAGCAAGGTGTTCGAAGTGATGGGGTTCACGAAAGAAACGCGTCAGGTTTGTGGTGATCGCATTGATGAACATGCCCATTTCATCGGCGGCGCCCTCGCTTTCCAGAAGAGCGCAATAGTCCTCGAAGCTGGACAGCTTCAAGGCTCTCAGCCGACGGGCAAGCCGCGAGTAGACCATATCCTTCTTGTGATCGGCGAGCACAATACCGGCATGATCCTTCACCACTCCCGCAAGATAGCGAAACTCCTTGTCGTTGAACCGGAACTCACGTTCTTTCTCTGCAACAGCTGCCGACATTCACATTCTCTCAAGATGAGCACCGGCGGCCGCCAGTTCGGCCGCCGGTAGCGAACCCTTTTAGAATTCCTTCCAGTCGTCATCTTCGTTGATAGCGACCGCAAGGCTCTGCTGCAGTGCTGCCGCGCCACCGCGAGATGGAGCGGCATAGGATCGGCCGCCGCCCATCGCCGCACCGACACTGGCAACAGCCGTGGCGGTTTCCCGAACAGAGTGGCGTGCATTTTCGTTCGTCTTGAAGAAGGCCATCCGGCGGCTCATGTTCTCCGCCTGGCTCTGGAGCATGCGGCATGCTGCGGCATTCTCTTCGACCAGCGACGAATTCTGCTGGGTCATCTCGTCCATCTGACTGACGGCCTTGTTGATTTCCTCAACACCGGCAGATTGCTCGCGGCTCGCGGCGGCGATTTCAGAGACAATATCGGCGACTTTCTTCACGGAGTTGACGATCTCATCCAGGGTCGAACCGGTGTTGTTCACCAATTCCACGCCGTCGGTAACCTGAGTTCCGCTTTCGACGATAAGTTCCTTGATGTCCTTGGCCGCTTCGGACGAACGCTGCGCCAGCGATCGGACTTCCGAAGCCACAACCGCAAAGCCCTTGCCAGCATCGCCCGCACGAGCGGCCTCGACCGCCGCATTGAGTGCCAGGAGATTGGTCTGGAATGCGATTTCATCGATCACACCGATGATGTCGGAAATCTTCTGGGAAGAAGCCTCGATCCGGCTCATCGCCTCCACCGCACGTGTCACGACCTGACCACCTCGTGTCGCAACCTGGTTGGCACTTGCGACAAGCTGGTCGGCTTGCTGGGCATTGTCGGCATTCTGGCGGATGGTCGCCGCCATTTCCTCCATCGAAGCTGACGTTTCCTCGAGGCTGGATGCCTGTTGCTCGGTCCGCTCGGACAGGTCCGTCGTACCGGAAGTGATCTCCGCAGAAGCGTTGCTCACTTCGTTTGCGCCATTTGCCACCTCGGACACGATCTCTGCCAGGCGCGTGCCAGTATCGTTGAGGTTATTTTTCAGTTCCTCGAACATGCCGGCATAGGTGGTCGTGACGCGTGCCGTCAGATCACCCTCGCTAAGTGCGAGCAGCTTTTCATTGACGTCATCGAGAGCGTTGGCTGTCGTCAGGCACAGCTGGTTGATGGACTCGCTCAAGCGAAGCATGAAGTCCTTCTTGCCGTCCAACACCAGCTTTTCACGGAAGTTGCCATTCGCAGCTGCCTCGACCACCTTCGAGATTTCGCGCTCGATGCGGCGTTCTTCGGTCTTGTCCGCCCACTCGACCACGGCGCCGAGTCGCCTTCCATTGGCATCCGTGACGGGGTTCGCAATCAGGCCGAAGTCGCGCCCTCCAACCTGGATCTCGGTGTTCAGCGCCGAGTTGAGCGTTGAGAGGATGTTGCGCTGGTGAGCCGGGTTCTTGTGGAAGATGTCGATGTTCGTGCCGATCAGATTATCGACGGAGAACCCGGGGAACACCTTGCGCAGATCCTGCTCGGCGTTGCGGAGCATCGCTGTGACCGACTTGTTCACGTAGACGATGATTCCGTCGGTATCTGCCAGCATGATGTTGGTAGAACAATTGTCCAGCGCAACCTTGATGCGGGTATTTACACCAAGCAGTCGTTCGGAATCGTTGGCGGTCTGCCTGAACCCTTCCAGCTCGCGTGCGAGGTCGCCGAGTTCGTCCCCGCGATCCTGATAGCCAACCTTCAGATCAAGCTTGCCGCCCGAAAGTTCAGCCATCTGGTCACTCAGTTCCGTCATGGGCTTCACGAGGCCACGAGAAATCATCCGGGCAAAGAACACGCACATGCCAAGTGCCATGAGCGCAGCAACGGCGTTCACGATGAAAGTCGTGAAGGTCGTGCCTTTGGTGCTCTCGGCAATACGGTGCTGCGCTTCACTAAGCGCAGTCATTACCGTTTCGAAATCGGCCTCGATTGCATTCGAAACCGCAACCATTTCGACGTCGACGATGTTCTTGAGTTCGGCCATCGTCTCGACAGAGACGGCCAGTTTGTTCGCATACTCGGAGGCCTTGCCACTCAAGTTCGCGGCACTCGATGTGACGGCGGGCACACCGCTGTTGGCAAGCGAGGCCACCAGCACCTCACTCTTGGCGAAGGCCTGCTCGGCTTTCGGAAGATTCTCGCCTGTTCCAGAGGACATGATCTGGTATGCCGCCATGCGACCTTTCATGACCTGCTGCAAGAGGGCAACCGACTGGGAGACGACGTTCGAATTGCCGGTACGGATGGCCGCCTGTTCGGTCTCATACGCGCCTTTCTCCAACTCTTCACCCAGCGGCTTCAGATAGTTCTTGTAAGTCTCGCCGCCTTCTTTCTTGAGCTCCTCGGCCTTTTCAAAAAGGTGGTGGAACTCCAGAGTGTCGGCTTCAACCTTCGCAAGCTTGTCCTGGTGCTGAGTGTCAAGATGACCCTTGGTTTCCTCAAGCTGCTTTTCAAACGCCACGAGATCAGCAGGCACCGTGGAAGGTTCTCCATCGAGGACTGCAAGCAAATGCTCGCGGGCGCGGGCCTTCAGGACAAGAAAATTCCGCAGTAGATGCGCCATTTCATATTCGGCCTCAAAGGTCTTCTCGACATTTGCGAACGAACTGTTGGTGCGCGAATACGTCATGAAAGAAAGACCGCCGATGAGGACGATCACAGCCGTCAAGATCGTCGAGAAGATCATCACCTTCTTGCGAACTGAGAACCCGCCGCTGCTCTTTGCGACCTCCGGGGTGGTATCTTCGGTATCCTGCATTTTTCTCTCCTAGAAAGATCAGATCCGGCGCACAGTCGGTCTTTGAATAGAAGGCGTCAGCGGAACAATTCCTCGAGCGCCAGAACCACAACCATTCCCTCATCGGCGTTGATGATGCCCGAGAGGTAGTCCGCACCACCGGTCTTGTCGGACTCCGGTACTGGGCGAATTTCCGCGGGCTCCACCGTCAGGATGTCCGAGACGGCGTCCACGAGAATTCCGAACGTCTTCTCCGAGACGTTGACGATGATGACGACATGCATCGATGTCGTTTCGGTGAGGCCTTGGCCAAACCGGCTACGAAGATCGAGGATCGGGACAATCGCTCCACGTAGGTTGAGCACCCCCAAAACGTGCGACGGCTGGTTGGGTAGAGACGTCGTCTCTGTCCAGCCCTTGATCTCGCGAACCGCCATTATGTCGATGGCATATTCGTCATCGCCGAGACGGAAGCTGATGAATTGGCACGACGTGGGCGTCGGACTTCCATCCGGCTGAAGCGATACTGCGCCCGTTCCTGCGGTCACGGGATCCTGTGACTGAAGCATATTTGCCTGCATCGATTGTCCCCCAATGGTCATTTTGCTCCGACGAGCCGTGGTGCCGGAGCGGCAAAGCCGAACTCAGCTGTCGCAGGATGTGCGACCGTGCTCTTCATGGAAGCGAGTTGCTCTATGTCCAGGATCAGGGCGACCTTGCCATTGCCAAGGATGGTCGCGCCGGAAATACCTGGAATTGGATCGAAGTTGTCGTTCAGACTCTTGATGACGATCTGCTGCTGGCCGATCAGCTCGTCGACCGTAATGCCAACCTTGCCGCCGCCGGCGACCTCGACCAGGACAATGAGGCCCTTGGTGGGATCCTGAACGGCGTTCTCGACGTTCAGCAGGTCACACAAGCGTACGATCCGAATGAATTCGCCACGAATCTGGACCACGGCGGTGTAGTCATCAAGGCGTCGCATTTGCGACCTTTCCGGCCGGAAACTCTCGACAATACTCGTGATGGGCAGGATGTAACGCTGGTTGCCTACCGCCACGATCATGCCGTCAAGCACTGCGAGGGTCAGCGGAATGAGCAGATGGAAACGCGTTCCCTTGCCCGGCTCCGACTGCACCTGGATACGTCCCCCAAGGCTGACGATATTTCTCCGCACGACGTCCATTCCGACCCCACGGCCGGAAATGTCGGTCACCTCTGCTGCGGTCGAAAAGCCGGGAGCAAAAATCAGCTCGTCGATCTCCTGATCGGTGAGACCCGCGTCTGGCGCAACAATGCCCTTCTCGATCGCGATCTGAAGAACCCGCTCGCGGTTGATGCCGGCACCATCGTCGCTTATCGAAATGACGATATTCCCGCCGACATGCGCAGCCGAAAGATCGATCGTACCTTCCTCGCTCTTTCCGGCGGCAATCCGTGCTTCGGGCTTTTCCATTCCGTGGTCGATAGAGTTGCGGATCATGTGCGTTAGCGGATCAGCAAGCTCTTCGATGATCGTCTTGTCGACTTCCGTGTGTTCGCCGGACATGCGCAAGTTGATCTTCTTCCCGAGCTTTCCAGACAGGTCGCGGACGAGACGCGGCATGCGAGCGAATACCGACTTCACCGGCTGCATGCGGATTGCCATCACGCATTCCTGAAGCTCGCGGGTAAGGTTGGCCAATTGCTCCTGTCCCTCGATCGGCTGACGATCAAGGTGGGCGGTCAGGTCTGAAAGCTCTTGAGCAAGCATTGCCTGGGTTATGACGAGTTCACCAACCGTGTTGACCAGTCTGTCGATGCGGCCCAGCTCGACTCGTATTGACGAAGCGGCCATCGCCTTGGCCTTTGCCGCGGGCGTTGCGGGCTCGTTCCCCTTGCGCGCCTCGACACTAGCTGCGTCTGTAGCAACGGCAGCACCAACCCGTTCCGATTGTTCTGCTGGGATGGCTGGGATGGCTGATGCATCGCTCGCTGGTTCTGCAGCGACGGCTTCTGCACCTTGTTGCGTGATCGTGATCTCGCAAGTGTCGTCAACGAATTCGAATACTTCTTCTATGTCCGAACGTGAGCATTCGGAGGAAAGAACGAATTCCCATGACAGGTATGCCAGTTCAGGGTCCATCTTGCGGACGGGCGGCAGGTTCGACAGGTCACACTTGACCTCGAGTTGCCCCAGCCCGCGCAGTTCCCTGATCAGAAGAAGCGGTTCAGTCGCATTCTTGAACAGGTCCGGGTTTGGCTTCAGCTGAATGTGCCAGGACTTCGGACCACCCGTAGCTTCGGAGGCCTCGACCGGCTGAGTGGCATGATCATCGGACGCGGGCCCTTCATGGCCAAGAAGTTTTTGCACTTCCTCAAGCACGTCCGATCCAAAACCGGGCTCGACGGTCCGCTCTTCCTGGGCTGCTGAAACCAGCTCTGCGAGGACGTCGCCACCACGGATCAGAAGATCGGAAACAGCCGGTGACTGGTCGATCTCGCCGTCGCGCATTTTGTCGAGCAGCGCTTCGAAAGAATGGGTGAAGGTGACAAGATCGGTGAATCCGAAGGCACCTGCACCGGCTTTGATGGAATGCGCCGCGCGAAAGACCGCGTTCAGGCCCTCATTGTCCAGCGCCTCGTCCTGAAGCTGGGTCAGGTGCACTTCGAGATCAGCCAGGATCTCATTGCACTCTTCGAAAAAAGTGATGCGAAACCGGTCGAAGTCGGAGGTGGAGGAGCCGCTGTTGCTCATGAGTTCAAATCCGTAGGTTCAATTGACAGATCAGGCCGAAACTCAGGGACACACTTTATTGACGACAGCCAGAAGCTTGTCGGGGGCGAACGGTTTCACGATCCATCCGGTCGCGCCTGCCGCCTTGCCACTCGCTTTCTTGTCATCGCTTCCCTCGGTCGTGAGGATAAGGATTGGGGTGGATTTGAACTCCGACTTGGCTCGCAGCTCACGAACCAGAGTGACGCCGTCCATGTTCGGCATATTGATATCGGTGATCACGACATCGACCTTCTTGCCCTGCACCACAGACAGGGCATGAACGCCATCTTCCGCCTCCAGAACGTCAAAACCTGCCCCCTTGAGGGTGAAGGCAACCATGTCCCGCATAGTCTTGCTGTCGTCGACGGTCAGCGCACATTTGGCCATCGTAAAGTCACTCCCACTCACTAAGACAGCGTCCGAGGCCAAGGTCCTCGAATGCATTGTTGAATTGCTCAGATGCCGACTTGAGCACCAGTCGGCAGTCGTTTTGTTTCAGTTCCTCCGACGCGGCGACCAGAACCTGCACTGCTGCTGTTCCACAGCGCTCGACTGCTCCGGCGTCGATTAAGAAGTCCGCTCCAACGGGGCCTTCCGTAATCATCGCATGCAGCTTGGAGACGCTCGACAAGTCACAGACCGCAGGCAGCTCGAAGTATTCAGCGCCATCGGCATTTTTTACAACGGACGAAATACCATCGATCATTTGCTGCTCATCCAGTTATTATTCAATTTTGCTACTTTTTCCAAAATCAATTCAAGTAAGAATGAACACCTTAAACAATTAACACGAGATTAATACTTGAACCAAGGCTCAGGCACGTGACCGCAAAGTCAATAAAAATTTGACGCGATCGCTGACTCGCAAGAATTCTCCGATAGATTGCAAGTTCAATTCATCGAAACCAAAAGTAATCGCAGACTCAGGACAAGCAAATCTTCTGAACTATGGTCTTTTTCAATGAGTTAGGCGCTTATGCGGACAAGGCCGTGAAAAAGATGCGAGTCTTTTCAATGATCTTTTTCGCCTGCCGAAATGCGTGAAATTGTCAATTTGACGGATGCATAAGGGCCATTCTAAAGATGGCGATGTCCATAGAAATCACAGTATTCGTATATTACTATCGAAGATCAGGAACACCCGTTAGATGTTCGCTGCTTTGAGGGCGGGAACGCCGGCGGGCCGATGCTGCGCCAGCTTGAAACGACCCTTCGAAGAAGCAGATTTTTCAAATTCTGCCGTCGTAGGAGCGATCATTGATTCGGCAAGCAAGAAGCGTAAAACCACTTCTACCAAGGGCTGATACTGCCTCGGTCTCCAGCGCCTTCAGATCTTCGATCCACACGCCGTGGCCGCCATACGCCTTCGCCACAGCCGGGAAATCCGTCTCGCCGAAATCGACACCCAGGTTCCGGCGCTGCCCGGCACGTTGCTTGAGCTCGATGAGTGACAGCGATCTGTCAACGAGAACGCAAATGATGACAGGCAACTGCAAGTCTCGAAGCGTTGAAAGCTCGCCAAGGCACATTTCCAGACCGGCGTCGCCGACAAACGCGATGACCGGAGCACGCGCCTCGTCAACCAGGCTCCGCCCCATTGCCAATGGCAGCGCGCAGCCCATAGTGCACAGCGCCGAGGATTGGAGCATTCCGCGCGGGGCGTAACACTTCCAGATTTGACTTGCGAGAATTCGGTGCGCGCCACTGTCGGCAGTGGCAGTCGTGCTTTCCGGCAACACCCGACGAAGCGTATGAAAAACAGTTGCCGGCCCCCAGCCCTCGGCCTCAGGGGCAAACGCCTCTTCAAGCTGCCCGCGCGTAGTCTCCGGCTCGTTTCCGGGCCAGGCCCTGGCATCGGGGGCCCTCGATCGAGAAAATAACTTCAGCGCCGATGACACCGTCCCCCGCAGTTCGACGCGACAACGATGCATTCCGTGCGTGCGCAAGATGGGCGTGACATCTATGACCGGCGCGTCATCGGGCCACGGATTGCGCCAATTCACCCGCATCTCGATCGGGTCGTATCCCAAGAGCAGAACGCAATCGCTTTCAGCGAGCAGAGGCAGAAGGATTGCATCGGCTTTCGGCGAAAGCCCGGCGCCTCCCAAGGCTAGCTCGCTACGTTCATCCATCAGACCCTTGGCCTTGTAGGTCGTAACAAGTGGGACTGAGAACCTCTGACAAAATTCCGTTATAGCTGACCCGGCACCTTCGTTGACGGCATCCACGCCAGCGATAACCAAGGGTTTCTGGGCATTGGCAAAAAGATCCAGTGCGATTTGCAGGTCGGCAGCCTCCGCGATACCTGCTGGTGCTGGCGCCCTCCAGGCCGACGGGACCTCGTCGCAAGCACTCTCCGCAACCTTGATCGGCACATCGATGTGCACGGGGCCAGGCTGACCATCGGTCGCGAGGGCGATGGCCTTTTCCATCATCGCATCAATTGCCCCCGTGCGAGCCGTAAAGCTCGCCTTCACAATTGGACGAAGCAGTTGCTGGTGATCGAAAACCTGATGGGTATAGCTCTCGGCATCGACTGCATCGACACAGCCGGTCAGAAAGATCAGTGGGACACGGTCCTGCCAGGCGTTGGCAACCACATTGATGGCGTTCGCGACACCGGGTCCAAGCGTTGCCAGCAGAACCCCAGGCGCACCGTCGGCGTGCCATCCGCCCTCTGCCATGAAGCCACCTGCATTTTCATGCTTCACCAGCACAAAGCGTAGGCCCGCCCTATCGAGGCCATCCATGAGCGCAAGAACCTCGCCTCCGGGTATGCCGAAGGCATGCCTGCATCCTGCCAGCTTCAGCTTCTCAGCAATGACATCAGCCCCTGTACGCACGCTCGACCTCCTCTTCACGGTCAGCCCATTGAATGACACCAGCCTGCTTCAGACCCAGCAAGGTCTCTTCCGAGAGACCGAGATGCGTGGCAAAGACCTCGAACGTTCCCTCGCCAAGGCAAGGCGGCGACCTGCGATAGGTCACCGGCGTCTCGCTCATCCGGATCGGCGAGCCGATAAGGGAAACCTCACCGGCCACCGGATGCGGCATACGTATCAGCATGTCGCGTGCGAGCACCTGCGGATCGGAGAAAACGGCGGCTAGGTCATTCACGGGCCCGCATGGCACCTGTCTTTCTTCGAGCAATTTTATCCATTCTGCGGCCGGCTTCTCGATTGTCAGCCGCCGGATGATCGGGACCAGTTCATCGCGATGGCGCACTCGTGCGGCATTTGTCGAAAAACGCTCGTCGTCGAAAAGCTCCAAGGCCCCGGCGACCTCGCAGAATTTGCGGAACTGGCTGTCATTGCCAACGGCAAGAATGAAAGACTTGTCGCTGGCCGGGAACGTCTCGTAGGGCACGATTGTCGGGTGCCCGTTCCCCAGTCGCCCCGGCACTTCGCCGGATACCAGATAACCGACGCCCTGGTTGATCAGCCAGGACACCTGGCTGTCGAACAAGGACATATCGATGTGCTGCCCCTTGCCGGACATATTGCGATGATTGAGGGCAGCGAGGATCGAAACGGTCGCATACATGCCGCACATGACATCGGCGATCCCAACACCGGCCTTTGTCTCCGTGCCACCTGCTTCATCAGGGAACCCGGTCAGAGACATGATTCCACCCATACCCTGGATGAGAAAGTCATAGCCTGCGCGTGACGCGTATGGACCGGTCTGACCGAAGCCGGAAATCGAGCAGTAAATCAGGCCCGGATTGCAGATCTTCAGGCTGTCGTAGTCCAGACCTCGACGTTTCAAGTCTCCGACCTTGAAGTTCTCGACCAGGATGTCAGCCTTTGCGGCAAGACCCTTGATCAGCTTCTGTCCAGCGTCCGAGGCCAGATCAACCGCAACGGACCTCTTGTTGCGATTGGACGACAAATAGTAGGCGCTTTCGTGGGTATCCTGTCCTGCCTCGTTCCTCAGGAAGGGAGGCCCCCAACCACGTGTATCGTCGCCCGTTCCCGGCCGTTCGATCTTGATGACTTCGGCACCCAGATCCCCAAGAATCTGGGTACAGGTCGGCCCTGCCAGAATCCGGGAAAGATCAAGAACAAGAAGACCCGCGAGCGGGCCGGTAGGCATAGAGGGCTGTGTCACTGAATTCCCTTGGAGCATTTCGCCCAGTTGAGCCAGCCATGCTTGGTGACGTCAAGCCAGACACGCCCCGTTGCAATGACATGTCGGTCACGAGTTCGTCAGCGCATGGGACGTCGGTTTAAACGCTACAGGTCCTAGTTCCAGTTCCTGAGTTGCGACAATCTCCGCCAGGCCCGGGATATCCATTCCCCTCTAAGGCTATGTCCGCCGTCATGCAGACAAAGTTCGAGGGAGCCGATCGCCGGAGTCCAACTTTCACACCTCAATTCGGTTGCCCCACTCTCGACCCATTGCCGGCTATCTGCATCGGCCGGGAGTTGCCGACGCCAGATTTCAAAACTCTGGAAGACATCCCCCTGACGCCAGCGACCTCCGCCCAGCGCGCGGCCCTCGAGCGGAACCACTGCGTCGGTGGTGCCGTGCACGTGAAAAAGATAAGGCACGGGCCCTGCGCAACTGGGTGGAAGCGGTTGCCAGAACGCACCGGCAATCGGTGCGTAGCCTCCGAAGCGTTCCGGCCTGTCACACGCAAGGTACCAGGTCATGAATCCGCCAGACGAAAACCCCGTGAGCATGGTGCGATCCGGATCCACGCCGTGACGCATGGAAAGGTCTTGAAGCACTGCATCAAAGAAGGCGAACTCATCCCTTCGCTTGTGCGGTGCGGAGGGGAAGGACCAGGTCCCCTCGATGCCCTGCACTGCAACGAAAACGACACCGAGCTCATCGGCAAGCCTTCGAAACATGGGATTTCTTACAGCATTGAGCGCACTGCCTCGATGACCGTGGAGGAAGATTATTGCGGCCCCCCCCTTGTTCGCTGGAGGCGCCTCCTGAGGCAGCACGTAGTATTGCCCATTTCCCACTTCACATGCCTGATCGCCGCCGCACGCGTTGGCCGTTTCAGGAAAAAGCGCGGAACCGATCGCCACTATCGCGATCACGTAGTTTGCAAAGGGCACTCTCATTCAGACACCTGCACTTGCTTGGTATGCTGTGTTCTGGAGAGGTTATCGCATCCTGCTCGGTCGGCCGATCACACATTCAGGAGCAATACCGAAACTCTTCACCCGAACAACTATCCCAATAAATACTGATAGTAAAATCTACTGATATTAGTTCCATTTATTTAAAATCGTTTCTTAATACTCCACACGCAACAATCCATCTCGTTCAGTACGAAGTTAAAAGCGTGTGGTGATGGGACAAAACAGCATCGACGAAAGCACTCCGCAAGGCGAACTGGCGGATGCCCTCATCAAGTCACTACTTGCGTCGTGCTCGAATGGCATCGTTCTCTTCGATGCGGAACGTCTTATCTACGCAAATCCTGCAGCATCCGGTCTTCTGACCGCTGGGGCTGAGGCCGCGACGAATGCGCGTTCGATAGATGCCTTCATGGAAGGCCTCTCGTCAGACGGTGTGTTTCATTCCTCAATCTGCCGCGACCTCATCGACGCCATCAGGTCGGCAATGGCCGCCGGAACGAATTTTGAAACTGAAGTTCCCTGCTTGAACGGGCGCGTTCTTAAACTGGAAATGTCGGTACTGCCGGGCGCGACCTACAAGCTTTCGATTGAAGACATCACGGACCTGCATCTTGGACGCATTGCAAGGCGCGTTCTTGATGACCTTCCGACACCTGCCTATGCGCTTGATGGTAACGATCGTCTCATCTACTCGAACAAGTCCTTCGATGCCGCGATTACCCGCGACCCGGCAGCAAAGACCGCCGCAGAAACGCTCGAGGAAATCAGAGCTACGGCAACAGGCGAGGTCCAGGCCGTTTCGGACCCCGCCACAAGCGGTTCCTATACACTGAAATGCGCTGGCCCGGAGACGCACAAGCTGCGGCTCGTCGAGCGGACAACAGTGGTAGGCGACGGACCGGCGCTTACGCTTGGGCACCTGATCGTCGACAGCGAAAACGAGGAATATCAGAAGCGCCTGACTGCCGTTCTGGCGAACATCGACTATGGCGTCATGTTCATGGATCAGGATCTGAACCTGAAGCTCATGAACGACAAGTGCCTCGAATATTGGCATATCCGGCCCGAGGAACTTCACAAGTACAAGACATTCAGCGACATGCTGAACCGCGCCCGAAGACTTGGGCTGTTCGGCGATGAGTTCTCTGACGAGGGCGACTGGCGCCAGTTCGTTGCGGAACGTGAGGCGGCCGCCCGGTTCGGCAATACAACGGAGCAGGAAATACGCCTGCCTGACGGGCGCACCCTGCTTTACTCGTCACTCTCGGTCGGAAACGACCGGATGATGACCTACTTCGACGTTACCCATTACAAGAAACAGCAGGACGAACTGACCGCAGCCCTCGAACATAGCCACTTGGCCGACGCGACGCTGAACCAGATCGGTCACGCAGTCAGCATCAAGAATGCCGAAAACAGGTACGTGTTCATCAACGATGCCTACCGCGAACTCTTCGACGTCACGGACAGCGACATCATAGGGCGCGGAGACGACCAGTTCCTGACAGACAGCCGGGCTCAGCAAGTCCAGGAACTGGATGCGTCAATTCTCACGAACGGCAAGAGCGTTGATCTGGTCGAAACGATCCTGCGGGCGAATAGCCATGCGGTTATCTCGAAAACGCACAAGAGCCGTGTCGAGGCGCCGTCCGGAGACTTTTTCCTGGTCTCAGTCTTCCACGACATCACCGAATTGAAGCGCAAGGAATTTGCCCTGTCGAATGCCGTTGCGCATGCGGAACTTGCGCAGGAGGTCATCGAGCATCTGAAAACGCCGATCATCGTGCGAGACGAGGACCACCGATGCAAGATGTTCAACAAGGCATACCTCGAGTTCTTCGATGCCACTGCAGAGGAAACACACAACAAGCGGCCCGAGGAGACTTTCGAGCCTGACCTGGCCGAGGAAATCATCAATGCCGATACCCGGCTGCTGCAAACCGGCGAGGCTTCGACCCAGGAAGCAAGCCATACTTCATCGGACGGGACGCGCAAGGTCACCGAGGCACAAAAGACTCTCGTTCGACGCAGTGACGGGAACAGATACACGATCACGTCCATCCATGACGTGACGCGCTACAAAGAACAGCAAGCGCAATTGCAGGAAGCTTTGCGAACTGCGGAGTTGTCGAAACACGTTTTGGACCAGCTCGGCAGTCCTATCACGGTCAAGGACAGTGATCACCGCTACACGATGGTCAACGATGCCTTCGCAAAGCTTTTCGGGATCAGGCCGCACGAAATCGTCGGGAAATCGACGCACGACTTCATAGAACCGGAACTCGCACGGCTGGTGAACCAGCAAAGTGACGAGATATTTGCCTCACGTGAGCCGATCGAGTTCGAGTCGACGATCATTCGTCCGGACGGCAAGGCGCTCAATTTCCTCAACCGACACTCGTTCCTTGACAGTCAGGGCAAGAAATACGTGATCGGGATCCTGTCCGACGTCACAAAGCTTCGCGAACAAGGCGAAAGCCTGAAGTTGGCACTGCAACGCGCGGAACTGTCAGAGGCCGTACTTGACCAGCTGCATCATCCTGTAGTCATCAAGGATAGCGCGCTTCGCTATGTCATGGCCAACGAGGCTTATTGCGACATGCTCGACAAGGATCGCGGGGAAATCATCGCCAAATCGGCGTCCAGCTTCTTCCCCCCCGAGCTCGTCGCTCACCTGGAACAGCGTGACCGCACCGTTCTGACCTATGGCGAGACCAGCGAGACTGACGAAGACGTGCCGATCGGGGGTGGCAGGACACTTGCCTCGATCACTTGCAAATCGCTCGCCAAAACCAAAAACGGCGACGCCTTTGTCGTGACTGTCTTCAACGATGTGACAAAGTTGAAGGAAAAGGAGCAGGCGCTCAAGGAAGCATTGCGGGTCACTGAACTGTCCAAGCTCATTCTGGACCGCGTGCCGACCCCTGTTGCGGCAAAAGATGAGAACCTCAAATACGCCATCGTCAACAAGGCCTTTGCGACGATGTTCAACAGGTCGCAAGAGGACTTCATCGGTCAGTCGGCCCATATGTGTCTTTCGCCGGACGAAGCCGTCATCCTGGAAAACATGGATAGACAGGTTCTCCTGAACGGCGAGCTGGTGCGTACCGAGGAGCAATTCGGCCCTGCCGCTCAATCCGGCTCCGCCAATTACATTTCCAGCAAGAGCCTCGCTGTCACGGACAGCGGTGACCGCTATGTCATCGGCGTGATCACCGATGTTTCCGACCTGAAGCGCCGGGAGAAGGAACTTCTTGCGGCAAGACGTGCGGTCGAAGAGCAGAACGAAGTTCTTCAGAAAACCAAATCGCAAGCCGAGCACGACAGCCTGCACGATCCCTTGACCGGCCTGCCGAACAGACGTTTCCTTGACCAGCGGCTCAGAGAGTGGCGCAAGGGCAGTCGTGAAAAGGAGCTCGCGCTTCTCCAGATCGATCTCGACCGTTTCAAGGCGATCAACGACACGCTGGGCCACGCCGCCGGGGATTTCATCCTGCAGCATGTATCAAGTGTTCTGCGAGAGAACTCTGATGAAAACGATTTCGTTTGCCGGATTGGTGGCGACGAGTTCATCGTTCTGCGGGAGTCAAACGTTGCGCGGGAGGAACTGGAATACCTCGCCGACCAGATCATCACCGAGCTCAGCAAACCCGTTCCTTACGAGAATGAGCTGTGCCGCTTTGGTGCCAGCATCGGCATCGACGTTGGCATCGCAAGCATGAGTGAAGATCTCAGCCACGATCCGACGGACCCGTCTCGCCTGATGATGAACGCAGACATTGCGCTCTATCGTGCAAAGCGTGAGGGACGCGGCCGTTTCACCTTCTTCTCCAAGGATCTTCAAAAGGAAATCGAGCGGAGCAAACGCATCTCGGACGATATTCTGGACGGCCTCGAAAAGGGTGAGTTCTTTCCCGTCTACCAGCCGCAATTCGATGCCAAGAGCCTCGAGCTGGTCGGTGTCGAAACACTTGCCCGCTGGCATCATCCGGTCCTTGGGGTCCTGGCCCCGCCCGCTTTTCTGGATGCAGCGAAAGACCTCGGCGCCGCTGACCAGATCGACCACCAGATCCTGGAAAAGGCACTGGCAGACATGCAGCTTTGGGAAGCGCGGCAAGCTCCGCCGTTACGTGTCGCCGTCAACGTTTCCGCTCAACGCATGAGCAATCCGTTCCTGATCAACCTTCTGAAGAAACTGAACCTTCCGAGGGACCGACTGGCGTTCGAAGTTCACGAGTCGACAATGCTCGACCACGCCAACGAGGATCTGCGGTCCCAGATCAGGCAAATTGCCGACCTCGGTATCGACATCGAAATCGACAATTTCGGGACCGGCCAATCCTCGTTCCTGGGAATGTGGTCTGCCTCACCCCGGCGGATCAAGATTGACAGGGCTCTGGTAAACCCGATCGCGACATCAGAAGAGCACAAGAGGCTGCTCCAGGCTGTCGTCGACATGGGCAAGTCGATCAATCTGGAAGTCGTGTCCGAAGGCGTGGAGACCATCCAGCACATCAAGATCCTGCGGGAGATGGGCGTCGATATCCTGCAAGGATACGCACTGGCAAAACCGATGACCTGCGATGAGCTGGTGGAATTCGCGTTCGTGAATCAGCAGTTCGCCCTCAGGGGCTGAGGCCCCGACAGCAGACTGCGGCTGCTTCCCCCTAGCCCCAATCGCCCTCTGTCGGGATATTCAAGACCCGTCCGCAGTGCTTGCAATGTACCGCGTCCGGGTCATGTCTGCTCAGGCCGCAATCAGGACAAGGCAGGTTGACTTTCGCCGGCCTGAAAATGGTCTGCACGAGCCGCAGGAACAGGGCGACCCCGAAGATCATGATGCCAACCGTCATGAGGCGGCCGGTACTGTCCGTCATCGTGATATCGCCGAACCCGGTCGTGGTCAGCGTGGTGACCGTGTAGTAAAGCGCATCAAGGTAATTGTTGATCGCCGGATTGCGGTCATCCTCGACCACATAGACCAGTGCCGTGACGACAAATATGAAGACCACCAGGTTGATCGCCGAGTGAATGATTTCCTCATTCGCCCTGAACCAGGTGGATGCCTCGCGCAGTTCCTTCAGCAGATGATAGGACCTTAGGAGCCTTAGCATCCGGATGACCCGCAGGAACGCGAGGTTCTCGAAGAAGGCCGGCGCAATCAGCGACACGATGACGACCACATCCGCGAGGGACGTGAATTCCGATGCGTGCTTCACCGGCCTCGTTGAAGCCATCAGGCGGCCAACGTAGTCCAGCAAAAGCACTGCGGCGATCAGGTAATCCAGCTCGTGATGCAGACGTCCCGGGTCAAGCATCGACGAAATGATGAAATACCCGATGGTGACGATGTCGAAAGCGAGCAGGCTGTAGCGCCAGGCGCGCGCAGTCAGCGAGTTGCCGAAATAAAGGTGCCGGAGATGACCGCGCAAGGTCTGGAAAGAAGGAGTCATTCGCGGAGAATGGCAAATACGGCGGGAAACGCAAGCTGTGCGTTGCGATGGATCGGATAGACGCAAGTCCCATAAACGCGATAGCTGCGCAACTCCGCCATTTTAAATTTTCTTCCAAGGGCTTAGTTTCAGGAAACTACCCATGATGTTTGACCCAAGACCCTGATGGTGACCAACGTGCCTGATCTGACTGGAAAAGTTGCCCTTGTTACCGGCGCCAGCCGCGGCATCGGAGAAGCGGCCGCGCGATGCCTGGCAAAATACGGCGCTGCAGTCGTGCTGGCGGCTCGTACGACTGCCGATATCGAGCGTATCGCAAAAGACATCCAGAGCCTTGGTGGCAAGGCGGAAGCCGTTGCCTGTGACGTGGCCGATCACGCCGCGGTCACCGAGGCAATCCGTACCTGCACCGAGAGATTCGGGCGCCTGGATCTGCTCGTCAACAATGCCGGTCTGATTGAACCGATTGCACGTCTGGATGAATCAGACCCGGAAGCCTGGGACAAGGTCATCGATGTAAACGTCAAGGGCGTCTACTACGGCCTGAGAGAGGCGCTGCCCGTAATGCTCGCGCAAGGTAGCGGAACGATCATCAACATCAGCTCGGGCGCAGCTACAGGCGCGCTGGAAGGCTGGAGCCACTACTGCGCTTCAAAGGCTGCAGTCCTGTCGCTGACGAAATGCGCTCATGTGGAGTATGGCGACAAGGGAGTTCGTGTTCTGGGGCTCAGCCCGGGCACCGTTCGTACCGAAATGCAGGTTGCGATCAAGGCATCCGGCATCAATCCGGTAAGCCAGCTCGATCCAGACGTCCATATCCCGCCAGAGTGGGTCGGCGAAACCATCTGCTGGCTGGCTGGAAAAGCCGGTGATGACTATGTGGGAACCGACTGCTCCTTGCGCGAGGAAAGCGTCCGGAGGGCAGTCGGCCTGATCTGAACGAAAGGCCATCAGTGGCACTGCGCATATGCGACGGCGCTTTCGATTGGCGATCATCCGAGTGTATTGGATATCTGCCTAAGGCGCCGCCGATACCTGCTACTCCGCGTCCGGTTGGTTGGCAGGCGCTGCTTGTTGGAAGGCCGGCAGCTGCATGCAGGCTTCATGAATGCGCCGTATCGTCGAGTAGGGCGCCATGTCGACGGCGAACCGTTGATTGTTGATGACCTGTGCCACAAGGCAAATGTCGGCCAGCCCCGGGCTTTCGCCGTGACAGTAGGTTCCTGTGTCGGGACTTTGCGCCAGCAGGATTTCCATCGGTGCAAAAGTTTCGGCAACCCAATGCCGGAACCAATCCGCGACCGTGTCTTCATGCGCCCCGAAACGGGTCTTTAGATCGTTCAGGATACGCAGGTTGTTCACCGGGTGAATTTCACAGGCGACCATCTGGGCCAGCCCTCTTACCCTCGCCCTGCCCGCTGCATCGCGCGGAAGCAGGGGAGGCTCCGGAACGGTTTCGTCCAGGTATTCGATAATCGCCATTGATTGGAGCAGAACGGTACCGTCGGCCAATTCGAGAGCCGGCACCAGCCCCTGGGGATTTATCGAAAGAAACGCTTCGGAGCGCTGCTCACCGAGGCGCAGATGATGAGCCACATAGTCGGTTTCGACACCCTTCAAGTTGAGGGCGATGCGCAGCCGAAACGACGTTGAGCTGCGGAAATAGGAATGAAGGATCGGTCTGCTCATTGGTTCCCTCCCGCCAGACGATGCGGCAGATATTAGTTACACATGAAACCAATTACCAGTAGCTCCCCCCGAAAAGCAAAGAGGCCCGCAACTGCGAGCCTCCCATGAGATCAGATAGACCAGATGTCCGGATCAGATCCCGGCAGAACCTACCAGTGCCAGAGGCTGCTCCAGTACCTTCACGCTCTGCCCAGACATCAGGGCCGTATTCAGGGTCTCACTAGACATGGGCACACCTCCTTTCACGCTGTTGACGATAAGATTTAGGTAGTGCCGCTTTGGCAGCCCGCAAGACCCCTCGCGATATTTCACGCAGAAGGCACATCGGACCTGCCCACCGGGCGGGCTCAGCCCATGCCGAGCCTGAGCCGTAACCGCGTTCCCAGAAGACTGCCGGCGAAGGCAAAGACCAGCCAAGCCCAGCCATGCATCGATCCTGACACGAGCCCTCCGAGGTACGCGCCGATATTGCAGCCATAGGCAAGACGAGCGCCATAGCCCATCAGAAGCCCGCCGATCACCGCAGTCAGGATGTCTTTGGTGGAGAGCTTCCAGATCGGTGCAAACTTTCCGGCAAGCGCGGCTGCACCCAGCGCTCCGGCGATGATTCCGAAATTCATCACGGACGTCGTGTCACGCAAAACGCTCGCTTCCAGCGCCTTTGTCTGCCACTGCCAGTGCGGCCAGGTTTCCACCGGGATGCCTATGGTCTGGAACAGCTTTGCCCCCCATAGAGCAAATCCCGAGGTGATGCCCCACGGCCGTCCGACGACGACGAACGTCAGTATGCAGACGACGGCAAGCATGACCGCGCCGAGCATCGGCGACCATGGTCCCGTCACAAGAGATTCAGTCGTCCTTGCCGGCAGCACACGTCCGTGTACACGCTTCTCCATGAGCACGGTAGCGACAGCGATTGCCCCAAGAACCGCCGCAGTCAGGGCAAAGGCGCCAACCGGCCCGAAGTCCTTTACCAGCGAATAGGCCGGCAGTTTGGGTAGCTGCCCCCAAAGGTGGGTGTGCGCCGTGGCAATCACCGAGCCGAGGATGAAGGCCGCAAGGGTCAGCATCATGCGCGTGGACCCGCCTCCTGCCGTGAAGAGTGTTCCGGAGGCGCAGCCACCACCAAGCTGCATTCCGAGACCGAACATGAAGGCACCGACGGCGGCAGAATAGCCAAAGGGGAAGACGAAGCCGCCGGTTGGCCATCCGAGGTCCTTGCCCCACGCGATAAGGGGGAAGGAAACGGCGGAAGTGAGAAGTATCAGTACGAACTGCGCGCGCAGACCCGTTCCGCGCTTTTCGGTCACGACATGCCGCCATGCAGCCGTAAAGCCGAAACTGGCATGATACAGAGACAGGCCTGCAAGACCGCCGATCAGAGCCGCTCCTGCCTGACGCGCTCCTCCAAGCTGGTAAGCGCCAAACGCGACAAGAGCCAGTCCGGCAAGTGCAAGCAGCACGACCGCTTTTTGCGGAGCTGGCTGCGAGAAGGATGTGGTCGAAATGGTCATAGTGATGCTCTAGGGGCTTCGTTCAATGGGAACAAGCAAAAAGCTACATGCTTTGCCTCACATGCGGCTCGCAGGCTCTGTGCACCGTGGCCGGACAAAGCGTACACGAGCGTAACACCATTTTGTGTTTTGCAGTTCATGGGCAGCCTGCGGAAGTTGGAATGGCTCAGATCGCATTATCGCCTGCTGCTCGCAGGTCCTTGACGATGTTGATCTCAATCCTTCCGACCGGCAGCCGAAGAGGTCTTACATGCGCACGACTGACCAGTTTGGCTACGACCTTAACATCGCCTCAACCGACGCGTTGCCGCATTGGAATTCCGCTATCCATGCGTTCCTGGCGCACGGCAAGGAAACGCCAATCCACCTGGAGCGCGCGCTCGAACTCGCCCCGGGTTTTGCCCTTGGTCATGCCTGCCGCGGCCTTTTCTGCCTGCTCCTCGGGCGGCGGGAACTTCTCGCCCCGGCACGGGAGTGCCATGACATCGCTACCCGGTCGCTGCATCAGTCAGAACATTCCGACAGGGAGACCGCCGTCGTTCATGCGCTTGGCGACTGGCTGAGCGGCTGGCCGTCACGGTGTGCAGACCGACTGGATGCCGCACTAAAAGCCTATCCTCGCGACGCGTTGCTGCTGAAGCTTGTCCACGCCGTCCGCTTCGTCTTGGGCGATAGCACCGGCATGCGCGCTTCCATCGAATCTGCTTTCCCCGCCTATAACGAGACACATCCCTTCTATGGATATGTCCTTGGCTGCCGTGCGTTTGCGCTTGAAGAAACCGGCGACTACCGAGCAGCGGAAACCAGCGGTCGTGCCGGGCTGGAACACGCCCGCGACGATGCCTGGGGCCTGCATGCCGTGGCCCATGTCCACGACATGACGGGTCGTTCAGACGACGGCGTCAAATGGCTTGAATCGAGACCTGACGGGTGGGCGCACTGCAACAACTTCGGCTTTCATGTGTGGTGGCACCTTGCCCTGATGTATCTGGACCAGGGCCACACGGATAAAGCCCTCGCCCTATACGATAGTGAAATCCGACGGGAGCGAACCGATGACTATCGCGACATTTCCAACGCAGCATCCCTGCTCGTCCGTCTTGAGATCGAGGGTGTGAATGTCGGTGCGCGGTGGGAAGAACTCGCCCTCCTGTCGGACAAGCGTGCAGAAGACGGCTGTAATGTCTTCGCTGACCTTCACTACCTGCTCGCCCTGTTGAATGGAGGCCGTCGGATGAGCGCCGAACGACTGATCAACGGGCTGAGGACACGTTCCTCTGATACCGGGGACATTGGCTTGGTTTCGCGCAATGCAGGCGTCTCGGCGGGGCTGGGTCTTGAACAGTACCGAAAAGGGAACTACGCCTCGGCCTTCCATCTGCTGTCGTCTTCGCGTCAGAACCTGCACATGATCGGCGGCTCGCACGCCCAGCGCGACGTCTTCGAACGGCTGACGATTGACGCTGCACTGCGCGCCGGACTATTCGAGGACGCCGAGGGCTTGATCAAGGACCGGGAACGCTTCAGGGGTGCGCCCGACAACTTCGGTGCGCAAAGGCTTGAAACGTGCGATACGATGCGCAGAACGTCGATGATCATGCTTGATGAGAGATTGCGCGCTGTCCCGGCCTAGGATCGCGCCGGATACATCGGTCAAACATACCCCATTTGGAAACAGCCAAACCGTGAACGCTCAGTCCAGTCCTGTGAAGTTTAGAGACCCTCGCCTCGATTTTTTCCGCGGTCTCGGCATGTTCATCATCTACATAGCCCATCTGCCATGGAACTGGTGGTCGCTTTGGATTCCTGCCCGCTTCGGGTTTTCCGACGCCACCGAAATCTTCGTATTCTGTTCGGGGATGGCGTCCGCGCTCGCATTCGGCAAGGTCTTCGACGTGCATGGCATCCCCATGGGAATCGCGCGCGTTGCCCACCGTATGTGGCAGGTCTATTGGGCGCATATCTGCCAGTTCCTGGTGATCGCCTGCGGGATCGCGGCACTTCACCAGAGCGGTTTCCTGAATGATTGCTGCGACCTGACAGAAGACTACGTCAATTCGCTCAATCTCTGGCCGTTCTTCAACGACACGCCACAGAACCTCTTCGGGCTGCTGACGCTGACGTATGTACCGAATTATTTCGACATCCTGCCGATGTACATCGTGATCCTAGCCCTCATCCCTGTGATCATGGCGACCGCGAGGATGTCTGCGTGGCTTGCCTTTGCGCTCTCGGCGGGCCTATGGCTTGCCGCCAACTTCGGCCTGCTCAACCTGCCGGCAGAGCCCTGGTCGGACCGGCCCTGGTTCTTCAACCCCTTCGCGTGGCAGCTCGTTTTCTTTACCGGCTTCGCCTTCATGCGGGGCTGGATTCCAGCCCCGCCCGTCAACAAGGTGCTGATAAGCCTTGCCGTCGCGGTCCTGCTTGTGTCGCTGCCCTTCGCGTATTTCCGCATTCACGGCAACGTTCCGGAGATCCAGGCCGCTCGCGATGCCATCAGGCCGCTCTGGATCAAGACCGAGTTCGGCTTTTTCCGCTACATCCATTTCCTGGCGTTGGCGTATCTCGCTTGGGTGGCGGCCGGTGACAAGGGACTGCGCCTGTTCGGCCATGGCCGCATCTGGGGCGGATTCGTCCGGATCGTCCAGAAAGTCGGACAGCAGTCTCTCGCGGTCTTCATGGCAAGCCTCGTCATAGCCCAGGCCGCAGGATTGATGCGCGACATGGTCTGGGGGCGCGGCGATTGGATCCCGCAAATCCTCTCCAATCTTTTTGGGTTCGCCGCTCTGATCGCAGTCGCCTATTCGGTCGCATGGTTCAAGGGTCAGCCTTGGCGCAAGACTCCGAAGCCTGCTCCGGCCCATGACGAACACGCGCGCCAGTCACATGTGACATCGCGATCGGTGGAAGCGGCAGGCTGAACGAAAAAAGCCGGCCCACGCATGTGAGCCGGCTTTCGGATGTCGCTTGAGTGATCAATCCGTCAATGCAGACTGACCATCTCCAGATCGTGTTCAAAGGCGTTGGCAACCGCTGCCTCGCGGCTGTCTGCCAAGAGGATCGGCGTGCCATCTGCATTCAACAGGGCCCACAGGGTCACGTTGTCCTGCAAAGGCGGGACCTCCGGGAAAAGACTTTCCATGTCCTTGGGATGCAACTTGCGAACATAGGCCATGATGCCGATACCGAGATCGGCAAGAACCTCTTCGCTCATCGCAGCAAGCTCTGCCGCGCGCGCATCGACGGCGGCGTCATTCGGATTACGCGTCATGATGACTCCAAACTGGTCCGGCGGAGGGGCGTCAATCGCCGCTGGATATTTCAATTTTCCGGATAACTCGCTCCGGTTCCGGACGCGCAAGATCAATTGAGAGGAGGCCATCCTTCAGATCCGCACCGAGGATCTCGATCCCTTCGGCCAGCACGAATGCGCGCTGGAACTGTCGGGCGGCTATGCCCCGATGCAGATACTGGCGGGTCTTGTCGTCCACCTGACGTCCGCGAATTACAAGCTGGCTTTCCTCTACGGAGACGTCCAGCTGATCGCGGGTGAACCCTGCTACCGCCAGTGTAATGCGGATCACGTCACCCTGAGCGTCCGTCTTCGGCAACCGCTCGATGTTGTAGGGTGGATATCCGTCGTTTGCGGCCTTGGAAACCCGATCCAGCACACGCTCGATATCATCGAACCCGAGCATGAACGGGCTTGAAAACGCTGACATGCGAGTCATCGTCCAGTCCTTGTAAAAGCGACCTTGCGTCCGGACCCTTATCTTAGGCATCCGGTGTGGAGCGTTCTTCGCTCCGTTTCACGACCGAATATGGCGCTTGCAGCCTCATCTTTCAAGCTTCGGCCCGCCAGACAACCACAGCCCTCGTGACTATGGTTACCTGCCGGGCCGACAAGTGTTTTTCCCGATGGCAGACGATGGCGCCTATTGAGGCATCAACCGCTGACCGTGCGGATTGTCGATCACCATCTTCCACGACCCGTCAGGCTGTTTGCGTAGCACGGCGACGGACAAACCGTTCTGGGCGAGTGCCGTACCGTCCGGTGCTGTACCGGTCATCGACCACGGCGCGATGTGGACGGCCAGATCGCCCTCAACGATGACCTCGTGGCCCGCGTAGGTGAATTTCGGCTGGACCGCTCCGAACATTTCGAAGCCCTTGCGCAGGGCATCAGGGTCAGAGACGGGATTGCCGGGTTCAAAAGCAACCGAAGCACTGGCCTCATAGGCTTTCAGCACGTTGTCGTAGTCCGCATTCTGGAAATCTGACGTCATGGTCTCGATCGTCTTGAGAATCTGCTTCTGGGTCTCGTTCATTTCAGGTGTCTCCGTTGCATTGGAAGGGGCTTGAAACATCGCAGTAGCGGCCAGGGCTGCGGCGGCGATAAGGGGTCTGAAGGTCATTTCTGGTCCTTTCTCGGGGCTGTCGCCGGACAAGCGGGATCGGTCCCGCGGCGACCGGCAGGGGAAAACAGGAAAACTCGGGCTGATCAGGAAGTTGCGATCAGTTCGGCAAGGTCACGATACTTGTAATCTTGCTCAGAAGGCCGTCAGGGAAACGGTGCCGGGGAACGCTTTGCTGCAACTTCAGCGTCTTCAAGTCGCCCACAAGCCCCTCGATCCGGGCGACGACACGATCATACTGCTCCGCACCGGCCGATCCGTGGAACGGCGTATCCAGCTTGACGCGGCCACACTTCATCGCTGCCGGAAGGCGGCGATGACAACTGCATTTGGCCTTGTCCGAAACGACGCCGCAGGATGCCGACGTGAAGGCAATGACTTCCTGGCGGGCCCGTGACAGTCGCTTGCGGAAATTGGCCGGAGTTAATTCAAGTATTTCCGCCGCTTCCGCGTGATCGAATTCGAGAATGTCGCCGAGCACATAGGCGATCCGATGGTTGAAATCGAGACAGAGCAACATTGCCATGGTGCAGGAGACCCGGAGCTCGTTGAGCATCACGACGTCATCGGGAGATTGTGGCGGTTCCGCAACCAGCCCCGATTCCAGATCGATTCTGAAAGCCTCGAACGTCAAAGCCGGGTCCCGCTCCCGCAGTTTTTTCGCGCTCAGAAGATGGTTGCTCGCGACCCTGTAGGCCCATGTGGTAAATGCACTCTCGCCCCGGAACGTGGAGAGCTTGGTCAAAATCAGGATCAGGATTTCCTGTGTTGCCTCCAGCGCGTCGTCCGGATTGGCCAGAAACCGCATGGAGAGTTGATACATGCGATCCTGGATCCCGATGAGAACCGCCTCAAGCGCCCGCTGGTCGCCTGCCTGGGCTGCCGCGATTAGATCCTTCGAAACTGCCGTCATGATACCGCGTCCTGTTCGTTCGTCTGATACGTTAGAGGGCAGTGCGACGGAATGTGTGACACGTTTTATTGAAGCCGCAGAGAAAATCGACGGCTTGCCGTTGAAATGAAAAGCTGGAAGTCTCGCCCCGTCCTTCTTCCAAGTTCAGGCTATCTCGTGACCCGCGACGAATTCGACACCTTCTTTGCCGCTCTCCCGGCCGCCACACATGTTGTCCAATGGGGCAATGCATCTGTCTGGAAAGTCGGCGGGAAGATCTTCGCGATCTGCTCCTCCTGGGGCAGCGAGGGGGACTACCGGATCAATTTCAAGTGCTCCGACATGTCCTATTCGCTACTCACCCAGCAGGACGGGATCAATCCGGCGCCATACCTTGCCCGCGCCAAGTGGGTTCGCATTGAGAACCCCCATGCTTTGGACGATGAAGCGATCGAGGCTTACATCACCGCCGCCCACAAAATCATCGCTTCCAAGCTGACACGAAAGCTCCGGAACGATCTCGGACTGACAAATCTTTTATGACGCCCACTCCACTCGCCTCGTCCAAACTCAGGTCCCTTGCATTCCTGATGGTTGCCCAGATCGCCGGGATGAGCCTGTGGTTCATGTCGTCCGCCATCCTGCCGGATATGACCGCTGAAGCGGCAATTTCCGATTCCCGGCAAGCGCTTCTGTCCAGCGCGGTTCAGGCAGGCTTTGTTGCAGGTGCCCTTGCATCGGCCATCCTGGGTTTGCCAGACCGCTATGACCCGCGCAGGCTTTTTGCCCTTTGCGCCGTTGGCGCCTCCATGGCCAACCTTTCCCTGCTCATTTCCACTCCTGGCAGCGATCTTGCGATTGCGGCTCGCTTTGCAACGGGCGCCCTTCTCGCCGGGGTCTACCCGGTCGGTCTCAAGATTGCCGTTGGCTGGGGCAAGGACGACCGCGGCCTGCTGGTCGGCATTCTGGTCGGCGCATTGACCTTCGGCTCTGCGGCGCCGCATCTGCTTGCACTTCTTGGCGGTGCGGACTGGCGCTGGACGGTCTCCGTCGCATCAATTGCTGCTCTGGCCGGTGGTCTGCTCGTTCTCGGATCTACGCTCGGACCGTATCACGCCTCATCGGGGCACTTCGACATTCGGGCCATCGCGACAGCCTGGACCGACAGGAAGGTACGGCTCGCCTATGCCGGGTACCTCGGCCACATGTGGGAGCTTTATGCCATGTGGGCGTGGATCGGGGTCGCAACCACCGCGTCGTTTTCGCTGACCATGGTAATGGCCGAAGCCGTGACGCTTGGCCGTATCATCGCCTTCGGCGCCATCGCGGCAGGTGGCATTGCCTGCATCATTGGCGGCCTTTACGCGGACCGTCTCGGCAAGGAGACGATCGCTCTCATTGCGCTCGCGGTCAGCTGTGCCAGCGCTCTTGCGACAGCTGCAAGCTTCGGCGGCCCGGTTTGGCTGACCTGCATCTGCGCACTTGTCTGGGGTGCATCGATCCTGCCAGATTCCGCGCAATTCTCCGCGCTTGTCGCGGATCACTCTCCCCCCGACAAGGCCGGCAGCCTGATGACCTTCCAGACCGCGCTGGGCTTCGCTCTGACCTTCCTTACCGTGCAGGTGACGCCTGTTCTTGCCGATGCAGTGTCCTGGCCGGTCGTCTTCTCGATCATGGCCCTTGGTCCCGCTTTCGGCATCGTCGCAATGCTGCGGCTCAAGCATCTGACATCGACAGCGGCCGTCCGTTAGCATCCATGCAACAAAAAACCGCGCCGGCATGCCGGCGCGGTTTTGGACGAAAAGGCAACGCCCTCGTAGAATTGCCCTTACCGCCAATCAGCCATCAATGCGGCGTCCGGTTTCCGCATCGAAGAAATGAACATCCTTCGGCTCGGCACGCAGGAAAAGCTTCTGACCCGTCTCGTAGCGGGCGTGGCTCTCGACCCGAACGACGATCTCCTCGCCTCCCTCGACGAACTCTCCGTAAATGTAGCTTTCCGCTCCGACCGGTTCGAGGACGTTGACCTTGATCTCGAGATCGAGACCGGCGGTTCCATCGCCCTTGGATTCCACGACGCTCAGATGTTCGGGGCGAACGCCGAGCGTGTAGGCCGACTTGCCGTGCGGATTGCCCCCGCTCAAGCCGCTGCCCTTTGCGAGCGCTAGGCCGGAGGACGTGCCGCTGACCTGAAACAGGTTCATCGCCGGAGAACCTATGAAGCTTGCCACGAAGACGGAAGCCGGGTTGTCATAGACCTCGATCGGAGCACCAATCTGCTCGATGTTACCGCCATTCAAAACCACGAGGCGATCCGCCAGGGTCATGGCTTCAAGCTGGTCATGGGTCACATAGACACTTGTCGTCGCCAGAGATTTCTGCAGCCGCTTGATCTCGACACGCATCTGCACCCGCAGCTTCGCATCAAGGTTGGACAGCGGCTCGTCGAAGAGGAACGCAGCCGGCTCACGTACGATCGCACGGCCCATGGCCACGCGCTGGCGCTGTCCGCCCGACAAAGCGCGGGGCTTGCGATCCAGGTAGTCGCCGATTTCCAGGATGCGAGCGGCTTCCTTGACGCGCCGGTCGATCTCGGCCTTGTCCATACCCCGGTTTTTCAGGCCATAGGCAAGGTTGTTGTACACGCTCATGTGCGGGTAAAGCGCGTAGTTCTGGAACACCATGGCGATGTCGCGGTCAGCCGGATCAACCTTGTTGACGACACGATCGCCGATACTGATTTCGCCGGTGGTGATTTCCTCCAGGCCGGCGATCATGCGCAGGAGCGTGGACTTTCCACAGCCCGACGGGCCGACCAGCACGATGAATTCGCCGTCCGCGATGTCGATGGAGACGCCTTTGACCGCCTCCACGTTCCCCGCATAGACCTTGCGGACCTTATCGAGAGTAATCGTTGCCATTTAAAACCTCACTTGTCGCTCTCGACGAGCCCCTTGATGAACCAGCTCTGGAAGATGACCACCACGATCACCGGCGGCAGCATTGCGAGGATCGCAAGCGCCATCGCCTCGTTGAGCGCAGGGATCTGAGCGCCGACCCAGACCTGCATGATCTGCTTGATGCCGCGCACCAGAGTGAAGAGCGCTTCATCCGTGGTGATGAGGGTCGGCCAGAGATACTGGTTCCAGCCATAGACGAACATGATGATGAAGATGGCCGCGACCATGGTCTTGGAGAGCGGCACCAGAATGTCGATGAAGAACTTCCAGGGACCGGCGCCATCGATCCGTGCCGCTTCCAGCAGCTCGTCCGGGACGGACATGAAGAACTGGCGGAAGAAGAACGTCCCTGTCGCCGAGGCGATCAAGGGCACGATCAGGCCCGTATAGGTGTTTGTAAGACCCAAAGACTGGACGATTTCGTAGGACGGCAGAATGCGCACTTCCAGCGGAAGCAGCAGCGTGCAGAAAATCACCCAGAAGCAGAAAGTCGCCATGGGAAACCGGAAATAGACGATCGCGTAGGCCGCGAGCATCGAAATGACGATCTTACCGATCGCGAACCCGAGCCCCAGAATCAGAGAGTTCTTCATCATCACGAGGCCATTGACCTCCTTGGTGAAGCCGCCGGCGCGGAACAGAACAGTCTCGTAGTTCTCCAGCATCTGCCCGCCGGGCAGGAACTGAAGACCCGACTTGTAGATCGTGATGGCGTCGTGGGTGCTGGTGATCAGCGCGATCAGGACCGGTGCCACCATGAAGATGACGCCGCAGATCAGGATCAGATGATCGGAGAGGCGAAGTCGTGTCACGTTGTCTCTCCTCAATTGTAATGCACGCGCCGTTCGATCAGGCGGAACTGAATAACGGTCAGGATGAACACAAGCGCCATCAGGATCACGGACTGAGCGGACGATCCGCCAAGGTCGTTGCCACGGAAACCGTCGAGGTAGACCTTGTAGACCAGGGTCACCGGATTGTTGCCGGGCTCGTTCTTCACCAGGATGTCGACGATCCCGAAGGTGTCGAAGAAGGCATACGTGATGTTGATGATCAGAAGGAAGAAGCCGGTTGGAGCGAGGAGCGGGAACGTCACCGTCCAGAACCTGCGGAAACCGGACCGGCAGTCGATGCTCGCAGCTTCCTGAACCGACTTCGAGATGCCCTGGAGACCGGACAGGAAGAAGATGAAATTGACCGGAACCTGTTTCCAGACCGCCGTGATCGTCATTGCGAAGGCGGTGTCGTAATAATCGACACCGATGTTCAGCTTCCAGCCGAACATGGCAACGAAGTCAACGATCGGTCCGACATGCTGGTCGAACAGAAGCACCCCGATCAGACCCGCAACAGGCGGGGCAACCGCGTAGACCCACATGAGAAGGGTCTTGTAAGTCGATGAGCCACGCAAAACCTTGTCGGCCTTGACCGCAAGAAGCAATGCCACCCCAAGCGACAGGAAAGTGACCAGGGCGGTGAATACGGCAGTGAACCTTGCCACGCGGCCGTAGTCAGTCGACGTGACCATGTCGAAGAAATTGTCCATGCCGACAAAGGTTGATCCGAAGCCGAACGGATCTTCCAGATAGAAGGAAGCCCTGACGGCCTCGGCCGCCGGCCAGAGGAAGAACACCACGACAATGGAAAGCTGCGGGAAAAGCAGCAGATAAGGGACCAGCCGCGACTGGAACTGAACTTTTTTCATCGCCCCACCAAATGGCCAAGGCGAACCTCATTCGAATGCTTGAGGTTCGCCGAGACTTTTGTGCTGCGGAGGCGAGAGCCGCCTCCGCATATCGACATTTCCGGGTGTCAGTTTGCCGTGGTCTTGGCAAACCGCTCGAGCAGCTTGTTGCCGTCGGCTTCGATCGTGGCGAATGCTTCCTCGACCGAGGTCTCGCCCGAGAGGATCTTGCCGTATTCACGGTTCATTACGTCACGGATCTGGACGTAGAAGCCCATGCGGTAGCCCTTGGTCCACTCGCCGCCCGGCAGGGTCAGCTGCTGGATGCCAACTTCGGCAGCCGGAGCGCGGTCGTAGTGACCATCCTTCTTCGCCAGTTCGTAAGCGGCGTTGGTGATCGGCACATAGCCGGTTTCCTTGTGCCACATGTACTGGACTTCAGGAGAGGTCAGGTAGGTGAAGAAGGAAGCAACGCACTTGTTCTGATCGTCCGGCTTGCCGGCCATGGAGAACAGGGCGGCACCACCGATGAAGGTACCAGTACCGGCGCCTTCAACCGAACCCCAGTAAGGCAGGTAGGTCGCGGAGAACGGGAATTCGACCGTCTTGGAGATACCGCCGAAGGAACCCGACGAACCCAGCCACATGGCAACTTCGCCCTTGTTGAACGGGGTCTGGTTGTCATCCCAGCCGGTGCCGTAGAAGCCGAAGTAACCCTGGTCCAGCCATCCCTTGACGGCCTTGAAGTGGTTCTTGATCGGGTCACCGAAGACCAGCTTGGTGCCTTCTGCGCCGTCGTAACCATTGTTGTTGGTTGCGAACTGCAGGTTATGGCGAGACTTGAAGTTCTCGGTGAAGATCCACGGCAGGTGAGACTGGGCGAGCGGCACGTAACCGGCTTCCTTGAGCTTCGGCGCAATTGCCTCGAACTCTTCCCAGGTTTTCGGAGCTTCAACGCCGGCCTTCTTGAGCGCATCGACGTTGTAATAGAGGATCGGCGTGGAAGAGTTGAACGGCATGCCGATCATCTTGCCAGCGCTGTCAGCATAGAAATTGCGGACGCCCTCGATGTAGTCTTCCTTGTTGAAGGCAACGCCTGCACCTTCAAGGATGTCCTGAGCGGGAACCACAGCGCCCTTGGCACCGATAATGGTAGCAGCACCGGCATCGAAGACCTGCAGGATGTTCGGCTGTTCACCAGCGCGGAATGCCGCGATGCCGGCCGTCAGGGTCTCTTCGTAGGTGCCCTTGAAAACCGGGGTGATCTGGCAGGCGTCCTGGGACACGTTGTAGCCGTTCGCGATGTCGACAACGACTTCGCCCAAGCGGCCACCCATCGCATGCCACCAGGAAATCTCCGTCGCGGCAAAGGTAACGGTTGAGGTGCCCAGCAGGGCCGCTGCGGCCACGACGCCGGCAACAGTCTTACGATAAGCCATGGTTTTTGCTCCCATCCTTGGGGCGGTCGCCCCGATCAGCAGTTGAGTATCCGGACTTCCAAAATGGCTCATTCGGCCGCCCGTCTTGATAACGCCTGCGTTTCGTATTGTTTTCATATGAACGCCATATGTCGCTCATATGAACATTAAACGACAGTCCAAACGAACATGGAAGAGGCCTCGTGCTTTTTCATGCAACACAATGACGCTTTTGTTGGAGACAAGCCATGACGGGACGGCGCATCTCCCTTTTATATCAATCAATTAGTCGTGAGACAGCGTGACGGACACCGTCTAACCCCGCCCTTCGACACCGGACACTGCCTGCCAGTCCTGCCAATACGGGATGGCAACTTCAGTCCCTCACCCCCGATGAAACCGACAAAGAACTGAAAACCCGTTTCTGCCCCGGTCGGCCAGGACCGCCAACTGGACCCAACCGGCAGGGTCCGGCAAAAGATGCTTGCAATACGGTGTGATTTCTCGCAATTGTGAATGTCATGGTTCCGCCAATCAAACGGTGCGGCGGATTAAAAGGGAACACGGTGAGGCGTACCCAACAGGGACCGAGACCGTGGCTGCCCCCGCAACTGTAAGCGGCAAGCCTGTTCCAAAGGCCACTGGAGCGACGAAAAGCATCCGGGAAGGCGGAACAGGCGCAGAGCTGCAAGCCAGGAGACCTGCCATAAAGCCGCCGGCGCATGCCGGTACATCAGGAAACCTCCCGCACGGTGGGTGTGGACAGGAGACAGACATGCATATCGAACCGGGCATCGTAGATGGTGCCAAGCTCACCCTCAGCTACGCAACTGCTATTGCTTCCATTGGACTTGTCGCGAAGATGTCCGCGCAGGCCTTGCACAAGGACGGTGGGATCACCGGACTTGCAGCCCGCAGCGTCCTGACGACCGCCCTGGTTTTCAGCTTCTTTGAGATTCTCCCGCACTACCCGGTTGGCGTTTCCGAGGTTCACTTCATCCTCGGCTCGACCCTGTTCCTCATTTTCGGTGCCGGCGCCTCTGCTATCGGCCTGGCTGCCGGCCTTCTGCTTCAGGGCCTGTTCTTTGCACCGTTCGATCTGCCCCAGTACGGCATGAACGTCACGACGCTTCTTGTTCCGCTCCTTGCGGTCGCTGCTGTTGCTCGCAAGATCATCCCGGAAAAGACTGCCTATGTTGACGTCAACTACGGACAGGCTCTCGCCCTTTCCACCGCCTACCAGGGCGGCGTTGTCGGCTGGGTAGCATTCTGGGCCTTCTACGGTCAGGGCTTCGGAGCCGAGAACATGACGTCGGTCTTCAGCTTCGGCGCAGCCTACATGATGGTCGTCATCATGGAGCCTCTCGCAGATCTGGCTGTCCTCGCCGGTGCGAAGACGCTCTCGGGCCTGAAGGGCTCGGCCCTTGTGCAGTCCCGCCTCCATTCGGCAGTTGCCTAGACGACTGCCGCATCATCCAACAGATCGAAACCCGGGGCAACGACCCCGGGTTTTTTTATGCCTGCAGTTGACCCCGCTCAACGCCGAACACGACCGGGTGCCCGACTATGGCAGTTGAATACGGCCAGGTCAGAAAGGGGCCCGAAGGTGGCAGACAAGCAGATGACGGAAACTGCGGCCGGAAAGCATGCCAGGCAAATCGGGCTCGTCGTGGGTATCACCGCGTTTGCGCTTGGCTTTCTGCTGCCGCATCCCGAAGGTCTGCCGCCGGAAGCGCATGCAACGGCAGCCGCAGCGGTCCTCATTGCCATCTGGTGGATGAGCGAAGCTGCGCCCTTGGCTGTCACCGCATTGTTGCCGCTGGTTCTCTTTCCCTTGCTCTCGATTTCGAGCTTCGAGGAAACGGCAACGGCCTACGCCAACCCGCTCATCTTCCTTTTTCTTGGAGGCTTCATCCTCGCAAAGGGTCTCGAGCGATGGAAGCTCCACCGCCGCTTGGCCTATGCAGTGCTATCCCGTACCGGTGAGAGGCCCGCGGCCCTGATCGCAGGCGTTATGGGCATAACCGCATTTCTCAGCATGTGGATCAGCAACACGGCGACCACGATGGTCATGCTGCCGATCGCCCTGTCCATTGCTGGCAGCCTCAAGGGACGCGGAACAACGCAGGACCGAATGGTGGACACAATGTTTGCGCCGGCCCTGATGTTGTCGGTCGCCTACTCGGCCACCATCGGCGGCATGGGGACGTTGATCGGCACGCCCCCCAACGCGCTCTTTGCAGCTTTCCTGCAGCAGACCTACGGATTGGATGTCAGCTTCGCATCCTGGATGATGATCGGCTTACCTTCGGTAGCGCTGCTGCTGCCCCTGACCTTTTTCATACTCACGAGAATATCGTTCAGGATTCCCTCCCAGCTCGACCAGGATGGTTCGGGCGTCTCGAAACCGGTGCTTGAGCGCCTCCCGCCGATGAACCGGCAGGAAAAGACCGTCGCACTGGTCATGATTGCCGTCGCACTCAGCTGGCTCCTTCGCCCGTTGATCCTGCACTTTTTTCCCGGTCTGCCATTGACCGACGCGGGCATCGCCATGACAGGCGCAATTCTGCTGTTCATCCTGCCCGACGATTTTTCACGCGGCACACAGATTCTCGGCTGGGACGATCTCAAGACCCTGCGCTGGGATGTGCTCATCCTCTTTGGCGGCGGCTTGGCGCTGGCTCAGGCGATCGGGAGTACCGGCCTTGCCGACTGGGTCGGATCTTCGGTCACCGCGCTTGGGGATCTTCCCCCCTATCTGCTCGTTCTCACCGTGATGGTCGTGATTGTCTATCTCGGTGAGCTTGCCTCGAACACGGCCATGGCGGCGGTCTTTCTCCCCGTTGCGGGAGCGGCGGCCGTCGGGATCGGGGAAAGTCCCCTGGCCCTGGCCATGCCGGTGGTGCTTGCCGCGTCCTTAGGGTTCATGCTTCCCGTGGCGACACCACCGAATGCCATCGTCTTCGGCTCCGGCGCCGTCTCTTCCGCGCAGATGCTGCGCGCGGGAGCCGTTCTCGACGTCGTCGCGATCCTCGGAGCTTTTATCGTCGCCATGACCTTCGGCAGATGGGTGTTCGGACTTTGACGACGTCCCTCAGACGAAACCCAGGGTAATAGCTGCCACCACAAGGTAACGCCCGGTCTTGGCAATCGCCACAAGGATGAGAAACGGCAGGAAGGGTTCACGCAGGACCCCCGCCGCAAGCGTCAGCGGATCCCCGATAACGGGCGCCCAGCTCAGCAACAGGCTCCACTTTCCATAGCGCTGGTACCAGCGCGATGCCCTCTGGAGCTTGTCCGGCGTCACTGGAAACCAGCGGCGGTCCGAGAACTGATCGACGCCGCGGCCAAGCAGCCAGTTGACCACTGATCCGAGCGTATTTCCGATGCTCGCGACGGCGATCAGGAGCGGAACGGATGCCGCATCGGCGGCGATAAGGCCGGACAGACCCAGTTCCGACTGCGCCGGAAGAATCGTTGCCGCCAGAAACGAGACGAGAAACAGCCCCGCAAGCGAGCTCGCCGCGATCATCGCGCTGTGGCCTGAACGAGCGACCAGATCCGAATCATCATCCGGCTCAAGGAAAACGCCAACGTCATTATGTTGATTGGGGAGATGAGTAACATCGTACCGGAGATGGTGGAGCTAAGCGGAATCGAACCGCTGACCTCTTGAATGCCATTCAAGCGCTCTCCCAACTGAGCTATAGCCCCGATCTCCATGGCCGGCTTGGGTGCCCGGCGTCGATGTGGGCGGAACATAGTCGTGCCGCCCGTATCGATCAAGAGGAATTTGCGACGAATTTCAAATCCCTCTGTGGATAATTTCTGGAGGATAATTTCCCCTCAGAAACAGCCACTTAGCTTTCGCTATCGTCTTCCATGTCGACGCGAATGCCTGGAACGCTTTCATCGTCTTCGTCTTCGTCGTCGATGAAGACGTCGTCATCACCGTCGTCGTCGTCATCGAGATCGACGTCGTCGTCGCCGTCAAGATCCGGCACATCGTCGCCGTCGCCTTCAGCTTCGGCATCGGCCTCTTCCAGGGTGACCATTTCAGCCCCGGCCAGATCCTCTTCATCCTCATCGTCTTCCGGCTTTTCCTGCACCTTTGCGGCCTTAGCCGAACGTGAGGTCATTACCGCCTGGAAGACCCCGCCGCATTTCGGGCACGTGATCGGATCACGGTTGAGGTCGTAATATTTTGCGCCGCAGCTTGGGCACAGCCGCTTTGTGCCAAGTTCAGGTTTTGCCACTGTGCTAACCCTTCGTCTTCTATGTCTCTCGGCGCCCCATAACCTTGGAAGCGCCCCCCTGTCAAAGCCAAATCACTCAAAATTTCGAAGTCGTCCAAACTTCTGCACGAGACAGGTAAAAATTCAAGGATCTGAGCGGATGACGAATGGCCCTGCTCATGGTAGCAAGAGGCGCTTTCGTCTCGAGTAATCTGCATCGGAAAGTTTACGCATGTCCCACGGCTCCACGCCCGCTCCCCTGACCGCCCGTGCCACCGGCGCCTTGACCGGCACTGTTCGCGTTCCCGGCGACAAGTCGATCTCGCACCGGGCCCTCATGTTCGGGGCGCTCGCAGTCGGCCGCACTACCGCCAAGGGCCTTCTGGAATCAGAGGACGTTCTGGCGACAGCTGATGCCATGCGGGCAGTCGGCGCCAAGATCGCACGACAGGACGATGGCACTTATGTCATCGACGGCGTCGGCCTCGGCTCCTTGCTTGAGCCGGAAGGCGTGATCGATTTCGGCAACGCCGGGACCGGCGTTCGTCTGACCATGGGGATTTTCGGCACTCACGATATCGCCGCAACCTTTGTCGGCGATGCCTCGCTATCGAAGCGCCCGATGGGTCGTGTCCTCGATCCCTTGCGTGACATGGGCACGAATGTGATCGCACGCTCCGGAGATCGCCTGCCCGCGTCTATCCGCGGCGCCAAGCAGCCGCTGCCAATCACCTACCGGGTTCCCATGCCCTCGGCCCAGGTCAAATCCGCCGTGCTTCTGGCTGGCCTGAATTGCCCGGGTGAGACAACCGTGATCGAGCCGATTGCGACACGAGACCATACCGAAAAAATGCTGGCCGGCTTCGGAGCCGACATCAAGGTCACGGTCAATGATGCTGGTGAGCGGGTCATAAAGCTTCAGGGTCAACCGGAACTCAAGCCGCAGGACATCGATGTGCCAGCCGACCCGTCTTCGGCCGCCTTCCCGATTGTCGCCGCGCTGATTGTTCCCGGATCGGACGTGACCATCGAAAACGTCATGCTGAACGAACACCGGACGGGCCTGATCACCACCCTGATCGAAATGGGTGGTGACATCGAGCTGATGAACAAGCGCAGTGCCGGCGGTGAGGAAGTTGCCGACATCCGCGTCAAGCACAGCAAGCTGAAGGGCATTACCGTTCCTGCCGACCGGGCACCGTCGATGATCGACGAATATCCGGTGCTGGCGATTGCGGCCGCATTTGCCGAAGGTGATACCTTCATGCCCGGGCTGGATGAGCTGCGGGTCAAGGAGTCCGATCGCCTTGCCGCGGTCGCTCGCGGCCTTGAGGCAAACGGAATTCCCTGCACCGAAACCGAAGACACGTTGACCGTGACGGGCGGCGCCGATCAGATCGGTGGCGGTACGGTCGTCACACACCTCGATCACCGCATCGCCATGTCATTCCTGGTCCTGGGCATGGCGGCGCACAAGCCGGTGACTGTTGACGACGGGGCAGTCATCGCGACCAGCTTCCCGACTTTCACCAGCCTGTTTGCCGGTCTTGGTGCGGAGTTTCTCGGCAACGACAGCGAGGCGGCATGATTATCGCGATCGACGGTCCGGCCGCGTCCGGCAAGGGAACCCTCGCCCGCCGCCTGGCAGAACACTTCAAGCTGCGCCACCTCGATACCGGGTTGACCTATCGGGCGGTCGCCGCGGCACTGCTGGCCAAGGGCCTGCCGCTCGGCGACGAACAGATCGCCATTGAGATGGCCCGGCATCTCGACCTTGCCAAGATGGACAAGTCGTTGCTTTCCTCGCATGAGGTTGGCGAAGCCGCCTCGCGCGTAGCGGTTCTGGGTGGGCTTCGTGGCGAGCTCGTTCGCCTTCAGAAAGAATTTGCCGCAACGCCACCAGGTGCTGTCCTGGACGGACGGGATATCGGCACGGTCGTTTGCCCCGACGCAACCGTGAAGCTCTTCGTCACCGCCTCGCCAGAAGCGCGCGCAAAGCGGCGGACAGACGAGATTCTGTCCAAGGGGCAGGAGGCGGAATATGCCTCCGTGCTCTCCGATCTGAAGCGTCGTGACGAGCGCGACAGCCAGCGGACGGTCGCTCCGATGAAGCAGGCTGCGGATGCGCACTTGCTTGACACGACGGAAATGGATATAGAGACGGCGTTTCAGGCGGCTGTGGATATCGTCGAAAAAGCACGCGCTGCGTAGTTGTTTCGTCACAAGCCTGCTCCAAGAGTTTTCGCTCCGGATCAGGTCCACGCGTTGGCACTTATGCTTTCATGCCAGCCTGACGCGACAAGCCGTGCCTGAGGCGCAGCTTATCAAACCATAGATTTTTGCGGATGGTATTGCTTCCCCGAAGCGCTCGGTCCGCTTGGAATTTGTTCTGACACTCCCCGGAATGTCAGGGCAGACAAGGGAACCAATGCCGCTCGCCCCGCCGGCCCGTTGCCAATCGGCAACGGAAGAACAAGGCCAAAGGCTCTGTTCCGGGCGGCTTCTGGATCCTCAATGCAACACAAACCCGCCGGCGGCCTGCCAGGATTGGCACCAGGAGTTTCAATGTCTGAACTGAATCCCTCCACCGAGGATTTTGCAGCTCTTCTCGAAGAGTCCTTTACCCAGACCGACCTTTATGAAGGTGCAGTGGTCAAGGGTACCGTTGTCGCAATCGAAAAAGACCTCGCCGTCATCGACGTCGGCCTGAAGGTCGAAGGCCGCGTGCCGCTGAAGGAATTCGGCGCCAAGGGCCGCGACGGCGAAATGAAGGTCGGCGACGAAGTCGAAGTCTACCTTGAGCGCGTCGAAAATGCGCTCGGCGAAGCCGTCCTGTCGCGTGAAAAAGCACGCCGCGAGGAAAGCTGGGTTCGCCTCGAAGTTGCTTTCGAAGCCAACGAAAAGGTTACTGGCCAGATCTTCAACCAGGTCAAGGGCGGCTTCACCGTCGATCTGGATGGCGCTGTTGCCTTCCTTCCGCGCTCCCAGGTGGACATCCGCCCGGTTCGCGACGTTACCCCGCTGATGCACACCCCGCAGCCGTTCCAGATCCTGAAGATGGACAAGCGCCGCGGCAACATCGTGGTCTCCCGCCGCGTCGTTCTGGAAGAAACCCGCGCCGAACAGCGTTCGGAACTGGTCCAGAGCCTCGAAGAAGGTCAGACCGTGGAAGGCGTCGTCAAGAACATCACCGACTACGGTGCGTTCGTCGACCTCGGCGGCATCGATGGCCTGCTGCACGTCACCGACATCGCGTGGCGCCGCATCAACCATCCGTCGGAAGTTCTCACCATCGGCCAGACCGTCAAGGTGCAGATCATCCGCGTCAACCAGGACACGCATCGCATCAGCCTCGGCATGAAGCAGCTTGAAACCGATCCGTGGGATGGCATCGAAGCCAAGTACCCGATCGAAGCCAAGTTCTCCGGCCGCGTGACCAACATCACGGACTACGGTGCATTCGTCGAACTGGAGCCGGGCATCGAAGGCCTGATCCACGTTTCCGAAATGTCCTGGACCAAGAAGAACGTCCATCCGGGCAAGATCGTTTCCACTTCCCAGGAAGTCGAAGTGATGATCCTGGAAGTCGATCCGGTCAAGCGCCGCATCTCCCTGGGCCTCAAGCAGACCCTGCAGAACCCGTGGGATGCATTTGCTGAACAGTATCCGTCCGGCACCGAAGTCGAAGGCGAAGTCAAGAACAAGACCGAATTCGGCCTGTTCATTGGCCTCGACGGCGACGTCGACGGCATGGTTCACCTCTCCGACCTCGACTGGAACCGTCCGGGCGAACAGGTCATCGAAGAGTACAAGAAGGGCGACATGGTCAAGGCCGTTGTCCTCGATGTTGACGTCGACAAGGAGCGTATCTCCCTCGGCATCAAGCAGCTCGGCGGTGACCCGATGGACTCCGGTGCAGCCGGCGAACTGCGCAAGGGCGCAGTCGTCACCTGTGAAGTTGTCGACATCAAGGAAGGTGGCCTGGATGTGAAGATCGCTGACAGCGACCTGACCGCATTCGTCCGCCGTGCCGACCTGTCCCGCGAACGCGGTGACCAGCGTCCGGAGCGTTTTGCGGTTGGCGACAAGTTCGACGCCCGCATCACCCAGTTCGACAAGAAGACCCGCAAGGTCGGCGTGTCGATCAAGGCCCTGGAAATCGCAGAAGAGAAGGAAGCAGTCGCTCAGTACGGCTCCTCTGACTCCGGCGCGTCCCTCGGCGACATTCTGGGTGCCGCTCTCAAGCAGGCTGGCTCCGACGAATAAGACACGTCCTGCCAATACTCTTGGCAAGACTGGAAAAGCCCGGCGGAAACGCCGGGCTTTTTTGTTGCCGCTTTACGAACCCCGCGACGCGCTATAGGTAAGGTGACACTTAACAAAGCAATCGTTTGATACCAGGGGGGATCCGATGACCGAGCCAGTCACTGGCGCACCTTATCGCGCAGACCATGTCGGCAGCTTGCTGCGGCCGGACAGCGTCAAGGAAGCACGCAAGAAGTTCTACGAAGACAAGTCGATCAGTGCAGACGAGCTGAAGGAAATCGAGGACGCGGCCATCGCCGACGTCATCAAGCTTCAGGAAGACGTCGGCCTCAAGGCCGTCACGGACGGCGAGTTCCGGCGCAAGTTCTGGCACTTCGACTTCATGGGAATGCTGACGGGCTTCACCCTGGTGGAACGCGCCGTCGGCGTGCAGTTCCACGGCGTGACAATTCCGCCCACGCACCCGACGATCACCGGCAAGCTGGACTTCCCCGAAGACCATCCGATGCTGGAACACTACAAGTTCGTCGCGGCGAACACGAAGGTCCAGCCGAAGATCTCCATTCCGGGCCCATCCTGTTGCCATTTCCGCACGGCACCGGAAGACATCACACCTGCCGAGTACAAGGACCTGGATGTCCTGTTCGCGGATCTCGCCGCCACCTACAAGAAGGCTGTCGAGGCATTCTACGCGGCCGGCTGCCGTTATCTGCAAATGGACGACATCTTCTTCGCTTACCTGTGCGACCCCAAGCATCGCGCAGCCAAGGCAGCGTTGGGACAGGATCCGGACTGGCTGATTGATCGCTACGCCTGGATGATGCACGAGGCCATCAAGGACCGTCCTGCAGACATGAAGATCGGCATGCACCTGTGCCGCGGCAACTTCGCTTCAACGCACGCTGCCGAAGGCGCCTACGACATGGCGGCTGATGCCATCTTCAACAAGACCGGCATCGACATCTACTTCATGGAGTACGACACGGACCGCGCCGGCTCCCTGGAGCCGCTCCGCCTGTTGCCGAAGGGCTCCAAGCGGGTTCTGCCGGGCTTCATCACGACCAAGACTCCCGAACTGGAAGACATCGACGATCTGAAGCGGAAGTTCGACGAGGCCGGCAAGTACTGCGACATCAACCAGCTGGGCATCGCCCCGCAGTGTGGTTTCGCATCGACCGAAGAAGGCAACAAGGTCACCATGGACGATCAGCGCAAAAAGCTGGAGCTTGTGGTCAAGACAGCCGAAGCCATCTGGGGCGGCGTCGACAAGTAACGGTCGCAGTCCATCTCCAATAAAGCTGAGGGCGGTCCATCGGGCCGCCCTTTTGACTTTTGGTCCACAGTCGCTACGCTGGAGCAATCACACTGAGTACCTGCGCCAAGCGCGTGGCCTCAAAAACTCACTTTAAAAACAGAATGAGAGACACGCCGATGACCACAGTCAAGTCGGGCGACACGGTTCGCATCCATTACACGGGCACCCTTTCGGACGGCTCGGTTTTCGACAGCTCTGAAGGCCGCGATCCGCTGGAATTCACAGTTGGCTCGGGTCAGATCATCCCCGGCCTCGACAATGCCATACCGGGCATGACAGTCGGCGAGGAAAAAACCGTCCACATTCCGAGCGAGCAAGCCTACGGCGCGAAGGACCCGAATGCGATGCAGCCGGTTCCACGCGAACAGTTCCCGGACAACATCCCTCTTCAGGTTGGAACTCAACTGCAGGTCCAGACCCCGAATGGCCAGGTCATGCCGGTCATGATTGCCGAAGTCTCTGAAACTGAAGTCCTTCTGGATGCAAACCATCCCTTGGCCGGCAAGGACCTGACCTTCGCGTTCTCGCTCGTTGCCATCGCCTGACCCTTTCGGCGGCAGAATATCTGGCACCAAGGCCCCTTCTCCCGTAACGTTATCCTTGGGAATACCAAATAACGCGCGGGGGGAGAGACGATGCGTGGCCTTGCTTTCTGGTTCTATTTCACTGGTGTGGTCTATGTGATCGTGGGAATGGCTCTCGGCATCCACATGTCCGCGTCCCACGATTACACATTTGCACCGGTTCACGCGCACATAAACCTGATCGGCTGGGTGACCATGGGGCTGTTCGGCCTTTACTACCACGCCGTCCCGCGGGCCGCGGCCGGTCTCCTGCCGAAGGTCCATTTTGCCGTGGCGAGCGTGGGTTTCTGGCTGGTCATTCCCGGGATCGTGCTAGCCATCCAGGAAAAGGGTGAACTATTCGCGAAACTCGGCTCGGTGCTGACGTTGGCCTCGATGGTCCTTTTCCTGATCGTGGTTTTCCGCTCACGAGACAAGGCAGCAGCGTAAGTGCCCGGTCATGAACAGATGATTGCTCCGCAATAGGCAGCAGTTCGACGTGATTGGAATTGCAATGATGCTGATTTCCACCCTATCTAGGGGCGAGCGATCACTACGCCCCGAGGAGTTTGCGACGTCATGAGCCTGGATGCCGACGTTTTGGTTGACCGACGCAGAATGCGCCGGAAGCTGAGTTTCTGGCGTGTTGCCACCTTCGTTATCCTGGCCGTAGGGCTGATTGCAGCAATCCTTGCGACGACGGAACTCAACGAGTTTTCCAAGCGGCGGCCGCATGTCGCCCGCATTGCGATCGACGGTGTAATCCTTGAAAACCGCCAGCAGCTGAAGCTGATCGAGGAAATCGGCAAGAGCGATGCCGTGAAGGGTGTGATTGTCTCCATCAATTCTCCGGGCGGCAGCACAACCGGCGGGGAAGCGCTTTACGAGGCCCTGAGGGAACTCGGCGCATCCAAACCGGTGGTTTCCGAAATTCGCACGGTCGGGGCGTCCGCCGGCTATATGATCGCACTTGCATCTGATCACATCGTTGCGCGCTACAACTCGATCACAGGATCAATCGGCGTTCTGTTTCAGTACGGCAACATCGCAAAGCTGATGGAAAACATCGGCGTCGAGATGGATGCAGTCAAAAGCGCGCCACTGAAAGCCGAACCGGATTTCTACTCCGAGACATCACCGGAAGCCAAAGCCATGCTTGGGACGCTGGTCAACGACAGCTACGACTGGTTCGTGGCATTGGTGGCTGAACGTCGAGATCTCGACGCGGCCCGCGCGAAAGCACTCGCCGATGGCAGCATCTATTCCGGACATGCGGCCAAGGCAAATGGCCTGATCGACGCCATCGGCGGCGAGAAGGCGGCCATTGCCTGGCTGGAAAACGAGAAGTCCGTACCGGCGGATTTGCCGGTACTCGACTGGTCCTCCAAGGACACGGAGGAAAGCCTGCCGATTTCCGTGAAAATGGCCAAAGGGGTCGGACTCGGCATTGCAAATGGACTAATTGACGAGATGGACCTCGCTAAATGGCTGATTTCTCCCGCTATTACGCTTGACGGCCTCGTGTCCGTTTGGCAGGCTCCGGGAGCGGCACAAGAAAAGTCAGCAGTTCGAGGGGGCGGCCAATGATTAAGTCGGAGTTGGTTCAGCAAATAGCCGAACAAAACCCGCATCTCTACCAGCGCGACGTCGAGAACATCGTCAATGCGATCCTGGACGAGATCACTGAGGCACTGATGCGCGGTGATCGGGTAGAACTTAGAGGGTTCGGAGCTTTTTCCGTCAAGAACCGCCCGGCGCGCGTCGGTCGCAATCCCCGCACGGGCCAGAAAGTCGAAGTCGAGGAAAAATTCGTTCCCTTCTTCAAGACCGGAAAAGAAATGCGGGTGCGACTGAATGACGGTGTGGACCACGGCGACGACTAAGAGCTAAACAGGTCACGAGGCAATCGCATTCGCTGTGCTGCGTATCCGGCAGACTGCGTCCGGTGGTTTTCGGCTGGTGTTGCCGTTTCGTGACTGACCTGCTCATGGGAGACACATGTGACCCGTTTCATCAAGAACATGATCCTGATCGCAGTTGCGATCGTTCTGGTTCCTCTGTCGGTTGCCAACCGTCACCCGGTTTCGATCTCCCTAAATCCCTTTGATCCGGCGGACCCCAATCTGACGATTGTCGACATTCCGCTGTTCTGGGTCTTTTTCGCCTCTCTCGGCGTCGGCATTCTGCTCGGTGGCATTGGTGCGTGGGCCAAACAGGGCAAATGGCGCAAGGAAGCGCGGGTGAAGCGGCGTGAGGCAGACAAGTGGCACCGCGAGGCAGACCAGTTGCGGGAAACCAAGGAGCTGGCGTCTTCCGCTCCGGCACTCCCCGGCTCCGATAGCCGTAGCGCGGCCTGACGCTCGATCCGGGACTTGGATTGAATGAGACTCATTTCCAGCGACGAGATCGAGAGCACCCTTACATTTCCGGAAGTCATCGAAACGCTTCGACGTGCATACAGATCGGCAACCATCGTGCCGGAACCGGCACGATTTTCGATCGAACGCACAGGCGGGAATGCGTCCACGATGACCATGTCTCCCGCCTGGACCAACTTCGCCCTGCAGGGACATGATGATCGGGGTTACATCGGCTGCAGCCTCTCGATTGATACGGCAGACGCCAAGTCCCCTGCTTCCAGCGCCTATCTCCTCATGTCCGGCAAACACGGGCAACCGGTCGCCCTTCTTGACGGGATCGCCCTGGCAGGATGGCGACACTGTGCCCAGCATGCCCTTGCTGTGCATTACCTGGCCAGAGAAGATGCGACGCGGCTTCTGGTTCTGGGTTCGCCGCCAAGGTTCGCACAGATGCTTGAGGCCTACAGGTGCGTACGGGACATCCGTTCCGTGCTTTTCATCGGGGATGCCAATGAAACCTGTCGCAACTTGACCGCCAGTTCCACCTTCCCCAAGACGACCTTTGCCTGCACTGATGACATCGAGGGCGCTCTGGAAGGCGCAGACGTCATTTGCGTCCATGGGGACGGACTTGCGCTGCTTGGCAGCCACGATGTCCAGTCCGGGGTGCATGTCGACCTCGTCAACACCGCGGACGAATTGCCGCAAAGGCTGCTGGAAGCCGCGCGTCTATTTGTCGGCGACCGGCACGACAGCATCGCCTCCGGGCTTGAGGATGTAGCCGCGGACCTGAGGGAACTGACCCAGGGAACCAAGGCAGGCCGACGATTCTACGGGCAAGTGACACTGTTCATGAGTGGCGACAGCAACGGTCTGCCGGACCTCGCTACAGCAGGGCACGTTTTCCTTCGCACCTGAATGCGCAGCGACGTGTTCTGCGTCACAGAGTGAAGGACCGATTTAAGGCATGCTGCTGTCGTTGTCAGAACGACATGTGGAGCCAAGCCATGTTCAGAACATTGCTTTACATCGGGACATTACCGGCCGTATTCACCGGCCTTGCAGCGTTCGTGGCATTTGCCGCAATTGCCTGAGTGCAAACGCCCGTCCCATGATGAAAAAAGCCGGCCCATGGCCGGCTTTTTCATGTGTCCTTGCGTTTGTTGTTCTTGTAGCCCGGCATGGACCAGCCGAATTCGATCGCGCCACCTCTCAGCAGCAATGCAAGCAATGCCGCAATGGCCGCAGCGACCCAACCGCTGAGACCGAACGCTTTCATCGCGACAAAGCCGCCAGCGCCCACGAATGCGGCCGTGACGTAAATCTCGGACTTCACGATGGCCGAGGGTTCACCGGCGATCACGTCGCGCAGGACGCCGCCGAACGTCGCCGTGGCAACCCCCATCAGCACCGCGACCACGGGCGTATCGCCGACGCTCAGCGTCTTGGCCGCTCCCATGACCGAATAGGCCGACATCCCGATGGCATCAGCCCAGCGCAGGGGTTTGCCGAAGCCTTCGACAATATGGGCAAAGAACCACATGAAGATGCTGACGCCGAGACAGACCAGCAGGTATCCCTCCGACTTCAGCCAGAAGACCGGCACATCGAGCAGAAGGTCGCGCAAAGTTCCTCCTCCGATCCCTGTCAGGGTTGCGAAGAAGAGAAACGCGACGAAATCGAGGCCTTTCCGGGATGCAACAATGCTGCCCGCAATCGCGAAGACCGCGACACCCAGGTAGTCCAACAGCTGCAGCAGCATTCCTCATCCCCCAAAACAAAAGCCGCTCTCCGGTGCGTCCGGAAAGCGGCTCTCCTAGCTCATATCAGGTATCGCCGATCAAGCGCTCTTGTCGACCGTCTGGCCAGCCTCGGCGCCGCCATCGGCTGCAGCCGGAGCTTCCTTCGGTCCGCCCTTGGAGACGCCGACCATGGCCGGGCGCAGAACACGTTCGCCGATCTGGTAGCCGGCCTGAACCACCTGGACCACCGTGTTGTTCGGCACGTCGGTGTTCGGAACCTCGAACATCGCCTGGTGGAAGTTCGGGTCGAACTTCTGGCCCGCCGGGTCGAGTTTCTTGACGCCATTCTTTTCAAGCTGGTTGAGCAGCTCGCGCTCGGTCATCTCCACGCCCTCAATGAGAGCTGCAATGCCGGCATCGGCATTCTGGCGCGCTTCTTCGGGCAGGGAGTCCAAAGCGCGGCGCAGGTTGTCGGACACGGTCAGCATGTCACGGGCAAAGCCACTAACTGCATATTGCCGGGTGTCCTTGATTTCCTTTTCCGTGCGGCGGCGCAGGTTTTCCATTTCCGCCATGGTGCGCAGGGCGCGGTCCTTGAGCTCGGCGTTCTCGGCCTTGAGCACTTCGATCGGATCGACGTCGGCATCACCACCGGACACTGCTTCCGCGTCCTGAGCACCGGCTGCGGTCACTTCAGGCTCCTGATCGGCAGGGGTCTTGTTTTCGTCGGTCATGTTGGTCCGTAGCACTACTTGTCATAAACAGAATTCGGGCGGATATGCTCTCAACATACCCGCTCCGAACGGTCAAGATCCAATATGTCAGCCGCAGCTCCAGGGGAGAAGCTGCAGCCTGCCAAATGGCGGGATCAGAGCGCGCTCTTGATCCAGTCGGCCAGCTTGCCCTTCGGCGCAGCGCCAACCTGGGTTGCCATCGGCTCGCCATCCTTGAACAGGATCAGCATCGGAATGGAGCGAACGCCATACTTCATGGCAGCGTCCTGGTTCTCGTCGATGTTGATCTTCGCGATCTTCACCTGACCAGCCAGTTCGTCGGACAGCTCTTCAAGAGCCGGAGCGATCATCTTGCAGGGGCCACACCACTCGGCCCAGAAGTCGACAACGACCGGCTCGGACGAGTTCAGAACATCGTTTTCAAAGCTGGCATCGGTGATGGTGTTCGTAGCCATGTTGTGTCTCTTTCGTGAATCATCGGGGCCGGACCCCGGAATGCGTTGCGCCGAACGTAGGTAGCCGACGGTGATCCGTCAAGTTCGGGAGACCTCTGTGCCGAGGTGACGGAAGGTCTCATCCAGCAAATTTTCAGGGATCGGCATGAGGGCCGGCAAGGCCGTCCAGAGGAGCGCTGCCTCGATACGCTTGCCGGGATAGATATCCGTCATCAGACGGCGATAGACCGCAAGCTGGGCAAGATATTCAAGGGACACCGCTTCCGCTGTTTGAGGCGGAACCAGGTTCGTTTTGTAATCGACAATGAGAACCCGATCCCGCTCGATCACAAGGCGGTCAATCTGACCGGAGACGGCAACCTCCGATCCGTCTTCGGCCTGCAAGCTACCCACGACGGAGACTTCTGCGCGAGCATTCTCGCCAAAGAGTGGCTGAAAATCTTCCTTCCGGAGAATGGCCGCAACATCGTCCAGCAGCGGCTGCCGATAGTCGGCAAACTCTTCCGAAAGCGTCTGATCGACAAATCGCTCGGCAGCGGGCCATCTCTGCTCTTCGCCAAGATCGGGAAGGATCTCAAGCAACCGGTGGACAAGGCGCCCGCGTTCCAGCGGCCAGGCGGCGGGCTGGCGTCTGGCCTCGAGCCGGGAGGCCCCGGAAACCGGAACGACGCCATCCTTTGCCTCCATGTCGTCGAAGGCCTTTGAGGGCTGCAGCCGGCGCTTACGAACGAAGGCAGGCGCACGCTCCGTCAACCAGGCGGGCATCGTATCCGCCTCGCCGCTCTCGACAGGAGCCACAGGAGAGGCTGCGCCTGCCGCTACCTTTGGCTCAGGCTCGCCCCCCGACTTCTGCCAACGCCACGCGAGCACTTCGTCCGCCTCGTTCCTGATCTCGCTCGCGCTCGGTTTCAGGGCACGGGCAACGATGTTGTACCAGCAGGCTTCATGGGCACCGCGTTTCGGCTCCCAGCCACAAACAATCAACCGGTCCTCTGCGCGGGTGAGTGCAACGTAGAGCAGGCGACGGTATTCCTCCTCCTGGCCCTCGCGAAGCCCGTCGATGGCCTCGGCATGCCAGGGAGTGCGATCGTTCTTGGTCGGCAACCAGACAAGGGCGGGCGGAAGGAGCGGATTGCGGAGCCGCTCGCGCGGAAGGAACGCCGGATCGTGGATAGCGCTAACCGGTGCGCCGCCCGGATCGACAAGGATCACGATCTTTGCTTCCAGGCCCTTGGAACCATGCACCGTCATGATGCGGACCATGCCCTTGGAGTTGGTCAGTTCGCGCTTGATTTCGGTAGGCGCTGCGGCCATCCAGGCAAGAAATCCTTCAAGACCGGGTGTGCCAACCTGTTCGTAGTTCATGGCCAGTGCCAGGAACTCGTCCAGAACGTCGTCGACCTCAACGCCGAGACGGCTTCGGAAACGCTGGCGTCCACCGTCTCCGGCAAGAAGCCTTGCGTAGAATTCGTAAGGCGGGATGAAGTCGGCCCGGTCGCGCCAAAGCTCCAGCTGACGTCTAACGGCCTGCCATTTCTCATCCTGTTCGGACTTGCGCACCAGCGCCTGCCAGAGTGTTCCCGGCCGAGACTTTTCCGGTGTCGCAGGCCGGGCAATTTCCAGAAGATCGTCATCGGTCATACCGAGCAGCGGGCTCTTCAGGACACAGGCAAGGGATAGGTCATCCTCAGGCAGCAGCATGAAACGCCCGAGCGCTGCCAGATCCTTCACCGCGATGTGGTCGGTCAGAACAAGCCGGTCGCTACCCGCCGCTGGAACGCCAAAGGACTTCAGCTCCCGGTTCAGTGCCTCGACGAAAGGACCGCGCTTGCGCACAAGCACCAGCACATCTCCGGGCCCTGCGGTCCCCTCGCGCATCCAGCCGGAAATCGTCTCTGCGATCCGCCGCGCGACGCGCAGCATGGGACTGCCACTGGAGACCCGATCAAGGGGCGTGCGCCAGTCATCCGGCTCCTCGATTTCGGCCTGCTGTTCAAGCGGCCAAAGGTCGACGATGCCAGGGTCCTTGCGGATGGCTTCATGCACCGGCGCCTGAAGTTCCTGGGACAGACCCTTGTAGGCGTCTTCCGTGGCAAAGACCGTATCGACGGCTCCCAGAACATCGGGTGTCGAGCGGAATGAGAGCTGCAAGTCAACCGAGTGGAACACCCGGTCGGCTTCTTCAGAGCGGCGGGCAAAGGTGCGGCGCATCTCATCGAAATAGGCAGGAACAGCGCCCTGGAACGAATAGATCGACTGCTTTTCGTCCCCCACGGCGAAGATCGTGCGGGTCTGTCCGCGCGCGCCTTCGCCGGAGAAAAACTCCTCTGCCAGCGAGCGCACCACTTGCCACTGGCGTGGGCTGGTGTCCTGTGCCTCGTCCACCAGAATGTGATCAAGACCCTGATCCAGCTTGTACTGCACCCATTGGGCGGCATCGGAGCGGGACAGCAAATTGGCGGTGCGCACCACCAGATCCTCGAAATCGAGGAAGCCCTTGCGGGTCTTGGCGGCCTCGTAGCGCTCGATCACCGCATGGGCGAGGCGCAGGAGAGCGCGCGTGCCCTCGAAGGTCACGACAGACGCCCGCTCTTCCAGAAGCGCCAGAAGGCGGACCTGCTCTGCTTCAAGAACCTCCGTCACCTGCGGATAGGCTTCCGCGATCTTCTTGGTCGCGAGCGACTTGCGCGGTTCCAGCTTGGCCGTCAGGAAGATCGGCACCCAGGCTTCCTTGAAGGCCTGCGCATCCCTGCGGTCATAGGCAGCAACCAGCTGGTCGGCACGCTCGATGTCAGTCTTTGTGCCGCTCCTCAACGCTTCTGCATAGGACTTCGCCGCGTTCTCGTCGATCAGGCTATCCGACCGGAAACGCTCCTCGATCCCGGAAAGTCCTTCGCCTGCGCTCACGCCAAGGTCTGCCGCCAGATGCGCAAGCGCCGTTTCCAGACCGCCCTCATCATCGACCCAGCGACGGAATGCGTCGCGCGACTGGATCAGCTCGTCCAGCGCCTTTTCCGCACTCGCATCCGGCATCAGCGTGATCAACATGGCGAGCGCATGGCCGAAATCGCTGTCCGGGTCGCCTTCGGCCTCATGAAGCACGGAGGCTCGTGCCTCTGCCATCAGCTCGCCGGCAATACGGTCGTCCAGAACGGTGAAATGACCAGCGACGTTGGCTTCCAGTGGAAACTGGTGCAGCAGTGCCTCGCAGAATGCGTGGATGGTCTGGATCTTCAGCCCACCAGGCGTTTCGAGCGCGTGAGCAAAGAGGCGGCGCGCCAAGCGAATACGCGCTGCATCCGGCTTCCGGCCGTCAATATCCGCAAGCTCTGCGGCCAGGCGCTCGTCGCTCAAGGTTACCCAGTCACCCAGGATCCGGAACACACGGGTCGCCATTTCGGCGGCCGCGGCCTTGGTGAAGGTCAGGCAGAGAATGCGAGACGGATCGGTACCGTCGAGCAACAGGCGCACGACGCGGCGGGACAGGACGAAGGTCTTGCCCGACCCGGCATTAGCGCTCACCCATGCGGAGGCCCTGGGCTGCGAGGCCCGGTCCTGCCGCAGTCTTGTCGCCTCGGGAATCTGGAAGCCGCTCATTCGCCTTCCTCCCCGCCGACGGACCATTCCTGGACGCGGGCTAGGTGGTCGTAATGACCGTCCGTCCGTCCTTCCATCATAACGCGCGCGCGGGACAAATAGCCGTTCGCCTCGTCGGCATAGTGGACGACGAGCTGTTCCAGTCGCTGCCAGGCATCATCGGCGAGCTCGCCCAGGTCCTTGTCCTTGGGATTGCGCGGCAGGGGCATGACCGGTTCCGTTCCGCCTTTCAGCTGGATGTAAAGCAGCTCGGAGATCGGCTGTGTCGACGGCACGTCCTTGAAGCCAAGGCGCTGAACCATAGCCGCTTCCAGTGGCATCTGCGGCGCCAGCAATGCCTCAACCTGCTTGAACGACGGCACCTGCCCGGTCTTGTAGTCGATGATCGCGATGGTGCCATCCTTCATCAGGTCAATCCGGTCGGCACGTCCCTTCAGACGGAACTCCAGTCCCGGCAGCGCCAGATCCACACCGCCGGAAATCTCCAGAAAACGATGCTCGATCCGCTCTGAGCGGTTGGCTTCAAAGGCTATGAACCCGCGGGCAATGCGCTCGAAACGCGGCCACCAAAGCGCACGTACAGCCGGGAAGGCGTCCAGCGGTTCGAAGTGTTTCGCGCCGATCTCGACCAAGCGCGCAACGGCAGCCTCGTCATAGGGGCCGGACCATTCTTCCAGGAACTCGGCCAGGGCATCATGGATGATGGTACCCTTGTCAGCTGCTCCCGGTTCCCCGCCAATTGGATCGACCGGCTGAAGGTCGAGGACATGCCTTGCGAAGATCGCATAGGGGTCGCGCACCAGACGCTCAATCTCGGTGACCGAGAGCATCTTCGGACGTGCGGCAAGTGCCGGCTTCGGATTGGGCCGTTCCGCCGAGATGACCCTGCCCGGTGTCCGGTCAAGCATTCCGGCAAGCTGGCGATAGCGATTGCCCCGGCCTTCCATTTGCTTCGTCGCGCTGGATCCTGCCAGCGTCAGAAGTCTTTGCAGCCAGCGCGAGCCGACGGTCGGCGCACCATCGGCACGGGCCGCCCTCGACAGCAGAACGCGGGCAGCGCCCAGGCCTTGCGCAAAGTCGTGAGCCGCAGCGCCGATGCGCCGTTCGGGCGGATCGAGACCAAGATCGCGCTTCATCGGCCGGTTCAGCCAGGGATCGTTGCGGGTCCGCTGAGGCCAGACGCCTTCGTTGAGACCGCCGAGAATGACGAGATCCGGTGACTGCAGGCGCGCTTCCATGGGACCGAGAATCTGGACACGCGGGTCCCCGGGCAGCTTTTTTCGAACGGACGAACCGGACATGAAGGCTGCCAGCACCGAAGGCCATTCCACCGGCCTGATCTCAAGTCCGCTTGCACCTGCCTCCAGAAGACCGGTCAGGAACAGGGCCAGCGCATCGCCGGTTTCTCCGGAATAAAGCTCGGTATCGGAGCCACTCTCGTCGACACCGACCAGATGCAGCACCTCGGCATGCGCCTTGGCGAGATCCACGACCGACACAGGACCCGTCGTGTCGGCGAGATCTTCCAGCGGCTTCAGTGCTGCGGCGAGCCGGTCAACAAGATCGAGGATCGCATCCCAGTCCTCGTCGTGGATCTTCTTCCAGCGGGCCGGGGGCCGACCTTCGCGGGCCTGATCTCGGCTCGCCAATACCGCCTCGCGCAGACCGGCGGTGCCGGACCTGGCCCGTGGTCCGCGCAGAACGCCGCGCTCGAGCGCTCTTGCCGATGAGCGGATGTCTTTCACCGGCAGCCCAAGGCGAGCGAGCGGATGCTTCAGCAAGGACAGCAGATCGATCGGGTCGCAGCCTTCAAGGGCGAGCCGAGCGGCCAGAATGGCGAGGATCGCAGGCGGCGTCTGATCCAGCGGACGCCCTGCACTGTCATCGACCTCGATGTTCCAGCGCGCCAGCTCATTGGCAACCCGGCGGGCCAGCAACCTGTCGGGGGACACAAGAGCGGCGCTTTCGCCGCGGTCCAGCGCCTCGCGCAGCGCGACCGCCACGCTAAGCGCCTCCTCGGCCTCGTTGGCCGCGGTGATCCGACCAACCCCTTCAAGGGCGGCTTCCCGGCGCTGCTCGTCGAAACCGGCCAGAAAGCCCATCCATCCATCGGAGGTCTCTGCCGGTCGCAAGGCCTCGGAGACGATCTTCTCCCGGTCGGAAAGAGCCGACGTCATGGCATTGCCGAGGGACCTCACTTCGCGCCGGTCCCTGCCCAGAATTTCCAGCAGTTGCTTCAGCCCATACTGCGGGTGACCGGGGACCGACTGGACCGCCTTCCATGGCATGGAAGCGTCTCTTGTCACCTTGGCGTCGCGTCCGCCGAGCGCTTGCCAGGAGCGGACGTCCATGTGGGTGTCGAGACCCGGAAGAACGATGACGCCCTGGTCAAGTTCGGAGACAGCTTTCAGCAGCGCCGCCGTCGCGGGCACCGATCCCGTGGTTCCTGCAACGATCACCGGCCCCTTCGGCGGAAAGGCCGCCAGCCGCTCCGCCTCGCGCCGGATCAAGAGGGACCGGCGCTCCTTGGGGTCGATCTTGCCCTGTTCGGCGAGATGAGCAGGCCATGCCTGCTGGACGATCTTGAGGAAGTCGAGGGTGAGCTGCCAATAGCGGGCATGGTCCTCGGGAACCAGGCTTTCCAGATCGGACCATTCGGCCTCTTCCGTCTCGATCTCGTCCATGAGGGTCAGAAGGTCGCCGGCAAGCCAGGCAGCATCGGCGGCAGAGGCCGGGACCCCCAGCGGTTCGTCCAGGCGCAGGCTCAGGACCTCGCGCCGCAAGGCACCCTTCCAGGCCATCACCAGCCGGGTCATGGCCAGATGCCGCTCAAGCATGGGCATGGCAGGTGGCAGGGCTTCAGCATCCGCATCGGCGCGCAAAAGCTGCTCGTCTTCATCAACATCGCCGACCGGCTTGATCACCGGCAGAAGCACCGGTCGACCATCGAAAAGCTCCAGGAAGATATCCGGCAAAAGCCGGGCAGCACGGCGGGTCGGAAGGTAGAGTGTCAGGGTTGACAGGAGAAGCGGATCGTCCAGCGGCCGAAACCCGGGAACCAGCGTTCCATCGACCAGCTTTTCCGCCAGGGTTCTCAGGAAAGGAACCGAGGGCGGCACAGTGTAAATGTTGTCCTTACGCCCACCTGCCGCCATCGTCACGCAGCGCTTTCGCGCACGGCATATTCTGCGGCGCGGATAGCCTCCGGAGTGCCGATGTGCAGCCAGATGCCTTCCATTTGCACGCCGAACAGGCGGCCGTTCTCAATTGCCTTGTCGAACAGGACATTCATGGAGAAGGCGCCGTCGGGAGCGTCCTTGAACAGGCGCGGATGGATAAGCGCTGCACCGGCATAGGCAAAGGGCGTGACGCCCCGTTCCGGGCGGCGGGTCAGGCTGCCGTCCTTGGCCATGTCGAAGTCACCGCGGCCCGAGTAGCCGACCGCCGTGACCGTTTCGGAAACAAGCAGAAGAATATCCATCCGCTCATCGTCCCAGGCATCGATCATGTGTTCCAGGTTCGGCTTGACGCCTTCAATCCAGTAGGACGTATCCGCATTCAACTGAAAGAACGGCTTGTCGCCCAGGAGCGGCAGCGCCTTCTTGATGCCCCCGCCAGTTTCCAGGAGCGCTGCACGTTCGTCGGAGATCCTGATCTCCAGATCCTTGCGCCGCTTCACGTGCACCTCGACCAGATCGGCCAGATAGTGGACGTTGACGACGCATGTTTTCACACCGGCGGCAACCAGACGATCCATGCCGTGATCGATCAGCGCCTGGCCATTTACCTCGATGAGAGGCTTCGGCGTCGTCGCCGTGATCGGCCGCATGCGCTTGCCGATGCCCGCTGCGAGGATCATGGCCGTGTCTGGACGGAAAGAGGTCTTGCTCATGCTCGTTACCGGTCTTGTCCCGTCAGGAGCTGACGGGCCTGTTCCTGTCATACCAGAGCTTCAAATCCGAGAGAACCGGATGGTTGAGGGCACGGTCGAGATAGGTGTTCATGCGTGGCAGGTGCCGGAGGTAACCCGGCTTGCCGTCACGCCGGGCCAGGCGCACGAAAATGCCGAGAACCTTGGCAATCCTTTGCGCCGACATGACCGCATAAGCCGCCTCGAACGCCGCTTCGTCGAAATCGGACTGGCGCTCCTTTCGAGCCGATAGATAGGCTTGAAACAGGTGCCTTTCCAGTTCCGGCGACACCTCGACACGGGCATCAAACAGAAGCGAGCCAACGTCATAGGCAACCGGTCCGATGACAGCGTCCTGGAAATCGATCAGCGCAATACGGTCCAGACCATCGCGATCGGCGCGCCACAGGAGATTGGGCGAGTGGTAGTCCCGCAGGACCCATCCGGTCTCGGCAGAAGCGATCCGGTCGAAAGCAGCACTCCAGAGGGAATGATATTCATCCCTCAATTCATCCGGCGCGGGTTTGCCCGTCATCTCCGGGACATACCAGTCAAGGAAGAGATCGACCTCGGCCAGGAGCGCGCGGCGATCATAGGGCGGCAGAGAATAGTTTTCGGCGGAGCTCAGGATCACACGCTCCGGCCAGGATTCGCCGTGCATTCGGGCCAGCAGAAGCGTCGCGGCTTCATAGCGTTCGGGATCCGGTATACCGTCCTTCAGAACGCCCTCGCTACCCAGATCTTCCAGAAGAAGCAGTCCCGCGCCAAGGTCCTGAGCATAGATCTCCGGCGCTCCATAACCACGCCGGAACAGTTCCTCGCCGATGGCAACGAATGGACGGACGTCCTGCGCCAGGTGAACGATCTCGCTGTAGCTGAGCTCGGCTCCAAGCGCTTTTTCCGCATAGAGAGCCGGCGAATTCATCAGGACGGCACTTCGGTCGTCCTCGAATACGCGCTCATAGGTGCGAGCGGAGGCGTCGCCCTTCAGGTGGCGGCGATGTGCGCGATGCCACCCACCCTGATCGAGAAAGGCGCGAATGGTACGGGACCGCTCCAGGCGCTTGCCGAAGTCGGTTTCTTCAAACATGAACTGCGCCGTGCGTGTTTCGTCGTCTTCTCCGGCGAGGTTCAGCCAGACCCGGTTTGTCGGCAATAGTTCACTGCCCATTTCAGGCCACTCGACCAAAGCCGCGCCCGTTTCGAGCATTTCATCGAGGCCAAGTTCTTCCAGCTCCTCCGGCTCCTCGATCCGGTAAAGATCGAAATGGGAAACTGCAAAGCGAGGCAGTTCGTAGCTCTGCACCAGTGTAAAGGTCGGGCTTGGAACCTCGAGATCCGGGTCGTCTGCGAGTGCGCGCAACAGGGCTCGGGCGAGGGTCGATTTGCCTGCCCCCAGATCGCCTGACAGGCAGATCAGGTCGCCGGGTTGCAGGACAGCGGCCAGATCCTCGGCAAGGCGCACGGTCGCGGCCTCGTCGGCGAGTGAAAGCTGCAGATCGGGTGAGGAAATCTGGCGCAGGTCCTGTGCGGACATTATGGCTCCGCCTGTGTCTTATTCCGCAGCGACCTTGCCGGACGCCTGCGGAGTTGCCGGGAAGGTACAGGTGACGGTCGTGCCTTGTCCTTCGGCGGATTCGATATCGACCTGACCACCGTGCAGTTCGACGAAGCTCTTTACGATGGCGAGGCCAAGCCCCGCGCCCTGGCGCCGGGACCCGGCACCATGGCCCACGAAGCGATTGAAGACCTGGGAAATTACGTCGGCCGGGATGCCGCAGCCGTTGTCCCTTACGACAAAGACCACTTGATTGTCCTGCCGGGTACAGCTGACATCGACCGTGCCGTATTCCTCGGAGTACCGAACTGCGTTCGACACCAGGTTGAACAGAACCTGGCGCAGGCGCTTTTCGTCGGCCACCATGGTGCCGATATCTTCTGGAACGCTGGTGTTCAGGGAGATCTGGGCTTCCGCGATGCGGTCCTTGAGTGCCTCCACAGCCGCGGCAACGGTCTTGGAAACCTCGACCTCACTGAGGTCCAGTTCCATGATGCCGGCGTCGATGGTCGCCAGATCCAGAATATCATCGATGATAAGCAGAAGCTCAGACGAGGACGAACGGATGTAATCCGCATATTCGCCCTGCTTGACCGACAGTTCGCCGAACTTCGGATTGGTCAGAAGCTGAGCGAAGCCAATGATGTTGGTCAGCGGCGAGCGCAGCTCGTAGGAAACGTGCTGGATGAAGGCGTTCTTGAGCTGATCGGCCTCTTCCAGAGCCTCGTTCTTTTCCAGGAGCGCTCGCTCCACGTTCACGCTGTCGGTCACGTCGACGAAGGTGACCAGCGTACCGCCATCGGGCAGCGGAACGGTTGCGTAGTCGAGCACCGTTCCGTCGTGACGTTCCATGCGGCTTGCCGCCTGGGTTCGGCTGTCCACGAGACCGGTGACGCTGCGGGCAAGCTCTTCCCACGCGGCCCGCTCGTCCTCGACGAGGGCACATGCAGCCGCCAGATCGTTGACATGCGGCACGCCGTCGAGCTGGTCCTCGCGCAGGCCCCAGATGCGGCCGAACGCCGGGTTCCAGAGCCGCAGCCGGCCGTCGGATCCGAACACCGCGACTGCCTCGGACAGATTGTCGAGGGTTTCGCCCTGGACGCGGGCAAGCGCATTGTAGCGGCTTTCCAGGTCAAGCTGCTCGGTGACGTTCTCGTAGATGTAGGTCACGCCGCCCTGCGGATGCGGATTGGCGATCACGCGCAGCGTCCGGCCATCGGGCAGGTGCCACCAGCTTTCGCGCGCCTCCAGGGACTGATAGGCGTCGAGCATCTTGTTGCGCCAGCCGCGATAGTCCGCCTGTTCGGGGATCTTGCGGGCCGCGCGCAAAGCATCAAGCAATGCGCCGTCTTCCGGGTGCGCCTCAAGGAAGGCAGGATCGAGATCCCAGAGCTGACGGAAGGCGGCATTATAGAATTGCAGCTTGCGATCGCCGCCGAAGATGGCGACCGCCGTCTGAAGCTGGTCGAGCGTGCGACCGTGGAAATCCTCGGCGCGGGCCAGTTCCTTGCGTACCTGCTCAAGCTCGCTGCTGTCGACCGCGATCCCCGCACTGCCGACATTTGCCGTGACATCGGTGACTTCGAAGACCCGTCGCTCGCCCGCTGCCACGATGGGCATGCGGGAGCGGAAGCAACCATCCTCATCGCGCTCGCGCTGCATGGCTTCGCGGGCCGCTGCATCGAGAAAGCTCGCGCCATCGCGCATGGCACTGGCCGCGTCAGGCGCGTCGACAGCTTCGGCATAGGCCTTGTTGGCCCAGACGATGGAACCTTCCGCATCCCTCTGCCATGCCGGCGCGGGCATGGCGTTGAGCAAGGCGTGCAGCATATGCAACTCGCCCGAGATACGTGCGTTGCGGGCCGCAAGCTCGGCCTGCATCTGGCGCTCGCCGGTCAAATCCCGCAGCCGCAGGACAACCGCTCCGCCCGCCGTGCGGCCAGAGGCCTCGACATAGGAACCGATAGCCGTCTTGAGTGTGAGTGAAAACGCTTCGCCCGTATTGAAGAGCGTGTCGAGCTTCATCTCGAGATCGGCTGCGCACTTGCTTGTCAGCCAGGAGCCGAAGGAAAGAAGCTGTGCCGGTTGCCGGGGCACTCCCGAGGTTTCTGGCAGGACGCCCCAGATTTGCGGGACCGCCCCGTTGCCGGTCCAGACGATGGACCGTTGCTCATCCGTGTTGAGCATGGCCTCGAGCCTGTCGAGCTTGAGCTTCAGATCACCGTTTGTGCGGGAAAGCCGATCGGACAGGCCTGCGGAGATACGGCGCTGATGAAGGAAAGCGACGGCTGCCGTAACGGCGAAGGTACAGACGCCGCCAAGCGCCCCGAGCCACACCATGTTGTCGGCATTGATCTGCAATGAGGAGATGTTCGCCAGGCCTTCGGCATTGGCTGGGATGCGGCTTGCCATAAGGGCGGCAGCACTGACGCCGGTCAGCTTAACCGAAGCCCGAATCCTTTCCCGCCACGTCGCGCGTTTGCGCGCGCCGTCAAAGCCGCTTACCGGCATTTTGTGATCCCCTTACGCCGCCTTTTATCCCCGGAGAGACCGGTTCAAATCAGGAGCTTGTGCCTCTTGGCCCCTGATTCGTTAAACCATAACCTTTTTGGGAATCGCGCAGAAGAGTCTCTTGCCGAAAAGTTAACGGAACTCCTCAGATCGAAGAATCCCGTTAACAATTTTTGCAGTGCGGTTTTTCCGCCCGATTCTACATATGGTAGGATCGGGCGTTAACCATCAATATTTGTAGTGCTCAGACTTGAACGGTCCGGATTTGTTAATCCCCAGATATTGGGCCTGGTTGTCGGACAGTTCAGTCAGGGTCACGCCAAGCTTTTCAAGGTGCAGACGGGCAACCTTTTCGTCCAGATGCTTGGGCAGAACGTAGACTTCATTCTTGTACTCGCCACCCTTGGTCCAGAGCTCGATCTGGGCCAGAACCTGGTTGGTGAAGCTGGCGGACATCACGAAGCTCGGGTGACCGGTCGCGTTGCCGAGGTTCACCAGACGGCCCTGCGAAAGCAGGATCATGCGCTTGCCATCCGGGAACTCGTACATGTCGACCTGGTCCTTGACCGGACGCAGCTTGGTGTTCTTCAGCGCGGCAACCTGGATCTCGTTGTCGAAGTGACCGATGTTGCAGACAATCGCCATGTCCTTCATGCCACGCATGTGGTCGAAGGTGATGATGTCCTTGTTACCGGTGGCGGTGACATAGATGTCGCCTTCCGGCAGCGCCTGTTCGATCGTCTTGACTTCGAAACCGTCCATCGCCGCCTGCAGCGCGCAGATCGGGTCGATCTCGGTAACGATGACCCGTGCACCGGCACCGGCCAGAGACTGGGCCGAGCCCTTGCCAACATCGCCGTAGCCGCAAACGACGGCGACCTTGCCGGACATCATGACGTCGGTACCGCGGCGGATGCCGTCGACCAGGGACTCACGGCAGCCGTAGCGGTTGTCGAACTTGGACTTGGTGACACTGTCGTTGACGTTGATTGCAGGGAACGGCAGCAGGCCCTTCTTCTGCATCTCGTACAGACGCAGCACGCCGGTGGTGGTCTCCTCCGAGACGCCCTTGATCAGGGACTTCTGCTTGGTGAACCAGCCCGGGTTAGCGGCCATACGCTTCTTGATCTGGGCGAAGAGGACTTCTTCTTCCTCGGAGCCCGGATTGTCGAGCAGACCGGTTTCGCCGGCTTCGACCCGTGCGCCCAGGAGGATGTAAAGGGTTGCATCCCCGCCATCGTCGAGGATCATGTTGGCGCCTTCGGGGAAGTCGAAGATCTTGTCGGCGTAGTCCCAGTATTCTTCCAGGGTTTCGCCCTTGATGGCGAAAACCGGGATACCGGCAGCGGCGATGGCGGCAGCGGCCTGATCCTGGGTCGAGAAGATGTTGCAGGACGCCCAGCGGACTTCAGCGCCCAGCGCGACCAGCGTCTCGATCAGCACGGCCGTCTGGATGGTCATGTGCAGGGAACCGGCGATGCGGGCACCCTTGAGCGGCTTGCTGTCACCGAATTCGGCGCGGCAAGCCATCAGGCCCGGCATCTCGTGCTCAGCGATTTCGATTTCGGTCCGGCCCCAGCCGGCGAGCCCAATGTCCTTGACGATATAGTCGTTCATGAAAACGTCCTGAGTGGTTCGCCCCGGCCTATTTGGGGCGGTGAGTTTGAGGGAGGCGGTCGATACGATCGCTGCCTCGTTGCGGAGGCCGCACGCCTGCCCGCTCCTATGGCAGGTGTTATAGCGCGCACCCGCATTCGTAGCAATGGAGATATAAAGATTTCTTTATATCGTAAGTGCGCAAGACGAATGAACCCTTACCGCGAGGGTCAAAAGCCTTTCGATTGGAAGGATTCAGTCTTCTTCGCCGAAACCGTCTTCGACCAGTTCGGTGATTGCAGCCATGGCTTCATCCGCCTCGGCGCCGGAGACTGCAACCCGGATCGAGCAGCCAGGGCTCGCAGCCAGCATCATCAGGCCCATTATAGAGGTGCCGCCAACGGTCTGACCGTCCTTGGAGACCTCGACATTCGCGTCGAAGGTCTCGACCAGCTTCACAAGTTTCGCGGACGCTCGGGCGTGCAGACCGCGTTGGTTGACGATTGTTAGGTCTTTTTCGAGCACTGTCGGCGTGGTGTCCCTGGTTTGCGCTGCTGTCGTCATGATCAGCTCTGACCGGAGAGAACCTGGCTTGCGACAGAGATGTATTTCTGTCCGGCCTGTCGGGCCTCGTCAACGGCGTCTGCGAGGGACCTGTCGGAACGCACGCTTGCCAGCTTGATCAGCATCGGGAGATTGACCCCGGCGACCACCTCGACGGACTTGCCGTCCATGACCGAGATCGCGAGGTTGGAAGGCGTCCCGCCGAACATGTCCGTCAGAAGAACAACGCCCTTGCCGGAATTGGCTGCCTCGACGGCGGAGAGAATGTCCTGCCGGCGCTGCTCCATGTCGTCGTCAGGCCCGATGCAAATCGTTTCCACCTGCTCCTGGGGTCCGACCACATGCTCCAATGCGGATTTAAACTCCTCGGCGAGGCGTCCATGGGTAACGAGTACGAGACCGATCATGTGTTCGTGCCCTGATGTCTATTCGTGCCGCAAGGGCGACGGTTGCATGTCGGCTGCACTCTCGGCAACCGTTCCCCGAGTTGCAAGCAAAATTGCCATGAATTGCTCAAATGTAGTCCGGCGCATTGGGGAAAAGCCCCCTCAAGGCCCATCGCGCGATCCCGATGGAGGCGTGACACTGCCTTTCGGGGATCTTTACCCTCGGCACTTTCACACCCTCAAGCAGAACGGGATCCGGCAGGTTTTCCGGCATCCGCTCGACATCGGAGGGCGGCACAAGATCGAGCACCAAAGCGACACGCGCCTCCGGCTCGGTCCGTCTCCCACAGATGCCAACCCCGCGGATTTCGACAAGCCCTCTTATCTGCTCGGGCGCAGAGGCGATCAGCGCCCCCTCTCGCACCTCAAGGATCGTCCTGTCGTCACTTACAAGAGCCGTGAAGTTGCCGTTCCTGCGAGCCGTCTCGAGCATGGCGTCGGCAAGAGCCGACTTCCCGCTGCCCGATGCGCCACGTATCAGGATACCGAATGTGCCGATGATGACGCATCCGGCATGATGCGTCCGGGAACTCACTTGCTGTCTCCCGCAGGCAGAAGAATGACAAAGCGGGCCCCGAGAACTTCGCCGTCCGGACCGGCGTCCGGGTCGGCATAGCGGTTCTGGGCCGCAATGCTGCCGCCATGCGCCTCGATGATCTGACGCGAAATGGACAAGCCAAGTCCGGAGTTGTTGCCGAAGCCTTCACCGTCGGGACGATCAGTATAGAAGCGCTCGAAGATGCGGTCGGGATCTTCCGCGCGGATACCGGGACCGTCGTCATCCACGGTGATGCGGATGTTTCGGGCCTTTCGCGACAGACTGATGCGAACATGCCCCTCCGGCGGAGAGAACGAGCATGCGTTGTCCAGAAGGTTTCGGATCACCTGGCCCAGCCGGATATCGTGCCCCAGTACCCGATACGGATGACCGTTTCCGGCGTCGGCAACGGTAAGTCGCACCTCCACCGGGTGACCCGATCTCTGGTTCGTTGCCTCGGTGATGTTGCGCAAAAGCTCGGCGATGTCGATCGTCTCGGCCTGAGCCCGCGCAAGTTCGGCATCGAGCCGCGAGGCATCGGAGATATCGGAAATCAGGCGATCCAGGCGCCTAACGTCGTGCTGGATGACCTCCATCAGCCTTGCGCGGGAATGCTCGTTCTTGGCGAGCGGCAGGGTCTCGACCGCACTGCGCAGCGAGGTCAGCGGATTCTTCAGCTCGTGCGCGACGTCGGCGGCGAATTGCTCGATGGCATCTATCTTGTTGTAGAGCGCGTTGGTCATGTCGCGCAAAGCCCGTGCAAGGTGACCGATCTCGTCTTCACGGTCGGAGAATTCCGGGATTTCCTGCCGAGACGTCGAGCCTTTCCGGACCCGCTCGGCCGCAGCCGCGAGACGGCGAACCGGGCCCGCGATCGTACCCGCCAGCATGATCGACAGGAGGATCGTCACAGAGGCAGCCACCAGAAAGACGCGCATGATCGCCAACCGTTCGGCACGAACGATCGCATCAATGTCACCGCCCTGGGTGGACAGGAGCAACGTCCCAAGCACCGCGCGGAACCGCTGGATTGGAACCGCGACCGAGACGATCAACTCTCCGCGTTGCGACACCCGAACGACCGAAGCTGGCGAACCGGCAAGAGCTGCCTCGACTTCAGGGTATATGCGACCATCACCGCCACCGGCTTCCTGGTAGAGCGGCAGGTCTCCGCGGCGGAACCAGAGCTTGATCGAACGCCACACCGCGTCGAACATTCCGTCCTCCTCCGTAGTTGGCGGAGGAAGGTCGAAGCGAAGAATTTGAGCGCTTGAATAAAGATGCCGGGAGTCGAGAATGAGAATTCCCTCCGGATCATAAATCCGGGCGCGGGTCTTGGTCGGTGACACGAGGCGCCGCAGGACCGGTCCGACGCGTTCCGGGTTCACCGGGAAATCGAGGGTATCAAGATCGTCGCTGCGCGGGGCCAGGCTTTCTCCGGCTTCGAGCTGCAGGAGACGCTCCGGGTCGACCGTGATCGCACCGGTATCGACCGTCGCCGATGCGGCGATTGCGCCTGCGATGATTTCGCCCTGTGTCAGAAGACTCTGAACACGCGCGTCAATCAGACCGGCACGGAACTGGTTCAGATAGAGAATGCCGATCACGAGCGCGATCAGGCCGACAAGATTGATCGCGACGATGCGGCGTGTCAGCGATGAGAGAATGTGGGTACCGAACAAACGGCCGACGCGAGAGAGCAGACGGCGTCGCAAGCGCTTGTTGCCGAGCCTGCGCAGCTGCGAGAGCTCCGGCCCGCCACTCGATGCAGCGGCCGTTTCGTCGGTCTTGTTCTCGCCTGCCATTGGGGGTGGGTCTTCAGACCTCCCTGAACCTGTATCCGACACCGTACAGGGTTTCGATCATATCGAAATCGTCGTCAACCACCTTGAACTTCTTGCGCAGGCGCTTGATGTGGCTGTCGATGGTGCGGTCATCGACATAGACCTGATCGTCATAGGCTGCATCCATGAGGGCATTGCGGCTCTTCACCACGCCCGGACGCTGCGCCAAAGCAGACAGGATCAGGAACTCGGTAACAGTCAGCGTCACCGGCTTGTTGTTCCACGTACAGGTATGACGCTCCTGGTCCATGACCAGCTGCCCGCGCTCGAGAAGCTTTTCCGCGTCTTCACGCGGGGTCGATGAATCCTTCGGCTGCGCCCGGCGCAAGACGGCGCGAACCCGCTCTACGAGCAGGCGCTGCGAGAACGGTTTGCGGATGAAGTCGTCAGCACCCATCTTCAGGCCGAAGAGTTCATCGATCTCGTCGTCCTTGGATGTAAGAAAGATGACCGGCAGGTCGCTCGTCTGACGCAGGCGGCGCAAGAGCTCCATCCCGTCCATACGCGGCATCTTGATGTCAAAGATGGCCAGTTGCGGAGGATCGCTCTGCAGTCCGTCGAGAGCCGAAGTACCGTCCGTATACGTCTGTACGCGGTAGCCTTCCGATTCCAGTGCGATTGACACCGAAGTCAGGATGTTCCGGTCGTCGTCGACAAGTGCGATAGTCGGCATGTTGCGGATCCAGCGTCCTCTGTTGGTCGATCCCCGGCGAGATCGGCAATTCTCAATAATTACAATCTTAGCCTATGCATTGGAAAATGCGCGCAAATTAAGGCGTGGCCACGGGTGGTATCGCTGAAATGGGAAGCGATAAGGCCTGATACCAGATGCTTGGGAGGATTTGCAGCTACTCAACGTCTCAAGCGCGCTTCCCGGTTCTGGAGAGGTTAACGCGATAGACGACTCATTGTTTCATTTCTCAGAAAAAATCGCAAATTTTGAAATTAAAATCGAAAGTCTTCGAAGAAATTTACGTGCAGCTGACTGGTTTTCGCGCGCAGAATGCAAGTCCAACGAAATCATCAATATTATTTCGGCATCTAAATTAATTATCAATCAGAAGATGCCGATTTTTAATCGATTGAAACCGGGAATCGTTCCTTTGTCCGGCTTGTTGGAATTACATTGATCTACTAGGTTCCCAGCGCCAACGGGTACTGCGTTGCTGTTTTCGCCAGGGCCCGCGTTTGGTTATTCAGATCACAAGGACAGCGGGATCATGAAAGAAGTAGGTGTCAGGAATCCCTCCTACGGTGTCGAGACGTTCGGACTGAACGGTCTGAAGTCGGTCTATTGGAACCAGAGTGAGCCTGCGCTTTATGAATATTCGATCTCTCGCGGCGAAGCACAGATCGCTGCGAATGGCCCGCTTGTCGCTGATACCGGCATCCACACCGGCCGCTCCCCCAAGGACAAGTTCGTTGTCCGCGACGCGGTGAGCGCCGACACCGTCTGGTGGGAAAACAATCAGGAAATGAGCCAGGAGCACTTCGAAGTGCTCATGAGCGATTTCCTGAAGCATGCGGAAGGCCTCGAGCTCTTCGCCCAGGATCTCTACGGCGGCGCCGAGAAAGCCTATCAGCTGCCGGTTCGCGTCTACACCGAATACGCCTGGCACTCGCTGTTCATCAGGAACATGCTTCTGCGCCCGGCAGCATCCGAGCTGGCAGGCTTCGTTCCGGACATGACCATCATCGATCTGCCGAGCTTTAAGGCCGACCCTGCGCGCCACGGCTGCCGGACCGAGACCGTCATCGCCTGCGACCTGACCCGCAAGATCGTCCTGATCGGCGGCACGTCCTACGCCGGCGAGATGAAGAAGTCGGTCTTCACCTTCCTGAACTATCTGCTGCCGCCACAGGGCGTCATTCCGATGCACTGCTCGGCCAATGTCGGCGATGCAGGCGACACGGCAATCTTCTTCGGCCTGTCCGGCACCGGCAAGACGACCCTTTCGGCCGATCCGTCCCGCACGCTGATCGGCGACGACGAGCATGGCTGGGGCAAGACAGGCGTCTTCAACTTCGAAGGCGGCTGCTATGCAAAGACCATCCAGCTGTCTCAGGAAGCAGAGCCGGAAATCTACTCCACCACCCAGCGCTTCGGCACGGTCCTGGAAAACGTCGTTCTGGATGACAACCGTCTTCCCGACTTCGACGACGGATCGAAGACCGAGAACACGCGCGCAGCCTATCCGATCCACTTCATCTCCAATGCGAGTGAGACCGGCACAGCACCGAAGCCGAAGACGATCATCATGCTGACGGCCGATGCCTTCGGCGTCATGCCCCCGATCGCCAAGCTGACCCCGGCCGAAGCCATGTATCACTTCCTGTCCGGCTACACCGCCAAGGTCGCCGGTACGGAAAAGGGCGTGACCGAGCCGCAGGCAACCTTCTCGACCTGCTTCGGCGCACCGTTCATCCCGCGCCATCCGTCCGAGTACGGCAACCTGCTGCGCGACCTGATTGCCGAGCACAATGTCGACTGCTGGCTCGTCAACACCGGCTGGACCGGCGGTGCTTACGGCGTCGGCCAGCGCATGCCGATCAAGGCGACCCGCAAGCTGCTTCATGCAGCCCTCGAGGGTTCGCTCAAGAACGTCGAGTTCCGCACAGATGCCAACTTCGGCTTCGCGGTTCCGGTGTCCGTGGAAGGCGTCGATACCTCCATCCTCGACCCGCGCGGCACCTGGGAAGACAAGGCTGGCTACGACGCACAGGCCGCCAAGCTTGTCCAGATGTTCATCGACAACTTCGCCAAGTTTGAAGAACACGTAGATGTTTCGGTCCGCGATGCGGCTCCGGCTCTGCGCAACGCCGCGGAATAATCGGCGAACAATAACAACACCCCTTATTCAGGTGTCGCGACCAGACAGGTTGCGACACCTTTTTTTCTGTCCGCCTTCCTTCTGGACTGTTTGTGCATATATTTGATCTGGCTGGAGGGAGGCGCAAAAATGGCAACCGATACGACCACATCGAACCTGGATATCCTGTCCACCGCGGAAGCCTGGAGCGCCGCTGGACGGAAGGTTGCACTGGCGACCGTGATCGAGACATGGGGCTCCGCGCCCCGTCCGGTCGGGTCCCATCTCGTCATCGACGAAGAAGGCAATTTTGAAGGCTCGGTTTCCGGTGGTTGCGTCGAGGGCGCGGTCGTGTCCGAGGCAATCGACGTGATTGGCAGCGCGAAACCGGTGACACTGGAATTCGGTGTCGCGGATGAGACCGCATGGCGGGTTGGCCTCTCCTGCGGCGGACGGATCCGCGTTTATGTGGAACCCATCTCTGCCGGAGCCGCATAATGGCCGATGTCGACACCCTGCTCGCCTTTGCGCTTGCCTCCGTTCTCTTCGCCTACATGCCCGGTCCGGCCCTGCTCTACACGGCCGCGCAGACAATCTCCCGTGGACGCAGCGCAGGCCTTTCAGCGGCCCTCGGCATTCACCTTGGCTGCTATGTCCACGTGTTCGCCGCGGCCTTCGGGCTGTCGGCAATCTTTCTCGCCGTTCCCACTCTTTACGCCGCGATGAAGGTGCTGGGCGGGGCCTATCTCATCTGGCTTGGCATCCAGATGATCCGTAGCCGGATTGCCGGCAACGAAGCCGACGTGGTTCTGCCGCCGAAGTCACGCCAGCGTTCGTTCCTCGACAGCATCCTGGTCGAAGTGCTCAACCCCAAGGTCGCGCTCTTCTTCATTGCCTTTCTGCCACAGTTCGTCGCCCCGGAAGGATCGCTGCCGATCTGGCTGCAGTTTCTCATCCTCGGCACGGTCGTGAATTTCTCCTTCACTTCCGCCGATCTCCTTGTCGTCTTCTTTGCCTCAAGTGTCCGGGATCGGCTGAGCCGGTCGTCCCGGTGGCAAGACCTGACCCGCTGGATCGGCGGTACGGTTCTGATGGGCCTTGGCCTCAAGCTTGCGACCGAGCGCGGATAATCATGGAACTCTCTCTTCTTTCAGCCCTGAACAAAGAACGCGATGCACGCCGCGCAGCAATCCTCGTTACGGACATGTCCAGCGGCAAGCAGCGGCTGGTCTGCAAGGGTGACGACCTCTCCAAAGATCCATTGGCTGCAGAACTCGGCAGCCGGTTTCGTTCCGGCAAGTCCGGGCTCGTTGACCAGGGAGATGGAGCTTCCGCGTTCCTGACCGTTTCAGTCCCCTCGCCGCGGCTCGTCATCATCGGCGCAGTTCATATCTCGCAGGCCCTTCTGCCGATGGCGGAAATCGCGGGTTTCGATGTCACGGTGATCGATCCGCGCACCGCGTTTGCGACCGAAGAGCGTTTTGCCGGGGGGACATTGAAAGCGGAATGGCCGGAGGATGTCCTGAAAACACAACCTCTCGATCCCTTCACCGCCGTCGCCGCTGTGACACACGATCCCAAGATCGACGACTTTCCCCTCATGGAAGCCCTGAAGACCGGATGCTTTTATGTCGGTGCGCTGGGGAGCAGAAAGACCCATGGCAAACGTGTCGAGCGCTTTACCGAAACAGGTCTTTCCGACGACCAGATCGCACGCATCGACGCCCCTATCGGGGCAGACATAGGTGCCGCATCGCCTGCGGAAATCGCCGTTGCCGTCCTCGCAAACATCATCGAAGCCTTGCGCAAGGCGCCGGGAGCGACCTGATGAAATTCGGCCCTGCGGCGACAGAGACCGCCGAAGGCTGCGTTCTGGCACACAGCACGCGGCTGAATGGCAAGACCCTGAAGAAAGGGCACCGTCTGTCCCGCGACGACATTCAGGGACTCATTGGCGCAGGTCATGATGAAATCGTCGTCGCACGGCTGGATCCGGGTGACGTGGATGAAGACACCTCGGCGCGCCGGATCGCCCTCGCCGCGTGCGGCGGAAATCTTGGCACCGATACGCCCTTCACCGGACGGGTGAACCTGTATGCCGAAACAGATGGTCTCCTGATTGTCGACCGCACGGCCGTCGATGCCATGAACCGGATCGACCCGGCCCTGACCATTGCCACCCTTCCCGAGTATGAAAAGGTCGCTGCCGGACGGATGGTCGCGACCGCCAAGGTCATTCCATTCGCCGCGCCGTCGTCGCTTGTCGAACAGGCAGAAGCCTGTATCGACCGGGCACTGCGCATCGCACCATTCCGCCCCAGAAAAGTCGGGTTGGTCGCGACGCGGCTGGATCATCTCAAACCCTCCACGATGGACAAGACCCGCCGGGTTCTTGAACAGCGCCTACGGGCCAGCGGAAGCGTCATTATCGATGAAATCCGGGTGGATCACGCAGCAGGCCAGGTGGCGGATGCGCTGCGGCATTTACGGGATGACGGCGCCGATTTGCTGATCCTCTTCGGGGCATCTGCGGTTGTCGACAGGTTTGACGTGCTCCCCTCGGCCATCGAACAGGCGGGTGGTTCCATCACCTATTTCGGAATGCCCGTGGACCCGGGCAACCTTCTCCTGCTTGGCGATCTGGCCGGGATCCCCGTGATCGGCGCTCCCGGCTGTGCGCGCAGCCCGAAGGAGAACGGCTTCGACTGGATTCTTGACCGCTTGCTCGCCGACCTTCAAGTGACACCGGCAGATATCACCGGCCTCGGTGTTGGAGGATTGCTCATGGAAATCGGCTCACGCCCGCAGTTGCGCGAGCAGCCCGGCCACGGCAAGGCAACGAAAGTGGCCGCGATTGTCCTGGGCGCAGGAAAGTCCAGCCGTATGGGAGCGGCCAACAAGCTGCTAGAGCAAGTGGACGGCAAACCGCTGGTCGCCCACGCCGTTGCCGCCGCAAGCAAGGCCGGCCTGGCCCAGGTTCTCGTCGTCACCGGCCACATGGCAGACGACGTGCAGGCTGCCGTCGGCGCCTACACCCCTGATGTGGTTCACAACCCGGATTTCGCCGACGGCATGGCGACTTCCATCCGAACAGGTCTGAGCGCACTCGATCCGGATATAGGTGCCGCGATCATCATGCTCGGTGACATGCCAGGCGTGACTGAAGAGACCGTCAACGCGATTGTCGAGGCCTATCGCGAGAACCCCGATCGGATGATCGTGACAGCGAGCTGCCAGGGAAAACGGGGCAATCCTGTTCTTTGGGACAAACGCTTCTTTTCCGATCTGATGCAGCTGCATGGAGATGTCGGGGCGCGTCATATCATTGCGGAAAACAGGCACCTCGTTGAGGAAGTCGAGGTCGGGCCCGGAGCGCATATCGACCTTGATACGCCGGAAGCCCTTGATTCCTATCGCGGCGCAACATAGTGGTAAATCTATAGTTAATTTATTGTCATTATAACAAGAATTAAGTCGTTCACGCCGATAGCCAAATGAATTGTTAGGCAACATGCCTGTTATGCAGGAATTGCAGGGCTCCCATGACTCCTGGAGTATTGCATTTTCATGACGGTCATCTTATGTAAGCCGGGCATTGGTTGAGGCGCCGATACGTTGGCTGCAGATTTGCCTCTGCATTGAACATTCCGTCAAACGACACTCGCTGTTCGGATCCAGGGTTTGGATGCTCGAACGCTTTTGCGCGTGCGCACGAACAAAAAGGAAAATACGATGGATACTTTGAGCCTCCCGCGTCCTGGCTGCTGCAAATGGGCAGAAGGCGATGCCGGCAGCTACACGTTCCCTTGCTCGAACCGCGTCGAGCCGGGCGTCTCCTATTGCGACGACCATCGCTCAATCGTCTACATTCCGCCGGAAGAGCGTCGCCGTAGCCGCTCCGGCGGCATGAACACCTCGTTCAAGCGCATCGCCGCCTGATCAGCGAGATACACACGCGCCCCATCGCGTCATTCGAACCCGGCCCGCAAGGCCGGGTTTTTTGTTTCATTGAGCGAGCGAGCCCGCGATCGGGTATTCAGTCTTTGAGAATTTCGGCCTCCATAGAAATACTGATAGTTTTACCGATGCAATATTTCTTTCCCGCTTAGTTCGCTCACTAATTCCACTAATTAAACTCTTACTTTACCTAGCCGATGTACGTATTTCTATTTACAGAGGCGCCCTCGCGCCGCAGAGCAGGAAGCGTCGCACATGCTGGCAGTCTATCCAGACAACGAGAATTCGCGGTTGGATGCCCTGCATGCACTGTCAATCATCGGGACGAAGCGCCAGGCCGAGTTCGATGATGTTGTCGCGGCGGTCGCCGACATCTTCGAATGTCCGATCGCCCTGGTTTCCCTGGTTGATACAGACCACCAATGGTTCAAGGCCTGTACCGGTCTCGATCTGGAAACAACTCCGCGGAATATCTCCTTTTGCCAGCATACGATCCTTTCCAGGGAGCCGCTGGTCGTTCCCGACACTCATTGCGACAAACGCTTCAAGACCAATCCGTTCGTGACAGGTGCTCCGCACATCCGGTTCTACGCGGGTGTGCCGCTCTCACTCGATGGAGAGCACAACCTCGGTACCCTTTGTGTCATCGGCGACGAGCCGAAATGGCCAAGCCAACAGCAGTTGAATCAGCTTCAGAGAATGTCACGTGTTGTCGAGGCTCTTCTCAAGGCACACGAAACCTCAGGCCAACTCAATCAGGCGCTTGAGCAGGCGAGACTGGATAAGGCCGCCGCTATGCGTGAAAGTGACCTTCTGCAGGAGATCACCAATGTTTCAGGCGTCGGCGGCTGGGAACTCGACCCTTCTACCGGAAGCCTCTCCTGGACCGATAAGACCCGTGAGATCCACGAGGTAGACCCGGACTTCACCCCCACGGTCGAGCAGGCGCTCGACTTCTATCCGGGAGAAAGTGGGAAGATCATTACCGCGGCAGTCGAGAGCGCCACTGAAAACGGAACGGGATGGGACCTTGAGTTGCCGTTCAGGACGGCGAAAGGGCGCGACATCTGGGTCCGCGCCGTGGGGCGACCGATCTTTCATGACGGCGAGATCGCCCGCTTTGTCGGCAGTTTCCAGGACATTACGCACCGCAAGCAACAGTCAGAGATGGTCCAGGCCATTTTCGACAACTTTCCCGGTGCGCTCGCCTATCATGATCACGATATGCGGCTGCTGGCCTGCAACGACGCATTCCGGGACTTTTTCAATTTTCCCGAAGAGATGATCCAGCAACAGCTCCCGATGCTGGACTACATGATCTATCTCGCTGAGCGTGGCGACTATGGCCCGGGCGACCCGGAAACCCTTGCGCGAGCACGCTACGAAAAAGCCTACGCACACAAAAAGCCGACGGTTATGGAGCGGGAGACCCAAGATGGGACCGTCATGGAGTCCCGTATCACGCCTCTGCCAAACGGACGGTATGTCATCAGCTTTCTCGACATAACCAGCCGGAAGACTGCCGAACGCTCGCTCATGCAATCAGAAGCAATCCAGCGGACCACCCTCGAATGCGTCGGCGAAGGGGTGCTGGTACTTAGCCGGTGCGGGAAAATTGTGTCCATCAATCCCGTGGGCGAAAAACTGTTGGGGTCCAGCGAGGACGCATTACTTGGCACATCGGCCCACGATCTGAGAATGACCTTTACATTCGAAGACGCTGGTCTCGCAGGATTTGCCAACCCGTTTGTCGTCGCACTGGCGGAACCTTCACGCCTGAACGATACCGTCATGAGCGTTGAATACGCCGATAGCCCGGAGAAAGTATGGCTCCGGATGGACGCCGCGTTGGTGGCTGGATCGGGTGGGATCGATGATGGCCTTGTTGTCATCACGCTGACAGATATCACCGAGGCGAAATCGCAGCTAGATACGCTGCAGGCGATCGTGAACAACATGCCCGGTGGCCTTGTGTATTACGATCAACGCAAACGCCTGGCGGTCTGCAATGACGAGTTTCAAAAGCTGCTGGCGCTGCCGCAAGAATTTATCGAGGAGAAAGCGGAACTCAGCGACATCGCGCGGTATCTGGCCCATCGGGGAGACTATGGCCCCGGCGACCCTGAGCAGGTGTTGAACGATAAGCTGGTGGCCATTCAGCGTGTCGATCCGTATCTGTACGAACGAAAAAGTCCAGACGGCAAAGACCTGGAAATTCGCGGCGTCATGCTGCCGGACGGTAGCATCGTTTCCAGTTTCTTCGATGTTAGCGAACGCAAGCGTCTAGAGGGACTGAGCGCGCAAAGAGAGCAGGAAATTCGGCGTCATGCCGACCAGGTTGCAGCAATCCTGGCAAACATGAACCAAGGCGTGAGCGTTTTCGACGGTGATGCTCGCCTGGTTCTCTGGAACCAGAGATACATCGACATTTTCGGTAAGCCGGAGGGAGAAATTTATGCTGGCGCGTCGCTTGCGGAACTTTTGCAGGCGGAAAAGGATCGGAACGAATTCGATGGCGATATCGAGCAGCACGTCGCGGATCTGCAGGACCGGCTCAGATCCGGCGATGTCGTCCGTCACAAATTTCCGCATCCTAACGGAAAGGTTATCCGTGCTGTACACGCGCCCATGCCGGATGGCGGCTGGATTGGTACCCATGAAGATGTCACCGAACAGGAACAGGCTGCCGCAAAGATCGAATTCGCAGCACACCACGATCCCCTGACCGGCCTGGCCAACAGAACGCTCTTCAATACCACCTTGGACGAGACCCTATCGGCGGCGGCTGCCGAGGGCAAACACGGCCATCTTCTCACGATCGACCTGGATCACTTCAAACCAGTCAACGATACCTTTGGCCATGATACCGGTGACGATCTTCTCAGGCAGGTAGCAGGCCGGCTGAAGGAATGCGTTCGGAATTCCGACCTGATCGCCCGGTTGGGCGGTGACGAGTTTGCCATCATCCTTGCAGGCTCTGGTTCATCGGACGCAATCGTTGCGGTGATAGCAGACCGAATCGTGAAGAAGCTGAATTCGCCTTTCCGCTGCCTCGGTCATGACCTGAGCGTCGGCGGCAGCATTGGTATCGCCGCGATCGTTCCGGGCGACGTAGATCCCAAGGCAATCGTCAAGCAAGCCGATACCGCGCTCTATCGGGCCAAGAAACTCGGCAGGAACGGCTTCCAGTTCTTTCAGCAGGAAGAAGAGCCTACACAGGTGGCCAGAAGGGCGTGACCGCCCCCGGCTGCCGATCGCCTTCACACCAACAAAAAACGCGGCCCGAAGACCGCGTCTGATGATCCCGTGACGGGAGTGTTTCGAGCCTGATCAGGCTGCCTTGAGGGCCTCAGCCACATCGCGAAGCTGCGTCAGCGCCTGTTCGGCTTTCTGCTTGGCTTCGTCGTCCTTTGCGTCGGCAACGTCTTCCTCGGCATCCTTGATCTGCGCAGCCAGGTCGTCGGCGCTGATTTCGGAAACCGGGATCGCCTGTTCCGCCAGAACGGTCAGTCCGCCCGGCGCTACATCGGCAAAGCCGCCGCGAACGAAGTACTCGGTCAGTGCACCGCCGTCCTTGCGGACCTTGAGGATGCCCGGCTTGATGGTGGACATGAACGGGCTGTGGTTCTTCAGAACGCCAAACTCGCCTTCGGTTCCCGGAATGATGACTTCCAGAACCTGTTCGGACAGGAGCTGGCGCTCCGGCGAGACCAACTCAAACTGGAAAAGTTCAGCCATTTGGCGTCTTCCTTGTCAGTCTTGTTTTGCTGATGGCAGACAGCGCCATCAAAGAGGCTGAACCGGGCACAGTTTCTGCGCCCGGTCCGAAAGAGAATTAGGCAGCTTCCGCAGCCAGCTTCTGTGCCTTTTCGATCGCTTCGTCGATGGAGCCAACCATGTAGAAGGCTGCTTCCGGAAGGTGATCGTACTCGCCGTTGACGAGGCCCTTGAAGCCCTTGATGGTGTCTTCCAGAGCAACGAGCTTGCCCGGAGAACCGGTGAAGACTTCAGCCACGAAGAACGGCTGGGACAGGAAGCGTTCGATCTTACGAGCGCGGGCAACGGTGAGCTTGTCTTCTTCAGACAATTCGTCCATGCCCAGGATCGCGATGATGTCCTGAAGGGCCTTGTAGCGCTGCAGGGTTCCCTGAACCGCACGTGCGGTCTCGTAGTGCTCTTCGCCGATGATGTTGGCGCTCAGCATACGGGACGTGGAGTCCAGCGGATCCACTGCCGGGTAGATGCCCTTTTCAGCGATCGAGCGGTTCAGAACCGTCGTTGCATCCAGGTGGGCGAAGGTCGATGCCGGCGCCGGGTCGGTCAAGTCATCGGCCGGAACGTAAACGGCCTGCACTGAGGTGATCGAGCCCTTGGTGGTGGTCGTGATGCGCTCCTGCATGGCGCCCATGTCGGTTGCCAGCGTCGGCTGATAGCCCACGGCCGAAGGAATACGGCCGAGCAGAGCGGACACTTCCGAACCTGCCTGGGTGAAGCGGAAAATGTTGTCGACGAAGAACAGAACGTCCTGGCCCTTGTCACGGAAGTCTTCCGCGATGGTCAGACCGGTCAGTGCAACGCGGGCACGTGCTCCGGGGGGCTCGTTCATCTGGCCGTAAACGAGTGCAGCCTTGGAGCCTTCTCCGCCGCCTTCCTTGTTCACGCCCGATTCGATCATTTCCCAGTAAAGGTCGTTACCTTCACGGGTACGCTCACCAACGCCTGCGAACACGGAGTAACCGCCGTGCGCCTTAGCGATGTTGTTGATCAGTTCCATGATCAGAACGGTCTTGCCAACGCCGGCGCCGCCGAACAGGCCGATCTTGCCGCCCTTTGCATACGGAGCCAGAAGGTCGACGACCTTGATGCCCGTTACAAGGATTTCTGCTTCGGTCGACTGCTCGATGAATTCCGGGGCTTCCTGGTGGATCGCACGCTTGGTTTCGTGCGGGATTTCACCAGCTTCGTCGACCGGCTCACCGATGACGTTCATGATGCGACCCAGGGTGCCGTCACCAACCGGAACCGCGATTGCGGAGCCCGTATCGACAACTTCCTGACCGCGAACCAGACCCTCGGTGGCGTCCATCGCGATTGTGCGTACCGTGTTCTCGCCCAGGTGCTGAGCAACTTCGAGCACGAGACGTGTGCCCTGGTTGTCAGTTTCAAGAGCGTTCAGGATCAGCGGCAGATGGTCATCGAACTTGACGTCGACAACGGCGCCGATGACCTGGGTGACGCGTCCGACTATTTTGTCAGCCATATCCCTAATCCTCGATCCGTCTAGATCAACCCGCCTCCTGCTCTAGCGCAGGAAGCGGAAGGTTGATCGAATTAAAGTTCCAGAACATCTTGTCCGCGTTCGAAAGAACGCGGGATGCTCTTAGAGCGCTTCAGCGCCCGAGATAATTTCAATCAGTTCCGTCGTGATCTGCGCCTGACGCTGGCGGTTGTAGTTGATCGTCAGCTTGTCGATCATATCACCGGCGTTGCGGGTCGCGTTGTCCATTGCGGACATACGTGCCCCCTGCTCGGACGCTGCGTTTTCAAGCAGTGCCCGGAAGATCTGAACAGAAATGTTGCGCGGAAGAAGATCGGCAAGAATGCCTGCTTCATCCGGCTCGTATTCGTAGACAGCCGAAGCGCCGCCTTCCTGACCTTCAGCCTGAGCCGGCAGGTCGGCCGGGATCAGCTGCTGGGCCGTCGGGATCTGAGCGATCACCGACTGGAACTGGGAGTAGAACAGCGTACAGACATCGAATTCGCCAGCGGCGTACATCGACAGGATCTTGCTGCCGATCTCGTTCGCATTGGCAAAGCCGACGTTCTTCACGCCGCGCAGCTCGATTGTCTCGATCACGTGCTTGCCGAGCTCACGCTTGATGGCGTCGTAGCCCTTCTTGCCAACGCAGAGGATTTTCACCGTCTTGCCCTGGGCAATCAGAGACCGCGCCTTCTCGCGTGCCAGCTTTGCGATGTTGGTGTTGAAACCACCGCAAAGACCGCGCTCGGCAGTGGCGACGACCAGGAGATGAACCTGGTCGCTGCCCGTGCCGGACATCAGCTTCGGTGCGTCATCACGGCCCTCAAAGGCGACCGCGAGGTTGGCCAGCACCTGCTCCATGCGTTCAGCATAGGGCCGGGCGGCCTCCGCAGCTTCCTGAGCACGACGCAGCTTCGCCGCGGCCACCATCTGCATGGCCTTGGTGATTTTCTGCGTCGCCTTCACTGAAGCGATGCGGTTTCGTAAGTCCTTCAGGCTCGGCATGGCCGCCCCTGCTCCTTATCCCGACTGCGTTTAGGCGAAGTTCTTGGAGAACGTTTCGAGCGCAGCTTTCAGCTTGCCCGTCAGTTCGTCATCGAGAGCCTTCTTTTCCCAGATCGCGTCCAGGAGCTCCTTGTGCTCACCGCGCAGGAACAGGAGGAAACCTTCCTCGAATTCACGAACGCGACCGACCGGCAGCGGATCCAGGTAGCCGTTCACGCCGGCGAAGATCACTGCAACCTGCTCTTCGGTCTTGAGCGGCGAGAACTGCGGCTGCTTCAGCAGCTCGGTCAGACGCGCACCACGGTTCAGCAGGCGCTGGGTCGTGGCGTCGAGGTCGGAACCGAACTGGGCGAAGGCGGCCATTTCACGATACTGGGCGAGCTCACCCTTAATCGGACCTGCAACCTGCTTCATCGCCTTGATCTGAGCGGACGAGCCCACGCGGGAAACCGACAGACCGACGTTAACAGCCGGGCGGATACCCTGGTAGAACAGGTCGGTTTCCAGGAAGATCTGGCCATCGGTGATCGAGATCACGTTGGTCGGAATAAACGCGGAAACGTCGTTGCCCTGGGTTTCGATGACCGGAAGTGCGGTCAGGGAGCCCTTGCCATGATCGTCGTTCAGCTTCGCTGCACGCTCCAGAAGACGGGAGTGCAGGTAGAAAACGTCGCCTGGGAATGCTTCACGTCCCGGCGGACGGCGGAGCAGCAGGGACATCTGGCGGTAAGCAACGGCCTGCTTGGTCAGATCGTCGTAGCCGATCAGAGCATGCATGGAGTTGTCACGGAAGTACTCACCCATCGCACAGCCTGCGAACGGCGCCAGGAACTGCAGCGGAGCTGCGTCGGACGCGGTAGCGGCAACAACGATGGAGTATTCCAGAGCGCCGGCGTCTTCCAGGGTCTTCACGAACTGTGCGACCGTGGAGCGCTTCTGACCGACAGCAACGTAGATGCAGTACAGCTTTGCATCTTCGTCCTTGCCAGCGTGCAGCGGCTTCTGGTTCAGGAAGGTGTCGAGGATGATGGCGGTCTTACCGGTCTGACGGTCACCGATCACCAGCTCGCGCTGACCACGGCCAACCGGGATCAGGGCGTCGATTGCCTTGAGGCCGGTGGACATCGGCTCGTGAACCGACTTACGCGGCAGGATGCCCGGAGCCTTGACGTCGACGCGGCGCTTTTCCGTCGCTTCGATCGGGCCCTTGCCGTCCAGCGGGTTGCCGAGCGGGTCGACAACGCGGCCGAGCAGGCCCTTGCCTACCGGGACTTCCACGATGGCGCCGGTACGCTTGACCGTGTCGCCTTCCTTGATGTCGCGGTCGGAACCGAAAATAACGACACCAACGTTGTCGCTTTCCAGGTTCAGAGCCATACCCCGGATACCGCCCGGGAATTCGACCATTTCACCAGCCTGAACGTTGTCCAGACCATACACACGGGCGATACCGTCACCGACGGACAGCACCTGACCGACTTCAGAAACTTCGGCTTCCTGGCCAAAGCTCTTGATCTGGTCCTTGAGGATAGCGGAAATTTCCGCGGCCCGAATATCCATCAGCCGACCTCTTTCATCGCGAACTTGAGTGAATTGAGTTTGGTACGCAGCGACGTGTCGATCATGCGCGAACCGATCTTGACCACCAGGCCACCGATCAGAGCAGGATCAACCTTCGCCGAGATGTTTACGGACTTGCCCGAAGACGCGGAGAGCGCTTCCTTCAGGGCAGCGACCTGATCATCCGACAGCGCTGCTGCGGAAGTGACCTCGGCCGTCGTCTCGCCACGCTTTTCAGCGAGCAGGACGCGGAAGGCCTTGATCATGTCGGGAAGCACGAACAGGCGCCGATTGCGCGCCGCCAGCTTCACGAAATTTGCGGCGAGACCGGAGATCTTCGCCTTGTCTAGAAGCGCAGTCAGGGCAGCAAGCTGCTCCTCAACGCTGAATGCGGGGCTCTTCACGAGACGGTCGAGATCGGCGCTCTCCTTGAGGAATCCCTCAAAAGCACCAAGATCCCGTTCCACGTCGGCGGTCACACCAGTTTCCTCGGCCAAATCGAGGAGGGCGGACGCATACCGCTTTGCCACGCCGGATACGAGAGATACGTTGTCAGTCACCAGGTCCGAGCTCTCTGACGCATTTCAAAGCCCCGTCGACCAGTATTGGCGGCAAGTCTTTGAAATAATTAACGAATTCAGGGTCAGAAGGTAAGACGGCAGAACCGTTCCCCCAAAGCCGCGCCTCAATTAGCACAGGGTTTCTGCGCATGCAACTTCACCTAAAGGCGGTAGAGCGCCATTTCGGGCTGTTTTTTCTCCCGATGTCATAAAAAGTGCTGCGGATCGATATCGACCTGGACGCGCATGCCCTTCACGGGACGCGGCCCCTGCGCCAGCCAGCTCCTTATATAACCCTGCAGATCATATTGGCGCGGCGCCATCAAAAGCAGCCGGAACCGGAAGCGCCCCCGCACCATGGCCAGCGCCGCTTCGGCGGGTCCCAGGACAGTGACGGCCGGATCCGGGTGGGCGGCCCGTGCGAGATCCCGGGCAAGACCCTCGGTCAGATGCCTGTCGGCGCCCGATACGACAATCGCGGCAAGACGCCCGAACGGGGGGAGCCCCGCGGCTCGGCGCGCCTCTATCTCGGCTGCATAAAAAGCATCGCGATCCTGAGACATCAGGGCTCTCAGCACCGGATGGTCCGGCGAATAGGTTTGCAGAAAACCGCGGCCGCCGCCGGTCACACGCCCAGCGCGTCCGGTCACCTGCGCCAAAAGCTGGAACGTCTTTTCGGCCGCACGCGGATCGCCATGAGCAAGACCCAGATCCGCGTCGATGACACCGACGACCTTCATTTTCGGAAAGTTGTGCCCCTTGGCGACGAGCTGCGTGCCGATGACGATGTCGGCACCGCCCTCCTCGACGATCTTCATCTCCCGTCGCAGCCGCTCCGGGCCTCCCGGAAGGTCCGAGGAGAGGATGAGCGTGCGCGCCTGCGGGAAACGATCCTCGACCTCCTCGGCGATTCTTTCCACACCCGGTCCACAGGCCACGAGAGAATCGGCGGCAGAACAGCTCGGGCAACTGGGCGGAACCTTCTCGAAATGACCGCAATGGTGACAGACGAGACGTCCCTGGAACCGGTGCTCGACCAGCCAGCTGCTGCAGTGAGGACATTGGAACCGGTGACCGCAGGTGCGGCAAAGCGTCAGTGGTGCGTATCCGCGCCGGTTCAGGAACAGAAGCGTCTGCGAACCTTCAGCAAAGGTCTCCTTCATCGCCTCCAGCAGCTCGGGCGCGATCCAGCGGCCCTTGTCGGGGCCCTCGTGGCGCATGTCGATCGCCTTGAGTTCCGGCATGTCGGCGCCAGTTGCGCGCTCGGGCAACTCGTATCTGGTGTAGCGGCCGAGGTCTGCATTGACCCGGCTTTCAACGGACGGGGTCGCACTGGCGAGGATCACCGGAAACTTCGACAGATGTCCGCGAACGACCGCCATGTCGCGGGCACTATACGGAACCCGGTCGTCCTGCTTGAACGCGCCGTCATGCTCTTCATCGACCACGATCAGCCCCAGGTCGCAGAACGGCAGGAACAGCGCCGAGCGCGCCCCGATCACGACCCGCACGTCACCGCTCGCGACCCCGCGCCAGACACGGGCGCGGTTCTTGGGCGTGATCTCCGAGTGCCATTCGGACGGATAGACACCGAATCGTTTCTCGAACCGTCGAAGGAACTGCTCGGTCAGGGCGATTTCCGGCAGAAGCACGAGGACTTGCCGCTCGCGCCGGATCGCCTCGGCAATGGCCTCGAAATAGACTTCTGTCTTGCCGGATCCCGTCACGCCGTCGATCAGTGAAACCGCAGAGCCCTTGTCGAAACTGGCGACGAGGCCTTCGGCAGCTGTCGTCTGTGAAGGGGTCAGATTGACTGTGGCGAAATCCACCTGAGGCAAGGGCGGCGGCGGGGCTGCCGGCATGGAAACGATTTCGAGCACCTGCTGGTCGACCAGCCCGTCGACGACCGACGGGCTGACGCCGGCCGCGTGGGCCAGACCGCTTTTCGTCCAGGCCAAGCCGTCTTCCATCGTTTCAAGGACGCGCTTGCGGGCCGGGGTCAACCTTTCGGGAAGACGGTCCCCAACCTTGCGCACGCCTGCCACCGGCGGCTCGTCTTCGAGTGCCTCCTCGGAGCGCAGCACCATTCGCAGGACCATGCCCGGCGGCGCCAGGGTCCAGTTTGCGACCCAGTCGACAAAACGGCGCAAGTCGGCGTCGAGCGGCCGTGCGCGCTCATAAACATGGCTGATCGCCTTTAGCTTCTTCGGATTGATCGCCGCATCCGGCTCACCATCCCAGACCGCGCCCAACACTTCCCGCGGGCCGAGCGGCACGCGGACGATCGTCCCTGGCGTGACGGAAACGCCCGGTGGAACGCGGTATGTATAGGGTCTGGGCACCGCCACGGGGACCAGCACGCTGGCAATGGTCTCCCTGAAGGCCGGATCGTCGTCGAACAGCAAAGGCGTTCACTTTCCACTGCCGGCTTCGACCCGGCACGCTCTCGATTCTTGTCTGCAAAGCGGCCCGCGCCGTTCTGAGGTACGCACCGCATAAATCACCCCCAAAGCGAATCGGGGGTTCTTCTCGATCGCATCCTACGGTAAAGAGACGACGATACGAGTTTCAACCGCTCCCGATCGGAAGGGGGCGGATGTGCCTTTAGAGGCGCCCACTACGGAGCACAAGTCCATGAAGTTTTTCGTCGACACCGCCGAGACCGCAGAAATCGAGGAACTGGCCGCAACCGGCCTGCTCGACGGCGTGACCACGAACCCGTCGCTGATCGCCAAGTCCGGCCGCGATTTCAAGGAAGTCATCGCCGAGATCTGCAAGATCACCGACGGAGACGTTTCCGCTGAAGTCGCCGCGACAGACTTCGACGGCATGATGAAGGAAGCCGAGGAACTGGTGAAGATCGCCGACAACGTCGTGATCAAGCTGCCGCTGACCCTCGACGGCCTCAAGGCGTGCAAGGCGCTGACCAGCAAGGGCCACAAGACCAACGTCACGCTCTGCTTCTCGGCCAACCAGGCGCTCCTGGCAGCCAAGGCCGGCGCAACCTACGTTTCGCCGTTCATTGGCCGCCTCGACGACATCAACCTGGACGGCATGGACCTGATCCAGGAAATCCGCGTGATCTTCGACAACTACGATTTCGACACGCAGATCCTCGCAGCGTCCATCCGCACCCCGAACCACGTCAAGGAATGTGCGCTGGTCGGTGCTGACGTTGCGACCATCCCGCCGTCCACCCTGAAGGCGCTGGTCAAGCATCCGCTGACCGACAAGGGCCTGGAAGCCTTCCTCGCCGACTGGGCGAAGACCGGCCAGAAGATCATCTGATCGACATCGCGCACCTGCGAAATGCAAATACGAAACCGGCCTCCCCTGAGGCCGGTTTTTCTTTGCCCTGAAAGAGGCCACTTGCACCGTCCTGACGAGGTGACCTATTCTCGGTCATGAGCCCTCGGCGGGGCCTCCGGTCCGCGGAAAGCTGTGCACGCCGACTTGAATTCGGGCGTTATCGCGCCCGCACATTCCGATTCCCGCTCGATCCGGAGAGGCGGACACTGGACGACAACCGAGCCCGGGGGTCACCATGACTGATAACTTGCGCGATGCGCAGGACCTGCCGCTGCTGAGTTCCAGCGATCTTTCCCTCAATCTCGATCTGCAGAAGAAACACGCCAAGGCGCTCCGCGACGCTGCGCGCGCTGGAAATTCCGGCGCGCTGGAGCGCCTGATGAACCATCATCCGCGAGCCAGGCAGCTCGACGCCATGAACCTCAAACTGGCGGACGCACAGCTTGTCATCGCACGGGAAGCCGGACTTCCAAGCTGGCCTGCACTGAAACGTCATGTCGGCGAGATCGACGCGGCACGGCAGGCGATCGAGGGAAAAGCGCCTGCTCCCGACGCCGATATGGCGACGCTTCATATTCGTTGTGGCAACGACATCGAGCGAGCATTGCAGCGGGCCGGATTTGCCGGTGATTTTCTCATGTCCGCGGACCCGGTCTGCCAGGGACCAGTGCTTGAGGGACCTGAGGCACTGCGCACTCGCGCACGTTTCATTGCAGGCGAATATCCCGGTCAGGACGAAGAGGAGAACCTTCAGCGCTTGCGCGAGGCAGAGGATCGTGTTGCCGCGTCCGGCACCTACGGCCGGATCGTCCTCTGGTTCGAACATGACCCCTATGATCAGCTCTTGCTGGTCACGGTCCTGCGCCGCCTGAATATGGTCGGAGCAACCGCGCGCAAGGTCGAGCTGATCAGCCTGAACAGCTTTCCCGGAATCGCAAAATTCATCGGGATAGGCCAGCTGTCGCCTGCCGCTCTCCGGCACATGTATGGCGAACGCAAGCCCGTGCCGGAGGCCGCCTACAAGGACGCCGAGGCGGTCTGGAAGGCTCTGATCAGGCCCGATCCGACGGAACTGCATGTGCTGTCGCAGACAGAACGAACGGCCCTGCCCTTCCTCGCAGGCGCACTGACCCGCTACCTTCAGGAGCTGCCCGACAGCCGCAACGGATTGTCCTTCACCGAGCAAACCGTGCTGCAGATCCTCTCGGACGGACCGATGAACTGGGGCAGGATCTTTGCCGCGTTCATGCGGGAACGGGATCCGCTGCCCTATCACGGCGACCTCATGTTCCTTGGAACGCTTCTGAGGCTCCGCGATGCGGACGATCCTGCCCTTGCCAGCTCGGACAATGACTTCTCGATGGAGAACTGGGGCAAGACTTCCTTCTCGCTCACGCCTACCGGCAAGGCGCTTGTCGCTGGGGAAAAGGACTGGAAAACCTGTGGACCACGCCTTCGCCAACATGGTGGCGTGACCTGTTTCGCCGGACCCGATTGGCGCTGGGACAAAAGCGCGCAACGCCCTGTACGGCTTGAGTAGCTAAGGCAAAGGCATCGTTAACCGATTGCTACCGGATGAAGGCTAGGATTTGCGCCATGCCTTCATCCGCCACATCAAAGAGTTCGGATCTCGACGCCCTTCTGGTGATCGCGAGGCCGGACCTGAACGACCGGCTTGGCCGCTGGCTCGACAACCTGTCGGACGAGCGCCGCCTCTCGGACAAGACACTGGTCGCTTATGAGCGCGACGTTCGCCAGTTCCTGCGCTTTCTCACCGACCATCTGGGCGGCGCGCCGGGATTGAAGGACATTCGCGACCTGCGGCCGGCCGATTTCCGCGCCTTCATGGCAAGACGGCGGCGCGGCGGCGCTCAAAGCCGATCACTCGCCAGAGGCATGGCCGGCATCCGGTCCTTCCTGAAATTTCTGGAACGGCGCGGCGAGATAAATGCCGCCGCTTCCGATGCGGTTCGCCCGCCGCGTCAGGCCAGAACGCTTCCCAAGCCGGTATCGGCCAAGGATGCGATCGACCTGACGAGTGGCGATCTGGCCATGGAATCAGAGCCGTGGATCGAGGCCCGCAACGCAGCGGTCCTGACCCTGCTCTACGGCTGCGGCCTTCGCATTTCCGAGGCCCTGTCCCTGACCGGGCGCACGGCGCCCAAGACCGGCACGAAGAGCCTGCGCATTGTCGGCAAGGGCGGCAAGGAGCGGATCGTGCCGATCCTGCCAGCCGTTCCGGAGGCGATAGAGGCGTATCTGAAGCTCTGCCCTTATGTGGTGAAAGCCGACGGTCCTCTGTTCCTAGGTGCGCGCGGCGGCGCGCTCAATCCGCGCATGATCCAGCTGGCAATGGAAAAGCTCCGGGGGGCGCTCGGCCTTCCAGATAGCGCGACACCCCATGCCTTGCGCCATTCCTTTGCGACTCATCTACTTGCCGGCGGCGGTGACCTCAGGACGATCCAGGAACTTCTCGGCCACGCCAGCCTTTCCAGCACCCAGATCTATACGGAAATCGACGCCGCGCGGTTGCTCGAGGCCTATGACCAGGCCCATCCGAGGCGCTGATATGGGGCGCGGGTCAAAAAAACGCATACTTCGGCAAGTTTTCTGCCAATTAGGGGGTGCATTCTGCGAAAATTTTGGTAGTGTCGCGCCTTCCTGGCCCGCCCTCGCGCGCGGCCCGTCAATTCATGCTGCCTGCATCGCTTGTCGAAGCGGCATTCGCTAACAACCAAAGGAGACATCTTGCAAGTTCTCGTTCGTGACAACAATGTCGACCAAGCCCTTCGCGTTCTGAAGAAGAAGCTCCAGCGTGAAGGCGTCTTCCGTGAAATGAAGACCCGCCGTGCTTACGAAAAGCCGTCCGAAAAGCGCGCCCGTGAAAAGGGTGAAGCTGTCCGCCGCGCCCGCAAGGCTGCGCGCAAGCTCGCTCAGCGCGAAGGTCTGGCTCCGGGCGCTCGCAAGCGCTAATTGCTCGGCAGGCCTTCGGGCCTGCGCCAGATTTCCGATCAGGTTCCGCGCCAGAGGCTTCGCAGTTCATGCGCGCCCCGCGTGGAACCGGTCGAACGGCCCCAGAATGCCGTTAACGTTTCCCTAACGCTTTGACGACAGGCTCCGATCCAAGGAGATGCCGCAATGCGTCCTTTCATTTTCCTGTGTTTCGTTATCGCTCTGCTCATGCCCATTGGCGAAGAGGCGGAGGCTCGCATCTATTGCCCGTTGCCCGAACACGGCATCTGGGTCAACGGGCAAGCGAAACCGAAGGAACTCTCCCGCCTCGAGATCGAGACGAAGTGCGTCAACGATCAGGTTCATGCGCGGATCCGCGCCTTCACTAAATGCTCGCCGCGAGACTGCAAGTGGGGATGGACCAAGGCCGAACTTCGTGACGGCGGCGGGCTGAACGTGCTCCTGGTCGGCTTTCTCGGTGTCAAGAATATCGACGTGCGCGGCTTCGGCGACCGGCTCGACGCCTTCGTCACAGACATCAAGCACGACCCTCAGTTTCCCGATACCATCCAGAGCTACACTCTGACACGCAAGTAGCCGCAGCGCCCAAACTTGCGTTTCCCTCCAGATCGCCTACCCTAGGGGAAGCTGCGCTATGGTGCGTGGCTGATCACACGATGGAGGAAAGCCATGCGTGTCATGACAGCAGTTATTGCAGCCCTTGGCGTTACCGCACTTGTTTCCGCCCCGGCGAGCGCCTGCGAATGGGCCAAGACCGCCAAGGCAAAGTCGAAGATGACCGTCGCACAGACCGATTTTTCGGATGTCGCGATTGCCACCAACGACCTTCCGGACGATGCGGTGAAGACGCCACTGATCCTACCGGAGCCGGAGAGCGGCAAGGCCGAATAACTCGGCTCAGGCGTGGGCGCTGTGGCGAAATTCGCCAAGCGCCTGCCTCAGGATCTGGACGGCTGAGGACAGGAACAGCCCTGCCATGAGGGCCGCGACGATCAGGTCCGGCCAGGCGGTCTGACTACCCCAGACCCCGAGGGCGGCCAGCATGACCGCAACATTGCCGATGGCGTCATTGCGCGAGCAGAGCCAGACGGAACGGACGTTCGCGTCGCCGTCCTTGTAGCGCATCAGGACCAGCACGCTGACCAGGTTGACCAGCAACGCCAGGAAGCCGACGGCGCCCATGACGCCTGCCTGCGGAACCCCCAGCACGAGCAGCTGATAACCGGTCGAACCGGCCACCCAAAGGCCCATCAGCAACAGGCTGATTCCTTTCGCGAGTGCCGCGCTCGCCCGCACCCTCAAGCTTGCGCCGATCACCGCCAGGGAAATGCCGTAGGTCACCGCGTCGCCGAAGAAGTCCAGCGCGTCGGCCTGAAGTGCCTTAGAACCAGCCGCCTGGCCCGCGATCATCTCGACCAGGAACATGCCTGCGTTCAGGAAGATGACGAGCCAAAGCCGCCGCTTGTAGTCCGGCGAAAGGCCATCGAATGCGGCTCCGTGATCATGCCCGCAGCAGGCGCCCATTTTCTCGTCTCCGTGGTCTCGGAATCATCAGGTTCCCTCCTTATGTAATTCCTCTAGCGGCTAGAGGTTCAAGAGGGTCTTATGAAATATTCCATCGGAGATCTGTCCCGGCGCACCGGCGTCAAGGTCGCCACCATTCGGTACTATGAGCAGGAAGGCCTGATCGAGGACCCCGTTCGCACGGAAGGCAACCAGCGGCGCTATCGCGACGAAGACCTTGAGCGCCTCGGCTTCATCCGTCACTGCCGGGATCTAGGCCTGCCGATGGAGGCGATCCGCCGTCTTCTGGACCTGAGCGCTCATCCCGAACGCCCGTGCGCCGATGCCAGCCGGATTGCTGCCGAGCAGCTGGTTGCCGTGCGTGAGAGGATTGCCCGGCTGCAGAAGCTGGAGAGTGAGCTTGCGCGCATCTCGGCGAGCTGTGATGGCGGCCACACCGCCGCCGACTGCTCCATCCTGAAAGCCTTTGCCGACCACCGGCTGTGTGAGGGGGAGCATTGAGCGGCCAAGACTGATCGTGGCCGCCTCAAGATGGCAAAAAGAAACCTGAAGCGCCGCAGAAAAACGCCGCAGCTAGTGGAGCGGGACGACCAGCTTGAGATTGACCTTGCTGGCCACATCCTCACCCAGCGACTGATTGAATGCCCCCGACAGGCTGGCGGTTCGGCGAGAACTGCCAAGCCGGATCGGTGCGTTCAGCGCCACTTCCACACTGTGCGCCATGTAGTCCCCTGAACCGGTGCTGTCGACGGCATAGCGGCCATAGAGGTCGCCGAAATCGTCGAGCTTGACGCTCCCGCCCAGTTCGAAGCGGGCACGGAAATGCTCGCTTCCCAGCACACCGTTGCCGGATTGAAGGCTGTCCGGAACCCTGAAGTCCCATATCCCTCTGAGACCGGTGTGCAGGCGTACGTTGACGCCATCGGACTTGAACACATCCCGGGAAACCTCCGGGCCGAACTTGAAGCTGCCGTAGTCCACGGTCTGTGCACCGACAACAGTGCCGTTGACGCTCGTAAAGCTCTCTTGCTGCTCGGCAAAGTAGCTCAAGCCAAGCGAGGGATTGATGTCCCATCCCTCATAGGCGAACTGACCGGTTAGATTTGTCTCGAAATGCCAGCGCGCGCTATCGAACTCATCCCACTTCGGTCCGTTCAACTTGAAATGGTGTTTCGCCAATCCCCAGCTGACCCGGCCGTCCCAGATCAAGCGGTCATCGAGACGCGTGACGAAATAGGGACCGAACATCCAGCCTACACCGTACCCTTTGCCGTTATTGAGGGTAGAGGTATTTGAATAGAAGTCCGCCTGAGCCAATACGCCGACAAGTGTGTTTTCCGTCACCCGATAATCAATGCCAGTGTAGACGACACCGAAATCAGCTTCGATGGTGGTGGAGCTGCGGGAATCCCTTGCCGCTTCCCAGCGCCCCTTGATCCAGACATTGATCGGGCTCGGCTCCTCTCCGTCGGAAGTACGATCGCCTTCCGCCATCCGCATGCCTTTCGCCGCCCTCAGTTGGTTCAGACTAGCTGCAAAGGCGCCTTGACCACCCGAGATATTGATGGAGCCTGGAAAGGAAAGTCCCGAAGTTGCGAAGAAGGCATTGGCGATCTGGCCATACTCGCCAAAGAGACCTGAGAAATTGCTGCCCCCGTCGCCAAAGCCCTGATTGGTCATAAGGCCGGCGAGACCTACGCTTTGACTGGTCAGGCTCGTCATATGGGTCGCCAGGACGCTCTGAATTTCCGCCTGATAGTCCTGATCTGAAATACGTTGCAGCGTATTGTCGAACAGCAAGACCGTGGCAGAGCCTTTGAGGTTGTTGGAGGCGTCGCGCAAGGTAGCGGTCAGATAGATGTCGACGCCAGGAACCTGCGGAAGATTCACATTGGTAAGTTGCCCCGCGATGCTTGCCCCGCTCAGGATCACGCCCTCCTGATCTTCCAGAGGGTACGTTCCCGAAGTGGCTTTAAGCTGAAAGACGATCGTGGACCGACCATTGGGGGAAGTAGTCAGCAGTGTCGAGCCTGACAAATCGCCGGTGCCGGCGCCGCCCTCATCACCTTCCAGCGTATAGGTGCTGTCGGCAAAGGTCGCCCCTGAACTTAGTGAAAATTCGAGGCGGTCGCCGACGGCAAACGGTGTCGACGCATCATAATCCCAATTGAAGGCTATTGTGTCTCCAGAGATGCGGCCGGTTGCCTCTGAGGTGATGATCCTGGGCGTGATCGCATTCTGGGCACCAGCTGTCCGAAGGACGTAAGCGTCCGCCTCTTCTACAGGACCAAGCGCCAAAAAACCGAGGCAACACCCCATAAGAAGTATCTTGCAGCGCCTGGATCCATAGCCCGTAAAAAATTTCCGGCTGAAAAACACGTTTCGCCCCCCGAAACAAGTCATCAAAAAATACCTGTCAAATCTAACAGGAAAGTAAGCAAAAATTGCAAGGCCCGCTTAGCACAATCCGTCCAGTTCGGCGATTAATCTCTTTGAAGGCATCGCATTCTGCTTTCAGCCCTTACCCTTCAGCGTGAGCACCTTGCTGGCGGAGGATACGGGCGAAGAAGGGCTTTTCTTCCAGCCTGTTCAGAAGGCCGGCAATGATGGCGGTAGCGATGATTGCGAAGATGACCCTGCCGGTGACCACACCGTGAACGTCGGCCCCGATCGCAATCATGATCAGCGTGTCCTCGATCACGCTGTGGGCAAAGCCCATGAAGACGCAGGAGAGGAAAATCTGGCGCGGTGAAACCAGGCCGCTGCGTGCCTCGCGGATGAGCAGCCCGGCGCCGTAGGAAATGCCGAGAAACAGGCCGACGGCGGTCAGGTGTCCGGCTTCGCCCTTGATGCCCGCAAGGCGCAGGATTGGCGACAGGGCCGTCATGATCAGCTTCAGGATGCCGCTGGCTTTCAGCAGTTCGAGTCCCCATACGAGCACAACGAGGATGACCAGCATCCAGACCATGGTTTCGCCCAGACCGTAGAAGAACTGGGTCCAGTCTGTGGTTGCCGTCATCGGAATCCATGTCGGATCGACGGGTTCGGACAGCCAGCCGGTCGCCTCGCAGATCCTGTGCAGGATGAAGCCATAGAGCAACGCTCCAGCGATCCTGACGATGGTCGTGGCCGTCATTCCCGGGCCCGCCTGCTGGATGATCTTCTGCTCCATCGGAAGACCGTGGGCAAAAAGCAGGAGGGATGAGAAGATCGTCACATCGGCCACGGTCAACGACGCTGGATCGACAAGCGTGTAGACCAGCGGCAGCGCGCCCCAGATGCCGACGAGAATACCGGTCAGCCAGGCGAGACCCAGTTCCGGCGGCAGGCCGACGATGCCCATCACCGGTTCGAGCGCCGGGGCGATGGCCTTGATCACCCCCATCCTGGACAGGACTTCCGTCGCGATCGCAATGGGGATCATGATGCGGGCGAGCAGCCAGTAGACCTCTACCGTTTCGCGCGTCTTCTCCTTGACCAGATCAAACCTTGCCATCGTGTGCTCCCATGAAATGACCCCGGTTTGATACTCCGAAGTCCTTCGCATTTTTGGTCAAAGATTGCGTTGAAGTGCAATTTTATTGCAAGGCCATTTCTAACGGTTATGCTCCTGAAATGGACCGTATCGACCGCAAAATCCTCAATCTCATGCAACGCGACGCCGGGCGCACCAACGTCGACATGGCGGAGGAAGTCGGCCTGTCGCCGTCGAGCTGTCTGCGCCGCATCCAACGCCTGCGCAAGACGGGCGTGATCGAGCGGATCGTCGCCATCCTCAATCCGGCAAAGGCGGGGCGTGCGATCAAGGCCCTCGTCACTGTTGAGCTCAAGCTGCACGGCGAACAGCACATGCGCCGGTTCCTGGACATTGCCACCAGGGAGCCGGCGGTTTCCCATGCCTATGCGGTGACCGGCGAAACGGATGTGGTCCTCATGATGCGCCTGCATGACATGGAAGAATTCGATGCCCTTTGCGACAGGCTGTTCCGCGACCAGCACAATGTCGCTCGTTTCTTCACAATGATCGTCATCCGAACTGCCAAGGAGGAAACGGCCCTCCGGCTTGCCGAAGCCGGGCGCTGAAACCCCGGACTGTTGCCTTGCCTCCTCGCGGAAATTGACAGTCCTGGTATTTTTGATGTACGTACCTCATTGTTGATATTCTGCACCTTTAGATGCCAACCGGATGATTTCCGGCTCGCCGCTTTTTTGAAAGGCAATACGATGAGGGACTTCAAGATAGATCCGGAACACGTCGTTTCCGACGAGGCCTCTCTGCGCGCCCTGTATGAGGCAACACATACCTTGGCATCCCTGAAATGCATGGACGGTCTCGACCGGCACGCCGAAGACTTCATCAGACTGTCGTCCTTTGTCTGCATCGGTACGCAAGGACCGAACGGAAGCGCCGACGTCAGCCCGCGCGGCGACGCACCGGGTTTCGTCAAGATCATCGATTGGCACACTCTGGCGATACCGGACCGGCCCGGCAACAACCGTCTCGACACGCTCGTGAACATCGTCGCCAATCCGAATGTGGGGATGCTTTTCATGATTCCCGGTTTCGATGAAACCCTTCGGATCAACGGCAAGGCAAGCATCGTCACCGAGCCGGGCCTGCTCGAAGCCCTGGCGGTCAATGGCCGTAGTCCCCGAAGCGCCATCGTGATCAGGATCCGGGAGGCCTTTCTCCATTGCGCCAAGGCGTTCCGCCGCTCCCGGCTGTGGGATCCGGAGCATCGGCAGGACCGCAGCCAGCTGCCATCACTGATGCAGATGCTGCTCGATCAGACGACAGGAGCGCCTACCGATATGGATGAGATGCGCAAGAAGGACGCCGATCTCGAGGCCGAGTATCTCAAGACCATGTACTGAGCATCAAAAGGCCCCTGAAGAGGTCTTTTTTGCCCCTCAGTCCTTGCTGCGACCGCGGACTGTCCAGACGCGGAGATCCGTGACCGTCTTGATCATCGCCACGAGAACCGCGAGGCAGAGCAACGCCTTCGTGGCGGTTCCCATCGTGCCCTCGATCAGCATGGCATGAACGACACTGCCCGCGGCAACGACGATCGCAAGGCCGGTATGAAACTGGCGCCATGTCCGGGGAGCAATACGCAGGCGACGCCGGACAAGGGCCACAAGCGCCGCTCCAACGAGCGCCCACATGGCAGCAACACCCCAGACCGAGAAGGGTGTCGGCGACCTCAGCAAAAGGGCGTCGACGACATCCGGCGGACTGGTGATCCAGAGCCCGCCGACATGAACGACGATGGCCGCCAGAAGGATCGCGCCAATCCAGCGGTGAAGGCGCCGCCCTTTGAGCCCGGCAAGCCCGGGCAAATATCCGCCCGCGAGCAAAGGCTGCAGCAGGAGCAGCGCCATTGCCATCACACCGGCAAACCCGGCCACGATGTAGACCGGCTGGCGCCATTGCAGCAGAGGGCTCATTGCTGCCGCCGCAATTGGCGCGGCGATGATCAGCACGACAGCTGTCCAGATCAGGGCCGCGCGCACAGATGTCATTCGGGGAGCATCCCGTGTTGGTCAGACAGGCTGAAGGACGAAATGGGCTTCCAGGCTGGTATCCCGGGCACTTGCCATCACGGGCCGCAGGAACACGGTTTCGAAGTCGCCGCTGTCATAGGCCAGATGCCCGTGCGGTTGACCGAACGCCGGGACGATCTGCGGCATTTCGAGCCGGAACTCTCCGTTTGCATCCGTTAGGGTCGCACCGTGGCTCTGCGGATCGCGCTCGTGCCCTTCGGTGGTATGGGCCCAGATCTGAATGCGCTGTCCCGCGAGCGGGGCGCCGTCGCCGGCCCGCCGGACGGTGCCTGTCATCCAGAAGCCTCCGCCGCCAATCCTGTCGACGACCGGTGTCCCGGGCCGGTAGTTGTTCGAGCCGCCGCGCATGGAACGGGTCGGCTCGACGCCCTTGGCTTGCGCAGGAACGAGAAGGCGTGGAGAAGCTGCGGCAACCAGTGTCGCAGCGGCTGAGGTAACGAGAGTGCGGCGGGTCACGAGTTTGCAGGTCATGGAGACGGTCTCCCTTCCGGCGCCAAGCGGCTCGGCTTGACATCAACTATAGCGCGTTTTTGCATGGGGGTGACCTAGGGGCCTCACGTCCGAATGCAAAGCTTTCTCACGGCTTCGTGATCAAGGCACATTCGCGCGCTCCTCGACGCCTACCTCCCCCATCCCAGGCCTGGATCCCCTCGTCAAACCGTGGGATGGCTTTCACGAAACGTCCCGGCCAAATAAAAAGACCGGGCGTTGGCCCGGCCTTTTCAACGTCAGATCCGAAAATTCGATCAGGCGTGGATTGGCTTGGCGAAGGTCGCCAGAGCAGCTTCCTTGACCGCTTCCGACATGGTCGGGTGAGCGTGGCAGGTGCGGCCCAGGTCTTCCGACGAGCCGCCGAATTCCATCAGGACGGCAGCTTCGTGGATCATTTCACCTGCGCCGAAGCCGACGATGTGAACGCCCAGAACCTGATCGGTATCCGCGTCAGCGAGGACCTTGGCGAAACCGTCGGTCTGGTTCATGGCGCGGGCGCGGCCGTTGGCCATGAACGGGAACTTGCCCACCTTGTAGTTGACACCTGCTGCCTTGAGCTCTTCTTCCGTCTTGCCGACAGAAGCGACTTCCGGCTGGGTGTAGACGACACCCGGAATGACGTCGTAGTTCACATGCGGCTTCTGGCCGGCCAGCAGTTCGGCCAGGGCAACGCCCTCGTCCTCTGCCTTGTGGGCCAACATCGGGCCTGCAATCACGTCGCCGATGGCATAGATGCCTGCGACATTTGTCGCGTAGTGACCATCGGTCTTCACGCGGCCGCGCTCATCCAGCGCGACGCCGGCTTCGGCAAGGCCAAGGCCTTCAGTGTAGGGCTTGCGGCCAATGGCAACGAGAACGATATCGGCTTCGATGGTTTGCGCTTCGCCGCCCTTTGCAGGTTCCACGGTGACTTCCAGGCCCTTGCCCTTCTTGGTCACGCCGGTGACCTTGGACGACAGCTTGAACTCCATGCCCTGCTTCTTCAGCATGCGCTGGAAATTCTTGGAAACATCGCCGTCCATCGGACCGAGAATCTTGTCCATGAACTCGACCACGGTGACTTCCGCGCCAAGGCGGCCCCAGACGGAGCCGAGCTCAAGGCCGATCACGCCGCCGCCAACGACAACCAGCTTGCCCGGAACCTTCTCGAGTTCCAGCGCGCCGGTGGAAGAGACCACCTGCTTCTCGTCAATTTCTACACCCGGCAGCGGCATGACGTCCGAGCCGGTAGCAATGACGATGTTCTTCGCCTCCAGAACGGACTTGGAGCCGTCTTCTGCCGTGACCTCGACCTTGCCCGCGGATAGGATCTTGCCGGTGCCGTGATGGGCGTCGATCTTGTTCTTCTTCAGGAGGAAACCGACACCGTTAACGTTGGCGTCGATGACGTCCTGCTTGTGCTTCATCATGGTGCCAAGTTCGAGCTTCGGCTTGGATACCTTGATGCCCAGAGTTTCAAAGCCGTGACCGGCTTCGGCGAACATCTCGGAAGCATGCAGCAGCGCCTTGGAAGGAATGCAGCCGACGTTCAGGCAGGTGCCGCCGTGGGTGGCACGCTTCTCGACAACGGCCACCTTCAGGCCAAGCTGAGCTGCCTTGATGGCGCAAACATAACCGCCGGGGCCGGTGCCGATGACGACAAGATCATATTGGGACATTTCGGTCGCCTTTTGCCTTTTCTGCGTACGATCCGCGTTGCGGATCAGGGGAGGATTGCGCGCCCACCGGAAACATCCAGGATCGCGCCAGTCGTGTAGCTGGCATCTTCGGAAAGAAGCCAGATGATTGCCTTTGCCACTTCGTCGGCGGTGCCCGCGCGCTTCATGGGAAGCGTCGGGGCCAGCTCCGCCGCACGATCCGGCACACCGCCGGAGGCATGGATTTCAGTTTCGATGATGCCTGGGCGCACAGCATTGACGCGGATGCCTTCATCGGCAACTTCCTTCGCAAGGCCCACAGTCATCGTATCGATTGCGCCCTTTGCGGCAGCGTAGTCCACATATTGGCCTGGGGAACCGAGCTTTGAGGCCGCAGAACCCAGATTGACGATGCTGCCGCCCTTGCCTCCGTGGCGCGTGGACATCCGCTTGATGGCCTCGCGGGCGCAAAGAAACGAGCCAATGACGTTGATCGAGAACATGCGAGTCAGCCGATCCATCGACATCTCATCGACCCGCTGAGACTGATCGACGACACCTGCATTGTTCACCAGCCCGACAAGGGTACCGAGCTCGTCGGCAACTTCGAACATCTTGAGCACATCGGCTTCATTCTGGACATCGCCCTGAACGGCACCGGCAATGCCACCTGCAGATTTAATCTCTGTGACGAGCGCATCGGCGGCTTCGCGGTTGGCGGCATAGTTCACGACGACCGCACGGCCGTCTTCAGCGAGACGCCGGCAGACGGCGGCCCCGATACCGCGGCTTCCACCTGTGACCAAGACCACTTCGGTCATTGCGATCGTGTCTCCTTGCCGCCCATCGGACTACTTGATCCGGACCAGTCGTTCGGACGCCTTGCCGCCGGCCCATGTTCCGTCGAGCGTGCCATCAGCATTGACCCGGTAAATCACCGGCTGGCTCTCACCCCAATCGATTGTCAGAACGGATCCTGCCATGCCGCCCTGGCCATGGAATGTCTGGCCACTGATTTCCCAGCGGAAGAAGGCAATGCCATTCTTGGCCGTGATATACACCCGACCCTCGTAACGAGATCCGTTGGGATTACGGCCATCGACCGAATAGGTGCCTTCCAGCTGTTCGACGCTGGTGGGGCTGACCACGGCCTTGAACCCGGCTTCCGCGAACATGCCGCCCGGGATCAGCAATGCCGCGCCAACGACGGTGGACATGGCAATGATGCCAGAGGCCGCGAGACGGATCAGCGTGCGTGCGTTCAGGCAGGACATCGTGGAACCTCTCATTGCTACCGATCGGCCAGCGCCAGTCTCAACCCGAAACCGGCGAATGTGACGGCGATGGTCCGGCGCATCCATGTCAGGACCGTCTCGCTGCGCAAGACATGCGTGCCGACCAACGCGGCGAACGAACCATATATGACGAAAACACAAAAGGTCATCGCCATGAAAAGGCCGCCCATGCCCAACATGTCCGCCGTGGGCGATACGGCTCCCGGCGAAATGAACTGCGGCAGAAGGGCAAAAAAGAAGATGGTCAGCTTGGGATTGAGGATGTTGATCAGAAACCCGGTCCAGGCGACCGACGGCAAGCCGCGTGTGCCCCGGTCCGCATCGCGGCCGAGTGAAAGGGCTCCCTGATCTTTCAAGGTCATCCAGGCCAGATAAAGGAGATAGGCAACGCCGGCATATTTCAGCAGCTGGAAGACCAACGCGCTGGTGTGGAGAAGGGCCGCGAGGCCCATCACCGACGCGAGAATGGCAGGAACGATGCCGAGCGTGCAGCCGAAGGCAGCCGCAGTGCTCGCCAGCCGGCCCTGACCAAGGCCGACTGCAACTGTGTAGACAACGCCGGTTCCCGGAACCAGAACGACCACAAGGGCGGTTATCAGAAACTCCAGGGTCATGGGCTTCCTTCTCCCGGCGTTGTCCTTACCTCTTTATCAGAGATCCAGAACCAGACGCTGCGGATCTTCCAGGCTTTCCTTGACGCGAACCAGGAAGGTCACGGCTTCCTTGCCGTCAACGATGCGGTGATCGTAGGAAAGCGCCAGATACATCATCGGGCGGATGACGACCTGACCGTTGATGGCCATCGGACGTTCCTGGATCTTGTGCATGCCCAGGATACCCGACTGCGGAGCGTTCAGGATCGGCGAGGACATCAGCGAGCCGTAGACACCACCGTTGGAGATGGTGAAGGTGCCGCCGGTCATGTCGGCCATGCCGAGCTTGCCGTCGCGAGCCTTCTTGCCGAGGTTGCCGATTTCCTGCTCGATTTCGGCGATGGACATCTGGTCGGCATCACGAACGACCGGAACCACAAGGCCCTTGTCCGTGCCGACAGCCACGCCGACGTGGCAGAAGTTCTTGTAGATGACGTCCGTGCCGTCGATCTCGGCGTTAATGGCCGGGATTTCCTTCAGCGCGTGACAGACAGCCTTGGTGAAGAAGCCCATGAAGCCAAGCTTCACGCCGTGCTTCTTCTCGAACAGGTCCTTGTACTGCTTGCGCAGTTCCATGACCGGGCCCATGTCCACCTCGTTGTAGGTGGTCAGCATGGCCGCAGTGTTCTGGGCATCCTTCAGGCGGCGCGCGATGGTCTGGCGCAGCTTGGTCATGCGGACGCGTTCTTCGCGGCTTGCGTCGTCGGCGGAAACCGGGCCACGCGGAGCGGCCGGGGTGGCAGCCGGCTGAGCGGTCACGCCTGCGGCAGCGGCAGCGATGACGTCGCCCTTGAGCACCTGGCCGCGCTTGCCGGAACCGGCAACCTGATCGGCAGAGATGTTCTTTTCAGCCATCATCTTGGCAGCGGAAGGCGCCGGCGGCATGGAGGAGCCACCTGCGGACGCGGCCGGTGCCGGAGCAGCGGCTGCGGCGGGAGCTGCGGCAGCAGGTGCGCCGGAGCTGTCGATCTGGCAGAGCAGAACGCCCGGTTCGACGGTGTCGCCGGTCTGGGCCGAGATCTTGACGATGGTGCCGCCGACCGGAGCCGGAACTTCCTGAGCCGCCTTGTCGGTTTCCAGTTCGACGAGAACGTCGTCAGCCTTGACCACGTCGCCGACCTTGACGCTCCATTCGCCGACTTCAGCTTCGGTCACGCTTTCGCCAGCGCTCGGGGTCACGACATCGACGATGGATGCGGAAGAAGCTGCTGCCGGAGCGGCGGCTTCCTTCTTGGCAGCCGGAGCCGCGGCGCCTGCGCCATCCGCGATCTGGCCGAGCAGAGCGCCGACCTCGACGGTGTCGCCCTCGTTGACCACGATGCTTTCAAGGGTACCTGATGCCGGGGCCGGCACTTCGACGGTCACCTTGTCGGTTTCCAGTTCCACCAGCGGTTCATCGGCCTGGATGGCATCACCCGGCTTCTTGAACCACTGTGCGATCGTTGCTTCGGATACGGATTCACCCAGCGTGGGGACGCGAATTTCGGTTGCCATGGTCGCCTTCTCTTAAGTTTGCCTGGCCATTTCCGGTGTGCGAGGGGCCGCGCCGTCGCAGCCCCTTGCCAATTAGTTTCCGAGCGCTTCCTCGAGGAAGGCCTGGAGCTGTGCGAGATGTGCGGACATCAGGCCGGTGGCCGTGGAGGCCATGGCGCTGCGGCCAGCGTAACGCGGACGCGTCATCTTCGCACCGATCTGCTGGAGCACCCACTCGATGTATGGTTCGACGAAGAACCAGCCACCCATGTTCTTGGGTTCTTCCTGACACCAGACCATCTCGGCGTTCTTGAAGCGGTTGAGCTCCGTCGACAGGGCCTTCTTCGGGAACGGGTAGAGCTGTTCCACGCGCAGCAGGTAGACATCGTCGATCCCGCGCTTCTCGCGCTCTTCGAGAAGGTCGAAGTAGACCTTGCCCGAGCACATGACGACGCGGCGGATCTTGTCGTCCGGAACCAGTTTGGTTTCGGAAGTTCCCATTTCCGCATCGTCCCACAGGAGACGGTGGAAGGTGCTGTTCTCACCCAGTTCGCTGAGCTTGGACACCGCCCGCTTGTGACGCAGAAGAGACTTCGGCGTCATCAGGATCAGCGGCTTGCGGATGTCACGCTTGAGCTGACGGCGCAGGATATGGAAGTAGTTCGCCGGCGTCGTGCAGTTCGCGACCTGCATGTTGTCTTCCGCGCAGAGCTGGAGATAGCGCTCCAGGCGAGCGGAGGAGTGTTCCGGCCCCTGACCTTCATAGCCGTGCGGCAGAAGGCAGACGAGACCGGACATGCGCAGCCACTTGCGTTCACCGGAAGAGATGAACTGGTCGAATACGACCTGGGCACCGTTGGCGAAGTCGCCGAACTGGGCTTCCCAGAGCGTCAGGGCATTCGGCTCGGCCAGCGAATAGCCATATTCGAACCCGAGAACCGCTTCTTCGGAGAGCATCGAGTTGATGACCTCGTAGCGCGCCTGGCCTTCCGCCAGGTTGTTCAGCGGGATGAAACGGCCTTCGTTTTCCTGGTCGTAGAGCACGGAATGACGCTGGGAGAAGGTGCCGCGTTCACAATCCTGACCGGACAGGCGAACAGCGTGACCTTCCTTGAGCAGTCCAGCAAAGGCGATCGCTTCGGCGGTAGCCCAATCGATGCCCTCGCCGGTCTCGATCATCTTCTGACGGTTGTTCAGGAACCGCGAGATCGTGCGATGGACGTTGAAGCCATCCGGCACGGTCGTCAGAGCCTTGCCGATTGCCTTCAGCTCGTCTTCCGGAATACCGGTCTGGCCGCGGCGCGGATCTTCTTCGTCATCGGCCCGCTTGAGACCCGACCACTTGCCGTCCAGCCAATCGGCCTTGTTCGGCTTGAAGGCCTGTCCGGCATCGAACTCGCCATCCAGATGAGCACGCCAATCGGTCTTCATCTGCTCGACTTCGTCAGCCGTCACGACGCCTTCCTTGATCAGGCGTTCGGAATAGAGCTGCAGCGTCGTCTGATGCTTGCGGATCTTGCGGTACATGATCGGCTGCGTGAACGCCGGCTCATCTCCTTCATTGTGGCCGAAGCGGCGGTAGCAGATCATGTCGATGACCACCGGACGTCCGAACGTCTGGCGGTACTCGATGGCGATCTTGGCCGCGAAGGTCACGGCTTCCGGGTCATCTGCGTTCACATGCAGGATCGGAGCCTCGATCACCTTTGCCATGTCGGACGGATACGGCGAGGAACGCGAGAAGCGCGGGTTCGTCGTAAAGCCGATCTGGTTGTTGATGATGACGTGGATCGAGCCGCCGGTGCGGTGACCGCGCAGGGCCGAGAGGCCGAAACATTCGGCAACCACGCCCTGACCCGCGAATGCGGCATCGCCGTGCAGCAGCAACGGCAGTACGTTGGACCGCTCGACGTTGGTCGTGTCCATCTGCCACTTGCCGTCGACAGCCGAAAGCTGATCCTGCTTCGCACGGGCCTTGCCCAGAACCACAGGATTCACGATTTCCAGGTGCGACGGGTTCGCTGTCAGCGACAGGTGAACGTCGTTGCCGTCAAAGGTACGGTCGGAAGATGCACCAAGGTGGTACTTCACATCGCCGGAACCTTCCACGTCGTCCGGCGCGTAGGAACCGCCCTTGAACTCGTGGAACACCGCGCGATGCGGCTTGCCCATGACCTGGGTCAGGACGTTCAGGCGGCCGCGGTGGGCCATCCCGAGAACGATGTCCTTGAGGCCAAGCTGGCCTCCGCGCTTGATGATCTGCTCAAGCGCCGGGATCAGCGCTTCACCACCGTCAAGGCCGAAGCGCTTGGTGCCGGTGTATTTCACATCGAGGAACTTCTCGAAGCCTTCGGCCTCGACAAGCTTGTTCAGGATTGCCTTCTTGCCTTCCTTGGTGAAGGCAACATGCTTGTCCGGACCTTCGATGCGCTCCTGGATCCAGGCCTTGGCTGCCGGATCGGAGATGTGCATGAACTCGACGCCGAGCGTGGAGCAGTAGGTCCGCTTCAGGATGTCCATCATCTCGCGCAGGGTGGCGTATTCCAGGCCCAGAACGTGATCGATGAAAATCTTGCGGTCCCAATCAGCTTCGGTGAAGCCGTAGGAGGACGGATGAAGTTCCTCGTGGTCGCCCGGAGGCGACAGACGAAGCGGATCGAGATCGGCATGAAGATGGCCGCGCATGCGATAGGCGCGGATCATCATCAGGGCGCGCACGGAGTCGCGCGTGGCCTGATGGACATCCGCGTCGGACATCTGTGTGCCCTTGGCATCTGCCTGCTTCTTCAGCTTGTCGCCGAGCTTCTGCTCGATAGGAGCCCAGTTGCCGTCAAAGGCATTGACCAGGTCGCCGCTGGCCGCAGGCGGCCAATCCTTGCGTTTCCACGGAGCCCCCCGCGCTTCCTTCAGGACGGCTTCCTTCTCGTCCTGGAAAGCCGCAAAGAAATCCTGCCACTCGGCATCGACCGAGCTCGGGTTTTCCTTGTACTGAGCGTAGAGGTCTTCGATATAGGCTGCGTTGGCGCCGTAAAGCAACGACGTCAGTGCGAATACGTTGTTCGCTTCCTGCCGTGCCATGTCCATCCAGCGGAGAGGTCCCCGCCCTTGTTCTTCAAGGCGGACCCACACGAGCCCGGCCTAAGGTTCCTTTTCAGGCCGATGAGATCACCGACCCCCTCATATTTACCGGTCAAGGCACCCGATTTTCGGGCGTCTTGACCGTATCGCGTCACTATGCCTACCGAAACGTAAACAATTTACGTGCCGGAACCAGCATAATCGGTCTCATTAACCCTTCAATACTTCGAGAAGGGTTTCGCCGAGCTTTGCCGGGGACGGGCTGACCTTGATGCCAGCCGCTTCCATGGCAGCGATCTTGTCTTCTGCTCCGCCCTTGCCGCCGGAGATCACGGCACCGGCGTGACCCATGGTACGGCCCGGAGGCGCAGTACGGCCTGCGATGAAGCCGGCCATCGGCTTCTTGCGGCCCTTCTTGGCTTCGTCGATCAGGAACTGCGCCGCTTCTTCTTCAGCGGAACCACCGATTTCGCCGATCATGATGATCGACTGGGTTTCGTCGTCTGCGAGGAACATTTCCAGGACGTCGATGAACTCGGTACCCTTGACCGGGTCGCCGCCGATGCCGACAGCCGTGGTCTGACCAAGGCCGGCGTTGGAGGTCTGGAACACTGCTTCGTAGGTCAGCGTGCCGGAGCGCGAAACGACGCCGACGGAGCCCTTCTTGAAGATGGAGCCCGGCATGATGCCGATCTTGCATTCTTCAGGGGTCAGGATACCCGGGCAGTTCGGGCCGAGGAGACGGGACTTGGACTTTTCAAGCTTCGCCTTGACCTTGACCATGTCGGCAACCGGGATGCCCTCGGTGATGCAGACAATGAACGGGATTTCCGCTTCGATGGCTTCGATGATCGCAGCGCCCGCGCCTGCCGGCGGAACGTAGATCACGGACGCATCGGCGCCGGTCGCTTCCTTCGCTTCGCCGACGGAGGCGAAGATCGGAAGCTTGGCGTCGGCATCAAGTCCGGAGGTCCAGCTTTCGCCGCCCTTCTTCGGATGCACGCCGGCAACCATCTGGGTGCCGTAGTACTGCAGCGCCTGTTCCGTGTGGAACGTACCGGTCTTGCCGGTCAGGCCCTGAACGATGATTTTCGTGTCTTTATTGACGAGGATCGACATTTACGCGCCCCCCTTAACGGCTTTCACGATCTTCTGGGCGGCGTCGTCGAGATCATCGGCGGCGATCACGTTCAGACCGCTTTCGTTGATCAGCTTCTTGCCGAGTTCGACGTTGGTGCCTTCGAGGCGGACAACGAGCGGAACCTGCAGACCGACTTCCTTGACGGCTGCGATCACGCCTTCAGCGATGACGTCACAGCGCATGATGCCGCCGAAGATGTTGACCAGGATGCCCTTCACGTTCGGATCGGAAGTGATGATCTTGAACGCTGCCGTCACCTTCTCCTTGGTGGCGCCGCCACCGACGTCGAGGAAGTTGGCCGGCTCTGCGCCGTAGAGCTTGATGATGTCCATGGTCGCCATGGCCAGGCCGGCGCCGTTGACCATGCAGCCGATGTCACCGTCGAGAGCAACGTAGGCGAGATCGTGCTTGGACGCTTCGATTTCCTTGGCGTCTTCCTCGGTCTCGTCACGCAGTTCCATGATTTCCGGGTGACGGAACAGGGCGTTGCCGTCAAAGGAAACCTTGGCGTCGAGAACGCGCACGCGGCCGTCCTTCATGACGATCAGCGGGTTGATCTCAAGAAGGCTCATGTCCTTCTCGATGAACGCCTTGTAGAGGATCGGGAACAGCTTCATGCCGTCTTCGCGCGCTGCACCGGACAGTTCCAGGGCGTCGCAAAGCTGGGTGGCATCGGCGTCGGTGACGCCGGTTTCCGGATCGATCGGCAGGGTGACGATCTTTTCCGGGGTGTCGTGGGCAACGGCTTCAATGTCCATGCCACCTTCGGTGGAAACAACGAATGCCGGGCGGCCGACGGAACGGTCTACCAGGATGGAGAGGTACAGCTCGCGCTCGATGTCGGCGCCGTCTTCGATGTAAAGACGGTTGACGACCTTGCCAGCATCGCCGGTCTGGGCGGTGACAAGGGTGTTGCCGAGCATTTCCTTGGCGTTCTTGATGACGTCTTCCAGCGAGAAGGCAAGGCGGACGCCGCCCTTTGCGTCAGGGCCGAGTTCCTTGAACTTGCCCTTGCCGCGACCACCTGCGTGGATCTGGGACTTCACGACCCAGAGCGGTCCGGGAAGCTTCTTTGCTGCGGCTTCTGCCTCGTCGGCGGAGAAGATGGCAACGCCTTCCGCGACCGGCGCACCATATTCCTTCAGTACCGCCTTGGCCTGATATTCATGGATGTTCATCTGTTTCCCCCGTTTCGGAGGACCGCCGCCGGGAAGGGGCGACGGTCATCTTGAAAGGATGCGGCAGCGCCTGCCTTATGCGAGCGCCGGCTGGATCTTCTTGCAGGCGTCGACGAGACCGTCGACGGAAGCGACGGACTTGTCGAACATCGCCTTTTCATCGGAGTTCATGTCGATCTCGATGACGCGCTCGACACCTTCGGCGCCGATGACGACCGGTACGCCGACATAGGTGTCCTTCAGGCCATACTGGCCGTCGAGAGCTGCAGCGCACGGCAGGACGCGCTTCTTGTCCTTCAGGTAGCTTTCCGCCATTGCGATGGCAGAGGAAGCCGGTGCGTAGAAGGCAGAGCCGGTCTTCAGCAGGCCGACGATTTCCGCGCCGCCGTCACGAGTACGCTGAACGATCTCTTCGAGACGATCGGCGGTGAGCCAGCCCATCTTGACCAGGTCGGTGAGCGGGATGCCGGCAACGGTGGAGTAGCGGGTCAGCGGCACCATGGTGTCGCCGTGGCCGCCGAGAACGAATGCGGTGACGTCTTCAACGGAAACGTTGAATTCTTCCGCCAGGAAGTAGCGGAAACGGGCGCTGTCCAGAACGCCGGCCATGCCGACGACCTTGTTCTTCGGCAGACCGGAGAACTTCTGCAGGGCCCAGACCATCGCGTCGAGCGGGTTGGTGATGCAGATAACGAAAGCGTTCGGAGCGTATTTGGCGATGCCGGCACCGACCTGCTCCATGACCTTCAGGTTGATCTCGAGGAGGTCGTCGCGGCTCATGCCCGGCTTGCGCGGAACGCCCGCGGTCACGATGACGACGTCGGAGCCTTCGATGGCTGCATAGTCGTTTGCGCCGGCCAGCTTTGCGTCGAAACCGTCGACCGGGGAAGATTCGGCGAGGTCGAGCGCCTTACCCTGCGGGGTACCTTCCGCGATGTCGAAGAGAACGATGTCCCCCAGTTCCTTCAAGCCAGCAAGATGAGCGAGCGTACCGCCGATCTGACCAGAGCCGATCAAAGCAATCTTGTTCCGCGCCATATCCGAAAGTTTCCCTTTACGTAAGATGGAACCTCATGTCATCCGCTGATGACTGCGGATGGCACTACTCCCTTTGTTGGCCCCGCGCAAGCTAACCAAAAGATTATTGCGCTCCTGAGCCAAACATTTGACCAACACTCCCGCGTCACTAAGTGACCTATAGGGAATGCATACCTATGCGCGTAAGCGCGTTTCTTCTCCCGCGAGGTATGCCTCCGATCTCATCTCGATGAGACGGGACACCGTGCGATCGAACTCGAATGCTTCCGTACCGCCCTCGGCGACGTACAACCCGGTCGGCTCGGCTTCAGCCGAGATCACGAGCTTGATGCCATTGTCGTAGAGTGCGTCGATGAGATTGATGAAGCGCTTGGCTTCGTTGCGTCGCGCCTTGCTCATGACCGGCACACCTTCCAGGAACACCGTTCCGTAGGCATGGGCAATGCGCAGGTAATCGGCTGCGCCAAGCGGCTGCATGCAAAGGTCGTCGAAAGTGAACCGTGCTGCACCCGCGGCGGCTGCGCGAACGGGGATCTTGCGCCCCTTGTTCTCCAGTTCTTCGGCGTGCGGCGCGACCCCATGTGTCAGCTTGCGCCACAGCTCGTCCATCTGGCCATTCGCCTGCGGACCAAGCGGGGTCACATAGACCGGAGCGCCACCGAGCTTTTCCAGACGGTAATCGGTCGGGCTGTCGAGCATCACCACGTCGACATGCTCCTGCAGCAGCGCAACGAAGGGCAGGAACAGCTGACGGTTGAGCCCGTCGCGATAGAGGTCCTTGGGATCGACATTCGATGTCGCCACCACGATCACCCCGAGCGAGAACAACTGGGTGAACAGCCGGCCGAGGATCATCGCATCGGCAATATCGGTTACGGAGAACTCGTCGAAACACAGAAGCCGGGTTTCATCGGCAATCTGCTGGGCGACCGGCGGGATCGGATCATCGCCCTTCACCTCGCCGCGCTTGAGCGCCTGACGATAGGCATGAATGCGGTCATGGGTCTCGGCCATGAACTCATGGAAATGCGCCCGGCGCTTGCGCTTGACCACGGCCACTTCCATGAACAGGTCCATGAGCATGGTCTTGCCACGGCCAACACCGCCCCAGACATAAAGCCCGCGCACTGTCGGCAGGTTCTTCTTGTTGCGGCCGAAGAGCCAACCGAGGGAACTTTTCTTGGATGCGAGGCGAAGCTGCGAAAGGTCAGTGTTGAGGCGGTCGAGGCGTCGAACGATATCCAACTGTATTGGATCCTCGCTGATGTCCCCGGAGGATACCAATGCCTCATATCGGCTTTGAAGAGCCCGACTGACCGGCAGTTCCACTTCCACTTCGGCGCTCCGTTTTTGACATTTCGTCCGCGCCCCTGAACATCAGGGTGCGCCAAACTGTCGCCCCGCCGCTCGCATAAGGTCAAACCAATCAAGATGCAAGCATCGGAAACAGTCTTGAGCTGCCGAAGTAACGGTAAAATCCATTTAAAAGGTTTATTTGCACACAGAAGAGGCACGAAAAGACGGCTTCGGACAACAATTTGACCGATCGTGGCGCCATTCCTTGGCTCATGATCAAAAAATCACGATCGGGCGCACCCGTGCGATTCCACCAGACCTGCCTCCGGATCAGGGAAGTCTTGCCGGAACCGCGGTTTGTGCCTGGGTCATCTCTTGACCAGACGCGCTTTCAGGGCGCTCTGGCGCGCCTGCAGGAGAAGCAGTTGAGCCACGAGCGCGCGCTCTTCCGGAAGCTCCAGATCCGCCTTGCGGCCGCGTCCGTCGGTCAAGAGCCAGGCATTGCCCGCCTGCACGACGTCGACTTCCATCGGCTCATTGGGGAGCAGGCCGAGCTTCTTTAGAACCCCGTTCCCGGCCGAAGCGTCAGACGCGTCGGCCCCGTTGTCATTCGCCACAGGAGGTTCGTTCAACTCACCTGCGGATTTCAGATCCAGCCGCAGGGAACGATAGAAGGGCTGCACTGCTTCCGTGTCGACAAGGATGACATTGGTGACACCCTGTCGCTGAAAGACGATCCGCACGATACCGCATCCTGCCGGGATGGTGGCGCTAGAGCACGGCAACTTGTGCACCTCGCCAATAGGGGTCCATTCGGCGCGCAAGGTCACCGTAACCGGCTGGCGCAGATCGGGCATCACCCTGGCCAAGGCGCCCTCACCGGCCCTCCGGCTTTCCGACTTGTGGCGAGTGGCGGTGTCCTGGCTTTGTGCCAGCGCCGTGCCGCCGATCCGCAGTCGGCGGAAGACGACAACGTCACGCGGAAGATCCGTGCGCTCCACCCGCCACCCGGCGTCGAGCCATGCATTCTGATGAACGAGGCTGCCGCCGGAGTTTGCCCACCATGTTCGGTGCTCACGAGCGCTTTTGGGAAGATCGGACCCGAGGATCGCTTCCAGGTCGACCAATTTGGCGGCCCAGACAACGTCATCGAGATGAGCCAAGTGTTCTCGCAGCGGATCGTATTTGGACATGAACCCCTCCTAAAGCCAGAAGAGAGTTTACACCCAAGACGCGAAAGATCCAGTCAATTTTACCTAAGGTTGTTTAAACCACGCATCCGCTAACGGTATAGAGTGATTGGCGAACCCGCTGACGTCTGCCCGCTGAACTGTTCGGCAGAGGTCGCATAAAGCTGTGCAACGACATTTCCGCTACCGTCCTTCAGACTTACCTGCTTGCCATTGAGGTCCCACGCAGAGACACCGGACAGAAGAGGCGTCGCGCAGCCGCGGGTATTGGCACGGTAGCCTCCGGACCAGGTCGTCAGCGCCATGAAGGCCATGCAGTTGTCGCCCGCCGAGGAAATCTTCCAGCCGCCTGCCATGTCACTGCGGCCGATCTCGAGTGCGCCCGTAGGCTCGGGAGCAGAAGCGGCCGCCAGATCGGTTCCCTGGGCGCCATCCACGGAGGCCGCGCCGACAGGAGCAAGCGGGTCAAGCGGCTGCAGTTCGGCTTGACCAACCGCTGTCGTCGGTGTCGCCGGAAGTGGAGCTGCATAATTCCGGCTTCCGGACAGCCTTTGGCATCCGGTCACAACGACTGCACAAGTGAGCGCCAGCGTTACCGCCAATCCACGTTTCATATCGAATCATTCCTCGTTCCGCCGCGAACTGCTTCTTCTTAGCGCAGGAGCGCTCAGAAAGGCAAAGTCCTACCGAAGTCTAAGACCTGATCCTATTGAATCAGGACGAATGCGACTGATATATGTCCTTCAGCGCTTGGGGGAGCGCCGGGAGGACAGTTTTTGTCATTCAGGAGCGCTCCATGCAGCTTCCATTATCATTGCAGAATCTGTTCGGCCTGTTCGTTACTGAGCAGGGCGGGAAAAAGGCTGATCGCGTTTTCGGCGCGGGTGAAATCAGGCGTTTGAACGGGACCGAGAAGCATCTGTTCCGCGACCACCTGCTTCGGCTGGACCCGGAAACCCGGCGCAATCGCTTTGCCATGCATGCGACAGATGCTTTCCTTCGCAACTACGTCGAAACCTCTTTCACGCTCGATACCGTGATCTACGCCTACATCGAAGATGGTGTTGTGCGCGGCACTTCAGAGCTGAGAACCCTTGGAGCAGACGACGCTTCGGAAGCTGCTTTTTGTGTGGAAACCGATTGGCGGCGCCAGGGCATCGGAACCCGGCTGATGGATCTCCTGCTGCAGGAAGCCCGCCGTCGCGGCAACAGCCACATCTACATCAACTGCCTTGCGACCAACCGGCACATGCAGGCGCTGGCCCGAAAGTTCGCTGCCGACATGACCTTCCAGGCAGGAGACGTGATCGGCCATCTCTCGCCGCCCAGACCCGGGCCAGGCCAACGCTTGCGGGCATGGCTCGCACGCCATCTGCCGCAGGTCCCCGGCCCGCTTGCACAAAGTTGAACTGAGTTGATGTCCCCAGACTGACGAGGGAGGCGACTTTCGGCCGCCTTCCCCTTCCGCTGGTCAAGCGGCGATGTTTTCGTCGAAATCGCCAAGCAATTCCTGGTCGGCGAATGCGCGGATACGCTGAAACGCCTCCCGATGCTGCTGCAAGGCATTTCCCTCAGCACGCGGCTCAAGCGGCAGATGCACCACGGAAACGCTGCCCTGCCACTCCGGCGGCAAAGGCGCGATTTCCACACCGCCGAGAAACACCACCATGTCCGGCCGCGGTGCCATAGGCATCTGGAAAACGTCGATTGTCTTCGGCTCCAGGGCTTCCGCACGGATCCCGGTTTCAGCCAGTAGCCGGCGTACGCCGGGATGAATCGCGGCTCTCTGCTTCATGCCGGCCGAAAAGGCACGAACGAAGCCAAGACCCTTCGCGTTGACATAGGCCTCGGCCAGCGGGCTCAACAGGCCATTGTCGGGACATACGAACAGAACAGTGATCTCGTGCACGTCAACTCTCCGATTCATTCATTGATTCGGGCCGTCATGCGCTCGGTCTAACCCCGTCCTGCAACGGGGTTGTGACGTTTGGCAAAGATGCAGCCGCGGTCGGGAGCTGGCGTCCCTGACTGCATGGCCCGGATCACAAACGCTGTCCCGGATCACTCGTTCCCTGAAAAAACATCAAATGCAGCAAGAGCTTCCGCCCCGTAGATCATCGACGGCCCTCCGCCCATGTAAACGGCGACGCCGATTGTCTCCATCACCTCCTCGCGCGTGGCACCATATTTTGCGGCGGCCTTGGCATGATAGGCAAGACAACCGTCGCAGCGCGCGGTGATACCGATTGCGAGGGCAATCAGCTCCTTTGTCTTGGAATCCAGAACACCTTCCTTGATCGCGGAGCGAGCGATCTCGTGGAACCCCTTGGTGACGCCCGGAATGCCGGAGCGAAGTTCTCCCATGCGGTGATCGGTCTGGGTAATGAAGGCTTGCCAATCGGATACGGCCATTTACTCTCTCCACGAGTGTGTCTATGGCGTTTTCCGTACCGGGGGCGAAAGAGGTTCGCGTTGATTTCACTCAAGTGAAACTATTCTTTCCGCCTGTCCCCACCGCCGAAATCACTGTGAAGAGGACTGCGTTTCATGCCGACTGCCATCTGGTGCATCCTGATTGCCGCCATTCTGCCGATGATCACGGTTTTTCCGGCGAAGCTGAACAAGGATTTCGACAACGCCAACCCGCGCGATCCGGGCTACTGGAAGAGCGGCTTCCGCGCCCGGGCGAAGGCGGCTGAGCAGAACGGTTTCGAAGCCTTTCCGTTTTTCGCAGTGGCCGTGATTGTCGGTCTGTGGCAGGGCGGCTCGGTGGAATGGATCGATAAGCTGGCCGTGCTGTTCATCGGCCTGCGGCTGATCTTCATCTTCTGCTACTACACCGATCGGGCCACGCCACGGTCCCTCGCCTGGGGCGCGTCGGTCTTCTCCATCATCGGCATTTTCACGAGCCCGCTTTGGAGCGTATGATCATTCGCAGACGCCTCTAGCACCGTCCACAGGCTTGTATTTGCCCGGGGCCCGCGAATAAGCGAAACTGCGGCGAATCAGGGAATCAGCCGCACATGCTCGCATCGCAGCCGCTTTCGGCCAGCGCACAGGACCAGAGTCTTTCCGCCCAACAGCCCGCGAACCCGCAGGAGGTGCTGCAAAGCGTCTTCGGCTATCCGGATTTTCGAGGCAAGCAGCGGGAAGTCATCGACACTCTGGTTGCGGGCGGCGATGCGGTCGTCCTGTTCCCGACGGGGGCGGGCAAGTCTCTGTGCTATCAGATACCGGCCCTGTGCAGGCCCGGCATAGGCATAGTCATTTCGCCCCTGATCGCGCTGATGAAAGATCAGGTCGGTGCGCTTGTCGGCGCCGGCGTCGAGGCGGCAGCTCTCAATTCCTCCCTGTCGCCTGAAGAACAGGATGCAGTGCGCGAGAAGGCGCGGAGCGGTGCTCTGAAGCTGCTCTACGTGACTCCGGAACGGCTGGCCACCGAAGGCTTCCGCCGGTTCCTCGACACGCTGGAGATTGCGCTCTTTGCCATCGACGAGGCGCACTGCGTCAGCCAGTGGGGTCACGATTTCCGGCCCGAATACCTGTCCCTTGCCGCGCTTGGGCACCGATATCCGGGCGTTCCGCGGGTCGCCCTGACCGCGACCGCCGATCCGCATACCCGCGAGGACATCATCGCCCGGCTGCAGCTGGACAAGGCAGAGGTCTTCTCGACCAGCTTCGACCGGCCGAACATTCGCTACGAAATCGTCGAGCGCACCAACCAGCGCCAGCAACTTCTCGATTTCCTGGCCCGCCACAAGGACGAGAGTGGCATCGTCTACTGCCTGTCGCGCAACAAGGTCGAAGACATTGCAGAATGGCTGAACGCCAAGGGCGTGCGCGCCCTGCCCTATCATGCAGGTCTTCCGGCTGAGGTGCGCGCGGCCAACCAGGACGTCTTCCTGCTCGAGGAAGGGCTTTGCCTTGTCGCCACGGTTGCCTTCGGCATGGGCATCGACAAGCCGGATGTGCGGTTCGTCGCTCATCTGGACCTGCCCTCGTCCGTCGAAGCCTATTACCAGGAAACCGGCCGTGCGGGCCGTGACGGCGCTCCCTCGGAAGCCTGGATGGCCTATGGCATGGCCGACATGGTCCAGCGCCGACGCATGATCTCCGAAGGCGATGCGCCAGACGAGATCAAGCGGGCGGAGAACGCCAAGCTCAACGCACTGCTCGGAATCTGCGAAACCTCCGGCTGCCGCCGGCAGGCGCTTCTGGCCCATTTCGGCGAGACCTACCCGAAGCCTTGCGGCAACTGCGATACCTGTCTGTCGCCGGTGGAAACCTGGGACGGCACGGAAGCGGCGCAAAAGTTCATGTCCACCGTCTACCGCACGGAGCAAAGGTTCGGCGCAGGTCACATCGTCGACGTGCTGCTCGGCAAGGAAACCGACAAGATCACCCGCTTCGGCCACGACAAGTTGTCGGTCTACGGCATCGGCCAGGAACATTCCCAGAAGGTCTGGCAGTCGGTCGCCCGCCAGCTGGTGGCGGCCGGTCTCGTCGATGTGGACCACGCCAATTTCGGCGCTCTTGTCCTGACCGAGGATGCCCGGGCAGTCTTCCGCGGCGAGAAGACCGTACCCCTCAGGAAGGACCGGGCGGCCGCCAGCTTGAAAAAGACCCGCGGCGAGCGCTCCGCACAGCTCGCAGATGAACTCGATCCGGAGGATCGTCTGCTGTTCGAACGCCTGCGCCGCCTTCGAACCCAGATCGCCCGCGAGAACGAAGTGCCGCCCTACGTTGTGTTTCCGGACGCAACGCTGGCCGGCATCGCCAAGGCCCGACCGGGAACCTACATGGCGCTCCTTGAAGTCTCGGGCGTTGGCCAGAGCAAGCTAGAGAAATACGGCCGCGAGTTCATCGAGGTCGTGGAGGCCTTCGAGGCTGGCGTTTGACTGGGGCCGCCCTCCAACCTCAAGACCCGGGCTTGGGGATGCCCTTGTAGGCCTCTGCGCCCCAGACCTTCTTCACCGTGACATCGCGGCCGCAAGCGCCGCGATAGCCCTTGTAGGCGGTGGATCGGGTGACATAGCCAAAGCGGGTCAACGTGCGCTTGCCGCTGAGATAATAGCCTTGGTGATAGTCTTCCGCCGGCCAGAACAGGGCCGCACTCTCGACAGGGGTAACGATCTTCCGGCCCAACGCCTTTTCACCGTCGGCGATTGCGGCCCTAGCCGCCTTTGCCTGGGCATCGGTCAACGGATAGATGGCCGTGGAATAGGCATGGCCGCGGTCGCAGAACTGGCCGCCCGCATCCGTCACGTCGACCGTGCGCAGGAAAATGTCGACGAGGTCCCGGTAGCTAAGCTTTGTCTCGTCGAAATCGACCTGCACCACTTCCCGGTGGCCGCCCTTTTCATAGCTCTTGTAAGTCGGGTTCGGCGTCGTTCCCCCGGCATAGCCGGACACCACTTCGCGCACACCCGGAACGGCCTCAAGGTCCGATTCAACGCACCAGAAACAGCCGCCCGCGAGGATCGCCGTTTCGGCATTTGCAGGGACGGATCCAAGACCCGCTCCGACAACAAGGGCAACGGACAGGGCAAGCGATCTGAACATGGACGAGCTCCTTCTCTTCCTGCCCTACTGCTAGCTGAGCACTGAAGAAAGGCAACTCACGACCCTACACGAATGCGAGAACACCGTAGCGTGACAAACCTGTGCTAGGAGTTTCGCCGACAACCGATTGAGCTATTTCGGAGGGACCATGCCCGGCCAGTCACCAGAGCGGAGAGGCCGCCGATCTCTATGCATCTGCGGCTCCATGACGTTCATCGATGAAATGGAGGCTCTCGCCCGCACGCTCGTCAATGCTGGATACGACGTGGCGACGCCCGTTCGTGAGGAAACCACATTCGATTGGGCAAAGGCCTCGGAGGCTGAAGCGGTCGCACGAAAGGCGGTCTACCTGACTGACTATTTCGAAGAGATCCGACGGTCGGATGCCGTGATCATAGCCAACTATTCAAAGCATGGCATCGGCGGCTACATCGGCGCCAATACGTTGATGGAGGCCGCCTGCGGGCATGTACTAGCGAAACCTGTCTACCTGATGTTCTCGCCCGGGCCTCAATCCTGCCGCCTCGAAGCTCTTGCTGTTGCCAGCGCTGTTTGCGATGGCGACGTCACCCGGTTGCTTGAAGTGCTGCAGACGACATGAGGCGTTGGGCGGACCTCAGTGGCCCGCAGCCGTTGCCTTCTTGCCACGGATCATGGCCCACACAGGTTCGATGATCCTTGTGACGAGCGGGATCAGGATCAGGCCGAGCGCCAGCCCCGCGACGCCGTCCATGGCTGCCGTACCGAGCCACATCATGAAACCTTCGGCGGTCCCGACTGCGTGGGCCAGCCCTTCGGCCAGGTGATGGATGGTGTCATAGGGGGCCGCGACCCCCAGTTCCTTCAGTCCGTGAATAACGATCGAGCCGCCGACCCAGAGCATGGCGGCAGTACCGACCGTCATCAGGACTTTCAGCAGGCTTGGCATTGCCTTGACGATACCGAGGCCAATGGCCCGCGTGAGCGAAAACCGGCCTTCATTTGCCATCATCAGGCCGACATCGTCCGCCTTCACGATCAGTGCGACGGAACCGTAGACCATCACCGTGATGCCGATGGCAACCACGGCAAGGGTCGCTGCTTCCATCCAGATCGACCCGTCCGGAATTTCCGCCAGTGCGATGGTCATGATTTCCGCAGACAGGATGAAGTCGGTCTTGATCGCGCCTGAAACCTTCTGTTTTTCAAGGTGGGTCGGATCCTGGATCAGGTCGGCGGGCTGGTCGGCGTCGACATGGTGCGGACTGAAGATGTGTACGATCTTCTCCGCCCCCTCGAAACACAGATAGGCGCCGCCCAGCATCAGCAACGGCGTGATGAGAAAGGGCAGGAATTCATTCAGCAGCAGGCCAATGGGCAGCAGGAAGATCAGCTTGTTCTTCAGCGAGCCGCGCGCGATCTGCCAGACGATGGGCAGCTCGCGGGCCGGATGGAAGCCCGAGACGTATTTCGGCGTCACCGCAGCATCGTCGATGACGGCTCCTGCCGCCTTCGACCCGGCCTTGGCCGCCTGCCCGATCACATCGTCAACGGAAGCCGCCGCAACCTTGGCAATGGCCGCAACATCATCGAGAAGGGCAAGCAATCCGCTCATGGGGTCTCCAGAATCATTTCCGCCGTTTCGGCGACCTTACCTTGCTTTGACGATAGGCCAAATGCGCCGGGTCGTTTTTTGACAACGTCTGACGACCGGATCCGTTCAATCGGGCAAGCGCTACGCGCCTGGTGCTGCCATGGTTCATCAGCTTGCCTTGCTTCGTCTTGCCTTGGCTCGACAATGGCATTCATGCCGTGCCATTGCCTCAAACACGGCTGCCATCCCGGTCACGTCACGGTATGGATCCCCCCGAGGGTCAGGGGCAGGCTCCATCAAGTCCGAGGATGACGATGCGTTGGCCTAGGGCAACGCCGCTTCCTCTGCCGTCATCCCGGCCAAGCGAAGCGCGAGCCGGGACCCACTCGCAGGTCCGCTTGCCGAAGCTCTGCCGTGTTGTGACACAGGTTAGCCGCACGACAATTCCTCACCTTAACCGCTCTGCGAACGAGTAGGCCCCGGATCTCCGGCTGGGCCTTCGTCCGGGGTGACGGAAGCATCTTTGGCAAGGGCTGGCCCCAAGCCCAGACTTGTCACCCCAGCGAAGGCTGGGGTCCAGTACGCGGAGACCTCTCAATGCAATCAACCGCCGAAAGCGGATACTGGATTCCAGCCTTCGCTGGAATGACAATGGATGGGGGGGCAAATTCGAATGCCGGCCTCATGCTGACAGTGAGCAGAGACTTGCGGATCGATGCAAGGGCAGTGCGGCACAGCTTTTCCTCACTCAGGACAAGGCAGCACAAGAGCTCCGAAACATCCTTATGCCTCCTCGGTTTCCCGCAACCCATTGAAATCATTACTTCGAACATCGTTTATCCCCCACACCTCGGAGCTGCCGTATCATGGATGCCGTTCCTGCCCGCACGGGGCCGACAACGGACCGACCGTTCGTGGGTGGCGGGAACCGGAGATCAGGCGGGCTTGCGGCCTAACGGACCGGTAGCGTGGTCCGGCGGATCGCTCAAGCCGAAGGCGCCACGGGTGACAGACGTGGGGCAGCCCGGTCAGAGAGGCGACGGGTCGGGGAGAATTGACAGCCCTCCTCGCAGTCCGCAGTGGCACGCGGATGGAAACCGGAGCACTCGGCGAGATGCCTGGGACAGGCCTTCGGGCAGGCGCGACGCCTTGCCACTCACCCAACCAACCCAATTCGCCCGGCAAGTCCGGCGCGCCTGCCATCCCGTGGCATTTCCCACGGACCACCTGCCAAAACGCCGGAGGCAAGCCTCGCGGCGCTCTTCGTGCTGGAGCAGGTCATCAGCCCCGTGTCTGGAACGAGATACGGAAGAAACGAGGTTGATGACAAACCTCTCCGGCCTGCCGTCCCGGACGCAGCGAAGCGAAGATCCGGGATCGGTACTCATCTCAATGCAGTGAAAAAAGTATCTATCAATGGGGTCCCGGCACAAGGCCGGGACGGCGAACGCAGACAGAGGGGCGAGACCGTGGAGCGAAAGCAAAAGCGGCGCATAGAGGAGGAGAGGCGCATACCCCCTCTGTCTCCTGGCGGAGACATCTCCCCCTCAAGGGGGGAGAGGGGAACAAGCGGGAACGGCATGGATCGCCCCCCAGATCAGCTCGGGGCAGGCTCCGTCGAAGCCGGTGATGGCGGGGGAATGCGACCAAGACGGAGGAACAGCCACAGGAGTCATCCCCGCCTTGTGCGGGGATCCATTCGTTCCCGGAGCACTTGGGGCGTCTGCAAGACTCGCCTCATACGCCGTGCCTTTTCCGGCCCTTCCGGTTCGCAGCGATGCGCATTGGATCCCCGCACAAGGCGGGGATGACGGGAGAAGACATGACCATCGCGCAAACAAAAAGACCGCCCCGGGGGACGGCCTTTCGAACTCATTGGCTGCGGCTGAATATCAAACCCGGCGTTCGACCAGCATTTTCTTGATCTCGGCAATTGCCTTGGCCGGGTTGAGACCCTTCGGGCATGCCTGAGAGCAGTTCATGATGGTGTGGCAACGGTAGAGGCGGAAGGGGTCTTCCAGGTTGTCCAGACGCTCGCCGGTTGCCTCGTCGCGGCTGTCGATCAGCCAGCGGTAGGCCTGCAGCAGGATGGCCGGGCCGAGGTAGCGGTCGCCGTTCCACCAGTAACTCGGACAGGAAGTCGAGCAGCAGGCGCACAGAATGCACTCGTAGAGGCCGTCAAGCTTCTGGCGATCCTCATGGGACTGGCGCCATTCCTTTTCCGGAGCCGGAGAGACCGTCTGCAGCCAAGGCTCGATGGAGCGGTGCTGGGCGTAGAAGCGGGTCATGTCCGGAACGAGATCCTTGACCACCGACATGTGCGGCAGCGGGTAGATCTTGACCACGTCGCCGGCGACTTCATCCATGCCCTTGGTACAGGCCAGGGTGTTGGTGCCGTCGATGTTCATGGCGCAGGAGCCGCAGATGCCTTCACGGCAGGAGCGGCGGAAGGTCAGTGTCGGGTCGATCTTGTTCTTGATGTAGATGAGACCGTCGAGGACCATCGGTCCACAGTCGTCGGTGTCGACGAAATAGGTGTCGACCCGCGGGTTGCGGCCATCGTCCGGGTTCCAGCGGTAGATCCGGTATTCCCGAAGGTTTGTGGCGCCTTCCGGCTTGTCCCAAACCTTGCCCTCAGTCACCTGGGAGTTTCGGGGAAGCGTCAGCTGAACCATTTTTCATCGCTCCGCGTTTGGGCCCTTTTAGATCGCGTCCGGGCCACATTCCTCGGTGTTCAAGCGGCGAGCTCGAAGACCGTATTGTCGTTTGTCGATCCGGCCGCGCGGTATCCGAGGGCTTCCAGCCTGGAAGTACAGTCCTCGGCCCAATGCGGCCGGCAGTTGGTTTCAAGCATGATGACACGGGGCCACTGGCCACGGTCGGTGGCAGCAAGGAAGGGAAGAACCACACGGTCCTCGAAGCCTTCCACGTCCACCTTCAGAACATCGATCCGGGCAAGGCCCGCATCCGCGACCACGTCGGCGAGCGGGCGCACGGCAACTTCCCTCGGAGACCAGTCGCCGGCCCATTCGCCGGTGGTCAGGTCCTCAACCAGGGTGGCAAAGCCGCAATTGGACGGCTCGGACCACAGGGAAAGCGTTCCTTCCTTGTCGCCGATCGCAACTTCCGCCAGCTTCACCGACGTCAGGCCGTTGGCCTTCAGGTTGAAGGCGAGCTTGGCCGCCGTATCCGGGTTGGCTTCCACCGCCAGCACCTCTGCGCCGCAGCTTGCGGCAAAGAGGCTGTAGCTGCCGATGTTGGCGCCGACGTCGACAAAGACCGTTCCCGCCTTGAGGTAGGGCTTCAGCAGCTTGTGCTCGGCCTTTTCCGGCAGGCGGCCCTTGGCCAGGATCTTGCGGTCGTCATAGTTCTGGGACGGATAGATCCGGAACTTCAGACCGTCGGCTTCCGTATCGTAGGGGCCCTTGAAGACCCGGCCCACGAAGGACCGGATGCGCTTGCGCAGTCCCCTGGACAGGTCGTGCCGGTCCGCCAGCCTCCAGGCAAAGCGGACCAGACCTTCGGCAGGATAAGTGCCGAAGGGGCTCGTCGTGTCCATGAGGGTCGCGGTCGCGCTCAAGGGTCCTGCCGCTCCTTAGTAGACGCGCGCTTTGGGCGCGATCTTCTTCGGGTCGATGCCACCGTCCTCGAACTTGGTCAGCGGATCGAGAACCACCGGGCGGTAGTCGAGCTTGACGTCGCCTGCGTCGTTCACCCATGCGAGGGTGTGCTTGCGCCATTCGTCGTCGTTGCGGCCACCGAGCGGACCGTCCTTGTAGTCCTCGCGGGCATGGGCGCCACGCGATTCCTTGCGCGCTTCGGCGCCGTAGACGGTGGTGATGGCGTTGGCCATCAGGTTTTCCAGCTCGAGGGTCTCGACCAGGTCCGAGTTCCAGATCATGGAGCGATCGGAGACCTTGAGGTCCTTCATCTCGCCCCAGATTGCGCTCATGCGCTTGCAACCCTGCTCCAGGCTTTCCTGGGTGCGGAAAACAGCTGCGTCTTCCTGCATGGTCCGCTGCATCTTGTCACGCAGATCCGCGGTCGGCGTCGCGCCGTCCGCATTGCGCAGGCGGTCGAAGCGATCCATGATCTTTTCGCAGGAAGCGGCGTTCGGGGTCGGCACGGCTTCCTTCGGATCAACAACCTCGGCGGCCCGGATCGCGGCCGCACGGCCGAAGACCACAAGGTCGATGAGGGAGTTGGAGCCGAGGCGATTGGCGCCGTGAACGGAGGCACAGCCGGCTTCACCGACAGCCATGAGGCCCGGCTGGATACGGTCCGGATTGGCTCCGTCCGCGTTCAGCACTTCGCCCCAGTAGTTGGTCGGGATGCCGCCCATGTTGTAGTGAACGGTCGGCAGAACCGGGATCGGCTCCTTGGTGACATCCACGCCGGCGAAGATCTTCGCGCTTTCGGAAATGCCCGGAAGGCGTTCTGCCAGCATCGCCGGATCCAGGTGATCCAGGTGCAGGAAGATGTGATCCTTGTTCTTGCCGACGCCGCGGCCTTCACGGATTTCCATGGTCATGCAGCGGGACACGACGTCACGCGATGCCAGGTCCTTGGCCGACGGTGCATAGCGCTCCATGAAGCGCTCGCCTTCGGAGTTGACCAGATAGCCGCCTTCGCCGCGCGCGCCCTCGGTGATCAGACAGCCGGAGCCGTAGATGCCGGTGGGGTGGAACTGGACGAACTCCATGTCCTGCAGCGGCAGACCCGCGCGGGCCACCATGCCGCCGCCGTCACCGGTGCAGGTGTGGGCAGAGGTTGCGGAGAAATAGGCCCGGCCATAGCCGCCGGTCGCCAGAACAACCATCTTGGCCGCGAAGCGGTGGATGGTGCCGTCGTCGAGGTTCCACGCGATCACGCCCTGACACACGCCGTCGTCGGACATGATTAGGTCGAGAGCGAAGTACTCGATGTAGAATTCGGCATTGTGGCGCAGGGACTGGCCATAGAGCGTGTGCAGGATGGCGTGGCCGGTCCGGTCGGCAGCCGCGCAGGTGCGCTGCACGGGGGGGCCTTCGCCGTAGTTCTGCATGTGACCGCCGAACGGGCGCTGGTAGATACGGCCGTCCTCGGTACGGGAGAAGGGAACGCCGTAGTGCTCCAGCTCGTAGACAGCCTTGGGGGCTTCACGGGCAAGGTATTCCATGGCGTCGGTATCGCCGAGCCAGTCGGACCCCTTCACCGTGTCGTACATGTGCCATTCCCAGCTGTCCGGCGTCATGTTCTTGAGCGAGGCAGCAATGCCGCCCTGGGCAGCAACGGTATGGGAGCGGGTCGGGAAAACCTTGGTGATGCAGGCCGTTCTCAGGCCCTGCTCGGCCATGCCGAGCGTGGCGCGCAGACCTGCGCCGCCGGCGCCAACCACCACGACGTCGTAGGTGTGGTCGACAAATTCATATGTCTTGGGCATTCGGGTTAGCCTCCAAAGCCGATCTTGAGAACCGCAAAGATGCAGCCAAGGCCGATCACGGCGCAGAAGAAGGAGTTGGCCATCAGCGTCAGGAACTTGACGCCTTCGCCATGAACGTAATCCTCGATGATCACCTGCATGCCAAGCTTCATGTGATAGATGCCGGAGAGGATCACCAGCAGCATCAGGATCGACACGAGCGGGTTGCTCAGGCGGCTGACGACGTCTTCGTAGCTACCGCCCTGCAGCGATATGACAAGGATGACGAAGAAGGAAATCAGGAACACGTTCGCGACGGCGGTGACGCGCTGCTTCCAGAAGTGATCGGTGCCTTCCTTGGCCGAGCCAAGTCCACGGACCTTGTTCAGAGGGGTGCGCATATCGGTCATGTCAGTCTCCCTCAGCGAACCATGTAGCCGATGACCCACAGCAGGATCGTCAGCGCTACGGAACCGATGATCGTGGCACGCGCCAGCCACTCGCGGGCCTCGCGGCCAAAACCGGCGCCCATGTCCCAGATGAAGTGGCGCAGACCGCCGAGCATGTGGTGAACAAGAGCCCAGGTGAAGCCAAAGAGAACCAGGCGGCCGATGATCGAGCCGAAGATCTCGTTGACGAAATCGAAGTAGGCCGGACCGGCTGCAGCAGCAATGAGCCACCAGGCGAGCAGGAGCGTCCCGAAATAAAGAGCCGCACCGGTGATACGGTGCAGGATCGACATGACCATCGTCAGGATCGGCTTGTAGATCTGAAGATGGGGCGACAGAGGGCGATTGCCCCTCAGGTCGGCATTCGACATGGAATTTCTCTCCCGTACGACGCCATCTTACGTTTACGTAAGCGTAAGCAATCCAAGGCGTTGTCTAGAAGCGTTCTAGCGCCAAGACCCCGTCTCGTCAAAGCATCCTATGGACGAATATTAAAAGAGTTATGCTCGAAAAGGTGGAATCACGCAGGGAGCGCCCAGATTCTGAACGATATCAGCTGGCTAAACCGTTTCAGCTCTACGGCTGGTTATACTGACTGCCTACTTTTTCATCTATTGACTGACGATAACGCGCGGCCTTTTCAGACCGGAGCGCCGGCACGTACCCGCTTGAACAGGTGCATCATGAAGATGGTGGCGAAAATCGGCGTGATCAGATTGAGAATCGGCACGGCCAGAACGCCGGCAATCACCAGCCCACCCATGAACACCGTGCCGTTCCTGGCCTTGCGCAGGCGCTTGGCCTCCTCGACAGGCATGAAACGGGTCGCGGCGAACTCGAAGAACTCGCGGCCGAGCAGGTAGCCGTTCACGACGAAGAAGGCGACCAGGTTGATGCCCGGGATCAGCAGGAGGAACAGGGCAAAGAGGTTTCCGAGCAGGACAACTCCGGTGAACTTCAGCGCCAGGATGATCGACGGAATGACTGCCATTGCGCGGCCCGGAGGATCGTTCGGATAATCCTGCGCCTCGACAATATCGGCGATCTCGTCCTGAAACAGGCCGGCGAAGAGAGCCGACACAGGAGCGATCAGAAAACCGAGGCCGATGATCGCGCCGACGCCGGTCAGGATCGAAAGGGCTGTTTCGAGCCAGGGATAGGGGAGCTCGACGAAGCCCGCGACCACACCCTGCAGCGCGATCCAGATGACCAGCAGCACAGCCAGCGTAAAGCCCAGCATCTTCAGGAAGATCTTGCGGAAAGGCGGTTCGAAGACCTGGGAAATGGCACGGGAGGCAGCGGGAAACATCGGCAAGTCCGGATCAGTTCAAAGCTTGAGACACATAGGATGCTACTGACGAGCGCACAAGGTCGGTTCGTCCGGAGGCGACCTATTGAATAACGACGCCAGAATCTTCCAATTGCCTGAAAGCCCTCCGCCTGGAGCTCTCATCGGCTGCCAGGATGGCCGGAGCCGCAAGCTCGACCTTATAGCCGCGCGCACGACCCGCCAGAGCCGTCTTGGCGACGCAATAACTCGCATCCAGCCCTGCGATGCGGATGCGGCCGACATCCAGTCTCTGCAGCAACTGATCCAGCTCCCCGGTTTCAAAGGCGTCCTGGACCCGCTTTACCATGTTGTGGTCCGCTGCCCCTTTGAACGGATCGGCGAGTTCCGTGCCCGGGGTCCTGGCGATTGCCTGACCCTTCATCATCACCCGGGCAATGAGCCGCGTGGACGGGATTGACCATTCCTGGCGTACGGCAATGATCGGCACTCCACTGGCTCTCGCGGCCGAAATCTCGGCCAATATCGCCGATTCCGCCTTCGCTCTCGCCTCTTCGTTGTAGGCGCCGCCATCCCAAAAGACGGTCTGCAGATCAATCAGCAACAACGCCCTGTTGGGTCGTTCCCCGATCCGCTCGCCCCGGCTCACCTTTCCGATCAGCCGGATGCCGTTGAAGACCCAGACAAGCGCCGCGACAACGGGAATGGCGATGAACAGCCAAGTCATTCTCACTCTTCCCTCACGAAGGTCTTCAGTTTCTCCACAAGTGCCAGGGTGACCTCAAGCGTGACCCTGACATCATCGGGATCCAGATCGGCGCCGATCGCATTGACCATCTCGAGCTCGCGCTCCGAGACCTGAGATATCAAGTGCCGGCCTTTCTCGGTCAGGGCGATGAGCGGCGAATTCCTATGTCTCGGATTGGCGAGCTTATGGGTCAGGTCTTCGGCCAGCGTTTCATTGATCATTACCTGCACGTACTGCCGCTTGATCTCCAGATGGAAGGCGATGTCCGGCACACTCAGGCTGCCGTGCCTCAGCAGAATCTCAAGCACCGCACGCGCCCTCACGGTCAGCCCTGTACCCTGGAGTCCCTTTTCCACCAGCGCCTCGGCGGCCTGCATGAGAGGGCGGGACATCCAGATAACCTTGTAAAGATCTTCCGACTTCATCATGACAATAGGAATGTCATAATGACATGTATGATGTCAAAATATTTCTGGTTGCTGGCTGAACTTCGGGACCCGGCGGGCAAACGTGCATTGTGCCGATGCCATAGACCTGCTCCGAGGATATGCCGACCATCGCTTTATCGCGAGACAGGAAATCACAGCCGTCCGGGCCTTCTTGGCCAGGTGAAGTGCATTCGACGCGATAGTCGCGCTCGCGATCGACGACGGCACAAGGTCGGACCGCCTTCACTCAAAGGGCTCGCATTCAGTGCCCGGAACACGCTCACGAGCGGATGATTTTCACTATTGCTTCCGCAGCGTGATCCAAATGCAATATCGGCACGAACGGGAACCTGTTAAGTGACGTCCTGTTGTTGGGCATTTGGTTTGGAGAAATTGATGTTTCTGGGTAACTGTCTGCTGCGGCGAAGATTAATGGCTCCGGTGGCCATATTGGTGACCACATTTCTCGCAGCTTGTCAGGGCACGCCCGTCCCGACGCAAACGCAACCAAGCTACCTTGACCAGGTCCGGCTTGCTCAGGTCGATATCGATTTCTCGAATGCCGAGCGGCCATTGCTGGTTGACGACCTGAATTCCGACATCAACGAAACTCTTTCTGGGGGCTCCACGCTCGCATCGCTCGGAACCCGGTTCGGTGTAATCAACGGTGCTGCCAAGCAGGCCGCGCTGGAAAATGCTATCGCAGCGAATGTCAGACCGCATGTCGAGGACGCGCTCAACCCCTTGCTCACGGGCACCCGTCCCGTCCGCGCAGTGGTGGATATCAGGTCCGTCTTTGTCAGAAGCCGCCTGAGCCTCCAACAGCTGACCGGCGCACATGCTTACGTCAACGGCAAGAAACGGCCCGACAACGCCCAGTTCATCGCAGGGTTGACGCTTGTAGACATGGAAACCGGCATGCCGATCCAGCAGGTCGAACCGATCACGCGGATCGACGACGGCGCCATCACCATTGCAGGCGGCGGCCCCAAGGCACCGGGCTACGGAAAGGCCGGCAGGCTCAATCAGCTGATCTTCGACTTTGCCCGCGCGGCAGCCAACGCTCTGCAGCGCAACGCCTCAAGCGAAGACTTCAGCATTGATGCAAGCGAAGGCGATGCGAGAACGCTCTGGGAAAGCCGGACGGCCTTTTAGAGTTCTGAACCGCCTAGAACCTCGTTCGGGCCTTCAGAGCCTGGGCGAGGGTGCCCTCGTCGAGATAGTCAAGTTCTCCGCCGACAGGCACACCATGGGCAAGCCTAGTGACGTTGACGTCAAGGTTAGATAGGTGATCCATGATGTAGTGGGCAGTGGTCTGCCCCTCGACCGTGGCGTTGATCGCCAGGATGACCTCGGAGATATCTTCCCGGCCGCAGCGCTCGATCAGGGAGGCGATGTTCAGGTCTTCCGGTCCGACACCATCGAGCGGAGACAGTGTTCCGCCCAGAACATGGTAACGGGCATTGATGGCTGATGCCCGCTCCAGTGCCCACAGGTCCGCTACATCCTCAACGACGACCAGAACGCTCTGGTCACGCTTCGGGTCGGTACAGATGGCACAGGGGTCGGACGTGTCGACGGTGCCGCACGTGGAACAGACGCCGATCTTCTCCACTGCGACGCCCATGGCCTCGGCCAAGGGTACCAGCAGCTGGTCCTTGCGCTTGATCAGATGCAGGGCGGCGCGCCGCGCAGAACGCGGACCGAGCCCCGGCAATTTGCCGAGGAGCTGGATCAGCCGTTCGATTTCAGGACCTGCAACTTTCGGACTTGCCATGGATATGAAAACCCGTGTTTTCCGCGACGATGTTTCTGTTCGGCGCCGACGCCAACCTTTGTCATCCCGGACAAGCGCATCGGCTCACCGATCCCGGGTCAGGCCCGGGATGATGGCTCCATAGGCTGACGCCGCGCCAGATCCTTGCACTCGATCAGAACGGAAGCTTCATGCCCGCAGGCAGGCCAAGACCGCCCATGAGTTCCTGGGTCTTTTCCTGCATCTGCGTTTCGGCCTTGAGGCGGGCCTCATTGTGAGCCGCGATGATCAGGTCCTCGAGGATCTCGACATCGTCTTCCTTGAACAGGGACGGATCGATCTTAAGCGCCTTGATCTCACCCTTGCCGGCAATCGTGATCTTGACCAGACCGCCACCGGACGTGCCTTCGGTTTCGATATTGGCAAAGGCTTCCTGCAATGAGCCCATCTGCTCCTGCATCTGCTTTGCCTGCTTCATCATCTTGAGGAAATCCATCGTCCCCGGTCTCCGTGTCTGAAGGCGCCGTTCGCGCGCTTGGCTTTTGTTGCAATCGCCGTAGACCGGCTTTTCGGGTGACGCAACCCTTAAATGTCGTCCGCGTCGTCTTCACCCAGCGCCTCGGCCAGCAGTGGATCGGCCAGATCCATTTCGTCGTCATCGGCGACATTGACCTGAACATCCACGACCTTGGCTCCGGGGAACGCGCTCAGCAGCGCCGCGACCGTCGGGTGCGAACGAGCATCTGAGAGAAGCTGCTCCTGGTTGGCGACCTCTTCCTCGTGAAGGGTCGGCCGGCCCGGGTTCCGGCTGACGCTGACCATCCAGCGGGTGCCGGTCCACTCGGTCAGCTTGCGACCGAAGTCGCCGGCAATGTCCGCCGGAGCGTCTTCGGTCGGCTGGATCTCGATCCGGCCCGGCTCGAACTTGACCAGGCGCATCTGGCGCATGATTGCGACTTTCATGGGAATGTCGCGCTTTTCAGAAGCAAGGTTTGCGCAATCGCGGAGATTGGCAAGCTGGATCGCTGGCGGTGCGGGCTTCACTTCCGGTGCGGGCTGCGCCTTGATGATGCGCTCGGGGGCAGCCTGTGCGGCACCTCCGGCAATTGCCTGCAGCTGAGGACGGCCATTGCCGCCCGCTGCCATCGCCGTGCCCAGCGCCATGGTGGGACCACCGCCACCGCCGGACATGGGCCCGGACTGGCCAACGGCATGGGCACTGCCGCCCGAGGAACTCGACCCGCCAGAAGGCGCACCACCGCCACCCGGCAGCGGCGCGCCGCTGCGGAGCATGGCAAGAGCATCACCCGGATCGGGAAGGTCTGCGGCATAGGCAAGGCGCACAAGAACCATGTCGGCAGCCGCAAGCGGCTTTGGCGCCGACTGAACTTCCTGAACGCCCTTCAACAGGATCTGCCAAGCCCGCGACAGAAGGCGCATGGAGAGCTTTTCGGCAAACTCGTGTCCGCGCAGACGTTCGGTCTCCGTGACGGAGACATCATCTCCCGCCTTGGGCACCACCTTCATGCGGGTGACAAGGTGGGTGAAATCGGCAAGGTCCGCGAGCACAACTGCAGGATCGGCGCCGACGGCATACTGGGCTGCCAGTTCCTCCATCGCCTCGGCGATGTTGCCGGACATGACGTGACCGAACAGATCGATGACTCGGGCCCGATCGGCGAGACCCAGCATCTCGCGCACGTCCGTTGCCTCGATGGCACCGGCGCCGTGGGCCATGGCCTGATCAAGCAAGGACAGACTATCGCGGGCCGAACCCTCTCCGGCACGGGCGATGAGGGTCAGGGCTTCGTCGGTGATCTGGATGTTCTCGGCGTCCGAGATCCGGCGCAGAAGTCCGACCAGCTTGGGCTGTTCGATGCGGCGCAAGTCGAAGCGCTGGCAGCGGGACAGAACCGTAACCGGCACCTTCCGGATTTCAGTCGTCGCGAAGATAAATTTCACATGCTCCGGCGGCTCTTCCAGGGTCTTCAGGAGACCGTTGAAGGCAGCATTCGAGAGCATGTGCACTTCGTCGATGATGTAGACCTTGTAACGTGCCGTTGCCGGACGATAGCGGGCCGCGTCGGTGATCTCGCGAATGTCGTTGATGCCGGTATGAGAGGCGGCGTCCATCTCGATCACGTCGACGTGCCGGCCTTCCATGATCGCCCGGCAGTGCGTGCCTTCCTGCTCCAAGCGTACGGTCGGCCGGTCTGCGACACCGGGAACCTCGTAATTGAGGCCGCGGGCGAGAATGCGGGCGGTCGTCGTTTTCCCGACTCCGCGAACGCCGGTCAACATCCAGGCCTGGGCGATCCGGCCGGTGTCGAACGCGTTTTCCAGCGTCTGCACCATTGGCTCCTGCCCGACCAGATCCTCGAAGGTCTGCGGGCGGTATTTTCGGGCCAGAACCCGGTAGGCGCTGTCTTGCCGGGCGGGGGAAGCGGTCCCCTCGCCGGCCGAGGGAAATCCAATCTCGTCCATGGCGGCACCTTACCGTTTTTTCGTCCGGTCTGTCGCGGCCTGTTTCGACTTTTCTTGTGCAGGACACTGATGCATCTTCGCGGCAGCAGACAGATAATACGAATGCAATCGCGGGACCGGAATTGCTTCCGCCGCATCATGGGCGCTTGAATATCGAGGAAAGATCTGAAGGTGGGAGGCTGGACGATGACCCGCGCCAAAACTCGTTAGGGCTGCTTCCTTCCGGACCTGACCCGGTTGGCGAGTGGTACGTCCACGCCAACCTCCCGAGCGCCTTATATCAGGACAAGGTGGGGGCTTGGCAAGGGGCGGGGCAACATTTGTTTAGCCGTACCTAGACGTAGGCGATAGACCGAACGCAGGAAGGCGCTATAGTCTTTCTCATCGGCCTATATCGGATAATTTCATGATCGCTTTTGACATCAACCCCCGCCTTGAGGGCGACAGCTATCCGGTCACGGATCTCAGCCTGTGTGCCGTGCGGTTGATGAAGGATGCCAATTATCCTTGGCTCCTGCTCATTCCGCGCAAGCAGGACCTTATCGAGCTCATCGATCTTCAACCGCTGGAGCGGATGATGCTGATGGGTGAAATCAGCGACGTGAGCACCGCGCTGAAGTCGGTTACCGATTGCGAGAAACTGAATGTCGCCGCGATCGGCAACGTGGTTTCCCAGCTTCATGTGCATGTTGTCGCACGCTTCCGTGACGACCCAGCCTGGCCCGCGCCGGTCTGGGGAGCCGTGCCGTCAATTCCCTATGAGGCCGAGCGCGCGCAAACCCTTATTGGCCGATTGCAGGATGCCCTTGCGCGCTGACCTTGCGCAGCTTTTCCCTACTCTCCCGTTTCAGGACACACTTCCGCATGACACATGCTGACGCGCCTGCGCGCTCCGAAATGAGCTTCATCACCAACGAACTGGACCGCTGCTCGGACAAGCGCTCCGACACTGCATGGCTGACGGGCCGACTTGAAGCCGCCGATGCCGCGATCGTGTTGTCGAATGCACAGCAGCTCGTCCTGAACACCTCTGGCGACGCCATTAGCATGCGGCACACCCTGGCATCCGCACTGGCCCTCGGCGCTCTTCGCGAGGAAATGATTTTCCTGGGCCAGCAGCCTGATGGTTCCGGCCCGCTGTTCGCGACGGCAATCTCCAAGACCGACGAAGAGGTCGAGGCAATCGAGGGCGTCACCGGTATCGATCTTCGAACACTCGCACTGCAGCGTCATCTCCAGGATCCCGACCTCAGCGCCCTCTCCCAGGCCCGTGCGATGATCCACTGGCACCGGACCCACAAGTTCTGTTCGCGCTGCGGCGAGCCGACAAAGCTGGCCGAAGCCGGATATCGCCGCGATTGCCCATCCTGCGAGGGTCAGCATTTTCCTCGCACAGACCCTTGCGTGATCATGCTGATCACCGATGGAGACCGGGCGCTGCTTGGCCGCCCGCCGCGCCTCGCGCCGGGCATCTTCACGACCCTTGCCGGTTTCATGGAACCGGGCGAAACCATCGAACAGGCGGTGCGCCGCGAGACCATGGAAGAAGCAGGTATTTCCGTTGGCAACGTTGCAATCGTTTCCAACCAGCCCTGGCCGTTCCCCGCAAACCTCATGCTCGGCTGCATCGGCGCGGCGACTTCTTCCGAGATCAAGATGGACGAGAACGAACTGGAAGCCTGCCGCTGGTGCGACCGGAACGAGGTTCGGCAGATGATCGCCGGCACCCATCCCGCCGGCGACATGATCCCGCCATCGATCTCCATCGCCTTCCAGCTGATCGCGGCATGGCTCGATGGCGAAATCTCGCCTCCCTGAAACAGCCTGCAAGCGCCATGAGTTTCTGCGTCTATCTTACCCATCCACAGGTTCAGATCGATCCCGGCGTTCCAGTTCCGGATTGGGGTCTGTCGGATCTGGGCAAGGAGCGAGCCAGGAACGCCGCCTCAATGCCATGGGCGGGCGAGATCCGTCATGTCATTTCCAGTGCTGAGCGCAAGGCGATCGAAACCGCCGAGACTTTCGCAGACGTCTTTGGTCTTTCCGTCACGCCCATCGAGGCCATGCATGAGAACGACCGCTCGGCGACCGGTTTCCTGCCACCAGACGAATTCGAGCGCGTGGCCGACTGCTTCTTTGCCAAACCGGAGACCAGTGTCCGTGGCTGGGAACGCGCAGTCGACGCCCAAACACGGATTGTAGGTGAGGTACGAAAATGCCTCGCCGATATAACGGACCCCGAACCGGTTCTGTTCGCCGGACACGGCGGCGTTGGAACCCTGCTCAAGTGCTTCCTGATGGGGACACCCATCGACCGTCGGCACGATCAACTTCCCGGCGGCGGATGCTGGTACAGGTTCGACAAGACCTGGCTTCAGACGTCCGGTGCCCCGTCCCTTCCCTGGTCGGCAATTTGAGGTCAAATGCCCTCCAACATTGCTTCTCCACACCCGTCTCCCTGATCTCGTCACAGACTGTGCTAGGGTGATGCCGCTAGGTGATTTGCCGGGAGATCTGCCGTGGTCAAGGTCCTGTCCTTCGCGTTGATATGCGCCGCATTTTTCAGCGGAGCTGCCTTTGCCGGACCTCATGACGCGGCCTTCCAGGCGTTCCTCAAGAACGACGTTATCCCTGCCGCAAAATCCCAGGGCGTGAGCGAGGCTACCCTTTCCCGCGAACTCAAGGGCCTTACGCCGGACACCTCCCTGCCCGGGCTTGTCGGGCCCGGCGGCAAGGGCACTCCGCCGAAGATCAATTTCCAGGCAGAGTTCGGCGCACCAGCAAACTACTTCAAGGACAGCCAGTTCAACGCGCTCGTTCCGGGCGGTCAGCGGCTCATGCGCAAACATGCGAGCGCCCTGACCGATATCGAAACGCGCTACGGAGTGCCGAAGCGGATCATTCTGGCAATCTGGGCAAGGGAATCCGGGTATGGCGGCGCCAAAATTCCCCATGACGCCATCCGCGTGCTCGCAACCCGGGCCTTCATGGGTCAGCGTCCCGACTTTTTCAAAGGCGAGCTGGTCGCTGCCCTGAAAATCCTGCAAAACGGCGATGTCTCCCGCGCGGCCATGAAAAGTTCCTGGGGCGGGGCAATGGGCCAGCCGCAGTTCCTTCCTTCAAGCTTCCTGCAATACGCCGTGGATTTCGATGGAGATGGCCATCGCGACATCTGGTCCTCCGAGGTCGACACCATGGCCTCGATCGCGAACTATCTCGCCAGGCACGGCTGGGTGACGGGGCGCGACTGGGGCTATGAGGCTGTCATTCCGGACGCACTCTCCTGCGCCCTCGAAGGCCCGGACAACCGGCACGCGATTTCCGAATGGGTGAAGGCGGGCGTAAAACGGGTCAGCGGCCGTCCATTCCCGGAGCACGAGCTTTCCCAGGCGGGCAACATCCTGATGCCGGCCGGGCGCTATGGACCGGCCTTCATCGCCACGGAAAACTTCTACGTCCTCAAGGCCTACAACGAGAGCGACACCTACGCGCTTTTCGTCGGGCACCTGGCCGACCGCTATGGCTCGAACAAGGGCTTCGTCCAGCCCTGGAAACCGATGAAGGCGACCACCCGCGGCGCCGTTCGCACGTTGCAGCAGGCGCTGGAGGCCAAAGGCCACGACGTTGGCGGCGCCGACGGCCTCATCGGCTACAAGACCCGCCGCTCCATCGGCAAGGACCAGGAAGCCGGCGGGTACTACCCAACCTGCTGGGTGGGGTGATGGAAGAATTCAGCTGCAGTGACAAATGTTCAGCGGCCGTTGATTTCGGTCACTTGTGCCGAACCTGCAAAATTATCTCCGGTGCCCGGGGAGAAAAGGCAGATCCGTCCCAATCTCCATAGATGGCAGAGTGCTGTAATCCAGCTGCCTCCGACAAGCGCAGGAGATGCTCTGCGTGCGTGAACCGGAGTTTGCTGGCGGAGCAAATTGTTTCGTCCTCGAACCGATAGATGTGTTCAAACTCGAGAACCGATCCGTCGAAATCGCGCCAAAGCGTTTGGACTGCAAAAGTCCCGTCCCGACCTTCGAATGCGCGTTCGTCGTCCCACGCAGACTTCCAATCGAATGCCGGATTCCTGCTTTCAAATGCGAATACTCCGTCAGGAGCCAAATGCGCGCGAACGGCATTAAACGTGGCCAAGATATCGTGATCGGACAACAACACCTGAAACGCATGGCCCGTCATGAATATGAAATCGAACTTGCGGTCGAAAGCGAGCACCTGTGCGGGGGCATTCGTCCACTCGACCAAGTTTCCGAATCGTTGAGCGCGTCCGACGTCGAGCATCGTTTGTGAAGGGTCTGCTGCCACGACATCGTGCCCCAGCTCCGCCAGTTTTCGGGCAACAAGACCTGTTCCAGCCCCGAGTTCGAGAACGGCCTTTGCGGCCCGTCCAGCTAGCGAAACGTAGTATTCCCGATCGGCGCCCCAGCCACTGGTAATGTCATAGAGGGCAGCAAGCCGCGGGTGGACGAAATGCTCATCAACTGAAACCACCGGGCCGTCTTCATTGCTACTCACTCACCACCCCTTCCGGAGCCGTCTCGAGGCGGAAGGCAGCAGCCATGAGGGCCTTGGTATAATCGGTTTCCGGATGATCGAAGACCTTCTCCGAGACCCCGGCCTCAACAACCTTGCCGTTACGCATGACGATGACATCGTTTGCCAGGGCGCGGACGACCTTCAGGTCGTGGGAAATGAAGAGGTAGGCGAGACCATGGGCCTTCTGAAGATCACGAAGCAGGTCGACGACCTGGGCCTGAACGCTCATGTCGAGGGCCGAGGTCGGCTCGTCGAGCATGACGAACTTCGGCTCAAGCACCATGGCCCGGGCGATCGAGATGCGCTGGCGCTGGCCACCTGAAAACTCATGCGGATAGCGGAAACGGGTCGATGCATCGAGGCCCACTTCCTCCAGTGCCTTGGCGACCTTTCGATCCCGCTCTACTGCGCTCAGGTCAGGCGCGTGCACCAGCAGTCCTTCGCCAACGATATCGGCCACGGACATGCGCGGGCTGAGTGCGCCGAACGGATCCTGGAAGACGATCTGCATATCCCGGCGCAGCGGGCGCATGTCCTTCCAGGAGTGCTCCTGGATCTCCTGTCCCTTGAAGCTGATCCGTCCGGTTGAGGAAATCATGCGCAGAATGGCCAGGCCGAGCGTTGTCTTGCCAGATCCACTCTCGCCGACGATGCCCAAAGTCTGGCCCTCGCGAACCGTCACATCGATGCCGTCGACGGCCTTAACGTGATCGACGGTCCGGCGCAGAAAGCCACGCTTGATGGGGAACCAGACCTTCAGATCATCGGCCTGCACGACGACGGGCTTGCTGTCGTCGTGCACCGGCGGCGTTCCCTTCGGCTCGGCTGCCAACAGATGCTTCGTGTAGTCGTGCTGCGGATTGTCGAAAATCTCGGCCACCGGGCCCTGCTCGACGATCTTGCCGCCTGTCATGACACAGACGCGATCGGCGAACTTGCGCACGATGCCAAGGTCATGGGTGATGAACAGCATCGCCATGCCGCGCGCCGCCTGCAGATCCTTCAAGAGCTTTAGGATCTGCGCCTGCACCGTCACATCGAGCGCCGTGGTCGGCTCATCCGCAATCAGGAGATCCGGCTCATTGGCAAGGGTCATGGCAATCATGACACGCTGGCGCTGACCGCCGGAAAGCTGATGCGGATAGGAATTCAGCCTCGTTTCCGGGTCGCGAATACCCACCTGGGTGAGCAGTTCCAGTACGCGCTCGCGTGCCTTGGTGTCGCTCATGCCACGGTGGATCTTGAGGATCTCCGCGATCTGCTTTTCCACCGTGTGCAGCGGATTGAGCGAGGTCATCGGCTCCTGGAAGATCATGGAGATCTCGTTGCCGCGTACCTTGCGCATGGCCTTCTCGCCGGCGTGGAGCAGGTCCTCGCCCTTGAAGATCACCTTGCCTGAAGGGTGGGAGGCCGCCGGGTAGGGCAGCAGCTTCAGCACCGAGAGAGCCGATACGGACTTGCCGGATCCGCTCTCGCCGACGAGGGCGACGGTTTCACCCTTGGCGATCGTGAAGGACACCTTGTCGACGGCAAGCGTTTCCCGCCCGCCCTGCCCGAAGGCAACGGAGAGGTCTTCGACGCTGAGGAGAGGCATCTTATCTTGTGTGCTCATGTCCATCTCCTCAGGCAAAGCTCTTGCGCGGATCGAAGGCATCGCGGACTGCCTCGCCGATGAAGATCAGCAGGCTGAGCATGAGCGAAATCACGAAGAAGCCGGTGATCCCGAGCCACGGCGCCTGAAGGTTGTTCTTGCCCTGCGCCAGCAGTTCACCGAGTGAGGCGGACCCGGGCGGCAGGCCGAAGCCGAGGAAGTCCAACGCCGTCAGGGTCGAGATAGACCCATTCAGGATGAACGGCATGAAGGTCAGGGTCGCGACCATGGCGTTAGGTAGCAGATGGCGCCACATGATGGTGCCGTTGGAAACGCCCAGCGCGCGGGCGGCGGCGATGTATTCGAAGTTCCGCCCGCGCAGGAACTCCGCCCGAACCACGCCGACGAGGGCGACCCAGGAGAAGGCCAGCAGGATCGTGAACAGGGTCCAGAAGCCCGGGATCAGAACCGAGGAGACAATCAGGATCAGGTAGAGCGTCGGGATCGCGGTCCAGATCTCGATGAAGCGCTGGAAGATGAGATCAACCCAGCCGCCGTAGTACCCCTGAACCGCACCGGCGCCGATGCCGATGACCGACGAAGCAAGCGTCAAGGCTAGGCCGAACAGGACCGAGATGCGGAAGCCATAGACAAGACGGGCGAGCACATCGCGTCCCTGGTCGTCGGTGCCCAGCCAGTTCCAGTTGCCGATGACGCAGTTCGGGTCATCTGCACCAAGGGGGTAGCGAACGCAGCGGGTTTCCTTATCAAGCGTCCAGGACGGAGGCGCTGGCGCGGGAACCGGGATCTCGTTGTTGACCGTGCGATAGGAATAGCGGACCAGCGGCCACAGCATCCATCCATTGGCGGAGATCTCTTCCTGGATGAACGGGTCGCGATAGTCGGTGACCGCGAGGAAGCCACCAAATTTTTCTTCCGGGTAGTCGACGAAGACCGGCGCGAGGATTTCGCCCTTGTAGGAGACGATGACAGGCCGATCATTGATCAGGAACTCGGCGAGGAGCGACAGCCCGAACAGCACGAGGAACAGCCAGAGCGACCAGAAGCCACGGCGATTGGCCTTGAAGTTGGCAAGTCGCCGCTGATTGATCGGCGACAGTCTGGATCGGGTAATTTCGGGCGCGGCATCCACGGCGTCGCGAACAGTGGTATCCATCGCTCAGACCTCCCGCGTCTCGAAATCGATCCGCGGATCGATCCAGGTGTAGGTGAGGTCGGAAATGAGGTTCACCAGAAGGCCCATCAGCGAGAAGATGTAGAGCGTCGCGAAGACCACGGCATAGTCGCGGTTGATGACGGATTCGAAGCCGAGCAGACCAAGCCCGTCGAGCGAGAAGATCGTCTCTATCAGCAGCGATCCGGCGAAGAACGACGAGATGAACGCCCCGGGGAATCCGGCAACGACGATCAGCATGGCATTGCGGAAGACATGACCGTAGAGAACCTGCCGCTCGCTGAGGCCCTTGGAACGGGCAGTGACGACGTATTGCTTGCGGATTTCATCCAGGAACGAATTCTTGGTCAGCAACGTCGTCGTTGCGAAGGCCGACAGAACCATGGCCGTCAGGGGCAGCGCAAGGTGCCAGAAGTAGTCGGCAATTCGCGCCGGCCAGGACATCGCCTCCCAGCCTTCCGACGTCAGCCCGCGCAAGGGGAAAAGATCGAGGAATGATCCACCGGCGAAGAGCACGATCAGCAGAACCGCAAAGAGGAAGCCAGGAATCGCATAGGCGACCACGATGACCCCGGAGGTCCAGACGTCAAATCGCGATCCGTCTGCCACTGCCTTGCGGATCCCCAAGGGGATGGAAACCGCATAGGAGATGAGCGTCATCCAGATGCCGAGCGAGATAGAGACCGGCATCTTTTCCGCGATCAGGTCGATGATGCGAATATCGCGGAAATAGCTCTCGCCGAAATCGAAGCGGGCGTAATCCCACAGCATGCCGAGAAAGCGCTCGAGCGGCGGCTTGTCGAAGCCGAATTGCGCTTCAAGCTCCTTGATGAACTCCGGATCGAGCCCCTGCGCCCCGCGATACTTTGACGAAACGCTTTCACCCGCCGCACCGCCGCCGCTGGCCTCGCCCATGCCGCCGCCCATGTCCGATCCGCCACCGCTGATGCGAGCTGTCGCAGAGACATCCGTGCCGGAAAGCTGGGCAATGACCCGCTCGACCGGGCCGCCGGGAGCGAACTGGATGATGACGAAGTTGATCGCCATGATGCCGACCAGGGTCGGGATCATCAGCAGCAGCCGTCGAAGGATATAGGCGCCCATTTTCTCGTTCTATGGCCTCTTGTTGCCCGCTCAGCCTGCCATGCCGATCTTCTCGGCCTTCTCCTTGTCGACCCACCAGGTGGTCTCGACCGGGAAGTCGTAGTGCGGCGGTTCATCGGGATAGCCGAACATGTCCCAGATAGCCACCGTGTGCGTGCCCTTGCTCCACTGGGGAACCCAATAGTGGCCGCTGCGCAGCACCCGGTCCAGTGCCCGCGCTGCAATGGTCATCTCTTCGCGGGTTTCCGCAGCAAGTGCCTTTTCGATCAGTTCATCGACCACTGGATCGGCGATACCGGACAGATTGAAGCTGCCCTTGGTTTCGGCTGCGAGAGATCCCCAATACTGCCGCACGGTGTCGCTCAGCGTTGCCGACAAGGAGAAGCGCCGACCGGCGACGTCAAAGTCGAAGTCGTTCAACCGGGCCTGGTATTGCGCGGGATCTACGACCCGGAAATTGGCCTCGATGCCCAGACGGTTCAGGTTCTTGATGTAGGGTAGGACAATCCGTTCGAACGCGGTGGTATTGCTCAGAAACTCGATTGTCACCGGGTCGCCGTCGGTATCCAGGAGCGTGGTGCCCTTGCGTTCGAAGCCTGCTTCCTTGAGCAGCTCGGAAGCTTTCCGGAGCAGGTTCCGATCGAACCCGGATCCGTCCGAAACAGGCTGGACATAGGGTTCACCGAAGACCTCGTCCGGAACCTTCCCCCTGTATGGCTCCAGCAGAGGCAGTTCCTCAGGAGAGGGCATCCCCTCGGCCATCATCGCCGAATTCTGGAAGAAAGACTGGGTACGGGAATAAAGGCCGTAGAAAAGCGATTGGTTCGACCATTCGAAGTCGAAGGCATAACCGATGGCGCGGCGGACGCGCGGATCGGAGAATTTCTTCAGGCGCGTATTGAAGAACCAGCCCTGGGCTCCGGACGGCCGATTGTCGGGAAATCCCTTCCGGACGACCTTGCCTTCATCAATCGCCGGGAAATTGTATTCGGTCGCCCAGGTCTTGGAGCTGAACTCTTCGTGAAAGGTAACTTCGCCTTTCTTGAAGGCTTCGAATGCAACCTGATACTCGCGAAAGAAGTCCAGCCGCACGATCTCGAAGTTGTTGTGCCCCTTCACCACCGGCAGGTCTTTTGCCCAATAGTCGGCAACCGCATGGTATTCGACATAGCGGCCGACGGCATGCTTGCCGACCTTGTAGGGACCCGATGAAAGAGGAGGTGTCAGCGTCGTCTGCTTGAAGTCGTAGGTCGTGTAGTAGCGCTTCGAGAAGATCGGCAGTTCGGCCACGACGAGTGGCAGCTGACGGGTCTGGTTGCCGGTAAAGCGTATGGCGACCCGATGCTCGTCTATGACCTCAGCGTCCAGTAGCTCACCAAGGGTCTGACTGATCTGCGGATGACCGTCGGCCTTCAAAAGGATCACCGAGAAGGCGACGTCTTCCGCGGTCAGTTTCGAGCCATCATGAAATCGCGCCTCGGGACGCAGGTTGAACGTGTAGGTGTTGCCGTCTCCCGAAATCTCGACGCTTTCTGCAACAAGACCGTACATCGCATCCGGCTCATCCAGAGCACGCACCATCAAGCTGTCGAAACACAGCTCCATTCGTGGCGGGGCATCTCCCTTCAGGATGAAGGAATTGAACGTGTTGAACGTCTGGGGATTCTGGTTGTATCGCCAGCTGGGAACGCGGAAGACGAAACGCCCTCCCTTCGGTGCATCAGGCACCACGTAGTCGAAATGGGGAAAGTCCGCCGGATATTTCAGATCTCCGAAAACGGACAATCCGTGACGAACCTCAGCAGCCGAAGCCATGCGGCTGGTCGCAGGCAATGCGGCAACTACTGCCGCAGCGCCGGTTAGCTTCAGAAGACGGCGGCGGCTGGTGTCGAGCGTATCTGTCACTGAGCCACTCCCGTCTTTGCCGCCCGTTCGGTGTCGTACCACCAGATCGTCGGGAAGCCATGGCTGTATTCCGGAATATTGTCCGGATGGCCGAAACGGTCCCAGCGAGCGGTCCGATCGACGTCAAGGAACCACTGCGGGATCACGAAAGTGTGCGCCATCAGGACACGATCGAGTGCCCGCGTCGCGGCCACCAGTTCCTCCCGATCCTTTGCGAAGATGACCTTGTCGATCAGCGCATCAACTCCGGCATCCTTGATGCCGGCATAATTGTAGGACTGTTCAAGCTCTGCCGATGCCGAACCCCAGTAATCCCGCTGCTCATTGCCGGGCGAGAGGGACTGCCCCCACAGCAGGGTCGCCATGTCGAAATCGCGGCTGCGTATGCGGTTGACGTATTGCGGCGTGTCGAGAACCCGGATCGTCAGATCGATGCCGATAAGCTTCAGGTTCTTGGCAAAGGGCAGAACGTATCGTTCGGCACTCGGATCCTGGGCGATGAACTCTATCGTGAAAGGCTCCCCGGTCGCCGCGTTGACCAATGTTCGGCCATCAAGCTTGTAGCCGGCCTCCGTCAGCAGCCTGAGCGCTTCGCGCAAGTTGCCCCGGACCTTCTGGGGGTCGCCGCCCACAGGGTTTTCGAACCCGCCGTCGAAGACCGATGCGGGAACGAGATCCCGGACGCTCTCCAGAATTTCCAGCTCCTTGCCTTCCGGCTTGCCGGAGTGGGCCAGCTCGGTACCCGCGAAGAAGGATGCAATTCGCTTGTACTGATCGAAGAAAGACGTCCGGTTTGTGGTCTCGAAATCGAAAGCAAGGTTCAGCGCCCGCCGGACCCGCTCGTCCTTGAACTTGTCGCGCCGCAAGTTCGGAACGAACGCCTGCATGATGCCGGAGCCGTGATCTTCAAAGGTCTCGACAATCACCTTGCCCTGCTTCACGGCAGGGAAGTCATAGGCGGTCGCCCAGTTCTTGGCGACGTTTTCCAGCCGCCAGTCGTACTGATCTCCCTTGAAGGCTTCCAGAAGGACGGCGCTGTCGCGATATGAATCGTAGCGGATCTCGTCAAAGTTATTGGTGCCTACCCGGATCGGAAGATCCTTGCCCCAATAGTCCTTCACCCGTTCGTAGGTGACACGTCGGTTGAAGGTGAACTCCTTGACCCGGTACGGTCCCGAGCCGAGCGGCGCTTCCTGAAGTCCACTGGCGATGTCGCGTTTTTCGCCCTTATCGTTGGTGCCCTCCCACCAATGCTTCGGCATCACGGTCAGCTGACCGACAATGTGCGGGAGTTCCCGATTGTTTGCCGTGTCGAATTCGAACCGGACAACTCCGTCCGGCCGTTCGGTCGCACTGGTCACATTCTGATAGTAGAACTTCTGCCGCGGACTGAGTTCGACGGCCTTTTCAAACGACCAGATTACGTCTGCAGGGGTAACCGGCTCGCCATCGTGCCAGCGTGCCTTCGGGTTGAGGCGGTACTCCACCCAGGAGAAATCCTCCGGATAGCGCACAGCATCGGCAAGAACCCCGTATTCGGCACTGATGTTCAACTCATCCAATGCCGTTTCCATCAGGCTTTCGTAGACGAGCCCGACGCCGGGCGCCGGATTGCCCTTGGGCAGGATGAAATTGAAGGTGTCAAAACCACCCGAGGTCGAGAGGCGAACCAGCCCCCCCTTGGGGGCATCCGGATTGACGTAGTCGAAATGTGCGGCATCAGCGGCGTATTTCGGGGTTCCGGTCAAGGCGGTGGCGTGATGCCACTCGGGCTCGCTGGCAAGCGCCGGGAACTGGGCCGCCAAGGCAGACAAAGCGAGCCATGCGCCTGTGGATGCGATCCGCAGCAACCCTTGTCCCGTCTTGCGTCGTTTCATCGAGCAACCTCCAACCGGCCAGAAACAGACTTCGGCCACAACCGAAGCGGCAAATCAGAACTCGATACTATGGGACAGAGCCGCCAGACGTCACCCGTCATCACGCCAGATGACAGAAATTTAACGCAATCAACCGTTCAGAAGCCGTTCACGACCCCTACTCGGGAACCGAACTTAGTAGAAACCAACGCTCGCCGCAGCTTGTGCCGAAACGGCGTCTTCCCCCGACGCACGGGCGGCAGAGGACCGTCGCTTCTTTGAAGCGTACATGCGCGCATCGGCCAACCTGATCAGGTCGTCTGTTGTCTTGGCATCGCTCGGAAAGCTCGCTGCACCGATACTCGCGGTCATTCCAATCTCGTGACCCGCAACGTTGAGAGGTTCTGCCAAAGCAACCTCGAGGCGCCGGAGAAACTGCTGTCTTTCCTCGGAATCCATGGTTCCTGCTGCAAGGACAATGAACTCGTCACCGCCGACCCGGGCAAGAGTGTCACTGCTACGGATTTGCTGCTGCAACCGGTTGCCGACGCAAATCAGGACCTGGTCGCCGACCTGGTGGCCATAGTTGTCGTTGACAGGCTTGAAGCCGTCCAGGTCGACATAGAAAATTTCAAAGCCCTCACCGCTTCGGCTCGCCATCAAGGCAAGCTGACGCATTCGGTCTTCGAGCAGCCGGCGATTGGCAAGTCCTGTCATCGGGTCATGCAGTGCCATACCCCAGACCTTGCAGACCTCGTACACGATCAGAAACGCCATCAGGGCAAACAGCATGGAAATCCCGACACCAGCGGTGCGGGTCATCCATACTTCCTGGTTTCCTGGCAACCACCCGACACGCGGACGAGCAACAAGCTTCCAACTTGCACCACCCATCAACTCGATCGGCATTTCGACCGTTTCTTCGTCGAGGACATCCTTGCTGCCATAGATCACGCCAGTGTTTCCGCTGGCGTCTTCGGAACTGAGGATTGCAATTTCAAACTTTTCCGACAATTCCGTCAGACCGGAAACTTCAGCAATCTGCTGCTCTTCCACGACAAGTGTGGCGACGCCCCAATAAGGCCCGGCCCCGATCGTCTCTTCCGTTTCGTCGGGCAAGAAGACGGGGACGCGGATCACCAGTGCGCGGCCACCCTGGACAAGGTTGACCGGCCCGCTCACCACGGCCGAACGGGTGTTGATGGCTTTTGCCACCGAAGGCCACTGCTGTGCGTTCTCGCGGTAGTTGAGACCGATGGCCTTGCGATTGGGTTCAAGGGGATAGATGAATTTAAGAATATTGTCCGGCGCCAGGCCGACGACAATGATACTGGAGTTTGCATCCTTCAGGGCAGCCGCGATCTTTGCAAACTCGGCTTGTTGCAAATTCGGATTTAGCGCTGTGTACGATCTTACGCTTTCGCCCAGAGCAACAGTCTCTGCGACCAGGCCCTCGATCTGGGCACGTGCCGCCGAAAGGCGGGCCGTGGCATTTTGCTGTTCCTTGGAAACGAGGACTTCTTCGACGAGCTTCGACATCCGGTCCGTGACGAACAGTCCGATCGCAAGACAGATGCACGCGGCAAGCACGCTCGCATAGGTTCCGTTACGCCCAGACAGCCCGGATCTATACCTTGCCAGTGAACCCATTTACTTCGAACGCCCTTAAAGATTGCACCTCAGTCACCAACATCAAATATTACGCGAATATATTAATATTCCTTATTCCAAAGAAATGGGCCGCACTTTTGGGTGCGGCCCATGCATATTTACTCTGTATATATAAGTAATTTTATCAATTACTCTGCAGGAAGCGGAACAGGGCTTCCGGACTGCTCACGCAGGTAGGCAATCAGATCGGCGCGCTCATCGCTCTTGCGGATACCCGCGAAGCCCATGGACGTTCCCGGGACGTGGTCTTTCGGCTTGGTCAGGAAGCCATCGAGTTCCTCAAACGTCCAGGCCGGGTTCGCTTCGCCGAACGCAACCATTGCGGTTGAATAGGCGAAACCCTCATGTGCACCGGGCTTGCGGCCAACAATGTCCCAAAGAGCCGGGCCAACCTTGTTGGCTCCACCTTGGTCGAACGAGTGACAGGCAGCGCACTTCTTGGCGGCCTTTTCGCCGTCGGCAGCACTCGCAGATGCCAGACGAACAGCAATCGGTTCCTCGGCAGCAGCTTCTGCAGCAGGTGCGCCGCTTTCGCCGCCATCGCTGGCGACTTCAATCTCGTAACCGGGCTTCTCCGGCATCGCCGGGTGGAAGATGATATCGGAAACGATACCGACACCCATCGTCAGAAGCAGCACAGTCAGAACCGCACCGGCGGCCTTGTTCAGCGTGAAGGAATCCATTCTCTCCGGCTCCAAGCTAATACGCGTCCGGGTCCGAAACTCGCGTCACGGACCCCTTAAGCTTTCCCAATTTGGCCGGAACCTACAAATTTTTTGACGCCGCTGTCCATAGGTATAAAAGAACTCGGCATACGACATTCGGACGCGGCCCCAAAAAACCGATCGTCCGTCCCCTGATTTTCGACCCGGAGTCCCTTGTGACCAGCGCACTTGTCGTCATTCCCTCCCGTCTTGCAGCCACCCGGCTGCCCGACAAGCCGTTGGCAGATATCTGCGGAAAACCGATGATTGTCCGGGTTCTCGAACAGGCTCGCAATGCCGATATCGGCCCGGTTGTGGTCGCCTGCGACCATCCAGACATCGCAGAGGCGGTACGTGACAACGGCGGCGACGCCGTCATGACACGCGTTGACCATGAATCCGGATCGGATCGCATTCACGAGGCCGCCGGCAAGGTTGATCCGGACGGAAAGCATGATGTCATCCTCAATTTGCAGGGTGACGTGCCCCTGATCGCTCCGGAAGCGATTCGCGCAGCCTTCACGCCATTGTCGGATCCCTCCGTCGACATCGGCACGATCATGACAGAAATCCGCGAGGAACAGTTTCGGGACGATCCCAGCTTCGTGAAGACCGTCGTCACCCCGATCGGATCGTCCGTATTCCGCGCACTCTATTTCACCCGTGCGACGGCGCCGTCTGGCGTTGGACCTCTTTATCAGCATATCGGGGTCTATGCTTACCGGCGGGCCGCGCTCGACCGATTTGTCAGGCTGTCTCCGTCTCCCCTCGAGATCCGGGAAAAGCTGGAACAACTGCGCGCCCTTGAAAACGGAATGCGAATTGATGTCTCGCTGATCGAAAGCGCACCAATGGACGTCAACACTCCGGAAGATCTTGAGCGCGCACGCAAAGCCTTTTCTGCGCTATAACGCCAGGCAATAAATAACCGTCTATCGACCAAGGATCAGATCAGAGCGATGTCCGACCGAAAAACCATCGTCTTCCAGGGGGAGATCGGGGCCAATTCCCATATGGCCTGCAACGACGCCTATCCGGACTACCAGGCCATCCCCTGTGCGACCTTTGAAGACTGCTTTTCGGCACTTGAAAGCGGCGAAGCCGAGCTGGGAATGATCCCCGTCGAAAACTCCGTCGCCGGCCGCGTCGCGGATATTCATCACCTTCTGCCGAAGTCGAGCCTGCACATCATCGGCGAATATTTCCTGCCGATCCGCTTCCAGTTGATGGCTCCCAAGGGGGCAACAATCGGTGGCCTGAAGTCCGTGCAGAGCCACGTCATGGCCCTCGGCCAGTGCCGGAACGTGATCCGGGAACTCGGACTGACCGCCGTTGTCGGGGCCGACACGGCCGGATCTGCACGGCAGATCTCCGAGCGAGGTGATCTGAGCGCAGCAGCACTCGCCCCGCGCATGGCTGCAGATATCTATGGCCTGGACATTCTGCGTGAGGACGTGGAGGACGCAGCCCACAACACGACGCGCTTCCTGATACTGTCCCGCGACGACCGCAAGGCAGCCAATTCCGGCCAACCGATCATCACGACATTCATCTTCCGCGTCCGAAACGTTCCGGCTGCACTCTACAAGGCTCTCGGCGGTTTCGCGACGAATGGCGTCAACATGACGAAGCTGGAGTCCTACCAGCTTGAAGGCCAGTTCTTCGCTTCCATGTTCTATGCGGACATCGAGGGTCACCCCGAAGATCCGTCGGTGACCCTTGCCCTCGAGGAACTGCGCTTCTATTGCGCCGAGCTCAAGATGCTCGGCGTCTATAACGCCAGCCCTTTCCGCGAGAAGATCCGCGAACCCGAAGCCAACCGGGCCCTGCGCCCGACACCCGAAATCTGAAAATCCAGGACAGTTGAATGACCGACATCCGTTTTGATGCTCTTTGCATCGGAAATGCAATCTGCGACGTGTTCGCCCATGTCGAGGAAGACTTCCTGGTCGTTGAAGACCTGGTGAAGGGCTCCATGCGGCTGATCGACACCGAAGAAGCCGTTCGCCTGTACGACAAGATGGGCCAGACCGTGCGCATATCCGGCGGAAGTGCCGGCAACACCGCTGCGGGTATCGCTTCCCTCGGCGGCTCACCGGCCTATTTCGGCAAGGTGGCCAACGATGAGCTTGGCGACAGCTACGCTCATGACATGAAGGGCACTGGCGTTCATTTCGAAACGCCCCGCCTTGTCGGCGGAAACCCGACCGCCCGCTCGATGATCCTGATCACACCGGACGGCGAGCGGACCATGAACACCTATCTCGGAGCCTGTGTGGAGTTCACACCCGCCGACGTCGACGCTGATGTCGTAGCTGCCTCCGCCATCACCTATATGGAGGGTTACCTGTGGGACCCCCAGGAAGCCAAGAAGGCCTTCCTGGAAGCGGCGAAGATTGCCCACGCCAACGGACGCAAGGTCGGCATCACCCTGTCGGATTCCTTCTGTGTCGACCGTTATCGGTCTGAGTTCCTTGGCCTTTTGAAGGACGGCGTCGTCGACGTCATGTTCGCCAACGAGCACGAGATCAAGGCGTTGTACGAGACTGCAGATCTCGATACCGCCGTTGCAGCGGCCCGGCAGAGCGGCGCCTTGACGGCGCTTACCCTCGGCGAAAATGGCGCCATGGCGATCACAGAGCGCGAAGTGATCAGCGCAAAGGCCGAGAAAGTCGACGATGTCGTCGATCTGACCGGCGCCGGTGACCTGTTTGCTTCCGGCTTCCTGTTCGGCTTTGCCCGTGACTACGACCTGAAGTCTTCCCTCAGCCTTGGCTGCCTATGCGCTTCCAACGTCATTCGACATGTCGGTGCTCGCCCGGAGCGGCCGCTGAAGCATATTGCCGAACAGAGCGGTTTCGAGGTCTGATCCGGACCAGAGACCCGATTGGTCAAGAAACGATGAAGGGCGGCCCATTGGCCGCCCTTCTGATTTGCCAGGCCTTGCCCTGCCGACTTGTCATCAAGCGGCTGCAACCTCGCGCAGGAACCTGTCGATCACGTCCTGCAGGGCCTCTGTTTTCGAGTTCAGTTCTTCCGATGCACGCACGACCTGATCGGAAGAGCACGACGTCGCTTCGACCGCTGACGAAAGGTCCCTGACGTTTGCCGCAACGACACCCGTGCCTTCTGCCGCGCGCTGGACATTGTCCGAGATCTCGCTGGTTGCCGCACCCTGCTGGGTAACCGCAGATGCGATGGCTCCAGTATAGGTATCGACTTCGTTCATCGTCAGGGCAAAAGAGGCGATCGCCTCAACGGAATCGCTCGTCGCAGCCTGGATGGCCGCGATCTGACCGGCGATATCCTCGGTCGCCCGGGAGGTCTGGGTAGCCAGTTCCTTCACCTCCGCAGCAACAACGGCAAAGCCCCTTCCGGCATCTCCGGCACGAGCCGCCTCGATGGTGGCATTCAGCGCCAGAAGATTGGTCTGCTCGGCAATCGCCTTTATCAGCGTCACGACTTCTCCGATACGTGCTGCCGCTTCGGCCAGGCTTTCCACCTTGCGGTTTGTCTCACGGCTGCTTTGGGACGCACGGCCCACAACGTCGGTGGTGCGAGCGATCTGACCCGAAATTTCGGAAATGGACGTTGCCAGTTCTTCAGCCGCGGATGCGACTGTGCCGACATTGCGGCTTGCCTGACCGGACGCTTCGGCTGTGGCTTGGGCGCGCTCGGCACTTGCCTGTGCGATCCGCGTCAGATCCTGTGCGGTGGCATCCAGTCCCGCTGATGTGCCTCCGACCGCTGCCAGAAGTTCCCCAACCGTCGCACGGAACCCGTCTATGAGACGTTCGACTCTCTGCTGACGTGCTCGCGCAAGTTCATCCTCTTCGTCCTGCGCAGCCCGCAAGCGGTCACGCTCAATGGCACTATCCTTGAATACCTGCACCATGCGGGTCATTTCGCCGATCTCATCCCGGCGTGCAACCTCCGGGATATTGACCCCAAGGTCGCCCCTGGCGAGCCTGGCCATGACGTCCGTCATCATGCGGATCGGCCGAACGATCGCAAGATTGAGAGCGATGGCCAATGCGAGGCCGACAACAATTGCAAGCGCAAGCGCGACCCCAATGGTCAGGAAGGCCGCCTGACCCGCAGATCGAGACTTGTCCGCATGATCGGCTGCAATTGCACCAATCTGGACGCTCACATCGGTTGCCAGCCCTTGCAAGCGGACCTGCAGCCGGCTCAGCTCTGACCGCGTGGCCATGATCGCGGAGAAGGCGGCATCGTATTGTGCGATCGCATCGGGCATCGCGTCGATACTGGCGGCGGCAGCGGGCAGTACTGCACCGGCGGCTTTCAGCGAGTTGGCAAGATCCTGCAAGGTCCCGATCTCTCGTGCGATGGCACCGGCTTGGTTCGTGCCGGGATCTGCAAGCATTTCCACCGCTCCAGACGAGATATGCGATACCGCAGTTGCCAGGGCGATCGCCTTCTGGCTGACAGCGGCAAGGCTCGCCAATCGGTTCTGCGTTTGGGTCGCTGCTGCCAGACCGTCTCCGAGCACCGCGTAATTCGCAAAGCGGAGACCGACGGCTTCGCGTTCCAGTGACCCGAGCAGATCCGCGACCGTCTTTTTCATCCCCATCTTGTTGAAAAGGTTGGTCTCGACCAGAAGGTCGGGCAGAGCAGTCTGAAGAGCCTCCGCCGCCTGTGAAAGTGATTTGACGATGTCCTGATCCAGATGGAGGGCCTTCATCTGCGCGAGTGTCGTTCCCGCGGCTCCAATCGTCGCAAGGGAGTGCGAGATCTCCTTCATGACCTCGTCCGTCAGTTCTTTCTGCTTGTATTTTCCGTCGCGGCCAAACCGCGGAGCGAGGTTCAAGGCCTCGGCCTCAATGGTCGATGCCTTGAGGTCCACAAGACGAATAGCCTCCTGGGTTCGCCCCGCAACCTCGGCCTGCGCAACGGCCGAAGTCTGAGCCTTTCCGACTTCGCTGCTGATCAACTGCGTCAGCTGCCCCAGCTGGTCACCTGCGGCGATAACCTGTTCGATCGTCTCTTGTTGGTCCGCGAAGCGGCGTACTACCATCTCGAAAGCGGTTTCAAACTCTGCTGTTGCCACGATAGCCCCGGCCACGCCGCTCTCTGCCTCGCCGCGCTCAGCCAGAAGGCTTCGCAGGGTCTCCAGAGCGGCGCGGAGTTCCTGGATTTCCAGGCGGGCGGTATCTGCCCGGTGCGGCTCCCGATCAAGTAGATACGCCTCGCGCGCGGTCGAGACGTCCTGCACGGCAGCCATGACCACACTAGCCTGTTCGGAAACCATCGAGCGGCTGGTCAGACCGGAAATCGTCACCATGGAGATCGCGCCAACGGCCCCGGCAAGTAACAAGACCGCCCCCAAACCCCCTGAAACCTTGTAACCGAAACTGAGGTCGTTAAACGCCCGGAGAGGGCTTCTGTGAACAGGCATATTGTGCTCCGCAACATTGGATGTTCGCGGGCGTAGATCGCCTTGAGTCTATGAACCGAATCTTAAAAGAAAGCCGGCTCAATGAAATTTTCGTCGATAAATGTTTGATTTTAATAGTCTTTATTTTTTTATGACATTTATATGCCACTTTTCACAGTCCCAAATCGACGAATGCCGATCAGCTGGGCGCAGCCGTTGCCTCGAATGAGGCAACGCACCTTCCTCCCCTGTCAGCAGCAAAAGAAAAAGGGCGGCCCGATGCCGCCCTTTGCCGTTGATGCCGCTAAGGCATATGGCCAGTCGTCAGCTGGCAAGGTCTTCGACGCTGGTCACTTCGCCATCTTCATTCAGGTGGTAGATGATCGGAGCGCCGGTTCCCAGTTCACGCTTCAGGATCTGTTCCGGCGACAGGTTTTCAAGCTCCATGATCAGAGCGCGCAGCGAGTTGCCATGAGCGGCGACAATGGTCCGCTTTCCCGAGAGTACTTCCGGCAGGATTTCAGCGTGGTAGTAAGGGAGAACGCGTTCGGCGGTCATCTTGAGGCTCTCGCCGCCAGGAGGTGGAATGTCGAAGGAACGGCGCCAAATGTGGACCTGCTCCTCCCCGAATTTCTCGCGGGCCTCATCCTTGTTCATGCCGGTGATATCACCGTAGTCACGCTCGTTCAGAGCCTGGTTCCTGACGGTCGTAAGGTCCTGCTGCCCGAGTTCGTCAAGGATCAGCGCCAGGGTTTTCTGAGCGCGCTGGAGATCGGACGTGAAGGCCAGATCGAATTTCAGCTTCATGTCGCGAAGCTGTGTACCGGCGTTCTTCGCCTCGCCTACGCCCTGCGCCGTCAGATCCGGATCTTTCCAGCCGGTGAAAAGATTTTTCAGGTTCCACTCACTCTGACCGTGACGGACTAACACCAAAAGGCGTTCCATGGTCGATCTCCCTTGCGTTCTTGAATAGGATCAATCGTTGAGGCCGAGGACGTCGGCCATTGAATAGAAACCCGGCTTCTTGTCGAAGGCCCACAAGGCCGCCTTGACGGCGCCTTTGGCAAACAACTGGCGATCTTCCGCCCGGTGGGTCAGCTCGATGCGTTCCCCTTCGCCTGCGAAGATCACCGAATGCTCCCCGATCACGGAACCACCGCGAAGCGTGGCAAAGCCAATGTCGCCTGCCTTGCGTGCGCCGGTGATGCCATCGCGCGACCGCACCGAGTGCTCGGCCAGCGGGATCTGACGACCCTGGGCGGCAGCCTCGCCAAGCAGAAGCGCGGTTCCCGAAGGCGCATCCACCTTGTGCTTGTGGTGCATTTCGAGCACTTCGATGTCGAAATCCGCGTCGAGAGCCTTTGCGGCCTTGCGAACCAGAGCTGCGAGCAGGTTTACGCCGAGGCTCATATTTCCCGATTTGACGATGCGAGCATGGCGTGCGGCGGCATATAATGGCTCTTCCTCGTCAGCCGCCCAGCCGGTCGTTCCTATCACGTGAACAATGCGAGCCTGAGCAGCAAGTTCCGCAAACCACAAAGAGGCTTTGGGTGCGGTGAAGTCGAGAACACCGTCGGCCGCTGCGAAGGCGGTCAGCGCGTCTGTCGTCACGGGCACGCCCAATTTGCCGACGCCAGCCAGTTCGCCAACGTCCTGCCCAACGAATTCCGAACCCTCGCGCTCGATCGCCCCCGTTACCCGTGCCCCACCGGCCCCGGTTACTGCGCGCACGAGAGCACGGCCCATGCGACCGGCGGCACCCACCACAACAATGCGCATCTCGCTCATGCTTGTCCTCATTTCCATACAGTCGGCTGCGGTATAGCCAGCTTCACAATCGCTGGCAAATCACCACAGGTATAGACAAAAAACAGGGCGGGTTCGATGCCGAGCCCGCCCTGTTCAGGTTCATTCACAAAAGCAACGCGCCTTATTCGGCTTCGTTGTCCTTTTCGATTTCCTTGCCGGTCTCTTGGTCAACAACCTTCATGGACAGGCGGACCTTGCCGCGCTCGTCGAAGCCCATGAGCTTGACCCAGACCTTTTCGCCTTCCTTGACGACATCGGTCACCTTGGCAACCTTGCGCGGGGCGAGCTGGGAGATGTGGACCAGACCGTCCTTGGCGCCGAAGAAGTTCACGAATGCGCCGAAATCAACGCACTTCACGACCGTACCTTCGTAGATCACGCCAACTTCGGGCTCGGCCGCGATGGAGTTGATCCAGTTCACCGCTGCCTTGATGGCCTTGCCATCGGAAGAGGCGATCTTGACGGTGCCGTCGTCCTCGATGTTCACCTTGGCGCCGGTCTTTTCCACGATTTCGCGGATGACCTTGCCGCCGGAACCGATGACTTCACGGATCTTGTCGACCGGGATCTTCATCACTTCGATGCGCGGAGCATGTTCGCCGAGCTCGGAACGGGCTTCGGTGATCGCCTTGGACATCTCGCCGAGGATGTGAACACGTCCGTCCTTGGCCTGAGCCAGTGCGACCTTCATGATCTCTTCGGTGATGCCCTGGATCTTGATGTCCATCTGCAGCGCGGTGATACCATTTTCGGAACCGGCTACCTTGAAGTCCATGTCACCGAGGTGATCTTCATCGCCCAGAATGTCGGACAGGACAGCGAAGCGATCGCCTTCCTTGATCAGACCCATGGCGATACCGGCCACCGGAGCCTTGAGCGGAACACCAGCGTCCATCATGGCCAGAGACGTGCCGCAGACGGTCGCCATGGAGGACGAACCGTTGGACTCGGTGATTTCCGAAACGACGCGCAGCGTGTACGGGAATTCATGATGAGCCGGCAGCATCGGGTTTATGGCGCGCCATGCGAGCTTGCCGTGGCCGATTTCGCGGCGTCCCGGGGAACCCATGCGGCCAGTTTCACCGACCGAGTAGGGCGGGAAGTTGTAGTGCAGCATGAAATGGGACTTGTAGGTGCCTTCCAGCGCGTCGACGAACTGCTCGTCTTCACCGGTGCCAAGGGTCGCGACAACGAGGCCCTGGGTTTCACCACGGGTGAACAGCGAGGAGCCATGTGCGCGCGGCAGGATGCCGACTTCCGACACGATCTGGCGAACGGTCGACAGGTCACGGCCGTCGATGCGCGAACCGGTATCGAGGATGCCACCACGGACGATTTCTGCTTCCAGCTTCTTGAACTGGTCGCCAAGAACGGTTGCTTCCGGCGCTTCGCCTTCCGCAGCGTTGGTGATCAGAGCCTCGACAACCTTGGCCTTGGCAGCGTCGACTGCGTTCTTGCGATCGGTCTTGACGGTGATCTTGTAGGCGGCCTTCAGATCGTCCGCAGCAATGCCCTTGATCTTTTCGAACAGCGCGGAGTGATCCGGAACGTTCAGCTCGCGCGGTTCCTTGGCAGCGGTTTCAGCCAGCTTGATGATGGCATCGATAACCGGCTGGAAGCCGCGGTGGCCGAACATGACGGCGCCGAGCATGGTGTCTTCGTCGAGTTCCTTTGCTTCGGACTCAACCATCAGGACGGCGTCGGCGGTACCGGCAACAACCAGGTCCAGAGACGATTCCGGCATGTCGTCGACAAGCGGGTTCAGGACATATTCGCCGTTGATGTAACCGACGCGTGCGCCGCCGATCGGGCCCATGAAGGGAACGCCGGAGATGGTCAGGGCAGCAGAAGATGCAACCATGGCCAGGATGTCCGGAGCGTTCTCCATGTCGTGAGACAGGACCGTGATGACGACCTGGGTGTCATTCTTGTAGCCGTCTGCGAACAGCGGACGGATCGGGCGGTCGATCAGACGCGAGGTCAGGGTCTCGTGCTCGGACGGACGGCCTTCGCGCTTGAAGTAGCCACCCGGGATCTTACCGGCGGCGAATGCCTTTTCCTGGTAGTTCACGGTGAGCGGGAAGAAATCCTGGCCCGGCTTCGGAGCCTTTGCGGAAACCACGGTCGCCAGGACCTTGGTTTCGCCGTAGGTCGCCAGAACGGCGCCATCGGCCTGACGGGCAACCTTGCCCGTTTCGAGGACGAGCGGGCGTCCGCCCCACTCGACTTCTACACGATGAATATCAAACATCATCATCCCTTACAGCTTCGTCCTGTCGCGCGGCTGACGATCTACCGTGCGCGCGAGGGACAATTATCGGTCGGCCCCGTATGGGCCGGTTACCGATCGGACAAGCCACGGGCAAGACGACGAGCAACTTTCAATAGTCGAAAGCGGCCGGCAATCCTGCCCCATGACTGTCACGTGCTTCCTATAGAGCGGTTTCCCTCGAAAGGGAACCGTTTTGCGGAAGCCCAAAAGAAAACGCGGCGGGCAATCGGCCCACCGCGTTTCCCGGAATTCTTGCCTTAGCGGCGGATGCCAAGACGCTCGATCAGCGACTTGTAGCGGTCTTCGTTCTTGCCCTTGACGTAGTCGAGGAGAGAACGGCGCGAAGCGACCATCTTCAGCAGACCGCGGCGGGAGTGGTTATCCTTGCCGTGACCCTTGAAGTGTTCGGTGAGGTTGTTGATCCGCTCGGTGAGGATAGCAACCTGGACTTCCGGAGAGCCGGTGTCGCCTTCCTTGGTAGCGTATTCCTTGATCAACTCAGCCTTACGCTCAGCAGTAATCGACATCGTTTTATCCTTTCAAAAGATGAGGCCGCCGAAGCGGCCTTCGATGGGCGCCGGATACCCGGCCCGAACCCGCTATCGCCAAGAGCCGAGATGTCGGTCAGCAACGGCTGGCAGGATCGGATTGGATCAATGGACCCAATGGCGGCGGAATATGGCGGAAAAGGTGAACAAAAGAAAGAGGGAATTTATCTGAGGCCTCCCTCCTTTGCGCGACACTTGTAGCACCCGTTCCAAGCCAAGGTTGGGACCAAGTGGTGCCGAGCGGAATGAGCCGCTCATCTCCGGAACCTTCGTCGGGCTTTATGAATGCTTATTGGGAGGTGCCGAGCTTTGCCGCACACTCCAACGTCGCATCAAGGATCATATCTTGATCGATCCGCAGACAACTGTGTGCAACCAAGTCCGCATCATACCATCTCCGTCCCTGCCCAATACCGGCTCCGTTGCAGGCAATCGCAATGGAAACGCCTGTGTTATCCGGCGAAAATTCGAAGTTACCCCGCCGTCCGCCATTGTTTGACTTCTCGTTTACCTCGGGAACTACATGGGAGCAGATGATACGCCCCCCACCCGCCTGGACAGAGATGCGTGCCGATCTGTTATGTTTTCTCTCTCTCGGAGGGAAGCCCACAACATCGCCAGCGGGACACGTGACGTTGCCATTTGAAGAAATTCTTGTTGCAGACTCTCTTTGAATTTCCTGCGTCCGGACCTTGACGCAAGCAGCGATCAACTCTCTTTTACTTCCTTGAGCAGGCACCGCTTCAACACCCATAATAAAAATCAAAGCCATAACCGTTGATCCAACTGGAAATTTAGCCATGCCGTGCTCCCTAATTTAAGATATCAACACACGCGTAGATTCCTTCGATACTTCCTGTCTTGTGCTCGTTCGAGATGCAGTTGGCGTATTTGTCTTGCCTCTCTTTGCTCGATAGATTTTCAACTGGCAAAGGGTCTGGATTTCGTTTGACGGTAAGAGGGTTACTCTGATCGGAGTTTTCAGAACCGGATCGCGATGACGCTTCCGGACTCACATCAATCGTTGACGTTGAACCTGCGGGAGGGCTTTCGACTGGTTTCTGGCCCTGAATGAGGGGTTCGCGACCTGGTACCCCCCAAAATTCCCAGAATATCCTGCTCACGTTGGATACAAAACCTTGCTCTTCAGCCGCAGAAAGGACCTCCGAAGAGAAACCCTCTTGAGCCAGCCTTTCATTATCGGTCCAGTAATTATCTGCTAAGGCGAAGGCCCCAAATAGAAAAGCCGCTACAACGAAAACCCTCGTGATCGCGTCAATAAAATTCAAGAAAGACCCATCGACCAACAAGGATACGAAAAATTTTAAGAGCCGCAGAATAAATGGTATTATTGTAACAAATAGACAAACATAAATAAATGGCCCAATTCTTGAAGTATCCGAAATATGATCTTTTAAGACCAGATAGACTACAACGATTAATGGAACTACGCCAAACTCGGGATGATGCCTTAAAAAGTCCGAAGACCACGAGACAAACTGACGTAGCGTATTCTCTTGACCGGACGAGCGTTCAGGCGGAGTTGGCGGCTCGATGGAACTGCTTTCTTCTATTGGTCCACTGCTCGACATTGTCTGCTCTCAACTACGGCAACGTAGCCTAAGAGTATCATTTTAGACAAATGCGAGCAAACGTAGTCTTTGCCACCAATGGATGTCGGTCGGTTATTGCCCCCCCAGTGATGTTAGGCGGGAACAAGACCGACTCCATGCCGTTTGACCTTTGCAACCATGCACTCAACAGGCCACTTCCAACATGTTTTTCAATGCTTAGAGATTAAACACCCTGCTCGGCTGGAAGCGGCCTTTCTCGACCTTTCCGAGGGCAACCGGCTCGCCGGCATGGCTGGCGAAGGCCGCATCACAGGACAGCGGAGCCTCACGGCCACGCAGCAGGACGGCCATTCCCTTGCGGATCTTGGCAGCATCGTCGAGGGAGACAGGGACTTCGGCAAGATCGTCCATGGCATCGCGCAGGGGCAGGATGAATTCGTCGACCAGTGCCTCTATGCCTTCGCCTTCTTCCAGCTCTTCCGCGGCTTGCGTAAGCTCATCGAGCGTGACCATGTCCTCTTCCAGGAACGGGCCGACCAGCAGGCGGCGAAGCTCGGTGACATGGCCACAAGTTCCGAGCCTGCGGCCGAGATCGCGTGCAAGCGCACGAACATAGGTTCCCTTGCCGCATTCAGCCTCGAAAACTGCACGGTTCTCGTCGGGCATTTCGACAAGGTCCAGTCGATGAACATCGATCGGCCGGGCCTCCAGAACGACTTCCTCGCCGTCGCGAGCAAGATCGTAGGCGCGCTCGCCATCGACCTTGATCGCAGAAAACGCAGGCGGAACCTGCATGATCGTCCCGACGAATTCCGGCAGGACCTCAAGGATCGCTACTTCATCCGGGCGAACGTCAGACGTGGCGACGACATCGCCTTCGGTGTCGTCGGTGTTCGTTTCCGCGCCCCAGGTCACCTCGAAGCGGTAGATCTTGCGCCCGTCCATGACAAATGAAACGGTCTTGGTCGCCTCACCGAAAGCGAGCGGGAGACAGCCCGAGGCCCGCGGATCGAGCGTTCCGGCGTGGCCGACCTTCTGTGGCGACAGGATACGCTTGATCTTGCCCAGGGCATCGTTGGAGGTGATGCCATAGGGCTTGTCCAGCACCAGCCACCCGTTGATGAGGTTGCGCTTTCTTTTGACTTGTTTCTGACGCGCCATGCGGGACCCGTGAAGATATCGTTCTGAGTGAAGCGGGAATTTGCGGACACAGGCCTGCATTCCCGGTTCGGATTATCCGAGGGACGGTTTTCAGTCCTCGCCGCGGTCTTCTGCTGCTTCGTCCTCGTGATCCAGATCACGAGCGACATCCGGAGAATGAAGGAGTGATCCGATCCGGTCGTCATCGTCAAAGCGGGTATCGAGGACAAACCGCAGATCGGGCGTGTATTTCATCGTCAGGCGCCGGGCGACGAGGCCGCGCAGATATTTGGCGCTGCGGTTCAGCGCCTTTTCTACCTTGGGGCCATCTCCGCCACCGAGCGGCATGATCAGGCAGGAAGCCAGCCGCAGATCCGGCGTCATGCGGACTTCCGGGACCGTCACGATCACGCCGTCGAGGTCCGGGTCGGCCAGTTCGCCACGGGTCAAAATGTCGGACACTTCCTTGCGCACCAGTTCGCCGACGCGCAGCTGGCGCTGAGATGGGCCCCTTGCCCCCTGTCCGTGTTGTCGTGCCATGATCTTTTCCATCAAATGCGCGCTCTGGTCGCGCCAAAAGCAAGACGCCGGCGCGACTGGAGTGCGGCGCCGGCGTAGCTGATTTTCGTCTTCCGACGCTTAGAGCGTACGAGCGATTTCCTCGACCCGGAAGCACTCGATCACGTCGCCCGGACGCATGTCCTGGTAGTTGACGAAGTTCATGCCGCATTCCTGACCGGATTCGACCGACTTGACCTCGTCCTTGAAGCGCTTGAGCGTACCCAGCTTGCCTTCGTGAATGACCACGTCGTCGCGAATGAGGCGGACGCTTGCACCGCGCTCGACAACACCTTCGGTGACGAGACAGCCTGCAACCTTGCCGACCTTGGAAATGTGGAAGATTTCCTTGATCTCCGCGTTGCCGAGGAAGGTCTCGCGACGTTCCGGCGACAGGAGGCCGGACATGGCGGCCTTGATGTCGTCCACCAGGTCGTAGATCACGTTGTAGTAACGGACCTCGATGCCATCACGATGGGCCGCTTCGCGGGCCTGCTTGTTGGCGCGAACGTTGAAGCCGATGATTGGCGCCTTGGACGCCAGAGCCAGCGTGACGTCGCTTTCGGTGATGCCACCGACGCCGGACATCAGGATGCGTGCGCCAACTTCCTCGTTGCCGAGTTCGTTGAGTGCATGCACGATAGCTTCGACAGAACCCTGCACGTCGCCCTTGAGCACCAGCGGGAATTCCTTTTTGCCGGTTTCCTGCAGGCGATTCATCATCTGCTCGAGCGAGCTGCGCGAACCGGAAGCAACCACCGAGGCCTTCTCGCGGATCTGGCGCTGACGGTAGTCAACGATCTCGCGGGCGCGGGATTCGTTCTCGACCACCGCGACCATGTCACCGGCGGCAGGCGTGCCCTGGAAGCCGAGGACTTCGACCGGCTTGGACGGGCCTGCTTCCTTGACCTGGTTTCCGTCCTCGTCGAGCATCGCGCGAACGCGGCCCCACTCGGCACCGGCCACCAGAATGTCACCCGGACGCAGCGTACCCTTCTGAACCAGAACAGTCGCGACGGGACCACGGCCACGATCGAGCTGGGCTTCGACGACGATGCCCTCTGCGGTCCGGTCCGGGTTGGCCTGCAACTCAAGAACTTCCGCCTGGAGCAGAATCATCTCGAGCAGCTTGTCCAGGTTGGTGCCGGCCTTCGCCGAAACCTCGACGTCGATCACGTCACCGCCCATGCCTTCAACGACGATCTCGTCACTGAGGAGTTCGGTCCGGACGCGGTTCGGATCTGCACCCGGCTTGTCGATCTTGTTGATCGCCACGATGATCGGCACGTCGGCAGCCTTCGCGTGGGCGATGGCTTCCTTGGTCTGCGGCATGACGCCATCGTCTGCGGCGACCACGAGGATCACGATGTCGGTCGACTTGGCACCGCGCGCACGCATCTGGCTGAATGCCGCGTGGCCCGGAGTATCGATGAAGGTAACCTTGTTGCCGTTCTGCTCGACCTGATAGGCGCCGATATGCTGGGTGATGCCGCCGGCTTCGCCGGTTGCCACCTTGGCATTGCGGATGGCATCGAGCAGCGAGGTCTTGCCGTGGTCGACGTGGCCCATGATGGTCACGACCGGAGGCCGTGGCTTCAGGGTTTCGGCCGCGTCCTGTGTGGAGAAGAGACCTTCTTCCACGTCTGCTTCAGAGACGCGCTTGACGGTGTGACCCATCTCAACTGCGATCAGTTCAGCCGTGTCGGCGTCGATCACATCGTTGATCTTCATCATCTGACCCTGCTTCATCAGAAGCTTGATCACGTCAACGGCGCGTTCGGCCATACGGTTGGCGAGTTCCTGAATGGTAATCGCTTCCGGAAGGATGACCTCGCGGGAGATTTTCTCGCGGACAACCTGCTGCTGGCCACGCTTGGCCTTTTCCTGACGGCGGCGCATGGAAGCGAGAGAGCGCGAACGCTGTTCTTCGCCACCGGTCGCGGTGGAAATGGTCAGCTTGGAACGGCGGCGATCATCACCACCACGCGGACGGGCGGGCGCCGGAGCCGGGGCTGCCTTCTGGCGCTTGACCGGACGAAGGGTTTTCGCATTCCGATCGTCTTCGCTTTCATCCTGCTGGCGTGCGGCCGGACGGGCCGGAGCCGGACGCTCCGCGCGCGCAGCAGCCGCCGGAGCGGGCTTTTCTGCAGCTGCCGGAGCCTTTGCCGGCGCTTCAGCAGCAGCCTTGGCCTCTGCCTCGGCGCGTTCAGCAGCCTGCTTGGCTTCTTCGGCCTCGCGAACCTTGCGGGCTTCTTCTTCCGCCTTCAGACGCGCCTCTTCTTCCACCTTGCGGCGTGCTTCTTCCTCGGCACGGCGCTTGGCTTCGATCTCGGCGAGCTTGCGCTCCTCGACTTCGCGCTCCTGAGCAAGCTTGAGGGCTGCGGCACGTGCTGCTGCCTCTTCCTTGGTCAGCGTACGCAGTACGTTTCCGCCCTTCTGGCGCTGGCCAGCACGACGGGCCTGCTGCGCATCAGGTTGCGGCTTGCGCGGTGCTACCTCGGCAGGCTTCTCGAGCCGCTGCGTCTGAAGCGCTGGCTGTTCAGCCTTGGCTTCCTGCCCCGGCAAAACCACGCGGCGCTTTTTCTTTTCAACGACGACCGCCTTGGAACGGCCATGCGAGAAGGACTGACGAACAGTTCCCTGATCGCCACCACCCCGCTTGAGGCCGAGCGTTTTGCGCTCAACGCTGATTGTCTTATCGCCTGGGTTTTTCGTATCGCTCATATTGCCTTCAGTCCTGCGCAACTGCACCCGCTGCGTTGCTCGTGTCTTTCTTGGCGGAATTCGACCGGAAATCCTCAAGAGCGCGCGCTCGCGCCAGAAAATTTTCGCTCGCCTGACCCGCAAGCAGTGCAGCATGTATCACATTTGACCGACCCAATGCCAAATCCAATTGAGTCGAATCGAACAAACGGACGATTTGAGGCCCGTTTGCAGTCTCATTTCGGCCCGCGGCAACGCCCGCAAGCTTTCTAATCCCATCCTCGGCTGCGTCTGATGCATGGATCAGTCCGATGACCGGATCCTTGCGCAGAGCTGCCTCGACCTTCGAAAAGCCAGTAACCAGTTCGCCGGCCTTCCTGCTAATGGACAAAGCGGACAGGGCCGCCTTGCTCATCAGCGTGTCGACAAGGTCGGCCAGACCGGGTTCGACAACGGCTGCGGTCTTGAAACCGCGCCCGAACACCTTCTTGCCTTCCTTTTCGGCGCGACGGACGCATTCATCCGTCGCGGTAACCCAGACCCCACGTCCGGGCAAACTGCGCTTCAGGTCCGGAACGACCTGGCCGTCCGGCCCCAGCACAAAGCGGATCAGGCATTCGACCGGCAGAACCGCCCGGGTGACGGCGCATTGCCGCTCGGTCGGTTCACTCTTCCTTGGCACAAGCCACCTCCAGTCGGGGTCCCTCGGGACCCGATTGCCTTAGCCGTTGAGGATCGATCCAGCCGGAGCTTCGTCTTCCGCGGCGACTTCCGCGCCTTCCTCGGCTTCGCCTTCGAGCTCTTCAGCCGTCTGGGCCTGCAGTTCTTCCTCGGTGATCCAGCCAGCCTTGACGCGCGCATCCATGATGATCGCCTCGGCTTCGGCGCGGGAAAGATCGAACAGGCTCAGTGCACCCTCGTGACGTGTGGTTTCGCCGTCCTTACGCTCGCTCCAGCCGACAAGATCGTCGGTGGCGCAACCTGCCAGATCCTCAACGCTCTTCACGTCGTCCTTGCCAAGGGCCACCAGCATTGCAGTCGTCAGACCGTCGATGCCGCGCAGATCGTCGGAGACGCCGAGTTCACGGCGCTCTTCATCAAGCTTGGCTTCAAGTTCCTCGAGGTAGTCGCGGGCACGCGCCTGGATTTCCTCGGCCGTGTCATCGTCGAAGCCTTCGATCATCGCGATCTCGTCCAACTCGACATATGCGACTTCTTCAACAGATGTGAAGCCCTCGGTCGCAAGAAGCTGACCGACCATCTCATCGACGTTGAGCGCTTCCATGAACAGGTTGGACCGTTCCTGGAATTCCTTCTGACGACGCTCGGACTCTTCCTGCTCGGTCATGATGTCGATTGCCCAACCGGTCAGCTGGGACGCCAGGCGCACGTTCTGACCGCGGCGGCCAATGGCCAGCGACAGCTGCTCGTCGGGAACGACAACCTCGATACGCTCGGCATCTTCGTCGAGAACGACCTTGGCAACTTCCGCCGGCTGCAGCGCGTTGACGATGAACGTCGCCGGCTCGTCGTTCCACGGAATGATGTCGATCTTTTCGCCCTGCAGTTCGCCAACAACGGCCTGCACACGGGAACCGCGCATACCAACACAGGCGCCGACCGGATCGATCGAGCTGTCCTTGGAGATCACGGCAATCTTTGCGCGAGAACCCGGATCACGGGCAACCGAACGGATCTCGATAACACCGTCATAGATTTCCGGAACTTCCTGGGCAAACAGCTTTGCCATGAACTGCGGATGGGTACGCGAGAGGAAGATCTGCGGACCGCGCTGTTCGCGGCGCACATCGTAGATGTAGGCGCGAATGCGGTCGCCGGTGCGGAATGCTTCACGCGGGATCAGTTCGTCCCGGCGGACGATGCCTTCTCCGCGGCCGAGGTCGACAATGACGTTACCGTATTCGGCACGCTTGACCACCCCGTTGACGACTTCACCGATACGATCCTTGAATTCGTCGTACTGACGGTCACGCTCTGCTTCGCGCACCTTCTGGACGATAACCTGCTTGGCAGACTGCGCGGCGATACGGCCGAAATCGAGCGGTGGCAGCGGCTCGGCGATGAAGTCGCCAAGGCCGGCTTCCGGATTGCGCGCCTGAGCGTCTGCCAGGGCAATCTCGGTTGAGATGTTTTCGACGTGATCGACGACCTGCAGCAGACGCTGGAGCCGGATTTCACCGGTCTTGGGATTGATCTCGGCCCGCACTTCGGTCTCGGTGCCATACCGGGACCTTGCAGCCTTCTGGATCGCATCTTCCATTGCCGTGATGACGATGGTGCGGTCGATCGACTTTTCCCGAGCAACCGCGTCAGCGATTTGCAGCAGTTCCAGCCGGTTCGCGCTGATAGCCATTCAATCCACTCCTCTCGCGCCTTTTGATCTCGTCGTTTCGCGCGTTTCAAAATCGTGCCCGACAGCTTCTGCTGCCTAGTTGGGCTTGTTGTCCCCTGCAGACTGCTCTGCCTCGCGTGCGGCCAGCGCCGCCTTCTCTGCCTTCAGAGCAGCCGTAATCAAATCATCGGTCAGGATCAGGCGCGCCTCGCCGATATCGGCAAGAGGAAGCGCCGCCGTGTCCGTCTCGCCGGTCTTGACGTCCGGAAGGCGGAGCAGCGCAGCATCGTCCTTGACGCCGAGCAGCGTTCCACGGAAGCGCTTGCGGCCGTCCTGCATGACTGCCATCTCGACCTTCATCTCGTGCCCCGCCCAGCGCTCGAAGTCGCTGGCGCGGACCAGCGGGCGATCAATGCCCGGCGAGGAAATCTCGAGGTGGTAGGCCCGGTTGATCGGATCATCCACATCCAGCGCAGGCGAAACAGCCCGGCTTATCGTCTCGCAATCGTCGACCGTCATCGTGCCATCGGGACGCTCCGCCATGATCTGCAGCGTGCAACCATTGGCCGCGCTGATCTTGGTGCGCACCAGCCGATAACCGAGATCCTCGATCACCGGCTCAACGATGGCGGCAACGCGGGCGTCTAGACCCTCTTCCGTGACGATACGTTTTTCGTGTGCGTTCACACTCAACTCCTGTCCGGTAACGCCCGCCAATTCCTGCGGACCTACCCGTTCCAACACCTCGAAGAGCTTGGTGTAAGCGACAATGGAGCGGGTCCCGGCGGGGCCCACCCTCACACTGCTCATATAAGCCGTTTGAGATGAAACACGGGCTATATACAGGCAAACCGCCGCCAAAGGCAAGGGCAAAGCCTCACCTTCCGGACAACGCCTTCGAGCCGGTGCGCGATCAGACCCGCAGGAAGGTCAGGTAGCGGGGAACCCGATTCTCGCGGATGGCCTTGGCCTCGTAGCGCGTTCCGGGCCAGTTCGCCCAGGGTTCTTTCCAGTCTGAAGCCGTTTCCGCGGTCCACTCGAACGCCGCATGGTCGCGGCAATGGCGCAAGGTCCAGTCGACATAGGTGTCGATGTCGCTGGCGAAGCGGAATTGGTGGCCCGGTTTCAGCACCCGCGCATAGCGGTCGAGATTCTTCTCGTTGATGAAACGGCGTTTCCAGTGGCGCTTCTTCGGCCAAGGATCGGGATAGAGCTGGTAGGCCATGTCCAACGATGCTTCGGGCAGCCAGTCGAGGACGTTGACGGCATCGTCGTCATACAGGCGAATATTCCGAAGGCCTGCTTCGGTGACCGCCGTGACCACCTTGGCCATGCTGCCGACAAAGGGTTCGATCCCGATATAGCCGACCGAGGGATTTTCACGGGCGCGGTGCAGAAGATGTTCTCCGCCACCGAAGCCGACTTCCAGACAGACCTCGTCAACCGTCACGTCGAAGAGAGACCGCAAGTCGGCAGGCGCCGGCGTATCAAGATCCAGCGACAGGCGCGGAAGTTCCTCCTCCATCAGCCTCGTGCGTGTGGGGCTGAGCGGTTTGCCTTTGCGGCGGCCATAGAAGGAGCCTTCGTATCGGTCGGTCATCGTGCTTTAAATCAAGCCGCCGGCCCTTGTCGGACCGGCGGCTCATTTCCCTATCGTTCAGGATGTCTGGCGCGCCTTATCCCGCAATAGTGCGCAGTGCGTCAACCAGATCCGTCTTTTCCCAGGAGAAGCCGCCATCGGCTTCCGGCTCGCGGCCAAAATGGCCGTAGGCTGCGGTGCGCTCGTAGATGGCGTTGTTCAGCTTGAGGTGCTCGCGGATGCCGCGCGGGCTCAGGCCCATGACTTCGCGCAGGCCCTTCTCGAGCTTTGCCTCGTCGCAGTTCCCGGTGCCATGCAGGTCGACGTAGACCGACAGCGGATCGGAAACGCCGATGGCGTAGGACAGCTGGATCGTGCAGCGCTCGGCCAGCTCGGCCGCCACGACGTTCTTTGCGAGGTAACGAGCGGCATAGGCTGCGGACCGGTCGACCTTGGTCGGGTCTTTCCCGGAGAACGCACCGCCACCATGCGGGGCTGCGCCACCATAGGTGTCGACGATGATCTTGCGGCCGGTAAGGCCTGCGTCGCCGTCCGGACCGCCGATCACGAAAGCACCGGTCGGATTGACGTGCCAGACGGTCTCGTCGGTGATCCAGCCCTGCGGCAGGGAATCGCGAATGTAAGGCTCGACGATCGCGCGGACATCGTCGGATGTCAGGGAAGCATCAAGATGCTGGGTCGACAGAACGAGAGATGTGACACCGACCGGCTTGCCGTTCTCGTAGCGAACCGTCACCTGGCTCTTGGCATCCGGACCAAGCACCGGCTCCCTGCCGGACTTGCGGGCTTCCGCCAGTGTCTTGAGAATCTTGTGCGAGTAAAGGATCGGAGCCGGCATCAGTTCCGGCGTTTCGCGGCAGGCGTAACCGAACATGATGCCCTGGTCGCCGGCGCCTTCGTCCTTGTTGTCGCTCGCATCAACACCCTGGGCAATATGCGCTGACTGGGCGTGAAGATGGACAGCAACGTCACACGTCTCCCAATGGAAGCCGTCCTGCTCGTATCCAATATCCTTCACCGCCATGCGGGCCAGGTGCGCGATGTAATCCTTGGTCACGGTCCCCGGACCGCGGGTTTCACCGGCAATGACGATCCGGTTGGTCGTTGCGAGGGTTTCGCAGGCAACACGGGCGTCCGGCATCACGCTGAGATAAGCGTCTACGACGGCATCCGAAATCCGGTCGCACACCTTGTCGGGATGCCCTTCCGAAACGGATTCGGAAGTGAAGAGGTAATTCTGACGAGCCATTGGCGAACGTCCTTCTGGGAATGAATAAGACAGAAGCGGTGACTCGCATCACCGCTTCCTCGGGTATCAATCCTAAAAGTTTAGCACTCGGTCAAGCGCGCATATGCGATTACTGGTCGTCGCCGGCCAGGGAGCGGACGAGATCGACGATCCGCCGGCGGACCTTCGGGTCCTCGATGCGCACGAACGCCTTGTTGAGCGAAAGACCCTCAGACGACGACAGGAAGTCCACGACGTAGGACGTCGGCTGGGTTTCACCGAAACCTTCGGCCTCCTCCGGGGAACCCGGAGCGTCTTCAAAGAAGAAGGCAACCGGAACCTTCAGGATCGTTGCGATGTGCTGCAGGCGGCTGGCACCGATGCGGTTGGTGCCCTTTTCGTATTTCTGGATCTGCTGAAACGTGATGCCGAGGCTTTCACCGAGCTTTTCCTGGCTCATGCCGAGCATCATGCGGCGCAAACGAACGCGACTTCCTACGTGGATATCAATGGGGTTAGGAGCCTTTTTACTGGGCATATGGCTTTCATCTTTCTTTGCTCTCGCGGCCTCAAGCCACGGTTACCACCCGTGAAACGGCGGACTTCAACCAGACAAGGTCAGCCCCGAGCACACCCCTACACCCGAAAACCGTTTCTTCTCATTCGCTTAAGCTGTAGCGATACTGCGGTTGTATCACAGGATCAGCACATACCCAAGGCGAAAAATCAATTTTTACGCGAGTGCCGGTTGTATTTGTCCAGCCCGATTAGAAACGCTATCAATATCAACATTATAGCGTATATACCATCGCCATATTCCGTATAGGCAGTTTTCTTCATCCTGCCCGGCAACGCCGCATCCAACACCCCGGATCGACCGAGAACCAGCCGACCCGTTTCGCGCCCCTTGGCATCAACCACAACCGATATCCCGGTATTGGCGGCACGGACCAGGGGCAGTCCCTGCTCGATTGCCCTGAGCTTCGATTGTTGCAGATGCTGATATGGACCCGGTGTGCGCCCAAACCACGCATCGTTCGTCACGTTCAACAGGAAGTGCGGCCGCTTCTCGGCCGAGGACGAAATGCCCGGAAAGATGGCCTCGTAGCAAATCAATGGAAGGAAGGAAAAATCATCTTCCGTTGTCATGAGCCTGTGCCGGAACCCGGGAACGAAGGCGCCCGGAGCGGTGACCAGTTTTCGAATGCCGAGAGCTTCCAGAAGGCTCTCAAGAGGCAAATACTCGCCAAAGGGAACCAGCCGCACCTTGTCATAGGCGTCCTCGATCACACCATCCGAGCCCAGCAGGTAGACGCTGTTGAAGTAATCCGGACGCTCGATCCCGGCTTCCGCCCGGATTGCCCCCGTCGCCAGCGACATTCGGCCATCAAGGGTCCGGGCAATCTGCAGCAGCGCTTCAGGCGAGGTACTAAGCAGGAACGGCAGGGCGGACTCCGGCCAGACAAGCAGACGCGGTGCGTCAGCCCGCGCTTGAGCGCTCAAGGGGCGACTGCTCAGATCAAGATATGTCTTGAAGATTTCATCGCGCTTTTCAGGCAGCCATTTTTCTTCCTGCGGGATCGAGGGCTGGACAATCCGGATGTCCAGCGCGGCAGGCGCCGGGTCGTCGAACCAATGCAGGCGAAGGAGCCCGAACGTCGTCATGGCGGCAACCAGCAGAACGCCGAAGCCTCCGACGAGCAGCTTGGTGCGGGCGCGGACGGGATCCAACAGGACAACGGGAAGACCGGCAACCACAAGGCCAAGCAGGCCCAGGCCGTAAACGCCGACGATGCTCGCGGTCTGGGCGAGGATCAAGGACGTCGAGAATGTGTGACCGAACAAGTTCCACGGGAACCCGGTAAATAGGTGACCGCGGGCATACTCACCCATCGACAGGGCAGTCGCCAGTACCAGGACGCGCTGCGGTCCCTCGGGCCAGAGTCTCGCAGCAACGGACAGTGCGACGCCCGGAAACAGGGCAAGCCCCAAGGGCATCGCAACGACGGCGAAGGGCATCATCCAGGCGAACTTGTCGCCATCGACGAGAAAGGCGGAGCCGATCCACCACAATCCGGTCAGGAAGTAGCCGAAGCCGAACCACCAGCCGATCGAGAACCCGCGCCACCAGCGGGCTCCGGCCCGATCTTGCTGCCGGCCAACGGCACCATCCAGCAACCAGGCGAGCACTGGAACAGCAAGGATCATCAAAGGCCACAGGCCCAGAGGCGGCAACCCGAGCGCACCAAGGAGGCCGGCGGCGAACGCGATCGCTCGTCTACGCCACCCCCAGGAGAGAAGGCATGTCGTCGGAATAGCCATCAGGCCAGCCGAAATCTGACCCATGTGAAAATAGATCCGGTTGAATCGCTGTGTGCAAGGAATGCCTTGAGACACGGACACGGTCAAGATGAACGCGCATGGCGATCATCCAGGTCCTCTGCAATGTCAAACTTCCGGACTACTCTTTTCTCCGGCTTGAGGGTCTTCCCGCTTTTGACGCCGACGCTGCTCTGTCACACGGACCTCCGGCCGACGCCGACGGATGCGTAGGCGCTTGATCCGCCGGGGATCGGCGTCCAGGATTTCGAACTCGTGGCCGGGCACGTCCTGCACCAGCAACAATTCGCCCCTGACCGGCACACGGCCGACAGACACATACAGCAGGCCACCGAGCGTATCGACGTCTTCACTCGCCTCACTGGCTTCGAAGTCAATCCCGAAAGCCTCTCCGAGCTCGTCAAGCGGGAGACGCGGGTCGGCAATCCAGACGCCATCGCTTGCAGGCTGCAGCATGGCCTCCTCGTCCTCATCGTGTTCGTCTTCGATGTCGCCGACAACTTCCTCGACAAGATCCTCAAGCGAAACCAGGCCGTCCGTACCGCCGTATTCGTCGATGACGAGTGCCATCTGGATACGGTCAGCCTGCATCTTCGCCATCAGGTCGGTAGCGGGCATGGACGGCGGCACAAACAGCAGCTGTCTGATCAGACCGGCAGCCTTCAACGAAACCGTCAGATCGATTTCGGACAAATCAAGCGCTGGAGCATTATGACCAGTACCGTTGGTGCTGGATTGGTCGCCCGCTTCTTCGTCAGCGTCGGATGCGGAGGCGGCCGGAGCCTGCCGGCGTCCTTTCTCCGACATCAGCGCGACGAGATCCTTGATATGAACCATGCCGCGCGGGTCATCGAGGGTTTCCTCGTAGACCGGCATGCGCGAATGCCCCGATTCCTGGAATAACTCCATCAGCCGACCGATAGAGATCCCCGCCTCGACAGCATCGATATCGGCGCGCGGGATCATGACGTCATCGACACGCAGCTCACGCAGGCGCAGAATGTTGCCAAGCAGCAGGCGCTCTTCGGGAGAAAAGGCCGCGTTCTCACCGGGACCCCGAGCGAGTTCGTCTTCAAGGTTTTCGCGCAGATTCACGGATGGTCGGCGCGCCTGGAACACTTGGCGGAGCCGTTGCCACAGGCCTGGGCCGTCACTGGCTCCGCGTCGTTGTCCGTCTTCGTCAGAAGAAACGTTCCCCCCGCCCGGTGCAGAAGATGAAGCGTCACTACTTCGCGGCTCGGATTGTGTCATTGTCATCAAGAACCAATTTTCGCCCCAGTCTTGGGGCCCTCAATCGTCAGCAATCAACGGTCGGTCTGCATATGGATCGTCAATTCCCAAAGCAGCAAGAACCCTGCGCTCCAGATCTTCCATCGCTTCTGCTTCATCCGTTTCCTGGTGATCATAGTCGAAAAGGTGAAGCAAACCGTGAACTACCAGATGGGAAAGATGGAGGGCGAATTCAATTCCCATCTCATCGGCTTCCCGCGCGACCGTTTCATGAGCAAATACGATGTCACCCAGCAAGGGCCCATAGACCTCCTCGTCAGGATCGCTGCCGGGAAACGACAAGACGTTGGTCGCCTTGTCCTTGTCCCTCCACTTCGCGTTCAGCTCGCGGATCGACGCATCGTCGGTAAAGACTAGTGAAACCTCCGACCCATCGACAGCTTCAAGCTGGCCGACGTCGAAGGCCTTGGCAATTGCTGTCTGGCAAAGCGAATACAACGTCGTCTCGTCAGGCCATTCCCCGGCCTCAACGGACAGATCGATCTGGAAATCGTCAGGAAGTCCTTCGACGGCTGCCTGATCTGTCTCGCCCATCAGCCTTCGTCCGCGCCATTGGCGGCCGCTTCTGCGGCCGCACGGCGTCGTTCCTTGGCCTGAGCTGCCTCACGCGAAGCATTGTCATACGCCGTGACGATGCGGGCAACCAGTTCATGACGGACCACGTCCGCCTCGGTGAACTGAACATGAGCAACGCCCTCAACGCCATTCAGCAGGGAGAGCGCCTCTCGCAGACCGGACACCTGTCCGGAAGGCAAGTCGACCTGGCTGGGGTCGCCGGTGACGATCATCTTCGAGCCTTCACCAAGGCGCGTCAGGAACATCTTCATCTGCATCGATGTGGTGTTCTGAGCCTCATCGAGAAGCACGACAGCATTGGACAGCGTACGGCCACGCATGAAGGCCAGCGGCGCGACTTCGATCATGCCCGACTGAAGGCCGCGATCGACCTTCTCAGGCGGCATCATCTCATAGAGCGCGTCATAAAGCGGGCGCAGATAGGGATCGACCTTTTCCTTCATGTCGCCGGGCAGGAAGCCGAGACGTTCACCAGCCTCAACCGCCGGACGGGAAAGGATAAGACGGGCCGCATCGCCGCGCTCAATGAGTGCCGCGGCGTAGGCAACCGCCAGGAAGGTCTTGCCAGTACCCGCAGGTCCCGTTCCGAAAACCAGGTCGGCTCGGTCCATGGAGCGGATATATGCATCCTGGGTCGGTGTGCGCGCAACGATGGTTTTGCGCCGTGTCGAAATCTGCGCGAAGGCGAGCCGCGATCGCGGCTCAAGCGTTGGCAGAGGCAATTGTGCTTCTGCCGCCTGCGCCATGCGCAGTGCTCCGTCCACATCACCGGGGTGAATGTCGTGTCCCTGCTGTAGGCGCTGGTAGAGGGATTCAAGTGCATTTCGCGCCTGAGTGCAGGACGCATGTGAACCCTTGAGGGTCACCTGGTTCCCGCGGGCGATGGCATCGATGCCAAGCTTTTGCTCGATAAGGGCGAGGTTCTGGTCGAATTGACCGAAAAGATCACCGATCAGCCTGTTGTCTTCAAACGCAAGAACGATGTGCGTCATATCCGAGGCGGGAGCCGCCTTTTGATCCGGTACGTTGCGTGCCGACGATTGGCTGTCACGCGTCAAATGCCGCCTCCTTGATGGCGCCGTGGGAAGACCCGTTGGAATCATGATGCCCTGCAATCAGCTCACCGAACAGGGAATTGGTGCCAATCTTGACGATTTCCACCGCTTGTACAGTACCGATGAGTTCTTCCGGCGCATCAATCTGAACAGCCTGAAGCCATGGCGATTTGCCAACAAGCTGGCCCGGAAGGCGCCCCTTGCGCTCCAGCAGGACATCAAATGTCATGCCAAGCCGCGAAGCGTTGAAGTCCTTCGTCTGCGCCGTGATCAACTCCTGAAGTTCCGCCAGACGGGCCGACTTCACGTCTTCAGGCACCTGATCCTTCATGGTAGCACCTGGCGTACCGGGGCGCTGGCTGTATTTGAAAGAGAAGGCAGACCCGTATTCGACACGCCGGATCAGATCCATTGTGTCTTCGAAATCCTGATCCGTCTCGCCAGGGAAACCGACGATGAAGTCGCAGGACAAGGCAATGTCCGGTGCCGCGTCGCGGATCCGGTCGATCAGGCGAAAATATTCATCGCGCGTGTGTTTGCGGTTCATCGCCGCAAGGATCTTGTCCGAACCAGACTGAACGGGCAAATGCAGATAGGGCATCAGCGTCTTGAGTTCCCGGTGCGCCTCGATCAGTTCATCATCCATGTCGCGCGGATGGCTGGTCGTGTAGCGCAAACGGTCCAGGCCGTCGATTTCCGACAGGCGATAGAGAAGGCGTCCAAGACCCCAAGCCTTCCCGTCAGCACCCTCACCGTGCCAGGCATTGACGTTCTGGCCAAGCAGCGTGATCTCTCGCACGCCGCCCGCAGCCATGCGCTCGGCCTCTTCGACGATCTGCTTCACAGACCGGGAAACCTCGGCACCGCGGGTATAAGGAACGACACAGAAAGTGCAGAACTTGTCGCACCCTTCCTGAACGGTCAGGAAAGCCGACGGAGCGCGTCTTGCGACCGGCTTCGCGGCACGCTCCGACAAATGCTCGAACTTTGCGTCAATGTCGAACTCGGTCTCGACGACCTTCTTGCCGCTCTTTGCCTCATCCAGAAGCTTCGGCAGACGGTGATAGCTCTGCGGCCCGAAGACCATATCCACGATCGGTGCACGGCGGGAGATTTCCTCGCCTTCGGCCTGGGCCACGCAACCGGCGACACCAACCATCATGTCCTTGCCGGCAAGAGCACGCGCTTCCTTGACCTTCCGAATCCGGCCAAGTTCCGAATAGACCTTTTCAGCCGCCTTTTCGCGGATGTGGCAAGTGTTCAGAATAACGAGATCTGCGTCTTCCAGGTTGTCGGTGGCGCTATAGCCCTGAGGCGCCAGCACGTCGTTCATTCGCTCGCTGTCATAGACATTCATCTGGCAGCCATAGGTGCGCATGAACACCTTGCGAGTCGGCGTTGCTTTCTGCGCGTCTGCGGTCGCGATTTCCGTTTCCTGACGATCCGTCATTACGTCCTCATTGCAATCGCGTGGCGGTTTCAAACGTCCGCGGCGATGGCGATCTCTCTTCATGATGTGCCAAGGGGCCGAACCACCGGCATGTGGGGTTCTATGCAGTCTAGGCAAGACCGCCCGGCTTGTTCTCTCAGCCGCCAGCTTTAGCGGGTTTTTCCGCCGATGAGAATAGCTCGGCAGCTTCGATTGGCGCAGAGGCGAATTCTTCGTTGACACCCATGCGCAGCGATTTCGTGGTCAGGCGCCGAACCTCCGCTTCCAGCTGCGCAGTCAGAGCCTTGCGGTCGGTCGTCCCGGTCACACGAACAGGCGTGCCCCAGGTGACCACGACATCCAGCGCCCCATCGCGGAAAATGCCCCACAGATGGCCGGCAAGCTCCATGTCGCCGTACCATGCCACATGTGGCCGAAACTGGCGGCCCATCGGGAGTCCGTGGAGAGAATGGTATGCGACGGACAGCGGCTGGACCCAGACTTCCTCGCCCTCAGCCCGCCCGCGGGTGGCCGCCCCGAGAAGGGCCGAGCGGAACGGAAGCACGCAATTTCCGTCGTTGGAGGTACCTTCCGCGAACAGCACCATGGCATCCCCCTCTGCCATGCGTTCTGCGATGGCGTCGGCAACCTTTCCGGTATCTGACCGGCGCTGACGATTGACGAAGACCGTGCGTTGCAGCTTTGCGAACAGGCCAAAAACAGGCCATCCCGATACTTCGGACTTGGCAATGAAGGAAAGTGGCATCAGGGAGCCGACGACGGTGATGTCGACCCACGACGCGTGATTGGCCGCAATCAGAAGCGGCCGCGAGGTTTCAGGCTTACCCACCTGCCGGACGCGAATGCCGACAAGTCGCGTCGCGGCCCGATGCCATAGATGCGGCAATCGCCGCTGGACCGGATGACCGGCCTTCACCGCCAGCCATTGCGGCGGGATCAAAACGAGGGAGACGGCCGTCAGCAGGAGGATCGTCCAGACCGCCTTAATCCGCGTCATGGCCCCCATCCGTCTCCGGGCCCGTGATCGGCACCGCGTACAGCTCAAGCCGGTGGTCCACGAGCTTGTAACCCAGTTTTCTGGCAATGAATTCCTGCAGAGCCTCGATTTCCTCGCTGCGGAACTCGATGACCTGTCCGGAGCGCAAATCAATCAGATGATCATGGTGTTCGTCCGGAACGGTCTCGTATCGAGACCGGCCGTCGCGGAAGTCATGCCGTTCGATCATACCAGCGTCCTCGAACAGCTTGACCGTTCGATATACCGTGGAAATGGAAATGCGCGGGTCGATCTCAACGGACCGGCGGTACAGTTCTTCCACATCGGGGTGGTCGTCGGAGGCCTCCTCGATGACGGATGCGATCACCCGCCGTTGCTCGGTCATGCGCATGCCTTTCGACGCGCAAAGTTCCGCCAGCGTGCTCTGCCGCTCTTCCGTCATGGTCTCCGTATCCGCTCTTCCTGGCGCAGGTAAGCGAGCGATTAAAGAAGATCGGCGCGCATGACAAGCGCTGTGCCATCACCCTCTGCCGCCCGGTAGTAGCCCTTTCGCTCGCCCACTTTGCGGAAACCGGCCGACTTGTAAAGCTTCAGGGCCGGTTCATTGGCAGCATCAACTTCGAGGAAAAGTGCCTCACAGCGCTCTGAATAAAGGCGGAACAGGGCTTCGCGCAGCAGTTGACGGGCCAATCCCTCGCCGCGGTTCTTCGGATCGACGGCAATCGTCAGGATTTCCGCTTCGCCAGCAACCGTTCTGATCATGATGAAGCCAAGCACCTTTCTTGACCCTAGAGCTACAGGGCGGCGGATGACCAGGACGAAGACACCTGCCTGGTCCATCAGGCGAGAGAGCTCCTCCTCATCCCAAGAATGGGTAAAAGAACGGGAATGAATTTCGGCAAGTCTCGTCAGGTCGTCGGTCTTGGCGTCCTCCACGAATGACGGAGCCGTCCTGGACCTCAGGAAGTTCATTGCCGTTCAATCCTTCCCTTTTTCTGCGGGGTCGCATCGGGGGGACGCAGGTACAAAGGGGATGCGACAGCCAATTTCGGATCTGCCACCAGGCCCAGATGGGCAACATCTGCAATGGCAGGAAAGCCCTTCTCGCAGACGACTCGCGCAGACAAGGCCGAAAGGCTTTGCACCACATTGACTGCGGCCGAGCCCGCGACGCAAGTGCCTTGCGGAAGGTAATCCGCCAACATCCCGATTTTTCTTACCGCCGCTTCGTCCATCGGCTGTCCTTCGGTGTCGAACAGCTGGCAGTAGACTTCGTCCTGCTTGCCTTCCAGCGCAACGAGCAGCGGTGCATCCAGGCCTGTGGAAGCAACATGCCGGGCGATCGCCGCGAGGGTCGTTATTCCGACGACCGGCTTTTCAAGCACGAGGCCAAATCCCTTGGCAACGGAAAGACCGACTCGCAGTCCGGTAAAGCTGCCTGGGCCGGTCGTCACAACCACCCTGTCCAGGTCAGTGAAGGCGGTGGAGGATTCGGCCATGACTTCGCCGATCATTGCCATCAGCCGCTCCGCATGCCCGCGACCAACTTCCTCGCTCGTTTCCACGTAGCAGGGCATGTCGAGGCTGTCGTCGAGAACGGCGGCAGCGCAATTGGCAAGGGCGGTGTCGATAGCAAGAATGCGCATGATGGTAACGACTTATCGCTGCTATGGCGATCTGTCGATATGAGCTTTTGACTTACCCCAAAGGTTGGGCTTGTCGGCAGCATGAATGACACAATCAAAAAACCCGGCGTTGCAGCCGGGTTTTCAACGGTTTCGCCTGGGCCGACAGGTCGGCATGCCGTCAGATCGGCCGCACTTCCTCGACTTCCGGAACGAAGTGCTTGAGCAGGTTCTGGATACCGTGCTGGAGCGTTGCCGTCGATGAGGGGCAACCTGCGCAGGCCCCGCGCATGGACAGGTAGACGATACCTTCCTTGAACCCCTTGAAGGTGATGTCACCACCATCCTGGGCGACCGCCGGACGCACGCGCGTCTCGAGCAGGTCCTTGATCACCGTAACCGTTTCCTGATCGCCCTCATCGAAGAACTCACCTTCTTCAGTATCTTCGCTTTCACCGGTGGCCATGACGGGCTGACCCGACATGAACTGTTCCATGATCGCGCCGAGAATGGCCGGCTTCATGTGCTGCCAGTCGGTATCGTCCTTGGTGACGGTGATGAAGTCATGTCCAAAGAAGACTGCGACGACGCCGGGAACCTGGAACAGCTTTTCTGCAAGCGGCGACGCGCCTGCGTCGGCCGAGGAGCGGAAATCGTAGGTTCCTTCCGGCAGCACGACACGGCCGGGCAGGAATTTGAGCGTCGCCGGGTTCGGCGTGGCTTCGGTCTGAATGAACATCGTCGGATCTCGCAGACGGTTGGGCGCTTTTGCGCAAAGTCATCGTTTTCTTGCGATCAGTAGTATCGCATCGACGGCTAGTTTGGAACTGTTAAAATGTAGATGGGTTCGCTGACCACGTTGTCAAGCGCCCCTCGCCGGGTTGAGCCCAGTCTACGCCAGTGCGGCGATCGAGTCATCGTCAAGATTGCCAGGTACGATCGTGACCGGAATCGGGAAATTCCCTGCGGCCTTGCCCGCAATAGAGGACACCAACGGCCCCGGTCCCTCCGAGCTCAGGCCCGCCGCGAGCACCAGAATGGCAATGTCGGCGTCGGTTTCGATGAGATCAACGATTGCCTCTGACGTTTTTCCCTCACGGACCACGCATTCCGGCTCCGTCCGCGCGACAGATCGAGCCCGGTCGGAAGCCTTGGCGAGGGTTTGATCCGCCTTTTCCATGGCTTCGGCGCGCATGATGTCCTCGACACCGAGCCAGTGCTGGAAATCACCAGGGACCACGACATAGAGCAAGGTGACGATGCCGCCGGTGCGGGCAGCTCGCTTCGCCGCATAGACAATTGCCCGGTCGCACTCGGGCGTTTCGTCGACCACCACCAGGAATTTCCGGCGATGCCCCTCTTCGTTGCTTTTTCTAATCGCTACCATGGACGCATGCTGCCATTGGCTTTCACGTACCGCAAGCGCAAGCCGGTGGCCTGACCGGAAACGGCTGACAATACACACAGGCACGAATGCCCAACGTTGCTACGACCCTGCCGAAACCTCAGAGAATGAACCGCGAAAGGTCGACATTCTTGGCCAGTTCACCAATGTTCTCACGAACATAGTCTGCGGTGATCTCGACATCCTCACCAGACTTGTCAGGCGCTGTGAAGGACACTTCGTCGAGAATCCGTTCCATGACCGTCTGCAAACGGCGCGCGCCGATGTTCTCGACCGACGAATTCAGATCGACGGCAACGGAAGCAATCTCGTCGATAGCTTCCTCGGTGAAGGACAAGGTGACATTTTCCGTCGCCAGGAGGGCGATATACTGCTTGATCAGGCTCGCTTCCGGCTCCGTCAGGATGGCGCGGAAATCCTCGCGTGTCAGAGCCCGAAGCTCGACCCGGATCGGCAGGCGGCCCTGCAATTCTGGTAGAAGGTCGGACGGCTTGGCCACATGGAACGCTCCCGATGCGATGAACAGGATGTGGTCGGTTTTAACCGGGCCATGCTTGGTCGAAACGACCGTGCCCTCGATCAGGGGCAGGAGATCACGCTGCACGCCTTCGCGGGAGACATCGCCGCCGCTGCGGCCTTCGCGGGCACAGATCTTGTCGATCTCATCGAGGAACACGATGCCGGAATTCTCGACCAGGGAGATCGCTTCCTGAACGATCTTGTCTTCGTCCAGAAGCTTGTCGGACTCTTCGTTGATCAGGAGCTCGTAGGAGTCTCGAACGGAGGTGCGCTTGGTCTTTGTCTGGCCTCCGAAGGCCTTCCCCAAAAGATCCGATACATTCATGACACCAACGCTGGCGCCCGGCATGCCGGGAAGATCGAAGCTCGGCATCTGGGCCTGCGCCCGGACATCGACCTCGATTTCCTTTTCGTCCAGTTCACCTTCACGCAGCTTCTTGCGGAAGCTGTCTCGCGTGTTCGGGCTGGCGTTTTGCCCAACCAGAGCATCAAGAACGCGCTCTTCTGCGAGTACATGAGCCTTGGCCTTCACCGCTTCTCGCTTGCTGTCGCGAACAAGCCCGATCCCGGCTTCCACCAGGTCACGGACAATCTGTTCCACGTCACGGCCGACATAACCAACTTCCGTAAACTTGGTCGCCTCGACCTTGGTGAAGGGGGCGTTGGCAAGCTTTGCCAGTCGACGGGCGATCTCGGTCTTGCCGACGCCGGTCGGGCCGATCATCAGAATGTTCTTCGGCAGAACCTCCTCACGCATCTGGCCTTCCAGCTTCTGGCGGCGCCACCGGTTGCGCAGGGCAATGGCAACCGCGCGCTTAGCGTCTTTCTGACCGACAATGAAGCGGTCCAGCTCAGAGACGATTTCACGAGGCGAAAAGTCGGTCATGTCGTTTCTTTCAATCAAAAATTCAGTCAGTCGATGGCCGGAACGAAGTTCATGATCGCAGTCGAGGCAAACGGCCTCACGACCAGGCGGCGCACCCTGCGCCATGCCGAACCGAGGAGAAGGATGAAACAGCCAAGAAGAACGAGGGTCATTGCGAAGGTGACTTCCTCCGAAACCTCCGCCTTCATCATCAGGGACGCTATGGCAAAGCCGAAGTACCCCAGACCCGAGACAAGCAGGGCACGGCGATCCACCAGCATCGCCGCGAACGCCAGAAACAAGAACAGCGCGATTACGACGACGGCATAGGACGTGCTCTGGAAATCCGCATCGCCGGTTGTGAGCGTCAGCACGGAATGAACGATCAGGGGCGCTGCCATCAGGTGCAACCAGAACGCCTTGTCGCTATTCAAGGTGACACGTTGCGGATCACGGCTGTCGAACATCATGGCAAGGCCAAAACTCACCAGTCCAGCAAGCAGCGTGAACCAGACAATATTGTCGGAGACGAGGTTCGGAACGGCGGACTCGATCAGGAAAGCTGCAAGCAAGAGGCCGCAGGCGACAATCCCGGTCATCCCGACAGGTACCTTGAAGCGGACATAATGCAATGCCGCCCCGGCCATGGCGATCACCGTCGGGAGGGCAAAGATGAGCGCATCACCCCGGGCCCAGGCATCCGTCTCGGTAAGTCCTCCGGCGACAATGGAGGCGTCGCCATCGACGAAAAATCCGACGCAGGTGACGAAGAAGAACGGGGCAAAGGCCAGGCTGAGCAGGAACGAGGGAAGCGCGAGACGCATGCGCTTTGCGAAGATCTCGGACAACACCCAGACCACGGCGGCGCCGAATCCAGCAACGATCCATGTATCGAACGTATCGCGCAGGCCGAACATCATGCCGACAAGCAGAATGACGATGCCGATCGCAATGAAGATGTCATGAAAGCCGCGCGCGAAGCGCACTTCTTCAGCGTCGACACGCGTGACAGGCGCCTGCTGGTCCTCGATCCGCTCCTGGCGCACCCAGAAGTCCGCGAGGTGGTCGGCCTGTTCCCTGGACAGGATACCCCGGGCAACCGCTGCATCCAGCCGGGCCGGAGAGAGGGCTGCGACCGGCTCGTCGCTCATGGCACTCACGTTTCGCTCTCCAGCGTTTCGACGAGCACGTTCGAATTGGTGTAGACGCAAATGTCCGCTGCAATCGCCATTGCCTTGCGTGCGACGGTTTCCGCATCCGCATCGGTATCGACAAGGGCCCGGGCTGCAGCAAGCGCATAGTTGCCTCCGGACCCGATACCCATCACGCCGCCTTCGGGCTCAAGCACATCGCCAGTGCCGGTGAGAACCAGCGAGACCTGCTTGTCCGCGACAAGCATCATCGCTTCAAGCCGCCGGAGATAGCGATCGGTTCTCCAGTCCTTTGCCAGTTCGACACAGGCGCGCAAAAGCTGCCCTGGGTATTGCTCCAGCTTGGCTTCCAGCCGCTCGAAAAGAGTAAAGGCGTCCGCGGTGGCCCCGGCGAACCCGGCAATCACCTCACCCTTGGCAAGCGGACGTACCTTGCGCGCGGTATTCTTGATGACAGTCTGGCCGAGCGAAACCTGGCCATCGCCTGCGATAACGACCTTGCCACCCTTGCGGACCGTCAGAATCGTTGTTCCGTGCCAGGTCGCCGGTTCGCGATTGTCGCTCATGCGTGCCTCTCAATCATGCCAAGGAAGGACGGCCCGATCAGGAAGGCCGTATCTGAAGTTCCCTATGTAGGCCGGACGAACGCGTTTTCCAAGTTCGTGATCTTGCGTGTTCCGGTTTACCGGCCAAACAACTGCAGCTGCGTTTGACGAACCATCGCCTGGATCAGGATATCGAGTTGCTGGGCAGCGCGTTCGTCGGTCAGGTCACCCTTCATGTCGAAGCCGGTCCGCGCATTGGTGACGCTGACCATCTGCGGCAAGACATGCGCTCCGAGGCCGACTTCCATGATGGTTCTCATCCCGATCAGACCGCGCATTCCGCCGAGCGCGCCGGTTGCCGCGGAGCCAAGGGCAAAGACGCGGTTCTTGAATGCGGCCTTGGGCGGCTCGCCCGGTGACGATGCCCGGCTCATCCAGTCGATCGCGTTTTTCAGTACAGGGGTAATGCCCGCATTGTATTCCGGGCAGGCTATGAAGACGCCTTCCTGTTGCAGAAACAGGCTCTTGAGGACCTGTGCGTTCTGCGGCACGCCCTTCGCCGTTTCCAGATCTCCATCGTAGAGCGGTAGCGGATAGTCCGCCAACGATATGCGGGTCACCTCCACCTCGGACAGCGCAAGGCGCTTTCCAACCAACGCTGCGAGCTTGGTATTGAAGGATCCGGATCTTGTCGATCCTGACAAGACGAGGACACGCGGCAAGCGCATTACACACCCCTGATCTGACACCACCCATGGCTGCCAAGGCAGCCTGCGAGCTCAATATAGTGCCGGAGTGCACGCGCAGTCGAATGCTGGCGTCATCAAAGAGCAAAAAGGCTTAATGGACGCGCCGGTAGACCCATACCCGGGCCGGTGGCAGGTTTTTCCAGATCCAGTCGGTCTTGGTAACGGAAAAACGTCCTGGCTCCGGCTTGACCGGCGGCACAAGCGCGTAGGAGAATTGCACGAAAGGAGCGCCCGGCTTCAGGAGCTCAAGTGCATCATTGAGCAGACGCTTGCGCTCCTCCTCCGGTCGTGTGAACAGCGGCAGGCTGGAAATGATCCCGTCGAGACCGTTGCTGCCAAAGCCGTGAATTTCCGGCGACCCGAGCAACTCTTTCAAGGCATAGGCGTCGCCCTGGACCACGTTCAACCCGGGATAGCGAGCTTTCAGCAAGCGGCAGAAATCTTCGCTGTATTCGACGGAAAGGAGATCCTTGTGGCCAACGCCCCGGTCAAACAAGGCTTTTGTAACGACACCCGTCCCCGGCCCCAGCTCCACGAACTGGGAATGCGGCGCGGGCGTCACGAAGGACGCCATCTTCTGGGCGAGGTGCGGACCGGAGGGGCTGACAGCCCCGGTTTTCAGAGGATTTTCGACCCACGAACGGAAGAAACGGACCTCATCAAGTGCCTTGGCCTTCAACTCCCTTACCTTGCGCACCTTCGCGCGCATGGCCTCGGAATGAGCACCCGACATATCCATCATCGTGAATGTTCCTCCTGTGAACCTCTTCAATGTAGGTTCCCCAAGGGAATGATTTCAAGATGATTGAAGGGTTTTACCCCCCCAAATTGTCGATGAAGTCTTTGACTTTAGAAAAGAAACCTTCAGATTCCGGGTGGTTCTGGCCGGAAGATTCCTGTTCAAATTCCGCAAGCAGCTCCCTCTGACGCTTGGTCAGATTGGTTGGGGTTTCGACGGTAACCTGAACATACATGTCGCCATGCTGCGTAGAACGCATGACCGGCATGCCCTTGCCGCGCAGACGGAACTGCTTCCCGGTCTGCGTGCCTTCAGGCACCTTCACGCGGCTGGTAGCACCATCAAGCGTGGGAACATCAAACTGACCGCCAAGGGTGGCCGTGGTCATCGAAATCGGCACACGGCAATAAAGATCGGCACCGTCACGCTGGAAGATCTCGTGTGGCCGTAGCGACAGGAAGATGTAGAGATCTCCTGCCGGACCGCCGCGCAGACCGGCCTCGCCCTCACCGGCAAGGCGAATGCGCGTGCCGTCCTCGATACCGGCCGGAATATTGACTGAGAGATTTCGCTCTTGTGTCGTGCGGCCGACACCGCCGCAGGATCCGCAGGGATCGGAAATCACCTGACCCTTGCCCTGACAGGACGGACAGGCACGTTCAAGCGTGAAGAAGCCCTGAGCCGCGCGCACGCGCCCCGCCCCACCGCAAGTGCGACAGGTCGTCGGGCTGGTGCCCGGCTTGGCGCCGGAACCGGAGCACGCCTCACATGTGACGCTGGTCGGCACTTCGATTTCAACGGTCTTTCCGTTGAAGGCCTCTTCCAGCGTGATATCGAGGTTGTAGCGCAAGTCCGCACCGCGCTCACGGCCGCCAGACCTGCGGCCACCACCCATGCCGAAGAATTCTTCGAAGATATCTGACATGGTGGAATGGAAATCACCACCCTGAGGCCCACCACCTCCGCCAAAGCCGCCGTTTTCAAACGCTGCGTGACCGAACCGGTCATAGGCCGCACGTTTTTGCGGGTCTTTCAGGGCGTCATAGGCTTCATTGGCTTCCTTGAAGCTGGCTTCCGCGTCAGCATCGCCCGGGTTGCGGTCCGGATGATATTTCATCGCCATCTTGCGGTAGGCGCTCTTCAGCGCTTTCTCGTCCGCGTCGCGCGACACGCCCAGAACTTCGTAGAAATCACGTTTGGCCATTGGTGGTCACTCGTCCTTGACGGCCTTCGGTGCCGTCATCGCCCCTGTATCACACTGCGCAATGCGCAAAAGGCCGGCTCATCCGGCATCATCCAAGGTTTTCGGAATACAGGTGGCTTGATTGCCGAAGTTGCGAAAACGGCCTGCGAAATTTCCGCAGGCCGTTTTCCGGTTCAGGATCAGGCCGACTTCTTGTCGTCGTCCTTGACTTCCTCGAAGTCCGCATCGACGACATCATCGTCTGCTGCAGCTTCTTCACCACCTTCGGCATCGCCGGCTTCAGCTTCGGCCTGGGCCGCCTGGTACATGGCTTCGCCCAGCTTCATCGAAGCTTCGGCAAGAGCCTGGGTCTTGGCCTTGATGTCTTCAAGGTCATCGCCCTCAAGCGCCGACTTCAGGCTTTCAAGAGCGGTCTCGATAGCCGCCTTGTCGTCTGCGCCAACCTTGTCGCCGTAGTCCTTGAGGGACTTCTCGGTGGAGTGGACAAGCGCTTCGCCCTGGTTCTTGGCTTCAACCATTTCCTTGCGCTTCTTGTCCTCATCCGCATGGGACTCGGCATCCTTGATCATCTGATCAATATCGGCATCGGAAAGACCGCCGGACGCCTGGATCCGGATCTGCTGTTCCTTGCCGGTGCCCTTGTCCTTCGCGGACACGTTGACGATACCGTTCGCATCGATGTCGAAGGCGACTTCGATCTGCGGAACGCCACGCGGTGCCGGCGGCAGGCCGACGAGGTCGAACTGGCCGAGGATCTTGTTGTCCGCTGCCATTTCGCGCTCACCCTGGAAGACGCGGATGGTCACGGCCGTCTGGTTGTCTTCAGCGGTCGAGAATACCTGGCTCTTCTTCGTCGGGATCGTCGTGTTACGGTCGATCAGACGGGTGAAGACACCGCCGAGGGTTTCGATGCCGAGCGACAGCGGGGTGACGTCGAGCAGAAGAACGTCCTTGACGTCGCCCTGAAGGACGCCAGCCTGGATCGCCGCACCCATGGCAACGACTTCATCCGGGTTCACACCCTTGTGCGGGTCCTTGCCGAAGAAGGTCTTCACGGTTTCCTGGATCTTCGGCATGCGGGTCATGCCGCCAACCAGAACCACTTCGTCGATTTCACCGGCTGCAAGACCTGCGTCCTTGAGAGCCGCCTTCATCGGGGCAATGGTGCGCTTGACCAGTTCGTCGACAAGGCTTTCGAACTTGGCGCGGGTCAGCTTGAGGGTCAGGTGCTTCGGACCGGAAGCGTCTGCCGTGATGAACGGCAGGTTGATTTCGGTCTGAGACGAAGACGACAGCTCGATCTTTGCCTTTTCCGCAGCTTCCTTGAGGCGCTGCAGGGCGAGCTTGTCGTTCTTCAGGTCGATGCCCTGTTCCTTCTTGAACTCGGACGCCAGGTAGTCGACCAGAACCATGTCGAAGTCTTCACCGCCGAGGAAGGTGTCGCCGTTGGTGGACTTCACTTCGAAGACGCCGTCGCCGATTTCCAGGATGGAAACGTCGAAGGTACCGCCGCCAAGGTCATAGACGGCGATGGTCTTGCCGTCATTCTTGTCGAGGCCATAGGCGAGGGCTGCTGCGGTCGGCTCGTTGATGATGCGCAGGACTTCAAGGCCTGCGATCTTGCCGGCGTCCTTGGTTGCCTGACGCTGAGCGTCGTTGAAGTAGGCCGGTACGGTGATGACGGCCTGGGTCACGGTTTCGCCGAGATAGGACTCAGCCGTTTCCTTCATCTTCTGAAGGATGAAGGCCGAGACCTGGGACGGGGAGTATTTCTCGCCCTTGGCTTCCACCCACGCATCGCCGTTGTCGGCCTTGACGATTTCGAACGGGACAAGCTTCTTGTCCTTGGCGACCGTCGGGTCGTCGTAGCGGCGCCCGATCAGGCGCTTCACGGCGAACAGGGTGTCCGTCGGGTTGGTGACAGCCTGACGCTTGGCCGGCTGGCCAACGAGGCGCTCGCCGTCGTCGGAGAATGCCACCATGGAAGGCGTAGTACGTGCACCTTCAGCGTTTTCGATTACCTTGGGATCCTTGCCGTCCATGACGGCGACGCACGAGTTGGTCGTGCCGAGGTCGATACCAATGACCTTTGCCATATCTGCCTCTCTTTCTAGCAAACCGGAACGACCCGCAACGGCATCCCTCCGGTTCCTTTTCATGAATGTCCGGTACAGCGCCCGGCGGCTGCGCCTCAGCGCAACGCTCGAACGCTATATAGGTGGATGAATCTGGCCCTGCAAGACGCCGACAAGACGGCATTTGCAGGTTGGACCTGTATTCTGGATAATTCTTCCAAGTTCGTTACCGGGCAAGGGACGAACATCACTTTGACCACAGGAAACGATGACCGATAAAGGCTCTCCATCAAGCGGATTCAAGATACTGCCAGGCCATTTTCCGTCAGCGGAACAGGAATCCCTTGTCGCTCAACTGCGCGAAATCCTGATCAAGGCCCCCTTGTTTCAGCCGGTCATGCCGCGGACCGGCAAGCCATTTTCGGTTCGCATGAGCAATTGCGGCCCCCTTGGCTGGGTATCGGATGTGACTGGCTATCGATATCAGGCGACCCATCCGGTGACAGGAGCTCCATGGCCTGAAATTCCTGACGTTCTATTGGACCTTTGGCATCAGGTTGCCCCAACCTCACCGCTCCCGGAAGCCTGCCTGATCAATTTCTATGAGCCCACCGCCAAGATGGGCATGCATCAGGACCGGGACGAGGAGACCTTTGACGCCCCTGTTGTTTCCGTTTCGCTTGGGGACACGGCAACCTTCCGGATCGGTAGCACGACGCGGGGCGGCAAGACCTCATCGATGCGCCTCGCATCGGGCGATGTCGTCGTCATGGGCGGAGAGTCCCGGCTGGCCTATCACGGCATCGACCGCATCCTGAAAGGCACATCGACACTTTTGAAAAACGGCGGCCGGATCAATCTGACGCTGAGACGGGTGACCCGCCCCTAGTGCCAGACGCCGACCGCGATCGCTGCCAGCGACAGGGCAATAACCCAGAGCGCGACGCGGCCGGAGCGGGTGTGGCGGGCTTCGGCCTTGCCGATGGCTTCCGCAGTCTCGGTATCGAAACGAAGACCGTTTGTCGTCATCTTCTCGAATTCTTCCGACATCCTGCCGATCCGGTCCGCAAAGATCGGAAGGTCATTGGCGATGCGGCCCATAGAGCCGAGGACCGACCCGGCATCGCGAAGCTTGCCGACGGGGCCCAGATGCTCGCGGATCCAGTCGCCCACAACCGGTTCGGCCGTGCGCCACATGTCGAGATGCGGGTTCAGGCTTCGTGCAACACCCTCGACCACGACCATGGTCTTTTGCAGCATGATCAGCTGGGTCTGTGTGTGCATCTCGAACAGTTCGGTAACTTCGAAAAGCTGGGTCAGTAGCCTCGCCATGGAAATTTCGCTGGCGTCATGGCCGTGGATCGGCTCGCCAATCGCCCGGATCGCCTGCGCGAACATATCCACGTCCTGATGGGCGGGAACGTAACCGGCCTCGAAATGCACTTCAGCGACCCGGCGATAGTTCCGGGTGATGAAGCCGAACAGGATTTCGGCAAGGAAACGGCGCTCGCGTTGGGTCAGGCGTCCGGTGATGCCAAAATCGACGGCAACCAGAGTCCCGTCCGGTTCAACGAACAGATTGCCCTGATGCATGTCCGCATGAAAGAAACCGTCGCGCAGGGTGTGGCGCAGGAAGCTCTGGATGACGTTTGCGCCCAGCGCTTCGAGATCCAGACCGTCCTCGCGAAGTCCGTCGACGTCCGACATCTTGCGGCCGTCGATCCATTCCATCGTCAGAACGCCCTTGGCGGTGCGCAGCCAATCGACTTCAGGCACCCGGAATGCAGGGTCCTGGGCGGTGTTTTCTGCCATTTCCGACAGGCCAGCCGCTTCCAGCCGGAAGTCCATTTCCATCGCGACTGACTGCGCCAGCGTGTCGACCACGGCGACCGGGCGCAGACGCCTTGACGGCGGATGGAACCGCTCTGCCATGCGCGCAACCAGATAGAAGCCATCCAGATCCCGCTTGAACCGCCGGGCAACGCCGGGGCGCAGAACCTTCACTGCCACCTTGCGCTCGCTTCCATCTCTGTCGCGAACGATGGCCGGATGAACCTGGGCGATCGACGCTGCTGCCACGGCCTCGCCGAATTCGACGAAAAGACCCTCGACTGGCTGGCCGAACTGATCAGCGATCGCTTTGAGCGCTTCTGCCTGCGAGAAAGCCGGCAAACGATCCTGCAGCGCAGAAAGCTCCTGTGCGGCTTCCTTGCCGACGACGTCGGCACGGGTCGCAAGAAACTGCCCCAGTTTTACATACGACGGACCCAGACGGTTGAGAGCGTCTGACAGCCTGAGCTGAGCGCTCTTGTTGCGCACGGACCGGCGCTCGAACAGGCGCGCGAAACCGATCGCAAGGCGCGGTCCGGCCGGCAGGTCGGGCAGATGCGCCAGACCGAAGACGCCCTCGCGGGCCATGACAAACCCGGCCCGTGCGAGGCGAAAAAGAGGCATCACCGCAAAGCCCATGGATCAGAGCTTCCAGCCGGAATGAAGCGCTGCGATGCCGCCGGAATAGTTGCGGAAGGTAACCTGCTCGAAGCCAGCTTCCTGGATCATCTCGGCAAAGCGCTCCTGACGCGGGAACTTGCGGATGGATTCCACAAGGTAGCGATAGGGTTCGCCATCGCCGGTGACCATCTTGCCCATCGCCGGGATGGCGTTGAACGAAAAGGCGTCATAGATCTTGTCGAGCCCCGGAACGTCGACCTCGGAAAACTCGAGGCACAGGAACCGGCCGCCACGCTTCAAGACCCGGCGCGCCTCGCGCAGAGCCTTCGGGATGTCCGGCACATTGCGGATGCCGAAGGCAATCGTATAGGCGTCAAATGTCTTGTCCGGGAACGGCAGGTCTTCCGCGTTGCCCTGCGAAAAGGTGATGTGATCCGACAGACCGGCCTTTGCGGCGCGGTCCTTGCCGACACCCAGCATGGAGCCGTTGATGTCGCAGACGATGGCCTTGGCGGTACGGCCCGACTTTTCGACGACACGCGTCGCGATGTCGCCGGTGCCCCCGGCAACATCCAGAAGCCTCCATGCCCGTGCGCCCGACTTCGGCGGCGCAAGAACGGAAACCATGGCGTCCTTCCAGACACGGTGCATCCCTGCAGACATCATGTCGTTCATGACGTCATAGCGGTCTGCTACCTTGTGGAACACGTCGTCCACCAACGCCTGCTTCTGTCCTTCGCCGACCGTGGTGAAACCGAAACTCGTCGGCATGTCCTCCGGTGCGCGGGTCGAGGTGCGCTGGTTGATCGAAGCGTCTTGCGCCATCTTCATTCTCTCCTGGGTGGCAGGCGGGTTTTGGGCCCGCATGCGCCATGCCACGAAACGGATCGTTTTTCCACCCGGCTCTTGCCTTGAACAAGTCCGTGCGGCCAATTCGGCGCGGACCATAGTACAAGGAGCGACCGAGCGCTATGTTCCCCGCCACCGAAACATCAAATGCCGCAGACGGCCTTTGAGACAAGATGCCAAGGACCAGATCCGATGCCCGAATTGCCCGAAGTCGAAACCGTAAGGCGCGGCCTTGCCCCGACATTCCAAGGCGCGTTGATCGAAAAAGTGGATCAGAACCGGCCAGATCTGCGCTTCCCGTTTCCGGAGAAATTCACTCAGCGCCTGACAGGTAAAAGACTCAGTGCGCTGTCGCGGCGCTCCAAATACCTCCTTGGAGACATCGAGGGCGGCGAAGTGCTGGTCATGCACCTAGGTATGTCGGGCGCTTTCCGCATCGAAGAGGATGATATCACCAAGGCGCCGGGCAACTTCGCCCACGCCCGCTCCAAGGACACCAAACACGACCATGTCGTGTTTCACCTGGCCTGTCCGGACGGGCGGCATGCACGCATTCATTATAATGACCCGCGCCGCTTCGGCTTCATGACGCTGATCCCGCGCGCCGACCTGGCATCGCATGCCCTCTTCAAGGACATCGGGATCGAGCCGCTCGGCAACGAACTGGACGGGGGAAGGATCTCCGAACTGTTCGGGGGCAAGAAGGCGCCACTCAAGGCAGCCCTGCTGGACCAGAAGCTGATCGCGGGCCTTGGCAATATATATGTCTGCGAAGCGCTTTGGCGCTCAGGGCTTAGCCCGACCCGGGCAGCCGGTACGATCGCGGGCAAGAACGGCCGTCCGACCAGACGTACGAGCGAACTGGCTGGTCATATCAGGGATACCCTGAATGAAGCCATCGAGGCGGGTGGCTCAAGCCTGCGCGACCACACCCAGGCCGACGGCACATTGGGCTATTTCCAACACAGTTTCGCCGTCTATGGGCGGGAAGGCGAAACATGCCGGAAAGCCGGCTGCGGAACGGCGATCAAACGTATTGTCCAATCCAACCGTTCGACATTCTATTGTCCGAGTTGCCAACGCTGAGCCAGGCGCACCCGCCGCTCTCGATCTTGCAAGCGCGGGGCGGCTCGGATACGCCTTGCAGTCAAAGCACTCAGTTGGTGATTTGAATTTGGGAGAGCGCCAGATGGCTTATGAGAATATTCGCGTCGAGACCCGGGGCAGGGTTGGACTAATCACCCTGGATCGCCCCAATGCGCTCAACGCCCTGAACTCGGCCCTGATCGACGAACTCAACACCGCGCTCTCGGCCTTTGAAAAGGACGAGAAGATCGGCTGCATGGTGCTGACCGGTTCGGAGAAGGCTTTTGCTGCCGGAGCCGACATCAAGGAGATGTCCGGCCTCAACTACATGGAAGCCTATCTGAACGATTTCATCACCTCCTGGGACCAGGTGTCGCGAACACGCAAGCCGATCATCGCCGCTGTTGCCGGATATGCGCTTGGCGGCGGTTGCGAGCTTGCGATGATGTGCGACTTCATCATTGCCGCGGACACGGCAAAATTCGGCCAACCCGAGATCACTCTAGGTGTCATGCCCGGAGCCGGTGGAACGCAGCGCCTGACCCGTTTCATCGGCAAGGCGAAGGCCATGGACATGTGTCTGACCGGACGGATGATGGACGCTGAGGAAGCCGAACGGTCCGGCCTTGTCAGCCGGGTCGTTGCCGCTGATCAGCTGCTGGAGGAAACCCTCAAGGCTGCGGAAAAGATCGCCGGCTTCTCGCTGCCGATTGCGATGATGACCAAAGAAAGCGTGAACCGCGCTTACGAGACCACGCTTGCGGAGGGCATTCGCTTCGAACGCCGGGTGTTCCATTCCATGTTCGCGACCGAAGATCAGAAAGAGGGCATGGGCGCCTTCGCCGAAAAGCGCAAGCCTCAGTTCAAGAACAAGTAATGCCTGCGAAAGAATCCCTGATCAGGGGCTTCTTCGGCATTGACGTCGCAGCTTAGCGCGATTATAAGCTGCGCCCAACCGGTGGCGAGAGACCTCGCCGCCGTCGTTTTTTTGATCGGGTCGGCCTCGCGCCCAGGCGCTTTGGATCCCGGTCGTAATCGGACTTAGTTCCACCACGGATCAGGATTGAGCCCATGGCCAACACACCATCGGCCAAGAAGGCGGCCCGCAAGATTGCCCGCCGGACGGCCACGAATAAAGCTCGTCGGAGCCGCGTGCGGACCTACCTGCGTAAAGTCGAAGAAGCGATTGCTTCCGGCGACCAGGCAGCTGCAAACGAAGCTCTGAAGGCTGCTCAGCCGGAAATCATGCGCGCTGCGACCAAGGGCGTGCTGCACGCCAATACCGCGTCCCGCAAGGTCTCCCGTCTGAACGCTCGCGTTAAGGCTCTTGGCGCCTAAATTCAGGCGACATAAAGCATTTCAAACCCGGCCCTCGCGGCCGGGTTTTTTATTGCCAAAAATTTTTGCAATCGGGTCAGCCGGCTAACGATAAACGAGCTATCAGGAGATTTGACGATAGCCAGTTTTGTCAAAAAAAATGTCTATATTTCATACACTTATCTCCATGTCACTTTTGCATACACGGATCAAACCGGATTCGATACGAGTCAAGAGAAAACATGATTCTTTTTTTTGATGCCCCCATCTTATGACCCTTGCCGACACACAAATTCGCAAAAATCCTTGCGACAAAAAGCATTTGGGGAATGCACCCGGCAACGCCCTGCCCAAGTGACGCAGGGGCCGTTTCAACCCTGCTAAGGATTTGTTCATCAGAGGCTGTTGCCCCACCCAAACCGCCTGTATATGTTTACCTCAACAGGCGGGCGACGATCCGAGCTACAACGAAACAAAAAGACGGTTTGGAACAGTTATGATCAAATTTAACAAAAATAGATTCATACCTATTCCAATAAATAAACTTCATGAATACGTAAAAGTATTCGTCGTGAGTTAGATTTTTCTCTCATCTAACTCAAAATCCCGAAAATCATTACACTCACAGCATCAATGACCTCGTCATTGTAAAGGGGGCTGTTGTGTCTACGCCGTTGGATTATGCTGGAGACGTTGACGTCTCCACGACATTCGAGATGCTTCGTGACCAGGCTGACGCTGTCCTGGTCGACGTGCGGACGAAGGCCGAATGGACCTTCGTAGGAATACCTGACCTGAGGTCGCTGTCGAAAGAGCCGCTACTGGTGGAATGGACGTCCTTCCCCCCCGCGGCACCTGTCAATGATTTTGTTGACCAGCTGGCAAAAAAAATAACGGAAAAAGGGCTTGACCAAAGCGCCCCAATCTATTTTTTGTGCCGCTCCGGTGTACGGAGCCAGTCCGCGGCGAAAGCCATGACTGAGGCTGGTTTTACCCATTGCTACAATATCGCTGGTGGTTTCGAAGGGCCCTTGGACTCACAGGGGCATCGTGGGACCCAGTCCGGATGGAAGGCCGCCGGACTGCCCTGGATCCAGAGTTAAGTGCCCTGCCTCGAAGCAGGTACGGACGGCGCGGAGACGCGTCCGTCAACCCTATAACCGTCCCAATTGGGACATATAACAGCTGCAAAAGCAGCATTCACAGGACGGCTGTGGCGGATCGTCCTAATTGATTGGAGGCGTAAGAAATGCAGGTTCAGGAGGCAAGCGGCTCTGAACACTGGAACCGTGTTAAAAAACGGCTCCGCGCCGAACTCGGTGACGATGTTTTCTCGAGCTGGTTCGCTCGCGTTGACCTCGAGGAACACAACGACGGTACTGTGCGCCTGTCGGTTCCAACCAGGTTCCTCAAGCAGTGGATCCAGTCCCATTACAATGACCGGCTGATGGGCCTTTGGAAGGGCGAGTGCGAGAACGTGCACAAGATCGAGCTCACCGTTCGCGGTGCGATGCGCCCGCGTCAGTCAGTTGCACCAGCTTCGGTCGGCATCTCTTCTGCGAAGGCAACGAAGGTTCCGAGCCTTGAAAACCGCGCCGATGGCTTCTGTGAAACCAACCCGGTAGCAGCGGCACAGGCGGCAACGGCTGCCCTGGGCCGTGGCGAAACGAGCTCAGATAGCTCTCGCGACATCCTTCAGGGTGCTGCACTCGACCCGAAGTACACTTTCGAGACGTTTGTCGAAGGCGAGTCCAACGGACTGGCGCTTGCGGCAGCTCGTCAGGTTGCGTCGGGCGGCGCCGTGACTTTCAATCCGCTTTACCTGCATGCCTCTGTTGGCCTCGGCAAAACCCATCTGATGCAGGCCGTCGCGGCCAAGGTCCGCGCCTCGGGCCGCAAGGTGCTGTACCTGACCGCCGAGCACTTCATGTACCGCTTCGTGTCGGCGCTGAAGGCTCAGTCCGCTCTCTCCTTCAAGGAAACGCTTCGCACGATCGACCTGCTTCTGATCGACGACATGCAGTTCCTTCATGGCAAGCAGGTCCAGCAGGAGTTCTGCCATACGCTGAACGCACTGATCGATGGCGCACGCCAGGTGATCGTTGCTGCCGATCGCGCACCTTCAGAACTCGATACTCTGGACGATCGCGTCCGTTCGCGTCTGTCTGGCGGACTTGTTGTCGGTATCCAGGAGCCAGACTTCTCGCTGCGCAGGAATATCCTGTCGACGCGCGTCAATCAGGCCCAGCGCAACTATCCGAACTTCGAAGTCCCGGACCCTGTTCTGGACTACGTGGCGAAGCACGTTGCCTCTTCGGGCCGCGACCTGGAGGGCGCGCTCAACCGCCTTGTAGCGCATAATCAGCTGACCAATCAGCCGATTACCCAGGAAATGGCGGAAATGACCCTACGCGACCTGATCCGCTCGAGCGAACCGCGCCGGGTAAAGATCGAGGATATCCAGAGAGTTGTTTCGAAGCATTACAACGTGACCAAGGCGGATCTGCTGTCGGCACGGCGCACCCGGACGATCGTCCGCCCGCGCCAGATTGCCATGTATCTCGCCAAGGTCATGACGCCACGCTCACTGCCGGAAATCGGCCGCCGCTTCGGCAATCGCGACCACACAACGGTGCTTCATGCGGTCCGCAAGATCGAGGAACTCGCCCGTGCAGATCACGCCCTGGCTCAGGAGCTGGAGCTGCTGAAGCGGATGCTGGACGCGTAAGGCGACCATAGACAAAATAATCATTCGATTCAGGGGCGTCCGAGAGGGCGCCCCTCTTGCATTTCGGTTCTGCAAAGGGCAGTGTCTTCCCCCCGCTCCCTCCCCCGGGAGCACCCAAGATTTCCTGTCAGGAGACGTCCTCCTGCACCTCAACGAGTACGGATACTGCGTATGAAAGCGACCCTCGAGCGGACCGACCTCCTCAAGTCCCTGACCCATGTGCACCGGGTTGTCGAGCGCCGTAACACAATTCCGATCCTGTCCAACGTTCTGCTCCGCGCCGAGAATGGTGCGTTGAAGCTGAAGGCGACCGATCTGGATCTGGAAGTTCTGGAAACTGTTCCGGCGATGGTAGAAATGCCGGGAGCAACCACCGTTCCGGCACACATGATCTACGACATCGTGCGCAAGTTGCCGGATGGCTCCCAGGTTGTCCTCGAGACGACCGGTGACAACGCCACGCTGGAGATCCGCGCCGGCCGTTCCAAATTCTCGCTCCAGATGCTTCCGGAGACCGACTTCCCGGATCTTACCGCGGGAGATTTCACTCACGGTTTCACATTGACGGCGGGCGATATCCGCAAGCTGATCGACACGACGCAGTTTGCGATCTCCACTGAAGAGACCCGTTACTACCTCAACGGCATCTACATGCACGCGGTAGAAACGCCGGCCGGAAGCCGCTTCCGCGCCGTTGCCACGGACGGACACCGGCTTGCCCAAGCCGAGGTGCCTGCACCGAGCGGATCTGCGGGGATGCCGGGCATCATCGTTCCGCGCAAGACCGTCGGCGAGATGCAGAAGCTCCTCGAGACTCCGGATGCCGAGGTTCAGATCGAACTCTCGGACACCAAGATCCGGATCACGACAGCCTCGATCGTTCTGACTTCGAAGCTGATCGACGGCACCTTCCCTGACTACGGACGTGTCATTCCTCAGGGCAACGACAAGGAAATGCGGGTTGACCGGGACGAGTTCAAGGAAGCTGTTGACCGCGTGTCGACGATTTCCTCTGAGCGTGGCCGTGCGGTGAAGCTGTCGCTGGACGATGGACGCATGGTCTTGACCGTGAACAACCCGGATTCCGGTAGTGCAACGGAAGAACTGGCCGTCGAGTATGACGCCGATCCGCTCGAAATCGGCTTCAACTCCCGCTACCTTCTGGACATTGCCAACCAGCTTACCGGCGACACGGCCCTGTTCCGCCTTGCCGATAGCGGCTCGCCGACGTTGGTTCAGGACAATACGGTCGAAGACTGCCTCTTCGTTCTGATGCCGATGCGCGTCTGACACATAGCGAGGCGCTTGCTTGGGATGAGGTCTGATGCCTGAGAGCACGTCAGTGGCTTTACGCCGCCTGACACTGACTGACTTCCGCAACTACGAGCGCCTCGATCTTGCCTTTTCCAAGCCGCTTGTCGCTTTCGTCGGTGACAACGGCATTGGCAAGACCAACATCCTCGAAGCGATTTCCGTTCTCTCGGCAGGACGAGGCCTGCGGCGTGCTCCTTTTGCGGACATTGCCCGGATCGGCGGCAGCGGCGGCTGGAGCGTTGCCGCGCGCGTTCTAAAGGACGACTACGAAATCCAGATCGGAACCGGCCTGACGCCTGGCGAAGGCGGTCGGCGCGTACGGATCGACGGAGAGGACGCAAAGTCTTCAGAGACACTGCTCGACTACATGCGCGTACTGTGGCTGGTTCCTTCGATGGATGGCCTGTTCACAGGCCCGGGTTCTGACCGCCGCCGCTTTCTCGACCGCCTGACCCTGTCGCTGGATCCATCTCACGGCCGGCGCGTTGCCAACTTCGACAAGGCGCTTCGCCAACGTAATCGTCTGCTGGAGCATGGAGGCAGCGCGGACTATCTCAGCGCGATCGAGACGCAGGTTGCAGAGCTCGGAACTGCGGTTTCGCTTGCTCGGGGCGAGACGGTCAGTCTCCTCGGCGAGACCGTCAAGGCGCAGGCCGCAACCGGGTTGCCCTTTCCCCTTGCCTATCTGGCGCTTGAGGGAGCCTTTGAAACAGCAACGCGCGGCATGAGCGCCGCCGATCGGGAAGATCATTACAGAGAGTTGCTGCGGGAGGGCCGCTCGCGCGACCGGGCTGCCGGACGCGCACTGATGGGTCCGCATCTGTCCGACCTGATGGTCCGCCACAGCGCCAAGGACATGCCGGCATCTCAGTCCTCAACCGGCGAGCAGAAGGCACTGCTCATCGGACTTATCCTGGCCCATGCAGAACTCACCGCGTCGGTCAGCGGCATGAATCCGGTTCTCCTGCTCGACGAGATCGCCGCCCACCTGGATCCGGGTCGTCGGGAGGCGCTGTTCCGCCGGCTTCTCGACCTTGGCGGACAGGTGTTTATGACCGGAACCGACGTCACTTTGTTCGAGGCGCTGCCGGACGAGGGAGAGGTGTTCCGGATCTCGTCCGACGGCGCAGAGCTGCTCGCCGAGAAAAATTCAGCTCCAGCGCCCTGAAACGGGCGGAATTCCATGGTTTTCCACCGCTAGAGCGGTCCCTGGACCACGATGCGGGGAGTGCGGTTGAATGGCCTGTGTAACCCCGTATAACGGGTGATCAAACCCATGAACGATTGGTGACTGATTCGCATGAGCGACACTTCCACTCCCGAGAACGGTCCGACCCCGCAATCCGAAGGCTCCGCCGAATACGGCGCGGACTCCATCAAGGTCCTGAAAGGCCTCGATGCCGTCCGCAAGCGGCCAGGGATGTATATCGGCGATACGGATGACGGCTCCGGTTTGCACCACATGGTCTACGAGGTGGTGGACAACGCCATCGATGAAGCCCTTGCCGGTCACGCGGACCATGTGACGGTCACCCTGAATGCCGAAGGATCGGTTACCGTTTCGGACAACGGCCGAGGCATCCCGACCGACCTGCACCCTGAAGAAGGCGTCTCCGCTGCCGAGGTCATCATGACCCAGCTGCATGCCGGTGGTAAGTTCGACCAGAACTCCTACAAGGTGTCAGGCGGTCTGCACGGCGTGGGCGTTTCGGTGGTGAACGCCCTGTCGACGCGCCTCGACCTGCGCATCTGGCGTAACGGCAAAGAACACTTCATGACTTTCGCCCATGGCGAGGCTCAGGGACCTCTGGAAGTCGTTGGTGACGCGGCAGGCCGGAAGGGCACCGAAGTCACATTTCTTCCCTCGCCCGAAACCTTCACCAAGACCGACTTCGATTTCGGAACGCTCGAGCATCGCCTGCGCGAGCTCGCGTTCCTGAATTCTGGCGTCCGCATCATCCTGACCGACAAGCGCGGTGTCGAGGAAGTTGTCGAGGAGCTCTACTATGAGGGCGGCCTTGAGGCTTTCGTGCGCTATCTCGACCGGGCCAAGCATCCCCTTATCGAGACTCCCATCACGATCAAGACCGAGCGCGACGGCATCACCGTCGAAGCCTCGATGTGGTGGAACGACAGCTACCATGAGCAGGTTCTCTGCTTCACCAACAACATTCCCCAGCGCGACGGCGGCACCCACCTTGCCGGGTTCCGTGCAGCCCTGACCCGCCAGATCACCGGCTACGCCGACAGCGCCGGCCTCCTGAAAAAGGAAAAGGTCTCGCTTTCGGGTGACGACTGCCGTGAAGGGCTCAGCTGCGTTCTGTCCGTGAAGGTGCCGGATCCGAAATTCTCGTCACAGACGAAGGACAAGCTGGTTTCCTCGGAAGTTCGCCCCGTCGTCGAAAACGCCATGTCCCAGGCGCTTGCCGAGTGGCTGGAGGAAAACCCGACCCCGGCACGTGCCATCGTCTCCAAGGTCGTCGAAGCAGCATCGGCCCGTGAAGCGGCCCGAAAGGCGCGTGAACTGACCCGCCGCAAGGGCGCGCTGGATATCGCCTCCCTGCCCGGCAAACTTGCCGATTGTCAGGAGCGCGACGCTTCCAAGGCCGAACTGTTCCTCGTCGAGGGCGACTCCGCAGGTGGTTCTGCCAAGCAGGGCCGCCACCGAGAGAACCAGGCCGTTTTGCCGCTACGAGGCAAGATCCTCAACGTCGAACGCGCTCGTTTCGACAAGATGCTGTCCTCGAATGAAATCGGCACCCTGATCACGGCGCTCGGTACGGGTATCGGCAAGGAAGAATTCAATATCGAGAAGCTGCGCTACCACAAGATCATCATCATGACCGATGCTGACGTGGACGGCGCGCACATTCGAACCCTGCTTCTGACCTTCTTCTTCCGTCAGATGCCAGAGCTGATCGAAAACGGCTACATCTACATTGCGCAGCCGCCGCTCTACAAGGTGAAGCGCGGCCAGTCCGAACAGTACCTCAAAGACCAGCAGGCACTTGAGGACTATCTGATCGCGTCTGGATTGGAAGACAGCTCACTTACCCTTGCGGACGGCGAAGTTCGCACCGGTGCGGATCTGCGCGATGTGGTTGAAAAGGCCCGCAGCATCGCGGCGATCTTCGACGGACTGCATTCCCGTTATAGCCGGGACATCGTCGAACAGGCCGCTATCGCAGGGGCCCTGAACGAAGAAGTGCTGCACGAAGCCGACAAGGCAAAGGAAGCCGCCACCTACATCGCACGCCGGCTCGACATTCTGGCGGACGAATTTGAGAAGGGGTGGACCGGGGAAGCCCGTGAAGATGGTAGCCTCGTGTTCCGCCGCACGGTTCGCGGTGTGGAAGAGGTCGCGGTTATCGATCCGGCGCTGCTCGCCTCAGCCGATGCCCGCCGCCTCAACGCACATGCTGCCCACTTGCAGGAGATCTACGGCAAGGCTGCCGTCCTGCGGCGCAAGGATGTCCCGAATGAAATTCGCGGACCACGCGCGCTGCTCCAGCAGATCTTCGGCTTCGGCCAAAAGGGTATCTCGCTCCAGCGCTACAAAGGCCTTGGCGAGATGAACCCGGAACAGCTCTGGGAAACGACTCTCGATCCGAATGTTCGCTCGTTGCTCCAGGTGAAGATCCGTGAAGCCGACGACGCGGACGACATCTTCACCAAGCTGATGGGCGACGAAGTGGACCCGCGGCGCGAATTCATCCAGGACAACGCCCTTAGCGTGGCAAACCTGGACGTCTGAGATCGGAAGATATACAGAACGAGCTTCGAGGGACGGCAATGCCGTCCCTTTTTGTTTCTCAACTGGTCGTCTCCACCTGAAACCCTGGGATAGGCGAGCGCAGACCAGTCTCTGGAACCGATGCTGGTCCTTTCAAAGCGTGCCCAGGATCGAAGGTTCGCCAATATAGGGGCCTTCAACAGCATCGATTCCAAGACTGCTCATCAACACAACGTCGGCATCCTTTTCAACGCCCTGCGCCAAAGTGCGAATTCCGATTTCCCGAGCCGTACATATCAACCCTTTGAGTATGCCCCGTTTTTTCCGGTCGATTGCAGCGGCGACCGTGACCGACGGACGAAGCCTGATCCACCCGACCCTGGCCTCAGCCAGTCCTTCAAATACTGACCAGTGGCCCGAAAACTCACCAATAGCAGTCTGGCAACCAAAGCCCGCAGCTCGGCTCAAGAAGGCAAAGGCCCGACCAGGCTCACGCAAATAATCAGGTTCACTCACCTCAATGCACAAGCGTCCGGCAAGCAGCGGGTCATTGGTCAGGCGCAACCTCATCAGATCCTGAATGGCAGCATCATCGAAAGATGCAGGTGAAAGCGTGACACTGCACCATTTGCAGTTGCCGTTCGCACGCAAGAAATCGAGAACCTGATCAAGCGCCCAGCAATCGATCAGGGCATGGAGTCCCCGCCCCTCATCGCCCGTTCTTCCGGTCCTTCGGCGCAACGCCGCCCTACCCTTGCCGGCAGAAAAGAGCGTCCGCACTCCCAGCGGACGCGCGTCCGAAATATTGAATACGGGCGTCGCTTGAAGTGTAACGTCCTGCAGCCATTGTTCCGGACGCTCCAAGTCATCAGCCAGCACATGCTTTGTTTCTCTTGCACGGCTTGAGGGTTGGAATTCATCCACGATCACCGTGCCGCCGCCCGCTCTCTTTCCCTTCATGCTGCATATGTCAGCAAGCTTGAACAATTCGTCCGGATCGACTTGCCTGATCAATTCAGAGCGTACAAACCCGACGCCAATGCTGCCGCTGATCGTGAAAATTCGCCCCCCCTCCTGCAAGTGCAACCGATCAAGTGCCTCTCGCATTTCGGAGGCCAGCTCTTCCGCCTCTCGGATACTGTCAATCCGGGCAAGACCTCCAAACTCGTCGCCACCAAGCCTTCCGGCCATTCCGTAGGGCTCAAGCACAGTCGTCAAGGCCCCCCCGACACGGCGCAACATCTCGTCACCCGCGGCGTGACCGGCCAGATCGTTTATCTTCTTGAAGTCATCGAGATCGACGCAGAAAACGCCCAGCCCCTTGCTCGTGGCCTCCGGATCGCTACTCCGCAGCAGACTCTCGGCTTGCTTATAGATCGCCCTTCGGTTGGGCATCCTTGTAACCATGTCGGTCAATGCCAGGCGCTTGTACTCCTCGGCCTCCTGCCGGCACGCCATACTTGGGCCTACAACCGCTATCACAGGCGACTGTCGCGCAGTTGAACCGGGCACTTTTAAAAGCCTGACCTCTATACAATCGGACTCGTCCGACGGCTCGGTTGGCACGCCTTTATCCTCGGCGCGCTCCATCGACGGGGCTTGCAGATAGAGCGCCGCAACCTTCCCATCGCGGCATTCACGAAGGCGTTCGGAGAGAATATCAATGTCAACCGTCGCCCCGATGATCGATTCCAGTTTCTTCCTGATATCCTCGGTGCTGAGGAAGCCAGGCAGTTCGATCACCTGGTCTTGCAAACGACCATGGACCGGAGCGAGATCATTCTCGAACGAAGTGGCTGCCAGGGGATAGGCTAAGCTGTCTCGGCCGAAACGCAGCACAAGCACAGGCTCGACCTGGCCTTCAGGCGCCATTGGAGACAGGGAAAGATGCTTTGGGAGCCTCGCGCCCGCTTTCGAGACGAAGGCGCTCTCAATTTCGATTGGCGCACCGGTCGATGCTGTCTCAAGCGCCCGATTCAAGCGAGCAGCACCTTCTTCATCGAAAACGGTGCGCGCGAAACACGCCCCAATCGAAACTGAAACAGACGCGGCCTCCAGGCATCTTTTCATATATGCGTTGACCGCAAGACAGGTGCCATCCAGCTTCAAAAGCGCGGCGGCGTCCGGCATTGCTGCCAGCAGGAGAGTGAAGACCTCCGCCAATCCGCTATCACTGGAGCAAAGAGGGGGCGTCCCCCGGTCTTGCTTTGACCGCTGGCCGTTCTGCACTAGAACATCCTTCGACGATTTATCGGACACTCAGAGCGACGCACGCACTACAAATCGCTCGCTCAATATTCAACAGAGTTAACACAGATCGGCTTGCGGTTGTGCAGCAACGCCTGAAACCCACAACTGAACAAATACATATAGTTAACAAAAGGTTAATCGTATTACCGCAATTCTACATTACGCTCTTTTTCTACCGCTACGGCATTTATCCCGCTCCCGCCTTATTTTGACCACGAGAAATCCTATGGTGCCGCGAATTGCAATCTAACCTTGCCCAATCAGCAGGTCGCTGTTCTCGGAACCGTTCGATGCCATCCAAGTCTGCATTTCACCATCTGGCAATCGCCGCGCTCGTGTCTCTCGGTTTTGCCGGAGCACAGCCGATCACTCAGGCGGCGGCAGCCGCCCCTGAATTAGTTCAGTGCGGAAAGGCGTCCTGGTATGCGCTGACCAGCCGTACAGCCAGCGGCGAGATGGCGGACCCCGCAAGCATGACGGCAGCGCACAGGTCCCTGCCGTTCGGTTCCATAGTGACGGTGACCAACCTGAGAAACGGCAAGTCGGTTTCCGTGAGGATCAACGACCGCGGACCCTTTGTTAAAGGCCGCGTGATCGACGTAACCAAAGCAGCAGCAATCAAGTTGGACTTCGCCCGGCAGGGCGTCACGAGGGTCGCCGTTTCGGTAAACAAAAGTCCTGCGATAGCAATCTCAGATCCCACAGAACTATGCGGCAGCTGACCAATGCTAATGAATGCATTTCAGCAGCATTTTTGATGTTTAACCATAATGTAAATCAAAAAATAAAATGAATCATCGTAATGACAACGATAAGTTGCCTATATATGATTGCGATCGTGGTCGATGGGGCCATGTGCACAGAACTCAATTCGCGCGATCCTTAGGGCTCGCGCGTTTTTTTTAACCTTTTACACGTGGCGAAGTTCCCCTGCGTTAAGGATTTTCCAACTCCCTGCGAAACGTTTCAGCGGACGCCAAAACGGCCTCCCGGTGGCTCGCGTCCATTCGATTCCAAGTATTGTAAACTTGGCCGAGACGCGGATTCCCGGCAAGCTTTTCGCGGTTTCGATGGAGAAAATGCCAATAGAGATAGTTAAACGGGCATGCCTTCGCGCCGGACTTCTGCCTGACGTCGTAGTGACATGACCCGCAGTAGTCAGACATTCGTTTGATGTAGTTTCCGCCGCTAACGTAGGGTTTGGAGCCCAACAATCCGCCATCGGCGAATTGGCTCATGCCAATGGTGTTTGGTAGCTCGACCCACTCGAAGGCATCGACGTATACGCTGAGGTACCATTGGTGGACCTGTTCCGGCGCAGCTCCAATCAGCAGGGCGAAATTGCCCGTGACCATCAATCGCTGAATATGATGTGCGTAGGCTTCTTCGCGGGTCTGGCCGATAGCCTGGCTGAGGCAATGCAATTTCGTCTCGCCGGTCCAATAGAAATCAGGCAGATCTGCATGCGCGCCAAGGAAGTTCGCCTCTGCGTAATCCGGCATTTTCAACCAATAGATCCCACGGACATATTCACGCCAGCCAATGATCTGACGGATGAAGCCCTCGGCAGCGTTCAACGGCGCATGGCCGTCCAGATAGGCACGCTCAACCTTTCTGCAGACTTCCAGCGGATCAAGCAGCCCGACATTGAGATATGCCGAGATCAACGCGTGGTAGAGAAATTTCTCCCCGGTCAACATGGCGTCCTGATAGTCGCCGAAGGCCGCGAGGCTGTCGGCCAGAAAGCGATCTAGTGCTGCCTCCGCCTGCGCACGGGTTACTGCGAACCAGAAATCGTCGAGCACTCCGAAATTGGTCGCAAACTCCTCTGCGACCAGGTCGAGCACCTCGCGCGTGATTGTGTCCGGTTCGAACCGCGCGGGCCGTGGCATGAAAAGGTCAGACTTCGCGGGCTTGCGATTTTCACTGTCGAAGTTCCAGCGGCCGCCCGCTGGCTCGCAGCCTTCCATCAAGAGGCCGGTCTTGCGCCGCATCTCCCGATAGAAATATTCCATCCGAAACTGTTTGCGCCCTTCCGCCCAGTTCGCAAATTCGGACCGGGAACAGATGAACCTGTCGTCATCGAGAATCTCAACATCGCACCCCAGGTGTCCTTCCCAGGACATCATGGCGTCAAGGACGCGCCACTCACCGGGCTCGGTGACCAGGATGCGCTCCGGCCGCAGCCGCGAGCAGGCACGCGCAATCTCGCCGGAGAAGCTGCCACTGTTATCGGGATCCTTCAGGTACACATAATCAATCAACCACCCCGCCGACCGCAGCTCGTCTGCGAAGTGGCGCATGGCGGCAAAGATGAAGGCAATTTTCTTGGGATGATGGGGCACATGGGACGCCTCCTCCATCACCTCGACCATGATGACGCGATCGCGTGCCGGGTCTGCTGCCTTGAGCGACGACAGCTGAGGTGAAAGCTGGTCCCCAAGGACCAGGACAAGGTTGCGGACCGACATCTGTTTCCCTTTGGCGAGCCGATAGGTTGGCGTCACCCTGTCTACGCACACACCGACCGTTCATATCACCAGCCCTGAGGCAGTTCTTCTGCCTCAACCGCGAGGCGATGCCGGCTTGCTGTCCAAAAGCGCAAGAAACCAATTGAAGGCCGCAACCCGATGCGGTATCAGGACGATCTATCCACCCGGTTCAGACCGGATGCTCGGATCCGCACCCGTAGCTCAGCTGGATAGAGCGCTGCCCTCCGAAGGCAGAGGTCACAGGTTCGAATCCTGTCGGGTGCGCCAACGACACGTTTCACCAAGTATTTCTCAAGTTTCGTTGCTCGGTATTGCCGCTTCGTTGCTCATCCGTGCGCAAGGGGCTGCGTCAAAAATGATCGAGGCCTTGCGCTCCTAATTTGCCGTGCTGGATCACAGCCAAACCGGCAGCAACACCCCAAGTAGCCAAATGCGATGCCTCGTGGTGGCTCCCACCTGGGGTGAAGCAGGTCACGGCCAGCGTGAGTGAGCTGGGACGAAGGGTTTTATTCAGCTTTCCATGCGACGGAACGACCTGGCCAACAAGGAAACCGTTTGTGACAATACGCAATGCTCTTGCCCTCCTTTTCCTGACCTGCTCGTTGGGCGGTTGCGCCGCCGTTGCTGCCGGCGGGGCTGTCGTGGGCGCAACCGGCGCTGTCATCGGCGGCGCAGTCGCGACAACCGCCTCCGTCACAACTGCAGCGGTCGACCTTGCCATTCCAGACAACGACGACGAAGACTGAACGCACTTGACCCTGGCATATAACCTCAATTTCCTCTCGGATCAGCTGACGCTGGACGCCACGCACCAGCAGCGATAAGACGCTCTCACGGCACGGCAAAGGTCCTGAGTTCATGAAAGTTGCAGTTGTTCTTCCGCGCGGGATGCGTTTTTCGCCCGATGGCGCGACCTCGATCGACATCGTCGCACATGACCTAATATGCGCCAGCCGTTTTCGCTCATCGACTTATGTGATCGGTGAACAGAACGAGGCGCCCTTCGAGGACGTCGATTTCCGGCCAGTAGCTACGGGGCGCCCGTCATTCGTCGCGAGGGAAGTGGTCGCCGAGCTCGCCTTTGACAGGCCTGATGTGATCGTGGTTCACCAGCATCCGGAAACAGCTGCCCGGATCGCACGTGGCGTGCCCGGAATACCCGTACTGTTGCATCGTCATGGCTTGCTAAAGGAAAGCCGAGGATTTCTGTCGCGCTGGCGAAAAGAACGTCAGCTCTCGCAGATGGCCGGAATCATCTTCGTCAGCGATTTCATCCGGCAAAGCTTCCTGGCGCAGTTTCCAAAGTTAGCGAACCGTACCGGCGTCATCTTCAACGCAGTCGATACAGCGCTCTGGCATCCTTCGACCGAGAAGCGCAAGGAGGTCGTCTACGTCGGGCGCGCAAGGCAGGACAAAGGTATTCTGCCACTGATCGCAGCCTTCAAAACCCTGACCAATCCGGATTGGTGCCTGAAACTTATCCTGGGCGTCCAGACCGACACCGAAGCAGCGTTCTTCGCGGAAGTCGAGAGCCGGACAGCCAACAGTTCCAAGATCGAACTCTTGAAGAACGAGCAATCGGCAGCCGTGCAGGATCACCTCGCGCGTGCCTCCATCGCCGCCCTTCCGTCCATCGTTCGCGAGGGGTTCCCGCGCGCCGTCGTTGAGGCCATGGCCTGCGGCTGCGCAGTTGTCGCCACGCGGCAAGGCGGAACTCCGGAAGCGGCGGGTGATGCAGCCATCCTCTTGGAGACACCGGACGCCTCAGATTTCACCGCAAGACTATCGGAAACGCTGAAAGACCTGACGATGGATCGAGACTTGCTCGGAGAGATGTGCTCCAAGGCACGTGCGCATGCACTTTCCAATCTAGGCATAGAAGCTGTGGCCCGATCCTACGACGACCTTCTTTCGCGAACTGCCGGACTGTAAAGACCCCGTGAGATCGGCTAAGAAGACCACTGATCCAGTTCCGGCTACTGAAACCATCCATGACTGACACTCAACTGCGCATCGGCATCATGATCTGCACGGCCAAGCGGCCGAAGATGCTTGAGAACTGCCTGAAATCCCTGGCACGACAGGACATTGAGCCCGGGTGGGTGGTGGAGATCTGCGTGGTTGAGAACGATGACGATCTCCATTCCCGCGAGGCAATTTCCCGGTCCGCCGCCGAGTGTCCGTTCCCGATCCACCACGTCCTTGAAACGTGTCGCGGTATTCCCTTTGCGCGTAATCGCACCCTCAGGGAGGCAATGGACCGCAAGTATGACTGGATCGCTCTCATCGATGACGACGAAGTGGCGCTGGACGGATGGCTCAAGGCGCACATGCACGCCGTCGAATGCTACGAGGCGGATGTGAGTTATGGCGACATTCGGCAAGAATATGAGCAGGAACCGCCTAAGTGGTGGACGTCGGCCCCATCGATCCCAGCCGCTATCGGCACCGAGCTTCGACGGGCATCAACCGGAAATGTCATGTTTTGCAGAGATATTCTCGACGCTCCTGCATTGCTGCGGTTCGACGAGCGCCTGCTCTACGGATACGAAGACCTCGATTTTTTCGAGCGGGCCCACGGCATGGGCTATAAGATTGTCTCTGCTCCCGATGCAGTCATAATCGAAGACGTTCCAGCCAGCCGTATGGAGCCATCCAGATTGTTGAACTGGTGCCGTGCCAGCGCTGCATCTCATACCCAAGTAGCAATCATTCGCCGTGGTCGTCGGCGAGCCGCAGTCAAATTCGGACTAAAAGCACTGCGGAGGATACTGGGTGGCGCCCTTGGTAGTGGTATCGCTTTTGTTCCCGCCAAACTCGGCAGCCAAACTGCAGTACACGCCTTCTATAAGTTCAGAATGCGTATGGCACGCGGTATCGGGAACATGCAGGGCTTAATCAATACGCCCTATCACTACTACGAGAAAATCGACGGACGGTAGCACGTCCGTCCTTTCATCTATCTATGGGGCCAATATTGGATAGGAACATTTTCGTATTCTGGACCGGCGAAAATCCGATGTCGGAGGAACGCAGGGCTTGCCTTCAGACCCTAACCAGAAGCGAATGTGAAATCACGTTGGTGACTGGCAACACTCTGCCGGGGTGGATTAAGTCTGAGGCGCCGCTCCATCCAGCATATGAATTCCTGTCTGCGGTCCATCGCTCCGATTATTTACGTCCATATTTTATGCACCACTACGGTGGTGGCTATGCGGACATTAAAGCTACCACTACGTCTTGGCGCCCGGCATTCGACCTGTTGGATAGATCTCCTGACGCATTCGGAATCGGGTATTCTGAAAAATCTGCCAAAGGTGTTGCGCATATCCATCGGCACACACTCGATGGCGACTATTTCTTCCGCGGGGAGCCCGCAAACAAATATGCAAATCTTTTGCGCTATCGCTACCTTCGCTTGCGCTGGCGCAGTCTGATCGGAATGTGTGCCTATGTGTTCAAACCCGGCACCGAGTTCACCTCGAATTGGCTTCAAACCGTTGAAAAGAGATTGGACGCACTCTTTCCTTTGTTGAAGGAACGTCCGGCCTCCGATCCACGTCAATCGTCGGACACACCATTAGCTGAAGGAACGCTGCCCTACCCCGTCCCATGGTCTTTCCTCTGTGCGGACGTGATACATCCTTTAGTGTATCAGTACAGAGGTCGAGTCCTTCAAGGCCTTCCGACCCCCAGCTTCAAGAACTACCAGTAGAAATCTCAATTAAGAGCAGCGAACTCGGCGCGAAGTGCCGGGATGTCAACTTCGGTTGTTGCCATGAACTCCCTGCCTTCCGGGTTGAGTGTCATCTGGCTAACGTAGTCAAAGCCGAGAACCCGCGCCATGACATAATAATGCAGCCCGCCCATCTGCGGGCTGAACAATTCGATGACCTTGCATGAGCCACCGCTCCTGAAGAGAATATTGGTGAGGCCTGCTCCGTGGGCGCCGGCAATGACAGAGGCCTGACTGAAGATCTCGGCCTGTTCCTTCAGGCTGAACTCGGACGGGTCGATCAGATCGAACCCGAAGTCAAGTGCGAGTTCGTTCACCTCGTCCTGGTTTCTAAACCCCCTGCCATTGGCAGCAGATTTGCCGCGTAGCACGAAGATCCGCCGGCCAGGCTCCCGCGGCTCAGGTGCGCCGACACGATCTCGAATCGATGCGAGATACCCCTGATTGCCTAATAACTCGCGGATCACATAGGCCTCGTCGATCGCAACGACTTCTTTACGCCCTTGAACGATTACTTCGCGCTCACCGAAGAACCCCAGATCTTGTGCTTGTTTGAAGAATCGTGTTGCAGCGGTCTTTTCCGGCACCAGAAACGGGATATCAGCCGGAAGCCCGAACGCGTCGGCAACGCACACCTTGGCGGCCACGTAGAGAAAAAAATGGCAATAATTGTCGCCGTGGAAATGGTGTAACAGAATCGCAGACGTCAGCCGACGTTGAGGTGTTTTCAAGTGGGCCAGAAATCGCGGGTTACGCTCGCGCTCGGGCAGATCGCTCGAGCCCCAAAGCACCCTTCCGCCGACGAAGAGAATTCCCATCTTCGGGTCGACCGTGCAGGGCACATTCAATTTCAGGATCGCTTCCCGATCGCTCTCATGTGACCATCGATGAAGAAAGCTGCGGGCCTGATCCGGTAGGTTCACTGGTCCGTCGTCATTCTGCGGCCCTCGCCATACCTCGGAAATTACCGTCGTCAGGCTTTCAAAGTCGGCGCGCGGCCACAGGCTGTCCAGCCCCCGCGAAACGGCCTTGCGCGCGCGATGAAATTCGTTTCGCAGTGGATAGCTCATCCGGGCCGGTCTCCATGGGGCTCTCCGATTGGGGAGCCCCACCCCTACAATAGGGTTGCCCTACCCCGCAATCTTGATTTCCACCAGTGCCAATCCGCGGTTCTGGTCGATGTGGGCAATCGCATCGCTCAAAACCTTAGGCAAGTCCTTGCCCTCAGTAACGCTTGCGGTCCAGGCGCGGCTGGCCTCGGCCACCTTGGTGAAGTCCGGGCTCGGCGTCAGGCTGACCAGCGGCATGTCGTTGGATTTGGCCGCATAGCCGTCCGGATAGATGCCCGTCACCGAGTGGCGCACGGCCCCCCATTCGGAATTGTTCAGCACGAGGATCAGCATCGGCAGCCCCAGGCTTTCCGCGATCTGGTGGCAGGTAACCGGGTTGGAGAACATGTAGGAACCGTCGCCCATGGTCGCCACCACAAGCTTGTTCCGGTCGGCAAGCTGAATGCCGAGACCACAGGGGAAGGACCAGCCGAGCCCCCCTGAATGCGGCTCCTGGTACCAACTGCCGTGTTCCTTCAGGTCGATCTGCGCCATCGGGCAGCCAAGTTCTGACAGCACGGTCGCGTCCCGGCCCTGGATTGCATTCGACAGGCATTTGGAGACATAAGCCTTGGTCATGGGAGAGCGGTTGCCCGCATCGGCCGCAGCCAATGCTGCCTTTTGCGCCTTGCCCGTTCGCTCTACAACGATCTTGCGCCGCTCGGCGACCAGTGCCTCCTTACCGCTTTCCAGCGCCTTCATTGCCTCTGCGAGGGCCAGCACAGCATCTGAAGTTTCCGCCATGATCGACAGGTTCGAGCGGAAATTGCGGACCGGGAAGCGGGAATAGAGCGGGTTCTGCCCGATCTGGATGATCTTGCAGTCCGCCTTTGGCTTGTGAACGTCCGGCGACCACGGGGCCAGGCAATCCAGGACAACAATGGCGTCGGCTTCACTGATGTAGGGCTCAAGATCCGCGCCCGCGTTCATAGGGTGCATGGTCGGCAGCGCCAGCTGCACGGCCCAGTATTGCGACACCGGGATCGCCCAGCGTTCGACCATCTCGGAGAAGGCGGCGAAGGCCTCGGCAGAGCCGGCCCCACGCTGCGCGACGATCAAGGGCCGCTTGGCTTCCGCCAGGATCGAAGCTGCTTCGGCAATTGCCTGCGGATGCACGCCAACCTTGTGCGCTGCCATTGTTGGAGCCGGATCAAGTTCGGACCTCGGGCAAGGTTCGCAGAGTACTTCCCGCGGCAGGCTCATATAGACCGGCCCCTTGGGCAGCGAAGTCGCGATGGCATAGGCACGGTCGGCCATTTCGGCAACCTGCTCCGGGAACCGCAGCTCGTAGTCCCATTTCGAGGCCTCGCGCACCAGGGCGGTCTGGTCCCGCATTTCCTGGCCCCACCCGATCGGCACCGTTCGCGCACCAAGGCGGTCGCGCTCCACCACCGGTGTCTTTCCGGAAAAAAGCAGAACCGGCACGTGGTCGGTGGCGGCATTGATCGCGCCGATCGCACAGTTTGCCAGACCCACATTGGTGTGCGCCATGACGGCCTGCGCCTTGCCGGTGGCGAAGTAGTAGCCGTGAGCCATGCCCATGGCGGCATTCTCATGAGGCATCACGAGCGCTTCGGGCAGGTCGACCTGCTTTGCGCGCGCCTCCGCCAGTCCCTCGATAATGGGAGGAAAGTCAGTGCCGGAATTGGCGAAGATATAGTCGACGCCGAGCGTTTTCAGTCGCGCAAGAAGAGCGCCGCCAGCCGTCATGGTCTCCGGGGTTTTCGTCTTGCCGCTGGTGTCGTCGTTCGACATTTTTTGCTCCGCATCTTCGCATGCCACAGGCGCCTCTGCGGCGCTTTCCCGAGCGAGATACATGAGACAGAACGGACTCCGGAAGCGGTCAAATACGAGCGTGCCGCTTAGCGGCACGCGAGCCTGTCAAGGCATTCAAGGCCGGCGCATCCGGATGGCACCTGGCGCCATTGAAAACTCGAGCCGACGAGCATGCACCGGCTCGCCGTCGAGGTTGACCTGGAAATCCTCTGCAGTTTCCAGTGTCAGGGCAGACACGCGGGCGGTCACCATATGATCCTTCATCCCTTGCATCCCCTCTTCTGCCAGCACTCTAAGGATATCCGGCACGTCTTCCGCTTTCGGGCTCGGCAGAACGGTCACATCCAGAAGCCCGTCATCAAGCCGGGCATCCGGACACAACTGAACACCCCCGCCGGCCTGTGTTCCATTGCCAACGGCGAATGCGAGAAAGTCCCCCTCCCACGTAAGTTCGGGCGATGAGAGGCGCCCGGAGCTTGCCGCAAGTTCAGAGAATCTCTGCAGCCCGGTGAAAAGGTAGGCGGCGCCTCCCAGCAGCTTCTTGAGCCGGGGGTCGGTCTCCGTCGTCACCCTCGTTCCAAAGCCACCGGTGGCGACGTTAACGAAGGGGCGGCCATTCGCTAGCCCGATATCGGTCGATCGCGCCTGCGCCGTCGCAGCAATCCAGAGGCATTCGGCGATATTCGCCGGATCAAGTCCGACGCCGCGTGCGAAATCATTTGCCGTACCAAGAGGCAGAAGACCGAAAGCAAATGGAATGTCCTCCGGTTTTCCCGCCTCCTCATGAGCAGCGGCGACGACCTCGTTCAAGGTGCCGTCACCACCACCCGCGATCAGGGTATCGATGGACGCCGAATGGGCATCGGCAAGCGCTTCCGTAACGAAGTGCCTTGCATCGTTGGCTTCCCAGGTCACACGGACCGAAACATCGTGCCCTCTCGACCGCAGGCGCGAAACGGCCTGACGAACGTCTTCACGATCCGCGGCCTTGCCATGCAGGATCAGTCTGGCATGCGACTTCTTCGACAAGATGACCTCCGTTTCCGGTTACCCGGCTTCACTCAGGCAGCATTGCTTCCCGGTCGATACGTGCATTGCGGGCTTCTTCCAGGAGCCAGCTTCTGAAGTTGGCAACGACCGGACGTAGGGTTCGGTTCTCCGGATAAACGAAATAATATGCGGTTTGTTGCGCGAGGGAGATATCAAACAGCCGGACAAGACGGCCGGATGCCAGTTCGCTCTCGACGAAGAACTTCGGTACCAGCGCGGCGCCGGCGTGATGGATCGCTGCCTCCGAGATCATGACGAACTGTTCGAAGCGGGCCCCCTGGAAAGCTGTATCGGCCTCCACGCCCGCCAGATCGAACCACTGACGCCAAGCCAAGGGCCGCGTTGACAATTGCAGGCGCGGGACGTTGACCAGATCTGCCGGGGTTCGAATCCCATGGCGGTCACGGTAGACCCGCGACGAAACCGGAATGACCTCCTCCGCGAAAAGCGGTTCCGCGATCGCTCCCGCCCATACCGGATCGCCGTGATGGATCGCGCCATCGAACGGTTCGGTTTCGAAGTCGAACGGCTGCAGGCGAACGCTCATGTTCAAACCGGCACTTGGATGCCGGCGCTGAAACTCGGCCAGACGCGGAGCAAGCCACCTGGTGCCGAATGTGGGCAAAACGGCCAGGTTCAGAACATCCTCGCTCCCTGCATAGGACATAACCTGCCGAGTGGCGGTGGTTAGGGAATCCAGTGCGCCGCGAATATCATGAAGATAGAGCCGTCCGGCATCGGTGAGGACGATACGCTGCCGAATGCGCCGGAACAGCTCGACGCCAAGGCGGTCCTCAAGGTGGCGAACCTGCTTCGATATTGCCCCTTGCGTGAGGTGAAGTTCTTCCGCCGCACGGGTGAAACTAGAGTGGCGGGCAGCGCACTCGAAGGCGATCAGGGCATCTGCCGGCGGCACAAAGGCGCGTTTCATCTGTCAATTCCATTTCCGCTTGAACAGACGCCCGCTTACGCAGAAAGCATGTTCGTTCATTCCAGTTTGGCATGAATAGGGGAGAAGAAATCACTTTTTTGCAAGGCACACAAACCGCAAGATCGGATCAACGTGAAATTCATCCCCGGATGGCGCGGCTCGACATGCGCCAGGAACAAATAAAAGGCCTAGTGCCAAGGGAGCTCCCATGACTGCATCGCCCTCCGCAAAATCTTCCCCCGCCGGTGGCGGTACCTTCGACTGGCAGGATCCGTTCCAGCTTCGTGACCAGCTGAACGAAGACGAAGTCCTGATCATGGAAAGCGCCCATGCCTACGCTCAGGAAAAGCTGCTTCCGCGGGTAATCGAGGCATACTCCCAGGAGAAGACCGACCGCGAGATCTTCAACGAGATGGGTGAACTCGGCCTCCTCGGCGTGACGCTGCCGGAGGACTACGGCTGCGCAGGTGCATCCTATGTCGCCTACGGTCTCGTCGCGCGTGAAGTGGAACGCGTCGACAGCGGCTATCGCTCCATGATGAGCGTTCAGTCCTCGCTGGTGATGTACCCGATCTATGCCTACGGCTCCGAGGAACAGCGCAAGAAATACCTGCCGAAGCTGGCGACCGGCGAATATGTTGGCTGTTTCGGTCTGACCGAGCCGGATGCGGGTTCTGACCCGGCCGGTATGCGCACCCGGGCCGAGAAGATCGACGGCGGCTACAAGCTGACCGGATCGAAGATGTGGATCTCCAACTCTCCGATCGCCGATGTATTCGTCGTCTGGGCCAAGTCCGAAGCTCATGATGGTGCAATCCGCGGCTTTGTCCTCGAAAAGGGCACGAAAGGGCTCAGTGCTCCGAAGGTCGGCGGCAAGCTCTCCCTGCGCGCGTCCATCACCGGTGAGATCGTGCTCGACAATGTTGAGGTCGGTGAAGATGCCCTCCTTCCGAACGTATCCGGCCTGAAGGGTCCGTTCGGATGTTTGAACCGGGCCCGCTATGGCATTGCCTGGGGCTCAATGGGAGCTGCCGAGGATTGCTGGACACGCGCTCGCCAGTACGGCCTGGAGCGTCACCAGTTTGGTCGGCCGCTTGCACAGACCCAGCTCTTCCAGAAAAAACTTGCCGACATGCAGACCGAGATCACCCTCGGCCTTCAGGCCGCGCTCCGCGTCGGCCAGCTGTTCGATGCAGGCAAGGTCGCTCCGGAGATGATCTCCATCATCAAGCGCAACAACTGCGGCAAGGCGCTCGACATCGCCCGCATGGCTCGCGACATGCACGGCGGCAATGGCATTTCCGAAGAATATCATGTGATGCGTCATGCCCAGAACCTGGAGACGGTCAACACATACGAGGGCACGCATGACGTTCATGCGCTGATCCTCGGCCGCGCCCAGACCGGCTTGCAGGCATTCTTTTAAAAGCATGGCGTCGCCGGAGGTGCCCCCCGCCTCCGGCCACCGATCAGGCAGGCCGTAGCGGATGAGCATAAATTCTGCAGACGTTATCATCATCGGCGGTGCCGTCATGGGCTCCTCCACGGCCTGCCAACTTGCGCAGCGGGACGATTTTTCCGGACGCATCATCGTCATCGAAGCGGATCCGGCCTACGGCATCTGTGCGTCAGCCCGGTCGGCGGCTTCCATCCGCCAACAATTTTCCAGCGCGATCAATATTGAGATATCGCTGTTCGGGATCGAATATCTCAGGACCATCGGCGACCGGCTGGAAGCAAACGGCGACAAGCCGGTGATAGACCTGCACGAGGGCGGCTATCTCTTCCTGGCGACGCCGGACAAGCTCGACATTCTTGAAACAAACCACACGCTGCAGACAGGATTGGGCGCCGATATCCGTCTTTTCGACCAGAACGGTCTGAAGGCTCGCTTCCCGTGGCTGGAGACAAGCGATCTCGCAGCGGGGTGTCACGGTGTGACCGGCGAGGGCTGGTTCGACGGCTATGCGCTCATGCAGGCTTTTCGCCGGAAGGCGCGGTCCCTCTCGGTCGAGTACATTTCGGCCAGGGCCACCACGATCACCAAGACCGGAACCAGCTGGTCGGTCGAGCTGTCAGACGGCCGAACCCTGTCCTGCGGCGTGCTGGTCAATTGCGCCGGAGCTTCGGGTGGAGCAGAGATCTCCCGTCAAGCCGGCTTCGACGTGCCCGTGCATTCTCGCAAGCGTTTCGTCTTCACCTTTGAATGCCGGGACAAGCTGGCCGATTTCCCGCTCCTGATCGATCCGAACGGAACTTATGTCCGCCCGGAAGGATCCGGCTATATCTGCGGGGTCAGTCCTGCGGACGAAAATGATCCGGACAGCGACGACTTCGACGTCGATCATTCCTTGTTCGAAGAGACAATCTGGCCAACGCTCGCAGCCCGCGTACCCGCATTCGAAGCCATTCGTCCCGGCAAAGCCTGGGCGGGCCACTACGACATGAACCTTTTCGACCACAACGCTCTTGTCGGGGCTGTGCCAGGCATCGACGGCTACTACATGGCATTGGGATTTTCCGGCCATGGGCTGCAACAGTCGCCTGCGGTCGGGCGAGGTTTGTCGGAACTGATTGCGACGGGAGCCTATCAAACGCTCGACCTATCACCCCTCGGTCCTGAGCGCTTGACGCGTCGCAAACCCATTATCGAGAGGAACGTTGTCTAGGCGGCTAGCCGCCTTCGGAGACTTGTCGCCCGTAGCTGCTGGTCAGCTTGCGACTTCCATCGGCGGCGCATTTTCCCGGGACGGCGTTTCGTCGGGGGTAGTATCTTCGGGCGCATGACCCTTGGCCCAGTCAACAACACGCGCTAAGCCGTCAGCCAGGACGGCTTTCAACCGGGTGACCTGAATCTTGTCCGGCTCGAAGGGTGGCGACTCGTGGCGCAGATAACACCGCTGGGCAATGACAAGCGTCAGCGCGTGGATACCCCGATCTGGCTGGCCGAACTTCCGCGTTATGTGACCACCCCTGAACCGATCATCCACCGCGACCGAAAATCCTTTCAGGCCCGTGAATGACCCGACGAAGGTGTTGCGAAGCCCGTCGGCGCAACTCTTTCCACCGTCAGTGCCAATATTCAAAGCAGCAAGCTCGTCATCGATGAAGCCACGAATACGAGAACGAACGGACTGACTGTCACAGACGACGACCTGCTGGTGCATCTTTCGCAAACGGGCAACTTCCGCTTCCAGGGCCTGGTGAAAGGGATTGTAAAACAGCAGCATTCTCTGCTCGGCCTCAACGGGACCAGGCTCTTCGTCGGTTTTGTAAATTGTCTTTTGATCGAGCGTGACGGTGGGGCACAACGACTTTACGTCGGACACATCGGAGGCCTCGACAGCATGATCGAGATCGATCACGTATCGCGACACGGTCGAGCGAATGATCGTTGCTCCAAGTTCGCGGCCGACCTCCATCACTTGCTCAAGCCGCCAGGAGATATCTGCCTGCATACGCCCGGTTGCGCTGAAGCGCGCCTCCACAGCCGGGGGAATATCCACGCCGGTATGCGGCAAGCAAAGGATCAGTGGGCTGTCGCCCTTGTGGACGATAATCATGATTGGGCGACCAATGAATTTCTCGAAATATGCATCAAGTGTGCTGGCTTTCCCTTGCGGAAACAACATGATTTCCGCAATTCGTTCAATCTTTCTAAAATTTGCGTATTTCGATCGCTCGCGGGTTCAGACACCGTCGTGCACCACACCAGAACTTGCGTACCTGCGTGACCACCCTTTCCATTCGAGCGGGTACATGGTTAGATGAAATCATTCACACCGAAAACCCGGCCTTGGCCGGCATTCCAGAAACACACAGTTATCTGCCGCGACGGGCTTCAAGTAGCAGCTTGTGCCCGTGCTTGGACCGTGCGGCAAAAGTCATAACCTTGGGGGGAAAGAAGATGGCGTATTTGCCTTCTGACAAACGCTACGACTCAATGATTTACAATCGCTGCGGTCGCAGCGGACTGAAGCTTCCGGCGATCTCGCTCGGCCTGTGGCACAACTTCGGGGGCGACAGCGCACGGGAGAACGGGCGAGCCATGTGCCGGACGGCGTTTGATCTCGGCATCACTCATTTCGACCTGGCCAATAACTACGGTCCCCCTCCGGGATCTGCGGAAGAGGCCTTTGGCGAGATCCTGCGCACGGACTTCCATGGCTACCGTGATGAACTGGTTGTCTCCACCAAGGCCGGATACGGCATGTGGCCCGGACCCTACGGAGAATGGGGCAGCCGGAAGTATCTGCTCTCCAGCCTGGATCAGAGCCTGAAGCGTATGGGTGTCGACTATGTCGACATCTTCTATTCTCATCGCTTCGATCCCGACACTCCGCTCGAGGAGACCATGGGCGCCCTCGATTCCGCCGTGCGTCAGGGCAAGGCGCTTTACGTCGGCATCTCTTCCTATAGCTCCCAGCGTACCCGTGAGGCCGCCAAGATCCTGAAGGATCTCGGAACGCCATGTATCATCCATCAGCCCAGCTATTCGATGATCAACCGGTGGGTGGAAGATGACGGTCTCCTGGACGTTCTTGATGACGAAGGCATCGGTTCGATCGCCTTCACGCCACTGGCCCAGGGTGTTCTGACCTCGAAGTACCTCAAAGGTGTTCCTGAAGACAGCCGTGCCGCGGCTAACAAGTCGCTCAATCCGGACATGGTGAGCGACGACAAGATCGAGCGGATTCGGGGACTTGCTGCTATCGCTGAAGCGCGCGGGCAGTCGCTTGCGCAGATGGCTCTGGCTTGGGTCCTGCGTGGCGGCCGCGTGACCTCTGCCCTGATCGGTGCAAGCCGGCCGGGACAGATTACCGACTGTGTCGGTGCGCTTTCAAACCTTGCGTTCAGCGATGCCGAACTGAAGGAGATTGATCGGCTTTCGATCAACTTCGACGTCAATCTTTGGGCCCGCAGCTCCAACGCATGACACGGCGTATTTCGGCTGAATGACATCCCGGGGTGCGGCGGAAGCCGCCGCACCCTCCTCAGATCCTAGAATCTCGCCTTCGCATCAATTTCCCTCATCAAATCATCAGCGATTGTTGCTTTATCGCCGCCGTCAGCTGCCCTAGATTCTCGATAGAGAATTCAAGGGGTGGACAGTCATGACATTGCGCAACGGCAAGGAATTCCTGATGATTCCGGGCCCGACCAACGTACCGGACGAAGTGTTGCGTGCGATGCATCGTCCGGCGGTCGACATCTATGAAGGCCCGTTGATCGAAACCACTGAAATGTGTCTGCGCGGGCTGCAGAAGCTGTTCCGATCTTCCGGGAAACCCTACATCTATGCCGCCAACGGTCACGGAGCGTGGGACGCTGCATTGAGCAATACGCTGAGCCGGGGCGACAAGGTGCTCGTGCTCGAATCCGGCCGGTTCGCACTTGCCTGGGGCGAGGCTGCGGGTATTCCAGGTCTCCAGATGGAGGTTCTTCAGGGCGACTGGCGCAAAGCCGTTGATCCGGATGCGGTCGCGGCACGGCTGAGGCGAGACGATGCCGGCGACATCAAGGCCGTCCTTGTGGTTCAGGTCGACACCGCGTCGGGCGCCTGGAACGATATTGCCGCCATCAGAAAAGCCATGGATGCAGCCGGGCATAACGCGCTGCTCATGGTCGATACCATCGCTTCCCTTGGATGCATACCGTTCGAAATGGACGCCTGGGGCGTCGATGTTGCTCTGACCGGCTCCCAGAAAGGCCTGATGACCCCTCCGGGACTGTCCTTCGTCATCGCTGGTCCGCGGGCCGTTGAGGCGCATAAAACCGCAGACCTGCGCACCAACTACATGGACTGGACCTTTCGCGACGGCCCGGAGCACTATCAAAAATATTGCGGCACTCCACCGGAGCATCTTCTCTTCGGATTCAGGGCGGCGCTCGAAATGATCGAGGCGGAAGGGCTTGAGAATGTCTGGCATCGCCACGCGCTATTGGCCGAGGCAACCCGGCGCGCCGTCGGCGCATGGGGACAAGGCGGGGCGCTTGAACTGAACATTCTGGATCCGTTGGCAAGCTCCAACAGCGTGACCGTGGTTCGTTTCGGCGGACATGATCCCGCACCCTTGCGTCAGTTCACGCGCGAAACCTGCGGCGTCACGATCGGCGGGACAATCGGAGCCCTTTCCGGCCAAGGTATCCGCATTGGCCACATGGGGCATGTGAATGCCGTCATGACCCTGGGGACACTCTCAGCCATCGAACTCGGCCTGAACAAGACGGGTATTCCGCACGGCCGGGGCGGTGTGCAGGCAGCTCTCGACTATCTGGGCAGCGCCCTTTAGACGGCCGAGCTCGCCATCACAGTTCCTCTTCCAGACGGTTGCAGATGGTCTTGAGGACTTCGATGCGGGCGTGCCGCTTGTTTTCGGAAGAAATCAGCGTCCAGGGCGCATGGTGGGTGGACGTACGGTCGATCATGTCCCCGGCCGCGATGGCGTACTGGTCCCATTTCAAACGGTTACGCCAGTCGTCATCGGTGATCTTGTGCTGCTTGTAGGCAGTCTCTTCGCGTGCCTTGAACCGGCGTAATTGTTCTTCCGCGCTGATCGCGAGCCAGAACTTGCAGACGATATAACCGAAGCCGGTCAGCTCTTCCTCGAACTCGTTGATTTCGCTGTAGGCGCGCAGCCAGTCGTCGTGCCCGGCATAGCCTTCGACACGCTCGACAAGGACCCGCTCGTACCATGAGCGGTCGAAGATCGCGACGTGGCCCTTGCGCGGAACCCGACGCCAGAACCGCCAGAGGTATGGCCGGGCCTTCTCCTCGTCACTTGGCGCGGAGATCGGGTGGACCTGATAGATGCGCGGATCGAGAGGGCGGATCACTCGCCGGATCGCCCCTCCCTTACCGGCGGCGTCGTTGCCCTGGAAAACCAGGATCATCCCCCTCTTTGAAAAGTCCTTGGTATCTGAAATGTCGCCAAGTCGCTCCTGCAGCTCGTCACGCTGCTTTTCATAGTCGGCTTTCGAAATGGAGGCCGTCAGATCGACCGCATCGACCGCGGATTGGCGCCTCAAACCACTAACGACCGGTGGCGCGGCAATGGATCCGTTCTCGCCGTCCTCAAGTTTCAGACGCATGGCCGAGGCCAGCGTCTGGGCTAGCGCCGCATCTCGAAACTCCGGGTCCTGCGAGGGAATGACAAACCAGGGTGCATGCCCCTTGCTGGTCTCGAGAATAATCTTTTCGCCATGCTCGGATGCCTTGGCGTGGTTTTTCAAGGCCGCCCAATCCGCCAAAACGTGGCGGGCGACCTCCTTCTTCCGGATTTTCTTGAGCCGTCGCTCCTGGTCCTCCTTCGGCAGCAGGAACCAGAACTTCAAGAGGAGCACCCCTTCATGGGCCAGCATTTCCTCGAACAAACGGATCTTGGTCAGCTCGCTCTCAAATGTCCGATCATCGATCTTGTCAAAGATCCGGTCGCGAAGCGCTTTCTGATACCAGCTACCGAAGACGACAGCAGTCTGGCCTTTCGCCGGAAGATCCCGCCAGTAGCGCCACAGGCGGGGACGCAAGCGCGCCTCGTCCATGGGTTCGCCATAGGCATTACAGACGATGTGGCGGGCATCCATCCACTCGTAGAGCCTCGCAATCGCCTCACCCTTGCCGGCACCGTCCAGACCGTCGACCAGAATGATTGTCGAGAACGGCTTCTTTTCGACGATCTCGAGCTGCGCCGATAGCAGAGCCTGACGTAATTCCGGCTCCAGCTTCCGAAATGTTTTCTTGTCCATCTTTTGCGGCAAATGCGCAGATTCAAACATCTTCAGAGCTCCACGGCATGCAATCCCGCCAATCCGTTCCATTGGTGCAACGAATGCTTAGCAGATCATTTACCATAATGCCGTCATTGAAGATTTCCGAAATATCGCACGCCGCGAAACCGAGATTTTTTGCCCTGTTGAGCCGCAGGTTCGTTGCCTATATGAAGCCCAATGCCTTTGCTCAGCACATGATGGACGAGCCCTGATCCCGTGACGCAAATTCTGGAACAACTCGTCAATTTCATCGGTGACAATCCGTCACTTGCCGGCTTTATCTGTTTCGCAGCAGCGATGGGTGAAGCCCTCTTCATCATCGGGCTGGTCGTTCCAAGTACGGTCGTTCTTGTCGGCGCGGGTACGTTTATCGGCCTCGGCAAGCTGGACCCGGTTTCGATTTTCATCTGGACCACACTCGGCGCGACTGTCGGTGACGCAGTCTCCTACTGGTTCGGCTATTTCTACAAGGACCAGGTCCGCAAGCTTTGGCCGTTGTCGCGATATTCGAGCCTGATGGATCGGGGCGAAGAGTTCTTCAGGCTGCATGGCGGCAAAAGCGTCTTCATCGGGCGCTTCGTCCCGGGCGTCAAATCCGTCGTTCCGGGCATCGCCGGCATGGTCGGAATGAACGCCACGCGCTTCACCATCATCAACGTGGTCTCCGCATTTGCCTGGACAGTTGCGCATCTTGGTCCTGGCATCATTGCGGGCACCGCTCTGAGTGCGGTTGGCCAGATCAGTGGCCGGCTGGCTCTTGTACTCGGCGGCTTCCTGCTGATCGCCTTCGTGACCGTGATGCTGGGGCGCTGGCTGATCCTGATTATCCTGCCGCTGTTCCCTAACGCTCATTCGGCCATCGTCGACTGGTTTGCACGCCGCCCGGACCGCATTTCGGGCTGGATTGCAGAGACCTTCGATCCTTTGCACCCTCGCTCGAGCGGCATGCTCGTTTCTGCGCTGCTCCTGCTGATAACGATGCCGCTGTTCTTCTGGTTCATGGGCGAGATTGCGCCGGGCGAGCCGATGGTGCGCGCGGATATCGCAATCCTCAACATGTTCGAAACGCTGCGCTCACCTATCGGCGACCAGATCATGGTGGCAATCACGACACTCGGCGACGGCATCGTGGTAACCGCAGTCTCCATCGTCGTTGCCCTGTACCTCTTTGCGCGCAAGGCCTGGAGGCGGGCGACCGGTTTTGCTATCGCCATAAGCGTCACGGCCGTTTTCGTACCGCTGTTCAAGGCTCTGCTGGAACGCTCCCGGCCAATGGACCTCTACACCGGCGCTGACGCGTTCAGCTTTCCCAGCGGCCATGCGACGCTGAACACGGTGCTCTTCGGCATCTGCGCCGTTCTCATCGCCCACGACCGGAGCCGATGGGTCAAGGCCGGCATCTTTTCGGTCGCCGCCACCTACATCCTGGCCATGGGCTTCTCGCGGGTCTATCTCGGCGCTCACTGGGCGTCGGACGTGTTAGCCGGTCTTCTGTTCGGCACCGGTATGGTTGCGGCTTTCGCTTTCGTCTTCGGCCCGATCCATAACGAGAAGGTCGGCCGGATCACGCTTGCGGCAATCGTTGTCGGGGCTCTCGCCGCTTTTGGTGGCTGGCATGTCGCAACAGGCTTCGAGCGAGCCCTTGCGACCTATCAACCGCGAGCAGAGCGCGTCATCCTGACAGCGCGCGAGTGGACCGCACGTGGATGGCAGATGCTGCCCGACCATCGAATCGAACTCAACGGTGAAACGAAAGAACCGCTGGTCATCCAGTATGCCGGGTCGCCAGAACGGTTCTCCGAGGCACTGTTGCCTCAGGGGTGGATTCCGGCTCCAAAGTGGACCCTAGAAACCGCATCAGGATTCGTGGTCGGCGAGACCCCTGCGGAAAAGCTGCCCGCGCTTCCAAGAACCCAGAACGGACGCCAGCCAAGCCTGATCCTGATCCGAGGCGATCAAGCGACTGCACCGGACAACAATCGCTGGATCCTGCGGCTTTGGCCGAGCCGATACGAGATCCTGCGCAATGGCGATCTTCTTCCTCTGTTCACCGGCAGTGTTCTGCACGAAGAGATCTTGCGCCCCATGGGTGAGTTCTCCGGGCCAAAGATCGACCGGCAAATCCCGGCACTTGAAGAAAATCCAGCGATTTTGATACCTGGTGCGAACGTCCGCACACGAGCGGATGGCACCGAAGTCGTTCTGGCAATCGATCCGGTAGCACCACTTTTCGGCGCCACTGATAGCGGGCCGACCGCGCCTGCCCCACGCTGACCAGCCCATCTCGGCGCCAACTTCCCCACGGTTAAACCAACCGGCCAACCCGCCGTTCCTCCGGCTGCCCGCTTAGAGCAGGAACGAGGCCCTTCCGTAGTCTTCCGACTGACGGGCACATTTTGGCTGCGTTAACCTCCAAGAAATGAACATTGTCCGGGGTGAAAGAAACCTCTTGAATTTCTGCACCCTCAATTCTTATATTCGAATTATTGAAAATAAGGAGCGGGTTCCGACAATGACTGAATTCACACCGGTGATGTCGCTGATTGGCGGCGTCCTAATTGGCGTTGCCACCGTCGCGCTGATGGCGGTTCACGGGCGTATCGCCGGCATCAACGGCATCGTGGGCGGACTTCTCTCATCCCCAGCCAAGGGTGACTGGGCCTGGCGTGCCGCGTTCATCCTGGGCATGGTCGCTGCACCGACTGCAATGGTCCTGATTTCCGGCGAAATGCCGCAGATCACGGTCCCGGTCACGCCTGTCATGCTGGGCGTCGGTGGCTTTCTCGTCGGTATCGGCACCTCCCTCGGCTCCGGCTGCACCAGCGGACACGGCGTATGCGGCATGGCCCGCTTCTCCATCCGCTCAATCGTCGCGACGCTGACCTTCATGGCCACCGGCCTTGTCACCGTCTTTGTCATTCGTCACGTGATCGGAGGCTAATCAGATGCTCAAGACCGTATCAGCATTCGCCATCGGACTCGTTTTCGGCATCGGCATTCTTCTGTCAGGCATGGCGAACCCGGCCAAGGTTCTCAACTTCTTCGACGTTGCCGGCACATGGGATCCCAGCCTGATGTTCGTCATGGGCGGCGCCCTGACCGTCACGGCAATCGGCTATCGCCTGGTCTTCCGGATGAACCATCCGTTGCTTGCAAGCGGCTTCTCGCTTCCGACGCGCAAGGATCTGGACGTAAAGCTCATCGGCGGTTCGGCAATCTTCGGCATCGGTTGGGGGATTGCAGGCTTCTGCCCAGGAGGACTGGTACCGGCTCTCGGCCTTGGCCGCGTCGAACCGTTCATTACCGCCGCAGCGATCGTGGCAGGCATGCTCGCGGTTCGCTACGTGACCAGCATTCGCTCTGGTCAGGCCGCGGCTTCTGCCCGCTGACAACTTTAAGGCTTCCCGCAGTCCTTTTTTTGGACTGCGGGCCCGAGACAAACGGCTGGGCGCAAGATCGCCCTGTCCTCGAAATGGAGATGAAAGCAATGACTTATCCCGTCAACATGTCCCTTCATCCGGAAGTGACGGCCTTCTTCGATCCGGCAACCAATACCATCAGCTACGTCGTCAAGGATCCATCCTCCGACGCTTGTGCGGTTGTCGACAGCGTCATGGACATCGACTATGCGGCAGGACGCATCACATACGATCATGCCGATGAGATCATCGCCTTCATCCAGAAAAATAACCTCAAGCTGGAGTGGCTGATCGAGACGCACGTGCACGCCGACCACCTGTCTGCGGCCCCCTACATCCAGTCGAAACTGGGTGGCAAGCTGGGCATCGGCGACAAGATCACAGTCGTGCAGGATACATTTGGCAAGATCTTCAACGAAGGAACCGAGTTCCAGCGCGATGGCAGCCAGTTCGACAAGCTTTTTGCTGAAGGGGACACCTACACCATTGGCTCGATGAAGGCCTTTGCCATGTACACGCCGGGCCATACGCCTGCATGCATGGTTCATGTGATCGGCGATGCCGCGTTCGTCGGCGACACCCTCTTCATGCCGGATGGCGGTTCCGCACGAGCCGACTTCCCCGGCGGCGATGCCGGAACCCTTTACGATTCCATTCAGAAAGTGCTTTCCCTGCCGGACGACATGCGCCTTTTCATGTGTCACGACTACGGCCCGAACGGCCGTGACATCCAGTGGGAGACCACGGTTGGCGCCGAAAAGGAACACAACATCCATGTCGGCGGTGGCAAGACGAAGGAAGAGTTCGTCAAGTTCCGTACCGAGCGCGATGCGCAGCTCGACATGCCGAAGCTGATCATCCCCTCGCTTCAGATCAACATGCGGGGCGGAAAACTGCCGCCGAAGGACGAAAGCGGCAAGACTTTCCTGAAGGTGCCGGTGAACGGACTCTAAGAGAAACTGACGCCGGCTCGGCCGGGAGGTATGTTGATGGACGCACGGAAAATAACGGATCAACTGTCGGTCAGCCCCCAGATTGCGGTTGGCGACCTTTGGGAGATCGCCGCACAGGGCTACAGGTCGGTGATCTGTAACCGCCCCGACGGAGAAGCTGCCGACCAGCCGACCTTCGAGGAAATCGAAGCGGCTGCGGCCAAGGCCGGACTGACTATCCGTTACCAGCCCATCGTCGCCGGCAAGGTCAGCGACGATGACGCATTGGCGTTCGGAAAAGCGTTCGATGAGCTTCCGAAGCCTGTCCTAGCCTACTGCCGGACAGGAACCCGGTCAGCCACGCTCTGGTCCCTGGCCCAGGCAGACGCCTTGCCCGTGTCCAGCATTCTGGAAAAAACCAAAAGCGCCGGTTACGACATGGCGGGCGTCGTCAGGCGGATCGCCAATGGTGGCCGGACGCCGACGGAGACCGCGGAAGACGCACGCTTCGACGTGGTCATTGTCGGCGGAGGTGCTGCCGGTATCTCCGTTGCCTCAAGTCTGAGGTCGCGCAAGCCGGATCTCGAGATCGCAATCATCGACCCCGCGGACATCCACTACTACCAGCCGGGCTGGACGATGGTGGGAGGCGGTGTTTTCGAGGCGGCTGAAACCGCCAAGACCATGGGTTCCCTGATTCCCTCGGGGGTCCACTGGATCAAGTCGGCCGTTGCGGCCTTTGAACCGAAGGACAATGCGGTGATCCTCGACGGTTGCCGCGTCGTGAAATACGACCGTCTGGTCGTCTGTCCCGGCTTGAAGCTTGATTGGCACAAGGTGGAAGGCCTTGTTGAAACGCTTGGCAAGCACGGTGTTACGTCCAACTACAGGTACGATCTGGCGCCCTACACATGGCACCTCGTCAAAAACCTGAAGAAGGGTCGCGCCCTCTTCACACAGCCGCCGATGCCGATCAAATGCGCGGGTGCGCCGCAAAAAGCGCTCTACCTTTCCGCAGACCACTGGAGCCGGTCAGGCGCGCTGCGCGACATCAAGATCGAGTTCATGAACGCTGGCGGCGTCCTGTTCGGCGTCAAGGAGTACGTCCCTGCTCTCATGGACTACGTGAAGAAGTACGACGCTCAACTCAACTTCTTCCACAACCTGGTCGCAATCGACGGGCCGTCCCGAACGGCTACCTTCGAAATCCGCGAACCCGAGAAGGACGCGCGACGCATCGACGTCGGGTTCGACATGATCCACGTCACGCCACCTCAGACTGCACCCGACTTCATCCGGGTGTCGCCGCTGGCGGATGCTGCTGGCTGGGTCGATGTGGATCAGGCGACCCTGCGGCACAAGACGCATGACAACATCTGGTCCCTTGGCGATGTCATGAACGCTCCCAATGCCAAGACGGCGGCGGCGGCTCGCAAGCAGGCGCCCGTTGTTGCCGAAAATCTCGTCGCGGACATCGAGGGCAAGAGTGCCGTCGCCCAATATGATGGCTACGGCTCTTGCCCGCTGACAGTCGAACGCGGCAAGATCGTGCTGGCCGAATTCGGCTATGGCGGCAAGCTGCTGCCGAGCTTTCCGAAGTGGCTGATCGACGGCACCAAGCCGAGCCATGCTGCGTGGCTGCTGAAGGAACGGATCCTGCCGCCGGTCTACTGGCGTGCCATGCTTCGCGGCAAGGAGTGGCTGGCGAAGCCGGAAAAAGTCTCTGCCGGCTGAGGCTCTCGCCACGCACCTGCCGATCAACAACGTTTCGGGCCGGGCAACCGGCCCGACCGCTTTGAATTCCTCCAGAGTAGGCCCCCATGAAACATCTGCAGCGCTACCTTCCGATCCTGAGCTGGGGCCGGACGTACAACAGGGAAACGGCAACCAGCGATCTTGTCGCTGCGGTGATCGTCACGATCATGCTGATCCCGCAATCGCTGGCCTACGCGCTGCTCGCAGGGTTGCCGCCGGAAGTCGGTCTTTATGCCTCGATCCTGCCACTGGTCGCTTACGCCATCTTCGGCACCAGCCGGGCACTCGCCGTCGGGCCCGTTGCCGTTGTCTCGTTGATGACGGCCTCAGCGGTCGGGGAACTCGCGAGGCAAGGTACTGCGGAGTATCTTGGCGCTGCAATCGTCCTGGCCTTCCTGTCCGGCCTCATGCTGGTCGCAATGGGACTGTTCCGACTCGGGTTTCTGGCAAACCTGCTCAGCCATCCTGTGATTTCCGGCTTCATCACGGCATCGGGCCTGCTGATTGCCTCCAGCCAGCTGAAACATATCCTCGGTGTCTCCGCCGGCGGGCATAATCTATATGACATTCTCGGCTCGATCTTCTCGAAGCTTGGCGAAACCAACCTGATCACATTGGCTATCGGCATCGCCGCCACGGGCTTCCTGTTCTGGGTCCGCAAGGGCCTCAAGAAATTGCTGCTCGGCCTTGGCTTGCCGCCCTTCCTCGCCGATATCCTGACGAAAGCCGGACCAGTCGCCGCAGTCGCAGTCACGACCATCATCGCCGCCTTGTTCGACCTGGGCGCCAAAGGCGTACGCCTTGTCGGCGATATCCCTTCCGGGCTGCCGATGCCTCAATTGCCAAGCTTCGACAGCACGCTGTGGCTGCAACTTGCACCAGCTGCCCTGCTCATTTCCGTCATCGGTTTCGTAGAATCGGTCTCCGTCGCCCAGACGCTGGCCGCGAAAAAACGCCAGCGTATCGAACCCGACCAGGAACTCATCGGACTGGGCGCGTCCAACATCGCATCCGCGATTTCGGGCGGCTATCCGGTTACCGGTGGCTTTGCCCGCTCGGTCGTCAATTTCGATGCCGGAGCTGCAACCCCGGCGGCCGGGGCCTTTACCGCGGTCGGCATTGCCGTTGCGACCCTGTTCCTGACCCCGCTTCTGACCAATCTTCCGCAAGCGACGCTGGCCGCGACCATCATCGTGGCTGTGCTTTCGCTCGTTGACCTGGGCGCAATCAAGCGGACCTTCGCCTATTCCAAGAGCGATTTCACCGCCATGGCGGCGACGATCCTGATCACGCTGTTCTTCGGCGTCGAGCAAGGCGTCGTCTCCGGCGTGGTCCTGTCGATCGCATTGCATCTCTATCGCTCCAGCCGGCCGCACACGGCGATTGTGGGCGTGGTTCCGGGAACCGAGCATTTCCGGAATGTCGACAGGCATCAGGTCGCCACAGGAACGAGCGTCTTGACCCTGCGCGTCGATGAGAGCCTGTTCTTCGCAAACAGCCGCTTCCTGGAGGACAAGGTCTATGGCCTTGTTGCCGAGCGCCCCGAGATCAAGCATGTCGTCCTGATGTGCCCGGCGGTCAACGAAATCGACGCCAGCGCCCTGGAGAGCCTTGAGGAGATCAATCACCGTCTCTCCGACAGCGGCGTGAAGTTCCATCTCTCCGAGGTAAAGGGGCCTGTCATGGACCGGCTGAGGCGAACCGACTTGCTCAAGCATCTGACCGGGCAGGTCTTCCTGAGCCAGTACGACGCCCTGTGCACTCTGGATCCCGTGACGGCGCATCTGTCGGAGGCGCGAACGCCGAAGAAAAATGCCCAGTCGGATCTCTGGACGGGACCCGATATCTGATCCCGTCTCCGCACCGGCACGCATTCACGGCTTGCGCTAAGCCCTCAGCCCCGGCAGTTTGCGCCGATGAATGATCTGCCCAAGCCCTGTCGGCTACGACACAAGACGAAACACGGCGACGACGGCATCCTCGTCGTCGTCTTTTCGCAGGTGCGCGTTCCGGCTGGAAAATTCGGGTTGGAACGCCTCTTTGCAGGGACCCGTCACAACTGCCTGTTTCTCAATGATACCGGCAATCAATGGTACGTCGGCCTTGATGAAGAGATCGATGCCGTCATCGATGAAGCCGTTTCGCAGGTCCAGCCGACGAGGATCATCCACTACGGCTCGTCAATGGGAGGCTACGGGGCCCTCCTGACCGGTCTTCGTCGACGGGACGGAGAGATCCATGCCTTCGGCCCTGAACTCAGGCCCGGGCGCCCAGGTTACCAGAGTACGGACTATGGCGTTCCCTCCTGCGTACACGACATTCATCCGTCCGGTCAGCAGTTCCCGCATCACCTTCACCTGTATTTCGGATGTTTCGACCCGGTCGATGCCGCAGGCGCCGCGGAAACTGCGCAGCTGTTTCCTGAGGCGGACCTGCATCTTGTGAAGTCTTCGCACGCCAGCCACGATCATCTTTATTCGCTCAACATCATCCGAAAGATTATCCGGACCTTCGATCGTGATCCGGGAGCCGAACTCGTGGCTCGCGGTCTGAAGGCCGATATTTCAGAAGAAACGCTGAAGCAATTTGCGGCGCTCGGCGAACGCCTCGCTGCGGGGGATGCCGTCGACCCAAATCTGGTACGGCGTCTTCCAGGGTACGATGGGAACCCCGGCATGATCCGGCTGGCCGCAGAGGCGGAAGCAAATGTCCTTAGGCTCGATCGCGCCTTCACCACCGCGCTGCAGGCAGAACAACTGATCGAGAATGACCCGGTGCTGAGCACCTTGCCAAAGCGTTGGCGCAAGGAATTTCCGCTCAAGAGGGTGCGGTGGCTGATCGCGCAAGGTCAGAGCGAAGGCGCCCACCAGCTGCTGCTGGAGACCTGCAGGCGATTTCCCGTCGATGATGCCATGAAGGAGCTTTGCCATGACCTGGCCGTTCCGCTCCCGTCAGGTTGTGAGCCTATTGAGTGACGGACCGCGTTACAGGCAGGATTGGCTTGCAGAACTGAAAGTACCGGGGCTCGTGCGTGCCGTCCTGAATCAAAAGCCCTTCTTTGCCGCTCCGCCGCAACGTGATCAGGCCCAGCGCTTCTTCTCCTGATTCAAGGTCGCAATTCAGCGCCGCGCGCTGCGAATTTACCGAACCGGTTTCTGCGCCGTAGACGAGGCATATGCGGTCAGGTGTCTCGATCAGCCCCCGAAACACTGCGACGGCCGTGCCATCGTCTGCGGCATCGATCGCTTCAAGTCTTTGACAGGTAGGGACATCACTCGCCCAGATCCCTTGCGCGAAATCCGCGAACCGAAGATCGAGAACCTTGCGCTCAAGAATGGGTGAGCCTCGCGGAACCGATAGGACACGGTCCCCCTTGCCTGCATGTGCAGCCCCAAGGAAGGCAATGCCTGCACCAAACCCCAGCAAGGCGACTACGAGCGATCGCTTCACCAGATCCATTCTCCCGTTGAACTCATCCCGACAATCAGATGGCTAACCTATTGCGAGTTGCGACATGTTCGCAACTCCCTTGCGATCTGCGAGCTGCCTTCATCCGTTTATGCGCCAGAAGATCCGACTTGGCCGCGTTAGATTTCGTGACTCGAATGTTTTGATTTCGAGCTAACTCGTTAAATTCCTCGGTCTGCTTCCTTGAAATTTCCGAACAAATGCGGAACTAATCGGGAATGAATTCGACACTAGGACGCTCAGAGAACAGAATTGCGCTGGATGACCCGTTAACGGACGGACGTCAGTCAGAAAATGCGCTCAAGGTCTGGCGCGGCGCTGCTCGACTGCTGCGATCCTTGGACTTTGCCTGTCTGTCAGAGGTGACGCTCGCTTCCGGTCGCCGGGCTGACCTGCTCGCCCTCGGCCCCAAGCACGAACTCTGGATCGTCGAAGTCAAATCGTCGCTCGCCGATTTTCGCGCCGACAACAAGTGGCCGGACTATCGGCAACACTGCGACCGGCTCTATTTTGCCACTCACCCGGATGTGCCGCTCGACATCTTCCCCGAAGATGCAGGTCTCATCGTGTCAGACGGTTACGGGGCAGAATTTCTTCGCGAAGCCCCGGAGCACAAGATCCCCGCCGCCACGCGGAAATCGGTCACCCTGCGCTTTGCCCGCCATGGCGCTCATCGCCTGCATGACCTCTCTGACCCGGATGGAAAACGGTTCTACCGAGGCCTTTGATGTAATCCGCATTGGCTGCCGGACGTAAACATTCAGGTGTTTTACGGTTCGGGACGCGGTGCCAGAAATGTTTGGCAACGGCAGCAAGCTACAAGTCGTGTGGTTCAAGAGGGACCTTAGAAGTTACGACCACGAAGCTCTCTTCAGAGCGGCGGAGCATGGCCCCGTCTTACCGCTTTTCATCGTTGAACCCGAGTTGTGGCAACAGCCGGACATGTCCGCCCGCCAGTATGCCTTCGTCCTCGAATCCATCGAAGAATTGCGCCATGCACTCGCGCGCCGCGGCCAACCGCTCGTCATCAGGACGGGAGGTGTCACCGAAATCCTTGCCACCTTGCATAACAGTTACGGCATAGCAGCTCTCTGGGCGCACGAGGAAACCGGCAACGCCTGGACGTTCGAGCGTGACATTGCCGTGGCTGCCTGGTGCAAGCAAAACGGCGTTCCCTTCCACGAATTCAGGCAAACCGGCGTGATACGCCGATTGCGCGACAGAAATGGCTGGGCCCGCCGCTGGGACGAGCAGATGGCCGGGTCGTTGTTCCCGGAACCCGTCCTTGCTCCCGTTGGCGATATCGATCCGGGTTGCATCCCAAGCGAACGCGACATCGGCCTGAAGCCGGATCCATGTCCAGGCCGGCAACCTGGCGGTCGTCGCGCGGGGCTTGCGTGTTTGGAAAGCTTTCTCACCAAGCGCGGTCTTACTTACAGGAGGGCAATGTCGTCGCCGCTAGAAGGTTTCGACGCCTGTTCCCGCATATCGCCGCATCTGGCATGGGGAACCCTGTCGATGAAGGAGGTAGCACAACGAACATGGAACGCCCAGCGCGACCTGAAGTCTGGTCTTGGCCCGGCGGGAGGACGCGGCTGGAGCGGTGCTCTCAGCTCCTTTTCCGGACGTTTGCACTGGCACTGCCATTTCATGCAAAAGCTGGAAGATCAGCCCGATCTGGAGTTCAAGGCCCTTCATCAAGAAACTGAAGACCTCAGGCCACGAGAAATCGACCCCGCCCGGTTCGCTGCCTGGGCGAATGGCGAGACCGGCCTGCCGTTCGTTGACGCCTGCATGCGGGCATTGCACGCGACCGGATGGATGAACTTTCGCATGCGTGCAATGCTGATGGCGGTCTCCAGCTACCAGCTGTGGCTGGACTGGCGGCGTCCCGGACAACATCTGGCCCGGCTTTTCACCGACTACGAGCCCGGAATTCACTGGCCTCAGGTGCAGATGCAATCGGGTACGACGGGCATAAATACGATCCGCATCTACAATCCCGTCAAGCAGGGGAAAGACCAGGATCCCGAGGGCAAGTTCATTCGCCGCTGGCTCCCGGAGCTCCGCGATCTGCCGGATTACGCACTTCACGAGCCATGGACTTCTGAGCAGGCTGCCGGTGTACTCGGCAAAAGCTATCCGTTTCCGATCGTTGACCATCTGAGCGCAGCGCGCGAGGCACGGGCCAAGGTTTGGGCCCTGCGCAAGGGGGATGGTTTCCATCAGACCGCGCGCGAGATCCAGGACAGGCATGGGAGCCGAAAGTCCGGCATTCCGATGCGCGGCAGAAAAACTGAAAAGAAGAAATCTGCCGGCCAACTCGATCTCTTCGCGGCAGCGGAGAACATGAAATCATGAGTGCGCATCGCAAGCCTCACCTTCCGGAAAAGATCTGCAAGGCCTGCGGTCGCCCATTTGCCTGGCGCAAAAAGTGGGCTCGTGACTGGGCCGCGGTTCTTTACTGCTCGCAACGTTGCAAGGGAGAAAGGAACCGGTCAGCGTGCAACGGTTCGGACATCCGACATGATCGCCCGTGACCATGCAACGGCATCGTTCCGGCACAGGCGGTCGAACATGATCTGCCAGCGGTCGCGCCTTTCTTCCAAGGGCATCGTGATGGCCGTCTGCAGGCCCGCTGCAACCTCCTCAGCCGAGTGAGGATTGACGATCACCGCTTCCTTCATGCCTTCGGCCGCGCCCGCAAACCGTGACAGCACGAGTACGCCCGGATCTTCAGCTCTTTGGGCGGCGATATATTCCTTGGCAACGAGGTTCATGCCATCCCTGAGTGGAGTCACCAGCCCGACGCGGCTGGCGCGATAGATCCCGGCCAGCGCCCTGCGTGGGAAAGACTTCGTAAGAAACCGGATTGGCGTCCAGTCGAGGTCGGCAAACCTGCCGTTGACGTGACCCGTCATCTCGTCCAGTTGACGGCGAATGTCGATATAGGCGTCGAGTTCAGCACGCGATGGAGGGGCCACCTGCATGAGCGACACGCGGCCCCGATTTTCCGGATAGTCCTCGAGCAAGCGCTCGAAGGCCCGGAACCGCTCTGGCAGGCCCTTTGAATAGTCGATCCGGTCGACGCCGATGATCTGCTGTCGGCCGCCGAGCAACTTCTCGAGGCGGCCCATGTTGCGCCTCGCGTCCGGCGACATGGCGAATTTTGAAAAGGCTTCCGCGTCAATGCCGATCGGGTAGGCACGGGCGATGACTTCGCCACCGCTGATCTGCAAACGGCCATCGCCCAGATCTGTTCCCTCAAGTTCCTCGACAACGAAACGTCGGAAATTGGCGGCATCCCGCTCGGTCTGGAATCCGATCAGGTCGTAGGCCAGCATCGCGCGCACCATCGAGCTGGCATTCGGAAGAGCCGCAAGGATTTCCGGCGCCGGGAACGGGATATGGAGGAAGAAGGCCATCGGGTTGCCGATGTCCATTGCCCTGAGGTTCGCACCGAAGGTCAGGAAGTGATAGTCATGCACCCAGACGATATCGTCGCTTTCCAGAAGCGGTGCTACCCGGGTGGCAAATCGCTCGTTCACATGACGATAGCCCTGCTCGAAACGCCGGTCGAAGACAGCGAGATCGAGCCGGTAATGCAGCACAGGCCAAAGCGTGCGGTTGGCGTAACCGGCGTAGAACTCATCGTAGTCCGCCTGGGTCATGTCCAGCTGCACCATCTGGACCTTACGCGTCGTTTGCGTCTTCAGCTGGCCGAAGGTGCCTTCCTCGGAGACGTCGCCCGACCAGCCGAACCAGATGCCCCCCGACTGCGAAAGAGCATCAACCAGAGCAACCGCCAACCCTCCGGCCCGTCCCGTATCTTTGAGTGGTCCCACACGATTCGATACGACGACGAGACGTCCCATATTGGCTTTCTCCTTGTTGCTCCGGTTGATGGTGATCGTTTGCGGTGGCGATTAGATGACTGTCTCCCATCCAGCGCTCAGACGCACCGCTCCATTGATGATGCCGACCATGGAATAGGTCTGCGGGAAGTTACCCCACAGTTCGCCTGTCGCAGGGGTCGTATCTTCCGACAGCAGCCCGACATGATTGCGGCAAGACAGCATCGTCTCGTAGATCTCCCGCGCTTCGTCCTTGCGACCAATGCGGGCAAGCGCGTCGATGTACCAGAAGGTGCAGATGTTGAAGGCATTCTCCGGCGCGCCGAAGTCATCCGCCGCATGATAGCGGAACAGGTGATTGCCCCGGCGCAGCGTCTCGCCAATCTTGTCGACTGTCGCGATGAAGCGCGGGTCCTTCGGCGGCAGGAAGCCGACCTCGGCCATGAGCAGAAGGCTGGCATCCAGATCGTTGCCCTCGAAGCTTTCTACAAAAGCGTTCTTGTTGGCGTTCCAGCCACGCTGGCAGATGACCGAGTGCACCTTTTCAGCGCGCTCGCGCCAGTACATTGCACGGTCGGAAAGTCCGAACTGATTGGCGATCTTGGCGAGGCGATCACACGCGGCCCAGCACATGAGGGAGGACGAAGTGTGGACACGCGCGCGGGTCCGCAATTCCCAGATGCCGGCGTCCGGCTGGTCATGCATGGCATAGGCACGTTCGCCGACCTGCTCCAGGCGCTTGAAGTCGTCCAGGCCCGGCTGATGCAGGAGACGCTTGTCGAAGAACGCCTGCGCGGCACCCAGGATGATCTGACCGTAGACGTCGTGCTGGAAGTGTTCGTAGGCCTGGTTGCCGACACGAACCGGGCCATTGCCGCGGTAGCCGGGCAGGTCGACGAATTGCTCGACCAGCTTGTCTTCCATGCCGATGCCGAAGAGCGGCTGGACGTGGCCGCCTTCGGTGACCGCCGCGATGTTGTTCAGGTAACGGAGATAGTTCTCCATCGTCTCCATCTCGGAGAGGGAGTTCAGCGCCCGGACCACGAAGAAGGCATCGCGGATCCAGCAGTAGCGGTAGTCCCAGTTGCGCTGGGTGCCGGCCGCCTCCGGGATCGAGGTCGTCGCGGCAGCGATGATCGCACCGGTTTCCTCGTAGGTGCAGAGCTTCAGCGTGATCGCCGCGCGGATGACCGCTTCCTGGTATTCAAGCGGCAGACCGAGACGCCGGGTCCAGTGCTTCCAGTAGGTTTCGGTATTTTCCTCGAAATCCCGGCACAGGCGATCAGGATGGTCGGTAAGGCTCTCGTCCGGACCGAGATAGAAGGACATCGGCCCGTCCAGCAGGAACGGTGTTTCATCCCGGACGTAAGTCACCGAACCGTTCGTGGTCAGGCGAAGGGTCATGCCATTGCCGACCCAGCGAATGTGGTTGGATCCGAAGGTCACGTCCGGAACGCGAGCACCCCACGCAAAGCGCGGGCGGCAGCGAACCCGTATGCGCGGATGACCAGAGATCGGGCGAACCCGGCGAACAATCGCGTTCGGCCGGAACATGCGTCCCTTGGTGGTAAAGCGCGGCGCAAAGTCCGTGATCTCGATGGCGTTGCCCTTGCCGTCGAAAATACGGGTCTTCACGATCGCGGTGTTCGGGACGTATTCCTGCTCGCTGCGCACAGCGCCGTCGAGGTCGATGTTGAAGGCGCCGTCGCCTTCCTCGCCGCGTGTACCCAGCAGCGAATGAAACACAGGATCGCCGTCAAACCGCGGCAGGCAGCACCAGACAAGCGAGCCCATCTTGTCGATGAGGCCGGCATACGAGCAATTGCCGATCATCGCCAGGTCGAGCGATGGCTCCAATTTCAGGGGTGGTGTCCACACCATTCGTCAGCTCTCCGAAACAAGCTCAAAAGCGGCCAGCCATTCGTTGACCGCCGCAACATTTTCCAACCGGTGACGGGCGCATGTGTCTCCCTCACCAACCTTTATTCCGATGCCGCCCAGTTCCTGAGCCGCCGCAATCCCATCCTCGTCGGTGACGTCATCGCCGACGAACACCGGGAGCCGCCCGGCGAAGGTTCCGTTCTTCATGAAAGTGCGGACCGCAAATCCCTTGTCACTGGTAAAAGGCTTGGCTTCGACCACCATCTTCCCGTGAACTAGATGCAGAGCCGGCAACGCCTTGACGGCTTCGCTCATGGTCGCAAGAACGTCCGCCTCCAATTCCGGGACGGAGCGATAGTGGACGGCAACGGCCGGGCCCTTGTCCTCGATGAACGCGCCCCGTTTGACGAGGTCTGATGTGTTCAGCAGGTTCTTGAGGGCCGCTATGTCGGGGCTCGGCTGGTCACGCTCTATCCCTGCATTCGGCACCAGCCGATGCTCAAGGCCGTGCAATCCGGCAGCGGGCAGGTGAAGCGGAGAAAGAAACCTGTCGATCTGCTCGATCGGCCTGCCGGACACGACAGCGACGGCGCCGGACAGCTGAGACTGCACGCGCCCGAGGGCCGAGATCATCTCCGGTGAAACGCGAACATCTTCAGGACGCGGTGCCAGTTCGGCCAGCGTTCCATCGAAATCAAGAAAGAGAGCCATGATCGGCTCGAGCTTCGGCAGGATCGTCATTACTCCTTCATAGGAGTAACCGCAGACGGATGAAAGATGCCAAAGTGAAAATTCTAACCGCTTTGGAACAAGAAAAAGCGCCAAATTGGCGCCCGTGTACCACCAATGGGTACACGGGCCGTTCTATCAGACGTAGCGGTTGACCACGTTCTCCAGATACTCCTGACGACCGGACTTCGGCTCAGGATTGATGTTCTGGCTCAGAACGCGCTGCTCGATGTCTGCAAGGGTGCCGGACGCCAGCATCTGCTGTGCCTCGGCGCTCTGCCAGCCCGCGTAGCGGTCGTTGATGAAGCCGGTGATGACGCCGTCCTCGAGCATACGTGCGGCCGCCTTCAGGCCACGGGCGCAGCAATCCATGCCGCCGATATGCGCGATCAGCAGGTCCTGCGGGTCAAGCGACTGGCGGCGCAGCTTGGCGTCGAAGTTGGTGCCGCCGGTGGTAAACCCGCCGCCCTTGAGGATCTCGTAGTAGGCCAGCGCCATTTCCGGAACGTTGTTCGGGAACTGATCCGTATCCCAACCGGACTGGTAGTCGTTGCGGTTCATGTCGATCGAACCGAAGATGCCCAGCGCATTGGCCGTTGCAAGTTCATGCTCGAAGGAATGGCCCGCCAGGATCGCGTGACCCTGTTCGATGTTGACCTTGACCTCGTTCTCGAGGCCGTGACGCTTCAGGAAGCCATATACCGTGGCGACATCGTAGTCGTACTGGTGCTTGGTCGGCTCCTGCGGCTTCGGCTCGATCAGGATCGTGCCCTTGAAGCCGATCTTGTGCTTATAGTCGACCACCATGTTCAGGAAGCGGCCAAGCTGCTGGTCTTCCTGCTTCAGATCGGTGTTCAGAAGCGTTTCGTAGCCTTCGCGGCCACCCCAGAGGACGTAGTTCTCGCCACCGAGCTTGTGGGTCGCATCGATACAGGTCTTCACCGTTGCCGCCGAGTAGGCGAAGACATCCGGGTCGGGGTTCGTTGCAGCACCAGCCATGAAGCGGCGGTTGGAGAAAAGGTTCGCGGTGCCCCAGAGAAGCTTGAGGCCGGTCGCAGCCTGCTTCTCGGCAAAGTAGTCGACGATTTCGTTCAGGTTCTTGGTGTTTTCGGCGAAGGTCGAACCTTCAGGCCGCACATCCGCATCGTGGAAGCAGTAGTAGGGAACGCCGAGAGCGGTAAACATTTCGAAGGCCACGTCGGCCTTCAGCTTGGACAGCTGCATGCTGTCTGCCGGGAACCACGGACGCTCGAAGGTCTGGCCGCCGAACGGGTCACCGCCCGGCCACGCGAAGTTGTGCCAGTAGCAGATGGCGAAACGCATGTGGTCTTCCATGCGCTTGCCCATGACGACTTCGTTCGGGTCATAGAAACGGAAGGCGAGCGGATTGGTGCTGTCCGGTCCCTCGAAGGGGATTGTGGTTACGTCGCCGAAAAATCCGGTGGTCATGGATATCTCCTTAGAAACCGGCCTGCTTCAGGGCCGGGTAAAGTGTACGCCAGCGGCCATAAGCGTCCGCATAGGCTTGTTTCAGATCAGATCGTGGTTGGATGCTGGTGCGCATGGGAGGAGCACCAAAGATTCCATCGGTCGAGCCTTGGGCTGCGGCCTGACCGAGGCGCGCCGCGCCAAGCGAAGCCCCAAAGTCACCGTCTGCCGGAACGTCAACAACAACGTCCAGAAGGCTGGCAATGATCTCCAGCCAAACTGTAGACCGCGAGCCTCCGCCGACAGCCGTCACCCGCTCCACTTTGGTGCCCGCAACTGCAAGGGCCTCCATGCAGTCCTTCAGAGCGAACGCAACGCCATCCAGGACAGCATGCGTCAGGGTCTTGTCGTCGGTTTCATGCGAAATGCCGTAGAAGCCGGCACGGATGGCCACGTCGTTGTGCGGGGTTCGCTCACCACCCAGATACGGCATGAACAGGACATCGGACGCAGAGCCTACAGAACCAAGTCCATCAGTCAGATCCGACGCCTTGCGGCCGAGCGTCTGCGCCAGCCAGTTCAGACTGTCGGTTGCGGAGAGGATCACGCCCATCTGGTGCCAGGTGTCCGGAACCGCATGACAGAAGGCATGAACGGCACTTTCGACATTCGGCGAGAAGCGGTCGTTGGTGACGAAGAGCACGCCGGAGGTCCCGAGCGATACGAATGCCGAGCCAGGCGTTGTCGCCCCTACACCGCATGCGGACGCGGCATTGTCGCCACCGCCCCCGGCCACGACCGGTGCCGACGTCATGCCCCAGCGCTGGCAAAGTTCTGCGCGAAGCTGGCCGGAGCTTTCAGACCCCTCCACCAAACGCGGCATGTGGTCCCGGGTTAGGCCGGTTGCAGCCAGAAGCTCTTCGGACCAGTCACGTTTGGCGACATCCAGCCAGAGCGTCCCCGCGCTGTCGGACATGTCCCCGGCGTGTTCCCCGGTCAACTTCAGGCGAACATATTCTTTCGGCAGGAGCACCTTTGCCGTCTTCGCGAAGACGTCCGGCTCGTTTTCGCGAACCCATTGCAGCTTCGGTGCGGTGAAGCCCGGCATGACCCGATTGCCGCCCAGCGACAGGAATTTCGGCTCGGAAACCTCCAGTTCCGCGCACTGCTTCGCAGAGCGGCCATCGTTCCAGAGGATGCAGGGACGCAGCGGCCGGTCGTCTGCGCCAAGGAGGGTCGCGCCATGCATGTGCCCGGAGAGGCCGATGCCCTTGACCGCCGCCATCGCTACGGGAACCTCCGCCGCCAGCCGATCCATGGCCGCCTCGCAGGCGGTCCACCAGCTGTCCGGGTCCTGCTCAGACCACGAGGGATGTGGCCGTTGGACCGTCAGCGGTTCAGAAGCAGAACCGACAAGGTTTTGGTTTTCGTCGAGCAGGATCGCCTTGACCGAGCTTGTCCCGATGTCGAGACCGATAAACATGAGGTACGCCCCTCAAACTAGTCCGAGAAAAAAGTGCCGACAGTCAATCCCGTCGGCACTCGTCGTTTTTTCAACTCCTGTCCGGCCAAGTCAAGCTGCAGTGCCGCAAGACACCTGGTCGAACCGGGAAAGCCCTCAGCCGCTGAACGTGTCGTCGTTCAGCGCGCCCGGACCAGGGATCGCCCCTGCAGGGCACTTGCCCAGGATGATCATGCCGAGGACGTCGTCGTCGGTAACGTCGGTGGTCTTGGCCGTTCCGACCAGCTGACCGTTCTTCATGACGGCGACGCGATCGCAAAGCTTGAAGACATCATGGATGTCATGACTGATCAGGAAGATGCCAAGGCCCTGGGCCTTCAGCTCCTGGATCAGTTCCGACACCATCTGCGTCTCATGCGGGCCGAGCGCTGCGGTCGGCTCATCCATGATCAGGATCCGGGCATTGAAGTAGACTGCTCGGGCAATCGCCACGGACTGGCGCTGACCACCGGACAGTGCCTTGACCGGCGCATTGAACTTTTTGAAGTTCGGGTTCAGCCGACCCATGATCTTGCGGGTTTCCGCTTCCATGGCATCGTCATCGACAAAACCGAAGGCATTCGTCAGTTCACGGCCAAGGAAAAGGTTCGACGCAGCATCGAGGTTATCGGCGAGCGCCAGTGTCTGGTAGATGGTTTCGATGTTCTGGGCACGCGCATCGCGCGGGCTGGTAATCGTTACCTTCTTGCCATCGATCAGGATGTCGCCGCTGTCTGCCTTGTAGGCACCTGACAGCACCTTGATCAGCGTGGACTTGCCCGCGCCGTTGTGGCCCAGAAGCCCGACGACCTCGCCGGGGTGAAGATCAACTGAGACGTGGTCGACAGCATGCACGCCACCGAAGGCAATGCAGATGTCTTTCATTTCGACCAGGGGAGTTGCCATCGGATCAGTCTCCCGTGCGCTTGCGATAGATGATGTCAACGAACACGGCGAACACCAGGACGATGCCCACGACAATGTTCTGGAGCGGCGCATCGACGCCAACCATGGCCATACCGGACTGCAGGGACTGCATGATCAGGGCGCCAAGGATTGCGCCGTAAATCGTGCCGACGCCGCCGGCAAGCGCAGTGCCGCCAATGACCGCTGCTGCGATGACGCGCAGTTCATCCAGCGTGCCGATGTCATTCGTGGAAAAGCCGAGACGAGCCGCTGCAACCGCACCGGCGAGCGCACACAGACCACCCATCAGCGCAAAGACCTTCACGGTCAGAAAGCGCGTGTTGATGCCCGACAGTTCCGCCGCGTCCGGGTTGCCGCCGGTTGCGAAGATATAGCGGCCAAGGCGCGTACGCTGTGCCACGACGGTCATTGCAACAGCCACCGCGATGAGCAGCAGAACCGAGTAGGGAATGCCGTAGCCCATCGTCAGACCGTCAGGCAGGGTCTCGCCATTTGCCTCAAAAACCCGGCGCAAACGCGCCGTCGGAATGTCGTAGGCATTGAGGACCGCGACGAAGCCGAGAATCAGCGCGGCGATCAGACCGGAGATGGTAAGCTCCGCCCATACCGGCTTGATCGGGAAGCCGTGGGTTTCCTTGCGCTTGCGGGAAGCGAACTGAAGCGCAAGCGCAGCAGCAACCGCTACAACTCCGAAGATCCACGAACCGGTCTCGCCCAGCGTTCCCCCGATGCCACCAATCATGGTGAAGGTCTCATCGAGCGGGCCGATCGTCTGACCATCGGTGATGAACCATGCGGCGTTGCGCCAGACAAGCAGACCACCAAGAGTGACGATGAAGGCAGGGATTCCGAGGTAGCCGACCATCCAGCCCTGGAATGCCCCGATCATGACACCGACGATGATCCCGATCACGATGGAAACGATCCAAAGCAGCGGGTGCCCCAGACCAAGTCCGAGCGTGTTGGGCAGGAAATCCGTCTGTGCAACGGCCATTACCGCCGCCACGGTTGCCAGAAGCGAACCGACGGAGAGGTCGATATGACGCGTCACGATGATAAAGACCATCCCGGTCGCCATGATGGCAACGGAGACTGTCTGGATCGTCAGGTTGAAGATGTTGCGCGGCGTCAGAAACCGGCCATCGGTGACCACGTTGAAAACAAGACACAGCACGACAAAGGCACCAATCATGCCCAATAGGCGTGTGTCCAGCTGCAAGGCGGCAAAGAAATTACGTGCTGTCGGGGCTTTCGACCCGGACAGGGCGTCATCGGACATCGGGAAACTCCTGCTTGGAGGCCAGTCGCACGCGCGGTGGTCCGGATCATACTCGCCGGACGGCGGTCCTGTCCAAGCACTTCTCAGTATTCAGGGCCGGCCATGGGTTACCCCGGCATGTCTGCCGGGGTAACGAGTGCGTGCCGTATCTTAGTTACAGGGAGCCGGGCCGTTCGAAACGCCCTGGCAAAGCGCGTCCTTCGTGATCCAGCCTGCGTCAACAACAGCGGTCAGGTTGTCCTTGGTGACCGGAACCGGAGCAAGGAAACGAGCGGTCAGCTCGGTGCCTGCCGGAGAGGTCCAGGCGCCAGCGCCTGCGACCGCAGACATTTCGGTGCCCTTGGCGAGCTCGACAGCGATCTCACCGGCAGCCTTGCCGAGTTCACGTGCGTCCTTCCAGACGGAAACGGTCTGGGTGCCCTTGGCAACGCGGTTCAGAGCAGCGTGGTCGCCGTCCTGACCGGAGACCGGGATGCCATCCATGCCCTGAGCCGTCAGTGCAGCAACAGCGCCACCTGCGGTGCCGTCGTTGGACGCGACAACGGCGTCAACCTTGTTGTCGTTTGCGGTCAGGATCTGTTCCATGTTGCGCTGTGCGTTCGCCGGCAGCCAGCCATCGGTGTAGGCTTCGCCAACGATCTTGATGTCGCCTGCATCGATAGCAGCCTGCAGGACTTCCTGCTGACCACCGCGCAGGAAGTCTGCGTTCGGGTCGGTCGGGGAGCCCTTGATCATGACGTAGTTGCCCTTCGGGGCAGCAGCCAGAACTTCACGAGCCTGCATGCGGCCGACTTCGACGTTGTCGAAGGTCAGGTAGAATGCGCGCGCGTCTTCGATCAGACGGTCGTAACCGACAACCGGGATGCCTTCGTCAGCAGCAGCCTGAACAGCCGGGCCGATTGCCTGGGCATCCTGAGCGAGGATGATCAGAGCGTTTGCGCCCTGTGCGATCAGCGCTTCAATGTCGGAAAGCTGCTTTGCAGAGGAGCTCTGCGCGTCAGCGGAAATGTAGCTGGCACCGGCAGCTTCGAGAGCGCCCTTGATGGCTGCTTCGTCGGTTTTCCAGCGCTCTTCCTGGAAGTTGGACCAGCTGACGCCAACGACAATGTCAGCGGCATGAGCGAGATTGATGGCAGTGGCGGACATCAGGGCGCCAGCCAGGACTGAAGCGATCTTACGCATGTTTGTTTCCTCCTGCAGGCGTGCATCCGTTTCCGGATCGCACACCAAACTTGATCCCACGGGGCACTCGTACCCCGACGCAGACACCATTATCATTATTTTTTTTGATGTCCGAAAAAAAGTTGCTCCAAAGCGCGGCTCCTGTCAACATGGTTTTGCAAAACTGTCATCTGCGAACCCAAAAACGGCAGAGACCCAACGAAACAACCCGGAAAACCGGGTGGTCGAGGAAACACCTTTGAGGAAGCTGCGGAGAGGATGACAAGGAAAGCGGATCGAGATCAGATACGGCGCCAGAACCGGAGCATCATCCTGCAGACGCTTCGTCGCGGCGGCCCGATGGCCCGTATCGACCTGGGCCAGATCACCAAACTCAGCCCGGCGACCGTCACTGCGATCACCTCGGACCTGCTCGACCAGGGCCTAATCGAGGGCTTCGACAGCGACGAGCCGAAAGCACCGCAATCACGAGGAAGGCCCCGCTCGCTTCTGAGGATCAATCCGGACGCTGCCTGTGTGATTGGCATACGCATATCCGTGAACACCATCGACATGTCGATGGCGAATTTCGCCGGTGAAACCTTCCTGACCAAGCGCTACGGTTTCGACAGTGCCACAGCGGAAAAAGACGATTTCCCACCGCTGCTCATCGAGGCAATCCGGAACTTCACCGAACAATCCGGTACCGACATTTCACATGTGCGGGAGATCGGTGTCGCGGCACAAGGCGTCGTTGAAACGGGCAGCGGACTGGTCGTCTGGAGCCCCGCCTTCAAAGGCAGGAAAATCCCGATCGTCGAGCCGCTGCAATCGGCCTTCGACGTGCATTGCATCCTGTCGAACGACACAAACATGATCACCGAAGCCCTGCACTGGTCGGAGCCAGGCAAATACAGCGGAACTTTCGCCGTGGTGATGCTCGATTACGGTGTCGGCATGGGGCTTTATCTGGACAATCATCTCTTTGCGGGAGCGAGCGGTACAGCCGCCGAGTTCGGCCACGCAAACCACATTCCGGGCGGTGCTCTTTGCAGGTGCGGAAAACGAGGCTGCATTGAGGCCTATCTGTCGGATTATGCTCTCGTTCGGTCCGCCAGGCACATGCCCGAGGATACGAATCCGCAGGACATTGAAGCTGGCGTCGAAGGCCTGGAGGCATTGATCGGGAAAGCCAAGGCCGGTGACGAGGATGCCCTGAAGGCCTTTGCCAAGGCCGGGCGGGTTCTCGGCTACGGCCTTGCCAGGTTGCTGGCGATCATCGACCCGCGGCGGATCGTTCTGACCGGCGCCGGCATGCGGGCGTACGAGTACATGGAAGCGGGAATGAATGCCGGACTGGAGGAGGCCCTGGTTGCCGACCTCAGGCAGAATTTCGTCATCGACGTCATGCCGTGGAACGAGGACTATATCCGGCGCGGCTTGATCGCAAAGGCGATGGAGCGCCTGGACCGTGAATACACCGGCGTCCAACAAAGGACCTCCGAAAAGGTTGCATGATGGCTGAAATGAACCGGGCACGATTTCTGCGCATCCTCCTATGTACCGGCGCTGTCTCGCTGTTTCTGGCGCCGGCTTCTGTGACCGCAGCAGGTCAGGCGTCTGCTTCCAAGCCATGGGATGAGCACGTCCTCACACGAGATTTCGAGTTTTCCGATCTGGCGAAAGCGGACAAGGAGACAATCGATGAACTGATCGCTTTCGGACAGCGGCTTTTCGAAGGCAAGTTCACACGTGCGGACGGCGTCGGCCGGCCCGAAGCCACACAGGCGATCGTTCCTACCAAGCGCCGCAGGCCTGTTCCCCAGATGTTCCAGCGCCTCCCGGGTCTGGACGCGAATGCCTGTGCCTCCTGCCATAACGAGCCGGTAATAGGCGGCGCCGGCTCCTTTACGGCGAATGTATTCGTCTCGGAAGGTTTCGAGAGCGCAGATTTCGACACCACCGACCCGCAGTTTTCCAATGAACGCGGCACGAATGCATTGCAGGGTGCCGGCCTGATCGAATTGCTTGCCCGGGAGATGACGGCGGACCTCAGAGCCCAGCGAGCCGAAGCCGCTGCAAAGGCAAGGGCAACCGGCTCGGAGGTCTCCGCCGCGCTTGAGACCAAGGGCGTGTCATTCGGGACAATAACGGTGAAGCCCGACGGTACCATCGACGTTTCACAGCTAGAGGGCATTGACTACGACCTGACCCTGCGCCCCTTCGGCCAGAAGGGCGTTTTTGCCTCCCTCCGACAGTTCTCCGTCAACGCTCTCAATCATCACCATGGCATTCAAGCCGTCGAGCGCTTCGGCTCTCAGTGGACGGGAAGCAACGATTTCGATGGGGACGAGCATCCGGACGAGCTTTCTCCGGGCCAGGTTTCCGCCATTGTCGCATGGCAAGCCACTCTTCCTGCACCGACGCGCAAGACCGCGTTGCCCGACGTCTGGGCCGAAGCCGCAGCCATTGGCGAAGCCACCTTCACAGAGATCGGCTGCGCGGCATGTCACAAGCCGGCTCTTCCGCTTGAAAGCCTCGTCTTTCAAGACCCCAATCCCTTTGAAAATGCCGGAACGCTGCGTCCGTCAGACGTCGAAGCGCCCATTCGCATTGACCTTGGCACTCTCGAATGGGTCAAGACGTTGCCGAAGGATGAAGAGGGGCGGACCCTGGTGCCGCTGTTTGGTGACCTGAAGCGTCATCGGATCGCAGATGCGGCCCGCGAGACCTTGGGCAACGAATTGCTCGGCCAGCGCTTCGTGGCGCGAGACGTCTTCATAACTGCGGAGCTATGGGGCATAGGCAGCACAGCCCCCTACGGTCATAGAGGCGATATCACCGATCTTGGCGACATCATCGAGGCCCATGGCGGCGAGGCAACCGACGCTCGCAAGGCTTATTCGGCTCTTCCGGATGAGGACAAAGAGAATGTGATCGCGTTCTTGCGCAGCCTGGAGATCGCTGAATGAAAGCCCTTTTCGCATCGGCTTGCGCAGCCGCGGTTCTTGCCGTCTCTGGCGGCTTTATTGCGTCAGCTCAGGAGGCCGCCGCGCCCAAGAGATCACTGGCCCCGATCCCTCGGTTCTCCGAAGAGGCTAAGGCGGCCGGTATCGACCACAGCTACGTCGGCCCATGGGAGTATTTCGTAGGCGGGGGCGTTGCGATCTTCGACTGCGACAGCGACCGGAGGCCGGATCTTTTCATTGCGGGCGGCAAGGCTCCGGCGGCACTCTATCGCAATGCAAGCAGGACCGGCGGGCAGCTTTCCTTCGAAAAACGCGACATCGGAATCGGTGAGCGGTATGAGGACAAGATCCTCGGCGCCTATCCGATCGATTTCGACAATGACGGCAAGATGGACCTCGCCGTCCTTCGCCTTGGCGAGAATCTTATCCTAAGGGGTTTGGGTGAATGTCGCTTCGAAGTCGCCAACCGCGCCGTCGGCTTCGATGGCGGGCGTGAATGGACGACGGCATTCTCCGCAATCTGGGAGAACGGAGCGGAGTATCCCACCATGGCGTTCGGCAACTATGTCGACCGCTCGGCCCCCGGTTCTCCATGGGGCACGTGTCACGACAACTTTCTGTTCCGGCCTCAGGCTGGCGACCGGCCCCGCTATTCGGAAGCGCAAAGACTGTCGCCGGGATACTGTACGCTGTCGATCCTCTTCACCGACTGGAACAAATCTGGCGAACCGGCGCTGCGTGTCTCAAACGACCGGCACTATTATCGCGGCGGCGAAGAGCAACTCTGGGCCTTGCCGGCCGGTCGTCCTCCGCGCCCCTATCGCCGTTCGGATGGCTGGCGTCATCTGAAGATCTGGGGCATGGGGATCGCCTCCATCGATCTCAATGTTGATGGCTTCCCCGAATTCGCGCTGACCAGCATGGGCGACACGAAGCTCCAGATGCTGGACGACGAGGCCGATGAAACACTGCCGATCTATCGCGATATGGCCTTCGATATGGGCGTAACGGCGCACCGTCCCTACACTGGCACGGATCTGAGGCCTTCGACGGGTTGGCATTCCGAATTTCAGGACGTCAACAACGACACGCTCTGGGATCTTTTCATCGCCAAGGGCAACGTCGAATCCATGCCCGACTTTGCCGCCTTCGATCCCGATAACCTGCTTCTTGGACAATGGGACGAGAAATTCGTTGAAGTAGGGGGTGATGCAGGCATTGCCCTCGACAGGCGCGGCAGGGGCGCAGGACTGGCCGACCTTAACATGGACGGACTGCTGGACATGGTTGTGGTCAATCGGTCCGGTCCGGTCAGCCTGTTCCGCAATGTCGGAGCCGGGACAGCGGACGAGACGCGCCCCTTGGGCAACTGGCTCGCCGTTGAAGTCAAGCAGCCCAAAACTTCGAACCCGAATGCCGTCGGCGCAAAGGTAAGCGTGAAGATCGGCAACCGAACCATCGTCAGGGATATCCAGATCGGCGGTGGGCATGCATCGGGGCAATCAGGCTTTCTGCATTTCGGGCTTGGAGTATCGGAGCGCGCCCAATTGCGTATCAGATGGCCCGATGGCGATTGGAGCCACAGTTACCGTGTGTTCGCCAATACTCATGTCCTGATCGAGCGGGACGCTGAACAGGCGAGGTTGTGGCTACCGCCAGCAAACTAGTAAATTGTAATTTTTTCGTATGCATGCTATAAGTGTTGACGTTGCAGCTGGGGTGCATGTTAGATTGTGTTAACCATGACCGGGCATGACGGTCTTGGGCGATCGAGGTGCAACCGGGATGTTGGTTTTTCTGATACTTTTGCTGCTTGTTTACGGCCTGATCGCGCTGGCGTTCTTTATTTTGTCGGCCACCGAGCTTCTGGAAACTGACCGTAGCAGCCCCCTTCGCCTCGCCATTGCCGCCATGACTGCGATCGTCTGGCCCGTGACGGTTGTCATCATGACCGCGGTGGTTTCACTGATGAGATTCTTGATGGCGGGCCGCATGCCGGGCGGTGAATTCGACGCGGGTCAACCACACACTTCCAATATAACCGTTCTCAAGCGATTTCCATAAAAAGACTGCGCAATACGAGCCGTCTCGCGGCTGTTGACTAGGCCGATAGCAGGATCTTTCGCTCGCCATCGTCAACCGGGGCCGGCTTTCCGAAATAGTAGCCCTGAAGATAGTCACATTGCGCGCACTTGAGAAACCGCTTCTGTGCTTCCGTCTCGACACCTTCGGCTACGACTGTCATCCCCATGACCTTGGCAAGGCCAATCATAGTTCGAATGATCGTTCCGGCGTCCACGTCCGTTTCGATCCGGGCAACGAAGCTCCTGTCGATCTTTAGCTTCTGAAACTTGTACTCGTGCAAGTAGCTCAAGCTCGAGAAACCGGTGCCGAAATCATCGATCGCAATTGCAATACCGAGACTCGCGAGACGCGCAAATACGGTCCGTATATCCCCCGAACGGTCCATCATTACCGATTCAGTGATTTCCAGGACCAGACGTTGGGGCGATAGGCCATGCTCGTCGAGAAGGGCCACTACATGCTCGACAAAGCCCTCTTCCAGAAGCTGGCTTGCACAAACGTTTACGGCGACACCGGTGTCAGGCCACTGTGCAGCGTCCTTGATCGCGCGCTCCAGCATCCAGCTCCCTATCGCGTTGATTGAGCCATCCTCTTCGGCCACGGGCAAGAATGCACCCGGCGCAAGGAGGCCTCGCTCAGGGTGCTGCCAGCGAACAAGGGCTTCAGCGAATGCAACCTTTCCCGAATTGGTCTCAATGATTGGCTGATAGAAGGCGACAAGCTCATCGCGGTCGAGCGCACGTTTCAATCCGTCTCGAATGCGCCGCTTTTCATGCAAGACTTCGTCCATCGCCACATCGTATAGGCGGAAGTTGCCTCGACCGTCCTCCTTGCATCGCTGCAGGGCAATGTCGGCGCACCTGACAAGTGCTTTCAGGTTGTCGCCATGCTCAGGCCACAGCGAGACGCCGACACTGCTGGATGCATCAAGACAAAGGTCATCGATCATGACCTTCCGGTTGATGTTGCTACACAAGCGATCGACGTCCTCAAGCAAGGCCTCCCGGCTAGCTCGCCCCGGCATCATGAGCAGGAACTCGTCGCCGCCAATTCGGCCAAGCAGATCCTGTTCTGAACAATTGGCCTGAAGCCGCTCGACGACTGAAATCAAAAGGCGATCACCGATTACATGCCCATAGGCATCATTGGTCTGCTTCAAGTAGTCCAGATCCAGGTACAGGATTGCCGAATGCAGCCCCTTGTTTTCATGATCCGCAAGAGCTCTTTCCGCATCCTCATAAAAAAGGTCACGACGTGAAAGCCCGGTCAACGGATCCCGGCGCGATGCCAGAATGGCCTCCTGTTCGCGCCTCTTCAATTCCAGCGCAGCCGAATAGTTCTGCCAAAGAGCGTAGAATGTGAGGACAAGGACAACCAGCAAGGCTCCGCTAATCAGAGGCGCCCAGGACATCACGACACGGGAAGCCTCAGCGGTGGGTTTCCAGACGAGATTGCCTAGCACGCGGCCGTTTGACTCGGTGATCGGCACGCCGACCATGCCTTTCGGGATTTCCTTTCGAATGAAAATCTCATCGAGCGCCATCGACTCCAGCAGTTTCTGAAGGTGGAACTCGTCGAGCACCTGGACGGCGACAAGAACATATGGCGAGACCGCCTTAACAGAAATTCCCCCCACATCCGGGACGATTGCATAGGCTGCGACGAGGCCCAGCTGGCCATCGCCCAGATCGGCTGAAGTGATCCCGGAGACACCGGCCAAACTGCCGCTAAAGCTGGCAGTGCCACCCTGGTCATACTCAATCCCGAGGAGGTAATTGCCGCGAATCTTTCCAACTAACGCAGCGACATCACCCTTTATCAGGTGCCCGAGTCTTCCCGAGGTATGAACACGACCGTTGTTGATTTCGTAAACCGGACTGCCATCCCGGTCGAGAAGCACGACAAGGTCATGATTGTAGTCGGTGGCCATGTCGACGCCGAAACGTTGGCGTACCCAATCCAGCGAGTACCGAATGTCGATATTCTCATAAGCTGCATTTGAGACTGCAAAGCGCTCTATCTCGCGAAGTATTTCTTCTTTCGAATTCTCGAAGACACGACTGACAGAGCGAATTTCCCGGCGTTCTGCACGTTGCTCCACGCTTTCGATGGTTGATAGGACGAAAATCAGAACCGCAACGATCGCGGTCACCATCCCAGCACCGACAAGGCCAAACACGAGTTGTCGCCCCGCAGTTACGGATGATCTGGAACGTAGCTTCGCCGAGTCGCGCCGTTTCCCCGCCGCCGAGGACATTGGTTCAGACTCATCCACCATGCGCGACACTCATTTGATACCTCACCTGCACAAGAAGCTAGGTGCAAACACTTAAGAATTCATATCGCCATTTCTCCACATAGTCCGGCATGGGTTTGCCTTTAAAGCAGAAGGGCGCCAATATTGGCGCCCTTCGTCAATTCTTATTCGCGTCAAACTTAATCAAAGCTTGTCGGTAACTACGGTTGTTGTTGCACCCTGGGGTTCCGTCGTTATGACAGGGTCAGAGCCGCCGGAAAGAAGCGACTTTACCGTGCGCTCATATGCGGCCGTGTCCAGCTTGCCGTCGGAACCGTCTACGAGCTTGATGATTTCACCAACCATGCGAACCTGGTGCTTTTCAGTCTGTGCACCGGTCGCGTCATTTTCCAGGACGATCTCTGCTGCCTCCTCCGGGTTTTCAGCGGCATATGCCCAACCTTTCATCGAGGCGCGAACGAAGCGAGCGTATTTGTCGACCATGGCATCGTCCTTGAGAGTTTCCTCGAGGACATAAAGGCCGTCTTCAAGCGTCGCTACTCCCTGGTCTTCGTATTTGAAAACAATCAGGTCGTCTGCGGAAAGCCCGGCGTCAATGACCTGCCAATACTCGTTGTAGGTCATGGTTGAAATGCAATCGGCTTGTTTTTGCAGCAACGGATCGACATTGAACCCCTGCTTGAGGACGGTAACACCCTCTTCTCCCCCATCTGTCGCGATGCCAAGCTGGCTCATCCAGGACAGGAAAGGATATTCATTTCCGAAGAACCAGACGCCGAGCGTCTTGCCCTTGAAATCATCCGGCGAGGTAATGCCGGTGTCCTTTCGGCAGGTAAGCATCATGCCGGATTTTTTGAACGGCTGAGCAATGTTGACCAGCGGCACACCCTTTTCACGCGAAGCAAGTGCCGAGGGCATCCAGTCGATGATGACATCAGCTCCGCCACCCGCGATTACCTGCGGCGGAGCGATGTCCGGGCCACCTGGCTTGATCGTGACGTCGAGGCCTTCTTCATCATAGAAGCCCTTGTCCTTTGCCACATAGTAGCCGGCAAACTGACCCTGCGTTACCCATTTGAGCTGCAGTGTCAGTGCATCCGCTGCATTTGCAGCCCCTGTAGCCAGCCCAGCTGCAAAGACGCCCGTCAGTGCGATTGCCTTGAAAACCTTCGAAGCCATTCCCCTACTCCTCATTCGGCCCACTGGGTGCGGGCCGCTTATTTCTGACGCGGTGCCTACCCATCTCCGGGAAAGGAAATGACCGTCACCACCTTGGACCAAGATCCAGTGATCACGGCAGCGGGGCATTCTGAGTGTGCCCCCAAGCTGCCTGACCATTTGGTCAAGAAATCGTAAGGAAGTGCCAACCTGATGGTCAAGATGAATCTTTATGCATCTCCGCAACGCGCCCTTCCAGATGTCCTTGGGAGTGCAAAAATGACCACGACTTCAGCGGATCATAATGTTTGCTCATGTATGCACCGCGTACTGTCCTCGCGATTTGGGAACGTCGGTTTTGCATTTTGTTTCGTTGTCGGTCTTTCGGGGCGCCGCGCTACGATCGTAGGTTAAGATGAAGACTTCGCCTGCGATAGG
>NZ_JBLXFW010000005.1:0-319921 GCF_048261595.1 Roseibium sp.
TGGTGATGCCGGGCGACAACGTGTCGGTTGAAGTCGAACTGATCGTGCCGATCGCCATGGAAGAAGGCCTGCGCTTCGCTATCCGCGAAGGTGGCCGTACCGTCGGCGCCGGCGTCGTCGCTTCCATCATCGCATAATTGACGGCAAGGCCTGCCGTTTTCGAATAACTCGGCAGGCCAGCCTGTCTTATCGGGAACTCTGAAATGAACGGTCAGAATATCCGGATCCGCCTCAAGGCATTTGATCACCGTATTCTCGATGCTTCCACCAAGGAGATCGTGAACACGGCGAAGCGGACCGGTGCGCAGGTACGGGGTCCCGTACCGCTGCCGACGCGGATCGAGAAGTACACCGTGCTTCGCGGCCCGCACATCGACAAGAAAAGCCGCGATCAGTTCGAGATGCGCACGCACAAGCGTCTGCTCGACATCGTTGATCCGACGCCCCAGACGGTTGACGCTCTTATGAAGCTCGACCTTGCAGCTGGTGTCGACGTCGAGATCAAGCTCTGAGGCGGACCGAAGGGGACACATCCATGCGTTCTGGAGTGATCGCTCAGAAAGTGGGCATGACTCGTATCTACAACGATGCGGGCGAGCATGTTCCGGTCACGGTTCTGCGACTGGAAAACTGCCAGGTGGTTGCCCACCGTACTGAAGAAAAGAATGGCTACACCGCGCTGCAGGTCGGCGCAGGTCTCGCCAAAGTCAAGAACACGCCGAAGGCGCTCCGTGGTCACTTTGCAGTGGCCAAGGTTGAGCCGAAGCGGACCCTGGTGGAATTCCGGGTTTCGTCCGACAACCTGATCGACGTTGGCGCGGAAATCACCGCCGACCATTACGTCGAAGGTCAGTTCGTCGACGTTACCGGCACCTCCATCGGTAAGGGTTTTGCCGGTGTCATGAAGCGTCACAACTTCGGTGGTGGCCGCGCATCGCACGGTAACTCGATCTCGCACCGTTCGCACGGTTCGACCGGTCAGTGTCAGGACCCGGGCCGCGTGTTCAAGGGCAAGAAGATGGCCGGTCACATGGGCGATGTCCGCGTGACCACGCAGAACCTCAAGGTTGTGCGTACCGATGTTGAACGCGGCCTGATCATGGTCGAAGGCTCTGTTCCGGGCGCCAAGGGCGGCTGGATCCTGGTCCGCGACGCGATCAAGAAGGCGCTGCCGGAAGGTGTTCCGGTTCCGGGTGCATACCGTGCGCCTGCAGCTGCTGAAGCCGCCGGGAAGGAGAGCGAGTGATGGAACTCCAGGTCAAGACCCTCGAAGGCGGGGCGGCCGGTTCGATCACGGTGTCTGACGAGATCTTTGGTCTCGAGCCGCGCACCGATCTGATCCACCGCGTGGTGCGTTGGCAGCTTGCCAAGCGCCAGGCTGGCACGCACAAGTCCCTGGGACGCTCCGAAGTTTCTGGCACCACGAAGAAGTTCGTGCGCCAAAAAGGCTCCGGCGGCGCTCGTCACGGCAACCGCAAGGCTCCGCAGTTCCGCGGCGGTGGTAAGGCATTCGGCCCGGTCGTTCGCGACCATGCCCATGACCTGCCGAAGAAGGTTCGTGTTCTCGGTCTGAAGCACGTTCTGTCTGCCAAGGCAAAGGGCGATGCCATTGTCGTTGTTGAAGATGCCAAGGCAGCTGAAGCAAAGACCAAGGCTCTGAAGGCTCAGTTCGCAAAGCTCGGTCTGAGCAGCGCACTCATCATCGATGGTGCTGAGCTCGACAAGAACTTTTCCCTCGCGGCCCGGAACATCCCGAATGTGGACGTTCTGCCGGTTCAGGGGATCAACGTCTACGACATCATGCGCGCCAACACCCTGGTGTTGACGAAGGCAGCGGTGTCCGCACTTGAGGAGCGCTTCAAATGAGCAATCTTCCTCACTACGACAAGATCGTCGGCCCGGTAATCACCGAAAAGGCGACCATGGCTTCCGAAGAGAACAAGGTTGTCTTCAAGGTTGCCAACGACGCGACCAAGCCGGAAATCAAGGCTGCCATCGAAGCGCTGTTCGGCGTCAAGGTGACTGCAGTCAACACCCTGGTCCGCAAGGGCAAGGTGAAGCGTTTCCGCGGTCGTATCGGTCGCCAGTCCGACTTCAAGAAGGCCGTCATCACGCTCGCAGAAGGTCACGCCATTGACGTGACCACCGGGCTCTAAGGGCGGGGACAGGTAAATGGCACTCAAGACATTCAACCCGACTTCGCCCGGCCGGCGCCAGCTGGTTCAGGTGGATCGCTCCGACCTTTGGAAAGGCAAGCCGGTCAAGACCCTGACCGAAGGTCTTTCCAAGAGCGGTGGCCGTAACAACACCGGCCGTCTGACCTCGCCGAACCGCGGTGGCGGTCACAAGCGCTCCTACCGTCTTGTCGACTTCAAGCGTCGCAAGTGGGACGTGCCGGCAACGGTCGAGCGTCTGGAATACGATCCGAACCGGACCGCATTCATCGCGCTGATCCGTTATGAAGACGGTGAGCTGAGCTATATCCTTGCTCCGCAGCGTCTGGCTGTCGGCGACACCGTTGTTGCCGGTCAGAGCGTTGACGTGAAGCCGGGCAATGCCGCTCCGCTGGCCTCCATTCCGGTCGGCACGATCGTGCACAACATCGAACTCAAGCCGGGCAAGGGTGCGCAGGTCGCACGTTCCGCCGGTGCTTTTGTTCAGATCGTCGGTCGCGACCAGGGCTACACCACGCTTCGCCTGATGTCCGGCGAGCAGCGCCGCGTACTGGGAACCTGCATGGCTTCCATCGGTGCTGTTTCCAACCCGGACCACGGCAACGTGAACCTGGGCAAGGCTGGTCGTTCCCGCTGGCTCGGTATTCGCCCGCATACGCGCGGTGTTGCCATGAACCCGGTTGACCACCCGCACGGCGGTGGTGAAGGCCGGACCTCTGGCGGTCGTCATCCGGTTACCCCTTGGGGTAAGCCGACCAAGGGCAAGAAGACGCGCAGCAACAAGTCTACGGATAAGTACATTGTCCGCAGCCGCCACGCGCGTAAGAAGTAAGGGACAGGATCGTGGCACGTTCGATCTGGAAAGGTCCGTTTGTCGACGGGTATTTGCTGAAGAAAGCGGACAAGGTTCGTGAATCCGGCCGCAACGAGGTCATCAAGACCTGGAGCCGCCGTTCGACGATCCTCCCGCAGTTCGTCGGTCTTACCTTCGGCGTCTACAACGGACAGAAGCACGTTCCGGTGCAGGTATCTGAAGAGATGATTGGTCACAAGTTCGGCGAGTTCTCGCCGAGCCGGACCTACTACGGACACGGCGCCGACAAGAAGGCGAAGAGGAAGTAACGATGGGCAAGCCGAAGCGTGAGCGGACGCTCGCTGACAACGAGGCCCGGGCAATGACGCGGATGATCCGCGTCTCTCCCCGTAAGCTGAATCTCGTTGCGGCTGCTATCCGCGGCAAGAAGGTCGGTTCTGCACTCGCGGACCTGACGTTCTCTCGCAAGCGTATCGCACAGGACGTCAAGAAGACCTTGATGTCGGCGATTGCGAATGCGGAAAACAACCACGACCTGGATATCGACAACCTGGTGGTTGCCGAGGCACATGTTGGCAAGGCATTTGTCATCAAGCGTTTCCAGGCTCGTGCACGTGGCCGTGTTGGCCGGATCGAGAAGCCGTTCTCGAACCTGACCATCGTCGTGCGTGAAGTCGAGGAGAGTGCCTGATGGGTCACAAAGTAAACCCGATCGGCATGCGCCTCGGGATCAACCGCACCTGGGATTCCCGTTGGTTCGCCAACAAGGGTGACTACGGCAATCTTCTTCATGAAGATTTCCGCATCCGCGAATTCCTGATGAACGAACTGAAGCAGGCTGCTGTTTCCAAGATCGTCATCGAGCGCCCGCACAAGAAGTGCCGCGTGACCATTCACTCCGGTCGTCCGGGTGTTGTCATCGGCAAGAAGGGTGCGGACATCGAGCGTCTTCGCAAGAAGATCGCCGAGATCACGAACTCGGAAGTTCACATCAACATCGTTGAAGTGCGCAAGCCGGAAATCGATGCGACGCTCGTAGCCGCCTCGATTGCTCAGCAGCTGGAACGCCGTGTTGCATTCCGCCGCGCCATGAAGCGTGCCGTTCAGTCGGCCATGCGTCTGGGCGCACAGGGCATCAAGATCACCTGTGGTGGTCGTCTTGGCGGAGCGGAAATCGCTCGCGTCGAGTGGTACCGTGAAGGCCGCGTGCCGCTGCACACCCTGCGTGCCGACATCGACTACGGTGTCGCCTCCGCTCACACCGCTTACGGCGTGTGCGGCGTGAAGGTCTGGATCTTCAAGGGTGAAATCCTCGAGCATGACCCGATGGCGTCTGAGCGCCGTGCGACGTCCGGCTCGGATTCTAACCAGGGTGATCGCGGCGGACGCCGGGATCGGGGCCGTGAGCGCGCAGCCTAATTGGCTGCCTGCTGCTCGCGTAACACGAAGGACGAGAGAAAACGATGCTGCAACCGAAGCGAACTAAGTTCCGCAAGCAGCACAAGGGCCGCATTCACGGTCTGTCGAAGGGGGGGACCGACCTCAACTTCGGCGCCTACGGTCTGAAGGCTGTTGAGCCTGAGCGCGTGACCGCTCGCCAGATCGAAGCTGCCCGTCGTGCCATGACCCGCCACATGAAGCGTGCTGGTCGTGTATGGATCCGCATCTTCCCGGACCTCCCGGTTTCCTCCAAGCCGGCCGAAGTCCGCATGGGTAAGGGTAAGGGTTCTCCGGATTACTGGGCTTGCCGCGTCAAGCCGGGCCGGATCATGTTCGAAATCGACGGTGTGCCGGAAGACGTTGCGCGTGAAGCGATGCGTCTTGCTGCTGCCAAGCTGCCGATCAAATGCCGTTTCGTTCAGCGAATCGGCGAGTAAGGCGGTCGAGGAGAAAAAGCCATGAAGGCTAATGACGTAAGAGCTAAGACCCTCGACGAGCTCCGCACGGAGCTCGAAGGTCTCAAGAAGGAGCAGTTCAACCTGCGCTTCCAGAGAGCCACCGGTCAGCTTGAAAACACTGGGCGCGTCCGGCAGATCCGCCGCGACATCGCTCGCATTCAGACGATCATGCGCGAAAAGCGCGTGTCGGCAAGCGCTTAAGGAGAACACCATGCCGAAGCGCATTCTGCAGGGCACCGTTGTCAGTAACGCAAATGACAAGACGGTGACGGTGAAGGTGGAGCGTCGCTTCACGCACCCGCTGCTGAAGAAGACCGTGCGTCGTACGAAGAAGTATCGTGCGCATGACGCAGAGAACAAGTACCAGGTTGGCGACATCGTTCAGATCGAAGAGTGCTCGCCGATTTCGAAAAACAAACGTTGGACCGTGGTCAACTGACCACGCTCCTGGTTGAGCATCAGGCGCCCTTGGCAGGTGCGCCAGGCAGAGAATAAGGCAGCCAGTCATGATTCAGATGCAAACAAACCTCGACGTGGCGGATAATTCCGGCGCCCGTCGTGTCATGTGCATCAAAGTGCTCGGCGGCTCCAAGCGTAAATATGCCCAGGTTGGCGACATCATCGTCGTCTCCGTCAAAGAGGCTATTCCGCGGGGCCGCGTCAAGAAGGGCGACGTGATGAAGGCAGTCGTCGTGCGTACGGCGAAAGACATTCGTCGTCCCGACGGCAGCGTGATCCGGTTCGACCGCAACGCGGCCGTTCTGGTCAACAACAACAAGGAGCCTGTCGGTACCCGTATCTTTGGTCCGGTGCCGCGTGAACTCCGCGCAAAGAACCACATGAAGATCATTTCGCTCGCGCCGGAGGTGCTCTGATGGCTGCGAAAATTAAAAAAGGCGACACGGTCGTCGTGCTTACCGGTCGTGACAAGGGCAAGACCGGTGAAGTGCTCCAGATCCTGCCGTCCGACAACAAGGCGCTGGTCCGTGGCGTGAACATCGTTCGCCGCCACCAGAAGCAGACCCAGACGCAGGAAGCTGGCATCGTTGCTAAGGAAGCAGCGATCCACCTGTCGAACATTGCTCTGGCCGATCCGAAGGACGGCAAGGCAACGCGCGTCGGTTTCAAGGTGCAGGAAGACGGCACCAAGGTCCGCGTGGCCAAGCGTTCGGGAGACCTGATCGATGGCTGAGACCAACTACGTGCCGCGTCTTAAGACGCATTACGACGAAGTCGTGCGCAAGCAGCTTCAGGACAAGTTCGAGTACAAGAACCCGATGCAGGTTCCGGCGCTCGAGAAGATCGTTCTGAACATTGGCGTCGGCGAAGCGGTTGCCGACTCCAAGAAGGCCCGCATTGCTGCAGAAGACCTTGCTCTGATCGCCGGCCAGAAGCCGGTCATCACGAAGGCCAAGAAGTCCATCGCAACCTTCAAGGTTCGCGAAGAGATGCCGCTTGGTACCAAGGTGACACTGCGCCGCCAGCAGATGTTCGAATTCCTGGATCGCCTGATCACCATCGCGCTGCCGCGTGTTCGTGACTTCCGCGGTCTGAACCCGAAGTCCTTTGACGGTCGTGGCAACTATGCCATGGGCATCAAGGAACACATCGTGTTCCCGGAAATCGAGTACGACAAGGTCGACCAGATCTGGGGTATGGACGTGATCGTCTGCACCACGGCAAAGACCGATGACGAAGCGCGTGAACTGCTGCGCGCGTTCAACTTCCCGTTCAGCAAGTAAGCTGAGATACGGGAAAGGAACGAGGAACGACGATGGCTAAAAAGAGCGCAGTCGAAAAGAACGAGCGTCGCAAGAAGCTCGTCAAGAAGTACGCCGAGAAGCGCGCTGCCCTCAAGGCAATGGCTAAGGATGAAAGCCTGTCGCCTGAAGAGCAGTTCAATGCACGTCTCAAGCTGGCAAAGCTGCCGCGCAATTCCGCACCGAATCGTGTTCGCAACCGTTGCGAAGTGACCGGTCGTCCGCGCGCTTTCTACCGCAAGCTTAAGATGTCACGTATTGCTCTTCGTGAACTGGGTTCCCTGGGCAAGATCCCGGGCCTGGTCAAGTCGAGCTGGTAAGGAGAAACTCCGATGGCAATTTCTGATCCGTTGGGGGATTTGCTCACCCGTATCCGCAATGCGCAGATGCGTCGCAAGAGCAAAGTCAGTTCGCCGAATTCCAAATTGCGTGCACACGTACTTGATGTGTTGGCCAAAGAAGGGTACATCCGCGGCTACACCACGGTCGAATTCGAGGGCGGCAAGTCCGAGTTGGAGATCGAACTCAAGTATTTTGACGGCGAACCGGTTATCCGCACCATTGAGCGTGTGTCCAAGCCGGGCCGCCGCGTGTACTCGTCGGTGAAGAACATCCCGCATGTGTCCAATGGCCTGGGCGTGTCGATTCTGTCGACTCCGCGCGGCGTCATGAGCGATCATCAGGCGCGGGAAGAAAACGTAGGTGGTGAGGTTCTTTGCCGCGTCTTCTGATGCGGCTTGGACCTTGCTTTAACTAAGACAACAAGGTTGGTCAGATGTCTCGTATTGGCAAAAAGCCAGTCCCCGTGCCTAGCGGGGTAACGGCAACGATCAACGGTCAGACGGTTTCGGTCAAGGGCCCGAAGGGGGAACTCTCCTTCGTGCTCAACGACCTCGTTCTGGCCGAAATGACGGACGATGGGATCAAGGTTGATCCGCGCGGCACCTCCAAGTCGGCACGCTCCATGTGGGGTATGAGCCGTACGATGGTGCAGAATATCATCACCGGCGTGAGCGCCGGCTTCGAAAAGAAGCTGGAAATCACGGGTGTTGGTTACCGTGCACAGATGCAGGGCAGCAATCTTCAGCTCGCTCTGGGTTTCTCGCACGATGTGATTTACGAAGTACCGGCAGGCATTGAAATCAAGTGCCCGAAGCCGACCGAGATCATCATCACTGGCATCGACAAGCAGTCGGTTGGCCAGGTTGCGGCTGAAATCCGCGAGTTCCGTCCGCCGGAGCCCTACAAGGGCAAGGGCGTTCGGCATGCAGGCGAGTTTATCGTCCGCAAAGAAGGCAAGAAGAAGTAACGGACCTGCATCATGGCGAACAGCAAAATTGCTTTCGAACGCCGCCGCGATCGCGTGCGCCGTTCTCTCAAGAAGGTGGCGAACGGACGTCCGCGGCTTTCTGTGTTCCGCTCGTCGAAGCAGATCTATGCCCAGATCATCGACGACGCCAAGGGTCACACCATTGCATCGGCTTCTACCATTGAAGCCGACATCAAGGGTGGCCTGAAGACGGGCGCCGACACCGCTGCTGCAGCGGCTGTTGGCAAGCTTGTCGCCGAGCGCGCTCTTGCCGCCGGCGTCAAGCAGGTCGTGTTCGACCGTGGTGGGTACATGTATCATGGGCGCGTTAAGGCGCTTGCTGATGCAGCCCGCGACGGTGGACTTGAATTCTGACCAGCGCCCGTTGGCGCTCTTAAGAACGGAAGACGTATAAAATGGCGAGACAGGATAATCGCGAGCGCGAAGAGCGCGACAGCGAATTCGTCGACAAGCTCGTACACATCAACCGCGTCGCCAAGGTGGTCAAGGGTGGCCGTCGCTTCGGCTTCGCTGCACTTGTCGTGGTTGGTGACCAGAAGGGCCGCGTAGGCTTCGGACACGGCAAGGCACGTGAAGTGCCGGAAGCGATCCGCAAGGCTACGGAAGCTGCAAAGCGCACCATGATCCGCGTGCCGCTGCGCGAAGGCCGTACCCTGCACCACGACGTCGAAGGCCGTCACGGTGCCGGCAAGGTGATCCTGCGTGCAGCTCCGGCTGGTACGGGTATCATCGCTGGTGGTCCGATGCGTGCAGTGTTCGAGACGCTTGGCGTCCAGGACGTTGTCGCGAAGTCGCTCGGCTCCTCGAACCCGTACAACATGGTTCGTGCGACGTTTGATGCACTGACCAAGGAAGACAGCCCGCGTTCGGTCGCGGCACGCCGTGGCCTCAAGGTCTCTGTGCTGCAGTCGCGCCGTCGTGACAACAACGAAGATGCGGCTTCGGCTGCCGCTGAGGCTTGATCTCAGCGGCTACCGTGCCCAGTTGAATGAGGGTTAGTTCCATGGCGAACACCGAAAAGACCATCACGGTCGAACAGATCGGTAGCCCGCTGCGCCGTCCGCAGGACCAGCGCGCGACGCTTATCGGTCTCGGCCTGAACAAGATGCACCGTCGCTCGACGCTGAAGGACACTCCTGAAGTGCGCGGCATGATCAACAAGATCCAGCATCTCGTCCGCGTTGTCGAAGACGCCTAAAGAACGGGATCAGGAGTAGTACCATGAAGCTCAATGAACTTCGTGACAACGAAGGTGCCGTAAAGGACCGTACGCGCGTTGGCCGCGGTATCGGTTCGGGCAAGGGCAAGACCGGTGGTCGCGGCGTGAAGGGTCAGAAGTCCCGTTCCGGCGTTGCCATCAAGGGCTTTGAAGGCGGTCAGATGCCGTTGCATCGTCGTCTGCCGAAGCGCGGCTTCACGAACATCTTCGCGAAGGAATACAATGTTGTTTCCCTCGGCCGTGTTCAGGAAGCACTGGACGCCGGCAAGCTGGACGCAAAGGCAGCAGTGACTGTCGAAGCGCTCAAGGCTGCTGGTATCGTCAAGCGCGTCAAGGATGGCGTTCGCCTGCTTAGCGATGGCGAACTGAAGACCGCAGTCACCTTTGAAATCGCAGGCGCCTCCAAGGCTGCCGTTGATGCGGTTGAAAAGGCTGGCGGCAAGGTCGTCGTTCTGGGAGCTCAGGCTTAACAGCCTGGGCTTTTCCCATTTTTCGGTAATGAACTGACCGGAGTAGGGCATGGCATCCGCCGCCGAACAACTGGCGTCAAATCTCAATTTCTCAGCTTTCGCCAAAGCTGAAGAACTCAAAAAGCGCATCTGGTTCACACTGGGGGCGCTTTTGGTTTATCGTCTGGGGACTTACATTCCGCTGCCGGGTATCAACCCGGATGCGTTTGCCCAGGCCTTCAACCAGGCTCAGTCCGGCATTGTTGGCATGTTCAACATGTTCGCCGGCGGCGCCGTCGAGCGCATGGCCATCTTCGCGCTCGGCATCATGCCGTATATCTCCGCCTCGATCATCATGCAGCTCATGACGACGGTCGTACCGTCGCTGGAGCAGATGAAGAAGGAAGGCGAGCAGGGCCGGAAAGTCATCAACCAGTACACCCGTTATGGTACCGTCGTGCTTGCTGCGCTTCAGGCCTACGGCATTGCCGTTGGACTTGAAGGGGCGACAAACGTCGTTTCCGATCCGGGCTGGTTCTTCCGGGCATCCACTGTCCTGACGCTCGTCGGCGGCACCATGTTCCTGATGTGGCTCGGTGAACAGATCACGTCACGGGGTATTGGCAACGGTATTTCGCTGATCATCTTTGCCGGCATCGTCGCAGGTCTTCCTACCGCGATCGTGTCGACCCTAGAGCTCGGCCGTCAGGGTGCGCTTGCTACTTGGATCATCCTCCTTGTGATCGTGCTGGCCGTCGTGGTCATCGGCGTCATCGTGTTCATGGAGCGGGCGCAGCGTCGTCTGCTGATTCAGTATCCGAAGCGGCAGATGGGCAACCGCATGTTCGAGGGTAACACCTCGTTCCTGCCGCTCAAGCTGAACACCGCCGGTGTGATTCCGCCGATCTTTGCGTCGTCGCTTCTGCTGGTTCCGGCAACGATCGCCGGTTTTTCCTCCGAAGCGGGCACCAATGAGTGGGTGACGACGATCACAGCGCTTCTGGGCCACGGCCAGCCGCTGTACATGATCTTCTATGCAGCGATGATCGTGTTCTTCTGTTTCTTCTACACGGCAATCGTGTTCAATCCGTCGGAAACTGCGGATAATCTGAAGAAGCACGGCGGATTCATTCCGGGCATTCGCCCGGGCGAGCGGACCGCGCAATACATCGATTACGTTCTGACGCGTGTCACGGTGGTCGGTGCGATCTACATCACACTCGTATGTCTATTACCCGAATTCCTCATTTCGGCGACGGGCGTTCCGTTCTATTTCGGTGGGACCTCGCTGTTGATTGTTGTCAGTGTGACCATGGACACGGTTTCCCAGATCCAGGGCCATCTGCTCGCTCACCAGTATGAGGGTCTGGTGAAGAAGGCAAAGCTCAGGGGGAAACGTCGATGAGACTGATTTTGGTGGGGCCGCCGGGTGCAGGGAAGGGCACCCAGGCAGCTCGATTGGTTGCGAAGCACAACATTCCGCAGCTTTCGACCGGTGACATGCTGCGCGCTGCTGTCGCGGCTGAAACACCGATCGGTCTGCAGGCCAAGGCCGTGATGGATGCGGGCGGCCTCGTGTCTGATGAAATAGTTGTCGGTATCATCCGCGACCGGATCAAGGAAGCAGATGCCCAGAACGGTTTCATTCTGGACGGCTTTCCGCGGACCATTGCCCAGGCCGATGCGCTGGCAGAAATGCTTAAGGACAATGGTCTGGACCTGGATGCGGTCATTGAGCTGCGCGTCGATCAGAGCAAGCTGGTCAATCGGATCATCAACCGTGCGGAAGAAGCCAAGGCAGCGGGTCTGCCGGTTCGCAAGGATGACGATCCGGAGGTCTTCAAGGATCGTCTCAGTGCCTACAATCGGGACACTGCAGTGGTGATTCCGTACTACGAGAAGGCCGGTCTTTTGACGATCGTCGACGGCATGCAGTCGATCGACGAGGTTTCGGCCGCCATCTCGGATGTGCTTTCGAAGCTTGACGAAAAGGTTTAGAGCCGTTAAACGACGCAGCTCTAGCTGAAAAGTTATGTGCCGATTCCGCAAAATGACGGGGTCGGCACGTTCTGTGCTTGGGGGACCAAGTTCAGTCACACTCCGCAAGGGCCGGGCTCCACCGGACGCGGGAATAAAAACCAAAGCGGCCTGACGGCTGCATCACATGGAGAGAGAACGTGGCACGTATTGCTGGCGTTAACATTCCGACGAACAAGCGCGTTGTGATCGCGCTTCAGTACATTCACGGCATTGGCGCGAAGTTCGCCCAGGAAATCACCGAGAAGGTGAACATCGCTCCTGAGCGCCGCGTCAACGAACTGTCTGACGCCGAAGTTCTGGCGATCCGTGAAACCATCGACCGCGACTACATCGTGGAAGGTGACCTTCGTCGCGAAACCGCAATGAACATCAAGCGTCTGATGGACCTGGGTTGCTACCGCGGCCTACGTCACCGCCGTGGCCTTCCGGTTCGCGGTCAGCGCACGCACACGAACGCTCGTACCCGTAAGGGTCCGGCGAAGCCGATCGCCGGTAAGAAGAAGTAATTCCTGCCGATTGGCGGTGGAGCTGCCGGGACTACGGCAGTGCAGAGATCAAAGTAAGGAAAAAGAATGGCTAAGGACACGACGCGCGTGCGTCGCCGCGAGCGCAAGAACATTTCTTCTGGCGTTGCGCATGTGAACTCCACGTTCAACAACACCATGATCACGATCACGGACGCTCAGGGCAACACGATTTCCTGGTCTTCCGCTGGTGCGCTTGGCTTCAAGGGCTCTCGTAAGTCCACGCCGTATGCCGCTCAGGTTGCAGCAGAAGATGCTGCGAAGAAGGCTGCTGAACACGGCATGCGTACCCTGGAAGTTGAAGTCCGTGGTCCGGGTTCGGGTCGTGAATCCGCTCTGCGTGCGCTTCAGGCCGCTGGTTTCCTCATCACGTCGATCCGCGACGTGACGCCGATTCCGCACAACGGCTGCCGTCCGCGCAAGCGTCGCCGCGTCTAAGGTTCGCCTTAGGTATCTGTTTCTCCAATGGCAAAGAATAGCCCGCGGACGCGATGCGGACCGGGCGGGATAGCCGAAGGGGCAAAAACGTGACCATTCAAAAGAACTGGCAAGAACTGATCAAGCCGACCAAGCTCGAAGTGAAGCCGGGTGAAGATCCGCGTTTCATGGCGACGGTCGTCGCCGAGCCGCTGGAGCGCGGTTATGGTCTGACGCTTGGCAACGCACTGCGCCGCATCCTGCTGTCTTCGCTGCAAGGTGCTGCGGTGACTGCGATCCAGATCGACGGCGTACTGCACGAGTTCTCGTCCATCCCAGGCGTGCGTGAAGACGTCACAGACATCGTTCTGAACGTCAAGGAAATCGCCATCCGCATGGAAGGCGAAGGTCCCAAGCGCATGGTCGTTCGCAAGCAGGGCCCAGGTGTGGTGACTGCCGGCGACATCCAGACCGTGGGCGATGTCGAGGTTCTGAACCCCGAGCTGGTACTCTGCACCCTCGACGAAGGCGCAGAAATCCGCATGGAGTTCACCGTCAACACGGGCAAGGGCTATGTAGCCTCCGATCGTAACCGTCCGGAAGATGCTCCGATCGGTCTGATCCCGGTGGACAGCCTCTACTCGCCGGTCAAGAAAGTGTCCTACAAGGTGGAAAACACCCGTGAAGGTCAGGTTCTTGACTACGACAAGCTGACGCTGACCGTCGAAACCGACGGCTCGGTCAAGCCGGATGACGCAGTCGCATTCGCTGCGCGCATCCTCCAGGATCAGCTCTCCATCTTCGTCAACTTCGAAGAGCCGCAGCGTGAAGTCGCCGAGGACACCGTCCCGGAACTCGCGTTCAACCCGGCGCTTCTCAAGAAGGTCGACGAACTGGAACTGTCCGTCCGCTCTGCAAACTGCCTGAAGAACGACAATATCGTGTATATTGGCGATCTCATTCAGAAGACCGAAGCGGAAATGCTGCGCACGCCGAATTTCGGCCGCAAGTCGCTGAACGAAATCAAGGAAGTTCTCGCCCAGATGGGTCTCCATCTTGGCATGGAAGTCGCCAACTGGCCGCCCGAGAACATCGAAGATCTCGCCAAGCGCTACGAAGACCATCAGTATTAAGGGACGTCAGCGTCCCTTCTCGATCAACCGGGCTGCGTGAGACAGGACACAGCAGTCTGAACCGAAAAGGAGAGGGCCATGCGCCACGGAAATTCCGGCCGCAAGCTCAACCGGACCTCTAGCCACCGCAAGGCTATGTTCGCAAACATGGCAGCTTCGCTGATCAAGCACGAGCAGATCGTCACGACCCTGCCGAAGGCCAAGGAAATGAAGCCGATCATTGACAAGCTCATCACGCTTGGCAAGCGCGGCGACCTTCATGCGCGTCGTCAGGCTATTGCCCAGATCCGCGACGTCGCAATGGTCAAGAAGCTGTTCGACACCCTCGGTGAGCGCTACAAGGACCGTCAGGGCGGCTACAGCCGTGTTCTGAAGGCCGGCTTCCGTTATGGTGACAATGCTCCAATGGCCGTGATCGAACTCGTCGATCGCGACCCGGCAGCTCGCGGCGCAGAAGACCGCGCACGCGTCGAAGCCGAGCAGGTTGCGGAAAACGCAGCGTAATTTAGCGCTGCATGCTTATCGAAAAAGGCGGGCCATGCCCGCCTTTTTTATTCTCGGTTATGATAGGATAAGCATAAGTTATTGTATGCAATCGTAGATTCTAATCTGTTTCAAATGCAATTATCTGAATTTTAACGTCCGACCCGCACATTCGCCTTAGGTATTATTCACGGGCGTCACTGGGAGGGCGTTATGCAGGCAGCCGACAAGCCGGTTGAAACAAAACGGAATCGTTTTCTAAAGTTATCTGTGGTTGTTCCGGTCCTTATGGTCGGGGTGACATTTGCATCCTGCGTGGCGGTCGGTATCGGCGGCTACATGAATGCGCGCTCTGGTCTTGAAGAGGCTGCCAAGAGTGAACTCGCAATGGTCAGCGATGCGCGCAAGGCGCTGCTCGACATGCGTTTGACGAGCCTGGCGGGGGATCTTTCTACAACGGCCACAGGGGCTGCTGCCGGACTGGCGTTCACCGACATGAATTCGGCCCTTGCTAGCCTCAACAACGATCGTCCCAAGTTGACGGAATACTTCCAGCCGGAAGGATCTGACGCGGCAACCCGCGCGGAGCTTTCGGGCAAGGAAAACAAGACGATGTATGCATGGCGGCATACCGACGTGCACAACAGCTTCTACTCGTCGTGGAAGAACAATCACTACGGCGACATATACGCGATCAACAAGGAAGGCCTTGTGATCTACAGCGTGACGAAGTCTGGCGATTTCCTTGAGAACGTTACAGATGGACCGCTTCAGGAAACGGGTCTGGGCGAGGTATTCGCCAAGGCGGTCGAGGCCGAGAAGGGGAGCCAGTTCTTCTCCGAGTTCGTTAGCTATGACGCTGCCGGCGGCGTACCGTCCATGTTCATCGCAGAGCCTGCATACATCACCAGCTTCTCCGGTGAGGAACTCGGCGGTGTCATCGTCGTGCGTATCGGTAATGATTTTCTCGAAAGCGTTGCCAACAACCGTGACGGACTTGGCGAAACCGGCCAAGTTTACCTTGTCGACGACAAGGGTACCTTGATCACCAACCAGCCTCTTGCATCTGAACAGACCGCGCTGACTAAGACGGTCTCCGGTGACGTGATCTCCAGCGCACTTGCGGGAAATGTTGCAAAGGGGACGCTGGTCGGTGACGACGGCGTTGCAAAGCTCGCGGTTGCCGCGCCACTGACTTTCGGTTCCGACAACTGGGCGATCGTATCGGAACGCTCGGTCGATGAAGCGATGGCAAGCGTCGTTGAAATGCGCGACTCTATGGTCATCTCGACACTGATCACTGTCGCGATTGCTGCAGTTATCGCGCTGTTCTTCTCGCGTTCGATTACCCGCCCGCTTGCGGCGCTGGTGACGGCCCTCGAGCAGATTGCACAGGGTGACACGTCCACCGACATCAAGGCCGCCGAACGCGGCGACGAGATCGGCGACATCGGGCGTGCCGTCCTTCAGATCCGCCAGAACTCTGTGGAAGAGCACGAGCAGCGTGCAGCGGAAGATGCGCGGCAGGCGGAAACGCAGGCCGCACAGCGCAAGCAGATGCTGGCCAACCTTGCCGCTGAATTCGAGGCATCGGTCGGCAAGGTTGTCGACCATGTGGCTCAGTCTGCTGCAACACTTCGCGAATCCGCCGAGGGCATGCGCCAGATGACGGTTACCTCGGGCGAAACCTCGCAGCGTGCGGCCCAGGTTTCTGCAGAGGCGATGGACGAAGTGCAGTCGATCGCAACCGCGTCCGATCAGCTGTCCAGCTCCATCCAGGAGATCTCTTCGCTGATCGAACGGTCGTCCGCAGTCGCACAGACCGCAACGGTTCGCGCTGAATCTACCAACGGTACGGTGAAGTCGCTTGCCGAGGCTGCGAACCGCATCGGTGAAGTCATCACCCTGATCAGTGACATTGCCGATCAGACCAACCTGCTGGCCCTGAATGCCACGATCGAGGCGGCACGTGCCGGTGAAGCCGGCAAGGGCTTCGCGGTGGTCGCAGCCGAGGTCAAGGAGCTTGCTTCCCAGACAGGCAAGGCGACCGGTGAGATTCAGCAGCAGATCGACGCGATCCGCCTGGCAACCGACGATGCAGTCAGTGCAATCGGGGATATCCAGGATACGATCAACGAGATCACCCAGTCTGTAACGGATGTGTCCGCCGCGGTGACCGAACAGAGCTTCGCAACGCGTGGTATCGCCGAGAACACCCAGCGTGCGGCGGTTGGGACCTCGAAGGTGTCGGAAGACATTTCCAACGTTTCCGACATCTCCGAGAAAACGAGCGAGGCAGCGACCCACTTTGCGGCCTCCGTCGAAGAGCTCGCCCAGCAGGCAAACCATCTGGATACGGAAGTCCAGAGCTTCCTGTCACAGGTGCGCTCCGCATAAGATTGCAGCGTTCTGTAAAAAAGCGATGGCCGCCGGTTTCCGGCGGCCATTTGCATTTCAGGCGTGGATTCTTTGCATTGCCTCACTCCGTCCCTATCTGCCATGTATCGGGCAGGGCTGTTTCCGGATTCGGCAAAGGCATTGGACAGACGCATGAAGACGCTTGGATTGGTGAGACTGACGCGGATTTTTGTAACGATCGCGACCGGGTGGGCCGTGCTTTCTTCCGGTACTGCAGCAGGGCAGGACACCGCGGCGGAGCTTCGCGTAGTGCCGCAATCGGCCCAAGAGGTGAAGCTTTCGTTTGCGCCTATCGTCAAGGATGTCTCACCAGCCGTGGTCAACGTCTACGCCAGCCGGAAGGTCGTCCAGCAGCGTCGTACGTCGCCATTCTTCGATGACCCTTTCTTCCGTCGTTTCTTTGGCAATCCCGACGGTGGCCTGACCCGGCCGCAGGAGCGTGTACAGTCGTCGCTCGGCTCCGGCGTGATCATCTCCGCCGACGGTACCGTGATCACCAACCATCACGTCATCAAGGATGCGGACGAGGTACGTGTTGCCCTGGCAGACAGGCGGGAGTTCGATGCCGAAATCGTCCTGCTTGATGAGCGTACTGACCTGGCCGTGCTGAAAATCCAGGGAGATGGTCCATTCGATTTTGTCGATTTCGCCGACTCCGACAACCTTGAAGTTGGCGATATCGTCCTTGCCATCGGCAATCCCTTTGGTGTCGGTCAGACTGTCACACAAGGGATCGTTTCGGCGTTGGCGAGAACGCAGGTCGGTGTGACCGACTATCAGTTCTTTATCCAGACTGATGCCGCCATCAATCCGGGCAACTCCGGCGGTGCGCTCGTGGACATGAACGGTAAGCTCGTCGGTATCAACACCGCCATCTTTTCCCGCTCGGGCGGCTCCAATGGCATCGGCTTTGCCATCCCGGCGCATATGGCGCAGTTCGTGGCAAATGCGGCAGATCAGGGGGGCAAGGTACAGCGGCCATGGCTTGGCGCGACGGTCCAGCTTGTAAATGCTGAAATCGCCGAGGCTCTGGCGCTGGAGCGTCCGCGCGGTGTGATCATCACGAATATCTATGATGATTCTCCGGCCGAAGATGCAGGCCTGCGTGTCAGTGATCTTGTCGTTGCCATCGACGGCAAGGAGGTCGCCGATCCGGACAGCTTCGGTTATCGTTTTGCCACCAAGAGGCTCGGCGAGAGTGCCCGGTTCACTGTCCTGCGCGGTGGCAAGCAGTTGCTTATCGATGTCGCCTTGGAACCGGCACCGGAGACTGTCCCACGCGATACGCGCGTTCTGTCTGAATATTCGCCATTCGAGGGTTCGACGGTGATGAACCTGTCGCCGGCTGTGGCCGAAGAGCTGCGTCTGGACGGAACACTCGAAGGGGTCGTGATTGCATCTGTCGCACCGGGCAGCATGGCCGCGCGTGTCGGTCTCAGGAGCGGCGATATCGTCCGTTCCGTCAATGACGACGAGATCCGCTCGACTCGAATGCTTGAAGGCGTGACCAAGGCTCCACCGCGGGTGTGGCGGCTCGACATTGAGCGGGACGGCAAGATTTCCCGCATCGTCCTGCGCGGCTAGAGGCCCTGCGTGCCATGAGCGATTTGTTCGAAGCCTCTGGTCTGGCAGCTTCCGCGCCGCGTCCTCTTGCCGACAGGATGCGTCCCGAGAAACTTAAGGATGTTGTGGGACAGGAGCATCTGCTCGGCCCGGAGGGGACGCTTGCGCGCATGCTCAAGACGCGCACGCTTGGCTCCCTCATTTTCTGGGGACCTCCTGGCACCGGCAAGACGACCATAGCCCGGCTTCTGGCCCATGAGACGGATCTGGCCTTCGAACAGATTTCGGCAATCTTCTCCGGCGTTTCAGATCTCAAGAAGGTCTTCGAGGCCGCGCGGGCGAGGCGCATGTCGGGCAGGGCGACGCTTCTTTTCGTCGACGAGATCCACCGTTTCAATCGGGCTCAGCAGGACAGCTTTCTTCCGGTCATGGAAGACGGCACGATCACCCTGGTTGGGGCGACGACGGAAAACCCGTCATTCGAGTTGAATGCCGCTCTCCTGTCCCGGTCCCATGTCATGACCTTCCATTCCCTGCACATAGAAGCGCTTGGTCAATTGCTTCATCGTGCCGAAGAGGTGGAGGGCAAGCCGCTTCCCCTCGACGACGAAGCGCGCGCTGTCCTGGTCCGCATGGCGGATGGTGACGGCCGCTCCGCGCTTACGCTCGCGGAGGATGTCTGGCGTGCGGCTGACGAAGGCGAGGTGTTTGATGCAGAGCGCCTTCAGGAGATCGTTCAGCGCCGGGCTCCCATCTACGACAAGAGCGCGGACGGCCACTACAACCTGATTTCGGCCCTGCATAAATCGGTTCGCGGTTCGGATCCCGATGCGGCCCTCTACTGGTTCTGTCGTATGCTCGATGGCGGCGAGGACCCGCTTTATCTCGCGCGCAGGCTGATCCGAATGGCTGTCGAAGACATCGGCCTTGCAGATCCCAACGCCCTCGTTCAGGCCAATGCCTCGCGGGATGCCTACCAGATGCTCGGCTCGCCTGAAGGCGAACTGGCGCTTGCTCAGACGGTCGTCTATCTGGCTTCAGCCCCGAAATCCAACGGTGTCTATACCGCCTACAAGGCGGCAGTGCGAAGTGCCAAGGCAAATGGCTCGTTGCTGCCGCCCAAGCATATTCTCAATGCTCCGACAAAGCTGATGAAGGCCGAGGGCTACGGAGACGGCTACCAATACGATCACGACGCGCCTGACGGTTTCTCCGGGCAGGACTATTTCCCCGAAGCCATGGGGCGCCAGACGTTCTACGATCCGCCGGAGCGCGGCTTCGAACGGGAACTGAGAAAGCGCCTCGACTACTGGTCACGGCTGCGCAAGGAGCGCAACACGTAACGGACTTGTTGCCGAACGTGATTTGAGTTCCTTAAGACTTCCAGCGCTAACATGGCAAACGGAATGCCGTCGATAGGGAAGATTGCTTCATCATGAAGGAGATCGAGCTCAGGCTCGCCCTGGTTTTCTATGGCGGGGTCTCCCTTGCCATCTATATGCACGGTGTGAGCCGGGAAGTGCTCCACCTTGTTCGGGCCTCCGCATGTCGAAGCGAACGCATCGGACGAAACGGCGTCTATCCTTCCAAGGACCGGGAACCTTCAAAATCCGAAAGGGCCTATGAAGCGCTGCTCGACCGCTTGGGGCGAAACGTCGATATTCGCGTTGTTGCCGACGCGATCGCCGGGGCCTCTGCGGGCGGGGTCAATGGCATCATGTTGGCTCGGGCTATCGCCCACGACCTTCCGCTCGATGGACATCGTGACCTGTGGCTGAAGCATGCCGATGTCACCGAGCTTGCAAGGCCGCAGGACGGAATTCGCAGGTATCTGAAATCCTCTATCAGCCCGGTCGTCGACAGCCTGATTTCCCAACGACTCAAGAAGGATATTTCGGATCCAGAAACCCGGGAAAAGCTGAGAACACTGATGCAGTCGCGCTGGTTCTCACCACCTTTTTCGGGTGAGCGCTACATCGGCTGGATGCTGGACGCCTGCCAGGAAATGGAAAAGGGGCACCGACACGGGTCAACGTTGATCCCACGGGGCCAGAGCCTTGATCTCTTCGTCACGCTGACCGACTACCGGGGGCAGTTACGGTGCATTCGCATCGATGACCCGGCTTACGTGGAAGAATGGGACCATCGCAGGCTCCTGAAGTTTCAGGCGCGGCACCGGTCTCCGTCGTTGCTGCAAAGTGATTTCGATTCTGCGTCCGTGCCCGAGCTGGTCTTTGCTGCCCGTGCCACATCTTCGTTCCCAGGTGCGTTCCCGCCCGCAACGATCGGCGAAATGGACAGGGTTCTGAAATCGCGCGGGGAGAGCTGGTCAAATCGTGAAGCCTTCCTTGCAGGCCAGCTCGGCCTCGACAGCGAGGGCGCACAGCGACGAAGCTTTGTCGATGGCAGTGTCGTGATGAACAAGCCGTTTTCACCGGTCATAGAGACGATCCGGGGGCGGGCCGCCGCTCGCGAGGTCGAACGGCGCCTGATTTACGTGGATCCCGTTCCGTCCACCTATGCCGGAGACCTTCCCGGGGACAGTGCTCCCGGCTTCTTCAAGGTCGTTCTGGCCAGCCTTGCCCACATTCCGCGCAACGAGCCGATCGGCGACGACCTTCGGGAGATCGAGGCGCATAACAGGCGTGGCCGATGGCTCGCCCAGACGATCACAGCGGCCGACCCGGTGGTCGAGTTGGCAGTCAGCAAGATATTGCCGCGACGTGGAGTGCTGAAGGCAGGGAAACTGACCCAATATCGGCAGAGGGCCAACACTGCGGCACATCAGCAGGCCGGCTTTGCCTTCCTGAACTACCAGTCGCTGAAGCTTCACGCCGTCGGAGAGCAACTGGCGCGCTTGCTCGCCGGATTGTCGAAGCCAGATGTGAGCGAAACCCGGACCGACGCCTTGATGACCATGATCAGTGCATATTTGCACAATCTTGCAGGGCAACTTGAGAACGGGCCTCCGAAGGTCGATGACGGGATCGTCCGTTTCCTTCGCTCGCTGGACGTGGATTACCGTATCCGGCGGTTACGCTTCGCCATTCGCAAGCTGAATTCCCTTTATCCTCGGGCCGCTCTTGGCGAGGACAATGCCGATCCGGATGCTCTCGATCGGCTGAAGGGGCTCTTGTATGAGCAGATCGACCATCTTTCGCAGCGCTGGGAAACGGATTTCTACGGAGCGTACAGCCGCCAGATGGCACTGCATCTTGCCGCGCTTGAGGTTGGTATCGGGGGCGGGACAAATCGTGAGATCATCAACATTTGCGTGAGCCAGATCGGCGAAATGATGGGGCTCGGTGATCTCGACCGACTTCAGGACGAGATCTTTGCCGAAACGGCGGCGGAACTGCTTCCCCATTCCTTCTACAAGGAACTGATGCACTCCTACGTCGGCTTTGCCTTCTACGACCTTGTGATCTTTCCCGTCCTGCAGAGCAACGACTTCTCCGAGATCAGTGAAACCCTCATCGACCGCATCAGCCCCAAGGACACGGTCCTGTTGCGCGAGGAAGGCTTCACGCTAAAAGGCGCCGCGCTCAATAATTTCGGTGCGTTCTTCAACCGAAGCTGGCGTGAGCATGATTATCTGTGGGGACGGTTGAACGCAGCCGAACGGCTCGTTCGCATTCTCGTGTCTGCGGCAAAGGATCCGGCACTGCCTGAAAAGGAGCTGTTCGAGCTTCAGCAGGGGCTGTTCCGGGCCATTCTCGAAGAAGAACAGGACAAACTGCAAGCGGACCCGCAATTGGTGCCCGGTCTGATGAGGCGGGTGAAGGACCTGGTGCGCCCCGATGGCGTTGGGGGCAAGACCGTTCCGGCAGCTGAATCCCCTGGCGGCTCGAAGCAATCCACGGCGATGGCGGTTGAGCGCAAACAGCCCATGAATGAGGCGCTTGTGGCGGGAGAATAGGCTTTGCTCGGGCTCTATGCTTCGGTATTCATGGCGTCATGAAACATCTGCTTCTCGTCATGCTGGGCGGTGCGTTTGGTGCCGGGGGACGTCATCTGGTGTCCATGGCCACTTTGCGCCTTTTCGGGCCAGCGTTTCCGGTTGGCACAATCAGCGTCAATATCGTCGGTTCCCTGATCATGGGGCTGTTCATCGGCTGGCTGGCACGGCACGATGGAGCCTGGTTGCAGGATCTGCGTTATCTGGTTGCGACGGGGTTCCTCGGCGGCTTCACGACCTTCTCGGCCTTCTCGCTGGATACAGCTGTTCTTTGGCAGCGCGGTGATGTTACGACGGCCATGGTTTATGTGTCGGGCTCGGTCCTGTTGTCGATCGCTGGGGTATTTCTGGGACTGTTCCTGATGCGGCAGCTGGCCGTCTAGGGCTCAGAGCGCGGCGAGGGGCTTTCAAAATCTCCCGTTTCCGCCTATACGCGGTCCTCAAGTGATTGCCGGTGCGGTGCCGGCCTGTGAGATGAGCGCGATCAAGATACGCGCCAAGAGATCCAGATGTCCGGTATCGAACAGAAAAAAGTGACCGCCGACGAGGCGGGCATGCGCCTCGACCGTTGGTTCAAGGTCCATTATCCGGGGCTCGGCTTCGGCCGCCTGCAGAAGCTGCTGCGCACCGGCCAGGTCCGTCTTGATGGCAAGCGCGCGGAAAGCAACACGCGTATCGCAAATGGGCAGATTGTCCGCATTCCGCCGCTCGGCGTCGAGATCGTCGCGGAGGACAAGAAGAACGCCAAGCCGAAATCGACCAAGCTGATTGCCGATGACCGCAAGGCCATCGAGGACATGATGCTGTTCGAGGACGATCAGGTGATGGTCCTGAACAAGCCTGCAGGTCTTGCTGTGCAGGGTGGCTCAGGCCTGACGCGCCATCTCGACGGCATGCTTGAAGCCTTTACCGATCGCAAGGGCGACAAGCCGCGGCTTGTCCACCGTCTTGACCGTGAGACGTCGGGCATCATTCTCGTGGCCAAGACACGCCGGGCAGCCCAGGAACTGACCAAGGCGTTCCGCCATCGCAACACGCGCAAGATCTACTGGGCCATGCTAGCTGGTGTTCCCAAGCCGAAGCAGGGCCGGATCTCGACCTTCCTTGCTCGCTCCGAGGAAGAAGAGCGCATGGAAGTGGTGCGCCAGGGCAAGGCGGATGACGCACAGCACGCTGTCTCGCTCTATTCCGTGGTCGAGCAGTCGGCGCAGAAGCTGTCCTGGGTATCCATGCGCCCGGTGACCGGCCGTACCCACCAGCTGCGCGCGCATGCCGCCCATATCGGCCATCCGATCATCGGCGACGACAAGTATTTCAACATCGAGAACTGGGAACTGCCCGGCGGTATCCAAAACCGCCTGCATCTGCTGGCACGCCGGATCGTGATCCCGCATCCGTCCGGCCACGGAGTGATCGATGTTTCCGCGCCGCTGCCGCCGCATATGCAGCAGACCTGGAACCTGCTGGGCTTCGACGCATCGGACTACGATCCGGAGATCTCTGATCCCGAGGACGACGGTCCGCCGCGCAAGCGCTGAGCCCTCTACTCGAACAGCGCGATCAGGCCAATCGACAATGCGACGAAGATCAGGCCGCCGGCAGCCAGTTTCCAGGCATCCGAGCGTTTCTTCAGACCCGGCCAGCCCAGCGGCTTGATCACCTGGATCGCGGCGAGGGCGAGCAGGAACAGAAGGATGGCTTTGGTCAAGAGCGAGCTCCGGCAGGGTCGTGCTGAATCGATTGCTTCCTTCCATAGAGGCGCGGGCAGCATAAGTCGAGCGACGGCGGGTCAAAGCCGCTCTCGCCTTGACCTTGACGGCAAAAGCGGCCACATGCGGGTCCTGAAAACAACAAACAACGAGCCTTCATGTATCTCGTCATTTTCGATTGCGATGGAACGCTGGCCGACAGCCAGAATTCGATCCTGCACGGACTTCAGGAAGGCTATGCCGCTGTCGGCCTGCCAATGCCGGATCGTCGAACGGCGCTCAGCATTGTCGGATTGTCCCTGGACCGCGCTTTCCTGACCTTGGTGGGAGAGGCAAATGCCCATCTCGTGCCCCAGATGGAAGCAGCTTACCGCAAGTCAAAGATTGCCCGCCGCCAGTCCGGAGAGGATTTCGATCCGCTGTATCCGGGGACCCGGGAGGCTCTCGACAGATTGCGCCGGCACGATGAGGTTCTGCTTGGTATTGCGACCGGCAAGGCAAGACGCGGTGTCGATCACCTTCTTGCCGTTCATGATCTGGAAGGGCGCTTCGTGACCATCCAGACGGCCGACACGTCGCCATCCAAGCCGCATCCCGACATGATCTTGCGCGCGATGGACGAAACCGGCGTGGAGCCAGAAAAGACGGTCATGATCGGCGACACCAGCTTTGACATGGAAATGGCCCGCTCGGCAGGAGCCTTTGCACTTGGCGTCAGTTGGGGATATCACGATCGCGAGCGGCTGCAGAGTGGCGGCGCACATGCGGTCATCGACCATTTCAACGATCTCGACGGAGCGCTCGAGGCGCTTCTTGCCTTCGACAGGGAACTGATTTGATGCGCGACTATCTGGAAAGCCTGGAACAGGACGCTGCCAAGGATCCGGAACAGAGGGCCCGCGAACTCTCCAGACGCGAACTGCCCAAGCGCTTCTACAAGCAGGCTGTTGCTGCGCCCATCGAAGGTGGCTTCGCGATCCACCTGGACGGCCGCGCTGTCAAGACGCCGGGCAAGTCGACCTTGTTGCTGCCCAACGAGACCATCGCCAAAGCCGTTGCTGCGGAGTGGGAAGCCCAGGAAAAGGTCATCAATCCGGGCGCAATGCCTTTGACGCGGATTGCCAATACCGCTCAGGACGCGGTCACCGCCCGTTTTGCCGAAGTCGCAGACGAAATCACGCGCTTTTGCGGCTCCGATGCGCTCTGTTACCGGGCGGACGATCCGGCGGTGCTGGTGGCGCGTCAGACCGAAGTTTGGGATCCGGTTCTGCGCTGGGCGGAAGATAAGCTCGAATCGCGTTTCGAGCTGATCGCCGGACTTATTCACCGGGAACAGCCTGCGACGCTTTTGAAGGCCTATCGTGCCCGACTCGATGCGTTCTCGCCGCTGCAGCTCGCCGCCCTTCACACGGCGACGTCGCTTGCCGGTTCCGCCGTTCTGGCCTTGGCATTGGCTGAAGGGCACTTATCGACCGACGATGCCTGGACCGCGGCGCATATAGAGGAAGATTTCAACATCGAGCGCTGGGGCGAGGATGCCGAGGCCTCGATGATCCGCGCCTACAAGCGTACCGAATTCGATGCGGCTGCATTGATCCTGCGGGCGTGATGCTTTGCGCTTAATTCGCGTTGCGGTGTTTCGGGGTGAGATCGGTGTGTCTCATCCCAGATAGAACGCTGTTGCCATCAGGAAGAAGACCAGAACACCGAGAACGTCGTTCGATGAGGTGATGAAGACACCGGTCGCCATTGCCGGGTCGATGCCGAGCTTGTCGAGCAGAATAGGTATCGTGGCCCCGACCATGGCCGCGATTGTCGTGACGGACACCAGCGACAACGAGGTCGCGATGGCAAGTTCGGCCGGGTTCTGGATCGGTACAAGGTAGGCCGCGGCAAAGGTCAGTCCGGCAAGAATGGTTGCGGCAACAGCACCATTGCAGATCGCAGCGACGAATTCCCGGGCGAGGCGATAGCCGATATCGCCCGACCAGAGCCTTCCTGTAGCAAGCCCCTGAACGGCCACCGCAGACGCCTGAAGACCCGCATTGCCGGCCATCGACATGGTCACCGGAATGAAGGCGGCGAGAATGGCGGCCTGAGCCAACTGATCCTCGAACGATCCGACAACCGTTGCGGCGATTGACGCACCGACCAGTCCTGCGAGAAGCCATGGCAGGCGGCCCTTGACGATCCTCACGACGGTGTCGTCGGGCTTGGCCTCTGACGAGACACCGCTCATGAGCAGCATGTCCTCTGCCGCTTCCTCTGCTGCAATGCGTGTCAGCTGCTTTGGTGTGACACGGCCGATGAGACGTCCAGCACCGTCCAGAACCGGAACCGATCGCATGTCCTTCTTGCGGGCAAGGCGAAGCACCTCCTCCTGGTCGGTATCGGCGGAAACGGCGAGGAAGTCGTGATTCATCACCTCTGACAGCTGTGTGGAGCCAGGGCTGAGCAACAGTTTTCCGACCTCGATGAAGCCGACCAGCCGTTGGTTTTCGTCAAGCGCATAGATCGTGAAAACCTTGCGGATTCGCTCTGCTTGCGCGCGAATCTGGGAAACAGCCTCATCTACGGTGCATGTCTGGGGCAGGGCGACAAATTTGCGTGCCATGATCCGCCCTGCGCTATCGTCGGCATAGGTCTTGCGGGCCGAAATCTCCTCGAGCTCGGGCAGGCTGGCGGCCAGTTCTTCCGCGACGTCGTCGGGAAAGTCGAGCAGCATGTCCAGCGCATCCTCGGGGTCCATGCTGGCGAGAATGTCCCGAAACTGGCCGAGCGTTGCTTCCTGCATCAGCAGGGAGCGGAATTCGGGCCGCAGTTCGGCGACAACCTTGATCGAGGGATTGGACGGCAGCCACTTGAACAGCTTCCGGGCCTGCGTCAGCCGCAAGCGCACAAGCAGCTGCATGACGTCGACGGGGTCCCAGCGCTGGAGAAGGGCGACAAGCTGATCGCGTTCGCCGGCCTTGATCATCTGGCGGATCCGGCCAAGAACGTTCTCGTTGACGTCGAGAGCTTCGTTTTCCGGCTCGCGATGCCAGCCGTGGCGCATGGCGTTGGTCTCGACCGCGTTCCCCTCGATATTGCTTGCCATTGATCTCATCCGAGGCCGTCCGGGAGATCCCGGAGCTCAAATCGGTTGGACTTGGCCTCCGCGTCGTTAGCAGGGCCAACAGGTTACCCGGTCAGATTTCTTCCAGCTCATCCATCTCGGCAAAGGCGTCGCGTAATGCGTCAGACCAGTCCTGGGAGAGCTTTTGGAAATAGGGGTCGTCCTTCTCGATCCGCAATTGCCGCTCTGTGCTGAAACTGTCGGCATTATAGAGCAGAAGATCTATGGGCATACCGACAGACAGGTTTGAACGCAGTGTGCTGTCGAAAGACAGAAGTACCATCTTGGCCGCCTCGCCAAGGCGCATGTCCGAACGGGTGACCCGGTCAAGAATCGGCTTGCCGTATTTGTGTTCGCCGATCTGGACGAAAGGCGTGTCATCGGAAACTTCGATGAAGTTGCCGGCGGAATAAACCTGAAACAGCCGCGGTTCCTCACCCTTGATCTGGCCACCCAGGATGAAGGTGACGAAAAAGTTGTCCGCATTTGCTGCCAGCGCCTCTCCGTCTATGGCGCGCACTTCGCGCACGGCACTGCCAACGAGCCGGGCTGCCTGGAACATGGTGTCCACTGTCATCAGTGTCGGGCGGCCTTCGGCGGCCACCTTGATGTGCTCGGTGAGAAGGGAGATGACGGCCTGGGTGATCGCCAGATTGCCCGCAGACAGGAGTGTGATGACGCGTTCGCCCGGTTGCTCCCAGACATGCAGCTTCTTGAAAGTCGCGATGTTGTCCAGACCGGCATTCGTCCGGGTGTCGGAGGCAAATACCAGTCCCCGATCGAGCTTCAATCCAACGCAGTAGGTCATCTTTGCTTCCCTGATTGGCGGGCAATCAGCCTCGGGACGCCGAACCCCGTCTGGCCGGCGCAGATCAGATTGGTATGATCCGAAGAGGTTGCAAGAGCGTTATTGCTGTTGCTGACTCGCCACCTGCTCGACCTCGACCTCGACATTCATGTTCTCGTCGGTTCCGCCAACCCGAATTCCACGGATAGGGGCAGCGGAACGCGAATCCAGACCGGTGGTCAAGCGAATGTAGTGGTCGGTCGGGCAGATAGCGTTGGATATGTCGAAACCGAGCCATCCAAGGCCTTCGATATGGGCCTCGGCCCAGGCGTGATGAGCTTCGGAAGTCTGTTCGTCCTCCAGCAGGAGATATCCGGAGACGTAGCGGGCAGGCATGCCCATGGACCGCGCCGCGGAGATGAAGATGTGGGCGTGGTCCTGACAAACGCCTTCGCCGGCCGTCAATGCAGAGACCGCAGTTGCATGCGTATCGGTCACGCCGACCCGGTAGCCGACCTTGTCGCGGATCGCGTGCATGAGAGCATGGCAGCCGGCAATCCGGTCGTCGTGATCACTGATGATGGCGCCAAGGCGGCGGATTGCCTGGTTCGGTTGCGTCAGCGGCGTGATACGGGTGTAGACGAGGGGCGGGGGCATGTCGCCGCGCTCTTCGCCGACAACGCCTGCCTTGTCCTCTGTCTCGACGATGCCGGACGCGGTTATTTCAACTTCCTCGACGACCTCATGGGCCGAGACCATGTGAACGATGTTGCCGAAGGCGTCGTGGTAGGTCGTTGCTCGTGCCATGCCCGGGGCATCGATTGCCCACTCGATCACGGTCTGGCCACTGCAGTTGCGCGGGGTCAGCCGGAGCTGCTGCATCGCGTTTGCCAGGGGCGTGTCATAGCGGTATCTGGTCTTGTGGCGCACGGTCAGACGCATATCGTGTACCCACTTGCGTATTGGGAAAGGGAGCGAACCTCAGGCAAAATTGTAGTCCTGGGACAGCTGTGACGTGAAAGCGTTGTTCTTGCCGATAAAATCGGTCAGGAAGTCGTGCAGGCCGTTCTGGTAGATGTCCTGCATCTGCGCGTTGCGCAGCTCCTGCCAGATTGCCGAGGCCATATCGAGGCTCGGTTCACGAGTGCCGTAAAAGGTGGCGAGATCATCGACGGTATCGTCGATCCAGTCATAGCAATGCGCCAGTGAGCGAGGCATTTCTTTCCGCAGAATGAGAAATTCGGCGATGTTGAAGGCCTTCAGATTGGCGTTGGGATAGGCGAAGCGGTAGCTGCGCAGCCCGGACAGCGCACGCAGCATGCCGCTCCACTGGCTGCGTTCCATGGTACCGTCACCGATCACGTCGTTGTCCGGCAGCAATACCCAATACTGGGTGTTGAGGATCCGAGCGGTATGGTCGGCCCTCTCGACGAAATGCCCCAACTGGCTGAAGAAGTAGCCGTCATCGCGCAAGAGCGTGTTGAGCAGGGCGCCGCGGAACAAGTGCGAACGCTGATTGATCCAGGCGAGGAAGTCCGGAAGCTTTTCCTGGGTGATCGAGAGCGGGTTGACGTCCTTGAACTCGATATAGGTGGTGTTGATCGCTTCCCAGAGTTCTGCCGTGATGCCGGTTCGCACCGCGCGCGCATTGTTGCGGGCGTTCTCCAGGCAAACCATCACACTGGAGGTGTTGTCCTTGTCGAAGATCATGAAGTTGATGACGCCGCGCGGCGTGATGTCTCCGACCTTTTGGGCATAGCCCTGGTCGCAGCCGGCCGTTGCCAGCGCAAAGCGCCAGTCATCGACATCGTCCTGCCCCGAACTCGGGACCATCGCCGTGCGATAGGCGACTTCGAGGAGTTTCGAAGTGTTCAGGGCGCGCTCCTGATAGCGCGACATCCAGAACAAAGAGGAGGCGGTTCTTCCGAGCATGAGCGGTTCAGTCCTCCAGGACCCAGGTATCTTTGGTGCCGCCACCCTGGCTGGAATTCACGACCAGGGAGCCTTTTTTCAGTGCAACGCGCGTCAGCCCTCCAGGCGTGATGCGTACCTGGTCACCGATCAGAACGAAGGGGCGCAGGTCCACGTGCCGGGGTGCGACGCCGGAGGCGACATGGGTCGGGCAGGCGGAAAGTGCCAGCGTGGGCTGGGCGATATAGTTGGACGGATTGGAGGTCAGGATCTTGCGGAAATCCGCGATCTGGCGCTTCGAAGCGGTGGGTCCGATGAGCATGCCGTAGCCGCCGGAACCGTGAACTTCCTTGACGACGATGTCCTCCAGGTTGTCGAGCACATAGGCCAGATCGTCGGGCCGTGAACAGTTCCAGGTCGGCACATTGTTCAGGATCGGTTTCTGGCCGGTGTAGAACTCGATGATGTCCGGCACATAGGCGTAGATCGCCTTGTCGTCGGCGATGCCGGTGCCCGGCGCATTACAGATGGTGACATTGCCCGCGCGATAGGCGTCAAAGAGGCCGGGAACGCCGAGCATCGAACTCGGGTTGAAGGTCAGCGGGTCGAGGAAGGCGTCATCAATGCGCCGGTAGATCACATCGACCTGTTTCGGCTCCCGGGTCGTGCGCATGAACACCTTGCCGTCATCGACGAACAGATCGCGTCCCTCGACCAGCTCGACACCCATGGAATCGGCGAGGAAGGCATGCTCGAAATAGGCCGAGTTGTAGATGCCCGGCGTCAGTACGACGATTGTCTGATCCGACTTGCTCTGGTCCGGTCCCACGCTCTCCAGCGTCTGGCACAGCATGTCCGGATACTGTTCGACAGGCGCGACCCTGTACATCTGGAACAGGTCCGGGAACAGCCGCATCATGGTCTCGCGGTTTTCCAGCATGTAGGAGACGCCTGAGGGCGTGCGTGTGTTGTCTTCCAGAACGTAAAACTCGTTCTCCGATACGCGAACCAAGTCGGTGCCGATGATATGCGAGTAGACCTTCCGCGCAGGTGTGAAACCGGCCATCTCGGGAAGGTAGGCTTCGTTCTGGATAATCAGTTCGGCCGGGATCCTGCCTGCGCGAATGATCTCCTGACGATGGTAGATGTCATGCAGGAAGGCGTTGAGGGCGCGCACGCGCTGGTCGATGCCCGCGGAAAGCCGGCGCCACTCGGAATTTGAAATGATGCGCGGGATTGGATCGAAGGGGATAAGGCGTTCTGTCGAGGCCTCCGAGCCGTAGACGGCAAAGGTGATCCCGAGCCGCCTGAAGATCGTTTCTGCCTCACGGCCCTTGCGTTTCAGGAAGGTTGGCGCTTGCTGTTCGAGCCAGTGAGCCAATTTTTCGTATGCCGGCCGCGGAGTGCCGCTGCCGTTCAGCATCTCATTGAAAAATTCGCGTTCCAGGATCCTTCCTCCCATTCTTTTTCTTGTCCCCTTCTGCCAGCTTTGCAAAAATTCCGGGCAACTCCAAGCTGTTTATGGATGCGTTGATGCCTGCAAAGGCAGCAGCGGTTTTGGCTGACTGCCTGATCAGGAGCGATCTTCGTCCTTCTGCTGACTTTGAATTGTGCAATGCACATGCTAGGACCAAACCGATTTTTTCGTTTCGGAGAACACCATGAAGGAAATCCTTGCCGAATTGGAAAGCCGCCGGGAAACGGCGCGCCTGGGGGGCGGCGAGCGCCGGATCGAGTCGCAGCACAAAAAGGGCAAGCTGACCGCTCGCGAACGCATTGAACTGCTTCTCGATGAAGGTTCCTTCGAAGAATTCGACATGTTCAAGCAGCATCGCTGCACCGATTTCGGCATGGACGAACAGCACATCCCGGGCGATGGCGTCGTTACCGGCTGGGGCACGGTCAACGGCCGTACCGTCTATGTGTTCTCCAAGGATTTCACCGTGTTCGGCGGTTCTCTTTCGGAAACCCATGCTCAGAAGATCATCAAGATCCAGGACATGGCCCTGCAAAACCGGGCTCCGATCATCGGACTGTTTGATGCCGGTGGCGCGCGTATCCAGGAAGGCGTTGCGGCGCTGGGCGGCTATGGCGAAGTGTTCCAGCGCAACGTGCTTGCCTCCGGTGTCATTCCGCAGATCTCCCTGATCATGGGACCTTGCGCAGGCGGGGACGTCTATTCACCTGCCATGACCGACTTCATCTTCATGGTGCGCGACACATCCTACATGTTCGTCACCGGCCCTGACGTCGTGAAGACGGTGACAAACGAGACCGTTACCGCTGAACAGCTCGGCGGTGCCTCGGTCCACACGACGAAGTCGTCCATTGCCGACGGTGCCTTCGACAATGATGTCGAGGCCCTGCTCGAAATGCGCCGCCTGATCGACTTCCTGCCGGTCAACAACACCGCGGATGTTCCGGAGATCGCGTGCCACGACGATCCGAGCCGCCTCGATGACAGCCTCGACACGCTCATCCCGGCAAACCCGAACAAGCCCTATGACATGAAGGAGCTGATCCTGAAGACGGTCGACGAGGGCGACTTCTTTGAGATCCAGGCTTCGTTTGCGGGCAACATCATCACCGGTCTTGGACGCATCGAGGGTCGGACCGTCGGCTTCGTCGCCAACCAGCCGATGGTTCTGGCAGGCGTTCTCGACAGCGATGCCAGCCGCAAGGCAGCCCGGTTCGTGCGCTTCTGCGACTGCTTCAACATTCCGATCGTCACCCTTGTCGACGTCCCTGGGTTCCTGCCGGGCACGGCGCAGGAATACGGCGGTCTCATCAAGCACGGCGCCAAGCTGCTGTTTGCCTATGCCGAGGCGACGGTGCCGAAAGTGACCGTCATCACGCGCAAGGCATATGGCGGTGCCTATGACGTGATGAGCTCCAAGCACATTCGCGGCGACATCAACTATGCCTGGCCGACCGCTGAGATCGCAGTCATGGGCGCAAAGGGCGCCGTCGAGATCCTCTATCGTTCGGAACTGGGTGATGCTGAAAAGATCGCGAAGCGCACCAAGGACTACGAGGACCGTTTTGCCAATCCTTTCGTTGCCGCAGAGCGTGGCTACATCGATGAAGTGATCATGCCGCACTCCACGCGGCGCCGCGTGTCGCGTGCGTTGGCTCTGCTTCGTTCCAAGGACCAGAAAAATCCCTGGAAGAAGCACGACAACATTCCGCTATGATGGTGGATCGTCCTTGAACTGAAAACGGCCCCTGATGGGGCCGTTTTTCTTACCAGCGGTCGAAGCGGTTCAATCCGAACAGCGGCTCCCGGCACTCGTAGGCGACGGGGCATTGCGGGTTGTCCTTCGTCGGGCCGTACTGGGTGTAAAGCAATTCGCCCGGGTCGCAGTATCGCATGTTCGAGACGAACAGCGAGTAAGTGTACCGTCCGGTCGTGAACACCACGCTGCCGTTGCGCCTCACCATTTCCTGGGCCTGTGCGCAGGTCATCTTCCGAAGGTCGGGCCGCGCCTCAGCGGGCGTGGAGCCCCAGGAAACGGATGCCAGTGTCAGTGCGGCAAGCGATGCTGCCGCCAATCGAGAGCGCATTTCAAGACCTCCTCGGTGGCTTGCTAATCAAAGACTACACCGCAAATTACGGCGCAACCGTGATCTGGATCAGACCGCAACAATCACGATCGTCTGATCTCGATAGCAATGCTCGAGAAGGGGCGTACGGAGCCTAGCTGATTTCGGGTCGGTCCCGGGTGATCTCAACGCTGACGCGGCCTGTGGCAATTGGCAAGGGCGCGCCGGGCTTGTGAATGCGCACGCGCACTCTGGCTATGCGTTGATCCTGTGCAAACAGGGCCTCCGAGACAGCTGACGCCAGCCGCTCGATCAGCTTGAACCGGGTTGTCGTAACGGCATCTTCGACGGCCCTTGCCAGTGAGGCATAGCAAACCGTCTCGGCATATTCGTCGCTCCTGCACGCGGCCGTAAGGTCCAGCCAGCAGGTCAGGTCGACATGAAACCGCTGGCCAAGCCTTGCCTCTTCGTCGTAGACGCCGTGATAGGCGAAGAAGGAAAGATCCTCGAGATGGATGGCGTCCATTTGGCTTCTCGTCCCAGCTGTTGCTCTTGCAGCCCGAACGGGTGCAAGGAAAGGCAAGGCGACGGTTTAGTGGCTATGGAGCGCGAAATCCAGAGGGTGCCGTAAAGTCGACGCTCGGACCGGCACGAACCTGCAATCTTACTTGTAGAAATCGGCAGGACAGACGCTGTCCGAGAGAATCTCACGGGCTCCCTTGAGGGAGAACGCGGCGTAGCGCTCGTCGTCGAACTTGACCGCAAGCGTGACACCACTGCGTAAACGGTTCCAAAGTACCGTGTAGCCGTCGGCACAGGCCGCACAGTCGGTCTGGACGTAGCCCTTTGCATCAGCTGCCATCGTGATCATGTGCCGGTCGATCACCACGCGGATGTTCTTTCGCGCGGGGGCGTTGCGGCCGTTGATGTCGATGTCGATTACTGTTCCGGAAAGATTACGCTTTCGGTTGCACCAAATCGTGAAACGCGAACCGTCTTGAGTTTCTGTCCAGTATTTCTCAAAGCCCTGGACGGTTTCGTTTTGCCAGTTGCCATTCTGAATCGCGGCGGCGGGTGCGGCGAAGCCAGTTACAACAATTGCACTCAGTATAATTTTTCTCAACATTGGAAATCCCCCTAATCCCCGAGGGGGAGTTAGTCAGAAAATTGTTAAAATTCGCTATATTCACCCGTTAAACAACTGATGTAATGGCGCTCTGGACGTCTTTGACGATATTTCAGGGCGAAATTCGTCCGGGATCGCGGGTGCAGCGTCATCCTTTCGATATATTGCGCTGCGGCGAAGGTGGGCCTACAACTTCATTCAAACAAAATGAGTGGGGCGGAGCCTGCATGTTTTCCAAGATTCTGATTGCCAACCGGGGCGAGATCGCTTGCCGTGTCATCAAGACCGCACGGCGCATGGGTATCAAGACAGTGGCGGTTTATTCCGATGCCGATCGCGACGCCCTTCATGTCGAGATGGCCGATGAGGCTGTTCACATCGGGCCGGCTGCAGCAGCAGAATCCTATCTCATTCCGGAAAAGATCATAGCGGCCTGCAAGGAGACCGGCGCCGAAGCCGTTCATCCAGGCTATGGGTTCTTGTCCGAGCGGGCGAGCTTTCCGGAAATGCTCGCCAAGGAAGGAATTGTCTTCATCGGCCCGAACCCGCGCGCCATCGAGGCGATGGGCGACAAGATCGAATCGAAGAAATTCGCCAACGATGCCAAGGTCAGCACGGTTCCAGGCTACCTCGGCGTGATCGAGAGCGCCGACCAGGCGGTGGAGATCGCCGAGGAGATCGCCTATCCCGTCATGATCAAGGCCTCTGCCGGTGGCGGCGGCAAGGGCATGCGCATCGCCTGGAACGCAGAGGAAGCGCGCGACGGTTACGTCCGCTCGAAGTCCGAGGCGGCATCGTCTTTCGGCGATGACCGCGTCTTCATCGAGAAGTTCATCGAGAACCCGCGTCACATCGAGATTCAGGTGCTCGGCGACAAGCATGGCAATGCCATTTATCTCGGCGAGCGCGAGTGCTCCATCCAGCGCCGTAACCAGAAGGTCATCGAGGAAGCGCCGTCGCCGCTTCTCGACGAGGAAACCCGCCGCAAGATGGGTGAACAGGCCGTCGCTCTCGCCAAGGCCGTGGATTACGACAGCGCGGGAACCGTGGAATTCGTCGCCGGTCAGGACAAGAGCTTCTACTTCCTGGAGATGAACACCCGTCTGCAGGTTGAGCATCCGGTTACCGAGCTGATCACTGGCGTCGACCTCGTGGAGCAGATGATCCGGGTGGCAGCAGGTGAAAAGCTTACCCTGACGCAGGAGGACGTGAAGCTGAACGGCTGGTCGGTTGAAAGCCGCATCTATGCCGAAGATCCGTATCGCAACTTCCTGCCTTCCATCGGTCGCCTGGTTCGTTACGCTCCTCCGGAGGAAAAATGCGATAACGGTATCACCGTTCGCAACGACACGGGCGTGGTCGAAGGCTCTGAAATCTCGATGTTCTACGACCCGATGATCGCTAAGCTGGTCACTCACGCGCCCACGCGCGCGGAGGCAATCGAGGCGATGGGCGAAGCTCTGGATGCGTTCTACGTCGACGGTATCCAGCACAACGTTCCATTCCTCACGGCTCTGATGAACCATCCGCGCTGGCGCTCCGGCGAACTGGCGACGAGCTTCATCGCCGACGAATATCCTGACGGTTTTGCTCCGGCCCAGCCGGATGAAGAGGCCCTCGGTCTCCTCAGTGCTGTTGCTCTTTCCATGGGCGCGCTTCAGCGTGAGCGGCTTGATCATCTTCCCGGCCGTCTGCGCCCTCATTCAGGCGCCATTCGTGAAGACTGGGTCGTCAAGCTGGACAAGACCTATGTTCCGATCCGCCTGGCGGCCGGCTATCCGGGGACACCGATCGAGATCGACGTAGCCGTTGGCGATGGCCCGCTGATGACCGTCACCTCCGATTGGGCACCGGGCGACAGCCTGTGGACCGGTCATGTCGGTAATCGCAGCATGACGGTGCAGATCCGCCCGGTTCTGGGGGGGTATCGTCTGGACTGGCAGGGCTATTCGGTCATTTCCAAGGTGATGACGCCGCGGACGGCTGAGCTCGATGAGCTGATGCCGGAAAAACTGCCGCCGGATACGTCCAAGATGCTGCTCTGCCCGATGCCCGGACTGGTGGTCTCCATTGCGGTGGAAGAAGGCCAGGAGGTCAAGGCTGGCGAACAGCTCGCGATCGTCGAGGCGATGAAGATGGAGAACGTTCTTCGCGCCGAGCGGGATTGCGTTGTAACGTCAATCAAGGCACAAGCAGGGGACAGCCTGGCGGTCGATGCCGTCATCATGGAGTTCTCCTGATCCTGCCTGCAGGTCTTGATGCCATACAATACAGTTCTGTTTGATCTGGATGGGACGCTGACCGACCCTTTCGAGGGCATCACGCGCTCCATTCAGCATGCCCTCGAAAAGATGGGCAGCGAGGTTCCGGATGCTAATGCACTGCGCTGGTGCATCGGGCCGCCGCTGTGGGAAAGTTTCGCGGTGCTGCTGGGTACGGAAGAGCGTAGCGAGCTCGACCGGGCCGTTGCCTTCTATCGTGAGCGCTACACAGTTACCGGCCTGTTCGAGAACACGCTGATTTCCGGTATCGACACCCTTCTGGAGGGGCTGGCTGCCGATGGCCGTCAGTTGTTTGTGGCAACATCCAAACCCCATGCCTATGCCGGCAAGATCGTCGATCATTTCGGTCTTGGGGGCTATTTCAAGAAGGTCTACGGCTCCGAACTGGACGGCACCCGTTCGGCGAAGGCGGAGCTGATCGCATACCTCATGCGCGAAGAGGGCATCGGCGCCGAAACTTGCGCCATGATCGGAGACCGCAAGCACGACCTGATCGGAGCGAGGGCCAACCGGGTCGACAGTGTCGGCGTACTGTGGGGCTATGGCAGCCGCGAGGAGCTGGAAGGCGAGGGGCCTGTTGCCATTGTTGCCGATGCGCCCGAACTTGGCCGCGTGCTGGGTGTTTGAACCTGTTGACCGTCGCTTCTGACGCCAGACTGCTACAGGATTTGGCCACTGGGACCATTGGGTCCGTGGGGGATCGGGTATGATGCAGTCCACACCGCTGGTCAGTGCCTATGTCACCGTCATTGGCCGCGTGCAGGGCGTGGGCTACCGTGCCTGGTGCGCGCGGGAGGCTGAACGCCTGGGGCTGCACGGCTGGATCCGCAACCGGCTCGACGGTAGCGTAGAGGCCATCTACCACGGCCGGGCAGAGCGGGTGGAGGAGATGGTCCGCCTGAGTGCGAAAGGTCCGCGCTGGGCCAAGGTCGAGCAGATCCTCTCCACGCCTTGTGACGCACCAGACGTTGCCGGTTTCATTCGCCGCCCCTCGTACTGATGCCGGAACAAAAACGGCGGCACAGGGCCGCCGTTCGAAGTTTGGGAAGACGATGGTCAGGCAGCGCGAATGCCTGAAAGGAAGCCCTCGACACGTTTCCTCAGTTGAACCGATTGGCCTGCCAGGTTCTCGGCAGTTGCCAGGACATCGGCGGCGTTACGTCCCGTCGACTGTGCCCCTCCGGACACGAGGCGCATTGTTTCGGAAATCGAGTCAGTTCCGTTGGATACCTCGTTGACGTTACGTGAGATTTCCGTTGTTGCCTGTGTTTGCTGAGCGACGGCGGAGGTGATCTCCTTCGAGATCCCGGACATTTCGGTGATCACTTCGGCGATTTCGTTGATCGCACTTGCCGCCTCGTTGGACACCAGCTGCATGGCCTGGATCTGCGTCGCGATTTCCTCGGTCGCCTGTGCGGTTTGCGTTGCCAGGGACTTGACCTCGCTGGCGACGACCGCAAAGCCCTTGCCAGCCTCACCGGCACGTGCTGCCTCGATGGTGGCGTTCAGGGCCAGGAGGTTGGTCTGAGCCGCAATGTCGTTGATGAGGCTCACGATCTGGCTGATACGCTCAGTCGTGGAAACGAGGCTTTTCACGGTTGTATCGGTCTGGGCAGCGCGTTCTGACGCCTTGTCCGCAATACTCGATGATACTTCCACGCGGCGGGAGATTTCGGCGATGGAAGATGTCAGTTCTTCGGCAGCTGCGGCCACCGAGCGCACGTTTGCGGCCGTATCGCTGGTCGTCTGGGCTGCCTCGGCGGAATCGGTCGAACTCTTTTCGGAGGTTTCCGACAATTCTCGCGCCGTGGCCTCCAGCTGCGAGGTAGCCCCGGAGATGGCCACGATCACGTCGCGGATCTGGACGTCGAAGGCGCTGACCATCGAATCCATTGCTTCCGCTCGCCGCTGCTTGGTCTCGTGGTCCTCGGCCTGCTGGCGTTCGAGTGCGCGCTGCGCCTTGCCGCGAGTCTTGAAGAACTCGACAGCGGATGCAATTGCGCCGATTTCGTCTGTTCGCTCGATGCCCTCGACCGGGGTCTCCAGGTCGCCCTCAGCGATCTGCTTCATCGACGCTGTGACCGATGCGAGTGGGCGTCCGAGCAGGGTCCTGAAAAGGTAGCCCAGGGTTCCAAGCATGACGACGGTCGCGAACATGACCGCAATAATGGCTGAGGTCCGGAAGCTTGCCAGCGACGCGTAGGCGGCGGTCCGATCGATGGACAAGCCGATATGCCAGTCGACTGGGAGGCCGGAAATCTGAACGAAGCGGACGACGCGATCCCCATTGGAATTGCTGGCGTGCTGTGTCTCGGGTGTCAGCGTGATGTCGCCGCCCGGAAACAGATCGCTTATGGGCTTTGAAATCAGAGCGCTGTCCGGATGGACAAGAATGGATCCCGAGGCATCGGTGATGAAGACATAGCCATTACCGCCGAGGTTTGAACTCTTGAGCATGTCGATCAAGGCAGTGATCGCAAAGTCTCCGCCGACGACACCCACAAGCTTGCCGTCGTTCTTGACGGGCGCGGCAGCCGTCACGATCAGCTCGCCGCTGCTGGCATCCGTATATGGCTGGGTCAGGGTCGGCGCACCGGCGTTCACTGCGTCCTGATACCAGGGCCGCACACGCGGATCGTAACCATCAGGCAGCTCCGCCATCGGCCACATGAACATTCCGCCTTCCGCACTGCCGAGGTAGGTGGCGGCGAAGTTGTCTGTCAGGGCTGGCTTGTTGAAGAACTCGGGGTCAAAGCCGGACTGTTCAGAGAGGCGCTGCCCAGTGAGCTCTACAAGCATCAATCTGCCGGTAAACCAGTTCTGCACCGTATGTGCAACAGACTGGCCGACGCCTGCTAGATAGTCGTCAACATCATCGGACTTGGCAGTTCGTTGCAGGGTGTCGTTGAAAAAGGCGAACCCTGCGAAGATCGATATGATCACAAATGCAGCAGCGACCAGGATCTTGGTCATGACGCTGGACGGTTTCGATGAGGAAGCTGAGCTTGACACTTTTCAATCCCAAAAAGCGAGTTGTTTCAGCTCTTTGTTCTTGATCTGGATGAAGGAAGTCTAAATACACCAAGTGATTGTAATTTATGCTTATTTTCTTGTTCGAATAAGTGCTTCTTGAACTCGGAAATAATGACAGGGAGCCGATTTCAAGGCTTTATCCAGGGAGGGTGGGTCCGAAGATCTTCTCGAATTCGGCTCTGAGGACGCTGTCGTTTTCCGGCATGGTCACCGGTATGCCGAGGTCGACCAGACTTGTGACCCCATGCTCCTGGATGCCGCAGGGAATTATGCCGGAAAAATGCTCCAGTTCCGGCTCCACGTTGAAGCTGATGCCGTGAAAGGTCACCCATTTGCGCAGGCGAATGCCGATGGCTGCAATCTTGTCCTCGACGCCCGCACCCTTTTCCGGGCGGCGCACCCAGACGCCGACGCGGTCCTCGCGGCGCTCGCCGCGGATGTGATAGTGCCACAGGCTGTTGATGATCCAGGCCTCAAGGGCGGCGACGAAGGCGCGTACGTCCTGTTTGCGCCGCTTCAAGTCCAGCATGACATAGGCAACACGTTGCCCCGGCCCGTGATAGGTATGCTGGCCGCCGCGTCCGGTCTTGTAGACAGGGAACCGGTCAGGTGAAATCAGGTCAGCGTCGTTTGCGCTCGTGCCGGCGGTGTAAAGGGGCGGATGTTCCAGAAGCCAGACGCGCTCATTGCCGGTGCCCTCGGCGATTCGTGCGACGTGGCTCTCCATTTCCGCTAGCGCCGCTTCATAATCCACCAAGGCATCGGTCACGACCCATTCGACCGGAGCGCTGGCCGTTGAGGGGCGAAAGTCGGCATTCAGGGTGTCTCTTTGTGGAGTTGCCATGGCCTTGAGGCTTTTGCTGATTTTTTAGTTGGTTAATGCGTGTTAGCATCCGAGCACGCGCGTGTCGCGCACCACACATATAGGCGGAACGTTTCGATGGCCACCTTTGACGAGATCAATGTCGACATTTCGGTTGTCCTCGGAGCTTCGGAGATGCCGGTTCACCAGCTTCTGCGCATGGGACGTGGAGCGGTGATCGATCTGGACGTTGCCGAGGATGACGATGTGATGATCTACGCAAACAACACGCTTGTCGCAAAGGGCCAGGTGGTGCTGTTGGGTGAACGCATCGGTATCTCGATTACGGAGGTGCTGATGCGTGGACCGGAGGTGCGTCCGATGCGGACCGACGGACCTCTTTAGTCCAAGGGTTTGAAGCGCAATTCAAATTGTCCACACCCCAGGAAAATCAAGGATTTCACAAGGGTTTCTGTAGGCCGGCAGTGGTTTTCCACCAGGCCGCTCAAATAATCGAGAAAGGGCTCTTGCGCAGCCGAATCCGTTTTGCTACATGGGGCTCCTCGCAGCCGAGAGGCGGCGGGAAAACAGAATATGCGGTCGTGGCGGAATTGGTAGACGCGCAGCGTTGAGGTCGCTGTGGGGTAAAACCCGTGGAAGTTCGAGTCTTCTCGACCGCACCATCGATCACACTACCAAGTGATTGATATTTAAAGAGAACCGGCCTTTGGCCGGTTTTTTTGTTTTCTCAATCGCACTTTTGCCCCAATAATTACCCCAACTTTTACCCCACATGCGTGTGAGGCCAGGGTTTTGCGTAACGAGAACCGGTTTTTGAAACGCCACAAGTCGGGCGTTTGGTATTACCGGCGGCGGGTGCCTTTTTTGTTTCCGCTATCTGCGTTTCTTTTCAATACAGAATTGTCTTGAGTTAAGTGGGCGCTTCCACGGGGCGCACACACTCGCGCAGTTTCGAAAATCAAGGCTTTTGGGATGGCCTCGGTAGTCTTCGGCTATAGTTGGGACGTTGTCGAGTAGAGCTGCTGTCTGTGCGGCAAGGACCAGGGGAGCCTGGCGTAATCTCCAGGCTCCCCGGGCGTTCCTCGATGGGGCAGTGCGGTTTTATTTCAACTCGTTCTAGCCTGATGCCGTTGCATTGCGCTTGCGGCTTTGTCACAGGTCAGAGCGGTCGGTCCCGCATTCTAGCTTGTCGAGACACGACCAAGCTGGCTATCGGATCATTTCCAGCCGACCGCTTCGTCTTGCGCGATGCTTGTCGGTCATGATCTGCCGGGTTGTTTCAGCTTGGCAGCGTCTTTATCGTGAACTTTAGCAAGGGATCCGAGTGAAGGTAACGAGTCACACGGTCACGCAACGGGAGCACACTGCTGGGTCATGCCAAAAGCGCCGGAATTCTGGCGAAATTTCCTGTTCAATCCAAAGCTGCTGTAACATGATGTAACGTGTGTAACAGGTGGGGGTGAGAGGGAATCAGTATTGCTATCAACTGTCTCGGCGACCGGAGGACCTAAAGCCAGATGACGCGGGGTAATCCTGTATCAGGTGCGGAGATCCGCGATGCGCTCAAGCGTGTTCTTGAAAGTGAGGAGTTCCGTTCCTCGCCAAGGATCAAGGATGTCTTGCGCTATATAGTCGAGAAGTTTCTCGACGGCCGCCCCGGCGACATCAATGAAACAATTATTGCCTATGAAGTTTTCAACCGCCGGGGGGATGACCCGGACAGCTCGGGATCCGTTGTCCGGGTCACGATGGCGCGGCTGCGGCGCAAGCTGAGCTACTATTACCAGTCAGCCGGGACCGATGATCCCATTCGGATCGAGATCACTCCCGGTTCCTACGCGCCGGTGTTCGTCCGTGTCGGACAAGACCAGACGGATGCCGGTGGCGAAGCCGAGTTACCCGGGACCCCCATGCCCGGGCCGGCGAATAACGGTCCTGTTCGGCGTTATCGCTATTTGATCGCAGTTCTGGTGCTGCTCGTTGTTGCAAGCGGGTTCTGGATTGCTGAGTCCTTCCTGCATGAAAAGCACAGGCGGCAATACGCCGCCGAACCTGAGCCCATGCCCTTCGTCGCCGTGATCGGGGTGGATCACGAGCAGAACGTTGGTGCGTTTGGTCGAAGGTTTCAGATGACCCTGACGTCCGATCTCGCGAAACTCTCGGCATTGCGGGTGATGGCATCCGGGCCGGGAGGGAGCGAGCAGCTGCTGCGGATGCCCCTGTCGGAAATGGCAAGCCGCTTTGGTTTGAGTCACTTTGTCACGGGCGTTCACGTGTTGGATGAGGGAGGCTTCGAGCTCGATGTCCAGCTGCAGGAAACGACCACAAGCGAAATCGTCTGGGCGGAGCGCTACACCGGGCAAATGGATGATCTCGACGGGCTTCTGGAGAAAGTCGTGGACGAGATCGCCTCCGCACTCTCCGTTGTCGTGGAGCCGGATGAAATCAAGCGCATTGCTCTTGGCCATTCGGACAACCGGACCGCTGTCACCTTGTTTTCCAATGCAATGCGTTCCCTCTATCCACCTGACCAGGTCGGGCGCACACGCGCAGCGATCGACATGCTCCTGGAGGTGACAAGACTCGATCCTGAGTTCGCCGGCGGCTACGCGGGACTTTCGCTCGCCCATGCGCAACTGGTTCTCTATCGACATTCCGACGACCCGGATACGGATTTGAAAAAAGCGGTCGACTACGCCCGAAGTGCGGTCGAGGTCGATGCCAACTACGGATTTGGGCATTCCGCCCTCGGATACGCCTACGCGGTGGGAGGGGATCGACAGAAAGCAGTGGTCGAATCCTACCGTGCGGTGACCCTGGAGCCCAGTGATCCGATCACGCAGATGCGGTTTGCGGCCGTTTTGTGCTTGGCGGGGCGGCACCAGGAAGCCCTTCGGGCGATCAACGAGACGCTTCGGCTTGACCCGCTCAAGCCCCGTACGCCCTATCGAAACCTGCGAGGTGTGATCCTTTACAATCTCGGGCGCTATCAGGAGGCGGCAAAATCGTTTGATGAGAACGTTGCCTTGGACGGGCCCCGGGCGACCTGGATTCAGCTGATCCATGCCATGAGCCACATTCAAATTGGGGACGAGAGAGAGGCCCTGAATTTACTCAATCAAGTCGTAGGGAAATTCGGCAATGCGACACCGGATTATTGGCTCGATATCTGGCTGACTGCGCCCGGTAGCGCGGAAGACGCGAAGCGGAAGCTTTCAGCAATCGGATGGAATGACGTGAGTGGTGATGGGTGAGACGCTGGCGGCGGGGCATTCCGATAAGGCGGCGGACCGCCTGATGTTTCGATCGGGGTGGGTGCCTAAAAGCCTGAAAGGCATACTTGCCGGGGCTGCGCTTCTGGCCGGTTTGGCCCCGTCCATGGCGCCGGCAGCAACGCTCTCCTTCGAGCAGCTCAGGGCCATGGAGACGCCGCCATCCTCCTTTGGCCTAAAGACGTGCCAGCAGCTTTGGTATCTCGAGCAGAAAGTTCTGGCCGCGGGCCGGATTTGTCTTGGCAGCGAGCGGGGGCGGCGTGCCTTTTCGGCGAGCCTGCCGTGCATCTCCGACGATGAGAAGATTCTCGAAGAGGAGGTGCGCCTTTATCTGGATGAGGTGCGCATGGCCCGGCGGGAAAAGCGCTGTCCCGCAGGCTGAGTGGGAGAGGGTGAGATGCGGTTCACATCGTCTTCAGACGATTGAATTTCCAAACGTTGTGGAGCATTTGCGCTTTCCATGTAGCGTTTTAGCGCCCCGGACGTTAAGCCTCAAAGGGAGTGAAGGATCGAGCCGATCCGTTGGAGTGGCACTCTGGAGGCGAAAGGCGCAGGATGAGCGATACCGCACAGCTTGATGACCAGATCACTCCGGATTCCACCATCCCGGTCCGTGATGAAGAGGGGCACCTCAATCCGGCTTTCATCGCAGCGGTCGAAGAAGCGATCGAGGCGAGCGATTCCTTTCGCGTGCGTCAACTCGCGGGCTCTCTGCATGAGGCGGATTCCGGCGACCTGATCGAAAGCCTCAGCGAGGCAGAACGGCCGGCCTATGTCCGGCTCTTGGGTGACGACTTCGATTTCACGGCGCTGACGGAAACGGACGACGCAATCCGTCTGAAGCTGCTCGAAGAACTCACCAACGAGGATATCGCCGAGGGCCTTGGCGATCTCGATTCCGATGACGCTGTCTATATTCTCGAGGATCTGGATGCCGAAGACAGGGCAGAGATCCTTGGCGAGCTGCCTTATGCAGAGCGTGTTCAGCTTCAGAAGTCTCTCGACTATCCGGAAGAGAGTGCCGGCCGGCGCATGCAGACGGAATTTATCGCCGTCGCACCGTTCTGGACCATTGGCCAGACCATCGACTACATGCGTGAAGCCCGCGATCTGCCGGACAGTTTCTACGAAATCTATGTCGTCGATCCCTCGTTTCACCTGCTCGGTGCGGTCGCTCTCGACAAGGTCCTGAGGACCAAGCGGGACGAGAAGGTCACCTCGATCATGACGGAAACCCGTCATGCGGTTCTGGCAACGGAAGACCAGGAAGAGGTCGCACGCCGGTTCGAGCGCTACAACCTCGTCTCCTCGGCCGTCGTTGACGAGAACGACCGGCTGGTCGGCATCATTACCGTCGATGACATCGTCGACGTGATCCAGGAAGAAGCTGAAGAGGATCTGCGCGCCCTTGCAGGGGTGGGCGATGAAGAGATTTCCGACAGCGTGGTCACGATTGCCCGCTCGCGTCTGACCTGGCTTGTGGTGAACCTCGGCACCGCCGTTCTTGCCTCGGTTGTCATTGCGCTTTTCGAGGACACGATCGAGGCGATGGTCGCGCTTGCGGTGCTAATGCCGATCGTGGCGTCCATGGGCGGTAATGCGGGTACCCAGACCATGACCGTCGCCGTGCGAGGTATCGCAACCCAGGAGCTGGGTGCCCGGAACATGTTCCGCGTTTTGAGGCGTGAGGTGCTGGTCGGCTTCGTGAACGGAATTGCGCTGGCGATCCTGATCGGCCTGACGGCCTGGGCCTGGTTTCAAAGTCCCGGGCTTGGTTTCGTCATTGGTGGCGCGATCGTCATCAACATGCTCTTTGCAGGCCTGTCGGGTCTCTTGATCCCGATTGCGCTGGACAAGCTGGATATCGATCCGGCGATTGCTTCGAGCGTCTTCGTGACAACGGTCACGGACGTGGTGGGCTTCTTCGCCTTCCTGGGAATTGCCGCGCTCTGGTTCGGCCTGCCGTTCTGATTTTTCTTAAATCTGCTCTTCGTCGCCCGTTGCCGACTGCAAAAGGTTGTCGCGCAGCCTGCTGATCTTGCCTTGAAGCTCGACAACCTCATCGAGGGGCATTCCGGTTGCCGCGAGGATGCATGAGGCGAGTGTCGCTGTCTTCTTCTTCAAGGCGCGGCCCTGGCGGGTCAGGGCGATGCGCACCTGGCGCTCGTCCTTCTTGTCACGCGTGCGTGTCAGCAGACCCAGAACTTCCAGCCGCTTCAGGAGAGGCGTCATGGTGTTGCTTTCAAGATGCAGGCGCTCGCCCAGCTCGCCGACAAGTATCCTGTCCTTCTGCCACAGAACGCTCATTGCCAGGTACTGCGGGTATGTAAGTCCCAGCTCGGTCAGGAACGGCTTATAGACCCGGTTCATGGCATGGGTCGCGGAATAGAGCGAGAAGCAGAGAAACTGTTCCAATACCAGGTCACCACGTTCGGCGATTTCCGGGTCGACTGGTTCGGCGTCCCCATTCGAAGTTCTTTTCGCCGGTGATCCGGCCTTCGTTGCCTTCGCAGCTGATGCCTTCTGCTTCTTTGTGTCTGTCTTCCTGGCGGGTGCCTCCGCTGCCCCGGTATCCTCAGCCACTGGTGCCGTCTTTTTCGGCTCGACTTGCTTGTCGAGCTTCTGTTTCGCGATCGGTTCCAGATCGAAGAGGCTGGTCTGCGTCATGACAGGGGCGGGCTTTCCGTTGTGGCGTTGTTTTTCCGCAAACTAGTTCGCGCGCGAATTAATCTCAAGGGCTTGCAATCAAATCGCGCGCGATATAAATATCCTCTGCAAAATAAATCGTGCGCGATTTAAATTTATTTCATCGAGAACAGCGGATTGACGCTGTCTTTCGTGTCTTCGGCATGTGGAATGGAGAACTCTATGGGTGTGAATGTTGTGTATTCGACCAGGGCAAGGGCTACCGGTGGAAGAGATGGAACGGCGCAAACTCTGGATGGAGCGTTCAAGGTAAGTCTGGCAACGCCAAGGGAACTGGGCGGTGCAGGCGGGGAGGGGAACAACCCCGAACAGCTTTTTGCGGCAGGCTACGCGGCCTGCTTCATCGGTGCGTTGAAGTTCGTTGCGGCCCAGGACAAGAAGACCCTGCCGGCCGACACATCCATCACCTCCGAGGTCGGGATCGGTCCGCGTTCGGAGAGCGGGTTTGGCCTTGAGGTGTCGCTCGAGATTTCCATCCCGGGGCTGGACAAGGCAGAGGCCGAAGCACTTGTTTCAAGGGCTCACGAGGTGTGTCCATATTCCAACGCGACGCGGAACAACATCGACGTCCAGCTAAGCGTCGCCTAACCGGCATCCGAGCGCGACGGGTCGTGCCTCCGCTTAGGCATTGGCCGGGTGGGGGTGCGACCCTGCGACCTCCGAGGGACTATTTCGATTGACGGGAGAGGGACATGGACACTCGACTTTTCATCATCGACCTGCAGTACAAGGTGCCGTTGAGCCTGATCGAACTGCATGCGCCGGCACATATGGCCTTTCTCGAAGAGCACTATGCGGCCGGACGCTTTCTGGCATCCGGGCCAAAGGTCCCTCGTGACGGCGGTGTCATCCTCGCGCGGTCCGTCGAACGCGCCGAGTTGGAAAATCTGATCGTGGACGACCCGTTCCATCAGCATGATCTGGCAGACTACAGGATCACAGAGTTCGTGGCGCGCCGGACCGGTCCGGGCCTCGATCTTTCCTGAAACACCGGGGTGTGCCGCCAAGGGGTTGCAAGGCCGGAACGAGCGAATAAGCTCGGGCGGCCCCGCAACTGATTGCAAGTCTCTGATGTCTCCACCACACATCGATGGAATTCTGGAAACCGCCGTCTATGTCGATGACATGGAGGCAGCACATGGCTTTTACGGCGGTATTCTCGGTTTGAAGGCCATGGTCTCGGGCGAGCGGCTGACCGCATACGATGCGGGGCCTGCGCAGACGCTGCTCGTGTTTCGGCGCGGTCTGACTTCCGAGGACAGTGTTGCCGAGGGTGGCGTTGTTCCCGGGCATCACAGCGATGGACCGGCGCATTTCGCGTTTCACATCAAGGCGGAGCAAGTCGGTGCCTGGCGGTCGCACCTGGCCCAGAATGGTGTCACCATCACGAGTGAGGTCACCTGGCCGGCGGGTGGGAAGAGCCTCTACTTCAACGACCCTGCCGGGAACGTTCTGGAGCTTGCATGTGCGCCACTGTGGCCGAATTTCCACGAATAGCTGCCAACGACTGATCTGCGCGCATTCTCGAGGTTTGCCATTCAAGGCAGTTCAATGGGTTGCATGTCTTTGCCGTAACGGTATGTGTTGAGACCGCTGGCCGTTCTGGCCTGAGTCGGAATTTCAGACCATTCATTTCGGGAACCGGGGGCACATGTATTTCTTGCAGCTTGTCTTGAAGATCGCGTTTTATGTAACCATCGGAACTGTTCTCTCGATTGCCGGAGTTGCGATCTTTTTCATGAGCTGGGAGCCGGATCGTTCGATTTATCCTGTCCGTGGGATTGATGTCTCTCATCACCAGGGGCCCATCAATTGGGCGAATGTTGCTACAGATGACGTTGCCTTCGTCTACATGAAGGCAAGCGAGGGCGGCGATTTTCAGGATCGGTCGTTCTCAGCCAACTGGAGCGGTGCAGGCGAGGCCGGTCTTGCCCGCGGTGCCTATCACTTCTTCTCCCTTTGCAGGCCCGGCGAGCTGCAGGCCGACAATTTCCTGGGCGTCCTGCCGCGCGGCGAAGCCATGTTGCCACCTGTTCTCGACATCGAATTCGAGGGCAACTGCGCCTCGCGCCCTGCGATTTCCGACGTGCACAAGGAAGTTTCGGCCTTCGTCGCGAAGGTCGAAACGGCAACCGGGCACCGGGTGATGCTTTATGCGCCCGGCGATGCCTACGAGACCTATCTTGCCAACCAGGGGCTGACCCGGCCATTGTGGGTGCGGTCCATGTGGCGGTCGCCGGACTATGCTGGCGACTGGACCGTCTGGCAGTTTCATCAGCGAGGCAGTGTTGCCGGGATCACCGGCGATGTGGACCTCAACGTGCTGGCGGCGGGCATGACACTGGATCAGTTGATGCGGTAACTTTCAAAACATTGCATTTATTGATTAAATTCGATCTTGTTGACTTTAACGTAAAAAGAATGAAGGGTTCTCCCCAGGGGGAACCATGCAACGACTCTACACCATCACCCAGCTCACGCAGGAATTCGGCATAACCACCCGGACCCTTCGATTCTACGAGGCGCAGGGTCTGCTTTCGCCGCAACGCCGGGGCAGGCAAAGGCTCTACACGCCGACGGACCGGACGCGCCTGAAACTGATCCTGCGTGGCAAGCGGCTCGGGTTTTCGCTCGCCGAGATCAGCGAGATCATCGAGATGTACGGCAAGGCTCCCGGCGAACCAGGGCAGCTGCGACTGCTGATGCAGAAGATCGCCGACCGGCGCGCCGAATTGCTGGAGAAGCGGCGTGATCTGGAGGCGTCCCTCAAGGATCTGGATGACGTTGAGGCCGGGTGCCGGTCCCGAATGGCCGAACTCGGGATGGATCCGGACGAATTCTTCGCGAATGCCTTTCCCGTTGCGGAGGACGCGTGATGTTGCTGACGCCGAAAGACCCAGACTGGGAGGCGCGGGTGCGGTCGAGTTTTGCCCGCCAGCCATTCATGGCAACACTCGGCGCGCGCATGACACATCTCGCGCCCGGTGCCGTTGATCTGGAGATAGAACTGCGGGACGACCTGACCCAGCAGCATGGCTATTTTCACGCCGGAGCCACTTCATCGATCGCCGATTCCGCAGCTGGCTATGCTGCCCTGTCCCTGTTCCCCGCCGGTTCGGGCGTGTTGACCAGCGAATACAAGATCAATCTTCTCAACCCGGCGAAGGCTCCAACTCTGGTCGCCAGAGGCCGGGTCATCAAGCCGGGAAGGACGCTGACCATTGCCCGGGGCGATGTCTACGGCCTTGAGGAAAACGGACAGGTGCATGTCGCGACCGGCCTCTTCACTCTCATGTGCCTGGAAGGGCTGAACGACTGATGACGAGCGAAATCGAGATCCGCCCGCTGCGCCGCGACGACCGTGCCCAATGGGAAGCGCTATGGCAGGGCTATCTGACCTTCTACGAGCAGACGCTTGCGCAGGAGATCACAGATACATTGTTCGAACGGCTGTTGGGCGAGGGGTATCACGACGCCCTGGTTGCCGAGAGGGAAGGCAAGCTGGTCGGCTTTGTTCATTATCTCGCCCATGCGAGCACCTGGGCGATCGCGCCGACCTGCTACCTGGAAGACCTTTACGTTGATGCGTCCATTCGAGGCGGCGGTATCGGCGGCAAGCTGATCGAAGGTGTCTACGCCGCGGCCGAGGCCAAAGGCTGCACCAACGTCTATTGGCACACGCACCACGACAATCACACGGCCCGCAGGCTCTATGACCATGTGGGCACGTTGAGCAAATTCGTGCGCTACGACAAGCGCCGCTGGGAGGAACCAAGATGATCCGGAACGACTTTCCGTCCTTCAACTTCAACCTGGGCGAGACCGCCGACATGCTGCGTGACAGCGTGCGGTCCTATTCTCAGGACCGCATCGCGCCACTGGCCGACAAGATCGACCGGGAAGACTGGTTCCCCCGCGAGTTGTGGCCCGAAATGGGCGACCTCGGCCTCCACGGCATCACCGTTGAAGAGGAATGGGGCGGCTCGGGTCTCGGCTATCTCGAGCACTGCATCGCCATGGAAGAAGTCAGCAGGGCCTCGGCCTCCATCGGCCTGTCCTACGGCGCGCACTCCAATCTGTGCGTGAACCAGTTGCGCCGCTGGGGCAGTGACGAGCAGAAGAAGCGCTATCTCGGCAAGCTGGTCAGCGGCGAACATGTGGGCGCCCTGGCCATGTCCGAGCCGGGTGCCGGATCCGATGTCGTCTCGATGAAGCTGCGCGCGGAAAAGAAGGGCGACACATACGTCCTCAACGGCTCGAAGATGTGGATCACCAACGGACCTTGCGCCGACACGATGATCATCTACGCCAAGACCGATCCGGAAGCGGGCCCGAAGGGCATCACGGCTTTCCTGGTCGAGAAGGACTTCAAGGGCTTCTCCGTTGCCCAGAAGCTCGACAAGCTCGGCATGCGCGGGTCGGAGACCGGCGAACTGGTATTCCAGGATTGCGAGGTGCCGGAAGAAAACGTCCTCGGCGAGGTCGGCAAGGGCGTCAACGTTCTGATGTCCGGTCTCGACTACGAGCGTGCCGTTCTGTCGGCAGGCTGTATCGGCATCATGCAGGCCGCCATGGATATCGTGATCCCCTATGTTCACGAGCGCGAGCAGTTCGGCCAGCCGATCGGTACCTTCCAGCTGGTGCAGGGCAAGGTCGCGGACATGTATGTCTCGATGAATGCCACCAAGGCCTACGTTTATGCCGTGGCCCAGGCCTGCGACCGCGGCGAAACCACGCGCGAGGATGCAGCTGGAGCGATCCTCTATGCCGCGGAGAATGCCACCAAGGTGGCTCTGGACGCGATCCAGCTTCTCGGAGGTAACGGTTACATCAACGAGTACCCGACGGGCCGTCTCCTGCGCGATGCCAAGCTCTACGAAATCGGGGCTGGCACGTCCGAGATCCGGCGCATGCTGATCGGGCGCGAGCTGTTCAACAAGACCAAGTAACCGGTTCTTGCTCAACTTGCGGGGGCGGGCGTTGCCAGATCGGCAGCGCCCGCCCTTTTGCATGATCCTGATGGCCTCCTGCTGCGTAGCTTGATGAAACGACAGTCGGAGGCATCATGGACACGGCAACGGCCATCGTGATCGGAGCGAATGGCGGCATCGGGTCCGCGCTCGTTCGGGCACTCGAGGCGAGCGCGGCCTATGGACGGGTTCTGGGCCTCAGCCGGTCGAGCGAGCCGCCACTGGATCTTCTGGATGAGGCAACGATCGAACAGGCTGCGCGCTGGACGGGCGAACAGGCGGGCATCCATGGTCCCATTCGTCTCGTCTTTGATGCCACCGGCGGCCTGACGCTGGAGGGCAGGGGCCCGGAAAAGTCCTGGCGCGAGATCGATCCGGAGGCCCTTGCGCGCTCCTACGCCATCAACGCCGTCGGCCCGGCTCTGGTGATGAAGCATTTTCTGCCGCTGCTGCCCAAGGAGGGCAGGAGCGTGTTTGCGACCCTGTCGGCCAGGGTCGGGTCGATCGGCGACAATCATCTCGGCGGCTGGTACGGATACAGGGCGGCCAAGGCTGCGCTCAATCAGATGGTGCGCACCGCCTCGGTCGAGCTTGGCCGCAAAAGGCCCGACGCGATTTGCGTCGCGCTTCATCCGGGAACGGTCGCAACGCCATTGACCGAGGGGTTTGCCAAGAACGGTCTCGACGTCCAGTCCCCGGACGAGGCCGCCTCGCGTCTTGCGAATGTCGTCCAGTCCCTGACGGCGAAGGACACAGGCCGCTTCTTCGATCATATGGGCCAGCCGATCCCCTGGTAAGCTGGCAAGTCGAGCCGAGCGTGCTAGGCTCGGGAGATGTTCACCAGGTTCGCACTTTTCCTCAGCGGTAGCCTCGCCTTTCTCGTTCTTCCCGACAGCGCAAGGGCAGAGAGCGGTTCGTGTTATGGGGCCGAGGAGCCGCGCGACAGCTATGTCTCCGCTATGCTGGATGACCTCATGAGGCAGGGCCGGGCCTTGAAGTTGCCCGATGGGCGCATCTACGCGGCGTTCGAGAACCTTCCCGGAGCGAGCATCTGCAACCTTGTCGGCGTCGATCTCACCGGTCTCGACCTTTCCGGGCTGTTCATAGATAAAGATCAGCTCGAAGGAGCACGCCTTTGCGGGACGATCCTCCCAAGCGGGATTCCGTCCTCGTCCGGATGCGACTAGACAGGGGCTCAGCTCCCGATGCTGCAGACGGGGTGTCACGCAGCCTGCACCAGAGAGGAACTGCCGATGGCCGGCGAAGCGGATCTTCAAAAACTGATCGCTGGAATGCGGCCTGAACTGGATCCGGAAGTCTACGTTTTCTGCACGTTTGCCGATACCACGCTCGACGAGTTGGCGAGGCATCGCCCGCTGGCGATGATATCGGAAGCTGAGGGCATCACGGCCATCGTGTCTCGGGAGACCGCCCGGCAGCTCGGTGTGGCCGAAGCCGACGCTTTCCGCAGGATTACGCTGACCGTTCATTCCGCGCTGGAGGCCGTCGGTCTGACGGCTGCCGTTTCGGCGGCGCTCGCTTCGGCCGGTATCCCGGCCAATGTCGTCGCAGCCTATTTTCACGATCATGTCTTTGTGCCCGATACGCTTGCTGACAAGGCCATGGCTGCGCTGAAAAGACTAACCGAAACAGTAAGTTAATTGCCAGGCTCTGACATGTATTGTGGTTTTTGCGTCGAGCCGGATGCAGTTTGCGACACATCCGGCGTTGAAATTTGCGCCGCACCATCCCATTCCTAGAAAGAGACGAAGTGGGGTAACGGAATGGAACGGGCAAGACGCCGATTGGCGGCCGTCATGTGTGCTGACGTGGCGCACTACTCCCAGCTCATGGAGCGGGACGAGGACGGGACACTGGACCGGCTGAAAGCCTATCGTGCCATCATGAGCGGGCTGACGGAGCGCCACCAGGGCCGTATCGTCAATACCTGGGGCGATGCCGTCATCATCGAGTTTTCCAGCGTCATCGAAGCGGTCCAGTGTGCGGTCGATATCCAGCAGGAATTGTCCGTTCGCAACGCAGATCTCAATCCTGACGAGCGGATGGACTTCCGCATCGGGATCAATCTCGGCGACATCATGGTCGAGGGCGACGACATCTATGGGGATGGCGTCAACATCGCAGCCCGGCTTCAGGAATTGGCGCCGACAGGCGGCATCATGCTCAGCCAGTCGGTCCATGACCAGGTCCGTTCCAAGCTCGCTCTCGGCTTCGACAGTGCTGGGCTCCAGACAATCAAGAATGTCAGCGAGCCGGTCGAGGCATACCGCGTGCGGCTGGACGGCCGGAATGCACCGGAAGACCAGGTGTCGGCGGAAATTCCGCGCCGTGCCCGCAGCCACCATGGCCTTGAGGCGGACACTCATGCGGTTGCCAGCGGTTTCGAGCAGGCACGCGCCTGGCTGCGCCGTCAGCCGAGACGTATCAGGGCCTGCGTGCTTTTCATCTTCGGCTTTTTCCTGCTCAATCTTGTCACCAGCGGCCTGTCGACGCTTTGGTTCATCTGGCCTTCGTTGCCGTTTGCGATTGCGCTCGTCTGGCATCTGGTCGTCGGCTCGAACCGCACTATGGTTTCCGATCATCCGAGCGGCCCGGAATGATATGAAGAACGGGATTTCGTTGCCGAACTGATAACTCTTTTTCGCGTACAACATGCCATGGAATTTGCGACAAGCGTCCGCTTCGCATACACATGGGTGAGAACCTGCCGGCGTTGAGCCGGCGCATAGTCAATGGAGCCAATCCTGCGCATGAAAAACTATTCAACAACGGTGCCCGCCCGCCTCGACGACGAGGAAGACGAGAAAGCCAAGAGCCAGCCGTCGATCCAGGTCGACAAGCATCTGTTCGAGGCGCGCACCGTTCTGATTACCGGTCCTGTAACACAGGACATGGCCCGGGACGTCTGCGCGCGCCTGCTGGCACTTGCTCAGGTTTCCAACGATCCGATCACCGTGATCGTGTCTTCGCCGGGCGGCCACGTCGAGTCGGGCGACATGATCCACGACACGATCAAGTTCATTTCCCCGGAAGTCCGTATCCTGGGCATGGGCTGGGTCGCGAGCGCCGGCGCGCTGATCTACGTCTCGGTGCCGAAGGAAATGCGCTTTTGCACCCCGAACACCCGCTTCCTGCTGCATCAACCGTCCGGTGGCGCAGGCGGCATGGCGACCGACATCGAGATCCAGGCCAAGGAGATCATCAAGATGCGTGATCGCCTGAACAAGATCTTCGCCGATGCGACCGGCCAGCCGATCGAGCGGATCGAGAAGGACACGGACCGCGATTACTGGATGGGCCCGGCCGAGGGCATCGAGTATGGCCTGGTCGGCAAGGTCGTGACCAACGTGTCCGAGTTGGGCTGACGCTTCTCTAGGCTTCAAAATAAAAACGCCGGCGATTTCGCCGGCGTTTTTATTTGTGTGCCAGAGCTGGCGTCCTATGCGACGGCGTTTCCGTCTGCCGAACTCATGAACCTGTCCGGGTTCCTGTCGACGACGTGCGGGCGGATATGCTCCAGCATCAACCTTAGGTCCGCCTCGATGCGCACCGGGCGCTCCGTCCCGATCATCGATGTGGCCACATGGTCGACGAAATCGTCGAAGGCCTCATTGGTCGGACAAAGGGGAGAAAGCATCTTCGAGACCGGCAGTCCGTCATAGACCGGGGAACCGCCCGCCAAAAAGATGAGGAACTCAAGGAGATCTGCCCGGATCTCACTGTCCATGGACGTTGCTGCCGGCGCAAGGCTCGGGTCTGCGTTGAGGCGGCCGAAGAGGTCATCAAGAGCCCTCGTCATCGCCGGACGTCCACCAAGCTTCATGTAAATTGTCATTTTGTTGCCCCACATTGAACATGTCATTCGACAGGGTCACACTGGCGCAAGCCGGGCGCGGAGCCTGTGACGTGGGTCACGCTCCTGACGGTTTGGGCCCTAATGCAGGTTTTGCTTGACCTCTTGATGGCGTTGGCATTTCAAGTAATTGGATATGAACGTGTTTTTCATTCTATCGAAGGTCGCTTTCTTCTTCCTGCAGCCGTCCAATGCCCTGGTCTTCGGAGCTGCTGTCGGCTGTCTGCTGCTCTTTACAAGGTGGCGGGGCGCCGGGCGCTGGATGGTCCTGTCGTGCGTCGGGTTGATCGCATTGGCGGGGCTTGGTCCAGCGGCCAACTGGCTGATCCTGCCGCTGGAGGAGCGGTTTCAGCGGCCTGCGGAAATTGCCGATATCGATGGCATCATCGTTCTGGGGGGCGCACTCGACACGATTGTCATGGGCGCACGGGGCGAGCCGGCACTCACGACTGCCGCAGAACGCCTGGCAGTGGTTCCGGGACTGGCCAGGCGCTTGCCCGGGGTGCCGATTGTCCATACCGGCGGTCATGGTCTTCTCGTGCCGGGACAAACAACGGAAGCGGATGGAGCCGCGGCCCTTTTCCGGGACTTTGCCATCGAGCCTGGACGCATCACTCTGGAAGCGAAGTCACGCAATACCGTCGAGAATGCCGTCTACACCCGTCAACTTCTTGAACCACAGCCTGGGCAGCGCTGGCTTCTCATAACCTCTGCCTACCACATGCCGCGTGCAGTCGGCGTCTTCAGGCAGGCCGGTTGGGACGGTATCGTCGCCTATCCCGTCGATTGGCGCACTCGTGGCTGGAGCGATGCCGGGCTAGGCTTCTCGGGAGTGTCGCAAGGCCTCAGACGCTTTGACATTGCGGCCCGTGAGTGGATGGGTCTCTTGGCCTACTGGATGACCGGCAAGACCTCGTCGCTTTTCCCGGCGCGATCTTAGCGCCCCGGCGGCCGGCACGGCCTTTCATTTGTCTCATCGACAGCTGGACGCGAGGAAGGTCGATCCGAGACGTACCGTCCGCGCCCATTTTCCTTTGCGATGTAAAGATTGGCGTCGGCCCTGTTGATCAGGTCGCTGAGATCCTCATTCTGGCGCAATTGGCTCACGCCTGCGCTCACGGAGTAGGTAAGATCGAAGTCTTCCAGACTCATGCTTGTCGACTTCACCGTTTGGATCAGGCGGTCGATGACAATGCTGCTTTCCAGGAGATTGGTCTCCGGCATGACCACCGCGAATTCCTCGCCACCGATCCGTGCGACATAGTCTTCCTGACGTACGCTGTCCTGGCAAAGTGCTGCAAAGTGCTGAAGGACCTTGTCTCCGACTTGATGGCCATGGCGATCGTTGATGGACTTGAAGTGATCAAGGTCGAGAACGGCCATGGACATGCGGCGGCCATGGCGCCTTGCCCTTTTAAATTCACGTGACATGAGCTGTTCGAAACCGCGCCGGTTCAGAACCTGGGTCAGCGGATCGCGAATGACCATGTCCTGAAGGAAGCTCTTCTGGCTGTGATGATGCCGGGCGCGGTCTGTCATGTCGGAGAGTTCGTCATTCAGGACCGCGAATTTTGCCGCAAGTTGCAGGCGTTGATCGAAGCGTAAAAGGACGAGTTTGCCATGCCTGTCGCCGGGAAGGTCGAGCCGTGTTCCGTAAACAATGGCATCGCCAGCCGAGGGACGAATGATGCGGGTGGGAACCGGCTGGACCGTCGACAGGCAATGTCCAAGAAATTCCAACAGCTTGCCTGATGCGTCTGCGTCGAGCGCGAGGGAGTCGTGTATTGCTGTGCCGGGCGCAAGCCGGAGCATTTCTTCCGCAGCCGGGTTCAGGAGTTTCACCACGGCGCGGCGGTCGACCACGGCAATCGGATCTGGCATCAGGGCGATGATGTGGCGGACTATTCGCTCCGTCTGTGGCATCTAGCTCGATACCCTGAAGAACTCTTTGCTGACGTTGTCCGGCCGTTCGGGCGGATTGAAATAGACGATGACCTTGCACCCCTTGTCTCCGCGAGCGATCGCTTCCTCGATGTCCACACGGGCATAGCCGGTATTGTCGGCGACGATCCTGCCGAACACGTTGGCCGTCATCATGCAAAGAGATGGCCGGTCGATAACGTTGCTCCCGAATGGACAGCGACTGTTGCTCAGAACGATCTTCTCTTCATCTTCGTATTCAACCTGAAACTGTCCGCTGATCCTGCGTTTCAGGTCGACGAGAACCTGCGAGATTTGCTCCCTCGACAGCTCGGCGACCTCGAGGGCGTTTCGATAGCTCTGGTTGATCGAGACGCCTATCCGGGCTCCCACCAGAGAAATGAACCCTTCGGTCTCACGCTGGCCGACAACGTCCTGCAACGCTCCGGTCAACTCCCGGATGATGTCGTTGAAAAACGGCGTTGCCGACAACTCAAGCTCGGCTTTGCCTATCTCGGTTCGCGAATGTGGCATGTCCTTCGGCTCGGTCATCGCTGAAGTCCTCCTCGCAGGCATGCTACAGAAAATTGCGTAAAAGACCGTTACACGCAATCATTGGTATTTTGGCGGATGGTTCTGCACGTCTGTGAGCGTTTTGAGACCCTTGCGGGAGTTGAATTTCAGGACGCAGAGCGTTGGGATCCGGCCAAAGACGCCGTCAAGGGAAGGAAGTTCGGCCGTAATGATTGCCGCCTCTTTTCTAACGCGGCGGAAATACCCATATTGGAAGTATTCGCGAATTCGAGGAACCTGATCCATGGTCATGGAAGCGCCGCTGGTCGCAGCGGACATCGTTCAATGGCTCTATGCCGATGCCGTCAGCCGTGATGACAGCCTTGAGCTTATCGAGGAACTGGCGAAACGCCTGACCTCAGGGGGCGTGCCCGCTGACCGGATCACCACGGCCATCATGCTTCTTCACCCGAATGTGCGCGCTGAAGCTGCCGTCTGGGAAAGTTCCGGCACGCGCGAGCTCCGGCGCTATATGGCCAGCGACGAGGCTGACGGGCGCTACGAAAACAGCCCGCTGAAGATCGTCTACACGGAAGGCCGGGCTGTGCGTTGCAAGATCGGCCCAAAGGTGGAACCCGGCGAGTTCGGTGTTATCGATGACCTGCGCCAGGACGGCTACACCGATTACATCGCGTTGCCGATGCACTTTTCAGATGGCTCGATCAAGGCGCTGACATTCGCCACCAAGGCCCCGGATGGTTTTTCAGATGGCCACATCGGCGTTCTTGAATCGATCATCCAGCCTCTGGCACTGGTTTGCGAGATGTACACCTTGCGCCGGACCGCGGCGACGCTGCTTGACACCTATGTCGGTCCGCGCGCCGGTGGCCGGGTGCTGAACGGCACGATCAAGCGGGGCGAGGGCGAGTGGATCTCTGCTGTCGTCAGCTTTGCCGACCTGCGCGGTTTCACCAAGCTGTCAAACGAACTTCCGGCAGACAAGCTGGTGGTTTTCCTGAACAAGTACTTCGGCGCAATGACCGGTGCCGTCGAGGCTCATGGCGGCGAGGTATTGAAGTTCATCGGCGATGAAGTGATGGCGATCTTTCCGTACGAGACGGAGGACGATGCCGCAGACGCCGCACGCCGGGCGCTGATGGCAGCGCGGGAAACGACCCAGAAGATCAAGGAAATCAACGCGGTCAACATCTGTACGCAGACACCTGACATGAGCGTCGGTATCGCGTTGCATGCCGGAGACGTATTCTTCGGCAATGTCGGTAGTGACACGCGTCTGGATTTCACGGTGATCGGACCGGTCGTCAACCTTGCGGCACGTATCGCGGAATTGGCCAAGGACCTCAACGTTGAAGTTCTGGTCTCCGACGCGATTGCCGACATCATGGGCTGCCGCGCCGGTCTTTATGGCCAGTATCAGGTGAAGGGGTTCGACGAACCTGTCTCGGTGTACTCGCCTTCGCTGGCGGCAGGCGATGCATCCAAGTGGTGCCCGGAGACGGCAGCCAGGACGGCCAGCCGTGAGCGCGAGGCGAACTGACGCCTTAGCAGTACCAGAAGCACTGCAAGCGTCGTCGCGGCAAAGGCGATCGGTCCGGCGAACCAGGCCAGAAAGGCGATCGCGAAGAAGAAGGCGCGCTGTCCGCGATTGAAGTGACGTCCGGCAAGGACGTTCAGTTCCGCTGCCTTGTCGGCGATTTCAAGGATGACCCTGTCTTCCGCGCGGCCGATTTCCGGGACGCTGCCCATGATGATCGAGGCGTAGTTGAACAGCCTGTAGGCCCAACCGAACTTGAAGAAGGCATAGGCCAGGATCAACATCAGGCCAAGCACCTTGACCTCCCACAGGGCGCGTGTCTGCTCGACAGGTATCGACAGATCGCCGGCCAGCTGGAGGATCGTGTCGGTGGAGTCGAGCAGGGCAAAGCCGCCACCGATGGCAATCAACGCGGTGGAGGCGAAAAACGCCGTACCTTGCTGCAGTCCGGAGATGATGGCGGTGTCCATGATGCGCACCGGGCGGGTGGTCATGGTTCGCATCCACGCGCGCCGGTAAACCTCCATGGTAGCCGACAGGGTCTTCTTCTTCAGCGGACTGACGTCGATCAGGAAGTTGAAGCCGAACCACGCGAAAAGAAACCAGCCGACCGAAATGTAGTCATGAAGCGAGAGGGATTTCAGCAAGGGACCGGATCCTGACAGTTGCGGGAGAAATTAACCGTATCTCCCTCGACGAACGTGCTTTTCCAAGTGTTTAACCGATCCTTTTTGTAAGGGCCAGCGCTACCTAATTCGTTGGAAAACAAGGGGAGTTGTACTCCTCTGCGATTTATGCAGGGCTGGTGCATATTTTTTGCACTTGCGAAACGGTTAGTGATCCCTTAACTCCTCGCCGCAATGAGGCCACATTCTCCCTCCCGGGAGTGGTCGAACACATCAAAGGGTTTTCATGGACGAAAACGTGCAAAAGTCCTGCTGGGGTGTCACCGTCTGGACGGTGGTCGCTCTTGGAGGCGCGCTGGCGATGCTGGTTCTCTTCAACGATGTTGAAAGCGCACAACAGGCTGTTGTAGCTGCAAAGTGAGACCAGACCCGGTTTGGAACGACGGGCGCGGGAAACCGCGCCCTTTTTGTTTGTTCAAACCGATGCCGATACCCGGCAGTCGGCAGTGGGATAGCTCAGCGCCGATGCTCCGGTGAATTGTATGAGAATACGTCGTCAGCCCTGTGCCGAGGCCCAGTGAGACGATGGAACTCCATCTGGCGCACGATGGTTCTGCCTTCCGGCTTGCTGATCAGGAAGCCGCCATATGACTTCTGGCTGTAGTTGAACAGAACCATGGTCACATTGCCCATGTCCGGCCAGTCGATCTCGGCGGCCCACGCGTGTACCTGTTCAAGGCTTTCCTTGCCCGATACGTCGAGAATGTCTTCCTGATGCAGCAGGTTGGTTTCATCTGCATCCCAGCGGAAGGACGCAAGTCCGTTCTCCAATGCGAACAGTTCTATGCGGCTGCCGTTGATTTCAAGCGTCATTCCGGACTTGTCGTCAGAGATTGCCAGATCGACGGTTCCCATTGCATCGTCGACCGCCATCGGGCGCCGTTGGCCGTTTTCCTCGACGAAGCCGCCAGTGTTGACGATCTTGAAATCGCCGAGCGCGAGCGTCTCCTTCGAGTGCTCGCCGTGAGCAGCGGCCGTGCTCGACGATACAACATAGACAATCAGGCAGATAAGGGCGGTTCGAAGTCTGGACATTGGCGGCTCGCGGCGATCAAGTCGGTTGCGCCGACGATAGGCCGAAATGTTGAATAATTGCTTTGTGCACGGGCGGAAATTCGAGCCTAATCCGGCAGGCAGGGTGCACAGGGAATCCGAAACCAGGTTCAACCTGTGCAAAAACGCGCTCCTTCGCGATTACGGGCGTTGACGATCCGGGGCATCTTGCTAGGTCAGAAGGCATGACCTTGCATCTCGTAAAGCTCTGCGTCGGCGCGGACAGCGTCGAAAGTCTCCAAGCCTGGGTGGACTTTCGGGTCGAACAACAGCGTGCCGCCGGGCTGCCGGAAGAACAGATCCATACCACGCGGATGGTGCCGACACGGCGGGAAGAGCTTCTCGACGGCGGCTCGCTTTACTGGGTGATCAAGGGCCGCATCCAGGTCCGTCAGCATCTTCTGGACATCCGTCCCTTTACGGATCAGGCCGGAGTGAAACGTTGTGACCTCGTGCTGGAGCCAAGGCTCATCTTGACCCAATACCAGCCTAAGCGCCCGTTTCAGGGGTGGCGTTACCTGAAGGCGGAAGAGGCTCCGGCGGACATACGGGGAGCTGGCGGTGGCGGCTCCATGCCGGAGAGCATGCGCCGCGACCTTTCCGAGCTTTGCCTGATCTGACGGGCTATTTCACGTTCTTGAAGTCAAGATGTGCCAGAAGCGCAGGGAAGGGCGGAAGCGCCTCTCCAAGCCGTGTCGGGCGTTTCTTGTTGACCGTGGCCAGGTGAGAATAGCCGTGGATCAGGGACCAGACCAGAAGCTCGATCTCCTCCGGGTCGGATCCGGAAGGCACCAGCGGCGAACAGGTTTCGCGCAAGATCGCGTAGGCCCGGCCGGATGCCTCACCAAAGTCGTCGTTGTCGCCCGAGAACTCCTGCCCTGAGAACATGAACAGGAACAGCTCCCGGTGGCTCCTGGCAAAATCCAGGTAGCCCTCGCAGATCGCCTGCAGCTGCGCGGAAGGGGTGGCGTCGGCAGTCTTGCGCCGGTTGTCCATGGCGTCGGCAAAAAGCTTGAAGCCTTGTGCAGCAATGGCCGTGTTCAGGCCCGCCAAGTTCCTGAAGTGATAACCGGGGGCTGCATGGGACACACCGGCGCGTGCCGCGCACTCGCGCAGGCTCAGCCCCTCCATGCCTTTTTCTTTCAGAATATCGATGCCGGCAGCCACCAGGTCGCTTCGAAGTGTGCCGTCTCTTTTGCGTGTCTGTTTCGTCTGAGTCATTGGGGAACTGTAGAAAATGACTTGACGCTGTCAAGTTTTCACTTATCTTGACAATGTCAAGTTAGGGAGATTGCCATGCAAACCGTCTCACGTTTCCATCAGGTCCTGGCGGTCTTGGCTGCCATTTCCTGTCTCGCGATAGCCTTGGTCTCGTATCGGTTCGTGCCTCTTGGGGTCGCCGAGGCAATGAACTTCATGGCCCATCACCTCGGGGGCAACGAGCTGCTACTCTACGGCCATATCGCGATCGCTCCGCTCACCCTTGCCCTGTTACCTGTCCAGTTCAGCGCTCGTCTGCGAAATGCCCGCCCACGGCTCCACCGCTGGCTCGGCCGCGTCTATGTCCTGCTGATCCTCGGTTCGGGTCTTGCTTCGTTTGACCTTGCTGCCAAGACGACCGCAGGGCCGCTCGCCGGAGCAGGATTTGCGCTCCTTGCCATCTTCTGGCTGGGAACGACGCTCATGGGTCTTCTTGAAGGGTATCGGCGTAATATTCCGGCTCACAGGCGCTGGATGATCCGCTCGGCGGCGCTGACTTTTGCCGCAGTCACCTTGCGGCTCTATCTCGGAAGTTCGATGGCGGCAGGTCTTTCTTTCTCGACTGCCTATCCGGCAATCGCTTGGCTGTGCTGGGTTCCCAATCTGATCATTGCCGAATTCTACCTGCGCAGACGCGGGCGCATCCGCCAGGTGAGCGCGCGGGCCTGACCGCCATTCGTCCGGCGTCAACTTGCCAAGCGCGGTTCCACAGCCCAAGTTGAAAGAGTTACGGAACCGAGCCGGGAGAATCAGATGCCAGGGCGTGTGCCCCGAGCCAGCGAGAAGAGCGCAGGGCTGAAACCGGATGGAGCGACCCCGCAGGGCGAGGTTGCAAGCGTGTCGAATGCAGGTGATGTGGCTGCCTTCCTGCGCAATGCCGCAGTGCTGAAGCCGGCCGCGGACAGCCAGTTGCCGATCGGCCGCCTGATCTTCGGGCTCGACGCCACGATGAGCCGGCAGCCGACCTGGGACGAGGCGTGCCAGATTCAGGCGGAGATGTTCCGTGAGGCCGACAAGATTTCAGGCCTCCAGATCAAGCTGGTCTATTTCCGCGGTTTCGGCGAATGCAAGGCCTCGCGCTGGTTTGCGAACGGCAAGGAACTCGCCTCGGCCATGTCGCGGATTGCCTGTCAGGGGGGGCGAACGCAGATCCGCAAGGTGCTTGCCGCCGCCCTCAATGATGCCCGTGACAAGAAGGTTTCAGCGGTTGTCTATGTTGGCGACTGCATGGAGGAAAACGTTGATGACCTGTGCGCCCGCGCCGGTGAGCTTGGCCTTCTGGGTGTACCGGTGTTCCTGTTTCAGGAAGGGGATGACCCGGTTGCGGCACAGGCATTCCGGGAGATCGCCCGGCTGACGCGTGGCGCCTATTGCCGGTTCGACACCGGTTCGGCGCGCCAGCTTGCCGACCTTCTGAAAGCCGTCGCAGTCTTTGCCTCGGGTGGCCGGGCTGCCCTGATGGCGCTGGAAAAGACCGGTGGAGCCGGAGCGCGGCTTTTGATCGAACAGATGAAATGAGCGGATGATCTATTTTCTTGTTGGTACCGCCGTTCTTGCCTTCCTGCTGTTCGGCCTCCAGTCCTTCGTGAAGGCAAACCCCGCCGATCTGGCCCGAAAGATCAAGACAGCGAGCGGTGTCGCGCTCTTGCTGCTTGCGCTGGTTCTCGGACTGACGGGAAGGGTTGCCTTTGCGATCGGGGCAGCTGGCTTCGGCCTGACCTTGCTGGGGATGCGCGGTGGATCGGGGCGTTCGCGTCCGACGCCGGGACAGACGTCAAAGGTGCGGACGGCGCTGATCGAGATGGAACTCGACCACGACAGTGGCGCAATGCGTGGAAAGGTCCTGGCCGGGCAGTTCGACGGCAGTGAACTGGAGGACCTCGACCCGGAGCAGTTGAAGGTCCTTTGGGTCGAGGCGGGAACGGATGATCAGAGCAGGGCGCTAGTCGAAGCTTATCTCGACCGCCGGCTTGCCGGATGGCGAGAAGACTTCGAGGCGGATGGAGCAGAGCGGCATGGAAGCACGGCGAGCTCTGGCGCCATGACAGATGAGGAGGCCTACCAGGTCCTGGGGCTTTCTCCCGGCGCCGGGGACGCGGAAATCCGAGCCGCGCACCGACGGTTGATGAAGCGGTTGCATCCCGACCATGGAGGCACCGCGTTCCTGGCTGCGAAACTCAACGAGGCTAAAGACACGCTTCTCAGAAGACATTGACGACATCCGTTACGCTTTACTGGTAGATGGCATAGCAGGCGAACTTCGCCTGCTTCAGGGTCTTGCAGGCGCGCAGGGCGGCGGTCTTCGTTTCAAAGCCGACGAAACGTGCGCGGTAGAGGGTCTGGCCATTGGCCTCGACCGGTTCGGTGTAGGGAGTGCGCGAACGCAGCGCAGACCCGGTTTTGGACTTGGCGCGCTTGAGCATCTCGATCGCACCGGTTTCGCTTTCGGCCGCCGCGATCTGGACCTGCCAGCCCGGCTCCTGCTCGGAACTGTCGCTGGTGGCAACGGTAACCGTTTCCTTCTGGCTTTCCGGCATCTGGCGCGGCAGCGGAGCAACATCCACCATTGTGACGACCGGATTGGCGGAGGCCGTGACGAGGTTGTCGTTGGCCGGCGCCTCCTGAGGCACCGGAGCCAGGCCGGCGACATCGAAGGTCGCAGCCATGCGGGACTCCACCTGCTTCGGCGGGACCGGAACGGTGCCGGTCACAAGCTGGGTCGGATCGTTGGGGGATGCGTCCGGCTTTGCCATGGCCAGAACCATCTGCGGGGCAGGGGCGGTCTTGATCGTCTCCGGCTTGTCGTTTGGCAGCGGAATCTCATCGAGGGCCGCTGCGCGGAAGACAGGCGTTGTGCCACGAGAGACGAGGGCCGGTGCTGTCTTCGGGCCGCGGCTTGCCTTCTTCAGGTAGCCGTTGATGAGCTTTACCATCTGGGCATCGCGGGAGCGCCCGGTCTTGCCGCCCATGACGACAGCAACGATGTGGCGGTCGTCACGCTTGACCGAGGTCACAAGGTTGAAGCCCGAGGCGCGAATGTAGCCCGTCTTGATACCATCCACACCCTTCACGCGTCCGAGCAGCTTGTTGTGGTTGCCATAGCGGCGGCCGTTGTAGCTGTAGACCCGGGTGTCGAAGTACTCGTAGTATTTCGGGAAGCGTTCCTGGATAGCGCGGCCGAGGGTCGCCATGTCGCGCGCCGTGGTGCGCTGACCGGAGTTCGGCAGGCCGTGCGGATTGCGGAAGGTTGTCTTCGACATGCCGATCTGGCGTGCGGTGCGGGTCATGCGTTCGGCGAACCTGGCTTCCGAACCGCCGATGTTTTCCGCAACGGTCGTTGCCACGTCGTTTGCCGACTTGGTCACCAGTGCGAGGATCGCATCCTTGACGGTGATCGAAGACCCTGCCTTCAGGCCCAGCTTTGACGGCGGCCGGCCGGAGGCATACTTGGAAACCTTGAGCTTCGAGTTCAGCGACAGGCGGCCCGCTTCCAGTTCCTCGAACACCACGTAGAGCGTCATGATCTTGGTGAGCGACGCCGGGTAGCGAGGTTCGTCTGCGCTTGAGGCGTACAGGGTCTTGCCGGTCTTGGCGTCGACGACGATGCCGGCGTATTTGCTGTTCGCCATGACCGGGGTCGTCATGGATGCAGCCAGGCTCGCAGTCAGTGCTGCGACCGCAGCTGTCTTTGCCAAACCACTGAAATTTCGTGCGAAGCTGAGCAGACGCATACCAAACACAGTTACAAATCCCATTTTGGGTCACGCGATTTGCGGCTCGTAAAGCTCCATGTGGACACACAAATGCGTCGCAAATGGCACGTTTGCCGCTGATTTGCCGTCCAATCTGATGGAAACGCGGTTACGAATGAGTAAATGAAGTAGCGTCAAGTCTCAAAAAAAGTTAGGCGAAATTTAGTATTAATGAACAGTTAAATTTCTCGTGACGCGAAATGTATTTATTTTTCAAAGTATACATTGAATCTAATTTGAAATAAAATCGATGTTTCTTATTCATTATCGTTGTTGTTAAGGGTTATTGATTTTTCGTATGTATAGTTGGCTTTCTGACGTGATTTTCAGCGAAATTTTATTTGATTATATCAGATGCACTCTTCTATTTTGCACTGCAAAAAATCATTGACAGGAATTGTGCGCTGCATATAATGGGTGTCGTAAGGTCAATTCCAAGGAACGCCATCCGTATCATCAAGTGTCCCTTCCAGGCGGAGGGGGAGATACGATCGGCTGGTATGAAGGGCTCCTGTAATGCTGAACAATTTTGACGAGATCCAGAAGCTGAGCAAAGACAACATGGACATCGCCATGGAAAGCTTCGGGTCTGTTTCCAAGGGTCTTCAGGCAATCGCCGCTGAAGTGGCGGATTACCAGAAGAAGTCTTTCGAAGAGGGCTCTGCCGCGATCGAGAAGGTCGTCGCATCGAAGTCCATCGACAAGGCATTCGAGGCCCAGAGCGAATATTTCAAGTCGGCCTACGAAGGCTTCGTCGGCGAGATGACCAAGCTTGGCGAAATGTATTCGGACCTGTCCAAGGACGTCTACAAGCCTTACGAAGGCATGCTGGGCAAGATGGGCAAGTAACAGCTTTGCCCGTCAGGTGCGCCGAGACGCGCCTGCCTGAAATTTGAACCCGGTTCGCATGCGAGCCGGGTTTTTTCGTGTCCGGGTGCTTCGGACCAGTCCGGTGGCGTGCTGCCGTTTCGATGGCATCTTTCTCGGGTTGGCCGCTGCAGATGCAGTCAAACTTCTGCGATCCGGGACTTCCCTCCCTTCCGAGCCTTTAATTCGCAAACCGCCGACCTACATCAAACAGTGACAGTGTTGGAGGGCCGCCGGGTACCGGTCCGCTCGTTCCAGCAAATCACCCATCAGCCTTGGCAGGGCGGTCGCTGAAATCGGCGGGTCAGGTGTCTTTTCAATCTGATGCGGATTTTGGGCGCAATACCGGCTTCAGGCTTTTACTGAATCGCTGCGATTGGTAGACTGTGTGACGGATACGAAATCGAGGACTATAGGCTTGGAAATGGCTGGCGGCGCTGATTTTGACGATGGAGATTCCGGAACCGTCGTTGTCACCAGGACGAAGACGGTTACCAAGCGCCCGAACCTCTATCGGGTTTTGCTCCTCAACGACGACTACACTCCGATGGAATTCGTGATTCATGTCGTGGAAAGTTTCTTCCAGAAGAATAGGGAAGAGGCGACCCGGATCATGTTGCATGTCCATCATCACGGTGTCGGGGAATGCGGGATTTATTCCTACGAAGTCGCCGAGACCAAAGTGACGCAAGTCATGGATTTCGCCCGTAAGCACCAGCACCCGCTGCAGTGCGTTATGGAGAAAAAATGAAGGATATCGCACGTGCCGTCATTTTCGCGTAGTCTCGAGAAAGCTCTCCATCAGGCCCTTGCCTTCGCCAATGAGCGACAGCAGGAATACGCCACGCTCGAGCATTTGCTGCTCGCTCTGCTTGATGATCAGGATGCGGCCGCTGTCATGCGCGCCTGCAACGTCGATCTCGACACCATCCGCCGCAATCTCGTTGAATATATCGAGACCGAGCTTGAAAACCTCGTTACCGATGGCGAGGAGGATTCCAAGCCGACGGCGGGTTTCCAGCGCGTCATTCAGCGCGCGGTGATCCATGTCCAGTCGTCGGGCCGGGAGGAAGTAACCGGGGCCAATGTCCTGGTTGCCATCTTTGCCGAGCGGGAAAGCCATGCGGCCTACTTCCTGCAGGATCAGGACATGACCCGCTACGACGCGGTCAATTACATCTCCCACGGCATCGCAAAGCGCCCGGGCATGTCTGAAACCCGTCATGTCGACGGTGCGGAGGAAGAGGAAGCCATTCAGGGAAGCTCCGAGGAGCCGAAGGCGAAGTCGAAGACCGATGCCCTCGAGGCTTATTGCGTCAACCTCAACGAGAAGGCCGCCAAAGGCAAGATCGACCCGCTCATCGGCCGTGACAGCGAGATCTCGCGCACGATCCAGATCCTCTGCCGCCGCTCGAAGAACAATCCGCTCTTCGTCGGCGATCCGGGTGTGGGCAAGACCGCCATTGCCGAGGGCCTCGCGCTTCGCATTGTCGAAGGTGACGTGCCGGACGTCTTGCGCGGTGCCACGATCTTCTCGCTCGACATGGGCGCACTGCTGGCTGGAACGCGCTATCGTGGCGATTTCGAGGAGCGCCTCAAGCAGGTGGTCAAGGAAATCGAGGACTATCCGGGCGCGGTGATGTTCATTGACGAGATCCACACGGTGATCGGCGCAGGCGCGACCTCGGGCGGCGCCATGGATGCCTCGAACCTGCTCAAGCCGGCGTTGGCGTCGGGGGCAATTCGCTGCGTCGGATCAACGACCTACAAGGAATATCGTCAGTTCTTCGAGAAGGATCGTGCGTTGGTGCGCCGGTTCCAGAAGATCGACGTCAACGAGCCGTCCATCCCGGATGCCATCGACATCCTGAAGGGTCTGAAGCCCTACTTCGAGGACTTCCACAAGGTTCGCTACACCAACGATGCGATCAAGACCGCGGTCGAGCTGTCGGCGAAGTACATTGCCGACCGCAAGCTGCCGGACAAGGCGATCGACGTTCTCGACGAGACCGGCGCGTCACAGATGCTGTTGCCTGAATCCCGCCGCCGGAAGACCATCGGCGTCAAGGAAATCGAGAACACCATCGCAACGATGGCCCGCATCCCGCCGAAGACCGTTTCCAAGGACGATGCGGAGGTTCTTTCGAGCCTTGCCACCGACCTCAAGCGGGTCGTCTACGGTCAGGACAGCGCAATTGACGTCCTTTCTTCTGCTATCAAGCTGGCACGTGCGGGCCTGCGCGAACCGGACAAGCCGATCGGCAGCTACCTGTTCTCCGGCCCGACCGGTGTCGGCAAGACGGAGGTGGCGCGCCAGTTGGCCTCGTCTCTCGGCGTCGAGCTGATCCGTTTCGACATGTCGGAATACATGGAGCGGCACACGGTTTCGCGCCTGATCGGCGCGCCTCCGGGCTATGTCGGCTTCGATCAGGGCGGTCTTCTGACCGACGGCGTCGACCAGCATCCACACTGCGTGCTGCTGCTTGACGAGATCGAGAAGGCGCATCCGGATCTGTTCAACATCCTGTTGCAGGTGATGGACCACGGCAAGCTGACCGACCACAACGGCAAGCAGGTCGATTTCCGCAATGTGATCCTGATCATGACCACCAATGCCGGTGCGTCGGACATGGCCAAGGAAGCCATCGGCTTCAACCGCCTGAAGCGGGAAGGCGAGGACACCGAGGCGATCAACAAGCTGTTTACGCCGGAGTTCCGAAACCGCCTCGATGCGATCATCCCCTTCGCCAACCTGCCGAAGGAAGTGGTCTACAAGGTGGTCGAGAAGTTCGTCATGCAGCTGGAAGTTCAGCTTGCCGATCGTGGCGTTACCTTCGAACTCACCGACGCTGCGACCGAATGGCTTGCAGACAAGGGATACGACAGCCAGATGGGCGCGCGCCCGCTTGGCCGCGTGATCCAGGAACATATCAAGCGGCCGCTCGCCGACGAGGTTCTATTTGGCAAGCTGAAGAAGGGCGGCATGGTCAAGGTGTCCGTTTCCGAGGACAATGCCGGCCTGCTGCTTGAGAGCGTCGAGGAGCGGGCAACGCCGCCGAAGGTCAAGCCAAAGGCGGAAACCAAGGCCAAGCCGAAGCGCAAGCGCAAGGCACCGGCCAAGGCTGCCGCGGCTGAGACTGCTTCCAGGTCCGGCAAGGACGGTCCCGGCAAGGAAGGCCCGGCGAAGAAGAGCCTGGTCCCCAAGGTTCCACTGGCGGATTGACCAAGAGACATGAATTCGAAAGGGCGCCCATCACGGCGCCCTTTTTGTTTTGCCGATCCCGGTTGATGCTGGCTGGTGCTAGTGCACGGCAGATGAAGGGGGGAGTTGCGGCAAGGCTTGCGGCAACGAGTAAAACGCTAATACAACGCCCTTCGTCCGTATCTCATTGAAATCATTTGTCTGAATTAAACGAACGCCCGGTCCCCTGAACCTGCCGTATCCTTGGGGTGTTCTTCCCACAGCGGGTTTGCCGGTGGACCGACCGCCGGGCGAGGGGAAGAGCCGGGTTTCGAGGCGTCGTGCGGGGTAACGCACCGGGCGGGGCCGCGGCCGTGAACCGGAGTGCGCGCGTGGGGCCAAAGGGCACGTGGCGGGTCCGGAGCTGTCTTCACAACTGGCGATGCCGGCCCCCTCATGCAGCGGCCGGCTAGCAGAAAAGGCGGAAGGCCAGAACGGACGGGATAACGGAGCCCGGGCAGGCGCCAGCGCCCTTGCCATATTCCACCTAATCCAAAATCGCTAGCGGGCGAGGGTCCGCAGCGCCTGCCATCCCCGTGCCTGAGCGGGACCAAGACCAGATGAAACGCCGGAGGGAAACCTTGCGGCGGCATTCGTGCTGGTAGTATCGGTTCTGCCTGCTCAAGAGCAGTGGGTGAGCGCCTGGAGGCGCTGACATGGGCGAGCAGACGGTGTAGCTTGCGAGGTGTTTTCTTCCCCTCAGACTGAGGAAATCATGATCGATCAGGCGACACTCTGGACATATCTGGCTGTCTTGCTGGGCTTCGTTTTTATTCCGGGTCCGGCCGTTCTACTGACGCTGGCGCGGGCGGGCAAGTCCGGCACGAAGGCCGGTCTGGCGGCAGCTTTCGGCATTGGAGTCGGCGATCTGGTCCACACCTTGATGCTGGTCCTTGGTCTGTCGGCGCTGATCTATGCGTCTGCGACCTGGTTCCTTGTGATCAAGTATGTCGGCGCGGGTTATCTCGTCTACCTCGGGCTTCGGGCGTTTTTTGAACGCTCGGGTGCAGGCGAGGTCGTGCGGGTCGAAGATGTCAGCATGGGCAGGGCCTTTCGGCAGGCCGTGATTGCCGAGGTGCTCAACCCGAAATCCGCCCTGTTCTTCCTGGCGTTCCTGCCGCAGTTCGTGCGGCCCGAAAACGGATCCGTCGCAGGCCAACTTCTGATCCTCGGTGTTCTGTTCGTGATCATGGGAACGGTAAGCACGGTGACGGTTGCCTGTCTGGCCGGGCCGCTTGGCCGGATCGCCGCGCGCAGTGCCAGAAGCATCCGCTGGCAGGGCAGGGTGATCGGAACGATCTACTGCGGCCTCGGACTTCGCCTCGCGCTGCAGGATCGCTAGTCGTCGGTTCCTTCCATCCTCCGGTCGCCGGCTTCCCCGTTTGACATGGCCGGTTGCGGAGATTAGTAAGGAAGCCTTCCTAATTGCCGACCTCAAGTCCGCAGAACATGTCACAAGACGAAAACAAGGGCACGCCTGAAGCTGCCGAACCTTCGGTTCCCGCAAGGGTCTGGATGGGGCGGGGTGCGCGCGCGGCCATCTCCATTCCGGCGCTGATCCTGACGGCGGCCTTTGTCGGCTACGCCGGGCTTGCCCGCGCCAGCGGCCTGTCGCTTGGCGAAACGCTGCTGATGACCGGCCTTGTCTGGGCCTTGCCTTCGGTCGTCGTCCTCACTGGCGGGATCGCATCGGGACTCGGCCTGATACCGGCGGCGATCGCAGTTGCGCTTGCCTCGGTTCGCCTGATGCCCATGACGATGGCGCTGGTGCCGATGATGAAGGTGGAGGGCAAGACGAAGCGCTGGCAGCTTGTGCTCGCATCCCATTTTATCGCGGTCACCGCATGGGTCTATGCGATGAAGAACCTGCCGGACCTGCCGCGTGAGGGACGTCTGCCGTTTTTCGCCGGGTTCGGGGTGGCGCTCAACAGCTTCGTCGTCTGCATGACGGGCATTTCCTACATGCTGGTGGAACAGATGCCGCCGGTCATGGCCGGGGCGCTTCTCCTGCTGACGCCGGTCTACTTCCTGTGTTCGCTTTGGGGCGCCGCCCGCCTTTCGGCGGACAAGGGAGCGATGGTAGCCGGACTTCTGCTCGGTCCGGTTTTCTATGTCTATCTGCCGGGGCTTGATCTTCTCTGGACCGGTCTTGTGGGGGGAACCCTGGCCTACCTCGTGACCCGTTTCATGCGGAGGGGCCTGGCATGATCGATGCATCCTGGTGGCCCTATCTGATGATCATTGTCGCCGGCTGGCTGGCGACGGATATCTGGCGCTGGATCGGCGTTCTTGCGGGCGGCAAGCTTCGCGAGGATGGTGAGCTCCTGATCTGGGTTCGCTGCGTTGCCACGGCGCTCGTGGCCGGGGTGATTGCCAAGCTTATCCTGTTTCCGACCGGTGTGCTGGGCGAGACGCCCATGTGGCTGCGTGTTTCTGCGGCCGCCTTCGGCTTCCTCGCGTTTTTTGCAAGCCGCCAGAAGGTGGTCGTCGGTGTGGTCGCAGGTGAAATCGCACTGATCGCCGGCTGGCTGCTTCTTGGCCTGCCGGGCACTCCGCAAGGCTAAGCCCTGCGGAGTATAAAGGTTCGCGGGTCGCGTGGTGTTCAGGCGCCGAGCGCGTGACGGATCTTCTCCGCATTTGCTGCAAGGACGTCATTGTCCGCCATTTCACCGGTGTGGGGCTTCAGCGGCACGTCGTCGAAGCGCGGAATGACATGGAAGTGGGTGTGGAACACGATCTGACCCCCGGCGGGTTCGGAGAACTGCTGGATCGTCGTTCCGTCCGCGTCGAATGCCTTGACCACGGTGCGGGCCATCTTCTGAACGGTTGCGATGACGGCGGCGAGGTCTTCCGGAGCGATATCCAGGATATTGCGGGAGGGCGCCTTCGGAATAACGAGGACATGGCCGTCGCCGCGGGGCATGATGTCCATGATCACGCGCGTCTTGTCGTCTTCGTAGACCGTATGGCTCGGCAGCTCCCCGCGCAGGATCTTGGCAAAAACATTCTGGTCGTCGTAGGCGGCGCTCATGGCTGGTTCCCGTACTCGGCAAATTGCAGACGTTGATGTGAGGTCGTCGAGGTGGCGGCGCTGGCCGCCCGTGAACGCGACATTAGCCAGTCCGAATGATGAGGCCAAGGGAGAAGAGGCCGCGACCGGTACGCAGGGTCTTGCACCGATCCGCGAGCCGGTCCGGGGTGCCTTTAAGAAACTGATTCAAGAACGCGAAAAACCGTCGCGGACCCAAGGGCTTGAGGGTGACGGTTGGCGAGTTGATTCAGGTCTGGTGCGAGAAGGCTCAGTCTTGCTTCCGAAACGGCGAGTGCTCGCTCAATAGTCTGTTTTCTTCCGAGATCGCCGCGCGTTCCCGGTCGAGATAGTCGGCAACGGCATCCCTGAGGCCGGGATGTGCGATCCAGTGTGCCGAATAGGTTGTCGACGGCAGATAGCCGCGTGCCAGCTTGTGGGCGCCTTGCGCGCCGGCTTCCACTCTCGCCAGCTTTCGGGAAATGGCGAACTCGATGGCCTGGTAATAGCAAAGTTCGAAATGCAGGAACGGATGGTGTTCGGTGCATCCCCAGTTGCGGCCAAACAGGGTTTCCGAGCCGATGAAATTGAGCGCGCCGGCAATATAGCGGCCGTCGCGCTTGGCCATGACCAGCAGGATCTGCTCAGCCATGCGCTCGCCGATCAGGGAAAAGAACTGCCTGTTGAGATATGGCCGGCCCCATTTGCGGCTGCCGGTATCCATGTAGAAATCGTAGAAGGCGTCCCAATGGGTCTCGGTCAGGTCGCTGCCGGTCACCCATTCGATCTCGATGCCGGCGCTGACGGCTTGTGCGCGTTCCTTCCGGATCGCCTTGCGCTTGCGAGAAGCAAGGGCGCTCAGGAAGTCGTCGAAGCTTTCGTATCCGGGATTTTCGAAATGGAATTGCTGATCGGTCCTCTGCAGATAGCCGATCTCGCCGAGCTTTTCCCATTCCTCCCGGGTCAGGAATGTCGCGTGAACGGATGAGGCACCGGACCGTTTGCAGACTTCGACGAGCCCGGAGGCGAGGGCCTGCATGCCGCTCGTCCTGTCGACGGCTGGCGACGCCAGAAATCGCGGTCCGGTGGCGGGGGTAAAGGGCACCGAGATCTGGAGCTTCGGGTAATAGTCGCCGCCTGCCCGATAGAAAGCGTCCGCCCAGCCGTGATCAAAGACGTATTCGCCCTGGCTGTGACTTTTCAGATAGGCAGGCACTGCCCCCAGAGCTGCATTGCCTGCGCCTTCCAGAACCAGGTGCCGGGGCATCCATCCGGTTTCCGCGCTCGCGCATCCGGCTTCCTCGAGGCTTTGCAAAAAGGCGTGTGACAGGAAGGGGTTATAGGGAGCGGTTTGAGAAAATGATTCAGGCTCCTGCGAAACTGATTCAATCAGTTCACGTTGGCGTTCAAGTTCCGGATCCGGCGTGAAGCCGCCGGAGGGCGTTTGCAGCCAGCCGGGATTGGCGACACTGTCCCAGGCTTCCGGCGAAATGTCGTCGAGCGAGGACAGGATCTTGATAGATACGCTTTGGGGCGCGGTTTCGCCGTCCTGATCGTCCGGGTTCTGCATCAGGCGGTCTCGCGAAGAATGTCAGGCATGCCTTCAGTGTAATGCGCCAACGGCACCGGACAAGGGGCAAGAGCCGGAAGGGTGATCAAAAATCAGGCGTCCGGATTGAAGCCTTCGAACACGATCTGGTCGGCAAAAAGCGCTGCGCGATGACGCTGATCTTCCGTGCGCACGGTCCATGTCATCACCGGGAGGCCGAAGACAGATCGCCAGATGCGCGGGGCAATGCTGGGCAGATCCCGGATGCCGTAGGAAATGAAATGCGGGCGCGTGCGAGGAATGTGCAGCATATGACGCAGGATGAACCGCTCCATCCGGGTGAAGCGAATGTATTCCTCTTCCGGGCGGGTGGCGTCGGCGACAATGCCGCGAATGACATCCGGATTGTGGGCGCGGGCGACTGACAGCATGTCCGGGTCGAAAGACTTGATGCAGGCAGGACCTCGATAAGCGGCAACCTGATCGACCACGCGCCGGACGAAATCGGCTTGCGCGCCGGGCCTGAGCCGGGACTTGATCTCGATGACCAGCGGGACCTTGGCGTCAACAAGATCGAACAGGTCCTGGAGCAGCCAAAGGTTGTCCGTTCCGGTCTTCATCGGAATGCGGACGAGATCCGCCGATGTCATCTGGATAACGGATCCGCTCCCCTGGGCGAGGCGATCAAGCGTGTAGTCATGGAAGACCAGCGCCTCTCCGTCGGCGGTCTCCTGCACATCCACCTCGATGGCGAAGTTGTGGTCAACCGCGGCGCTGACAGCGCTTGGCGTGTTTTCGATGCGCCCTTCAGATGCGTCATGAAATCCACGATGGGCGATCGGGCGTGCGAGGAAGGAAGAGACGTCGGCCATGGAACACTCGACTGACAGGACGGGAGCGAGCGCCGTTCAGACGACTCGCCGGTTTGACGAAGGATAGGGCGCAATTCACCCGATCTGGATGAAATCTGCGTGACGCAGATCAGGCAAGTTCGAAGATAGCCTCGATTTCCACGCCTGCGCCAAAGGGCAGGGAAGCCGCACTGACGGCCGAACGTGCGTGGCGGCCCTTGTCGCCGAGAACCTCGACCATGAAATCGGACGCGCCGTTGATCACCTGCGGCTGCTGGGTGAAATCGCCGGTGGAATTGACGAAGCCGACCAGCTTGACCAGGCGGACGACCTTTTCCAGGTCGCCGGTGGCGGCCTTTGCCTGAGCCAGAAGGTTGATTGCGCAAAGCTTTGCCGCGCTCTTGCCGTCCTTCACGGAAAGGTCGGCGCCAAGCTTGCCGACATACTGCAGACCCTCGGGGCCCATCGGTAGCTGGCCGGAAATGAAGAGCTGATTGCCTGAACGTACGAAGGGCACATAGTTCGCCGCCGGCGCGGCGGGTGTCGGCAGAGTGACGCCAAGATCGGCGAGGCGGGCTTCGATGGTTTGGCTCATGGCACGACTCCTGAAAACGACAATGTCACAATCTCTTGGCGTAAATAGCCCGGTGCTGCAAGGCTAAACCCGACCTTGATCGGAGTGGCGAACAGTTCACCGGAATCTCCGCCGGCGGGTCTGGCGGCGCTGAGTTGAAAGGCCTAAACTGTCATGAATGTTTGTGGTGCCATGTCTTTGATTGGAAGACATGGGAGTGGGTGGAGATAAAAATGCTGGGCCTTCGAACTCTGGCGCGCGGCGCGGTCGTGGCTCAAGTTGCAGCACTGCTGGCAGCGAGCGGGCCGGCCCACGCCGGTCCCGGCGTCGGGCTCGTTCCTCATCGCGCGGTCTATGACATGGAGCTGATGGAGGCGGACGAGCGCTCCGGGGTTGCCGCCCTGTCCGGACGGATGGTCTATGATTTCTCCGGCAGTTCCTGCGAGGGCTACAGCATTTCATTCCGCTTCGTCACCGAGTTCGTCGGCGCAGAGGGCGGCTCGCAGATAACCGACCTGCGCACTTCTTCCTACGAGGGCGGGCAGGGCAACTCGTTCCAGTTCCTGTCCAAGACCTTCGTTGACCAGAAACAGGTTGAAGCGACCCGCGGCACTGCGAAGGACGATGGCAAGACAAAGACCGTCTCGCTACAGGATCCTGAAAATCGCGAGTTCGAGATCGACCAGTCGACACTGTTCCCCACTGTCCACCTGCGCAAGATCATCGAAGCGGCTCGTCAGGGCGAGGCTTTTCTTGCTGCCGAGGTCTTCGATGGCTCAGAGACAGGCGACAAGGTCTATTCTACCACGACGGTAATCGGGGCCGCTCATGATGGTGTGGGAGCAACGGATCCCGATTGGCAGGAGACGGATCTGTCCGAGCTTCCCGCCGTGACCCATTGGCCGGTCACGATTGCCTATTTTGATCCGGAAAACGCGGACGGCGGCGAGGAAACGCCGGCCTACCAGCTCTCCTTCCTGCTTTACGAGAACGGTATCAGCCGCCAGCTCGCGCTGGACTACGGCGACTTCTCGATCCGCGGCTCCCTCAGCGATCTGGAGCTCTACGAGGAAACGGCCTGCACCAACTGAGCTATTCGGCTCGGCGGGTCAGTTTTCCTTCGGCAGTTTTTTCAGCCGTTCCTCATGCAGCAATCCGCGTTCGACGGCGGTCTTGCCGTATTTCGCCCTTAGCTTGTCCATTGCAAGCTCAGCCTGCTTTCGCCGGCCTGCACCTTCGTCGACCAGATCCATCGGGTCGGCCTGGTCTGCGGGCGTGAGGTCACCGACACCAATGCCGACAAGGCGGAAGCGCCGGCCGTCTGTTTCCTTTTCCAGAAGCTCCACACCAGCCCTGAAAATGCGATCTGCGAGCACCGTCGGATCGGCGAGTTGCCGCGCGCGGGTGATGGTCTTGAAAGTGTCAGTCTTGAGTTTGAGGGTTACCGTTCGGCCGGCAATGTCCTTCGCCTTGAGCCGCCGGGAGACCTTTTCGGACAGATCGAGAAGGATCGGGCGAAGTTTTTCGAAGCTGGCAATATCGGTGTTGAAGGTCGTTTCCGCGCTGACGCTCTTGGCGCCGCGCGACGGCGTGACATGCCGGTCGTCATTGCCGTGGCAGAGCTTTGCCAAGCGCAGGCCCATCGAACCGTAGCGACGTGCAAGATCACCCGGGTCCATGGTCTGGAGCTGGCCGATGGTGCGGATACCGTCTGAGGCGAGTGTGTTCTGGAAGACCTTGCCGACACCCCAGATCATCCCGACCGGCTTGTCGGCGAGGAAGGTCTTTGCTTCCTCGGCGCCGATCACCGAAAAGCCGCGGGGTTTTTCCAGGTCGGAGGCAAGCTTTGCGAGAAACTTGTTGGGGGCAAGACCGACCGATGCACTGATGCCGATGTCCGCTTCCAGATCGAGGACGAAGCGGACCAGGGTTTCCGCCGCAGTCGAATGATGCAGTCGCTCGGTGCCGGTCAGGTCGAGAAAGGCCTCGTCGATGGAGATCGGCTCGACAAGCGGTGTCAGATCCTGCATCCGGCGCCGGATCTCGCGCCCGACCTCGGCGTATTTGTCCATGTTCGGCTTGATGACCACGGCATCGGGGCATGCCTCAAGCGCCTTGAACATGGGCATGGCGGAGCGCACGCCGTAGATGCGGGCAATATAGCAGCAGGTCGAGACGACGCCCCGCTGTCCGCCGCCGACGATGACCGGGAGATCCCTGAGCTCCGGATTGTCGCGTTTTTCGACGGAGGCATAAAAGGCATCGCAGTCGATATGGGCGATGGTCAGCCGGTCGAGTTCAGGATGGCGGAGCAGCCGCGGGCTGCCGCAGGAGGGGCAGCGGGTGCGTCCCGGCGCGGCGCGGCGCGCGCAATCACGGCATATCGCCGAATTGCCCGAAGCGCTTCCTTGCTGCGCTGATCCTTGCCCGTCATCCATACCTATCGCCGATTGATCCCGCGTCTGGTCCAGAGCCAGAATTGTCCGAAACTTCAGGCATTTTCCAGAAGAGAGGCGATGAAATCAGCAGTTTCCTGCCAGTCTCCTGTCAGAAGATCGATATGAGGCTCCGGCGCGACATTCGACCGAAAGCGCTCATCGGCAATGAACTGGATCAGCGATGCGGACGGAAGGCTCGCATTGACCGAGGAATGGTTCGTCGGACTGTCGTCGATGAAGACGACCGGTGCGGGCCGGCCGCCGGCAAGGGCTGCCACCGCGCCGCCCTTGGGCCCTGAATTGGTCAGCACCGGATAGGGGATGTCCATGCCGGCCAGCAGCTTTTCCCGGATCGGCTTGTTGTGGCCGCCGGGCAGGTTGGTCAGAAGTATGACCTCATGGGTCTTTGAGATCTGGCGCAGCGCCCGGTCCGCGCCGGGCACCATTTCCTGGCGATGACTTTCGGCATCGAAAAAGTCGGCCAGATGCCGGCTGACGAGCGTCTTGGGCACGACCGTGCCATCGGCCTTTTGCGCGATGTTGCCGGCGAACTTGTATTCGTGATTGAGGAAGGCCAGTCCCAGCGTGTCGAGATAGCGCTCCAGATGCGGGATCAGGTGCAGCACGACTTCATCGACGTCGCAGATCACCAGCGGACGGTCGGAGCGGGGCAGGGCCTCGATCTGGTCCAGAACGTGCCGGGAGGCCGGGTGGGGTTCAGGCATAGTCGGCAGGATCTCCGGCGAGGGCGAAACGGGCCATTGCGATCATGGTCGGGCGGATGCCGCTGTTTTCGCAGTAGGCAAGCAGCATGGCTTCGTCGGCCATGTAGAATTCCAGCACGCCGGCGAGGAAGCCGGGCTCTTCGGCCGCATCGCGAATCGACTCCGGCCCGATACCCGACACAGCGAGGAAGCGGCCGACCTGTTCCGGGTCCCTGGTCAGGTGGATCAGGGCGTCGGTGGCAATTTCCTGTGCCTTCTCAATGGGCATTGAGGATGTCGACTTTTCCAGCATTGTGAATTTTTGCCTTTCCGAAACGATTCCGCGTTAAAAGGAAAATTACTGCGGAGTGGGGGCAGGTGCCACTGTCGATTGACGGGCGTATTCCTTCATAGAACATTTTCCCGGCCGGGAGCCGGATCAAAAGGGCCGAGCAATGGCGAAAACCGTGCTTATCGTGGAAGACAACGAGCTGAACATGAAACTGTTTCATGATCTGCTCGAGGCGCACGGCTACGATACGCTGCAGACCAGAACGGGGATCGAGGCGTTGGAACTCGCCCGTCAGCACCGGCCGGATCTGATCCTGATGGACATCCAGCTGCCGGAGGTCTCCGGACTGGAAGTGACGAAGTGGATCAAGGAAGACGACGACCTGTGCACGATCCCGGTGATCGCTGTTACCGCCTTCGCCATGAAGGGGGATGAGGAACGCATTCGCCAGGGTGGATGTGAGGCCTATATTTCCAAGCCGATTTCCGTTGCCCGTTTCCTCGAGACCGTTCGAACCTATCTGGGCGATTGAAGACGATCTGAGCGGGTGTCCGCCGAGAGTTCCGGCGGTGCCATGGTTTGATTTCGGGGCTGCGTTCTGCATTGCGTCTCATTCAGCAGCCGTCCGGAAATCCGAATGCATTTCCCGGAGAAATTGCACTGTTTCGGATGTGCGTGATGGCTTGGGTGATGGGTTCTGCATGTTAAGGTTACGAATTTACTAAGAACCGATACCCTTTGTGCAAAATCCCCTGTTTGTGTTGATTTCCTGCACCGCTCTTGTAGGGTGACCCCACGTTTGAAGGGGCTTTTGCCGTTCAGGCGCATCTGCCTCAAACGACAGATTTCCCTACGGAGCGCTCAGGTCCGCCGCATCTCCTGGGTCCGTGGGGCAGGCCGGTAGGGAACCAAGCCGAAGAGTGGCCTCCTCGAATGCTTGTTTCCCACCGGCCACCTCTTCACTGGGTTCCCCAGAGTCACAATCCATTGCAGATCGCACTTTCCTAGCGGAAGCAAGCTGATGATCCGGTTCATGGCACCGGTATTCCTGACAGTTTGCCATAAAATATGACAGTAATTATCAGGTTTACCCTATTTACTGGTAATTAATAACGAAGGGGCAAAACTCGCGCAGAACCTATTCGCTGTGGGGTCCCATGACACGTTTTATTTCCAATATGAAGATCACAACTGCAATGGCAGTTGCGAGCGGAGCATTTCTGACGATATCGATGGTTGTCGTCGGCTGGATCGTCTATTCCGTCGCAAGCAATCAGGCGTCGGAGAACGCTACGGCAAAGCAAGACGTCAACCTGCGCGTCGCGGCCACGTTGCTAAACGAGCGCGTCGAAGGCGTGAAGGTTTCCTGGAGCGCCAACGGCAATGTTTCCAGGATCGAAATTGCAGGCCTGCCGGAGTTCACGTCCCATGAGCTGATCGATTCGATCGGACGCATGACTGGCGAGACTGCAACCATCTTTGCCTGGGATCCGGAGACCAAGGATTTCTGGCGCAAGACCACGAACATCATCAAGCCGGATGGAAACCGTGCCGTCGGTACGCCGCTGGGCCAGAAGGGTGCCGTCTACCCGGTCGTGACCCAAGGTAAGACTTTCCAGGGCCAGGCGACTATCCTCGGCAAGGATTACTACACGATCTACCAGCCGATCTTCACGCCCTCGAACGAGATCATCGGCATTCTTTATGCCGGGGTCGAGAAGGCTGCGATCCTGGCAAACGTGTCGGAACTGATGACCAAGTTTGCCATGCTGGTCGCTCCGGTCGTTTTGGTCGCCATTGTCGTGACGATGTTCATGATTGGCTTCCTGCTGCGCCCGATCACGCAGCTGGCCAAGATCACCGGTCGCATCGCCGAAGACGAGCTTGAGGTCGAGGTGCCCTATACCGAGCGTACCGATCAAATCGGCCAGATGGCTCAGGCGGTCAGCACGCTGAAGCTGAAGTCGCTGGAGCGCTCCGAGTTCGAGCGTCAGCAGAGCGAAACCGAGGCAGCATCGACCGTGCGTCAGCAGCGTATCGAGCAGCTGATCGGCGGCTTCCGCACGACGGTTGAAACACTGCTGGAATCTGTTGGCGAGACTGCACGTGGCCTCGACACGACCGCAGAAGCCCTCACCGGCATTGCCCGCGAAAGCTCCGGCTATGCGGAAGAAACCCAGGGCAGCTCCGTCGAGGCGACACAGAACGTTCAGACCGTTGCCAGCGCTGCGGAAGAACTGGCCGCATCCATCGGCGAGATCTCCCGCCAGGTCGAGCAGACCACGGAAGTCGTTGGCCGGGCCACGGAAGGCACGCGCATGACGAACGAGAAGGTCGAGAGCCTTGCGGCTTCCGCGACCAAGATCGGCGAAGTCGTGACGCTGATCCAGGCGATCGCCGAGCAGACCAACCTCCTGGCCCTGAACGCTACCATCGAGGCGGCACGTGCCGGCGAGGCAGGCAAGGGCTTTGCCGTCGTTGCTGCCGAGGTGAAGGAACTGGCGACCCAGACATCCAAGGCTACCGAGGAAATCGGTGCGCAGATCGCCGCGATCCAGGGCGCGACCAAGGAATCGGTTCAGGCGATTGCCGAGATCACCGAGATCATGGAAGAGGTGAACAACTACACCACCACGATCGCCGCGGCCGTCGACGAGCAGGGTGCTGCAACGACCGAGATCTCCCAGAACGTCCAGCGGGCGGCCATGGGCACCACATCCGTGTCTTCCAGCATGACCAAGCTCTCCGACGCGGTGACCCGCACCTCCACCTCCGCGGAGATGGTTCTGGCCGCCTCCGGCGAGGTGAGCTCCAAGACCGACACGCTCAAGTCCGAGGTCGAGCTCTTCCTCAACGAGGTTGCTGCCGCGTAAGGCTCCTGAGATCGCCCGGAAACGGGCAAAGAAAAAGCCCGCCGAAATTCGGCGGGCTTTTTTGTTGGTCGCTTCGGATCAAGATTACTTGATCTTGGCTTCCTTGAATTCGACGTGCTTCTTCGCAATCGGGTCGTACTTCCGCATGACCATCTTTTCGGTCATGGTGCGGGAGTTCTTCTTGGTCACGTAGAAAAAGCCCGTGTCCGCGGTGGAGAGGAGCTTGATCTTGATGGTGGTCGCCTTGGCCATGGCCTTCGATCCTGTTTTGTTTGTTCGGGCAAACAGTTCTTGTGGCCAGGGTCGCTGGCGATCAATCTGCCCCAGATTTCCGAAATCAGCGCGCAAAGTACTCATCGCGTGGCCAAAGTCAAGCGTTGCCGGTCGCAGGGGGCACAAATCCCCGGAACGCAGCGTTTGAGGCCCTAGAGATACTCGCGCTGGAAGTCACCGTTGCGGTAGTAATAGAAGGGAACCGGCGAATCCGGAGCCAACTCCGGATCATGCGCCAGGCGCTCTTCAAGGTCCTGGAGGATGCGCCGCGTGATCATCGGCAGTTCCTCCATCGCCCGCGCTTCATCGAGTGTCAGCCAGGCAATGTCCTCCAGTTCGCCGGAAGGCCCCGTGCCACCCGGCAGGCTTGCTGCAATGGCGCTGGCCGGCACGGCTAGGAAGCGGGTGTCGAAGCGGCGGGAGCGGTTCGGCGGCGTGATTGCACGGGCGATGAACCGCAAGGGGCCGAGGTCGGGCAGGACGCCATGTTCGATGAACTCCTGAAAGCCCTTGCCCAGACGCAGGTTCTCTTCAGCCTCCGCCTTGCGGCCGATGAAGAGGCCGGCTTCCTCGAAGGTCTCACGTATTGCGGCCAAGGCGAACGCACGCACACGCGCTTCGCTGCGCGGCCCTTTCAGCCGATCGGCGAGCTTTTCCTCGACAACCGGGTGATAGCCATGCGCAAGGGAAATGCGTGAATCGGACGGGTCAAGACGCCCGCCTGGAAACACGAACTTTCCGGGCATGAAGGTGTGGCGCATGTGGCGCCGCCCCATCAGGACCCGCGTGTCCTTGCCCTTGCCGTCCAGAATGAGCAGGGTGGCAGCATCCTTTGGACGGATATAGGGGTGCTTGCCCGCTTGTTCGTCCTTGCCGAGTTTAGCTGCCAGTCCTGTCTTCATGATCCTACTTGCGTCTTTGAAGTGTGTCGGCCGGATCCGGTTCTGGAAGTTCTTCGGAGAATTCCGGATCGAAGCCATGCATATAAAGGGCCCATTGCAGGCCGATGAGCGATCCCTTGATGGGGCGGAGCATGCCGAGGGATAGAATGAGCGTCAGCGGGATCCAAAGCGCCAGGTGGACCCATACCTCCGGGCGGTAAAGCACTTCCAGCGCAAGGAGCGCCGGAATGATGATGTGCCCGACAACCGTGATGGTGAAATAGGGCGGCGCATCGTCGGCCCGGTGGTGGTGAATTTCCTCGCCGCAGCTCTCACAGGTGTGCACCGATGTCAGGTAGCCGCTGAACAGCTTGCCATTGCCGCAGGATGGGCAACGGCAGAACAGCCCCCGAAGCATGGCGGGCATCACTGGCCGGGCCGGGCGCTCGCTCTTTGCTTCGGAAGCATGTGCATCAGGCGATGTGTAGGCAACGTTCATCGTTTCTTTGTCCTGGTTTTCGACTTTGTCGAAGCCCTGGATCGGCGCGAGGCAATCGTCTTGCGCGGGCCTTTGGACGTGCCCGTGCTTTTTCGACGGCTTTTTCCGGCAATGCGCCCGGGGCTCAGGAGTTCGAACCGCAAGGCGCCGGCAAAGGGAGCTGCTTCAACCAACTTGACTTCAACACTGTCCCCAAGCTGGTAGGTTTCGCCCGATTTGTCACCAATGAGAGAATGCGACCCTTCGTCATACCGGTAGTAGTCGAGGCCGATAGTCGAAGCTGGAACGAAACCATCCGCGCCTGTATCGGCAAGACGGATAAACAATCCAGACTTCACCACGCCTGCGATACGCCCTTGAAAACTCGCACCGATCTGGTCGGACATCCAAAGCGCGATCAGCCTGTCGATGGTGTCGCGCTCTGCAAGCATAGCGCGACGTTCAGCCGCGGACACCTCCGCCCCGATCGCTTCCATCTTCGACTCGATACCCTCCGGCAGACCATCGCTACCAAGGCCGAGGGCGCTGATCAGGCCACGATGAACGATCAGGTCGGCATATCGGCGGATCGGCGAGGTAAAGTGGGCGTAGCGGCGCAAATTAAGGCCGAAGTGGCCGATGTTCTGCGGATGATACTCCGCCTGCGCCTGGCTCCTGAGCACCACTTCGTTGACCACATGGGCCTGGGGCGTGTCCTTCACCTTGGCCAGGATGCCGTTGAAGATCGAAGGCCGCAGGCCGCCGGACGAGGGCAGTTTCATGTCGAGCGTCGACAGGAATTCCTTCAGGCTCTGAAGCTTTTCCGGGCTTGAGGCGTCGTGGATCCGGTAGAGCAGGGGAGACTTCTTCTTCTCCAGCGTTTCTGCCGCGGCCACATTGGCCTGGATCATGAACTCCTCGATCAGCTTGTGTGCATCGAGCCTTTCGGGCACGAAAACGTGATCGACGGTGCCGTCCGGCTTGAGCTTGATCTTGCGCTCAGGCAGGTCGAGTTCCAAAGGTTCGCGGGCGTCGCGCCCGGCCTTGAGGGCGTCGTAAGCGGCCCAAAGAGGCTTGAGGACGCCTTCGACCAGCGTTTCGGTCTTCTCGTCAGTGATGCCCTCGATGGCCTTCTGCGCCTGCGCATAGGCAAGCTTTGCGGCAGAGCGCATCATCACCCGGTGGAAGCTATGGCTGAGCTTGCGGCCCTTTTTGTCGAAGACCATGCGCACGCCCATGGCGGGCCGGTCTTCCTTCTCGCGCAGGGAGCAAAGGTCGTTGGAGATCCGCTCGGGCAGCATCGGGATCACCCGGTCGGGGAAATAGACCGAGTTGCCCCGCAGGTTGGCTTCCTTGTCGAGCGCAGAGCCGGGGCGCACGTAGTGGGCGACGTCGGCGATAGCGACATAGACGATGTGCCCGCCTTCGTTGGCCGGATCCTCGTCCGGTTCGGCAAAGACGGCGTCGTCGTGGTCCTTGGCGTCGGGTGGATCGATGGTGACCAGCGGTATCTGGCGCCAGTCCTCGCGCTTGCCCAGGGTGACGGGCGTTGCCCGCTCGGCCGCTTCCTCGACCGCGGCCGGGAAGACATGCGGAATGGCGTGGGCGTGCAGGGCGATCTCGGAGACGGCCTTTTCCGATTTCATCGAGCCGAAGCGTTCGACGATGGCCGCGCGCGGCGCGCCATAGCGGCCTGTGCGGGTCACCTGCACGGAGACAAGATCGCCGTCCACGGCGTCCTTCAGGTCGGTCGGGTCGACATCGAGTTCGCGCTGCTTGCGGTCGATCGGCTCCAGCCAGGGCAGCTTGTTGCCGGTGCGCTCCCGCAGGATGCCGAGGATCGCTCCCTGCTTCTTTTCGAGGGTCTTGATGACCCTGCCGGCATGCTCCGCCTCGGCGCCACCATCGGCCTCGCTTAGCCGGATCAGGGCGCGGTCGCCGACGCCGGGCTGGGCTGTCTTTGCCTTGCCGGTCAACACGAGGACCTTGGGCGCAGGTCCGGCTTCCTCGTCCCAGTCGACGGGTTCGCCAAGGAGTTCGCCATCGGCGTCGCGCGCGACAAGGGCGACGACGAAGACGGGCGGCAGATCACCCGGCCGGATCAGCCGTTTCTGGCGTTTTTCGACCAGACCGTCCTCGGACAGGTCCTTCAGGATTTTTTTCAGCTGGATGCGGGCCGCGCCGACGATGCCGAAGTGCTTGGCGATTTCCCGCTTGCCGGCCCTGCCGGGATTTTCCGCGATGAAAGTCAGAATGTCATCGCGGGAGGGGAATGCGCCCGGCGTCTTGGACCGGGCGCTCTTCTTTCCGCGGGCAGGCTTTTGCCCGCCTATGCGTCTTGCGTTCAAGTTGTCTCTTCCGCGACCGCCTCGTCAGCGGCCTTCTTGGACTTGGCCGTGGTCTTCTTTGCGGTCGTCTTCTTTGCAGCCGTTTTCTTGGCTGCGGGTTTCTTTGCCGTCGTTTTTTTGGCAGCGGTCTTCTTGGTGCCGCCCTTGGAAGCCTTGGCCGCGATCAGTTCGACGGCCTGTTCCATCGTGACGGCCTGCGGATCGGTGTCCTTCGGCAGGGTCGCATTGACCTTGCCGTGCTTGACGTAAGGCCCGTAGCGACCGTCATAGACGTTGACGGGACCGCCTTCCTGCGGATGCTCGCCGAGCTCCTTGAGCGGGGTGGCTGCCGCGCGTCCGCCCGACTTGGCGCGTTTCTGTGCCAGCGCGTCGACCGCACGGTTGATGCCGACGGAGAAGACTTCCTCCGGTGCCGACAGGTTGGCGTAGGTACCGTTATGGAGCACGAAGGGACCGTAGCGGCCGATGCCGGCACTGATCATCTTGCCGTCTTCGGGGTGCGGACCGACGTCGCGCGGAAGGGACAGAAGCTGCAGCGCCTTTTCGAGATCCATGTCCGGGGCAGACCAGCCGCGGGGCAGGGACGAGCGCTTGGGCTTGGCTTCCTCTCCGAGCTGGACGTAAGGGCCAAACCTGCCGGTGCGCAGGGATACGTCGAGGCCCGTCTCGGGATCCTGGCCGAGGATCTTCGGACCGTCGGCTGCCGCATCCTCTTCCCCATCGCCGCTCTTGGCAAGCTGGCGGGTGTAATTGCACTCAGGGTAGTTGGAACAGCCGATGAAGGCGCCGAAACGGCTGACTTTCAATGACAGCTGTCCATTTGAACAGGACGGACAGGCTCGCGGATTGGAGCCGTCTTCCTTTTCCGGGAAGATATGCGGCGCAAGCAGGTCGTTCAGGGCGTCGAGGACTTCCGAAACGCGCAGGTCCTTGATTTCGTCGACGGCGCCGGAGAAGTCCTTCCAGAATGCCTTGAGGACATCCTGCCAGGACAGCTCACCGGCGGAGATCTTGTCCAGCTGCTCTTCAAGGCTCGCGGTGAAGTCGAACTCAACGTAGCGATTGAAGAAGCTTTCCAGGAAGGCGATGACGATGCGGCCCTTGTCCTGGGGAACCAGCTGCTTCTTTTCCAGCTCCACGTAGTCGCGGTCGCGCAGGGTCTGCAGCGTCGAGGCATAGGTCGACGGCCGGCCGATGCCGAGCTCTTCCATCTTCTTGACGAGGCTGGCCTCGGTGTAGCGCGGAGGCGGCGTGGTGAAATGCTGGTCTGCCTCGATCGGACGTGCATCAGCATCGCCCGGAGCGAGATTCAGGGCAGCGCCCTGATCGACGGCAGGCAGACGCTTGGACGCCTCGTCTTCCTCGTCGTCGCGGCCTTCCTGGTAAAGGGCGAAAAAGCCGTCGAAGCGGACGACGGAACCGGTTGCGCGCAGCGCAGCGGTCTTGCCCGAACCCCTGGCGTCAATGTCGATGGTGGTGCGTTCCAGAACGGCGCTTTCCATCTGGCTGGCCATGGTACGCTTCCAGATCAGCTCGTAGAGCCTTGCCTGGTCCTGGTCGAGGAAGCGGGCGACATCCTTCGGGCGGCGGAACAGGTCGGTCGGGCGGATGGCCTCGTGGGCTTCCTGGGCGTTCTTGGCCTTGGAGGAGTAGACACGCGGTTTTTCGGGAACATAGTTGTCGCCGAAGTCCTGCCCGATCACATTGCGCGCTGCGGCGATGGCTTCGCCCGCGATCTGGACACCGTCCGTCCGCATGTAGGTGATGAGACCGGAGGTCTCGCCGCCGATGGCGATGCCTTCGTAGAGTTTCTGGGCCACCTGCATGGTGCGCGATGCAGAGAAGCCCAGCTTTCGTGAGGCCTCCTGTTGCAGCGTCGAAGTGGTGAAGGGCGGTGCCGGGTTGCGCTTGGCTGGCTTGGACGCAACGCTGGCGACCGAGAAGCTGGCGCTTTCCAGCATGGTGCGGATCGCGGTCGCCTCGGCTTCGCTCTTAATGTCAAGGCGACCGATCTTCTTGCCGTCGAAGCCGACGACGGAAGCGGGCAGGGCGTCCTTGTTCGGCGTCGTCAGGTTGGCAAGGATCGACCAGTATTCCTGCGGCTTGAAGACCTCGATCTCCATCTCGCGGTCGCAGATGAGGCGCAGGGCCACCGACTGCACGCGGCCGGCAGAGCGTGCGCCGGGCAGCTTGCGCCAGAGCACCGGAGACAGGGTGAAACCGACGAGATAGTCGAGGGCGCGGCGGGCGAGATAGGCATCGACCAGCGGCGTGTCGAGCTGGCGCGGGTTCTTCATCGCCTCCAGGATCGCCTGCTTGGTGATCGCGTTGAAGACCACACGCTCGACCGGCTTGTCCTTGAGAACGCGTTTTTTCTGGAGAACTTCCAGAACGTGCCAGGAAATGGCCTCACCTTCGCGATCAGGGTCAGTCGCGAGGATCAGCCGGTCGGCGTCCTTCACCGCGGCGGCGATCTCGCTCAGACGCTTCTGGGACTTGCTGTCGACCTGCCAGCTCATGGCGAAGTCTTCGTCGGGTTTTACCGAACCGTCCTTGGGCGGCAGATCCCGCACGTGACCGTAGGATGCCAGGACGTGATAGTCCTTGCCCAGGTACTTGTTGATCGTCTTGGCCTTGGCCGGCGATTCCACAATGACGATGTTCATCGGTATCCAAACACAGGTTGCTGGAGGTCGCACCCAGTCGATTTCTGGGCGGCGCGCGCGTCCGGCGGAAACGGAAGTCTCGGAATGGCGACGATCACGGATCGAAAGCCGCCTGTCAAATGGACCTTTGTGCGACATGGGTCAAGTCGAAGGTCCTTCACCTCAGTTATCCACCGTCGCCACCTCGTCGAAAATTACATTATCAGTGACACTCTTTGCCCGCGATGTCGCTCCAGCCGACCGGCGAGCTCCAGTTCAAGGAGCAGGACATTGACGGTTCGCGCGCTTTCGCCGGTGAAACGGATCAGCTCGTCGATTTCGACCGGGGCGGGACCCAGGGCGCTCAGGAGGCGATTTCGCGCGCTGTCGCTGGGCTCGGCATCAAACAGGGAGGGCGGGGCGTCGTCCGGTTCCGACATGTCCGGTGTGAAAGGCAGGGCAGGTTCGATCCGGCCGGCCAGGGCCTCGATGACATCCGCCGTGCATGTGACGAGTTGTGCGCCCTGGCGAATCAGGTTGTTGGCGCCCTCCGAGCGCGGGTCCAGCGGCGAGCCTGGAACAGCGAAGATGTCCCGGTTCTGCTCAAGGGCGAAACGGGCGGTGTGCAGGGATCCGGAACCCTTGGCCGCCTCTATGACGATGACGCCGAGGGACATGCCGGAAATCAGCCGGTTGCGGCGGGGAAAGTCGCGGCCTCGCGGCTTCCACCCGAACGGCATTTCCGAAAGCGCGTTGCCGCCATTCTCTATGATCGCCGCCAGAAGCCGGTCGTGTTCCGGCGGATAGAGCACGTCGATGCCGCCAGCGAAGACGGCTACCGTCCCGCTGCCCAACGCCGCCTCGTGGGAGGCCGCATCGATGCCGCGCGCCAGCCCGGAGGCGATGACATGGCCCTCCCGTCCGAGTTCAGCGGCAAACCGGGCGGCCAGCTTGCGCCCTGACAGGGAGGCATTGCGCGCGCCCACGATGGCGATTGTCTTCTGTGAGACGAGCGACGTACCACCCTTCACCGAGATGAGCGGAGGCGGGCCGTCGACATGACGCAGGTGTGGGGGGTAGTCGGGCTCGCCGAGCGCGACGAGGCGGGCGCCGTGGCGTTCATGGGCCGCCAGTTCCGCTTCCGCGTCCTGCAAGGGGCAGACGCGCAGCGACTTCTTGCCGCCTTTTCGGGACAGGGCGGGAAGGGCGCGCAGAGCTGCCTCTGCCGAGCCGAAATGATTGAGAAGATCGCGGAAAGTGGCGGGTCCGACGTTTTCCGACCGGATCAACCGGAGCCAGGCGAGGCGCTGAGCCTCGTTTAATATCAGGGCGTTCTTAGCGTTCGCCCCGAGATCCATCAGAGCGCGCCGTCCGGTGGTGCGTCGGCGGGTTTGGACTTGTTGCCGATCTTGGTTTCCTCGCCGTTCAGAAGGCGCCGGATATTCTCGTGATGCTTGGCCAGCAGCATGAGCGTCAGCAGGAAGAACATCTCCGCCATCTGGGTCTGGCCGGTGAAGAAGATGACCGTTGGGGTCACCAGGCTCGCGACAAAGGCGGACAGGGACGAATAGCGGAAGGTGAAGGCAATCGCGAGCCAGATGGCACAAAAGAGCAGGGCGAACGGCCAGTTGAGACCGAGCAGAATGCCGATGTAGGTGGCGACACCCTTGCCGCCCTTGAACTTCAGCCACACAGGGAAGAGGTGGCCGAGGAAGGCGCCGAGGCCCGCAATCAGCGCCATCTCGAAACCGTAGAGATGGTTCATCACCAGAACCGCGATCGTGCCCTTGAGGGCGTCGCAGGCGAGGGTCAGGGCTGCAAGCTTCTTGTTGCCGGTTCGCAGGACGTTCGTCGCGCCAATGTTGCCGGAGCCGATCTTGCGTACGTCGCCCATGCCGCCGAGGCGTGTGATGATCAGGCCGAAGGGAATTGAGCCCAGGACATATCCGGCGGCGAGAGCCAACAGGTAATACGGCCAGGCCATCGCCCAGCTTATCGGTTCAGGCATGTTTCCTCAGGCTCTCCCAGGTGGCGCCGCAATGGCACCCGAAGCAGGTTCCGACGGGCGCGCATGACGGCGCCCGTTCATTGCATCCATATCGTTTCTGCAGGGGAAAGTACAGTTGGCGAGGTTTCGTCAGCTGTGTGTGTAGACGGTCTTTCCGGCGACTACCGTTCGAAGCACGCGTCCCGAAAAGCGGGCGTCCTCGAAGGGCGAGTTCTTGGACCGCGACTTGATGGCTTCCTTTTCCAGAACCCAGGGACGGTTTGGATCAAAGACGATGACGTCCGCCGGTGCGCCCTGGCTCAGGCGTCCGCTGTCGAGGCCCAGACGGTCAGCGGGATTGCAGGTCATCTTGGCGAGCAGCGGCAGGAGGTCGATTTCCTCGTTGTGATAAAGGCGCAAGGCTGCGGCCAGCAGCGTCTCAAGGCCGATCGCGCCGTCCTCGGCTTCGGCCCAGGGATGGCGCTTCGTTTCCACGTCCTGCGGGTCGTGGTTGGAGACGATCACGTCGATGGTGCCGTCGACAACGGCCGCGATCATGGCGTGGCGGTCGTCCTCGTTGCGCAGGGGCGGCGACATCTTGAAGAAGGTCCGGTAGGGGCCGATGTCGTTCTCGTTCTGGGTCAGGTGGTTGATCGAAACCCCGGCCGTGATGTCGAGACCGCGTTTCTTGCCCGTGCGGATGACATCAGCGCTGTCCGAGGTCGAAATCAGGTTGGCGTGATAGCGGCTGCGGGCCATGCCGACGAGGCGCAGGTCGCGCTCAAGCATGATGATCTCGGCCTCGCGCGGAACGCCGGACAAGCCCTTCCAGGACGCGTTGAGGCCGGCGTTCATGGTGCCGCCGGCCAGATCCGGATCTTCCGTGTGATGGACGATCAGGGCGTCGAAATCACGGGCATAGGTCATGATCCTTCGCAGGATCTGCGGATTGCGCACCGACTTGTGGCCATTGGTGAAGGCGACAGCCCCGGCTTCCTTGAGGAGGCCGATTTCCGTCATATCGTTGCCTTGAAGACCTTTGGTGAGGGCCGCCATGGGACGGACATTGACGATGGCGGTATCGCGGGCGCGGCGCAGGATGTAGTCGACCAGCGCGGGGTCGTCGATGATCGGGTCGGTCTCGGGCATGGTGACGATGGTGGTCACGCCGCCGCTGGCAGCCGCCTGAGAGGCCGAGGCGAATGTTTCGCGGTGTTCTGCGCCCGGTTCGCCGACCGAGACGCACATGTCGATCAGGCCGGGGCAGGCGACGGCGCCGCCGCAGTCGATGATGTCCGCTCCGTAGGGCGCGCCCTGGTTGGCCGCTTCCGGACCGGCCGCCAGAATGGTGCCGTCGGCGATGATGACCGAGCCGGGGGCATCAAGGTCGCGCGCCGGATCGATGACCCTTGCGTTTGAGAGAACCAGGGGTTTGGGCGTGTCTGTCACCACGGGACTATCCTTGGCTTTCAGCGTCAGCTGGAGGGCATGTGGGCGGCAAGGGCTTCCAGAACGGCCATGCGCACGGCGACACCCATTTCAACCTGTTCGCGAATGAGGCTCTGCGGTCCGTCCGCGACCTCCGGATCGATCTCGACACCGCGGTTCATCGGACCGGGGTGCATCACCAGAGCGTCCTCATTGGCATAGGAGAGCTTCTCCTTGTCGAGGCCGTAGTAGTGGAAGTACTCGCGGACAGAGGGAATGAACGCCCCGTTCATACGCTCGCGCTGGAGGCGCAGCATCATGACGATGTCCGCGCCTTTCAGGCCCTCGCGCATGTCGCGGAAGACTTCCACGCCCATCTTCTCGATGCCGCTCGGAAGCAGCGTCGAGGGGGCGATCACCCGGACGCGGGCGCCAAGGGCGTTCAAAAGGATGATGTTGGAGCGCGCGACGCGCGAATGGGTGATGTCACCGCAGATGGCGACCGTCAGGCGGGCGATCTTGCCCTTGTGACGGCGGATCGTCAGGGCGTCCAGCAGCGCCTGCGTCGGGTGCTCATGCGGGCCGTCGCCGGCGTTGACCACCGAGCAGCCGACCTTGCGGGCCAGAAGCTGAACCGCGCCGGCAGCATGGTGGCGCACCACCAAAAGGTCCGGGTGCATGGCGTTCAGTGTCGCGGCGGTGTCGATCAGGGTTTCGCCCTTCTTCACCGACGACTGGCTGACGGCCATGTTCATCACATCCGCGCCAAGCCGTTTTCCGGCCAGTTCGAAGGATGACTGGGTTCTGGTGGATGCCTCGAAAAACAGGTTGATCTGCGTCCGGCCGCGAAGCACGGGCTTGATCTTTTCGACCTGGCGGGAGATCTCGACGGCCTCTTCCGCCCGGTCCAGGAGACCGAGAATTTCGTGGGGTTGAAGCCCTTCTATGCCCAGCAGGTGGCGATGGGGAAAAGGGATGCCTCGATGGGGATCTGGTGCGCTCATCGAGGCCATTGCATAGGCGCAAAAGGAGCAGGGGACAAGGGCAGAATTCGTCGCAGGTCAGCTGTCCACCATTCCGGCAAATCTTTGACCAATTAGCCAAAAATCAGAACGGCAAGCGGAATCGTCACTGTTGCGGCGAGGGTTTGAAGCGTGATGATCTCGGCCATCAGCTTGGCATCTCCGCCCATCTGTCTGGCAAGCAAGTAGGAATTGCTCGCGGAAGGGACGGCCGAGGCAATGATGACAATGGTCTGAGCGGGGCCGGTCACGCCGAACACTTGCGCAAATCCGAAGGCAAAGAGCGGCATCAGTAGCGGGCGCAGGAATGTGCCAAGGGTCAATGCCGGTCCTGGGCGGCGCAGGGAGGAAAGGTCCAGCCCGGCGCCAACGCAGATGATTCCTATCGGCAGGGATGCGCGGGCCAGGATCTCCAGCGTGTCGTCGACGGCGGAGGGAAAGGGGATGCCGAGCACATTGACGATGACGCCGGCACCAATCGAAAGAATGAAGGGGTTGGTATAGAGGTCGCGCGCGATCCGGGCCGCGCTCGGGGTTGTGCCGCTGGCATAGTGCGACAGCACGAGGATGCTGGCGACGTTCAGCACCGGGATCATGAAGACCATGGCGATTGCGAGGATCGCGAGACCCTGCTCACCGACGACGTTGTCGGCGATGGCCAGCGCGATCATGGCGTTCCAGCGCACAGTGCCCTGAAAAATCGAGGTAAATCTCGGCCCCTCGATGGCGAAGGCGCGTTCAAGCAACGGGCGCATGATCAGCAGCAGTACGACCATGGCAAGAATGCTGGAAAGCAGCGCTGCCCCCATGTTGAAGGTCGGAAGGCTCGAGAAGTCGACCGTCGATATGGTGCGGAACAGGACGGCGGGGAACAGAACGTAATAGGCCAGCCTTTCGACACCGCGCCATTGCTCACCGCTGATCAGACCGGTGCGGGCGACGAGATGACCCGATGCGATCACAAGGATCACGGGCAGAAGGGCGGCGAGTGTCATCAGCATGGGGGCACCGGAAACGGAGCGAATGGAATGTCGGGCAGGAAAGCCGGGACAAGGTTCGCGGCAGGGGCAGGAATGCGTAGCCTAGCGCTCAGTCCCTGTCTTCGTCAAAGCGTCCGGCAGCGGCCATATGGCCGAGGCGGTCGAGAAAACCCTGGAGGATGTAGGCGGCGGCCATCTTGTCCACGACCTCGGCGCGCTTTGCCCGGCTGGAATCGGCCTCCAGCAGCGTACGTGTCACGGCCGCGGTCGACAGGCGCTCGTCCCAATAGGTGATCGGCAGGTCGGTCTTGGGAGCGAGGTTGCGGACAAAGGCGCGGGTTGCCTGCGCGCGCGGACCTTCCGAGCCGTCCATGTTCAGTGGCAGACCGAGGACGATGCCGCCGACATCCTGCGCCGCACAGATTTTCAGAAGCTGTTCCGCGTCGAGCGTGAACTTCTTGCGCCGGATGGTTTCCATCGGGCTGGCGATGCCCCGGCCAAGGTCAGACAGCGCAAGGCCGATGGTCTTGGTGCCGAGGTCCAGTCCGATCAGGCGCTTGTGCACCGGTGCGGCCTTCAGGAAATCGTCGAGGGAAAGTGCGGGGTCATTTGCCATGTCGCGGCTTTATCAGGAGTGCGCATGGCGTACCAGCCAATCTTTTCCCTTCGCGCCCGCCGAAGGTCGCAGCTCCGGATGATTGGCTGCACCCTCAATAGTCAGAATGCCTGAATTATGAGCCCAATTCGTATTCAATCGTCCATTTAAAGTTCTATTTTGTATACAAAATTTAGCGAAGTAATGCGATAATTCATTGAAAAACAACGAAATCGATAATTGGCATCGTTCTTGAAAGTGAGTTCGAGACGCCGCAAGGCGCTCCAATCCCTCCCGATTGCACAAGGACACTCACGACATGGAACGTCGCAATTTTCTGAAAGCCGGCATGCTGGCCGCTGCAGCCGCCCCCTTTGCTGCCCCGTCTATCGCCCGTGCCCAGGACAGCTTTTCCTGGAAGATGACCAATGCCTATGGTCCGGGCTCGCCGTTCTACGTCGAAGGGCCGGGAAGCCCGACGGATTTCTGCAAGAAGGTTGAGGCCATGTCCGGCGGTCGGCTGAAGATCCAGCATTTCGCCGCCGGCGAACTGATCCCGGCTCTGGAAGGCTTCGATGCCGTGCGTTCCGGAACTGTGGAGATGAATGCGGCGAACGCCTATTTCTGGGCCGGTAAAATTCCTGCCGCACAGTATTTCACCACCGTTCCCTTCGGCCTCAACTTTCAGGGCATGAATGCCTGGCTCTATCATGGCGGCGGTCAGGCCCTTTGGGATGAACTCTACGCTCCGCTCGGCATGAAGGCTCTGCCGATGGGCAATACCGGCGTGCAGATGACCGGCTGGTTCCGCGAGCCGATCACCTCGGTTGATGACTTCAAGGACCTGAAGATGCGTATTCCGGGGCTTGCCGGAAAGGTCTACGCAGAACTCGGGGTCGACGTGAAGCTGCTTCCGGGCGGCGAGATCTTCCCGGCGCTCGAGCGTGGCGTGATCGATGCAGCCGAGTTCGTCGGGCCGTATCAGGACCGCCGCCTCGGTCTCCAGAATGCCGCCAAATACTATTACACCACCGGCTGGCACGAACCGTCGAATGCGACGGAGCTGCTGATCAACAAGGCCGCCTGGGACAGCCTTCCGGCAGATCTTCAGGCGATTGTTTCGGCCGCAGCAATGGCGTGCAATCTGGAAAGCCACACCTGGTGCGAAGCCAACAATGCCGCGGCAATGACCGATCTTGTCGAGAATTTCGGCGTCAAGGCTGACGTTCTGCCAAAGGATGTCGTTGCCAAGTTGAAGGCAGTGACCGACGAGGTGCTCGCCGCAGGCGCCGAGGCCGATCCGACGACCAAGAAGATCCATGACGCCTTCATGGCCTTCAAGAAGGAGCACGATCTCTGGGCGTCGATTTCCGAAAAGCCCTATCACAACCTGATCGGCTAAGCGGACATGCTGAGATTTCTCACTCTTGCTTCGGGCGGCGCGTCGTGCGCCGTCCGGATCATCGGCTCCCTGGCTGCCTGGACCGGGTTGGCGCTTGTGCTGCTCGTCGCTTTCAACGTGCTTTCGCGCTATCTCCTGTCCTATTCATCCGTGGCCCTTCAGGAAGCGGAATGGCATCTTATGGCGGTCGCAGCGCTGTTCGGGATGTCCTACGGTCTCAATCAGGGCGGCGAGGTGCGGGTCGATATCCTTTACGCCCGTCTCTCTCCACGGGCGAAGGCGATCATCGACCTGGTCGGAAACGCGGCCCTGACCCTGGTTGCGATCTACGTCGTCTATCTGTCGATCAACTATGTGCGTAGCAGCTACCAGATCATGGAGGGTTCTCCTGATCCCGGCGGCCTGCCGATGCGCTACCTCCTGAAAGCCGCCATTCCTTCAGCTTTCGTGCTTCTTGCCCTTCAGGCCTTCGCGATGACGGTCGAGGCGCTGGAAAAGCTCGTCACCGGTCCGTTTCACCGCGGCGCGTAAGACGCCGGCGCAATCAAAAGATCCTCATCATGCCCATTCCTGAACTGTTGCCGCTTTTGATGATCGGTGCGTTTTTCGTGCTGCTTCTTGGCGGTATTCCGGTCGCCATCTGCCTGGCGGTCACCGGCTTCGTCTTTGGTTACATCGGCTTCGGGCCGGTGCTCTTCAATCTTATCCCCGCCCGGATCTTCGGCGTCGTCACCAATTACACCCTGCTTGCCCTGCCGCTGTTCATCTTCATGGGCATCATGCTCGAGAAGTCGAAGATCGCCGAGCAACTCCTCGATGTCATCGGTCTCGCCATGGGGGGCTTGCGCGGCGGAATGGCTCTGGCGATCATTCTTGTCGGGGTTCTGATGGGCGCTGCCTCGGGCGTCGTCGGCGCAACCGTGGTGACCATGGGACTGATTGCCCTCGGCCCGTTTCTCAATCGCGGCTACAACAGGGCGGTCGCCTCCGGTGTCATCTGTGCGTCGGGAACGCTCGGCCAGATCATTCCACCCAGCCTCGTCTTGATTCTGCTCGCCGACATCATGGGCGAAAGCGTCGGGACGCTATTTGCCGCCGCTCTGATACCCGGACTTGTGCTGTCGGGGCTCTTCGTCCTGTTCATTCTGGCGCTGGGCGTGTTCCGGCCCGCGATGGTGCCGGCGTTTCCGCCCGAGGAGAGGGCGAAATACTCCGGGCGCGACATCGCCCTGATGCTTCTCAAGGTCGTTGCACCGCCCCTGGCGCTGATCTTCCTGGTCCTGGGATCGATCATCGGCGGGATTGCAGCGCCAACGGAAGCGGCCTCCATGGGGGCCTTCGGCTCGATCGTCCTGGCTCTGGTCTATGGCCGGCTCAGTTTCCCAGTTCTCAAGGAAACCGTGAAGTCGGCCTTTGTCACCAGTGCCATGGTGTTCTTCATTCTGATCATGGCGCAGCCGTTCGGACTTGCGTTCCGTGGCCTTGGCGGCGAACGACTGGTTCAGGACGCCTTCGCTCTGGTGCCGGGTGGTATCAACGGACAGCTTCTTTTCCTGATGCTGATCCTTTTCGTGCTCGGCTTCTTCCTGGAGTGGATCGAGATTTCCTACATCGCTCTGCCGCTGTTCCTGCCGATCTTCCATGCCGCCGGTGTGGACATGGCCTGGGTCGCCATTCTGGTTGCGGTAAACCTTCAGACATCGTTCCTGACGCCGCCCTTCGGCTGGGCGTTGTTCTTCCTGAAGGGGGTTGCGCCGCCGGAGCTGAAGACCGGTGACATCTACAAGGGCGTCATTCCCTTCATCGGGCTACAGCTTGTCGGCCTGGCGCTGGTGTTCTTCTTTCCGGCGCTCGCCACCTGGCTGCCGAATGCCATCGGCTGGTGAGCCGCGGTGAAGTGAAAAACGAAAGCGCCGGAGTCTCTTCCGGCGCTTTTTTGTTTCAGAATCTCAGCTCATGCCGGCGAGGGTGGCCCGCGCCGCACTTAGGAGGTGGCGGCGCAATGTCTTGCCTGCCTGATTGGCATTGCGGTCGAGAATGGCGGTGACGATGGCCGTGTGTTCCTCGTTCGACTTCTTCATCCTCTCCGCCCGCTTCAACTGCGACTTGCGGAAGGGAGCCAGCTTGAGGCGCAGGCTGTTGGCAAGTTCGATCAGCTCGTCATTGTGGGTGCCGGTAAAGATGGCGGTGTGGAACGCAGTGTTCGCCTTCTCGTAATCGTCATAGCGTTCTTGTTCGACCATTTCCGCCATGGACAGATGCAGCTCCTCAAGGGCGGAGCGCTCGCTCATGGTCATCCGCTCAGCCGCCAGGCGGCCGCAGGTCGCCTCGATTTCGCCCATGGCCTCGAACAGGTTGTCGATGCGCTCGCGGGTGATGTTTGCAACGACAACGCCGCGATAGGGCACGCGTTCGGCAAGCGAACGGCTGACCAGAACGAGCAGGGCCTCGCGCACCGGCGTGCGGGAAACGCCGAAGCGTTCGGTCAGGGCAATCTCGTCCAGCTTGCTTCCGGCTGGAATTTCACCGGCGATGATTTCCGCCTCGAGACGGTCGGCGATCACGGCGCTGTGCAGCCGTTTGGGTGCAAGGGGCTGCGAGGTCGGTTCGGAAGCTTTGGAAACGGCCATGTCAGCCACGTCTGCCTGCTGGTTCTTCGATCAATGGAAGTGGCATGATTTCAGCAAGTTTGCCGGACGCGGGCAAGGCAAAAAAGCTTCTGGTTCAAGGTTTTGAAAGAAAATTCCATCCGGGCGTTCGAGCCCGGCATTGCGGTTCGCGAAATCCGCCCTACAAGTTGTCCGTGTGGCCATGCTCGGCTATGACCATTGGCACCCGTCATTCATTTCCATGGGAGCAATTGCGATGAAACTGACATGGTACGGCCATGCCGCCTTCAAGGTCGAAATCAAGGACGCATCCATCCTGATCGACCCGTTCCTGACCGGAAACCCGAGTTTCCCGGGTAATCTGAGTGTCGATCAGGTGGCCGAAGGCGTCACCCACGTCATTCTGACCCATGGCCACGACGATCATATCGGCGACAGCATCGATATTCTGAAGAAGACCGGTGCCCAGCTGACCTCCAATGCAGAGATCTGCGGCTGGGCCGCTTCCAAGAGCATTGAAAACGTCAACCCGATGAACTCGGGTGGCAGGGTTGATGTCGGTCCCTTCAAGGTCGCGCTGACGGTTGCGCATCATTCATCGTCATCAAGCGCCGATGGCGGGCGCACTTATCTTGGCAACCCGCATGGCATCGTCATCGAGGCCGAGGGCGAAAAGACGTTCTATCACATGGGCGACACGGATATTTTCTCCGACATGGCCCTGATCAACGAGATCTACCAGCCCAAGATCGGGGTCGTGCCGATCGGCGACCGCTTCACCATGGGCGGCAAGCTCGCGGCCCTGGCCTGCAAGCGGTTCTTTGATTTCGAGACCATCGTCCCTTGCCATTTCGGGTCCTTCCCGATCATCGACCAGACGCCGGACCTTTTCGTGTCCGAACTCGGCGATCAGGCAGGGCGGGTGAGGGTTGCGGTGCCAGGTGTCTCCTTCGACGCCTGACCTGAAGGGCTTTTCCGTTTGAAGAGAAAGGGCCGGGTGTGATCATCCGGCCCTTTGTCATTCGGGCGTCGAACAGGTCAACCTGCGACCGGATGGCACGTGCTGTGTCGTACGGGTGTCATTTGCCGCTTATATCGGGTCGTCATCGATTTTGGAGCCAGCCAATGGAGAGCAAGCTGATGACCGATCAAACCACCGCCGACCTGTCCTGGGACGAATGGGACGAACTGCAGCGCCCTGCACCGGAAACGACCGGGTTTGACGCCGTCGTCGAGGCCGCCATTTCCCGCCGTGGCTTTCTTGGGGCGATCGCTTTCGGCTCGGGTGCCGCCGCAATGGGCCTTGGCACTGCCGCCAGCTTCCTGAACTCTTCCTCCGCGATGGCACAGGAAGCAGGCCGCTTCGCCTTCTCCCCCGTCGGTATCGCAACCGATGCAACGGTTCATGTGCCGGAAGGTTACACTTGGGATATCCTGGTGAAGTGGGGCGACAAGCTCTTCTCCGATGCTGCCGACTTCAGCCACGAAACGGCCATCCCGGTGGAATCTTCCGACCGGGTTTTTGGTGAGAACACGGACGGCATGGAGCTGTTCGTGATCGGCGGCAAGCAGGTCATCGCGGTCAACAGCGAATATGTGAACCCGAAGATCAACCTGCCGCACACCGAAGACGGCAAGCCGCAGACCGCCGACGACGTGACGATCCTGCAGAACTTCCAGGGTGTCACGGTGATGGAAGTGGAAGAAGGCGAAGACGGCTGGAAGGTGGTTGTCGACAGCCCGCTAAATCGCCGTATCACCCACAATACGGAAATGCGGATTTCGGGCCCGGCCGCCGGCCATGATCTTCTGAAGACCGACGCAGATCCCTCCGGCACCAAGTCTTTCGGCACGTTCAACAACTGCGGCGCCGGCAAGACCCCGTGGGGTACGTATCTGACCTGCGAGGAGAACTTCAACGGCTACTTCGGCTCGACCGATGAAGGCTTTGCGCTGCCGGACGACTACAAGCGCTACGGTATCGGTCTTGAAAGCCGCTACGATTACGAAAAGTTCGACGAGCGCTTCGACGTTTCGAAGAACGTCAACGAACCGCGCCGCGCGGGCTACATTGTCGAGATCGATCCGGCCAACCCGGATGCCACTCCGGTGAAGCGGACGGCGCTCGGCCGTTTCAAGCATGAGAATGCAGCCTGCACCCTCGCACCGAACGGCCAGGTCGTGGTCTACATGGGCGACGACGAGCGGGGCGAGTTTCTCTACAAATTCGTGTCCAACGGCACCTATACACCCGGCGCTTCGACGGACGGTCTGCTCGATGAAGGCACCCTCTACGTCGCAAAATTCGCCGAGGACGGTACCGGCGAGTGGCTTGCGCTAACTCCCGAGACGACCGGCATGTCCATCCAGGAAATCTGCGTCTTCTCGCGCATGGCCGCTTCAAAGGTCGGAGCAACCACCATGGACCGCCCGGAATGGGTTGCGGTGAACCCGGTTGCCGTAGAGGCCTACTGCGCGCTGACCAACAACAAGAACCGGGGCATCAAGCCGAATGCTGGCGGAGATGACACTGCGGTCAATGGTCCCAACCCGCGCGAGGGCAACAACTACGGCCAGATCGTTCGCTGGTATCCGGCTGATGACGACCATGGCGCGTCCACGTTCAACTGGGACCTCTATGCCATGGCCGGTAACCCGGAAGTTCACGCAGGGACGCCTTATGCGGGATCTGAGAACATCAATTCCGGCAACATGTTCAATGCGCCGGACGGCATGATGTTCGACAGCTCCGGCCTGCTGTGGATCCAGACCGATGGCGACTACAAGAACGAGGGCGACTTTGCCGGCATGGGCAACAACCAGATGCTGGTCGGCGACCCTGTGAGCGGACGGATCGAACGCTTCATGACGGTGCCCTACGGCGCCGAGGTAACCGGCATCACATGGTCCGCAGACAAGCGCACTGTTTTCGTCGGCATTCAGCACCCCAAGGCTCCGTTCCCGGACGGTGAAGGCAAGCTGGCGCGCTCCGCCATCGTCGCGGTCAAGCGCAAGGACAATGCGCTCATCGGCTAACCGCCAAGGTGTCTGGCCAGCCAGGCCGGAAATCGTCAGAAAGAGAAAAGCCCGCCGGTTGGCGGGCTTTTGCGGTCTTGTCTGCCGACGAAGGCCTAACGGATGATCGGTTCCTTCAGGTCTTCCGGCTTCTTGTCCTTGATGATTTCCCAGTTCAATGTCGCATCGTGAATGATGCCCTTGGTGTCTGCCTCGAAGCGCGCCTGAACCGATTTGCTGTTGTTCAGGTAAAGCTTGCCATCGACAATCTTCCAGGCATCGGGGATGACAGGAACCTTGAAGCCCTTGCTGGCGCCAAACGCACAGAAGCCGCCATATTGCGGGGCATATTTGACCGGATCCGCCTGAAACTTGTCCCGGTTCTCGGCCGAGGAGAATTTCCAGGTAACGTCATCATAGACAGCGGTGAACTCGTCGGAGCCTTTGACCGGCTTGCCTTGGGTGAAATAGGCGACCGGATCGGTGCCTCCGATGGCAGCATCGTTCTTGACGAATGTGGTGATCTCATCTGCCTGTGCCGGTAGAGCCAGGCAAGAGGCGGCCAGGATCATGGCGGCCGAGACGGACTTGAGAAGCGTCATGTTAAGTCTCCGAAGCGTTTCAAGGGCGGCCGTTTTCGGCTCTTTCCTGCCATTTGAAGATGCTTCTTCGCGGCAGGTTTCGCCAATCAAGCCTGATCACGGAAACGGCACAGGCACGCGAGCGGGATCACGCGGCGGGGTCAGGCCAAGAACAAGCTGGATTGCGGTGTCGATGTCGTTGGTAGTTATCGTCTGGTTGCGGATCAGGAGCCGGAAATAAACGAGGCCGATAAGCAGGTCGATCCGGGTTTCCATGTCCTGTTCGAATGGCGTTGCGATCAGGATCTGGCGCATGACGAGACGGCGGTCCTCCTCCACCTCCTTCAAGACCTGCTCGAGTTCCGGCCTTGACCGGTAGGGGAAGAGCGCCCGAATGGCGCCGCCCAGGGGTGTGTCCTGAAGCGCGTCGCAGGTGTTGGTCAGGCAGACGTGCAGGTCCTGGAAGACGCTGCCGCGCTGTGGCGAGGGCAGATGGACCTCATCGAGCGCAGCGCGGATCGCGGCTGCGATCAAGGTGCCCTTGTCGGGCCAGCGCCGGTAGACGGCCTGCTTGCTTGTGCGCGCAGTTGCTGCAAGCCCGGCAATCGTCGTCGCCTCGTAGCCATTTTCGGCAAGCGAGGCGAGTGTGGTCGTCAGCAATACCTTGGTGAGACGGGGCTCACGGGGGCGTCCGGTGCGAGCAGGTTGATCGTTTGGCATCAAGTAATTTTCCGGTTACGCTTGGTACCGTATTTGGCTGGAAAGCGGTTTGCAATCCGGGGATTTGCTTGTCTGTCGGGATGTTTTGGGGGAAATAGGTGCCAACTTCCGCGTTCTGCCGGACGCGGACCAGGTTTCAACAAGCGAGAGGCTTTCATGTCCGTCGATATCGATACGGTCAAGCGCGTCGCCCGTCTGGCGCGCATCAAGGTGGGGGACGCCGATGCGGAACGCATGACTGGCGAACTCAATGCAATTCTGGGCTTTGTCGAGCAGCTCGACGAAGTCAACATCGACGGTGTCGAGCCGCTGACTTCGGTGGTCGAGCAGACCATGAAGAAGCGCACCGATGGCGTCACCGACGGCGGCTATGCAGCCGACATCACCCGGAACGCCCCGGTCAGTGAAGACAACTTCTTCATGGTGCCGAAGGTCGTCGAGTAAGCCGGTCACGCCATGTCTGCCACGATTACAGTCGAAACACCGCTGAGCCCGGACATGCGGGCGATGGTTCAGGAGCTGAGCGATCTTCTTCTCAGCCTGACACCGGCGGAGGCTTGCCATCATCTGACTGCAGAGCAGATGGCCGGCGAGCGGACGACCGTTTTCGTTGCGCGCGTCGCTGGCGAGATAGCCGCTTGCGGGGCCCTGCATCGCCACGATGGCGGTGTGGCTGAAGTCAAGCGCATGTACACCCGTCCTGCCTTTCAGGGGCAGGGCCTTGGCGCGATGATCCTCGACAGGATCATCGAAGAAGCAAAGAGCGAGGGTGTGCGGCAGCTTGTGCTGGAAACCGGCTGGAATTACGAGGCCGCGCGCAAGCTTTACGAGCGCCGTGGCTTCACGCTCTGCGGCCCCGTACTCGATTATCCGGAGCATCCGGAATCCGTTTTCTATTCCCGGCCCTTGATGGCCGAAACCGAGATCTGAGATATGACCGATCTGACGAAACTGACGATCGCCGAAGCGCGCGAAAAGCTGGCGAAGAAGGAATTCACCTCGCTCGAGCTGACCGATGCCTTCCTGAAGAACATCGAAGTGGCCAACGGCCAGATCAACGCCTATGTTGCGGTGACCGCCGACCAGGCCCGCGACATGGCCAAGGCGTCCGACGACAAGCTCGCCAAGGGCGAAGGCGGCGCGCTGGAAGGCATTCCGCTCGGCATCAAGGACCTGTTCGCGACCAAGGGCGTCCACACCCAGGCCTGTTCCCACATTCTGGACGGCTTCAAGCCGGTCTATGAATCCACGGTGACGTCGAACCTATGGGCCGACGGCGCAGTCATGCTGGGCAAGCTCAACATGGACGAGTTCGCCATGGGCTCGTCCAATGAGACCTCCTACTACGGCAATGTGGTCAACCCTTACCGCAAGAACGGCTCCGACGAAGCCCTCGTTCCGGGTGGATCTTCCGGCGGGTCTGCGGCGGCTGTCGCCGCCCGCATGTGCATGGGTGCGACGGCAACCGATACCGGCGGATCCATTCGCCAGCCGGCCGCGCTGACGGGCACCGTCGGCATCAAGCCGACCTATGGCCGCTGCTCGCGTTGGGGTGTCGTTGCCTTTGCATCATCGCTGGACCAGGCAGGCCCGATCGCCCATACCGTTCGTGACAGCGCGATCCTCCTGAAGTCCATGGCCTCGGTCGATGCCAAGGACACGACGTCGGTCGATATCGAGGTGCCGGACTATGAGGCTGCCATCGGCAAGTCGGTGAAGGGCCTGAAGATCGGTATTCCGGCTGAATATCGCGTCGATGGCATGTCTTCGGAAATCGACGAACTGTGGCAGAAGGGCATTCAGTGGCTGAAGGACGCCGGCGCCGAGATCGTCGATATCTCGCTGCCGCATACCAAATACGCCCTGCCGGCCTATTACATCGTCGCTCCGGCGGAAGCCTCGTCCAACCTTGCCCGCTACGACGGCGTTCGCTACGGCCTGCGTGTTCCCGGCAAGGACATCGTCGACATGTACGAGAACACGCGGGCCGAAGGTTTCGGCGAAGAGGTCAAGCGCCGTATCCTGATCGGCACCTATGTTCTTTCCGCCGGCTATTACGACGCCTATTACCTCAAGGCCCAGAAGGTGCGTACGCTGATCAAGCGCGACTTCGACCTGGCCTGGGCCAATGGTGTCGATGCGATCCTGACGCCGGCGACCCCGTCCGCTGCCTTCGGCATCGGCGACAAGGAAATGCATTCAGACCCGGTCAAGATGTACATGCAGGATATCTTCACCGTGACCGTCAACATGGCGGGTCTTCCGGGCATTTCGGTTCCCGCGGGTCTCAGCAGTGAAGGCCTGCCGCTCGGCCTGCAGCTGATCGGAAAGCCCTTCGATGAGAGCACGCTGTTCCAGATCGGTTCCGTGATCGAGAACCAGGCTGGTTCCTTCGAGCCGGCCAACTGGTGGGGCTGAGGCCCTTCGGGTTCATGATCTTGCCGCCCCGGCCTTGAGCCGGGGCCACTGACACGAGTGCAGGTCCCGGCTCAAGGCCGGGACTGCAGCCGAAAACAAATACACCATCATTTTTGGGGGCATGTCCGAGGTAGCTCTGTTTCCAGAGCCTCATCCTGAGGAGAGCCGACAGGCTCGTCTCGAAGGATGTGCCACATCTTCCGGAATTGCCGCCCATCCTTCGAGACAGCGCCAAGGCGCTTCCTCTGGATGAGGTTGGTTCTAAGATAGCGTGAGATCTGCCATGCACGACATTGAGACCATCGTCATCGGAGCAGGGGCCGTGGGGATGGCGAGTGCGCGCGCGCTGGCACTCGGTGGCCGGGAAGTCATGGTTCTCGAGCAGCATGATCTGATCGGCTCGGAAACGAGTGCCCGCAATTCGGAAGTCATTCACGCCGGGATCTATTATCCGAGGGGCAGCCTCAAGGCCCGCGCCTGCGTCAGGGGCAAGGAGCTGCTCTACGATTTCTGCGCTGCCAACGGCGTTGCGTGCAAGCGCATCGGCAAACTGATCGTTGCGACGACGGATGCCCAGGTCGGAGAGCTTGCGAACATCCGGGCGCGGGCGGCCGCCAATGGCGTTGACGATCTTGTGTTCATGGATGCGTCCGAAGCCGGGGTCCTCGAACCCGAGCTCGTCTGCAAGGGCGCGCTGATGTCGCCCTCCACGGGTATCATCGACAGCCACGGCTACATGCTGGCGCTTCAGGGCGAACTCGAAGCCAACGGTGGACAGGTTGTTCTGAATACCAGGGTTCTGTGGGTTTCCCGGATGGATGGTGGTGGCTTCCGGATCGAGGTGCTGGCCGAAGGTGATGAGACATACGCCATCACTTCAAGGGAACTCGTGATTTCGGCTGGCCATGGTGCCCCGGGACTTGCAGCAGGTATCGACGGAACCGACGCTCCGAAGGCCTATCTTGCCAAGGGCAACTACTTCAAGATCGACGGCAAGGCGCCGTTCTCGCGCCTGATCTATCCGGTCCCGACCAAGAATACGGGAGAGCTCGGCGTTCACGTCACACTGGACCTGCAGGGACGCGTCCGCTTTGGTCCTGATCTGCAATGGGTCGATGAATTCGAATACTCGGTCGATCCGGCGCGGGGGGAGGTCTTCCATGATGCGATCCGCCGCTATTGGCCGGGCCTCAAGGACGGGATGCTTCAGGCGGATTATTCAGGCATCCGCCCCAAGATCCATGGGCCTGGCGAGCCCGCACCGGATTTCCGTATCGATGGCAGCAACGCCCATGGCATCGAGGGGCTGGTGGCGCTGTATGGGATCGAATCTCCCGGCCTGACATCGTCCCTGGCGCTCGCCGAAGAGGTCGCTCGCCTGCTTTCCTGAAAGCAAAGAACCCGGCACGGGTGGTGCCGGGTTCTAAGGTTTTTACCGGTTGTCCGGCTGCGCACGGACGCGCCGCAGGCCCAGTTCGGTGATCCGGTAGGGGCCGCCGCCGCGTGAAGCGATATAGCGGCGCCGTTTCAGCTTCTTGAAAAGCGGCAGATTGCAGCCTGACCAGCTCCAGCCGTCGCGTGTGACGGTCGTGCTGTCGATGATCTGGCCGTTGTCGTTCTTCTCGACGCGAATGCAGCCGCCTTGAGCCAGCAGGTGGAGGACCCGCTGTTCAGGTTTCGAAATGTCCATTGTCTTTGAGATCTTGATGCAGAGGATCGATCACGCTCGGCAGCAGGCGCATGCTGGCGTGTTGTTCCTTCGTTGCCTGGCTTTGGGAGTCAGGCCTTACCGGGCCTCTCGGCGGGTTTGCATCAAATCTCCATAGGTATGCAGAGACACTCTTGCTCGACAAAAGTGTCAATAATCGGACGCGTCGAAATCCGTCACGTGTGCAGGCTTGCCGAGGCTGACCCTCAGCTGCTTTCCGCTGGCCAGTAGCCACTGGCCTCGTGCCGGGCAACTGCGAAGGTTTCGATCTCGGTCGATCCGCAGCGCGCGCATGTCAGACTCTCGGAAATCGCGGAAACGACGGTTTCGGCTTCAAAACGCCGGTCGGCCATGTACCGGAAACGGCTGCAATGGTCACACCGGAAACCCAGGCGAAGTCCCCGCTGGCGCATGTCTTCGATCGTTGTGCAGGATATGTTCTTCAATGCGGTGGTCGTCATGCAGAAATTACTTACCTGAAAAGTCATTCTTATAATAACGAAGCCATCCTACGGTGCATCACCAATGCGCGCAACAAGAATGCCATGAATACATTATTTAGATCAAATATATGTGGGGTTGTACTTTCTGGGGTTTCTTGACTGTTTTTGTCTGGTTTCACGCTCAATGTTCGGGAAGCGTCACGGCGTCGCTGCGCTGTAAATGAGGCTCGCAAATGCATCTCTGCCACGCTAGACAAGGAGAATGATGACACTTTCCGATACATGGCTCGACCTTTTCGGCCTGGCCGGCCTTTTGAACCCGATCTCCCTTGCGATCGGAGCATACCTTGGCTGGAAGGCCGATCAGGCTGCAAAAATCGCCATTGCCGGTTTCGCCGGAGCGATTCTCTCTCTGATTTTCGAGGCGGGCTGGGGCCTTCTCGGCTTGCCGGCATTGTTCCCGCATGATGCAGGTGCTCTTGCGACGATCCCGTTCCGTTTTGTCGGGGCTTCGGCCGTTGCCATTGCAGCCTATGTGATTGCGCGCCGCCGCCGAACTTGATCAGGCCTTCGGGCCGATGGGCTCGTAGGCTCTGACCAGGAAGCATCAGGTTGCGGTGTTCAGGTTTTCAGCCAGTTGCTGAAAACCTCCGCATTCGGGCAATTGCTCATGGGGGCGTCTGCGCCTTCGCAATTATCCTCAAGCCAGCGGGCACATGCCTTTGTGTGTGAGCAGGTGAGGCAGCGAGACGCTGCCAGACGCAGGTCGCTCTCAAGTGACAATCCTGCGGGCATCTTGTCCATGGCTCCGATCGTTTGGATCATTCTGCCCATGAGATCGGCCCGTTCATTCATTCGATCAATCCAGCGCATCACGGCTTCTCCGGAAGGTTACTCTTGCTTTTGTCTTTGTTCGTCCGTTGCCCCACATTCTCGATACGTTGACGACGGATGGATTGCGTTGATCCGTGTCAATCCGGAGTGCCTGCCTATCTTGTGCTTTCCATTGGGTTAGGAAACTCTGTTAGTTTACGCAGGTGCGCATCCTGCGAGACTGCGCGAAATGCGTTGAGGAAGCTACATGGTCGGTCACATCGCTGCCCTACAGATGACGCAGGCATCGCGCCAGACTTCGGGCACGCTGAAGCTTGAGCCGGGCATGGAAGTGCAGGCCCGGGTGGTTGAAAGCGGACGCGACAATGTTCTGCGCCTTGCGGTCGGGAAACAGACGGTCGATGTGAAAGCGAGTGAGGCGCTACCCAAGGGAACCGAGGTGACGATCAAGGTTTCCGGCGATACGGCTCAACCGCAAATCAGAATCATTCCGGTGCAGACGGGAGCAACTCCCTCCGGCACGCCTGCCACGCCTTCTGCGCCATCCTCGCCATCGGCAGCGGGTGCCACTCTTCCGCAGGTTCCGCCCGCCCAAGGCCAATCCCCCCAAAATCAGGCTCCGCAGGTTCAGGCTCCTCAAGTGAAGGTGCAACTGACCGGATCGCTTCCGCTCCAAATGGCGAGTGCTCCCGCCGCCCTGCCTTCAGGCGCATCCGCAAATGTCTTGTCGTCTCCTGGCGTGTTGTCAGGCCTGACGGGACAAGGTGCGCCGGGAGGCCAGCCGGTCCCGGCAGCGAGTGCGGGAAGTGGACCGGTGACCTCTGCAGGAACATCGCCCGCGGCAACAGCGTCGGGAGCTGCGCAGGCGGTGCCCAATCCGGCCGCGGGAGGCAAAATTTCACCCGCCGCCACGTCGGTGACTTCACCCGTGGTGGCGCAGACGGGCGCGCAAGGGGGTGTTCCTTCCCCATCGGTAGCGAACACAAAAGCGCCTTCCGGCTTATCTCAGACGGCAAATGTCACCAGCGCTGGGTCCGGTCCGGCGCCTTCGCCATCAACCGGTGTCCAAGGACCCGGACCTGCAAGCGGATCACCCGTTGGAGCGGCAAACGCGCAGACGGGTCTTGCAGGGAGCGCTCCGCCCGCCGGATCTCAAGCAACTGGTGGCCTTGCGACATCCGCGGCTCCAACCGCCTCTCCAACAGCGGGCGGTTCCCAATCGGTCGCAGCTCAACCCGTTCCGCCAGGCTCCCCAGCTCCAGGTTCTCAAGCTGTTGTCTCTACATCCGAGATGCTGCCTGCCGGGAATCCTTCCTCGGGAGGAGGTGCCTCCGGAACGCCAGTGGCCGGAAAGGCGGCTGCTGCGCCAGCGGTAGCGAGTGCCTCATCACCTGCAGGACCGGCAACGCGCACCGGTGCGGGGCAGCGGGTCGCTCAACCGGGGGCGGCGGCGGGAGGACAAGCACCAATCCCAAATTCGCCTTCAGGGCCGGCCCCGAGCACATCTATCCCAAGTGCTCCCGCTGCTTCGGCCGCTCCGTCAAATGCCGGGGCTCCGCCAATGGATCCGGGCGCGCGGCTCGTCACGGGAGGGCAGGGTATCCCCCTACAATCATCGCCCGGCTCAGGCGGACAGGCGCAAGCCGCGCCGACGTCAAACCTCGCCGGTTCGACAGGCAATCCCGGCGCAGGGGCGACGCCCAGCTCCAATATATCAGCAGCTGCAAATGCCGTGTCCGGCGCGCAAGGTCAATCGACAGCCGAACGGGTACAGAGCCAGGTGACGGGGCGTCTTGTGGCGTCCTATCCGCAGGCGTCCGGCTATAGCGCGGCAACGTCGCCCGTTGCATCAGCTACAACCTCCGGGGCCAGGACGCCGGTTTCGCAGCAGCTTGTCGATGCGGCTGCCCAGCTGAGACCGGCGCTTGATGCCCAGCAGAGTTCGCTTTCCGGGGTCTTCTCCCAGGTGCAGACGGTCAGCGCGGCAGCCGCCGCAGGCACAATCACTGTCAGCGAGCCGGTCAAGCAGGTCATGCAGCAGATCCTCGGTCTGCGTCTCGGCGGCTCCTCCGCGCCAAGCGCTGGTGACATTGGGGCGGCAGTCAGAAGCTCCGGTGTGTTCGCGGAGGCGGGCCAGGCGGCAGGAAAGGCTGACAGCGAAGATCTCAAGATGCTTCTGGGGCAGTTGAAGGGCCTGTTGGCCGGACTTGGGGTCAAGGCTCAGATTCCGCGCCCCATGGTGCAGCCGCCCGTGCCTAACCTTCACGCAGGTCCGCGCGGACAGGCGCAATCCCGATCGTCGTCAGCTTCCGAAGGCGCAGCCAAGGCTTTGAACGCACAGGAGCTTCTCGGCAAACTGATGCAGGACACAGACAGCGCCCTTGCCCGGATCCGGCTGACACAGATGGTCAACCGTGGCCTCGGGGACGACGACGGTCCTGTCTCCCGGGCATCGCAAGGCCGGGCCATGGATCTGGTCATGGAGCTTCCGATCGCGGTCGGGCAGGAAACGGCGGTCATGCAGATGCAGGTCGGACGCGATCCCGATCATGACACCGGCGAGGGAGACGAGGGGCGCGCCTGGCGGCTGCGGTTCGGGATGGACCTGACCGCTACCGGACCATTCGAGGCGGCCATCAGCCTACGCGGTGGCGGGACTTTCGTCAGCCTCTGGATCGAGCGTGAGGAAACCTATCAGGGACTGGGAGGCCAGCGCGAGACCATCGAGGCCGCCTTTGCCGATGCGGGCCTCGACCTGCAGGAACTGCGCTTCATTCGCGGCCTGCCCATGCGGGTACAGGCTTCCGCAGGCGCCAAGGTGGACCGGCAGTCATGAGCGAGACGAAGTCCAAGGGCTCTGAAAAGAAACTTGCCGTCGCGCTTTCCTATGACGGCGACACTGCGCCCACCGTTACCGCCAAGGGCACCGGCTCGGTTGCCGAGAGGATCGAGGAACTGGCCCGCGAAGCCGGGGTGCCGATCGAAAACAATCCTATGATGGCCGAAGCGCTTTCGCAGATTGAAATCGATCACGAGATCCCGGTCGAACTCTACCAGGCGGTTGCCGTCCTAATTGGCTTCATCATGCGCACGGGCAAGACTCAAAATCCGCCGCAATAGTCGCGGATTAATTGCAGGTCAGTGCTCCTGCGGCCATGAAACGCTTGCGGCGTGCAAAATTCCCGATTAGGCATCTGCGCAACGGATTGTAATGCCCGTGGGCTGGTTTTATACGGAAAGCCGAGGCCCGCAGCGGCAAGTTACCAGCGAACAGGATTTGAGACGCATGACGATTGTCGACGCACGCACGCCCGATCCGAAGAAATTCATCAAGGGCGCGACCGGCGACTGGGAAATCGTGATCGGTATGGAAGTCCATGCCCAGGTCACGTCGGAAGCCAAGCTTTTCTCCGGTGCTTCGACGGAATTCGGCAAGGATCCCAACGACAACGTCAGCCTCGTCGACGCGGCCATGCCCGGCATGCTTCCCGTCATCAACGAGGAATGCGTGCGCCAGGCGATCCGAACCGGCCTTGGCCTCAAGGCGGCGATCAACCTGAAGTCCGTGTTCGACCGCAAGAACTATTTCTATCCGGACCTGCCGCAGGGCTACCAGATCTCCCAGTTCAAGCAGCCGATCGTCGGCGAGGGCAAGATCATCCTCGACATGCCCGACGAACGGGTCGAGATCGGTGTCGAGCGCCTGCACCTTGAGCAGGATGCGGGCAAGTCGCTGCACGACCAGCATCCGTCCATGTCCTTCGTGGACCTGAACCGCTCCGGCGTTGCGCTGATGGAGATTGTTTCCAAGCCGGACCTGCGCTCGGCGGATGAAGCCAAGGCCTATCTGACCAAGCTGCGCACCATTCTGCGCTACCTCGGAACCTGCGACGGCAACATGGACCAGGGCTCCATGCGCGCCGACGTAAACGTCTCCGTGCGCCGTCCGGGTGGTGAGTTCGGCACCCGCTGCGAGATCAAGAACGTCAACTCGATCCGCTTCGTCGGTCAGGCGATCGAATATGAAGCCCGCCGCCAGATGGCGATCCTGGAAGACGGTGGTTCCATCGACCAGGAAACCCGTCTGTTCGATGCTGTGAAGGGCGAGACCCGCTCCATGCGCTCCAAGGAAGAAGCGCATGACTACCGCTATTTTCCGGACCCGGACCTGTTGCCGCTGGAGTTCACGCAGGAATTCGTGGACGAACTGGCCAAGGACCTGCCGGAACTGCCGGACGAGAAGAAGGCCCGCTTCGTCAAGGATTGGGGCCTGACGCCATATGATGCCGATGTTCTGGTCATGGAGCAGGTGTCTGCTGCGTTCTTCGAGGACGTTGCCAAGGGACGCGACGCGAAACTCGCTGCCAACTGGGTGATCAACGAACTCTTCGGCCGCCTGAACAAGGAAGGCCTGGATGTTTCGAGCAGCCCGGTTTCCGCGGCCCAGCTTGGCGGCATCATCGACCTGATCAAGGAAGGCACGATTTCGGGCAAGATCGCCAAGGACCTGTTCGAGATCGTCTGGACCGAGGGCGGTGACCCGGCCGAGATCGTCGAGAGCCGCGGCATGAAGCAGGTCACCGACACCGGCGCCATCGAGGCCGTTGTCGAGGAGATCATGGCTGCCAACCCGGACAAGGTCGAGCAGGCCAGGGAAAAGCCGAACCTCGTCGGCTGGTTCGTTGGCCAGGTGATGAAGGCCAGCCAGGGCAAGGCCAACCCGCAGGCCGTAAACGACATCCTGAAAAAGAAGATCGGCATCGAGTGACCGTCTTCGGAAAAGCGGCCGCTTCCGGTCCGCTTTGAAATTTCAACGCCTCGCAGCCTTCTGCGGGGCGTTTTGTTTTTGGGGCACTGCAGCCACCGTCCTGGCAAAATCCGGTTTGCGGCTGTGTTTTCCGGCGGCAATGGGATAAACCGGGACCATATTCAAAGAGCCTCGATTCCAGATGCACTCCGCCGCCGATACCTCGCCAAGTCGTCCTTCCTTCTTCGCCACGCCGCTTGGCGTGTGGGGCATCGTTGCTCTCTGGGGCCTTGCGCACATGCTGCTGCGGGCGCTCATGTCGCCGGTGCTCGGAACGGATGACATGTTCGAGAATATTCTCGTGCAGGAACTCCACGCCGGCTATGTGTTGCGCCAGCCGCCGCTTTACGAGTGGCTGCTCTGGTCGATCCAGCAGGTCACCGGCCCGACGATCTGGAGCTTTCTCAGCCTGAAATACGGCCTGATCTCGCTGTCGGCCCTGTTCCTGTTCCTGATTGCCCGCCGTGCCATTCCGGACGTGCGTCTCGCCGCGCTTTGCGTCTTTTCCTATTCGCTGTTCTATCAGTTCGGCTGGAACCTTCATGAAGGGGTGACCCACACGGTCGTGCTGGTGACGGCCTGTTCCGCAAGTGCCTGGGGTTTCATCCGGGCGCTGGAAACGCGATCTTTCAGTGCCTACGCGATCTTCGGCGTGGCCATTGGCGCGGGGCTTCTTGCCAAGCATTCCTATCCGCTCTTCGTTCTGGCACTGCTGCTGACCGCCCTCAGCGACCGGCAATGGCGCGGGCGGCTGCGACCGTCCGGCCTGATCGTGTCTCTGCTGTCGGCTGCGGTGGTCTATAGCCCATATCTCTACTGGGTTCTCAGTGAGGGGCTTGCGCTGATGAACGAGGTCGCGGTGACGATGGGCGTCCGGGATGCGAGTTCGCATGCCTTCCGGGCCATCTCGGGCCTTGGAAAGCTCGGTTTCGGGCTTCTCGGCTTCTCCGTTCCGTTGGTGCCATTGGTGCTTGCTCTTTTCTGGCAACGCTACGCCGGGCGGCTCGAGCCCAGGTCCGAGGCGGTCAACGGTGTTGCGCGGCTGTGCGGGCGCACGGTGCTTGTCATGATCGCGCTGACCGCTCTCCTGATCGTTGTCACCGGCGCGACATACGTGAAGGAGCGGCACATGCATCCGCTCCTGATCCTGTTGCCAATCTGGCTTTTCGCCGATCTTGCCCGTTTCGAAGCAGGGCGCCGCTGGCGGTGGCTGACGATTGTCGTGATTGGCTTTGCTCTTGTCGCCTTGCTTGCCCGGGTTCCCGGACTGGTGGTACCGGACAAAACCATGTGCGGCGGCAAATGCCGGCACATGAAGCCCTATGCCGGTATCCAGGGTGAGCTTGCCGCGCTTGGGGCCGCGCGTGCGACCCTTGTCGCCGACGACGAGTACACGGGCGGAAACCTTCGTGTTCTGTTCCCGCAGGCTCGTATCCTCGCACGCGGTCGTCTGACACCGGGCAGTGCGCGCGAGCTTTGCTTCTATATATGGGAGGCAGGCGAGGGCGCCCCGGCAGGGGGCGCGTCGCAGGATTTTGCAAAGCGTTTGGAGCGCGAAACGGCGCCGGCTCAACCGGGCCGCTATCTGAAGGCTGACTGGCCGCACCTATGGAAGGAGGAAGGCTGGCGCACCACCTGGTGGGGCGTACAACCGCTTGAGGTCTCCGATCCGCTATGCCGCTAGAAGATCCCGATCTGAGGAGAAGAATTTGACGATCGACATTTCCATCGAAAAGGCACGGCCTGAACATCTGGCGCCTATCCTGTCGATCCTGATTGCGGGCGCGGCCGGTGCCCGGATCGGACAGGAAAGCGACAATGTCGAGGAGTACCGGGCGGCCTTCGATGCCATGCTGGCGGCGCCGGAGATGGATGTCTATGTCGCGCTTTCCCCCGAAGGCGAGGTTCTGGGGACGTACCAGATCCATTTCCTCAAAGGGCTGGCATTCCGCGGCCGCTCCCGCGTCGAGCTTGAGAGCGTCCACACCCGCGAGGACATGCGCGGCAAGGGCATCGGTGCGCTGATGATGGCCCACGCGGAAGCATTGGCGCGGGAGGCCGGAGCCGGACTGATGCAGCTCACCTCCAACAAGGTGCGGGTCGATGCGCACCGCTTCTACGACCGCCTCGGATTTGCCCAGAGCCATCTCGGCTTCAAGAAGATGTTATGACGGTCTGACTTTTTCCCTGCTGCAGCGCTTGCGGGGGCAATGAGGACGACCTAAATCATCGGTATTCAACGATGAATATTCATCTCTCTGAATTTACCGAATTTCCAAGCAGGAGCGCCACATGGCCGTCACCCAAGAAAAGCCGATTGAACTTTACTACTGGCCGACGCCGAACGGCTGGAAGATCTCCATCATGCTGGAGGAACTCGGCGTTCCCTATGACCTGAAACTGATCAATATCGGCGCCGGTGACCAGTTCGCTCCCGATTTTCTAAAGATTGCTCCCAACAACCGCATGCCGGCCATCATCGATCCGGAAGGCCCGGACGGCGAGCCGGTGTCTGTCTTCGAATCCGGTGCGATCCTGCAGTATCTCGGCCGCAAGTTCGGCCAGTTCTATCCCACGGATGAGCGCAAGCGCATCGAGACCGAGGAATGGCTGATGTGGCAGATGGGTGGATTTGGCCCGATGCTGGGCCAGAACCATCACTTCCGCATCTATGCGCCGGAAAAGCTTCCTTATGCAATGGATCGCTATCTCAACGAGACCCATCGCCTCTACGGTGTCTTGAACAAGAGGCTGGAAGGCCGCGACTATGTCGCCGCCGGTGAATACACGATTGCGGACATGGCCATCATTGGCTGGTCGCAAGGCTGGGAACGTCAGGGCATGGACCTTGAGGAATTCCCGAACGTGAAGGCCTGGAAGGCGCGGCTCGACGCCCGTGATGCGGTTCAGAAAGGTCTGGCCGTGGGCAAGGAAGAGCGTGAGAAGGTCAACCTTGCCGCCGACAAGGGCGCGCAGTCGGTGCTCTTCGGTCAGCGCGCCAAGTAAGACAACTGTCTTTTGAAATCCGGTTTGGTATCGGAAATCTGATAACGAGAAAGGCGCGTCACCCGGGTGGTGGCGCGCCTTTTTCTTTTGCCCGCGCCTTTTGACGCTGGCGCCGGTTTGGACGGGTTACTTGACGCGCGTCCAGGTCTCGCCCTTGCAGATCAGTCCGCCCATCACGCAGCCTTCCAGCTTCATCTTGTTGCCCGACGGCATCTGGATGAAGCCGGTATAGGTCTTGCCGTCCTCGGCGTTATAGACCGTGCCCTTCCACTGGCCCTGCTTGCCGGTCGGTTTCATTGCGTTGACGATCTGGACCCCAAGCAGAGGGCGGGTGCGCTTCGCCGGATCCGGGTTGGCCGTATCGTTGCGCGGCTCCTTCAGCCAGATCAGCTTGCCGCAGATGGCGCCGCCGCATTGCGCGATCCGGATCTTGGACGAGCCGCTCGGGCGAGCCCATTCGCCGGTCGGATCGTTCGCGAAAGCTGCGCTGCCGCCTGCCGTCAGCAGGGAGGCTGCAAGAAGCAGCCGGGTAACATGTTTCCTCGCCATGGTTTCCTCCCAAGGTCATTCCGTTAACGGAAGGTTCAATCTACCGGGTGCGAGGAAAGCTGGAAAGCCGTCACCTTACGTCATGGGCGCGGATTTTCTTGCCCGGCCATGAAGCCGATCGAGAGCGCGTCTCAGCGCCCCTTCGCCTGCCGGGAACGAGAGAAATGGCTTCCGCACGCACAGAAGAGCGGCAGGCAATCTGAGTCATGGTAAGCAAATCCTTGCGATGACTTGTTCAGTTTGAATCGAACTGTAATGAAAAATCGGGCTTTTTTGCCCGGTCATGCTTACCTGTTTGTAAAATTCACGCCCGCTTAAGTCTTTGTTCGGTCTCTGTTAAGTTAGAACTTTAACGGTGCTTTTAACCGCTTTTCCCAAGATGAGCTCAAGAAACGCAGCGTCACTCGGCGCTCCGTTTCGGGGATGCCTCAGGGCAGCAATTAATGGGGAGAGCATCATGGCTCGTTTTGAAATCTATTCGGCCGACATGGCCATCATGGGCGAACAGCCCGCCAGCGCCGACATCCTGTTCCAGATGGGTCTGGACAGCGCTTGCGGCCGCCACGGCTGCACCGATCTGATCAGTGCCCACAAGTGGTTCAACATTGCCGCGCTCAAGGGCAACTCGGAAGCTGCTCGCTATCGCAAGGAAATCTCCGGCGAAATGAGTGCGTCCGAAATTGCCGAGGCACAGCGTTCGGCCCGCGAATGGCTGTCGATGCATTGATCGCCCGGTGCCGTCATGACGGCTACCGCATCGCGGATGCAAGGTGATCATGGCGTTCGACCTCCCGTCGCCATGATCCCGCCCGCTTCGGGCCTTCATGATTTTTGAATTTCTCACCGCCAGGGCACCGTTTATTTTGCTGTTGGCGTAGCTTGCTTTTTCTCTTTGCGCCGCTTGCAGGGATTTGCAGCGCGCGAACGCCCGCATCGTCAGGGGCATTGACCGGGCATCGTTTTCCAGCGTTCAGGCATTGGTCACGGACGATCCACAATCTTGTCTGACCAAAGCTCTTGCAATCCCTGTCATATCAGGTATCAGAGGCCTACCGGAGAGGTGGCCGAGTGGTCGAAGGCGCTCCCCTGCTAAGGGAGTAGACGGGCAACCGTCTCGAGGGTTCGAATCCCTTCCTCTCCGCCATATTTAAGTTATTGATTTTATTGGATGTTGAGCTCTTCTGGGCGGGGTTGTACCCACTTTTGTACCCGGAATTGCAATATGCGTTACCTGACACGACGCCAAAGCGGATTCCGCTTCCAGATCCGGATTCCTTGTGATCTGGAAGGCATTTATGGCAAAACACCAATCCGGATTGCGCTTGGTCCGATTCCTACCATGAAAGCCAGGAGCCTAAGCAGGCTGCTTGCAGGACGGGCTGAGCAGATTTTTTCGTCCATTCGGTTGAGCGGCACAATGAACTCTCCTGACACCAAACAAAGCGATGAGCGTGATCAGATCATCGAAAAGCTACAGGAGATGCTGTTAGAGGCGTTATCGGACGCTGAAGTTTTACAGGCACAAACGGAAGAGAAGCACAAAATTGAGCTACAAACGCTCAAGCTGAGGATGACAACCGCTGAGTATGTCAGGCAACAGGCGATGACCGAGCGCCTTAAGGTCTTAGGCGAAAAGTTGGTATCCGTTGAAAATACAGTCAGAAATACGGTTAGTCGCGCAAAAGAACGGTTGAAGCAACAAACGGATCAACAGTCTGTCAGAGACCTGTCTGCCGAGATCCAAGAAATGAAATCGTTGCTTGCTCAAACTCTGAGTGGAGGGCCGCCAAAGCCTCTCCTGTCCGAAGTTTTGGACAGATGGAGAAAGGCGAAGTTAAAGCAGGGTGTCGCCGCGAAGAACGTCAATGGCCAAATAAATCGGATAAGAAATTTTATCGACTATTGCGGTGACCGACCGCTGAACACATACAAGTTTCTCGATTTTCAGGAGTACGCAAACCTACTTGTTCATGTTCCAGCGAACTGGCATCGACGGCCGGAAATGCGTGACGGCACTCTGCGGGAGGCCGCTGAATACAACGACGGACTGCCGCCTAAGCGAAAGCACGAGACATTCACGGAAACCACAATTTCAGAAAAATATCTTAGCCCGCTTAAAAGCATATTCCGGGACATGGCTGGTCAGCACGATTTTCCAAATCCGTTCGTCGGTGTCGCAGTGCGCATTTCGACCGACGCCCGAGAATCTGTTGAACGACAACCCCTTTCCACCGATGAGTTGAACATCTGGTTCCGGAGCGCAGCTCGGGAAAAACGCCCGGACCTGAAATGGCTACCACTACTCGCAACACTGACAGGTGCTCGTCTCGCCGAACTGGTGTTTCTACAAGGCAAAGACATAATCGAGGTGACGCCTGGTCGTTGGGCGGCGGACTTGACGAAACCGCTGGAAAATGAAGATGGCGAGGAGGAAGACCGTAGGACCAAGAACCGGGGGAGCAAGCGGCTGTTTGCGCTCCACAGTGCGCTCATTGAAGCTGGGTTCATGCGCTATGTCGCCACGCGTCGTGATGAGGAATGGCTGTTTCCACACGCCCATGGAAAGGGTGAAGATGCAGTCCAGCACCCCGCAGATGCGGCTTCTAAGAGATTGAACCGCCGCCTGAAACAGGCGGGAATTCACAAGCCTTATGAAGTCACGTTTCATTCGACTCGTCATTCCGCCAAAGACTTTTTCCGGGATGGCAAGGTGCCGGAGCATACGCACGACATGCAAACGGGACATGTTACGAAGACTGTCGCGCGCGGCTACGGTGCGAAAAAACTCCGGAATATGGATGTGGAATTGTTAGCAGCCCTCCCACTACCGGAGGGGTTAGACCTGTCACCCTACCTGGAGGCAGAAAGGAGGCGACAGGATGCGTATCGTAAGGGCCATATGGCCAATTTGGACTGACCAGAGACGAAGATCTAACCAGCTATTTTATTTGAAAGTTGAGATGCCACACTCCTATTGACTACTAAGGGTAGCAGTTGGAAGGTGCCTACTTGATCTCTATCAAGTTGCCCAATCACATGCCACCTACCACCTCACTTGCCTACGAAGCGGATCTCTGCGGAAATATCGAGCAGGCGCTCAAGGCCTTACAAGGCTACGGCGTAATGGCGCTGGAGCTAATACAGAATGCAGATGATGCACACGCGAAGACGCTGTCGTTTGACGTTCGTTCTGATGCTCTGTTTGTCAACAACGACGCAAATTTCACCAAATGTGATCTGACTGAGAGAAAATGTCCTTGGGAAAGCAAAGGTGACCCGGACGGACAGAAACGCTCATGTAATTTTCATGCCATATCCAAAATGGGAGGGCGCAGCAAGATCGGCGTCACGGAACAAATTGGGCGTTTCGGAATAGGATTTGTTTCTGTCTATCAGATCACTGACACGCCAATCGTGCGCTCGTCCGGTTGGCAAATGCGCCTTAATCCCTATACCGGTCATGCGGATCTGCAATCGATAGAAGAGAAACCTGGGACAGTCTTCGAATTACCTTGGGCTTCGTCTCGTTCAGCTGTTCGCAATGCGCTCAACGCGTCACCGACACCGACTGACGTTGCGGAAAAGTTCGTTGCAGAAGTCGAAAGAGTCTTGAGGAGCAGTCTTCTGTTTCTTCGCCATCTTGAACGCGTTGAGGTTCTCAAGAATGGCATTCGACTCTTGTCGGTGAAGATCGAGCGCATCCCAGATGGCGTTGAACTTGTTTTTCAGCCAGATGGTCGAACTGAAAAATGGATGCTGCTTACCAGAGATGCTCAGGACTTGATTACTGAGCGCAAACTGGAGGCCAATTACGAAATACTCCAGACATTGGATAGGTCGACGCAGGTAAACATCGCGATACCCGTTGATACCGAGCCTTCTGATGGGCTGCTTTATGCGTATTTGCCAACTCGTCATCATACTAACATGCCTTTTCACATCAACGGAGACTTCTTTCCTCACGCTAGCCGACAAGAAATAGTGCTTTCTGGCGAAGGGCATGAACGTTATTGGAATGAAACGCTATTGGAAGCCGCAGCGGCTATAATCGCTGACAATTTTCTACTAATCCGTGACACTCTTGGCCCCGAACGACTTTGGCGACTAGCTGAGGCGACATTTAAGCTTAGGAGTGAAGGTCCCTTTCGAGATTTCTGGAATACCTTCAGCTCCGCAGCCGAAGCAAACGAGTCAATCTGGATTGTAGGCGAGAAATGGAGCGCACCCAAAGCGGTGCGTATGGCACCGGAACAGCTGGACCAATTTGAACTGTCAGCGTTCTCCACCATCGGACTTAGGGTCCTGCATCCCTGCCTTCGACCTCATCATAATTGCTTATCGACGCTAGGAGTATCCCGCCTCCGCCTTTCCATGATCGCTGACGCTATTGAGGAGAAAGGTGACGAAGTCATGAACGCGGATGATCCGAACATAGCACCTTTATGGACGGCAATTGCGGCGGTCATCGATCAGTCTCGTGATCATTCAAGTTTCATATCAGATACGAAAAAGCTGAAGTCATCCATTTTTCTCCTTGATGTCGAAGGAAATGCATGTAGCCCAAATGAGCTTTGGCGGATGCCCGCAGCGATATCGCCAGACTTAGTCCGACAGTACATTGCTGATTGCCCAATCGTTCACACGGATGTGCTGCGTCACCAAGCATTGGCTGAATTGATCGATTTGTATGAACTGGACAGTTTCGCGGCTGAGTTGGCCGCCAAGATATCTGACCCGATTGAAGCAGAGGCGGTTATTGATAGAGCGTCGCATGGAGTTCGGGGCATATACGAACTGTTAGTAGCCTTCCCATTCGACGAGACCGATACAGAAATAGCAACGATCTTGGCTGATACGCCTTTCCTTAAGACATCGAAAGGTTACGTCAGCCCCTCTCGAGGTCAACTACCCGGCGGTTTTAACGATCCGATTGGGCATTTCGAATTTGTCGATTCCTCCCACTTCCCGATGGGTATGACAAACTTCGCGCGCGATGTCCTTAAGGTGAATCTTCTTAGTTTTCGGGAGTATATAGAGGATCACCTGGAGGAAATTCTTGCAACTGAACCAAGCGTTGAAGATTACCGCGCCTTGTTGGCGGAAATTATTGACCACCGCAATGAGTTGTTGGTCGATGGAAACGTAGAGTTTATCGCGCGGAAGCGATTTGTTCGCACAAGAGCAGGGACCTACGTTCGACCGGAAGAGTGCTATTATTGGGCAGCCATACTCGAGAAACTTCTGGGCAATCATGCCGAAAGGTGGGTTGACGAAACCTGGATGCTTGCTGGCTCTTCTGGTGGGAGGCTTCGAGATTTCCTGGAAGGCGCGCTAGGTATGCCGACGACGGTGTCGATGCGTCACATCGTTGATCATATCGAAGAGATCGCTGATGAAGGTACACCATACGAGGTAGCAGAAGCTCTCAACCCAATCATTAGGCATTTGCTTGATGGGTGGAACCGTTATGGTGAAGACGATCTTGAAATTCTTGAAGAGTTGCAACACCTGCACTTCCTCCCCGCTCAAGTGAGCGGAACTCGGGATGCAGACAACCTATATCCACCTTATGAAATATATAGAGCCACTCGAGCCGCGGGTTTCTTGTCGCAGGTGCCAGTGGTCGACATTACTCCCCTTCGTCAAGCAAGCGCTGTCGTAAATACTTTTCTCGACCATCTTGATATGCCTTCTGAGCCTCCCACAGAAGTGGTTGTCGAGCATCTCATACATTGCATTGAGACTAATACACCTCCCTCAGACGTCGTATACGCCATTCTCAGTGAAAGAATTGAGAAGGAGGATGGCGTCGATGACATCGGAAAACTTCGAGGGACGTCATTTATATATGACGGCGTTCTCAAAGTATTTCTGCCAGCAGATCGAATATTCTGGCGCACGCCCCCGTTCGGCCAGTACTGGTATGCGGCAAGCGAACGTATGCGGCTTCGCGAGCCACTATACCGACATCTTGGCGTTGTAGATGTTCCTACTCCGAGCAACTACGCCATGTTGTTGAAAGAGATTGCTGCTAAGCCGTTGCTCGACGAGAATGACCCAAAAATTCATTCTCAATGTCTTGAAGCCATTGCGCTCGCCTTCGACAATAATGAATCGAAGGCCTTTGAAGCCATAGAAGAGCTGGAAGATTACGAGTGCCTTCTCAATGTCGAACTTGAGCCGCTCTTTCCGAACGAGGCTATTTGGATTGATTCCGAGCAACTCGCCGCGCCCTTCGGGGACGAACTAAACGGGCGGCTCATTAGAGCGCCGCTCACCGATCGTACTATTGCCGCACGGTTTTTTCGAAAAATTGGGACAGATGCCATTTCAGACATCGCGCACATGCGATTGGCGGCCAAACCGGACAATACTCCGGCTCATGAGGAGACTGAACGACTTAAATCACGTCGCGACCTTCTTCTCTGGCTTGCTCCGAACCCGAATTCGCGAACGGAATTAACACGCATTCTCGACAAGATTGAAATCCGTCTTACCCGTTCGCTTCATGTGCAGGTTGAGATCACAGAGTCTGATCCGACAGTCCGGTCTCCATCCAGCCAGGTCCCAGCATTCTACGACCCCGAAGATGCAGTTTTGCATTTGCGTGGCGAGAGTGTCTCCTCCAATGAATGGACGGCGGCCTTCAGAGCGATCTTTTCGGAAATCGAGAAGTTTTGCCCATCTTCGGACCTGAAGCCCATAGCTCCGACTGCATCGTTTGTGATTATGCTTCCTTCTTATACAGAAGCGGAGGAAATGCTCTTAAGTGCTGATTATCAACCCCCCGAGGAAGACGCGTATCATATTCCATTCGGCGATGTACTCGACGACATTCCGGCCGAGTCTGAAGACGCCACTGCTTCGCCAGGAGGGGACCACACCGATGAGGACGAGCTCGATACCTACGGTTCGGTACAGCAGCACGACAGAGGAGATGCCGCTGCCTCAGCGAAACCGAGAGACGAACTAGATTTGGAGAATGGAGATAATGCCTCGCCCGGAACTGCTTCCGGCACTCCAACCGCTTCAAGAGGCGATCTGAACCCATCTGGAGCATACCAGTCAAAAGCTAGCGGTACTCCAATCGCCTCCGGTGCCGGCAACCCAGACAAAGAGCGTACCGCTGCGGGAAATGGTTCCGGTAGTTCGAGCGCTGGAAAATCATGGGCAGGGGCCGGAAAAGGTGAGAAAGAGGCTGGTCGAAGCCGAACCGGACGAGAGGTTAGGCGGTCTCGGATGCTCGCATATGTAGCCAGAGAGGGAATGCGTGGCGAGGACGACGCGCAAGCGGGAAGGATCGCCGAGGATATATCGTACCAAATTGATGACGCTGCTATTTCTGCGGTTCTGAAATATGAGCAAAGTCATGGTCGAACTCCTGAGGAGCAGCCCCATGGCAATCCTGGGTATGACATCATTTCGATGTCGCCGAATGGCCAGCGCAGACTTATCGAAGTGAAAGGCTTGGAGAGTACCTGGACTGAGCGAGGTATCAAACTGTCGCATGTCCAATACCAAATGGCTGAGGATTACCCTGACGAGTACTGGATATATATTGTCGAGAGTGCCCGGGATCATGAGAAACAGCGGGTAAGTGCCCTTAATAATCCTTTCGGCAAAGTGCAGGAATATTGGTTCGATCACAATTGGCGCGAGATCCGCGAAGAAACAGCTATTGGCCAAGACTACAACGTCCTGCCCGGAACAAAAGTCAGGCATCAAATTTGGGGGGTAGGCACAATCTTAGAAACCGAGAAGAAGGGACTCCAGAGGTATGTGAAGGTCGATTTCGGTTTTGAGGGCCGCAAATACGTACCTTTCAATGCAAGCTTGAAAATTGTCGATGGCTAAATGTTACCCACCCGCGGCGAACGCGATGTCTAATTCCGACGCTGAACTCCGCCTCTTGTCAGCACTTGAGAAGCAACTCGCAGATGATTTTTCGGTCCTTCATTCAGTGGCATGGATCGGGCGGCCCAATCGCTCTGTGCCGCTCGACGGAGAAATTGACCTCCTTGTTTGCCATCCACGCTTCGGCATACTCGTGATTGAAGTTAAAGGAGGGCGGATATCGCTGGACTATCGAAGTGGGAAATGGACGTCCACCGATCGTTTTGGAAATAGTCACGATATCAAGAATCCCTTTGAGCAAGCGAAAAAGGGCAAGTTTGGCATTCTCGAAAAATTGAAAGAGTGCCCCGCATGGCAGAAACTTGGCATTAGATATTTCAACATTGGCCATGCCGCCTTCTTTCCAGACATCGGTAATGCAAATCAACTTCGAGGACCGGATGCACCGCCTGAGTTGATTGGCGATCGTAATGACATGGGTACTCTGGGCGATTGGGTAAAAGGGGCATTCCAATATTGGCGAGGTGAAACAGGTGGCCGATTGGAAAATATTGGAGAAAGTGGCGTCACCACAGTTGTACGGCTGTTCGCCCGAGTAACGTCGACACGGGCTCTGTTGTCTGCACGTATTGAAGACGAAGAAGTGCAAAGGATAGAACTAACTCGCAAGCAAGCAGCTATTCTCGACTTTCTGAGGCGTCAGAGGCGCGTTTTGATCACCGGAGGCGCTGGAACGGGCAAAACTCTTATCGCGATGGAGAAGGCAATCAGAAATTCGGATGAAGGCATTCGAACGCTTCTAGTTTGCTTCAATCGGGGGCTGGCGGATCATCTTCGCGAACAGTGCGAGAATGTTCCCAATCTAGACGTGGCTTCATTTCATCAGGTTTGCCATCGTTGGATCGAAAAGGTGCGGAACGTAACCCACCGTGACCTATTGGTTGAAGCCCGGCAGGAGTATCCTGGTGCCGATGAATTCGGGCAACTGATGCCAATCGCGCTTGCTAATGCGATCGATCTACTCGGACCGAAATATGACGCCGTTATTGTCGATGAAGGGCAGGATTTTGGCGATGAATTCTGGTTGCCAATTGAAATGCTTCTTGTCCGTCCTGAGGAGGGAATGCTGTATGTGTTTCTCGACGAGAACCAAGACATTTACGGCAGATCGGCTGAGATCCCGATCGCGGGAGAGCCGATGGTTCTTGACCGGAATTGCCGCAATACCGATGTGATCCATGCTGGAGCCTATAGGTATTACCGTGGCAGTCTTGTCGAGCCTCCGGAAATTCGCGGTGTGCCAATTGAAACGCTTTGTGCAAATGGCCCTCAGAAACAGGCCCGCTTGGTGGCGAAGTTGCTCACTCGACTTGTTGCAGAGGAAGGCGTTCGTCCGCACGACATAGCAGTATTGCTTGGAGAGCGTCGTTCCAAGGCCGTTTTTGAGCGTGAACTGAGGGCTATGCCTTTGCCTGCTATCGCCCGCCTTGGCCGACTGGAGGATTATGGGCCAGGCGTGATCACCTTGGAGACTATTGCGCGGTTCAAGGGGTTGGAACGGCCAATCATTGTGCTTTGGGCTATTGACGATCTGTCCGTTGATCGCGACAGAGAGAGTTATTACGTTGGCATGTCTCGAGCAAAGTCAGCCCTTTATTTGTGTGGTTCTCGCGAAACCTGTGAGCGAATATTACAAAGTGACGTTCTTAAGTAGAGAGCTGCACTAGGTGGAACTCTAGGCTGTTTGGTTCAGGCAGAAACAGTCGCGCGCGACGAAATGGTGCAAATAGCACATCCAAAACATGTAAGTTGAATTCCCTATGAAACAGTCGCCTTATTTAAGTGGGGGGCGAAAGTAAAGAGTCAAATTATAAGTACAAAATAAAGTAACAAACAAATAGTTGCGTAACTATTTCTTGGGGGTGGGGAATTTACTGATGTGAACGTATGAGGCACTGATGTACTATTTGTCTGGCCACCAAAATTCTTCGGGTGGATACCTGTTGTTTACAATGTCCTGAGTTTTATCAACTAACTTCGAGTCGGGTGGCTTATCCTCCTTTGCCTCGAGGCCACCCCGAATTTGTCGCAGCGCTGAGTATACCTTCTTATCTGAGTCTTCTAATGCTTTTGATGATTTAATGTTGTTCACAATGTCTTTTAATATATGAGCTATGCTTGCATATGTTCCTTGAATAGATGATAGCCTCTCCAAATCATCCTCGAGCCTAAGATACGGCTTTGCTAATCCAAGCATCAATGCTATGCCGGCAAGAAAGCCAAATGCTATTTGCCCTATTTGTACTCCAAATATTGAGTAGTTCCATAGACCAAAACCTGCAACCCCGGAACCCGCAGCAAACAGCGCCAAATAGATATCAATATTTCTTAATTTCTTTCGTGTTCTCGATATTCGTTGGGAATAATATTCTTTACTAAGTTCAGTTGTTCTGAACTCATCGTATATAATGGAAACTTGATCTTTGAGATTATCCATCACTTAGGCCTCGGCCAAGGTTTATTTGGATCTACCCTAGTTTCACTAGCTGATTCTAAGTCAGATTGGTTAACACTTTTTGCGTGACGGTCCGCTCTTCCTCCCCTTCGGTCGTCACGATCACGCTTTTGCATCATTGCCGAGGGCTCTTCATCAAGCTCATCGACACGGAATGTCATGTATCGCAGTACGTCTTCATTTAGGCCCATTTGGCGCTCCATCTCTGCAACCGCAGAATGTGGCGCTTCCAAATTCATCAGCGTGTAATGTGCCTTACGATTTTTTTTGATCTGGTAGGCGAGTGAGCGCAGACCCCAATTTTCGATCTTCCCGACTTTCCCCCCAGAAGCCTCGATCAGAGACCTATATTGTTCGACTAATCGCTCGACTTCTTGCGCAGAAACATCCTGCCGGGCCAAAAAAACGTGTTCATATAGCGGCATTATATTTCTCTAGAAAATGTGCAGTTGTTTAGCGTTGGCAAGGATCCTAGGCAATTTGTTTTATATACTCAAGATTGTTTTAGTGCAGCCATATACCCTTAGTCGGTGAGGGTGTTCTGCGAAACAAACTCCTTGTCATAAGGACACCAATTACCAAGATCAGAAACTCAGAAAAATTGATGTAGATGCTTTCATTCTTTGGCCTACTTACCGTTATGCGAATGAGTATTAATTGGTGTCGCCGCTTCAAGTATTAGTCAAAAAGCACTCCGGGCTCGTACTGCTCCCATCCCTTTTCACCCAAGAAACCGTCAAATTGCTCGGCGGTCACAAGCGCGTATTCGAAGACATTTCCTTCCGCCAGCCGTTCGGCAGCCTCTTTCTTGGCCAGGACGACTGGGTCTTCCTTTTTCCAGTTTGCCTTGATCTCGATGAGATGGGCTTTGCCATCGTCGCGATAGACCAGGAAGTCCGGATGATAGCTGCACACGGTGTGGGACTCGGGGTGGATATAATAGACCTGAAACCCGGACTGCCCGTGGACAAGCATCCCGGTGAAATAGATCTTCTCGGTCTTCCCGTCCTTCAGGACACGCTTGAAAAAGTCGACTTCCGGATTGCTGTCGAAGCAATAGGCGTCGAGGTGGAAGGATTTGGCGCGCAACCCGTCGAACTCCGGATAATCGCGACGGGCGACAAGGTGTTCCTGCGCCTTCATGGTGAAAGTCGGCAGCTTGTTCGAGGACGCGTTGTATCCGCGGATTAGCTCGACCTCCTCGTCGACGGACCGTTGGAATTTCTCCACCTCAAAAAACGCATGGAATAGCCGAGGCACGAGGATGTCATAGATGACGTCGTTGTACTTGTTCACGGCGTCCACGAGGGCGTCCAAGCCGCCGTCGATCTCTTCAAGGGCTTCCTCGATGTCGAACGGCGATATGCCGTCCCCTGAGAAGTACCGCGCCAGTTCACCGACCAAGGTGAGGCGACTATAGGTCTTGTGCGACTGGCGGTCGGTAATGTCCTCCACTGACGTCGGTCTCTCACGGAGGTGCGTTCTGCGCTCCAGAGTGACACGGAACTGTTCCATCGCATGGTCGGATAGATCCACGGCAACCGGTTCCGGAGTGTCTTTCTTGACCGTCCGATAAAGCTCCTGATGCCGTTTCATCTTGATGATCACCGGGGGTGGAACGGCGGTGATTTCCACCGTGGACGAGGTGTCCGTTTTCTTCGGGCCGATTTCGTCAGTCGTGACGCGGAAGTTCTGCTGCAACTCGTCATCCAGGATATCCTGATTTTCTCGGGACAAATAGATGAATCCGGTTTCCTGATCCGGACCGATGGACCGGAGGCAGCGCATTGTCGACTGGAGAACGAAAATCCGGGACTTCGGCTTGCGGTAGAGGGCGACGCCAAAGAGGGAGCGGCAATTCCAGCCTTCACCGCCCTTGCCGACGAGCAGGATGAATTGTTTTTCTGATTCAGGCGTGTCCAGTCGATTGAACTCACGAATATCCTCGTTGGTCGTGAGCTTCTCGTCGCCGACATTGACCAGTATGCGGCTGGTCGGAATGCCGAGTTCACCTAGTACCTTTTCGATTGCCGGCCGGAGGTCGTTTTGAAGGTCGTCGATCGTGGCTGCAAAGAGGGCGAGCTTCGGAAGCATTCCCTCGTGCCGCTTTTCGCCGACGTCATTCCAGAAGCTCGTAATGACCTCCCGGACGAAATCCTCTGACTTGATGTTGCCTGTGTAGGTCAGAAATTCGGGTTGCTTGAGGTACTTGTTGTCGATGGCGGCCTTGAGCCCATAGGCGTAGACCACCTCCGGCATGATCCGGTCTTTGACATAGGGCGTGCCGGTGAAATTGTAGCAGCCGACAACACTTGTTTTTCTGGTTTCCAGAGCCTTCGCCAATTCGTCAATGGTCGTTCTGAGCGCCGAGCTTTGTTTTGCCTGTCCAAGATCTTTTTCCAGCGAGGCCCCCATGGAATGGTGGGCCTCATCGACGTAGATGCCGAGCTGAGGCAGCCGGGCGATGCGTTGAAAGCGGGCATTGACCGCGAGATCGGCGTCTGTTTCCGGAGCATCCGCACCGATCAACTCGTAAAGCTCACCATAGACCTCGGACAGGGTTCCGGTCTTTTCGGCAAACAGCTTGTCTGTTGCCGACGGTTGAGCCTGCTTTCGCTTCAGAATGATCTTCTGGGTGTTAGAGATGATGATGTTGAAGGATGAGCCGTCCTGCGCGCCGATCGTCGATGCGGTGTCGTCAAGGAAGTGGAATTTCAGGTTCGTCCGGAGGAAGTTCGCGTATTCCGGAGGAACAACCTGAGCAAGATCGAATGTCTGGATCTCCCGAAGCGACTGAAGCACCGTTTTGTCCGGAGCAAACACGAGCGCATTCCGGCAATATTTCGTGTCCTTGCCGAATTTGTTCGCCAGCAGGAACTCATAGAATATGCAGGTCGCCATGAGGATGGTTTTGCCCAAGCCCATGGTCAGCGCGAAAATGTAGTTCGGATAGCTGCGCGAGCGTTCGCTCATCTTGGCGAAAATCGCCTCGTACTGATCATCGCCTTCAAGGTCCAGGAAGCCTAGGAGCGTCCCCTGACCGGTCTTGTCTGCGCCCGTCGTCTGGTAGCCTTCAAAGACGCCTTCGTTTTTCGCCCACTCCTTGAAAAGCTCGTGGACGTGACGGTTCTCGCCAAATTCCTTCAGGAAGACATACATTTCCAGCGCCTCAAACTGCGGGCGCCGCAAATAGGCATTGGTGTTCAGATCCGGATCGTTGAAGTCGAGAAGATGCTTTGACAGCTTCCGGAATCTCGTCCTGATCTTCGCTTTGTTGATCTGAAAAAAGTTATGTAGGGAAATAAAAAAAGCGAAGTCCTGATTGATCGTCTTTTTCTTAGCCATTTTCGATTTCCCCCTCCCAGGATTCCGAGAGGAGATCGGTGATTTTCACGCGGATCGTGGCTGCGTCCTTCGGGACAGGATATCGGCCGGAAACCAGTTTATCCTTGCTCGGAGCGTCGATGAGTTCCGGGCTGAGGACGGCGCCGTCGTAGTTCCAGTCGACTTTTAGGGTTTCCACAAGCTGCCGCCAATCCTCGACCGCATCGGCATCCATGGATAGCTTCTGGAGTAGATTGAGCGGATAAAATCCTACGATCTCAAGATGCCCGTCCTTGATCTTCAGCTTGGCATCAGACTGGCGCTTGAAGTGCAGATTGGACTTGTCGCGTATCAGGTCAACGACCTCGACTTCGATATTGTAAGGCTTGGCTGCCCTCACAAGTTCCGGTCCGAGGTCAGGCTCATGGCCCATGCATATCAGCATGATCCGTTCTACGACTTTGGATGGTGCCTCCGCTTGACGGCGATCAAAGGCTTTGAAGTCCATGCCATTTATGACTTCATTCAGGTCGGCGCGTGTGGAGATGCGGTTCACCGGCATGATTTTCACAAGGTACTGATCGCGCTGACCGTCAAACACGCCGCCCGCTGGCAACGGCTGGAGCTCCATGGCCTCCTTGATCAGTTCCTTGGCTTCAACTGGATTTCGGAAGATGTCGTAGTTATTGACGTTGTAAACTTCGAACCCAGGGATTCGCGCTGGCACATTTTGTTCGTCAAATAATGCCGTCGGCCAAGCTTTTGCTTCACTCAAGACCGTGTTTAGTCGGCACACGGTTGTTTCTATCGCGCCCAAGTTAATATCAGCGCCAAGAAATCGACGGCCAGTTTTTAACGCCGCAATTTGAGTAGTTCCGGAACCCATAAAGCAATCAAAGACTAAATCACCTTCATCAGTTCCCAGTGTCAGTATTCGTTTTAACAACGCTTCGGGTTTTTGAGTCGGATAGCCGACCCGCTCATTCGACTGCGAATTTATCAACGAAATATCATTCCAAAAGTTGCCGATTGGTTTTCCTTTGTCGTCATCCGGCCGCAGTTTACGAAACGGCTTTCCGTTGCTCGTCCAGCCTAGATCCCCCGCTCGATCCAATTCAACGAGTCGTTCTTTTTTCAGTCTCCATCCGGAACTTGGAGGAGTATACCCCTTGTACTCGTATACTAAATTGGGCCTATCACCCATTCCCGAGGTTGAAACTATTGGCCCGTCATAGAAACGTCCTTTTTCATCAGAGCGAAAGTATTTTTCCTCAATTTCCGCGGCCGTCAAAGGTATCCTTATTCTGTCCGGATATAATTTTGACGAAGATGTTTTTCCATAGCAAAATATAGTGTCTGTAAATACGCTAAGTCGCGGAGATTCGTGCTGAGATCCCTTCGGATTCGTGGATCGTACCCAAATAATCTCATTGATGAAGTTCGCGGGGCCGAAAACCTCATCCATGAGGCAGCGTATTCTATGTGACTGATGCTGATCGCAATGCAAAAAAACTGTGCCGTCATCGGTCAGCAGCTCTCGCATTAAAATTAATCGATCTAATATAAACTGATTGTAACCGTCGGCATTCCAGACATCCGCATACTGTTTTTCTTCAAAGGTACTATGGTCATTCTGTGCAGATTTACCCTTTAAAGCGACGGATTTCTTATAGTCAGCCTTACTATCAAAGGGAGGGTCAATGTAGATTAACTTTATTTTCCCTCGGTATTGCCTGAGGAGGTGAGACATTACCTGAAGATTGTCGCCCCAAAAAACTTTGTTCAGCCAGTTGTCAACGGGGTCTCCATAATTTTCCTTGAGTTGAGCAGGATAAAACGCCGTTGATGAAAATGATTTCTTTCCTGTCCATCTCAGTTCTGGAAAGCCTCGAATTGGCTGAAGGTCGAAATCGAAAGTCTCGAAAGCTTCTTGTTGTTTATCGCTCATAGGATGCTCAGTTTTCTTGAGTTCAAGCTTTGCAGAAAGTCATATCGCAAAACGCCTGAAAGTCGCAGTTCTTGCAAAGCTTTTCCGGGCGTTCCGACAGGGCATAGTTTTTCTGGACGATCTTGTGAATGACCCCGTCAACCTTGGCGATTGTGCCTTCGACGTCGGTGGTTTCACGATTGAAGGTGATCCGCGGGTTACCTGCTTCTTCGCCCGTGTAATAGAGGGTCATTCGGCTGACGTCGACGCCTCGTTTCCCCTCCAGAAGATGGGCGTAGATTTGGAGCTGGCGACGATAACGGCTGAGTTTGTCCGCATCGTCAATCAGGTCTGGTTTCTTTTCGGACTTGAAATCGATGATCTCGTAGGACCCGTCATCTGCCTGAACAAGGTCGACAGTTCCGGTCAGAATGTAGTCCTCTTTCAACAATGACAGCTCCACCTCGGCGTCCCGGAGCCGATGCCAGTGCGCCCGTTCCCGGTCGACATAGCTGGTCACATGGCGCTTGGCGATCTTCAGAACCGGGTCTGCCAGATAAACCCGCTCTTTCTTTGTCAGGTTGTTGTAGTTGAGGTCAAACCAGCGATCGATCTGATCTCCCGTGACCTTGCTTTCCTCGCCCCGCAAGACCGCCTTGTGGATGTCCTCGATGGTCTGGTGCACCAAGGTACCGAACAGGATCGCGTTCGTCCGTACCGGTGCAAACTCCAGGTCCTTGAACAGCCGATATTGCTGTGGACAGGCCTCAAACACGAGCACGTCCGATGTGAAGGAATAGCTCTGTTTGATGTCGACCTCTTTGACCTCGGCCAGTTCGATGGCGTCGGCGTCAAAAGTCAACTCCCGCCAGGGCTTCAAGTCCCTATAAACAGGCCGAAAATAGGCGGAAGGAACGTTGCGCTGCCCGCGGCCTTTGGGCGTGTTTTCCTGACAGGTCAACACCAGCATGTTCTGCGCCCGGGAGAAGGCGGTGTAGAACAGCCGCCAGAAATCAAAGGTCTTGATCCGGTCGAGTGGTTCGAACGGGGCCCGGCCGCCAAACTCCTGTTCGAGCAGGACTTCCATGTCCGTGACTTGCTTGCGCGGGACCGCATCCAGCGAGCCGACAATCACGATAGGAAACTCCAGCCCCTTGGACTGGTGGATCGTCATGAAAGATACGCATCCGGAAGGAGCGTACTCGCTTTCATCTTCATATTCCTCAATGCCGCCATCCCACAGGAAGCGCAGGAAGTAATTGAAGAGCATCAACAGGTCCCGTTCCAACCGATCGGGCCGGATGACGATGACGTTGTAGAGGTACTCATATTTGTTCAGGAGCCGGGAGATCTTTGAAAGGTTCCGGGCTGCCCGGCTGTCGCGGACGCCGCCATGGGCGACGCCTTCATCCAGAAAGCCGCTGAAAGTCGGGAACTGCAACAGGTCATAGAACAGACCGGAAAACTGATAGTTGGTGTTCTCCGACAAGGTGAGGTGCTGTTTTGCCTTTGCGGTGGCCCAGGCGGCGATCTGCGGATCGCTCCCGCTCTTGAGATGGTCAATGAATGCCCGGAGGCAGTCGTCATAGTATGCCCAGACGCCGAGGTTCATTCCCTCCCGCGTTTGACGGATGGTTCCATATTGCGGAAACAGGAAGAGAAGAGCGCCAAGCAACAACCGGACTTCGGTCCGTTCAAAGAACATGTTGGAACGGGGCGCGTAGATGGGAATGCCAGCCGCTTCCAACTTGTTCGCGAAGGTCACTACCTTCGGGTTCCGGACAGACCTGAAGAGAAAGGCGACCTGGTTCCAGTCCTTGACGATGCCCTTGGACCTCAGGTCCTTCAAAAACGCGACCGTCTCTTCGGCCCAGTTGTCGGCGCCATCTTCTCCGGAAACCTTGAAGACGGTTGGGTAACGCGGCGGCTTTGAGGAAGCAGGCTGAATAGTTTTGTCAAAACGGAAGGTGGTTTCGTCCTGTTCCCACTCCGTCGTTTCCATCCAGTTGTTGTAGAAATCGATAATGGGTGGTTCGGATCGATAGTTCTGCGTCAATCGTACCTGATGACATTCGCCCGCCGGAAATCGTTCGGGGAATTCGAGGATGTTTCGAATGGATGCGCCCCGGAACCGATAAAGCGCCTGATCGTCGTCGCCAACAACGCAGATATTCTTATGCTCTTCGGCGAGCTTCAGGAGGATTTTTTCCTGAATCGTATTCGTGTCCTGGTACTCGTCGATCATCAAGAAATCGAAACGTTTCTGGAGTTCCGCGCATACTTCCGGAGTGTCTAGAAGACGCAGCATTTCGACCTGAATGGTGGAGAAATCCAGATAGTTGTATTCGCCAAGGAGGCGCTGGTAGGCCAAATAGGCCTGTCCGGAGGCAACCATTTCAGGGGTAGAACTGGAAAGCAGATCCTCTCCGGGAATGCCTTCCTCGCTGATTTTATTGAGCCATGTGGTTAGTGCTCCGGCTCGTCGCCACGAGGACTGCGGACCATTCAGTCTGAGCGCAGCATCAAGCCCGTCGATTTCTTGAAACTCACTGATCTGCTGAAAAATGAAGTACTGCTGATCGAACTGGTCCAGGACCGTGTAATTTTTCTGGATACGCGTATGTGCCCTGAATTCTTCCAGCAGCTTCAGGAAAATCGAATGCAGCGTGCCGACGGTAAGATCCAGCGGGTTTCCGATCGATTCAATACCGCCTAGCCGTTGGGTGATCCGGGTGACCAGTTCCTTCGCGGCCTTTTCGGTGAAGGTGGACACCAGGATGCGCTCAGGCTCGATTTTTTTGGATCGCAGAATGTTGGCGACCCTTTCCACCAGGCAGAAGGTTTTTCCGGAACCTGGCCCGGCGACCACAAGCAGCGGGCCATTCAGGCAAGAAATGACTTCAGACTGAGATTTGTTTGGGGCGGAAATCAATGTCCCATGCTTTCCCGAAATGCCGATTGGACCAGGCGTTTGCTCAAGCATGTTCGGGACTTTCCCAAACTACCGATCCGGTTGTAGCAAACGCCAGTCTTTAACTTTGAGTATCAGAATTTTCCGCTGATTTTGAAGAAAATGCATTGGGGAAATAAATTCCGGGCTCTCGGTGACGCGGGAAGTCCGGATGGGCTGGCTCGACGCCGACGCCGTCAAAATGTAGGTGCGACTGCACCGCCATCTCCGCCATCCTCAGTCGGTCCTTCCGGCGGCGGCGTGTAATCCGGGTTCAAGTCCGGATGATCCCGATCGCGCTTTGCGCGCCAAATTTCAAAGAAACCTTTGTCCGACCGGTCTTTCGGCCCGCACCTCAGCGCGAGCGGGTCCTCCTGTTCGAACATCACTCTCGCGAACCAACGCAGCAAGTCGGGAGGCAAGCGGTGGAATATCTCGGCCGTTGCCGGATGGCTCATGTAACCCTCCCGGCTGTATCTCGCTGCTGTGCAGTCTTTCACGAGCTTGGTCATCGAACTCGTGGTGTAATCGCGTGGCATCTCTGACCCTCCGTGGCTTCAGTGCGAAATTCGGGATTGGCATTCCGGATAGAATGCTCATCACCAAGATCGTAAACCAAAGAGTAGTCCGCCGCTCTCGCCGGCGGCGGCGGCGCGCGAGAGTCATCAAGGCATCGCGCCTCAAACGGTCGAAGCATGTGCGACGTCGCTTTCGTCGTCGACGATCCAGGGCTGTCTTTGTCCGGATCTCAGCATCGACAGTCTCTTCTTCCTTCATATGAGTCTCCTCCATCTTGTCGAACATTCACCCTAGATCCGCCGGCTGATCATGCTGATGCTTGGGGTCCCCATTTAAGGCATTCGATAATAGCGGCGAGGGGGCTTGATCCCGGGTAAGGCCGAGAAGCTTATGGCTTTGGGTCTGTTGACTGCGTCTCTTCCGGAACATCGCGATGTTCAGCTACTTGATGCTCGGCCCGCCTTTGTCTTGCCGCCGCTGCAAGTGCTTTTCCTCCACCGAGCGCGATCCTCGGATTCTCGGCAAGCGCCAATCGCGCGGCAGGAATCAACTCCAGTTGGCTCTTCAAGCGATCGAAATCGCGGCGTCGGGAGGCGTCGTGCTGAGCTTGCCGTGTCTCCTGAACCGTCTTGAGTATCCGGACGCAACGACGAGCATGACTGACAGCGTTCTTGAGCGGTTCGCGTTGTTCGTAGAAAACAGCGAGCTGGCGGTTTGCGGCATCGTATCTTGCGGTTGCGCCTAACACCCAGGCAATGAACCCCACGGGACGGCTTCTGTCAGTCTGAATTCGGAGTTTGGCAATGGAGGCATAGTTCAATCCATCCCATTCAGCGAGTTCCTGAGCCAAATCGGAAAGCTTGTCTTGGGCTTCAATTATTTCGTTCGGATCGGGAAGGGAATGCGGAAGGGTGAGTTCGGCAATTCGCTCATGCAAATCGGCTTCCCGACGGTCAAGGAAGCCGTGTGCCGCCTTGACTGCCGCCCTCAATGAATGCCCTACACGGCGATTTCTGGATGACGGATCATCCATGGCACCTTGAGAACGACGCTGTACGGGCTTCTCAGGAGGTTGACTGGATGTATTTTTACTCTCATCACGCGAATTTGCTGCTTTTTCGATACCTCCCCTCGGAACTGTATCCGGATTGGGGGGCTTGTCCGGACGCGGTCCAAGTCGCAATCCCGTGGCATTCTGAGCACTTGCGACGTTCAGACCGTTAGATACGCCAAGCAGGTCGGATAGCGGATTGAGCCCGATTTCCTCGTGGCCCGTCGCACGCTCGGCATATCGTCGTCTTGCAGCACCCATCAATACGGCTTCTCCTCCGAGAGCCAGTTCCGGATCCTCAGTCAAGATGGTCGCTGCGGTAACGAGGACAGCCAACTCATGGCGCATCCGGGCGACGTCGCGATATCCCTCAGTGCAGTCAGGTGCGGCGGAAACGATCCGGGCCTTCAGTTCTGCCTGACGGAGTCTGAGCCACCGTCGGGCACAAGAGACAGTGAGCGCATTGTCCAATCTCGCTGTAATCGCAGCGGTCCATTTCCGGGCAGCCGCCGCGATCTCGTCAAAGGCTGTTTTCTTGCCTATCAACGGTTGACGAACACCGATCGAGGAGAGACGTCTCGGCTGGAAATTCGCAGGTTTTCTGGACGATGGATCACCCTCGGCACTTTCAGAACGGCGCTGTACGGGCTTCCTAATGCGTTGAGTGTTCTTCAACTTACTCGTTTTGCGCGAAGTCGGGTTCGGAACTGCTTCCATGGCCGATCGGATGGTGGCGCGCTTCTCTCCGACGAGCCGATCCAAAGAGCCGATCTCAACGCCATCACGGCCGACAACCCACACACCGGACTTTCGTCCGGGCGTGATCTCGTAGCCCGCCGCGCGAATGGCCTCTGCGCCGCTTGCTGTCCAGGCATCCCGGATCTCGGATCGAACTGCCGAAAGATTGATGCCTTGGCGGGCAAGACCTTGACGGCTGGCGGGAGACGCCGGTGACAGCGGCTTGTCAGGGGCTGCGCCATAAGCAACCTCAAGCCAGTCAGCCACGTCACTGCGGCCGTTGCTCCAGAGCCATTTGACCGCGGATCTGTGGTGCCGCCCGAGGGTTGGGAGTTCTCCAAGCTCATGCTCAATCAGGCGCGCGGCAGTTTCGAGTTTTATTTTTTCATAGCCAGCTTCGAGCACGCGCCCATCCGGTGCCACGCGACCAAGTACAAGGTGGCCGTGCCGGTCCCCGTCGCCGCCGTTCCGCATCTTTTCATGCACGATTAGAACTGCCGGATGACCCACCGCTCCAAAGTGTTGGATTACAATCTCTGCCGCGCGCGAGAGCTCTTGGTCCGACATTGCACGAGACGGACTGAGGTGAATATGAAGCGCAGCTGCATCTGCCGACGTGGAGTCTCGCAAACGTTGCATGTCGGCGAGCGCTCCGGCAAGGTCGGTCGCGAGCGAACCGGCGAGCACCCGAACACTGGGGGAATTCTCGGGACGCATGAGATGCGCTTGGAGCGCCCGGGCATCGCGCGAGGTTCGGGCATGCCTGACGACGCCGGCAATCATTCCAGCCTCGCTTTGTTGCCCCCGTCGACTTCATAGGCGGTGACGGCAGCGTGAAGATCCCGGATAGCGGCCGTCAGGCCGTTGAGAGCAGTGGAATCGACACGGCCACCCTGGTGGGCATTGCGGCTCAGCTGATTCAGATTGTTTCCGAGCTTGCCCACCTCGCCGGTCCATCTGCCGACAGCTCTAGCGAGATCGGTACGTGCGGCCTGACGGGCAGGAACCGGTTGACCGGCGGCGCGGGTCAGGACTTCCCTCGACCACGTTCCTACCCCGCATCCAGCTGCTTCGGCGCATGCCTCGATCGCCGCCCGCTCGGACGGGAGTAGTCGAGCTGAAACCGAAGACGTCCGCCTGCGTACTTCGGATCGGCGACGGCGCGTATTCGATTTGACGGGTTCGGCATGGTCGGTCACGGCATCTCCTTTTTCAGCGGCCAACGGACGCGTCGGTGGGGGTCAACGGGGGCAGGCGAAGCCTCACCCTTGCCAGGTCGGGTTGGTGGCGGAGCCGCCGCCCGCTGCTGGCTCCCCGTAAGGGGTGAACTCATTTCCACATGGACAAGATTGTTCCGGAGGAACTCTGTCTAGGCAAACCGCCGGCGGAAATTCCACACGACCCATTACCGTAAGGATGACTGATCCTCCGCCCAACCATGCTCATTGAGGAAACTTCCGACGAGAGATCGAACATCCCTTTGCGCGAGAGGGCATGAGCAAGCGGCACCGTAGTCATTCCAATCTCATTTTTATTTTTATTTTGAGGGTTGCCGTCGGGGGCAAGCCCCCGGCCCCCAGTGGTAGGGCACGGCCACCATTCACCGTGACGAAACGCGGGCAGGCTCAATTTTCCTAGGTTTTCTGGCTGTTACGATATTCAGTAAGGGCTTTGCTGATCGTTCCTTTGGACACGCCGAGTTCGACCGCTACCTCTCTTTGCGAGAGGCCGTCTTTGGCGATCATCCAGGCTGCCTTGAGCCCGATCTTGATCCGATCCAGCCGTAACTCTTCCCGGGATCGGGCGCCGTTCCGTTGCCGCGATATCCGCGCCCGTTCCGTGGCGAGTTCCCGTCTTCGGTCACGGTCGACCAGGACTCGGAGCCCGGCCGCCCTCATCTCGGAGGCCTCGATCTCCAGCCAGTCGATGATGGTTCCCGCCTTGAAGCGGTACCGCGGATCGATCTCCTGCCCCGAAACATCGATCAGTTTCGACCCCGCTGCTGCCTGCTTTGCTCGGGCCAGAACGGTCGACACCCGCTGACGGGTATGTCTTACGGTCCACCCAGCGGCCTCGTCCGCGAGACTTGCAATCTCCCTTTCCAGAACGGCAGGCGGACAGATCCATGACATTGCGTTCGCCGCGAGGAACAGCCAGGCATCTCGTTGACCAGATGGGAGGGCGCCTTCCGGGAACCTATGCGCACGGAGTGCCTGGAGGTCTGTCAGGACCGCTTCCCAGTATGTCGCAGCTGTGAGACGTCGCACGGGCAAGACTCGTTCCTGTCCGGATCGCTCTGCTCGCCGTTTTGCCCGCTCTGCCCGGAGCGAGACAAGTTCGCCCCGGGTAAGTGGCAGGACATCGTCCGCAAGGCTGTCGAATGCGTACCTGAAGGGGGCATCCGAGTTACCCTGACACCAGACCATCCGGACGAACCTTCGATCCCAATCCGCTTTCGAATTCTCGCTACCTGCCAGCCTGAATACGCGGGCAGCATCGAGGGCCCGTTTGTCTGCGCCAAAGCCCGTTAGGCTGTCTGCCAGAACCTTTTGGACGGCGTTCCATCTGGGAATGGCTGTGCGGGGCAACAGTTCAGTCAGCCAGACCGCGACGAGCCCCCGACCGGTCGACAGGACGTAGGAGGGGAGCGGAACGAGTTCATCGCGCAGATGCATTAGAACGGCAGCGGCGACATTCTCCGGCCGCTGCCGTTGCCAACGGGTGCGGGTGATGAAGTCGAGATCGACGTAACACGCCCCGAGTGCCGCGAGCTGGGCAATGCGACGCCGGCCGAAGAAGGTGTGTTGAGAAACGTAGATGTCACGAACATCTTCGCTACGGATCAGACGTTCCGCTTCCTCGTAAGCAGGACGTCCAGCAGGCACCGACCATTCTTCCCAATGCCTGTCGTACTCCCGTAGAGCCCTTGCAAACGATATGTTGCCGTTCCGAGGGGCTCCGGATCTCTGGTCCAGAGGATGAAGAACGCGTAGGTGCGTTTCAGCGCCAAATGCTTCGAATTTCGAAAGATTTTGTCCGCCGTCCGCGTTGTCAACAATTTGAGGAGAAGTCAGGGCTGATGGATGACCCGGCGTTATGCCGAGCCGGACGCTCAAACGGTGTCAACCCGAGGCAGGTTGACGGAGCACCAATCGTGCCTGATCATGAAACCCGTCCTTGATGAAAACCCCCGGGAGCGGTTGCCGCCGCCATGATCGGGGGTTTGTCGTATCAGGCTGATTGTCGGCGGAGCAGCCGTCAAGCCAAACAGCGATAAATGGGAAAAAGGGTAAATAGCCGGGCGACAGAAGTCTGCCCGGCTCAATTGTGTAGACGGGGCTTTACGCCACCCAGGATATGACTTTCCGGGCCCTGTGCAGCGTATAGTATTTCGCTTCCTGTTCCGTCTGGAACTCATCTGCGAAGTCCCGGTTGCCGAAACGGAATGTACCTTCAAAGACTCCGTCCGGAAGTGGGGTGACCGTGCAGACGACAGGCTCTTCCCTTGTCGGTAATTCGAACTCCCACTCGTAGTCCTTGATCACCTTGACCCAACCTTGTTGATCTTTGGTCAGGCGGGCAAGTTCGGCAGACGTCCGCCCCATTTCGACCATCGTGTCTTGGTCGAGCTTTTTGGGCTGTTGTCCAGAATTCTGATCAAGGGGAAGTCCGAGCTTTTTGATTTTTTTCAGTATCCCGGAACGTGCTGCAAGCGCGTACTTGTAAGTTCCTTCTGCGAGTACCTTGTCAGAACGTTCGTCGACAATGGAGTACTCACACTTTCCTTTGATCTTTTCGATCCAAAGAACGGTATTCGCATCTATGCGATGCTCGGCGAAGTGACCATCTTCGGCCCGTAAATCCTGTAGGATATCCACCATACGTGATCTTCCCTGAGTTGGAGTTGGGTAACCGAATGAGCGGCGGTCGCTTGGATCATCCGGCTGTTGTTCAAATTCCAGTCTGCTTCCGCAGACGCTTGAATATCTATTGAGTGTCATTCCTCCTTACGGGCAGATGTTAAGTCTAGATGCGAGAGCTATCTCTCTTTGTTCGCGAAATTGGAATTAAGCGATGAGGAAACATAAGCACAAGCAAGAAGAATGAGCAATACCTTCAGAATTTAATGGAAAGTAATCATGATTTACTGAATCCTTGCGTTTAAAAAATCTTGAAGGATTCGTATGGTTACATGTTTATTACTTAAAGGATTGAATCCTTGCGCGTAGGATTCGTCGCAAGGATTCAGTCCGAGACGCTGAAAATCGTGTCACGGAAGTGTGATCAAATCTCACGGTTCTGTGAGTTCTTTTGGGGCAAAAAGCTCGTCCTAGTCTGGTTCCGAGGTGCGGTTCAGTGTCGAGCCATGGGCGCTTGGATGTTGGTGCCAGCTAATACTAATCGGGAGGATCCACCATGCATCCGAGATTTGGACAAATTATCGAAAGCCTTCATCCCTCCTATGAACGGCTGATGGCCATGGAGCCGGTTTCAGGCAGGGCACCAAGAGATAGAGCCAGTGGCATCTATCTGTTCTCAGAGGGCGACAGGCACCTCTACGTTGGGCGCGCCAAGAACATCACCAAGCGTTACAATTGGCACTGCGCTCCCGCGTCTGACCATAACCGAGCAAGTTTCGCGTTTAAATTGGCTCGTGAAGAAACTGGCAACTTGAAGCCGAGTTATCAGAAAGGCGATAAGAGTCGGGCCGGATTAATGCTCAATCCGGAGTTCGTAGCTGCTTTCATCGAATCTAAAGCTCGCATCCGGCGGATGAGTTTTCGCTATGTCTCCGAGCCTAACCCTACGCGCCAGGCGTTGCTTGAAGCGTATGTCTGCATAGTTCTCCAGACGCCTTACAATGACTTCGATACGCATTGAGAACTTGTCCGTTTTCAACCTCAGCGCAGAATCTCTGTTTCAAGCTTGAAATGAGGATTGCCCAAATCCAAAGCGCACTCGAATGCCCCTGAACCCATTGGCAGCGGGAAACGCCTAGAAGAGGCTCAAGGCTTCTTAATCGCTTTTTCAAGGTGAAATACGGCCCGCTTACTCTTAAGGAGCGCCAACTTCGGATATGTACGGTACCGGTTCTCCCAAAGGGGAAAATGTTGACATCTGGAGTACAAAATCGTACCCAAGTGAGTACCCGTGCGGAAGAATAGTAAGTCTATAAATCAATAACTTATGAGGGAAATGGGTGAGAGTCCCTTCCTCTCCGCCACTACCCAAGCCGTTGATTTGTCGAAGCCGAACTTGCCCATGTACACGGTCAAGTACACATGCGCCCGGCTTCCTATCTCTGGCGACGCGGTACGCGTTGGTATTTCCAAATTCGTCCCCCAAAGCACCTTCACCCCCTGTTAGGGGTGTCCCCGATACGAATACCTCTCAGTGTCAGAACTGCCAGTGATGCCAGGCGTGTAGCCAGCTTTGCAGCAGGAGAGGCCGTAGGGAGGTTCTTCATGGCGTCAAAACTCGCAGCGATACCCGCCAGCAGCTATTGCCCTGAGGGTGAAATCCACGACGCGGAAAATGAACCGCCAGAAACGCTAGGCCTCGAAGAGATACCGCGCCACCGTCAGTTGCGTGACGAGCTCGAGGAAGACCTCAAAATCAAGATCGCCGAGTTTGAAAACCTGTTTTCCGAATTTCGGCAAAACATCCAGATCGTATCTCCCGATGTTGTCGCCAAAATTGATCCGGTCTTCGATCAGCTAGCCCAGGGCGCAGCGGCACAGTACCGCCATATGACGGCGGATTACCTCGATGCAAAGCACGAGGATTTCAAGAACGAGTATTATTGGGAGAGATATGACAGTTGGGTGGGAGAGCATATTGCCGAACTGCGGGATGATGTTGAAGGTCTCGTGGACGAGGCAAGCTGACCTGAGACCCAGAAACTCCTCCAGGTTGGTGTAGAGTCCGTCGCAATCAGGAGACGGACGGAATGAAGCGTTCACGATTCACGGAAGAACAGATCATCGGCATCTTGCGGGAGCAGGAAAGCGGTCAGAAGACTGCCGATGTTTGCAGGCGTCACGGCATCTCGGAAGCTACCTTCTACAAATACAAGGCCAAGTTTGGCGGTATGGACGTTTCAGATGCCCGCAAGCTGAAGGCGCTTGAAGAGGAGAACGCCAAGCTGAAGAAGCTGCTGGCGGAAGCGATGCTCGACAACGCCATGCTGAAGGATGTCGCTTCAAAAAAATGGTAACGCCCGGTGCAAAACGGGAAGCTGCGGCTCACCTGTGCGGAGCGCACGGGGTAAGCCAGCGTCGGGCGTGTGCGGTCTTGGCAATTGACCGGTCAAGTGTTCGGTATCGAAGCCTTCGACCGGATGATGCCGATCTGCGTGAGGCCATGAGACGAGTTGCCGGTGAACGCCGGCGCTTCGGCTACAGGCGCATTCACCTGATGCTGGAGCGTCAGGGCATTACCATGAACCAGAAGAAGCTGCGGCGCCTCTATCGCGAGGAGAAGCTGCAAGTCCGCAAACGTGGGGGCCGGAAGCGGGCTTTGGGCACCAGAAGGCCAATGGTGTTGCCAAGCAGAACAAGTGAGCGGTGGAGCTTGGACTTCGTATCTGATGCCTTCACGGACGGTCGTCGCTTCCGAGTTCTGGCCGTGGTCGATGACTACAGCCGCGAGTGCCTGGCGCTTACTGCTTGCGCACCCATGCGAGGCGGAAAGACGTCGGAGCGCGCTCCGCCTGAATCAACCGGACGCTGTTCGTCGGTGACACCGCGCGCCCGCACGATCAGTTGGCCATTTGGCGCTTCGCTCTCGATTAATCCAGGTTGAACAGAGCCTTGAACCGGTCGAGGTTCTCCGTCGAGGGGCGCATCGGATCGTAGCCGGGTTCGGGATGCGGCTGCACCACGTCCCAGTGTTCGGCCATCTGGCCCTTGTCGTTGAACCGCACGAAATCCGCGAATACATGGGTGCCGCTGATCTTGTGCAGGATCACCATGTCGCCTTGCGAGAAGATCTGGATCGGCCGCCATTCATGGCGCCCCGGACGGCGGTGGCCGACCTCCTCGATGTATTTGCGCACGCCCTCGCGCCCCTGGCCGATGCCGGGCGTGTGCTGGACATAATCCTCCGCGACAAGCTCATCGAGCAGGGACAGGTTGTCGCCATGCATGATTTCGCCCATGAACCGCAAGACAGTCTTTTCGTTGTCGGTCAGGTCGTCCCGCAACCAAGGATCGTACGGATTGGGTTCCATCAGTCTATGTCTCCGCTCGTGTCTACGGCCCCCGAATGAGTAACCGCCCCGCGTTCGGCGCCCTGGACAGAGGCCGCATATTTCTCCAAAAGCCCGCCATGACGTGGCATCCGTTGCTCTCCGCGAGACGCACGCCGCTGCTCCAGCGTCCCTGCATCGACCTCCAACGTGATGCTGGCGACATCCGGGCTTGCGTCTATGCTGATGATATCGCCGTCCTCGACCAGCGAGATCGGTCCTCCCACCGCCGCCTCGGGCGACGCGTAGCCGATGCACATACCCCGGGACGCGCCCGAGAACCGGCCATCGGTCAAGAGCGCCGTCTTCGCGCCCATACCCTGCCCATATAGCAGGGCGGTGATCCCCAGCATTTCCTTCATCCCCGGCGCGCCCTTGGGGCCTTCGCCGCGTACCACCAGGACGTCGCCTTCATCATAGGCGCGGGTCTCGACCGCCTCTTGCGCCGCAGCTTCGCCATCAAAGACCCGGGCACGGCCTCGAAACGCGAGTGAAGGCAGGCCGGCGACCTTCAGAAGTGCACCCTTGGGGCAGAGATTGCCGGTCAGGACCACCACCCCGCCGGTCGGCGCGATCGGGTTCGCAAATGGGCGAACGACATCCCCGTCCGGCGCCAGAGCCCCCGAAACGGCTTCTGACAGTGTTTGGCCGGTTACCGTCAGCGCGGATCCGTCGATATATCCACCCGCGATCAGTTCCTTGATGATGACAGGCGTTCCGCCGATGGCGTGAACATGGGCGGCGAGATACTTGCCGCCGGGGGACAGATTGCCGATCAGCGGAGTGCGCTGGAAGACCCGTGCCGCATCCTCGATCCCGAAATCGATCCCGGCCTCATGGGCGATCGCTGGAATATGCAGGGCAGCGTTGGTCGAACCGCCGGTTGCCGCGACGATGGCGCAAGCGTTCTCGATGGCGGCCCGGGTGACGATATCGCGCGGCAAGGGGCCGTCACCATCGATGGCGGCGACAACGGTACGGGCCGCTGCGGCCATCAGTTGTTCACGGGAGGGATCACCGGCTGGCACCATCGATACCCCGACCGGCGACAGGCCCAATGCCTCGGACACCATTCCCATCGTATTCGCCGTGAACTGGCCCGCGCAGGCGCCGGGGCCGGGAATGGCATGGCGCTGATAGTCTTCCAGCTCGGCCCGGTCGGCTTCGCCCGCGATCATCCTCCCTACCGTTTCGAATGCATCAAGAGCCGAAACCTCGCGTCCCCGCACACGCCCTGGCAGTGTCGCCCCGCCATGCAGGAACACCCCCGGCGCGTTGACCCGGACCAGTCCCATCATCAGCCCCGGCAGGTTCTTGTCGCAGGCGCCGATGGCGATCAATCCGTCCCAGCAATGGGCACGCATCGTCGCCTCGACACTGTCGGCGATCAGCTCGCGCGAAATCAGCGAGAACCTCATGCCCGGATGGGCCATGGTCAGCCCGTCGGAAACCGAAACCACCGGCGTCTCGTGAGGGTATCCGCCCGCCGCCCGAACCCCCGCGGCCGCCTGTGCGGCCTGCTGGGCAAGGTTCATGTTGCACGGGCTCATGCCACCGCCGGTATGCGCCACCGCGACCTGCGGCTTGGCGATGTCCGCGTCGCTCATCCCCATGCCATAGAGGAATGCCTTGGCATTCTCGCGCATCAGCGTCGAATAGATGGTCGGAAACCGCCTCATCTCATCGTCTCGGGCAGCCAGAGCACCAGTGCCGGGAAGAGCACCAGCAGGATCAGCCGCAGGATGTCGGCACCGACGAAAGGCAGCACGCCGCGGAAGATCGTCCCCAGCGAGATATCGCGCGCTATGGAATTGATGACGAAGACATTCATGCCCACGGGGGGCGTGATCAACCCCAATTCCACCGTCATGACGATGATGACCCCGAACCAGATGGGGTCGAAGCCGAGCTGTATGATGATGGGATAGACGATCGGCACCAGGAGGATGATCATCGCCATCGCGTCGAGGATGCAGCCCATGACGACGAAGAACACCAGGATCAGCGCCAGCGTGCCGTAGGCCCCAAGGTCAAGTCCGACGAGCCAGGTGGTGATCTTCTGCGGGCTTTGGGTGATGGCGAGGAAATAACCGAACAGGATCGCGCCGATCAGGATCGTGTAGATCGCAACTGAGGTGCGAAGCGCCTCGACAAGACTGTCGAGCAGCAGCCGTGAATTCAACCGACCCCTGAGGATGCCGATCAGCGCGGTCAGGAATGAGCCGACGGCAGCGGCCTCGGTGGCCGTGGTAAATCCGAAATAAATCGATCCGATGATCAGGATGAACAGCAGCATGACCGCCCAGACGCCCGAGAGCGAGCGGATCGCCTCGCCGAGCCGAAACCTCTCGCCCGCGGGCAGACGCCTGCCATAGGCGATCCGGACGGCGAGCATGTACATGATGATGGCAATGGTTCCGGGCACGATCCCGGCGATGAAAAGCACGCCGACATCCTGCTCGGTGATATAGCCGTAGACCGCGAGGACCACCGAAGGCGGGATCAGAATGCCGAGCGTGCCTCCGGCGGCGATGACACCGGTCGAAACGTCGTCGGGATAGCCGGCCTGTTTCATCTCGGGCAGCGCGATCTTGGTCATCGTCGCAGCTGTGGCGACAGACGAGCCGCAGATCGCGGCAAATCCCGCACAGGCCCCGACGGTCGAGATCGCCATCCCGCCCCGCATGAATCCGAACCAGTACCGCCCAGTGCGGAACAGTTCTCGCGACATGCCGGAATTGGTGGCCAGCACGCCCATCAGCACGAAAAACGGGATCAGCGTCAGGTTGAAATCGGTGATGGTCCGGATCGGTGATTGCGCCAGCAGGTTCAGCGCAGGCTTCCAGCCCGTAACCGCTGCGAACCCGCCAACGCCGACCAACCCCATGGCAATGCCGATGGGTACGCGCAGGATCATCATCGCGAAAAGCGCGGCGAATCCTGAAATTGCGATCAGATCGCCGCTCATAATTCGTCTTTCACGTCTAGGCTTTCATAATGGTCAAGTGTGCCGCGTCCCGACACGATCAGGATCAACCGCGCGAGTATGGCCGGAATGCTTACGGCAACGCCCATCCAGATCAGTCCCATCATCGGCCAGGCCCGCAGGCGCAGGTCCATGGTGGATTCGTTGCTCGCTGCGGCACTCGACACCCGGCCAAACATTTTCCAGGCGAGCAGCAGCGTGAAGATCAGGAGGACCATCCAGGCAAACGCGTCGATCCAGCGTCGAGGCGTTTTGGGCAGTTGTTCGGCCAAAAGGTCGACCTTGATGTGCGAGCCCCGGTAACCGACGCTTGCAAATCCCCACATGATCGCCGCGCCCAGCAGCAGTCGAGACATGTCGAAGGCGTCCGGCAGCGGATAGGCGAAAAGGTAACGCCCTAACGCGGAGGCCACGACAAGGACCGTGACAAGACCCATGATCAGCCCGGCAACGATTTCGATGCCGTGCGCGATCCGTTCGAGAATGCGTTGAAGTTTCATCATTGGCAGTTCGGCGGGCGCTTTTGGCGCCCGCCGGGACGGATCAGAACCGGGCATCGTGACGCTCGAGCGCCGCGACATAACCATCATAGATCTCTTGCGCCCCGTCGCCGACCTCTTCCTTCCACTGGTCGATCAGCGGAGCGGCGGCATCGCGCCACATCTGCACTTCGTCAGCCGTGGGGACGTAGAGCGTGTGCTCGCCACTGTCGATCATCTTCTGGCGACCGGAAGCCTCATTCTCGACCCAGCCTTCGGAGAAACGGCGCGACCATTCCGGCGTGCAGTGATCGTCCAGGATCGCCTTCAGATCGTCCGGCATGCCGTTGTAGGTGTCCTTGTTGATCAGCAGAAGCTGCGCCGAGATGTAGAACGGCATATCCAGGTGATAAGGCGTCTCGCTGTCGATGCCGAAGATGTAGATCGAGTTCCACGGGAAGGTGATCGCATCCGCCGTGCCGTTGGCGATGGCTTCGCGTGCCTCAGGCGCCGGGACCTGAACAGGGCCTCCGCCGAGCGCACTGACGAAGCGGGCCATGGTGGCGTGGGCGGGACGAACGTTCAGACCGTTCACATCGGCCGGCACCTTGATCGGGTTCTTCGAATGGAAGGTTCCGGGATCATGCGGGTTGGCGAGGCAGAACTTGACGTCGGACATCTCCGTCTCGGCAATCGGCGCGTACCATTCATGCAAGGCCTGCGCACCGCCGGTGGAATTGTTGGCGTGGAAGGGGATCTCGATCAGGCTGTATTTCGGAAAACGGCCGGCCTGATATCCGGGATTGGTGTAGGTGATGTCCGCGATGCCGTCGCGCGCCATGTCATAGTGGTCAGGTGCAGCACCCAGCTGCTGGGCCGGAAAAATCGTGACCGCGATACGTCCGTTGGACGCTTCGGTCAGGCTTTTCACCCAGGGTTCGATACCCATTGTCTGGATCGGATGTGTTGGCGGCACCCAATGTGACAGCCTGAGTGTCACTTCCTGAGCTGCTGCCGTACCTGCTGCTACGGCAGCAAGCATTACACCGCTTACCAGTGTTCCGATTCTCATTGTAATTCCTCCCTAGTGGTGCTTCCGAACTCTTGATGGCCAGATTGCGCTCAGACAATGACCCATGCAAGGTAAGACGGCAAGCTCGTTGAAGGAATCGGGCTGCAGGGAGGGTAAGATCATGACCATCACGCTGGACGGAACGAGCCTGTCGCTGTCGGATATCGATGCGGTGGCCAAAGGCCATACGAAGGTTGCCATCACCCAAGACAAGGCTGTTCTGGCGCGCGTCCGGGGGTCGCGGGAGGTGATCGTTGGCGCCCTGGAACGGAACGAGCAGATCTATGGGATCACAACGTTGTTCGGCGGGATGGCGGACGTGCATGTCACCCGCGACCAGTTGATCGACGTGCAAAGGATCGCGCTGTGGCAGCATAAATCTTCAACGGGCCCGCGTCTCCCCAAGGCAGATGTACGCGCTGCCATGCTCTTGCGCGCGAACTCGCTGTTGCGCGGTGCGTCCGGCGTACGGCTGGAGCTCATCGAGCGCCTCGTGGCCTTCCTGAATGCCGATGCCGCGCCCCATGTCTATCAGCGCGGGTCGATCGGTGCATCAGGTGACCTTGTGCCGCTGAGCTATATCGGCGGATCTATTCTCGGTCTTTCGACTGAGTTCCTCGTCGATCTTGGGGACGAGACGCTGGATTGTCACACCGCGCTGGCGCGTCTGGGATATGCGCCCATCGATCCGGAGCCTAAAGAGGGGCTGGCGCTGAACAACGGCACCGGCGCCTGTACCGGTGTCGCTGCCAACGTGATGACCCGGGCGCTCGATGCCGCGACGATGGCCCTGGGCGTGCATGCCCTGTTCGCACAGGCGATCCTCGCCACCGACCAGAGCTTTGATCCCTATATTCATGCCTTGAAGCCCCATCCGGGACAAATCTGGACCGCAGAGCGGATGGTGCAGCTGCTGTCAGGCAGCCAGACCATTCGCTCTGAAGCAGGCGGCGACCGGGCGAAACGCAAGGATGAGCTGATCCAGGACCGCTACGGGATCCGCTGCCTGCCGCAGTTCTTCGGTCCCATCATCGATGGACTGGTCACCGCGGCCCGTCAGATCGAAACCGAGGCCAACACCGCCAATGACAACCCGCTGATCGATCCCGATACGGGCGAAACCTTCCATACCGGAAATTTCCTTGCCCAGTACACCGCCGTCGCCATGGACAGCACCCGGTATCTGATCGGGCTGATGTGCAAGCATATCGACAGCCAGATCGCGCTGATGATCACGCCGGCGTTCTCGAATGGCCTGACACCGGCGCTGGTTGGCAATATGGACACCGGCGTCAATGTCGGCCTGAAATCGCTCCATATCGGCATGAACCAGATGTCGACGCAGATTTCCTACCTGGGGCAGAGCGTTGCGGACAAGTTTCCGACCCATGCCGAAATGTACAACCAGAACATAAACAGCCAGGCGATGAATGCGGCCAATTTTGCACGCGACCAGATGGACGTGACCGAACATTTCCTCGCCGCGGCGCTTCTGACCGGTGTTCAGGCGGTTGAGATACGTGCGCGCATCGAAACAGGCTCGTGCGATGCCCGCGGCATCCTGTCAGCGGCAACCCTGCCTCTGTACGAGGCCGCACGAGCTGCTGCTTCAGGGGCACCGGACAAGGCGGAAACCATCGTCTGGGATGACATGGACGGGTTCCTGCAGCCCAAGGTCGAGGGGTTGCTTGCCGAGATCAACGCGCGTGGTGCGCTCCACACGGCACTGAAGCCGCTGCGTGACGCACTCGATATGTTTCGCACCTGATAATTTTCCAAACTTTGCGATGCGGCGAAATGGTCGGGCAAAAGAATAAGGGAGTGGCGAGGGTCGGACCTTTTGCCCTGATCGCCGGTGATGGAGTTGGAGCACTGGCGACAGCCCTGACGCTGCTCCGGATCGGCATATTGGCCGTCGGCGTCAAAGCGGGACTGTTCTCGGCGGCTGAAGTCGGCGCGGCCCTCATCCGGAAGAGGCTCTTCATTCTGGCCACGCCGACGACAAGCCTTTACTGCTGCCGGACGGACATTTTGATCAAGGAGGGCGCCCTACGGTTCAGAACGGCGACCGACCAGAAAGGGAGCCAGCACGCGATCGGCAATGCGGCCCGGATCTGGACGACGTTCTGGCTAACCGTGAAGGGGATGGGTTTGAAGCATCTTAAAAGTCCGATTTACCGATCTTCGCGCCTGCTCCATGTGACCTTGAAGCCTGGGACACGCACTTGTCCAGGCGACTGGACCTTCAACCCGAATTTCCCGGACTGGCTGATGGGCTGGCCTATCGGGTGGAGCGATCCCGCGCAGCCGGCAACGGAGTTGTCCCGCTGGCTGCGGCACATGCGTGGCAAACTCTCAAGGCTGCTTATTTTGTAGCGTAGTAGACGTATGCTGTCTCGTCCGGCAACAAGTGCATGCTCCATTTGCGACCAAGCCCTTGGCTAATTGCGCAAGGGAATATGTGAAACAAGTTCTTTTTCTTCCGGATCAGAGACTCCTGCAGAGGTGAGCACCGAGATGAACGCATCTCGAATTTCCCAGGGGTGTTGCTGGGGCCTATAATTATCCGATCCAAGAGCTCAGGAGTTTCTATTTCTGTGAGGCCCTCGTCAGAAACATTTTTTAGCGGGATTTCACGAACAGCTTGAGGGGTGTGTCTGGCTCGTCCCCGAGCGACTTCCGGCACTTCGAAGTCCGACTGGAACCGAAATCGCCAATGCATGCCTGCAGCCAAATGGGGACAGGCAATCCGCATTGCGCCAAGTTGGACACGGCGACAGGCCGGAGGTCGCTTGGGCGTCGGTATGATCACGGCGGCACAAATGCTTTGCCGGGTAATCGGCGTCGCAGGGTTTATTCATATCAGAAAAGCTGATATTCATCAATTTTGATCTTCATAATCTGGTTCCCGAATGAGTGCAAAAGTCCTGGTTGTCGACCCAAGCGAACGCCCCGAAGTCATTCGAGGCCTCGCCAGTGACGTCCGCGTTTCGATCCTCAAACTCCTCAGGGGAGGCGACGAGAAGAACGTCAATCAGATCGCCGAGGAATTGGGCCTGCCTCAGTCGACCGTGTCGTCCAATCTTCAGATCCTCGAGGATGCCGGGCTGATCACGACCCACACGACCAAGGCGCGCAAGGGCAGCCAGAAGGTTTGCCGGACCGCATTCACCCAGATTCTGGTCGGCTTCAGAGATGAGATCGCAGACGCCGATGACAACGCCATCGAAGTCGCCATGCCGCTGGGACTATACACTGGGTGCGAAGTCAGCAGCCCTTGCGGCCTTTGTTCGGTCGATGGGGTTATTGGTCTTCTGGATGTGCCCGATACCTTCCTTGAACCCGATCGCATGCGGGCCGGGTTGTTGTGGTTCACCCGCGGTTACGTCGAGTACCAGTTTCCCAACAATACCAAGATCAGCCGGTCCCGTCCGAGTGCCATCGAGTTCTCGATGGAGCTCAGCTCCGAGGTTCCCGGCACTGCCGCAGACTGGCCATCCGACATCTTCCTTGAAGTCAACGGAGTCGATGTCGGTACATGGACGTCGCCGGGTGATTTCGGCGACAAGCGCGGTGTTTACACCCCTGACTGGTGGAAGCTTTCCGGCTCGCAATATGGCAAGCTCAAGAACTGGCGTATCAACGATGAGGGCAGTTTTGTCGATGGTGTGCGCATCTCCGATGTCAAACTTGACGACCTGCTTATCGACGAACACCGGTCGATACGTTTGCGTATCGGGGTCAAGGATGACGCTGCACACCCCGGTGGCATCAACATATTCGGTCGCGGGTTTGGAAATTACGACCAGGACATAATCCTGCGCATCATCTCCTGACATTCGAAAAACGGACTTGACGTTCGGCCGTTCCTTGCGCGACTGTAGCGGAAAATCCGGTTTGAACCGGAATGTCTGTTATTAATGGAGGGCAGGGTGGAAGCTCACGTCGTTGCGCATGTGCGGTTTACGATCGCGGATATCGACAAGCGGATGTACGGCTCGTTTCTTGAGCATCTCGGGCGCGCCATCTACACCGGCATTTACGAGCCCGGCCATCCCACGGCGGATGAGCATGGCATGCGCCGCGATGTCATCGATCTGGTGCGCGAACTCGATACGCCGGTTTGCCGGTATCCGGGTGGCAATTTCGTTTCAGCCTACAATTGGGAGGACGGTATCGGCCCCAAGGAAGATCGTCCTACCCGGCTCGATCTTGCCTGGCATACCTCGGAATCCAATCAGGTCGGCATTCATGAATTCGCCGAATGGGCGAAGTCGGCCAACACTGAAATGATGCTTGCAGTAAATCTCGGGTCCCGCGGTCTGGATGATGCGCGTAATTTCGTCGAGTATGTCAATCATCCGGGCGGGAGCTACTGGTCCGATCTGCGAAAGAAGAACGGGCAGGCGGACCCTTGGGACGTTAGGCTTTGGTGTCTCGGCAACGAGATGGACGGTCCCTGGCAGGTGGGGCACAAGAGTGCCGCCGAATATGGTCACCTCGCCAATGAAACCGCAAAGGCGATCCGCGCATTTGATGACAAGCTTGAGCTGATCGTCTGCGGTTCCTCGCACTCCAACATGCCGACCTATCCGCAATGGGAGGCGACGGTCCTGGAGCAGACCTATGAGCAGGTGAACTACATCTCCCTGCACATGTATTTCGAGAACTACGAGAAAAACACGCGAGAATACCTTGCCCTGCCGGAAAAGCTCGATCGCTACATCGGTACGGTCAGCGGGGTTATCGACTATGTAAAGGCAAAGAAACGCGCCAAGAACGACGTCAGGATTTCCTTCGACGAATGGAATGTCTGGTACCACGAGCGCAAGCAGGATTCCGTGCGCATGAAGGAATGGGGCTGGCCTCACGCCCCGCTGCTTCTCGAGGACATCTACAATTTCGAGGATGTGCTGCAGGTTGGATGTATCCTGAACACCTTCATTCGCAGGTCCGACGTTGTGCGCATCGCCTGTATCGCTCAGCTCGTCAACGTTATTGCCCCGATCATGACCGAGCCCGGCGGCGCTGCCTGGAAGCAAACGATCTACTACCCGTTCCAGTTCGCTTCTCTCTACGGCCGTGGCACCGCGCTCCAGCTCGACGTCGACTGTCCCTCTTACGATGCGGACATTGCCGCGGGCGTCAGCTATCTCGATATCGCCGGGGTTCATGACAGCGAAAACGGCACGCTCACGTTCTTCGCGGTCAACCGCAACGGAGATGAGCCGATGGAGATCTCGTTCTCGCTTGAAGGCTTCGGCGAAGCGAAATCCGTTCGGCACACACTGATCAAGCACGACGACCTGGAAGCCAAGAACACAAGGGAAAACCCCAATAACGTCGCTCCGCAGGAGGGCGCCGGGGCTTCGGTTGAAGCGGGGAGGCTGAAGATAACGGTCCCGGCGTATTCCTACTCGATGATCAGAATTCAGCTTTAGGTGAGCGCGGCAGGAGCTGCGCGAACAGGAAGGGGAGGAAGTTTAAATGTTCACGTTGAAAGGATTGGCGGCAGGCGCCTGTGTCGCCGCAGCAATGGCCGTGTCTGGGGCACAGGCTGCGGAAACCATCGTGTGGTGGGATTTCCTGGGCGGTGGTGACGGTGCCCGGATGAAGCAGATGATCGATGATTTCAACAAGGCCCACGAGGGCGAAATCACGATTGATGCGACGACCCTGGAATGGGGCGTTCCGTTCTACTCCAAAGTGCAGACATCGGTCGCAGTCGGCGAAGCTCCGGATATCATGACCTATCACGCAAGCCGTATACCGCTGGCCGTGGATCAGGGTGTCCTCACCGAGATTACCGCGGACGACTGGAGCAAGATGGGGCTAGGCAAGGGCGACTATGCCGATTCCACCTGGGACGCGGTGACTGTCGACGGCAAGCAGTATGCCGTACCGCTCGATACCCATCCCATCGTGCTCTACTACAACAAGGACCTTCTGTCGGCCGCGGGTATGCTGACAGAAGACGGGCGGCCCAAGGGCATGGACTCGCGTGAGGGGTTCACCGCGACGCTTCAGGCTCTCAAGGAAAACGGTGTCGCGTTTCCGCTGGCCAGCGTGACTGCAGACGGCAACTTCATGTTCCGCACCATCTACTCTCTCATGGGGCAGCAGGATGGTGAACTGATGAGCGACGGCGAATTCCTTGCCGGCGACAATGCCGAAAAGCTTCAGAATTCGCTCGCGGTTCTCGCCGAATGGACAAAGGAAGGGCTGCAGTCAACCTATACCGACTATCCGGCGACCGTTGCTCTGTTCACTTCCGGCGAAGCGGCCATGATGATCAACGGCGTGTGGGAAGTGCCCACCATGACCGACGCACACAAGAACGGCACCTTGTTCGAGTGGGGCGCTGTCGAATTGCCCGTAATTTTCGATCATCCTTCCACTTATGCCGACAGTCATTCCTTCGCCATACCGGCCAACAAGGGCGTGGAAATGAGCGAAGCCAAGCGTGATGCGGTCCTAAAGGCCATTGGCTGGATATCCAGGAACTCGCTCTTCTGGGCGACCGCAGGTCATATCCCGGCTTACGGCCCCGTCACTGCGAGTGCCGAATACAAGGCCATGGAGCCGAACGCGACATACTCGTCGCTGACGGACAACATGATCTTCGATCCGAAATCGGCGCTTGCCGGGATCGCGGGACCAATCTTCGATGTCATGTCGACCTATTTCGTTCCAACGTTGAACGGCGAAATGGATCCGGCAGAAGCCGTGGAAGAAATCAAGATCGAGCTTAACGACCTTTGATCCGGATGGGGCCGCCTTCATGGGGTGGCCCCGAACCGGGACTGCATTTGAAGGGCACGTGATGCTCAAGAACAAGAACAACGAGGCGTTGGTGGCGCTGGTGCTGATCGCGCCTTTCCTGGCGATCTACGGTCTCGTCTTTGCCTATCCGACGATCAAGATGTTCATGCTCAGCTTCACCGATGCGCCTCTGATCGGCGCGGGGGAGTGGGTTGGTTCGGAAAACTATGAACGCCTGCCGAGAGACCGGCGCTTTCACACGGCCGCCTGGAACACATTCTACTTCATCGTTCTGACCGTCATCCCGGGGACTCTGATCGCCATGGCGATTGCGCTCGGGGTCAGCCGTCTCAAGGGCTGGCTGCAATCCGTGATGCTGGCCATGTTCTTCCTGCCATACATTCTGCCGGTCTCGGTGGTTTATCTGATCTGGGACTGGACGCTGAATTTTCAGTTCGGCATAGCGATGCATGTTCTGGACTGGATAGGGCTCGAGCGAGTGCCGGTGACAAAGTCTACCGAGTGGTTCATGCCCGCGGTCGCGGTGGTGACCATCTGGTGGACGGCCGGGTTCTCGATCCTGCTGTTTCTCGCCGGCATCCGCGCCATTCCGCAGGAGATCTACGAGGCGGCCTCGCTTGATAATGCCAGCAGGTATTCGACTTTCCGGCGTATCACCTGGCCCCTGTTATGGCCGGTCACCGCGCTGGTCTTCACCATTCAGCTCATTTCGCAAATGAAGATCTTCGATCAGGTTTACCTGTTCTCCCAGGGAGGGCGCCCGAACGACAACCTGGTTATGGTCTATTATGTCTTCCAGCGCGCCTTCCAGTCCAATCAGGGCGGCCGCGCGGCTGCGGTGGCCGTGGTTCTCTTCGTCATCGTCATCATCGTATCGGTGATGAACTTCCAGCTCACGCGGCTGTCGGGAGCACGGGGCAAATGACACCCGAGACAGTCCAACGGCTCAATATCGCCGGCTTGGTCATCACCCTTCTTACGGTGATCGGCGCCGTCATCTGGGCGTTTCCGCTTTATTGGGGGGTCGTGTCTTCTCTGAAGCCGGAGGACGAAGTCGTCCGGCCCTACATCGAACTCTGGCCGGAGACGCTGACGTTCGCACACTACGCTCACGCGCTGACCAAGACACAGATTGGGGTCTGGTATCTCAACTCTGTGGCGACGGCAGTCGGCGTCACGGTCCTGACTGTCAGCTCGTCGCTGCTGTGCGGGTATGCAATCTCCCAGCTGGATTTTCCGCTGCGCAAGCCCTTGTGGTGGCTCATTCTCGCCAGCTTCATGGTGCCCACTCAGACATTGATCATCAATCACTTCGAGCTCATCGCCGGAATGAAGCTTCTGAACACATGGTCCGGTATCATCCTGCCGCAGCTGATCCACCCGGTGATCATCATCGTCTACAAGCAATTCTTCGACAATGTGCCCAAGGATTTCCGCGAGGCGGCAGTAATGGATAACGCGTCGGAATGGCGTATCCTGACAAGGGTCTATGCGCCCATGAACTGGGGTGTGACGACCGCACTCTCGATCGTCGTCTTCATCTGGTCGTGGAACGCTTTTCTGTGGCCATTCCTTGCGGTGACCAAGACCGAGATGATGACGATCACGGTGGGCATTACCCAGGTCAATGACGCCTTTGGCGTCTACTATGCACGCGAACTCGCCGCCGCCGTCCTTGCCGGCCTGCCGGTGGCTTTGGCGTACCTTGTCTTCCAGCGCAAGGTCACACAGGCGATCACCTTGTCTGCCGGTATCAAGGGCTGAAAATCTAGTCTCGGGGCAGATCCGGATCTGTGCAAAAGGGAGCCCGTGTGTCAAACACGGTGTCCCGCGCTGCCATCAGTCCGCGTGGTAAGCTTGACCGAAGTGGTCGAACAGATGAACTGCGGAGGCATCGAATTCCAGGCTGACCTTGTCGCCCGGGGTGATACCCGAACGACCGCTGTCCTGCGCAATCAGTTCAGTGCCGTCCTCAAGTGTACAATATACCAGTGTTCGCTCTCCTAGCCGCTCGACAACACCTGCCTTGGCATGGGAAGTGGAGGGGCTGTCTGGCGTGCCAAGAACCCGGACACCTTCCGGTCGTATGCCGAGTTCGTAAGTTCCCGGACCGGGAACTTTGAAGTCGAGGGGAAGTGCTGCACCGTCGCCAAGGCGTGCAAGCGGCTGGCTGGCGACATCAATGTTGGCCGTCATGAAGTTCATGCCGGGACTGCCGACGAAACCGGCGACAAAGCGCGAACTGGGGCGAAGATACACCTCCATAGGTGTGCCGATCTGCTCGATCTTCCGATTGTTGAGGACAACGATCCGATCGGCAAGTGTCATCGCCTCAGTCTGGTCGTGCGTAACATAGATCATCGTAGCCTGAAGCCGCTGGTGAAGCTCTGCCAGTTCGACACGCGTGCGTACGCGCAATGCGGCGTCGAGGTTGGAGAGCGGTTCGTCAAACAGAAAAGCCTTCGGTTCCTTGACGATGGCACGTCCGATCGCGACACGCTGGCGCTGCCCGCCGGAGAGTTGTGAGGGGCGCCGGTCCAGCAGGTTGTCCATCTCGAGTATTTTCGCCGCTTCCTGAACGCGTTCTTCGATTTTATCTGAGCTCATGCCGATGTTCTGAAGGCCGAAGGCCATATTCTGGCGAACCGTCATGTGCGGATAGAGCGCGTAGTTCTGGAATACCATGGCAACACCGCGCTTGCCGGGAGGCAGGTGTTCGCTGGCCTTGCCGTCGATCAGGAGAGACCCCGCGTCGATGGTTTCCAGGCCTGCGATCATGCGCAGCAACGTGGACTTTCCCGAGCCTGAGGGTCCGAGGAAGACAACGAGTTCACCGGACCGTATGCTCAGAGAAAGATCATCTATGATCTTCAAGGCGCCAAAACTCTTGGACACATTGGCTAGCTCGATTCCCGCCATTCTTCCTCCTCCCAAAGGCTTTTGTTCATAATCTCGGGTATAAACCCAAAGTCAAGATATATAAGCGGAATCTTGCGTCTTGAACGTGGCCTTTGTTCTCGTGAGGCGCGGATCCTTGATTAGCACGAACGCCAGATATGGAATGGGGGCAGTTTTGACGCCACGGCAGGAAATCGCTATGAAACGCCCCTAGATTTGTAGACGCCTTCTTCCCTTAATTTGAGGCAAGGAGGTCTTCATGGGCACGAACAATTGCACTGAAGATTTCAAACGTGGCGCGGTGTGTCAGATCACGGAGCGAGGCTATCCGGTTGCGGAAGTGTCGCAGCGCCTGGGTGTGAGCGCCCATTCTCTCTATGCGTGGCGGAAGAAGTACGCGTCCGAGGCCTCCAAAGGCGGTGATGGCGTTGGATGGCTGGTGAGGGCCCCAACGCGGTGCGCGAGTGGTATGGTCCGGGCGTCAACGACCTTCACGCGGTCGGCATCATGGAAAACGATGATGGACTTTGGCTGTTGTGCAGAAGCTGTCCGACGCCGATGAAAGCGTTCCAGGGCCGACTTGAAACTGATAGGTACGGTGGCCGGATTTCTGCGGGGAGCGAAGCCGGGGCACTCAGGCGAGATTCTTGATGGAAGTGCGCTCCACGAGTGTACATTCCGCCTTTATCTGCGCCGGTCCGCCCTGCAGGCCACTCGCTGCATCGATCAGTTGTTCCGCCGCGATCTCTCCCATTTCGTAATGGGGCAGGGTGACAGTGGTCAGCGGCGGATGAATGTTCTTGGCAATGTCCCGATTGTCGAAACCGATCACCGACACGTCGTGCGGAACGCGTTTTCCCAGTTCGGAAAGGGCCTCGTAGCAGCCAATGGCCATAAGGTCGTTGGCGCAGAAGATTGCCGTTGGGGGATTGTCCTGCGCCATCAGCACCTTCGTGTGCTCATAGCCTGATACGGGTTCCCAGTTGCCGGGCCGTACGAGTGCGGGCTCAAAGGGAATGTCGTTGCTGGAGAGAGCCTGTCGGTAGCCTTTCAGGCGGTCGCGCGAGGCATCGATGCCCTGCTGGCCATTGATGAAACCAATGCGCCTGTGGCCGGACTTGATCAGGCGTTCGGTGGCCGTGCGGCCTCCCAGAAGGTCACCGGGAACCACCGAGGGCAGCGAACGCTTGGCATCATAGCAGTTGACGAGGACTGTCCGCTGATCGGCGAACGCCGGGGCGAGATCGACCCGGCGGGTCAGGATCGTGCCGTAGATGAAGCCGACCAAGGGCAATTGCCCCATCTGCTCGACGATCATCTGTTCGATGCCTGCATCGCCGTGACTGATGCACAGGCAGACATTGATGCCCGATTCGAGTGCCTTGTCGCGTGCTCCCTCAAAGGCAAGCGCCATCCAGGGGTCCGTTGTCACCTCATCGGCAACGAAGACGATGTTGGACCGACCTTCGGGGGCCGCCTGGGCGGTGCGGCGGACCAACGTGTATCCGAGCTCCTGGGCTGCGTCGTGAACGCGCTTGCGGGTGGAATCGCTGAGTTTGGCGCCAAGGCTTCCGTTGAGGACCAGCGATACGGTGGCCTGAGAAACGCCGGCAACCGCGGCAACATCCATCATCGTGGGACGTCGACGGTCTCCGCTTGCTCGAGGTCTTCTCGCCATTATCGTTCAGGTACCCTTTTATGCCGGACAATCGATGCGCACGTCTTCGTTGCCTAGCTGGAAAAGGCAGGAATTGCAACTTTCAATGCCGTGCAAGTTTCAAACATGCCCTTGGATGCATTCATGTTTTAATCCATCGACCTCAGGTTTCTCAGGCGGTCAAAAGCAACCGCGATGATGATGAAGCTGCCAATGAACGTTCCCTGCCAGAATGTCGATATGCCGAGCAGGATGAGCGAATTGCGGATCACCTCGATCAGCAGGGCGCCGATGGCTGCGCCGAGCGCCGTGCCGCTGCCGCCCGCAAGATTGGCCCCGCCGATGACGGCCGCCGCGATCACCGTCAGCTCCATGGCCTGGCCGAGGTTTGTCGTGACGCTGCCGAGCCAGCCGGCCATGAGAATGCCGGCAGCTCCGGCGGTCAACGCCGAGAACATGTAGATGGAAACCTTGATGCGCTTGACCGGGATGCCGGTGAGCACCGCTGCCTGTTCGTTGCCGCCAATGGCAAAGACATATTGCCCCCATTGGGTCCAGCGGAACACGATCGTCATCACGACGGTCAGGATCGCAAGGAAGTAGATCGGATGGGGCAGGCCGAGAGTTGAGCCTCCGCCGATCCAGAGCAACATATCGTGGTCGGGTCCGAACTCCCAAATCATCTTGTTGTTCGACAGCACCATGGCCAGCGAACGGGCGGCTGACAGCATGCCCAGCGTCACAACGAAGGCGGGCATTCCGAGATAGGCGATCAGAAGGCCATTGACGAGGCCGACCGAAAGGGCGGTCGCCAGCGCCACCAGGGCGGAGACCCAGAACGGATTGCCTTCGGACATCATGACGCTGATCACCATGGCGGTGAGCACGACCGTCGAGCCGACGGAAAGGTCGATGCCGCCAGAGGCGATCACGGACGTCATGCCGATCGCGACCAGGCCGACGAAGGCGAAATTCCGGGCGACGTTGAACAGGTTTCTCTGAGTGGCGAATGTGTCGGTCATGAGGGTAAGGGCCAAACAGGCCAGAACGGCTGCCACGAAAACCCAGAAGACTTGTGTGCCCATCAGTCGGGACAGGGTGTTGCGGTGCTGGCTCAGGTCGATCGCTTGTTCCAGTGTCGTCATGGTCGTCATACGTTTGCTTCCCCTCAAGCCGTTTCGATTGCGCCGGTAATCAGGCCGGTGATTTCTTCAGGCGAGCTGTCGAGCGCCGCCTTGCTTGCAACGAGCTGCCCTCGGCGCAGGACCGCGATGCTGTCGCAAACGGCGAAGACGTCGGGCATGCGGTGACTGATCAGGATCACGCTGATGCCATGGTTGCTGAGCCTGCGGATCAGGTCGAGCACCTCGGCGACCTGGCGCACGGAGATCGCGGCTGTCGGCTCGTCCATCAGAACGATTTTTGGATTGGACAGGAGTGTGCGCGCGATTGCGACTGCCTGCCGCTGGCCACCGGACATGCGGTGAACCAGGTCACGCGGCCGCGTCTCGGACTTCAGGGAGGCAAAGAGTTCGGCGGAACGCCGATACATGTAAGGGTAGTCAATCACCTTGATGCCGGCGAAGGTGCGTTTGGGTTCGCGGCCCAGGAAGACGTTGGACGCAGCCGACAGGTTGTTGCAGAGGGCGAGGTCCTGGTAGACGATCTCGATGCCCTGCTGCTGTGCGTCCAACGGCTTGTGGAAGTCGACCGGAACGCCGTCGACGGCAATTGTGCCGTGCGAAGGCCTGAAGTTCCCGCCGACAAGCTTTACCAGGGTCGATTTTCCCGCGCCATTGTCCCCCATCAGGCCTACGACTTCGCCCGGAGCGATGTCGAGCGAGACTTCATTCAACGCCTGAATTGCGCCGAAGTTCTTGGAAATTCCCGATAATTTCAACCGAGACGTCATATTTCCTCCCTCTAGGAAACCATTCCCGTCGTTTTATTTTCGTTCAGCGCCTCAATCCAAACCGCGGCTGCGTAATGACGCCTTGATAACGCATCTTTACTTGACTAATAATTATTAGTAAATATTATTAATAAAAATTGGGAGGGTGGCATGAAGCTTCTGGTGACCGGAGCGGCCGGTAAGGTCGGGCAGGTGTTCCTGCCGAAGTTTCTCGCCTCGGGTGCGTTTCGCGGCTGGAGCCTTGTTGCCCTTTGCAACAACCGCATGATCGAGGGTGGGGCACGGGTCGACGTTCTGCGCGGCTCGATTGCTGATGAGAGCGTCATCGACCGGGCAATGGACGGGGTGACCCACGTACTTCACATGGCGGCGGTCAAGGAGAGTCCGGGCATGGCGATCGATGTCTCCATCAAGGGGATGTTCGTCATGCTGGAGCGGTTCCGCCGACTTGAAACGGCGCGCCAGTTTGTCCTGGTCGGGGGGGATTGCTCTGTAGGTCACATGTTTCAGGATTATCCCGCGCCGATCACGGAAGAGGCTCCCAGAAAGGCCTATCCGGGGTGCTATGCGCTGACCAAGATCCTCGAGGAGGTGATGCTGGAGCAGTATCAGTTCCAGTACGGGGTGAACGGCTGCGTCCTGCGGGCGCCGTGGATCATGGACAAGGATGACCTGAAATATGCCTTGTCCTTCGGTCTGGACCAGTTCGGCGGGCCGTCATGGGGTGAGCTGATCGGTGACGAGGACCTGCAGACCTTTCGGAAGGGCAACCATGTGCCGCTCATGCGGGATGTGACGGGTGCGCCGTTGCGTCGGAACTTCGTGCATGTGGATGATCTGGTTGCCGCAATCCTGGCTGCGCTCGACAATCCGAAGGCTCATCAGGCGCTATTCAACATCTCGATGAACGAACCGGTCTGCTATGGCCGGCTGGCGCACTATCTGGCGGTGTCCCGGGGCTGTGCCGTGGCCGATATCCCGACACCCTTTCATAGCAACTGGCTGGACAATTCGAAGGCGCGCCATCTGCTCGGATGGGCGCCGGAAGTCGATCTCGAGGCTCTGGTCGACAGAGCCTGGGACTACAGAAGGGACGCCAAAGATCCCCGCACAGTCTGGTACCCAGGGTAGTCGCTCCGGGGCCTTCATAACTTTCCAAAGGGAGTGAGTTGAATGAGAAACAGAATTCTATTGCTCGGGGCTGCAATGGTCATGGCCTTGCAGGCGACAGCAGGTCAGGCGGCGGACAAGAAGACCCTGGCCATCGTTGTGAAGGGTCTCGACAATCCGTTCTTCGAGCAGATCAATCTGGGTTGCAAGAAGTGGATGTCCGAGAATGCGGACAGCGAATACGAATGCCTCTACACCGGTCCGGCTTCCTCTGCCGATGAGGCGGGCGAAGTCCAGATCGTCGATGATCTGCTGACCCGCGGCGTTGCCGCGATCGCGATCTCGCCGTCAAATGCACCTGCGATGGCAAACCGCGTGCGCCAGATTGCGCCGAGCGTTCCGGTGATGACCGTTGACGCCGATTTCCTTGAGGCGGATCGCGATATTCGGGCGACCTATCTCGGCACCGACAATTACCTGATGGGTGTCAAGATGGCGGAGGAGGCTGCCATCTTGAAGCCAAATGGCGGTTCGGTCTGCCTGCAGCTCGGCAACGTTGCGGCCGACAACATCAATGCCCGGGCCCAGGGCTTCCGCGATACGGCGGCCGGGGCGAAAGGTGTTGACCGGCTGACCGGCCAGAACGGCTGGTCCGAGATCGAGGGATGTCCGGTCTTCACGAACGACCAGGCCGATCTTGCCAACCAGCAGATGGCGGATACCTTCATTGCCAATCCGGATCTCGATGCGTTCATCCTGATCGGGGGATGGGCCCAGTTTGCGCCTCAGGCCTATACCCAGGTGACGGATCAGGTGATGGACAAGCTGAAGTCAAAGGATCTGATCATCATCGCAGGGGACACGCTTCCTCCTCAGACCAAAGCCTTTCGGGAAGGTCGCAGCCATGCGCAGGTCGGCCAACGGCCGTTCGAGATGGGTTACAAGGCTCCTGATGTCATGATCCAGCTCATCAACGGCGAGAAGGTTGATGACCCGCTCTACACGGGGCTGGATGTTTGTAATCAGGAAGATCCGGGTTTCTGCGCCAACAACTGATCAGATGTTCCTCCTGCCGCCGGGCGCGTCTTGGCCCGGCGGATTTTTTGTGGCCCAAGCGATCTTGCGTTCGGTCCAGCGGGGAACTCGTTAAACTGAAGATCCCGTAGAGGAAGTATGTCAATAATTCGATTTTTTTGGAATAAAGCACCTTATTTTCGTTGATTGATAGTATTAATAATATTACTAATAAATTGTAAGCGGGCGACGGGGAGCGCCTGCGAAATGGGAGGAAGGCATGACATTCAGACTGACAATATGCGCCGTGGCATTGTCGACGTTTGCGCTGGGGGTTGCGCAGGCGGAAGACAAGCCGTCCCTTGCGTTCGTTGTGAACGCGGCTTCCGACTTCTGGAAACTGTCGGAAGCAGGGGTCAAGGCCGCACAGGCGGAGTTGCCGGGCTATGACCTGCAGTTCCGCTATCCCGCCCAGGGCACGGCCGCACTGCAAAACGCGCTGATGGATGACCTTGTGGCGGCCGGCACTGACGCCATCATGATCTCGTCGGTCGATCCGAAAACGTCGATTGGCGCATTCAACCGGATCGCAGCTCAGGTGCCGTTGTTCACCACGGACAGTGATGCGCCCGAGAGTGACCGAATTGCCTATCTCGGTTCGTCCAATACCGCGGCTGGAATTCAGGCGGGCGAAATCGCGGTCAAGGCCCTGCCGGATGGCGGCAAATGCATGGGCTTTGTCGGGTTCCTCGGAGCGGACAATGCCAAGGGACGTATCGCCGGCTTCCGCCAGGCGGTTGAGGGCAAGGGTATCGAGCTCGTTGACGTGCGCGGCGACGATGTGGATTTCCCGCGGGCGCGCTCGAATGTCGATGACGTTCTGGTCGCCAATCCGGAAATCAACTGCATGGTCGGGTTCTATTCCTACAACCCGCCGAAAATCTATGAAGCGCTTCAGGCTGCCGGCAAGCTGGGCGAGATCACCGTCATCGCGTTCGACGAGGATCCGATCACGCTTGGCGCCGTCCGTGAAGGCAGCTTTGCCGGGACTGTCGTCCAGGACCCCTACCAGTGGGGATACCAGGGCATGCACCTGATGGCGAAATTCCTTGAGGGCGACAAGTCGGGCATCCCGGCTGATGGCCTGATCATTGTTCCGACCAAGGTCATCGATGCTTCCAACGTCGATGTGTTCCAGGCGGAGCTGACCGCCCGGATCAAGGGATAGTTGGCCCTCCCGAGCTGACCGTGAGGTTGCACGGGCCGATACACCGGCCCGTGCAACCGATCGTCCATCCTGTCGTGACCTGTGTCGCTGACGCAGATTGCCAGCGTTCAGTGGAGAGCGGGCATTGAGATCCGGAAACAGAACAATCGATCTTAAGCTATCGGGCGTCACCAAGGTCTATCCGGGGGTGGTGGCCATTGAAAATGTGGACCTGGCCATCCGTGGTGGGGAGGTGATCGGCCTGATCGGTGAGAACGGAGCCGGCAAGTCGACGCTCATGAAGGTTCTCGGAGGCGCCGTTGTGCCGGATGCAGGCCGTATTCGTATCGATGGCACCGAGCATGCCCGCCTGACGCCGGCAAGCGCGGCCGATCACGGCATTGCATTCGTGCATCAGGAATTGAACCCTTTCACCAATCTTGACGTCGCGGGTAACATCCTGCTCGGTCGCGAGCTGCGCCGCGGATTTCTGCGCATGATGGACCGCGAGGCGATGGCTCGGTCGGTCCGGCCGATCCTAGACCGGCTCGGGGCGCGTTTCGGTCCGCATCAACTTGTCTCCGAACTGTCGCTGGCGGATCAGCAGATCCTGGAAATAGCCCGTGCGTTGTCGCTGAATGCTCGTCTCGTCATTCTCGATGAGCCAACCTCCAGCCTGACATTGTCAGAGACCCAACGGCTTCTGCAGGTGCTGAAGGAACTCAAGGCGCAGGGCGTTGCGCTGCTATTCATCAGCCACCGCCTGTCCGAAGTCGAGGAAATCGCCGATCGGGTGGTCTGCCTGCGGGACGGCCGGAACGCTGGCGAGCTGACCGGAGAGAACATCAAGAAGGACACGATGGTCCGGATGATGATTGGCCGTGATACGCGCCAGTTCTACGAAAAGAAACCGCACAGAATCTCTGAGGCAGTTCTGGAGTTTCGCGGCGTTCGCACGACAGCCTATCCGGGCGCGAGCGTCAGTCTGAGCGTGCGAAGCGGCGAGATCCTGGGTCTGGCCGGGCTCGCTGGCGCTGGGCGGACGGAACTCGCGCTCGCGGCCTTCGGGGTGGATCCGACACTTGACGGGGAAGTCGTGCTCAACGGCACTCCACTACCGCCGCAGTCCGTGGTCGCGGCAATCGAGGCGGGCATGTCTCTGGTTCCGGAAAACCGCAAGGAGCAGGGCCTCCTGCTCGATTTTTCGATTGCCGAGAACATCGTGCTTCCGGGGTTGTCCCATTTGGCGCGTTTTGGCTTCGTCGAGCGGGACCGTGAGAAAGATCTGGGTGAACGATCCAGGAAACGATTGGCAATCAAGGCCTCGTCTCTCGGGCAAGCAGCCGCCGAGCTCTCGGGCGGCAACCAGCAAAAGGTCGTGCTGGCAAAATGGCTGGCCATGCGGCCGAAGGTGATCATCTTTGACGAGCCGACGCGCGGGATCGACGTCGGGGCCAAGGCGGAAGTCTATCACCTGATGCAGGCGCTGGCGGACGAGGGGGTCGCGATCCTGATGATTTCCAGTGACATGGAAGAGGTCATCGGTGTCTCGGACCGCGTCGCTGTCATGTGCGAAGGGCGCATTACAGGCGTTCTGAATTCGAATGAACTGAGTGAGGAAGGCATCCTGCGGCTTGCCGTCAGCTAGGGTTTGGGGAACTGGAATGCAAAAGAAGGATATTGGGCTGGCGGTGCTGGTACTGGTGGTCGGGGCGGTGGTCGCGGTGATCAATCCACGCTTCCTGTCGCCGATCAATCTCGCCAACACCGCCAATCTGATCGGGCTGTTCGGCCTGTTTTCGATCGCCGAGGCTTTCGTGATCGTGACGGCCGGGATTGAGCTGTCGGTTGGATCTATCATCGCACTACTGGGCGTGATTTTCGTCGATCTGATCGTGAACCAGGGCGTTTCATGGCCGGTTGCCGGCCTCATCGTGATGCTGATCGGTGGAGGGCTCGGCGCGGTCCATGGCTGGTTGGTGACCGCACTCAGGCTTCAGCCCTTTGTTGTCACCTTGTGCGGGCTGCTGATCTATCGCGGTATTGCGCGTTTCTACACCAAGGACGGCACGGCCGGATTCTCGTTCGGGGACGACTTTCCTGCGCTGGAGTGGCTGGTCGCGGGTCGAACCGCCGGAGTGCCGCATTCGTTCATCGCCTTTGCGGTCATCGCCGTCGTTGCTTGGTTTGTTCTCCACCGGACGGTGTTCGGTCGGCACCTCTTTGCGGTCGGCAAGAACGAGGAGGCAGCGCGCTATTCCGGTATCAATACGCGTCAGGTGATCGTCGCTGCCTATGTGATCTGTGCTGTCCTGACCGGTTTCTCGGCAATTTTCTTTGCCATGTACACGCGATCGATTCACCCGGCGTCGCATGGCAGCTTCTACGAGCTCTACGCGATTGCGGCTGCGGTTCTCGGCGGGTTTTCCCTTCGCGGTGGTGAAGGTTCGATCATCGGTGTTGTGCTTGGGGTCGTTCTATTGCAGATGTTGCAGAACCTTGTGAACCTGCTGGGTATTCCGTCGTCCCTGAACTTTGCCGTGATGGGCAGCGTTATCCTGCTTGGGGTCATTGCCGACAACCAGATTTCGAAACACCGCAGTGCCCGGCGACAGGCAAATGTGCTTGCTTCGCTCGCGCCGGGAGCGGTGAAGGCGACCCCTGGCAAGGCATGAGGTTTGGTTCAGTCTGGTCGGCGAAGCCCTTCGCCGACTTCCATTTTAATTGCGTGATATCGCAGGTGGGAGCGATCCTTGGCGGATTTGATGATGACGAAGTTACCCGAGGCGGACGTGCGCATTTGTGGAGCGTCTCCGCAGGGCCAGGATATATTGCAGGTATCGGTCAGCAACGGCGGCAGCCGGGCGACATTCATGACCTGGGGCGCCAGCCTCCAGGACTTCCGGCGCGACGATGTCGATCACTCCCTCGTCCTGGGATGCCCTGAACCGGCGGCCTATTTCGGACCGATGCTCTATTTCGGTGCCATCGTCGGACCCGTTGCCAACCGGATTGCGAAAGGTCGGTTCGAGCTGGACGGCACAAGCTATTCCCTTGACCGGAACGAAGCCGGCGCGACCACCCTGCATGGTGGCAGCAAGGGCTTCGGCCAGATCAACTGGACGCTGGCCGATGCGGACCGGCGGTCTTGTACCTTTTCCTGTCGGCATGCTGACGGGACTTGCGGGTTTCCCGGAAATATCGATGTGCGGGTGACCTATGTGCTGGAAGACGACGGCGCGCTGCAGATCGTCATAGAGGCGACGAGCGATGCGCTGACGCATTTCGCCCCGGCCTTTCATTGCTACTGGAACCTGGACGGATCGGCGGATGTAACCGGCCATCGATTGACCGTTCCGGCGGAGACCTATCTTCCGGTCGATGACATGTTGATCCCTCTCGGAGCGCCTGCGCCGGTGGAAGGGACGGTGTTCGACTATCGCATGCCCCAGGTCCCCGATGCGGGCCTCGATCACAATTTCTGCCTGTCCGGCGCGCGCGGCGATGAATTGCGTGAAATGTGCCGGCTTGAGGCCGGTGCCCTGTGTCTGACCGTGGAATCGACCGAGCCCGGGTTACAGGTTTATTCTGGCGTCGCACTGGATACCGCGCCCTTTGAAGGCAACTGTGGCGAGCCCTATGGCCGTCTTGCCGGGGTCGCCATCGAGCCGCAAACCTGGCCGGATACCGCCAATCACCCGGAATACCCGTCCAGTCTGCTCCAACCCGGTGAAACCTATCGCCAGGTCTCGCGGTTCCGCGTCGCGAAGGTCTGAAGGCTCCAGGACTTTTTTGGGAGCGCTGAAGCGAAGAATTGCTTCACCGAAGAGCATCCTGCCGGGCCGTCTCCTGAGTGTGACGGACTCTATACCAAACTGGAGGAATTCTGGGGTCTCAGGTCAAGGCGTTCCCGGGCGATGATGAAGGCCTCGCTTGTCTTGAGGATATCTCGAAGGTCAAGGCCCATCGTTTCCGCGGCCGCTACCTGCCTGACGTCAAAACCGGACGCGGAAGCAGGTCATGAGCAGTCTATCCTGACGAAGAGTGAGAAACGCTGACGCCTCAGGTTGAGCCGGCTATTGGCCTTACTTGGCCATCCTATGCGGCTCGGGACAGCGTGTATCTCGGTACTATGCGGAAGTCGCTCTTTGAGCCGGAGCAACTTGCAGAGCCGCGCTCGCCCTTTTTCGGAACCGCCGCAGATCGCGACTTCGGTCGCAGCACCGGCTGATCACCGGTTTGCAGGCGCACTGAATTTGTTTGTGTTCATCCCGACCTCCTTGCCTCGAAATGACGAAAGAGGGGGCTGCAAACCTTGGGGCAATCCACTTTCCCCAGGGCTGTGAACCTTTTTTCTTCTCGCGGGCACTTACCGATGAAACTGCCGGTCACCTCTTGGGGCCGGAGCCGTCTCAGTTCGTGCCCGGAAATGACCCTATGCGCTATGCCATCGGCTTTCTTCTCGCGCTTTCGATAGCCTCGACACCTTTTGCATGGCATTGGGCCGCGCAATATTTCGCCCCGCCGCCGCCGTCTGTGGTCGATACCAGTGGTCTGGAGACGGAAATGGCTGCCTTGCGGGAAGAACTCGCCCTTGTTCAGGGAAGGGTAGACGGGTTGGACATTCGCATGTCCTTGGGCCTTTCCGGGAAAGCGGATGACCCGGAGCCTGCTGTCGAAAGTCCGGCCACTTCCGACAGTCTGAAAGATTCCTTTGCCCAGGTGGTGCTGATTGCGGACCGGAGATCTGCCAACGAGGGATTGACCCTTGCGACGCCTTCCTTTCTGCAGCAGCTCATTGGACTGCCGCGGGAGGAATTGACGGACGATTGCCAGTCGGCGACCAATTCGAAGTTAAACGGTCTCCTGAAAACCGAGGATGTCGGGCCGATCAAGGCCCGGATGCTGGAACCGGCCCTGGTGTCGATCCGCCAGATCTTCGCCAATGTGCAGGTCTTCGAGCCAGAGCTCTACAACCGGATCAAAAGTGCCGGTTCCCTGTGTGTGCGCCGCATACGCGGTTCGATCGCCTCCGCCTCATCCCACGCCTACGGTTTGGCGGTGGATATCAATATCGACGGAGTGCTTGATACCCTGGCAGACGGCAAAACGCAGCTCGGGCTCATTCTCCTGGCCGATTTCTTCAAGAAGGAAGGCTGGATTTGGGGCGCGGGCTTTGGGCGCGAAGATTCCATGCATTTCGAGGTCAGCCGGGAAAAGCTGCTGCAATGGCGTCGGCTTGGCGAGATCTGACAGTTCACTCGTGATTTCAGCGCGGGGTGAATGGGCCCCGCGCGGTCGAACCAGATCAATGGAAGGGATTTCCAGATGTCGATCAAGATTGACAAGTTGCCATATCCGGACTCCTTCGACGCCCTTATGTCCACCTCGGATCTAAACGAGGTTTTCGAAGGCTTCGCGAAAAAAATTCCGCAGATTTTCAATATGCTGACCTTCCTGGTCGAAAGGCCGAATGCTTCCGAGATCGATGCGCAATATCTCGTCACCGGGGCGCGCCATGCAGTCAAGGTCGATGCGCGCGTCAAGGCAAAGGCGGACGCCGCTCGTGCCGCTGGGAGCGAAAAGAATGGCGGGGGCTGGGACGAAGTACGGGACATGATGGTCGCCCAATTCCACAAGGAGTTCGACCGCAAGGTCATTCCTCATTTCTACAAGACGAAAGAATTCCAAGCGTATCACAAACGCAAACTGGTTGAGGAAGCGAAGAGCAACCTAGGGAACGCGCCGGCGATTGCCCGCAATCTTGGAATCAAGGACGTCAAGCTTCTGAAGTCGGTCATGCTCGCCGTCGCGCTTGGTGAAATGGCGCAGGCCACCACGCTGGCGAAAAAAATGGTCAAGGCGGAGAAATTGGATCTCGACGTTGCGGGCCTCCTGAAGGACTTGCGGGGAGGCAAGGCACCCAAGGGCGAGAAGGCCGTGCAGCAGAAGATCAATATCACGCCTGCGACACTCACCAATTGCGGCTTTGCCGACCCGAAGAACAAGGTCATCCACAAGTGGCTCGGCATTCTCGTGGAAGCGATGAACGACAATGACCGGGTTCTGTTTCAATCGGCTTGCTCGAAGGTCCAGAAGGAGGAACCGAAGGACTCCACGATCGCTAAAATGAACTCCAAGGCTTTCCTCCAGATGCTCTTCAAGGCGAAGGTGATTACCAAGGGTTGAGAGGGCTGGCTCAGCTCGCCGCCATCCTTTGGAAATGAGGACCCGCACCTCCCAGGGCGTCGGCCGATGAACGAGCTGCTGAGGGACCCGATGGGCCGGCGCGCGCAGGGGCGCCGGCCCTTTTTCATTTCAAGGCGCAGATGTTCAGGCCCAGTTGTTCAGGCAAAGACGATCAGGCAAAGGGGCACAGGCCGCACATGTCGAACGCGGGCATGTCGATTGCAAACTGCAGGCTGCCCTGAAGTGCCAGCATGACATTCAGGAAGGGTGCGATCGCCAGGCGCGGCGGAGAGAAGTGAAAGGAGGGCGCGGCGAAGCTGCTCGACCCGGCCATTCGTTCTCCCAGTCTGAAATCCTCCAGGGCCGGCAGGGTTTGCAGCATCGCATTCAGGCGAAGGGCTTCCAGCGGGAGCGGGATATTGAAGTGTGACCAGTTTTGCAGCATCAGCTGCACGCGGCGCACCTTCGCAGGGGAAAATCCCTGCCCGAAGGCCTCATTGATGGTAGCCAGCGACTCCAGCACCAAGGCAAGCTTCGTCAACATCGGCAGGGGGATCGACAGGTGCGGTGGTCTCAGGTCCGCCATCTTGCCGAAAAAATTGCCGAGGCCGGAATAGCTATCCGGGCTCCCCAGGGGCGGCAGGGAAAGCGTTTCACCCAACATCGCCAACGCCGGAAGGCCGCCAAGGATCTTGACCATTTCGAGATGCGGCCGGGACAATGCGGGCGAGAAGCTGAAGCTGTGAGAGAAGGGGACAGGCGGTTCGCTTGCCATTTCAAAAGGATCGAGTCCGAAGTCCTGAAGATCCAGAACCAGCCTGGCCACGAGTGCATAGTTGATCAGCGGCTGCAGCTTCAAGGTCGTCAGATAGCCGAGCCGCGGCCAGACGTTGGACTCGATACTGGCCGCCGCCTGCTGCATCTGCATTTCGAACATGGGCAGGTCGTCGAGCTTGAAACTCCCCACCATCAGATTGAACGTGGCGGCCAATTGAAACGCTGCCCCGCCGCCGAAGTCGAGCCTCGGTAGACGTGCCGGCTCGAACATAGCGGCAATCTGCATGTCGAGCCGGTTCGCCGGGTCGAGGGCCGGGAGGGCCGCCGCCAGCTTGAGCGACAACGGCAACGTCGGCAAAAGCGGCGTGATCCCCCAGTCATAGTAGTTGCGAACATGCTCGGCCGGACCTGTACAGAAGCAGGGCATGGCGTGTCAGACCTCCACCGCAATGACGGAGACATTATCTGCCGCGCCCGCGTCGAGGGCCACGTCCAAGAGGTCGTCGGCAAGGGTCTCGATCGGGCTGTCTGTCAGGTGTTTGCGCAGCACTGCGTCGGTTGCGTACTGAGACAGGCCATCCGAGCACAACAAGAAGCGATCCCCGGGAAGGATTTCGCCCCGTCGCTTGTCGATTTCCAGCATGCCGCCGACGCCGACAGCCCGCGTGATCTGGTTGCTGAAATTGCAGTGTTCGGCCTCTTCCCAGGTCATTTGTCCCTGCTCAACCAGTTCCCCGACAACGGAATGGTCGAAGCTGATCATGCTCAAGACACCTTGGCGAAGGCGGTATAGTCGGCTGTCTCCGACCCAAAAGCACATGAAATGCCGCTCTGACAGGGCAAGAAGCACGACGGTGGCCCCGATAGGGCCCTGGGCTCGAGACACTGCCTCTTCCTTGATCCGCGCATGGGCCTCGTGAAGTGCAGTTCTCGCCTCATTCATGACCTCGGCCGGTGGCAGGCTGGCCGGGAGCCGGTTTAACGCTTCAACGATTGTTCTGCTGGCGAAGTCCCCGCCTGCGTGACCACCCATTCCATCACTGACACCCCAAAGAGCGATGTCGGGACGCAGAAGGATGGAATCCTCGTTGATCTTGCGGACCCGGCCAACATGGGTGCGCGCGCTGTGTGCGCGATACGAACCGGTCATGCCTCAACTCCCTGGAGGTCTGCATCCTCGTCATCGGTTTGCCAGACCGGGTCGTGCAAATTGAACAGAGTTGCGGCAAGGTCCCGGCCATCGGGCATTCCCCGGCTCAAGATTGTCCGATGCTCGGGCCCGACAGCGGCAACCCACAAGGTCTCGCCACCTCGAACTGCGAGGTTGGCCAATTGGCTTTGAACCGATGTCATTTGAGCAATGAGATCTGCATTGCCGACGGAAAATGTTGCAACCGGTGGGGCGGATTCATGCCGCTTTGGGAATGCGCTCAGCGCTGCCTGGAGCCCGTCGACGGAAGCGCCGTCTTCGAGCATGGCAAGAGCGATGGATTCAAGGAGCTCGTACAGGGGGGTATGGCGTTGATAGATGTCCCAGGCGGTCGCGGCCCTGATTTGGGATGGTCCCTCCATGGCGAGGCAGAATGGATAATGGCGTCCCACCCGATCTACGCTCGGCATGACGATTCCCGAAACCGGATGCGGTCCGCAGACGTGCTGCGGCAGCGCGAAACGCCAAATGGGCGCCTCCATGTAGCAGGTCTGCCAAGCCTCACCGAGGGCTTCGCGCCCAGAGGCCATCATCGCCTGCATCCAGCCATCCCAATTGGAGATGAACTGGGGAGACAGGCCCGAGCGGATAAAGTCGCCGACGCAAGGGAGCTTTCCGAACCAACCCACCGACCATTCCTTCTCCGTCATAGCGAACTCGGACATGCGAAGTTGTCGAGGGCCGTGATGGTGAAGGGGTTCAGCGCCGATCCTGCCCGCAGCTGGAAGATCGCGATACGCCCACCAAGGTTGAAGATGACGCGGTTGCGGTCGGAGACATTGGTGCGGCGAACTTCGGCCGTGTCCAGCAGCCGGAACCAGGCCCAGGGTCCTTCCAGTTGAATGGTGTTCTTAAGGTCGGGACGAGACGGGCTGACGGTGACGCGGGTGCGCCCGCCGCCACCCTGGCCCGGCCAGACGAGCGGCGTGACTTCAGGCGGACCATGCGCGTAGGTCACCGGCTGTCCGTCAATTTCCACTACGACCTGTTCAACGTTCGGGTCCAGTGCCACGGGCTTGATATCGAAGGTGATCGAAGGCGCACCGGGATTGAGGAAAAAACTGTCGCGGATCTCCCGGGCCTTCTGGAACTGGGAGATGACGGCGGTGGAAATGCCGATATCAACGCCGTTCACCCGTCTCAGGCGCCAGGGATCGGTGGACGTATCAACGAAGGGGGCAAGGTTTTCTTTGAAGAAGCCGTCGATCAACCCGTCGGGCGCGAAAAGCTTGCCAAAGTCCGCAATGGCGATGTCTGCCTTTGCCTTTGGATCGATCGGATAGCGACCATTTATCGCCTGCTGGCAGAAGGGAAGAATATCGGCCTGCCATTTGCTGTTCAGCTCGGTTCTTGCACCGCCCACGGCGGCATTGGAGGAGGCCGCTACAACCTGGTTGGCCCAACGCTGCAACGGATTGGGCAGGAGCGTTGCGGTCGCCTGAAGTTCGTCCGACGGCGTCGCCTGCTTGTTGACGATGCCGGTCCCGGTGTTCTGTCCCAGGGATAGACGGTTGAGCTGGTCGAAGATGGCGACCATCTGCTGCATGACCTCATCTAGGCGGGACGGCAGGCCGTCGGTCGAGACGATCAGGTCATGCAAGGGGCGGAACCGTTCCTCCACGAAGAAGCCGGGGGGGACTTCCGTCTTGCCGCCGCTTGCGGCCTCCACGCTGGAAACCAGTGCTCCGACGACCGACAACTGGGTCGCATCGATCGAGGAAATCGTCTCGTCCCGGGCCAACCTGCCGGCGGCGGAAAGCGCTGTGCTTTTGGCTGCAACATCGCCGGGAAGCCGGGTCAGCTGGGTTTCCTTGGTCACCGAACTCAGTATGTTGCGGATCGGTGAAGTCGGGCCAGACAGGATGTTGACGATCTGGGTCGCCTGGCCAACGCTTTCCATCGGGATGATGTCGACATCCGAGAGCAACTCATCGTACCGGGACACGAAGTCGTTTTCATAAAGGGAAAGAACGTCACGGTCGAGGCGTGCCAGTGCTTCCGAATTGACCTCTTCCGCCTTTGATCCAAGCACGAGGCTCTGGAACTTTACCCGTGTTTCAAGAGTGGCGAGTTGGGGCAGAAAATATTCGTAGAAGCCCTTGTGCGTGTAGACACCTTCCACGCCTGCGCTCAGCGGTTTGCCTGACGTTCTGAGGAAGACACGGGAGACGGCCGGCCCGCCTGCATCGGTGATCCGGAACGGCGGGAGGAGGTTGGCCGTAGGAGACGTGACGATGCTTTGGTAAACCCGCTCGGCCAGCGGGGTTTCCGCCAGTAGCGACTGGATCTGCTCGACGAGCGGGCCGTTGAGTGCAATCCGGCGCATCGGTTGGTTCAAGAGTTCATCCAGATGCGCAGCCAGATCTGCCTGAAGCTCGTTCTGACCAGGAAATTCAAGCGCCCAGTCCGCTGCCATCCATTGCTTGACAGTCGGCGCATCCATTGCGCCCTGCAGACCCAACATCAGATAGACCTTCAGGCCTTCGAAGAGAAAATCGCGATTGTTGATGTTGGCCTGCAATTGGTCTTCAAGGCGGAAAAGCAGCCTCGGAAGCAAAAGCGTATTGAGCGCTCCACGATAGGCTTGGGCCGATACCGTGCCGATGGTGTCACCTTGATAAAGACCGAAAGTCAGCTCGACTGGCGGCTCCGGGTCGCTGGCGGCCGGATTGCCCGGCAGCTCTTTCAACGTGTTCAGGGCAGGGACGAGCGGAGGCAAGTTTGCATCGGCAATGGGGCTGCCAGGGATCTCGCGGCGGATCTCCTGAAACTCACCGATCTGCGCGCGCGCTCCTTCGACCAGATCCACGTTGCCGAGGAAACTGTTGCTCCAGACCGACGCGGCACCGACAAAGGCGACGACCCCGGCGGCAATGATGCCGCGCTTGATCCAGCGATACCGGCGTTCGACCGCATCGTCGGCCGAGACCAAACCGGACTCCGGGAAAATGACCTGGTTCAACAACCTGGTCAGGAAATAGCTTCGCCCTTGTCCACGTCCGGTTCCGATGGCCTGACGACCAATGCCGAAGGTCTGGGACATGCCCATCATCATCCGGTCGATCGGCGTGCCTTCCTGCGTGCCGGAGGTGAAATAGACACCGCGCAGGAATTGGCTGTCCTCGTAGCGGCTTTCCTGGAAAATATCGCCAAGAAACCCCTCGGCCACCGAACGCAGCGACGCGAACTGGTCCGGGAAACCAGCGATCAGGCTGCGACGCTGGTAGTCGATCTCCGACTGCATGCGCTCAAGGCTCAGATTGGAGAGCTGGGCGACAAGGGTTTGAAACTCTGCTGCAAAGGACGCGACCGGATTGGCCGAGCGGTCGTTCTTCTCGCAAGGCAGCGTGAAGCCCCAGACCTGCTCGCGCTCCTGTGCGCCCAGATTGTCGAAAAACTCCTGGAACCCGGCGATCAGATCGACCTTGGTGAAAAGGATATAGACAGGGAACCGCACGCCGAGTTTTTGCCGCAGTTCGTGCAGGCGGGTGCGAATGGCGATGGCATGGTCCTGCCGCTCGTGTTCATTGAGCAGGGAGAGGTCAGAGAGGCTGATCGCGATCATGGCCCCATTGATCGGCTGGCGACGCCGATGCTTCTTGAGCATGTCGAGGAAGCCGGTCCACGCCTTGGCGTCCACGTTGCGCTGGCTGTCCTGGGTCGTATAGCGGCCTGCAGTATCGATCAGGACGGCCTCATTCGTGAACCACCAGTCGCAATTGCGGGTACCGCCGATCCCGCTGATCGCCGCTTTCCCCATGCGTTCGGCCAGGGGAAAGCGGAGCCCGGAGTTGACGATCGCGGTGGTTTTGCCTGCGCCGGGCGGCCCGATGATGATGTACCAGGGCAGCTGATAGAGGTAGCGTGTTCTGAAGCGGCCGCCGAGCTTGGATTTTCGCAGGAACGCCATGGCTTCGGTAAAGCGCTTGCGCAGCTCGCCCAGTTCCGCTTCGACTGTTTCGTCGTCGTTGGACCTGTTTGTTTCCGGGACGCTGCGGGTAATGGCTTCGGTCATTTTGCGGTCGCGGGAGCGACGGACGAGCAAAATCCCGAGGATTGCAATCACGTCGATGGCGACGATGGCTGCCAGGGCAACGAGACGTTGCCCGGTTCCGTCCAGGGGACGGAAATCACCGATCTTGAGCAGCGGGCCGAGGTACCAGACGCTGCCGGCAACGATCAGGCTGAAGGTGAACAGAAGGCCGATCGTGCCGAAGAGACGGGCAAGAATATTTTTCAACATGGTCAACCTGCCTTCACGAGGATGATTTCAATGCGCCGGTTCTTGGCACGGCCTTCGGGCGTGTCATTCGTAGCGACCGGATCCTTGTCGGCGCGGCCCTCGGCGCTGATGCGATCCTTGTTCTCAAGAGAGTCCGAAATCCGCTGCATGACGGATTTTGCGCGGGCGAGGGAGAGTTCCAGGTTGGAGGGAAAGCGAGCGGTCCGGATCGGGATGTTGTCGGAGTGACCGACCACGATGATGCGACCTTCCTCGTCTCCAAGTGCACGTGCAACGCGGTCCATGATTTCCTGGAAGCGTGGATCAAGCTGATCTGAAGCGGAGGCGAACATGCCTTTCCCGGCAATGTTGATGGTCAGCGTGTTGCCTTCGCCGGTAACGGTGACCAGACCCTCGTCAATCTCCGGCTGCAGGAACGCGGAAACGACTTCGATCGTTTTCACTTCCTTGGATTCCGGCAGTGGAGGAGGTGGTGGCGGTGGCGGCGGGGCGGGGCGGTCGAGTTCAATGGTTCCGTTGAAATCGAGTGCCGCTATTTGTGCGCCGAGGCTTTGGGTGTCCCCTCTCAGAAGGAATGAAAAGATGAAAAACATAAGGCAGGTAGCAGTCAGGACAGTTCCCAGCGTCAGGAAAACAGGTGACCAGACCGACAAAAGCCGATGTGGGGTGTCCTGACCTTTCCAATGGGGCGACAGGGAGGGTTCCGCCGAACCCCGATGGGTGCGGATGAGCCGGGCCAGACCGTCGCGAATGGACAGATGTTTCTCGCTTCCCCGCTCTGCGACACGCAGCCGTCCCTCGAAACCGAGGCTGAGGCAGACATAGAAGAACTCAAGCAAGGTCAGGTTCTGGGACGGAGACTTTTCCAGACGCGTCAGGAGATCGAAGAAACGATCGCCGCCATAGGTTTCCTTATGGAAGGTTCCGACGATGCTCTGCTGGGTCCAGATGCTCTGACCGCCCCAGGGGGTATTGAGGACCACGTCGTCGACAGTCGCACAAATGGCGTAGCGGGCAAGGCGGACGGTTTCGGCCGGAATACCGGCTTCCAAGGCCCGGTTTCCAAAGGCGCGCACCTCGGCGATGACGCTTTCACGCAGCGCGGCCGGGTTCGAGTGCTGGGCTCTGTTGCGGATGCGGGCGACAAGGGCAAAAAGCGACGAAGCGGCCATATTGAGCCGGTTCATGCCGGCCGATGCCTGGGTGAGCGGCACGCTCGGAGCCGCCGCTGCAGCTTGGCTTGAGGCCCTTGGCGCTTCGGGCGTGCGTCCGCGGTTGTCCTGAGACGGCCCGGCGTTCACTGCATGCGGGTCGGGTGCACCCGTAGCGCTTGGTGCCGGCATCGCGGCCGGCGTCGCAGGACGCCGTCCGGCCGGATTGGGGCGGATCACCGTTTTGTCGGTGTCGAACGGTTCGGCAAAGGGGTCGTCGCGATTCATCGTCTTTCCTCGGCGCTCAGCGGGTCAACGAATGGCCCAGAGTTCCATTTCCAGGTCCGGGAAATCGCCCGCCACATGGATGGCGAGCCCACCGGAGGTGGTCATCTGCTTCCAGTAGGTGCTGTCGGAATTGAGTTCGAAATAGACGACACCGGAGTGATAGGGGACTTGCCGCGGGGCAACGGGGAGCGGGCGCAGGTCAATACCGGGCAAGGCGGAATTGACGAGCTGCCGGATTTGTTCGACGGGGCCGAGCTTGGCCTGTGTCGGAAAATGCCGCCTGACGCTTTCCGCCGGAACCGACGCCTTGGCGGCAAGGACGAATGTCGCCGAGGTCAGGAGGCGCTTGTCGGTGATCATCGCCACCGAGACACCGTATTTGCGCGCCTCGATGGGGATCGAGACGGCCCCTTGCTCCAGGACCGAGCTCAGGTGCTGGCGCAGGATCCGGAAGATGGGCTGAAAGACATTCGTCAGGTCGGCATGCTGGTAGGCCGGGAACGGGCTGGAGAGTTTTTCCGAGGTCATGAAGGTGGCCAGTTCGCCGGCCAGGCTCACAAGCAGCTGATAGATCATCTGCGGATGAACGTTTTCGATCGAATGCAGGTGGCGGACCAGCGGAAGAGCCCGGTTGACCGAAATCAGAAGCAGAAAGTCTGCGACTTCGGCGACACCTTTGCCGCCGCCCTGGCCGAGGCGGCCGGCGAGGGCTTCCGCACGGTGGCTCAGCAGACCTTCCAGCTCGGTCAGGAAGCCGTGCAGGGGAGGGGCTGCGCGGGCATCCGTGCAAGAGGGAATGAAGGCGCGGTCGAGAACGATTTCCCGGTCCTGCCGGACCTCGATGATCCGGGCAATCGGGATGACGATCTGGTCCGACAGATCGTCGAGGTCGAGGGCGAATTGCAGACGCAGCTTTCCAATCGCCATCTGGATGGCCCGTCGATCGTTGCCCGTGCTGTCGGTGATTTCTACCTCATCGACCAGATAGCGGGCCATGGTGTTTTCCACCCCGCTTGTGTCGACCTCCATGGCGCCCTGGCGCCGGATAGGGATCGCGAGGTAGACCACGGTGTTCTTGACCGTCTCGGGGACGATCAATGCCGGCGGATGGTCTTCGGTCTGGGGAACGCGAAAGGTTGCCCCGTCCGGTGTCAGGCCCTTGCAGGATTTAAGGGCGATCTTGCCCAGCTTCAGGAGATCTTCATCCAGGGTGAGCGCCTGCAAACCCCACAGATAGGGTACGGCTGCGGAAGCAACGCCGGACACAAGCGCCTCGACATAGCGATCATTCTGTTGGAAGTGGTGCGGCTGAAGGAAGAGTCCTTCCTGCCAAACAACCTTGTTTTCCCAGGACACGCTCAGAGTACTCCTATGGCTGGGCAGGCGTCAGCGAACCGAGACGGTGGTGCCGGAAAGGGTCACGCGAACCCGGTTGTCGGCATTCGGAATGAGCCGCTTGACGCTCTTGAACCGAGCGCCATCGATGTCCCGGAATGCGGCGACAACGCCGATGGCCGTCGGCGTGCCATTGACCGAGCGGACACTGGATTTCGTGCGACCCGGAGCCAGCTGAAACTCATCGACCGCGATGAGATCCGTTCCCAACGTGACCTCTGCGGAGTTGAACAGGGAGAAGAAGTCCGAGAATTGAAAGCTCGCGGGCGATGCGAGGTAGTACACCTTGACCTTCGCCGGAGCGCCGCCGTTCATGTTGGCCGCCCCGGAAATGGCCAGGTCGACCGTGGTCGGCGATGGGCCGCTGGAGACGCAGCCTGCGAGCAGAACGAGGCTAAAACCGGCGATGATTGCGGATTTGAGTTGCATGGGTCACTCCTGTCAGAGTTTCTTGAGTTGATCTTCGTAGGCGCGGATGAATTCGTGCCCGAATGTCGAGTGGAAGTTGTCTTCAGTCTCCGATGCGATCCGGGAGTACATCTTCTCGTAGGCCTCCCAGTACCGGGCCTTCTTGCCGCCCAGCAGACCGCCGAGGGAGGAACCGGTGTCGATACGTGATGCGAGCTGCGTCGGGTCGAGCCGGACGAGCAGGTCCTTTAGAGCGGCCTCCATACCGGCCATCATCGCCAGTTCATGCGCGCGAATGTCGCCAATAGCCTGGGTCGCGGCCGTTTCCGCGTCGAGATAGCCCCGATCCGAGGGACGGATCATGGCTTCAACGGCCTGTTCCGGGCTGACCGAAAACTTCAGCGGGTTGTTTTCGCTGCTGCCGATCATGGTCCGGTTCATCCGCATTTCGCTTTTGATGGAGGCCCGGGCCATCAGGACCTCGCGCATTCCCGCGACCATGGACGCAAAGACGCGTCCCATCCGTTCCATGGTCGCAGCAAGTTCCTCTTCGGGAATGGTGAGGTGCCCGGCGCCGGCGCCTTCCAGGAAAGCGCGGGCGGCCGCATCCCGCGCCGAAGGAGAGGGCGCGCGCGGGGTTTGCGCGGCCTGTCCGCGCTGGGCTGTCGGAGGTTCTTGCGCTGGAGCCGCCGTGACAAGACCCCGGTCCTGTGCCGGAGGCTGTGAATAGGCCCTGGCAGGCGCTTCCACCGGGGCGGATGCCGACGCGTCGAAGGGACCGGTTGGCTTTCCGGTTAGATCGTCCGGTTCCGAGCTCAAAAAATCGTCCAGCGGGTCTGTTTCGTCCCCTGCGGACAACGGATCTGAATCGGGTGACTGGTCATCGGCTGCAACCTCGTCCATCGAAGACGCCTGCGCTTCTGTCCCCATCGGGATTTGTGGGCTGTCCCAATCGTCCGGGATAAGCGCGGGCTTTACCGAGGGCGCGGGGAAATAGTCCTGCTCGGTGGCGCTATGGTCCGCTTCGCTTGCGCCCCTTTCAGAAATCGGAGCAGAGAAATCATCTTCGAGCAGAATGTGCGGTTGGGCGGACCCGAGAAGGTCGTAATCGTCGAACGGGACGCCAGCATCCAGCGGGTCCTTCCAGTCCAACGGATCTTCGGAGCCAGCGGGACCGTTCCAGCCCGACGGATTGGCATCACTGCGCGGTCGATCAAGCGGCTCGTCAAAATAGGAATCCCAGGCATCGGACCCGTTGTCGAGAGGATCATCGAGATCTGTCGGGCCAGCCTGGACAACGGAAGGACCGTGCAGAACAAGACTGTCCTGGGCCGGCGGAAGCGGTTCCGCGGAAGGCGGCGTTTCAGAATAGATCTCGACCACCAGTTCGAAGCGGCCGAGCTGCAAGACGTCGCCATGGTTCAGCGGCGTCGGGATATTGCCGATCCGCTCCGATCCATAGTTCAGGAAGGTTCCATTGGTGCTGGTATCGATGAGGACGTAGTCGCCATTGCGTTCTTCCAGGACGCAGTGGCGCTTTGACAGGAGCCGGTCCGGATCGGGCAACGACAAGTCGTTTTCGTCGCCCCGACCAATGGTCAGGACGCCGTCATGCATCGGGATTTCGGTTTTGTTGTTCGGCAGCGATCCGGAGTTCAACGGGCGTAGGACAAGGGTCATCGATCTACCCTCCGATCAGAACGGTTGGGCAGCCCATGACGATCATGCCGCCGTGGGCGCAGGTGTCGCTCAGCCGAGCCTGGGGCTTCTTGCCGGTGAGCACTGTAGTCGATCCCTTGGCGATCAAGTCCGGCGGACCGACGCAGACGGCCATGGCGGTCGCCGTCGCAGCCGGCATCTTGCCGATCAACACTGTCGGGCAGGGCACGACGACGGGACCTCCGACATGGGGAATGACCCCGGTGACCATCGGGCAAACGTGGTTGTCTCCGACACGAGCGGCGGGCAAAGTCATGAGCGTGCCTCCCCTTCGAAGGTCTGGCTTGAGGACCTTGGGGTCTCGTTGGCTGTGCGCGGACGCAGCACATTGCCGTTGCCGCCGCGGGCGATGTCGAGGGCGCGGGCCAACAGCAGCTTGCCGCGTTCTTCCACCTTGTCCTCGTCGTGGAACAAAGACGTCAGGGCCATGCCGAAGGCTGCCGCGCCGACAGCGCCGGCCGGTGCCGCAAAGTCGTCCAGCTCTCCCGGTCCCAGCGTGCCGGCAGCAAAGGCGGCGGCCATGGCGCACAGAACCGTTTCGTCTTCATTGGAAGCGGTATCGAGAGCTTCGCGCGCCTTGGCCCGCGTGTCCTGTCCAGGCTGATAGACCCAGGCCTCGGCAGCCTTCAATGAAGGCGGAAGGGCCGCGCCTTCGGCGACGGTCTCGCGGGCCGAAAGGCACGACCACCAGACGGCCTCGCGGGCAGGCAAGGCATGGGCGAGGAGCTGGAGCATGTCGAGCAGCGCGCCCTTTGCCTCAAGCTCGGCCAGGACCGCGGCTATGGAGGCGCTCGCCGGGGCATCGATGGTGGTCTGCAACACGGCATTTCCCTCGGTCAACACTTTTGCTGCAGGAACGTCCGGCAATTTCTTCAGATCTGAAAAGGCAAGGGGAGAAGTCATCGGGCCATCCTCAATTGATCATCGTGAGGGAGCCTTTGGCGATCAGCAGGCCCGAGGATTTCACCTGGGTCATGCCGCCGCCTTCGACTTTCAACATGCCGCCGCCTTTGAGTTCTGCCTGGCCTTTCCCTTCGAGTTTCAATTGGCCGCCTGCCGTCAGCTTGGCGATGGCGTCGGCCTTCAATTCCAGCTGCGGGGAGGAAATGGTGATTTTGCCGGGCGTCATCTCCAAGGTGGAGGCGCCGCATTTCAGGGTGATCCTGGTATTCGCCGATATCGACAGTGCCGCTCCGACATCGATGACATAATCCTTGGCAATGTCGTCGGCCTTTTTCCCCTTGATGCCGACGGTCTGGTCGCTGGCCACGGCAAGCGTGTCCTCGGCGCCAATGTCCGTCTTGCGGGACTTCGCGATGGAAATGGTTTCCTCGCCCTTGGCGACGGTGAAGGCATGATTGCCCTCGCGGATGGTTTCGGTCTTGTCGCCGTGGATGGTCTGGGTGTAGGTGCCACCCTTTTTGTGTTCGAGGCCGACCGTGATTTCGGCATTGTTCTTGACGATCTGCTTGTAGTCGCGCTCCGACTGAAAGCGGACGAACTCGGCGTCCTTCTTGTCTTCGAAGACGAGCTCGTTGAAACCGTCTCCGCCCTTGGAGCTCTGGGTCTTGACGCCGCTCTGCGTCTGGTTCGCCGGCAGGGAATAGGGAACCTTGGTATCCCCGTTGTAGACCATCCCGGTAATGATCGGACGATCTAGATCGCCATCTTCGAACTGGACGATGACTTCCTGGCCGATCCGAGGCACACTGACCGCGCCCCAGGATTTGCCGCTCCAGGGCACAGATGTGCGGATCCAGCAGGAAGACCGGTCGTCGCGTTTGCCATCCCGGTCCCAGTGGAACTGAACCTTTACCCGGCCATATTCGTCGGTCCAGATCTCCTCGCCCTTCTTGCCGACTACAATGGCGGTTTGAACGCCAGGGTGTTTCGGTCGGGGCGTCAGCTGGGGGGCGCGGAAAGGTGTATGAACCGGCTGTGTTTCGAAGATGCAGCGGTACATGTCGCGGCTGTTGGTGTTGTCGAAGCCGAGTTCGGTACCGAGGATCGCTTCGACAAATTCGCTGTCCGTGACGTCCGCATCGATCTGAATCTCGTGCCGTGCCGAGGTGATCAGATATTCCGCGTTTTCGGCCTTGCGCGGGTGCTTGGTCAGCTTGAATTTGGCGCCGACACACATCTGGCGAACGTTGGAGACGCCTTTCCATCGCTGGACTTCCGAGGCGAAACCTTCGACCTTGACCCGCGCAAGATGTTCGCCGGTCTTGGCGTCGAGGTGGCGGCCCGGATATTCGTAGACTTCGTAGGACTTGTAGGCGTGCTTGCCCTTTGGCAGGGCCTTGACCGACTTCAGGTCGGACTTCGGTTTCTCGAAATCAAAGTCCTGAAGCGTCACCTTGCCGGTCCGGATGCACTCGCTTCCCCGCCATTCGAAAATGTGGTCGTTGGTCCTGCGATAGACATCCTCACGGAAGTAGAAATCGATCTGGGCGTTGTCCTCGATGGTCTTGTGGGCGCTGGGGTCGTCCGCCAGCACCAGGGTTTCCTTCGATTTCTCATGGGTATGGAAATAGTAGATCCCTTCTTCCTCCATCAGGCGAGAGATGAAGGCGAAGTCGGTTTCCTGATATTGAACGCAGTAAGCCCGCTTGCGGTAGGGCTGCTTGGTCATGTCCTTGAAATCGGAGAAGCCGTACTGGGCGAAGATCTCCTTGATTACGTCGATGACCGATTTTTCTTGAAAGATCCGGCAGTTGGACGAACGGGTCAGGAACCACAGCCAAGGACGGACGCCAGCACGGTAGTAGCCACGGCCTGCATGAGAGCCGAGGTATTCGGCGGAGACGCAATGGCCCTGGAAATAGCGGACCTTGTTCTCCGGCGCATCGATTTCCAGGCGCAGGCGCTCGCCGACGACCTGCTGCAGGTCGATGTCGATGTCGTTGGACATGAACTCGATTGTCGTTTCGGGAATCCGGCTGAAACCGTCCTCGACCTGCGCACGCATGAGCCATCCCTTGAGCTTTCCGGGAAGCTCAAGGCGGGCCTTGCGTCCTTTGAGTTCGATGTCGTCTGCCATCTTCGGTCCCTATGCGCTCGGTTGGTCGGTCAAGCTTGCGCGGCAAGCTCGGTAGCATTGAGCAGCACGAGCTCTGCCCGCCGCTTCAAACGGCCAATGATGCCGGGGTGGATGCTCCACAGCTGCCCGGTGTTCTGGTCCTCGTCCAGCATGGCTTCGAAGTCCGGAACGGAATCGAAGCACAGGCACCGGACCGGGGCCGGGTAGGGCCCTTCGCCGGACAGGAGGTTGTCCAGATGGTCTTCGCCAGCGAGCATCCAGTAGGCGGGGCCAACCTGGGCAAGGACGATGCCTTGGGTGCCGCCGGATTGGTGTTCGGGCGTGGGCATGTTCGTCATCAGAGATCTCCCAGGAGGGCTGCCAGTTCCGGGTCCATTTCGTCGTCGTCCGAGCTCGCGCCCTCGTCACCGAAGCCGGCAAGCAGGTCATCGAGGCTCGTATCGCTGTCATCGGTGTCGCTCTCCGAGCCCAGATCGAGATCCAGTTCCATGTCCAGATCGAGAACTTCTCCACCGTCTGCATCCGCTGATGAACTTGTCCCGGGGCCATCGGCTTCGATTTCGCCCACGGAGGTGGAGGCCGACGCGGCCGGCGCCTTTCCAAGCGCCACTTCGGTGCCGAATGTCGCTCTTCCCTGGCCTGGGGTCAGATCCCAGGGGCCGTGCAGTTCGCCCGCTCCAAGAGCCTGGAAGGAGCCCTGCCGGATCTCGTTGCGGCCCTTGATCGACAGCACGGGCATGAAACCGCGGGTAGTCACCTCTTCGGTGGTGCGGGTGTTCAAGAGCCGCTCGGTGCAGGGCAGGGCGACCTGATCGCCATAGCTGTCGACCATGGTGTGAACGGGGATATCCCCCAGGGACAGGATTTCGCCGAGCCGCATGGACTTGCCGGACTTGTAGGCCGTCGCGGCAAGCAGGGTTGCACTCAAGATGACAGGGTTTGCCCAGAGCATGCCCTTCAGGCCGCTGCGCAGGGTGAATTCCTCGAACTCGAAGGGATCGACCGGCTCGGTCCTGGCGCCATAGGGGAGCCGCAGGAGAAAGCGCGGCGCGGCAAGTCCGACGTAGGCGGCTTCCGGCAGCGCGCGCAGCTCGTCCCAGGCCTTGGCGACCAGCGGATGCCGGTCCTTCTTCGGCGTGTCGAGGAAGTGGGCCGAGATGGCCGTCACGAACGGTGCGTTCATCCATTCGGAGATCTTGGACATGCGTGCAAGAAGCTCCGCGTGGGGCGGCGTTTCCTCAAGGGTGTAGAGCGCGAACACCGCGGAAATCGGGCCCTGAGCCGCATCGAGGCGCGGCTCTTCCGCCAGCAGCCGGAACAGGCCGCTTTCAGCCAGGTCCTCCTGGGCAGCAAGGTCCGCGGCCCACTCTTCGGCGGACACGTCATAGAGCACGATCTCGAACGAGGCGTCTGTCTCGACGCGGCGGGCCAGAAATTCAAGGGAGCGCCAGACCGATTCAACCGCTTGAAAATCCGGGTGATGCAGAATGCTGCGCATGGCACCGGACAGCGCGTCATCGAGTGCTGCAAGCAGGCTGTCCTGCTTCTGATCTGCCGCGGCCACGACATAGGGGCCGACAACACTGCCTATCAGTTCGTCGACGGGGCTTGGCCGGGCGAGCGTCCCTTTCATATCGCCAATGAGGGACTGGAAATCGCTGAGCTTGCGGTCCGCGGGAACGGCACTGCCTTTTGCCCGGCTCCTCACCATCCCTGTGGTCGCACCGGTCTCCTCAGCCCAGGCCTTCAGATCGCCAAGGGCCGCAGCCTCTCCGCGGGCAACGCGCTGACGCAGGGCCGAGAGTTCGTCGAAGAGCGCGACATTTTCGTAAAGCTCATCTGGGTGAAGATCATCGAGGCTGTTCAGCGGAACTTCAACCCCGGCGCCGTCCTTGCCGATCGGCAGCACAAGGGTGGTGGCAAAACGGGCGATGACATCTTCGAAATTGTCGATGTCGAATTTCAAAGGTTTGCGGCTCGCCAGGTCGTCGCCGATCTGAAGTTCACCGCGGCTGGCCCGGCCCGAGAAGTCGCCGAGAAGAGCGATCCGGAACTTGTCTCTGGGCCGCTCCCGGTCGTCCGGACGGGCAGCGGAGAGGGTGCCGAACGGCGCGGCAATCGCGGGTTCTTCGTCTCCTGTGTCATCGCCATCGGGCAGAAGCGTTTCAAATTCCGTGTCGTCATCCTCTGACAGCAGCGATGAAAGGTCGAGATCGTCGGCATCTGTTTCCGGGGCGTCTCCGCCCAAATCGCCCAAGAGTGCTTCCAGATCCGTATCGCCTTCGCCGGCGAGCAGGGCGCCGAGATCGAGTTCGTCGTCCTCGCCGTCGTCCGCTTGGTCTTCATCCTCGTTCTGCCCAAGCTCATCGACCAGACCGTTCAGCAAGGCGTCGAGGTCAGTGTCCGCATCCGTGATGCCGGTTTCGGCCGGTGTTCCTTCGGCGGTAGTCTCTAAACTGTCGCTCTCGTTACCTGCCAGCAACGCGGCCAAATCGTCGCTGTCGTCGTCTGCCGAGTCATCCTCAAACGACAAGGAAAGGTCCTCGTCGTCATTTTCGTCGTCATCGGCCCCATCCAGGGGGTTCAAAAGATCGTCGAACTCGATGTCAGGCGCATTTTCGTCCTCATCCTCGACCGCACCGGCAAGCAGGGCATCGAGATCAAAGTGTTCTTCCTCTTCCTCGGGAAGCGCCGAGGCCGCTTGGCGCAGGCCTTCCAGCGCTGTCTCCTTCGCATCGTCTTCTGCGTCCGGATCGATCGTTTGCTGGCGCAGACCGTCGAGGACGCCGGCGTAGCTGTCGTCGCCGCTATCTTCGGTCGGCTCCGCCAGATCGGCGTTCAAGATGGCCGCCAGGTCCAAGTCCGCTTCGGTTTGGGACGCCTGCAGGTCGTCGCCGACCTTGTGGAGGTCGGCCAGAACAGCGGCGACGGCCTTTTCGTCCGTGGCGGAAAGGTCGGATACAGCTTCTGCGCGGGCGCGCAGCGCGGCGAAGGCCTCTTCCGCCTGCGCGTCGTCACGGACCGGGGCTTCGGGCCGATTGCGCAAAGCTTCAAGAACCGCCGTTTGATCGTTCGGTGTGTCCATTGCCGGGGCCGCGTCTGCCGCGGCACGCAAACCGGCAAGGGCGGCAGCGGTGTCGACTTGTCCGGTCTCGGGCGCTACAGCGGTTAGGGCAGAGAGGGCTGCCGGGTCGGAAATCAGCCGGGCGATCAGGTTTTCGGCCCCGGTCTTGCCGTCCATATAGGTAGACAAATGGGCGAGCTGAGTGCGGGCATCTAGCAATTTGCGCAGCGGCTCGATCTTCTGCGCGATCGCCGCCGGGGAAAAATCTTCCAGCCTTTCGAAGGTGATGTCGACGGACAGATTGCCTTCGCCCGTCAGCGTGTTTGCAACAGTGAAGGCGGCGCGCGGCTTGAGAGATTTCAGGCGCTCGTCGAAATTGTCGACGTCGATTTCGAGAAATTTTCGGTCGTTGACGGAGGGCAGCGCATCTTCTGACTTGCCCGTCAGGTCGGCCATCACGCCCATGACGAACGGGAGCTGCACCTTTTTCTCTGCGCCGTAAAGCTCGACGTCATATTCGATCTGCACCCGTGGCGCACGGTTGCGCGCAACGAATTTTTGACCGCTATTTGACATTTGCCGCTCTCCGCAAGCTGGTTAAAGAGGCGACCCAAGCCGCATCTTTCGACCGTGATCCTCTGTAAGTGCTCGCGGAGCCGCCGGAGGTTCGCTCCGGCCGCATTATTTTTTCGTTTCAGATCGTGACGATCAAAGCGGCTGACCGATCACGCGAAAGCGTAGGTGAAATCACCATCGGCGACGTCGATTTCTATTTTCGCGACCTGACCGCCGTTCAGCATCCGGGACAGGAACTCGGTCGACACGGCGGGAAGCATCGTATTGGTGACGATCGCGTCGATCATGCGGCCGCCGCTTTCCAGGTCCTGACAGCGGGAGACGATCGTCTCCACCACAGCCTCCGAATAGGTGAAGGGGACTTCGTAAGTGTCCCTGACCCGCCTGGCGATCTTCTCGAGTTGCAGCCGGGTGATGCTTCCGATCATGTCCGGAGAAAGCGGATAATAGGGGATGGCCACCATACGGCCGAGCAGCGCCGGCGGGAAAACTTTCAGGAGCGGATCCCTGAGGGCCTTCGCCATGCCTTCGGGGTCCGGCATGAGTTCCGGATCCGAGCAAAGGTCCATGATCACCTCGGACCCGGCGTTGGATGTCAGAAGGATGAGCGTGTTGCGGAAATCGATCATCCGGCCTTCGCCGTCTTCCATCATCCCCTTGTCGAAGACCTGGAAGAACACCTCGTGGACATCAGGATGGGCCTTTTCAACCTCGTCCAGCAGCACAACGGAATAGGGCTTGCGCCGGACAGCTTCCGTCAGCACGCCCCCCTCGCCATAGCCGACATAGCCCGGAGGCGCGCCCTTCAGGCTCGAGACCGTGTGGGCCTCCTGAAACTCAGACATGTTGATGGTGATGATGTTCTGCTCGCCGCCATAAAGGGCCTCCGCAAGCGCCAATGCGGTTTCGGTCTTCCCGACACCGGACGTCCCGGCCAGCAGGAAGACGCCGATGGGCTTGGAGGGATTGTCGAGACCCGCGCGGGAGGCCTTCACCCGCTTGGCAATCATCTCCATGGCGTGATCCTGACCGATAACCCTTTTTGAAAGGTGTTCGGCAAGGTTCAGCACGGTTCGGATTTCATCCTTGACCATGCGGCCGACCGGAATGCCCGTCCAATCGGCGACGACGGACGCTACCGCCTGTTCATCGACAATCGGCAGTACGAGAGGGGCGTCTCCCTGAAGCGTTTCAAGTTCGGCCTGTTTGGCGCGCAAATCCGCAAGGGTCGCCTCCCGGTCGCATTCCGGCGGCGTCGCAGCCGCAGCTGCCTCGGTGTCATCGTCAGCCGGAGTTTCGTCGCCGCGCAGCAGGTCCCGCAGCTCCAAAATCTGATCGACCAGGACCTTTTCCCTATCCCAGCGCTCTGTCAGCTCGGCCAGGCGTTTGGTTTCCGTATCAAGATTTTCGATCGTACGGTTGCGGCGGCCGGCAACCTCCCTTCCGGCGTTCTCGTCGCGGTCGATGATCTCCATTTCCGTCTTCAAGGCGTCCATGCGCCGGTGACAGTCCTCGATAGAGGCGGGAACGGTATGCAGACTGATCGCGACCCGGGCGCAAGCCGTGTCGAGGACACTGACCGATTTATCCGGAAGCTGGCGGCTTGGAATGTAGCGTGCGGAGAGCTTGACTGAGGCTTCCAGGGCCTCATCGAGCACCTGGACCCGGTGGTGGCGCTCCAGCATCGAGGCGATGCCGCGCATCATCATGATCGCCCGCGGCTCATCCGGTTCGGCGACCTGTATGACCTGGAAGCGGCGGGTCAGGGCGGGATCTTTCTCGATGTGCTTTTTGTATTCGCTCCAGGTGGTCGCTCCGATGGTCCGCAGAGTTCCGCGGGCAAGGGCGGGTTTCAGCAAATTGGCGGCATCCCCGGTCCCGGCCGCGCCTCCGGCGCCGACAAGCGTGTGCGTTTCGTCAACAAACATGATGATGGGAACGGGGCTCGCCTGGACTTCCTCGATGACTGTTTTCAGGCGGTTTTCAAATTCTCCCTTCATCGAGGCGCCGGCTTGCAGCAGGCCCACATCCAGGGAAAGAAGACGCGCCTGGCGTAGGCTTGGAGGCACATCTCCTGCGGCGATGCGCAGGGCGAAGCCTTCGACGACTGCGGTCTTGCCGACACCGGCCTCGCCGGTCAGGATCGGGTTGTTTTGGCGCCGGCGCATGAGCACATCCACCACCTGGCGGATTTCCTCGTCCCGTCCCATCACCGGATCGATGTCTCCCTGGCGGGCCTTTTCGGTCAGGTCGACGCAATATTGATCAAGTGCTGCACTTCCGCCCAGTTGGGGAGCCGCCGTCCCTCCAGGAGCGTGCTCCTCTGCCTTGGTGGCGGCACCCGACCCATCCTGAGGCGGCAGTCCCTCTTCCGGGGACCCATTCAAGATGGTCCGAAAATTCTCCGCCAGGTCATCGGCTCTGAACTTCCTGAATTCCGGAGACATGCCGTCCAGAAGGTTGCGCAAGGATGGCGTCTTGAGGATCGCGAGAACAAGATGGCCGGTTCGAACCTGGCGGTCCTTGAACATGAGCGAAGCATAGACCCAAGCGCGTTCGACCGTCTCTTCCAGGTGGGACGAAAGGTCGGAAATGGAGGAAGCCCCACGCGGCAGACTGTCCAGGTTTGTGACCAGATTGCTGGCAACGCGCGCCGGATCGAGCTCGTAATGGCGGATGAGACGGTGCAGATCGCTGTCCTGTCCCTGCAGGATCTGATGGACCCAGTGGGCCAGCTCGACATAGGGGTTGCCCCGCATCTTGCAGAAAACGGTAGCGCTTTCGATCGACTGGTATGCAAGTCGGTTCAGTTTGCCGAAAAGAGCGAGACGGCCGATTTCTGTCATGACTGTCATCCTATAGGGTCAGGTTCAAAAGACTGGCGGCGCTGGGGCCGTGAAGTAGAGGTCGTCAGCGTCCCTGTCTTCCCGCTGGCCGATCCAGGTTGTGCGTCCGAGGTGTCCGCTTCTGCCGAGGGGCAAGGGCGGCACCTCGCGCTTCCTGAGGACGAGATTGGCTTCCCATTCCAACGCGTCGCCGGCGTAATTTCGAATGATCGCCGCCAGACGCTTCGCCCCTTCGCCGCCGGGAAGGAGGCGCTCGTAGTCTTCAATCGACAGGGGGCCAATCCGAACGCGGAATTTTGCTTCGCGCGACCAAACCTTCTCGCCAAGGCAGGCCTGGCCTCCAAGCGCGGAAACGCCGAGCTGTCCGCGGTCATGCGGCTCCAGATGCAGCCAGCTGCCGACGAAACTTTCGATCGTGATTTCAGCGCGGAAGAACTTCCTGAGCACCGCGGCAAGGCCCGCCTCACTGCGCGGTCCCGCCGACATCAGCCCTGCAAAATGCCGCTTGGCGAGGTCCGGCATCGCGTCGCGCCCGTGAAAGGCCCCCCCGGCGATGCCGGCAATGGCGTCGAGCTTGGCACCGAACGGATCGTCGTCCTCGCGGTCAAATGATGGCGCTGGCTCGCCGGTGGTCCAGGCCCTGTAGAACAGGGAAATCATCCGATGATGAAAGACGTCCGCAAAGGCGGACAGAGTCTTGTCCCGATGATTTCGCGACCGGTCGCGGGCGTAATCGGTAAGGTGCAGGGGCAGCGCGCCATGGGGACCGAAAAGCCCGAACGCATATTGGGAAAGGCGGTGGCGGCCTGTCTCGGGGTCCAGATCGAAGGCCGAGATCGTGGACGTGGGGAAGGCAAGGGCTGGGGTCTGGCCCAGACGCACGGGGTCCTGGGACGGTCGTTTCGACCGGCCCAGCCGCGGATGCTCGCCATAGGCGGCTTCAATAAGTCGAAGCGCCTGGAATATATGATATTTTCGGGGGTTCTGCTCGAGCGCACGAAGGCGGCTCAGATCAGCTTCCGATTTCCGCTCTTCGCCGGCCATCTGGCGATGTCTCCCCGCTGTTGTGAATGTATGACGGTCTCGGTGAAGCTGTTGAGCGTCACGTATTTTGCGAAGAAGGTTTCAAGAACGGAGCCCAGCACGTAACAGCCGGCGCCCTCGAAAAAGCTTTCATCGAAGCCGACCCGCACTTCCAACCCGCGAACGGCGGTCGAAAGGGCACCCTCGGCGATGCGTCGCACGATCGGACGGGAACTGACGGCGACCAGCCCTTCCAATTGCTTGACGATGGCGGTCTCGCCGACCGGGGTGTAAAGGCCGAGCAGCTCTCTTAGGGCGGCTGCGCCGGAGCCGCGGTCGCTGTTGACCAAAGAGAGATAATTGAGGCTGAGGTGGCTCACCATTTGCCAGGACCGGCCACCTTCGGCCATGCAGTGGCGGGGCCGTGTCGGCGGAACAATGGCGCGCGCCTCGGCGATCGGCCCGCCGTCGGGCAAGACAAAATCGGTGTCGCCCTTTCCAATCGGCGTAAACAGCGGCAGGTCGCGATTGGTGCAAAGCGCGCGTACCGCAAGTTGCTTGATGTTACCGGAATAGGGAGCCTGGCTGCGATCGCTGAGGGACAGGTAGAATTCCGTTCCCAGATAGGAGGTTCTGCCGCCTTTCAGCCGTTGTTTTTCCGAACGCTGCCGCAATCTGCGGCGAACGTTGAAATAGGCCCCATGGGTATCGCCGAAGGGCGTGAAGTTTTCCGCGCTGTAGAACGGCTGGAACGGAACATCGTCGGCGCCCTCGGTGCCGATGCCGACAACTTCCTCCAGTTGATAGATTTCGTAATCCAGGGGGGCCATGCGGTCCGCCGTGACGTGGTGGTCGACATCGGTCGAGGAGACGGGAACCCGGTCACAACGCTTGGAGAACAGGTTGATCGCCGGAACCGCATGAAGCTCGAAACTCGCTGCGGAAACGGACTTCAGAGAAGGATATTCCTCCCTCAGGAGGATGTAGATATCCAGCTCGTCGCCATCCGCTCGCCTGATCGCCGGTTGCAGCCCTGCAAGATCGACGAAGAAGTAGCGCTGCGGCATGGCGAAATATTCCTGCAGCAGGCGGTACCCCGAGAAAGATTGACCTGGAACCGGGAGCAGCGCCTCTTCCGGATCGAAACCGCGTGGACGGATGTCGTTTCCAAGGTGCTGGTGCCAGTCGTTCCTGCGGTCCGTCGAGCGGCCGGCCAGGCCGACGCCGTTTGCTAGGATGGCTTCGTAAAGCCGCCAGGGTTCGGCCCCGGCGCCGGCGAAATAAAGGGTCAGACGATCCAGCGGAAATTCGTTGAGCGGAAGGTTGCCCTCCCGGTGGATACGAAGCCGCAAGGCAGCTTTGGCGGTGTTGTTTTTCCCAAGACCTGCGGCCACGAGTTCACCCCGGCCTTCGACATAGTCCGCCGCGGTGATCTCGAGCGGCCAGAGCGTGGCGTCCTGCGACGTCGTGAACTGGCAGGCCGTCTGCTCTCCCTCGAGTATTTCGCTTCGCAGGATCGTTCCGCGCGGCAGCGTGTAGCCGTTCTCGAAGCCGCCCTGAGCCATGTCCGGTACGAGCTTGACGATGGTCATGGACGGGGTCGGCGCCAGGAAATGCGGGTAGACGATTTCCAGCAGGTTCTGAGTGAAGACCGGATACTGAAGATCAAGCTCCAGCTGAACGCGCGACGCCATGAAGGCGAAGCCTTCGAGCAGGCGCTCCACGTAAGGGTCATGAACCTCCGTGTGGCTCATGCCGAGGCGAGAGGCGATCTTGGGGTAGGTTTCGGCGAATTCGGCCCCCATCTCGCGAATGAAGCCGAGTTCTTCCTCGTATAACCGAAGCAGTCTGGTATCCATGCTGCTAGCCCTGATTTTTCCAGGAGACCTGGCCGGTCGTCACATCGAATGCGGTGCGCAGATAGATGTCGATGGGAACGGGTTCGGCCCAAAGCTCTCCGCGGATATCAAGGGAGAGCACCGAACCGGTCCTGCTTTCCGGGCCCTGGATCGATATATCGAGTGTTTCAGGGAGAATTCGCGGTTCGAAGGTCTCAATCGCCCTGCGGATGGACTGTCGGATTTCGACGGCCCGCTGGCTGGTGCGAACGGTTCCCGAAAGGTCCGGAATTCCATAGTTGAGGACGGATTTTGCAACCTGCGGGAAGTTCTCCAGGTCGTGGGCAGCATCCAGGTTCGAGGTGTTCAGGAGCCAGGCCAAATCCCGTTGGATGATCGTGCGCAGACGCGCAAGATCGATGAAACGGTCGGCGCCGGCTTCCTTGGTCTCTTCCGGTTCGTCATCGGTCAGCCGGTCGAGCAGGGACGGCTGGAGCCGTTCGGAGAGCAGCCGGTCAACCATCGTTGGATACTGCCGGTTCTGGCACAGGGGCCACAATCGCGGCCTCGCCAAGTGTCAGCTCGCGAAGGTTCATCAGAGCGATGTCCTCGGCATCCGTTGCGAGCAGGCGTTGTCCCTGGCCCTTAAGTACGCGCTCGCCCTCGGTTATCCAATTCGTATGACGCGCCAGACGGACGTTGCCATCGGCGGAAGTTTCGGAGCCGTCGTAGCGCGTCGGGATCAGGGCGACCGTGCTGCCGCCGTTGTGCCAGGTGATCTCGGCGGGCATCCAGACATAATCGCGCAGGTCCGCAGGCGCTTCCATGCACAGTCTTCGAATACTGGAAAAGGGAGCCCAGAAGTATCGGCCGTTGACAATGATCTCCAGGATGGGCCCCAGGCGGGGATCCGCGTCAGCAATCCAGGAAAAGGGTTGCCCGTTGACCACTCCTGATACGGCTGGAGCTGCTTCAAATGATTTCTGGCGCAGCGCCTCGCAGGCATCGCGCTCGCCTCGAGCCTCCAGCCTGAGTGCTTCGATCAATCCGGCAATCCAGCCATCCGGCTCGCCGAAGACGAGGGGGGGCTTGGTGCCGTCAAAGACTTTCTCGCGGAAGATCTCGCAAAGGATTGCGGATCGGTAAGTCTGCGCCATGTTCTCGCATGACGGGTCAAGAGTGGCACAGGTCTTCAGCTGGGCCACGGCACGTTGCCAGTTTCCCATGATGCAGAGAAGCTGAAACAGGAATACCCGGAGACGCGGATTTTCCGGCTCCTTTCGGATGCTTTGCTGGAGTGCCGCAAGGGCTCCGTCCAGATCGCCCTGTTTCAGAAGATTCTCCGCGTCCATGCCGAAAATGCCTTTGATGCCTGTGCCGTTTCAAATCTCGGGGGGAGGGGCGCGGCGAGGGCCGCGCCCGCAAGAGGCCGTTAGTTGACCTGATAGTCGGCGGTGTTGAGCACTCGGCTCCACTTGGCCTCACCCTGGGTGCCGTCGGCCTTCTTGAGCGAGCCGTCCTTGGACTGCTTGGAGTATTCGATCATGATCGCGCCGTATTCGAAGACGATCGTTTCTTCCAGGATGTCGTCGCCTTCCGAGCCGCTCCAGCCCATGTCCTTCACCATGACCATCTTGAAATGGATCTTCATGAAGGTCTTGCCGGATTTGCCGGCAGCACCGCCTGAGCGGCGCAACTCGATGATGGCCTCCTGGAAATGCTGGCCGCTGCACAGGGCGCTGAACAATGCGCAGGAAGCAGTGTCAGTGCGCTTGGTGATCTGGAAGTCCTTGAAGGTGGTCTTGCCGGCGGCCCCGGCGCCGCTGGTGTCGGAGCCGATATTGACGTTGGTCTCTGCGCCGAATTCGAAAGAGCGCAGTTCGAACGCGTTATCGCTGCCCATTTCCTTGTCGGTGGTCTCGCCGATAACCTTGTTCTTCGGATCCTTGAAATAGAGGAATGCGTCGAAAGCCATGACACTGTCCTTTCACGTGGTGAGTTTCGATGTTCAGGAGAGGCGCCGGAGGAGAGACTCCGGCGGGTTGTCTTAATTGCCTTTTTGAGACGGCAGCTTGGACACCAGGCGGAGAGACACGGAGAGCCCCTCCAGTTGGTAGTGCGGCCTCAGAAAGAATTTCGAGGTGTAGTAGCCGGGGTTGCCTTCGACCTCTTCGACTTGCACTTCCGCCGCAGCGAGCGGGTGTTTGGCCTTGACTTCTTCCGGGGAATTGTCGGCGTTGTAGTCGACATATTTGTTGATCCAGTCCTGCAGCCAGTGCTGCATGTCTTCTCGTTCGCGGAACGAACCGACCTTGTCGCGCACGATGCACTTCAGGTAGTGGGCGAAGCGGCAAGTGGCGAAGAGGTAGGGCAACCGCGCCGCCAGATTGGCATTGGCCGTTGCATCCGGATCGTCATATTCCGTTGGCTTCTGGAGGGACTGGGCGCCGATGAAGGCGGCCATGTTGCTGTTCTTGCGGTGGATCAACGGCATCATGCCGTTCTTCGCCAGCTCCGCTTCACGGCGATCGGAAATCGCGATTTCGGTCGGGCACTTCATGTCCACGCCCCCGTCATCGGTCGGGAAGGTGTGCGTGGGCAAATTGTCGACGACACCGCCGGATTCAACGCCGCGAATGCGGGTACACCAGCCGTATTCCTTGAAGGAACGTGTGATGTTTCTCGCCATGCCGTAAGCGGCATTGACCCAGCAGTAGCTTTCGGCAGATGAACCTTCAGTGTCTTCCTCGAAGGCAAACTCCTCAACCGGGTCAGTCTTGGCGCCATAGGGATGGCGCCCAAGGAAGCGCGGCATGGCAAGACCCAGGTAGCGGCTGTCCTCGCTCTCGCGCAATGAACGCCAGGCTGCATATTCGGGGGTCTGGAAGATTTTCGTGAGATCACGGGGATTGGCGAGTTCCGCCCAGCTGTCCATCTGAAACAGGCTGGGGTCTGCGCCGGTCAGAAAAGGTGCGTGGGCGGCTGCGGCCACCTTCGACATTTCGCTGAGGATTTCCACGTCCCTCGGGCTGTGGTCGAAGTGATAGTCGCCGACAAGACAGCCGTAAGGCTCGCCGCCAAATTGCCCGTATTCTTCCTCGTAGAGCTTCTTGAAGATCGGGGACTGGTCCCAGGCGGTTCCCTTGAACTTGCGCAGGGTCTTCGACAGATCCTTCTTGGAAATGTTGAGAACACGGATCTTCAGCATTTCGTCGGTTTCGGTGTTGTTGACGAGGAAATGCAATCCGCGCCAGGCGCTTTCCAACTGCTGGAAATCGGCATGGTGGAGGATCAGGTTGATCTGTTCTGTCAGTTTCTTGTCGATCTCGGCAATGATGCCCTCGATGGACCGAAGGGCGTCATCGGAGACCAGTGCCTCATTCTGCAAAACTTGTTCGGCAAGGGTCCGGACGGCCTCTTCGACCGCTGACTTTGCCTGCGCCGACTTGGGCCGGAATTCCTTCTGAAGAAGTGACGCGAACTCACTGGAGCCAAAGGCCGTCTCGGTTTGAGGGGCGGCGCTTGCCGCCTCTTGCGTGGTCTCGCTCATGGCTTATTCCTCGGTTTCTTCGGTCGCGGAGGACGCGGCTGGAGCACTCGCCAGAGCCTTCAGCAGGGCAGGGTCCTGTATGATTTGTGCCATCAGGTTTTCTGCACCGGTCTTTCCGTCCATATAAGTGGTCAGGTTTGCGAGCTGGGTTCGCGCATCGAGCAGTTTTTTCAGGGGTTCGACTTTTTTGGCGATGGCCGCGGGCGAGAAGTCCTCCAGGCTCTCGAAGGTGATATCCACCGCGAGGTTTCCTGTTCCGGTCAGCGTGTTCGGGATCGTGAAGGCGGCACGCGGCTTCATCGACTTCATGCGGTCATCGAAGTTGTCGACGTCGATTTCCAGAAACTTGCGGTCCGCGACGGAGGGAAGCGGTTCTTCGGACTTGCCCGAAAGATCCGACATGACGCCCATCACGAAGGGCAGATGGATTGACTTTTCCGCGCCGTAGAGCTCCACATCATATTCGATCTGGACGCGGGGAGCCCGGTTGCGGGCAATGAATTTTTGACTGCTGGCCATGTTGATGGTTCCCCTGGTTGTCTGCAGGTAAGTGCCTCTCCACGGCGAATAGGTTCATCTGTGTGGTCAATCATTTTCATCCGGGTCGAAACCGCCGATGAGAGCGACGTTTTCGACACCGCTTGGTGCCATGTCCCGCATGATCGTGACGAAGTCGGCCGAGACGAGCCGGCGGGCTCGGTTCAGCAACAGCGGCAGGGGACTGGATGGTTCGTAGCGGGCGTAGTAGTCGATGATCTGGTCGATTGCTTTTTTGACGTCTTCGGGAGACGTGAGGACGCCCATGCGCGCGGCGGAGGGCTTCCCGGCTGGGGCCGCGTCTGCGCCGTCCGGCATTCCCTCTTCGGTAGCGTCCTCGATAGCTTTGCTGTCTGCTTGGGCATAATCGCCGAGCCGACGGGTGATATCATGGAGCGCTTTTTGAAGCGGCGTGAGATCGGGCCCGAGAGCGCCGGTCTTTTCGTCGAAGATTGCGTCGATAGCCTTTACATGCTCGACGCATGCCGCGGCCGAGCTGGCGAGGATTGAGAGTGTAACCGGATCTGTGTCCTGAAACGCTGCGGAAATGACCTGGGAAGTCGGAACGTTCTCCATGTCTGATGGGACGGCGATTTCTCCCTCGGCGATGAGGATATCGCGCAAGGAGAACTGACCGAGGGTACGGCTGTCCGTCAAATGAGCAAGCCGCAGTGCGGCCAAGATGGTGTCGCGGTCGGTCAGGCCCAGGACGGCGTTGACCCGCATGGTGGGGTCGTCGTCGTCGTCCTCATCAAGCTGCGGATGGACACTGGCCCAATATTGGTCCAGGCAACTGCGCATATAGGAAAGGATTTCTGCAAAGGCGGAAAGTCCTTCTGTCCGAAGCGCGGCATTGGCCAGCATGACGGCCACCCGCAGGTCCTTGGTTTGCGCAAGCAGGGCCTTGGCCTTGCTGACGACCAGGCTATAATCGGGCTCCTCCGCCTCAATTACGCTGTCTCCAACAACCTTTTCCTCGCCCGGCTGACTGGCCATTTCCAACTCGGCAAAGGCGCTATCGTAGGTGAGGTCTTCACCGCTGGGAGCGTCCTCGCCAAAGCTTTGCAGAAGTTCGTCCAGATCAAGCATATTGGTCCTCTCATCACGGGTCGGCCGTGGTACGGGTGCCTCAGGCTCGGGCACGTTTGACGGCATCCAGGAATTGCTGGCGCTCGGTCTCGTCGTCGAGCTTCGCGGCCACAGTCTCGGCCAGTTCCTCCAGGGAGGACGCGTCTCTGGCGGCTTTGGCCACCAGCACCTTGGCGATCGGGCCGAGATGTTTTTTCAAATGTGTCAGAACGGTTTGCACGGCATCTTCGGAAAGCCCGTTTGCTATGGAAGCCTTGGGCACCAGCTGCGAGGTATCGGCGTCGATGACGCTTTCGATGGCGGCCTTGACCTGATTCCGTTCCGTGCTGTCCGAAAATTCCCCAAGAACGGTCTCGATCAATTCCTTGGGGCTGCTGGACCGTTCCGCCGCGCGCCGGACTATGACCCTGCCCATCGGCCCAAGGCTCGATGTCAGTTGCTTCTCGACCTCAAACAGGGTTTGCGAACTCAGCCTGTTTGCCATGGAGGAGGCCGATCCGCGGGGGCGCGGCCTGCGTGCGGCCGGCGCCATATTGATCAGACCCGTGCGATCAGCGGTGGGGAGCACATTTGCCAGCGCCTGGCGCATGGAGTCGGCATCGTCGAACCTGTCATCCGGTTCAATGCTCATGGCCTTGAGGACAATCTCATCGAGTTCGGCACAAAGCGTCGTCACGATCTCGCTTGGCGGCGTGACCTTGCCGTTTCGGAGGGTGGTGTAGAGCGCTTCGATCCCGCCGCCCTTGTAGGGCTTGCGGCCGGTCAGCATTTCGTAAAGGACGACGCCTGCGGCATATATATCGGCCCGGGCATCCACCTCAGCGCCCATCAGCTGCTCAGGGGCCATGTAGGCGGGCGTTCCGATCATCCCGGCGCCGGTCGCATCCATGGCCGTCAGACGGGCGATGCCGAAGTCGGTCACCTTGACCCCTCCGTCATCGGTGAGCATCACGTTGGCGGGTTTAAGGTCGCGGTGAACGATGCCTGCGGCGTGAATGCAGGAAAGCCCGGCAAGGATCTGCGACATGATCGCATGGATCTCTTCCAGGGGCATTTTGCCTTCGCCGGAATGACGATCTTCCAGGGTCGTTGAGCGAACCCGCTCCATCACGATGTAGGGGATCGCGTCTTCCTGCAGAAAGTCGAAAATCGTGACGAGGTTGGGATGGAGCACCCGTCCTGCGGCCCGTGCTTCCCGTGCGAACCGGTCAAGCCAGTCCTGGCTTCCCTCGGCGTCGATAAGGTGCCTGTGAATGGTCTTGATGGCCACGGGGCGTTCGATGTCCGGGTCAATCCCCGCATAGACCTGGCCCATGGCACCTTCGCCGAGAAGGCCTTCGATCAGATACTTGCCAATGAAACGTCGGCCGCTTCCCGGGGCTATGATTGTTTGATCAGTCATCGATCATGCTCATGGCGCGTTCGAGACTGCGGCGTACCCGGTTGAAGGAGAGGGAAAGGGAGCTGATCTCGTCCTTGCCCTTCTTGCGGTACTCGGGGATGGAGAAATCGCCCAGGCTGACCTTTTCCGCCACTTCCGACATGCGCCGTACCGGCCGCAGCACGATGCCGCCCAGCATGACGTTTGTGATCAGGAAGATCAGGACGAAGAGCAGGGTGAAGCCGCCGATCAGGATGATCCCGGTCTCCTCCGCCCGCCGGTCGGCAATCGACATCGGTGCGGAAATAATCTGGGCGCCGACCGTTTCGCCGAGTTCCCAGCCGAAGCCGTTCTCCTCGCCATAGAGATCGACCATGGCCGGCGGCGCGGCCTCGGGCGTGGAATGGCAGATCAGGCAGCCTTGCTGGTTGATGGTCAGCGGAAAGGCCACGGTGAGAAAGCGGCCGTCCCCGGTCTCCACGACCTGGGAAATCTGGTCGAGGGACGGGTCTTCCCGCAACCGCTTGATCAGTTCTGCTTCGAGCTCGTTCGGCAGGTCGTCCGGGTTGGTCGGATTGAGGGCTGCTTCCTTGTAGCTGAATTCCGGAAACATCGCCTTGAAGCGGGCAAAGACAGATTGCGCCGAGAAGGACGCAACCGTTTCGGGATAGAACAGGATGTCGTTGTCTTCGGTCAGCGTCGGGGTGATGTGGCTGACCGTATAGCCGCGCACGGCAATGGCATTGGCCCGCACCAGATTGATCGAGTGGTGGATTTCCTGCACCGCCGATTTCTGCACGATGAAATAGGAGATGGCCGAGGCTGTGGCGATGCCCAGAATGCAGGTCAGAAACAGGACGATGTTGAATTTGAAGCGAAGGCCCATGGGATCTGTCCTTGGTTCACGAATGCGGCAAAGCGTTTGGGTCTGTGATGCGGGCGAAGCTCAGGTCAGGAACTGAGATCGATAAGCTGGCGCCGGGTGAGCACGCCTGTCTGGCTTTCGTTGCGGCCTGCCTGAAACGCCTCGATCGCGGCCCGGGTCTGCGGGCCGAAAATGCCGTCGACCAGGCCTGCATAGAGGCCGCGACTGCGAAGCTGTGTCTGGACCGAGCGCTTTGCCGCCCGGGAGAGCGCCTGTTCCAGCAGGTTCAGTTCCTCCAGCGTTTCCTGCGGCCCCGTCTCTGGGCCCGTTTCGGGTTGGGTCTCGGGTTGCGTCTCGGGTTGCGCATCGGCCGTTGCGGCTTCCTCAGCCGGTTCCTCAGGAAGCACGACAGCAGCGGGCTTCGGATCGTCCTGCGGCTTTTCGCGCAGATAGATCGGCTGGTTCGGAAATTCGGAGATGCTGACCCCGTCGAGTGTCGACAGCCGCCGCAGCAGGGTGCTGACTTCCACCTCTTGGCTTTCGAGCGCTGCTTCGAAACCGGCGATCATGCCGGGGAAGATTGTGTCCGGGCCGACAAGGATCGGCGACACCGGTGAGGCCGGGGCCGGCGCGCTTGCGGTCGGCTGCGTTCCCTCCGGCAGGGCGAGGGGAAGGGCGCTGAGCGTCGCAATGGTTGCCCCGCCCTGTCCCGCCTGACCGGCCGATCGGGAAAACGCCTGCAGCGGCAGGGCCTGAGTGAAGAGGTCGGTGCCGCGGTTCAAGGTTGCTTCCGCGGGCAGGACGAAGCTCTTGCCCTGGAAGTCCACCAGCGGCGTGTCGAGATAGACGAAGGTGGCGCGCGAATTGGCGGCTTCCCGGGCAAAGCGGGTCAGGATCGACCGCAATTGAGCGTTGTTGGGATTGTTGGCCCGCAGGGTTTCCGCGCCGGCGGCCTGAAGCTGCGCCTGCATGGCATCCGCCCGCTCGGTCTCCTGACCGACAGCGATCACCAGCGCGACCACCCGGTTATCCTGAGCGGCGGCAGGAAGGCCCGCGAACAGAAGAAAGGCTATGATGCAAACTCGGCGCACGTTCATCGGCGGGGCCCCTTGCTCCGTTGGGGTTCAGACGTGGAGCCGGTCGCGAAAGCCGCTGAAGCGCGGGCTCCTTTACCTGTTAGGTGCCTGCAGAACCGTGACGGGTTCACGGGAGCGCGAAAAAAGTTTGGAGCCGTCCATTAGATGTTCGAGCTGTTGGGCAAAGCCGCCGTCCGCTAGCAGTCGATGGATGTCCCGGTCGCGAACTGGAGCGCTTTGCAGGCGTCCAGCATTTTTCCGTCTCCCTGGGGTGAGACAGACGCGCGAAGCGCAGTTTCGATCGCCGAAGACGTCAAATCCGGGGCTTGTGCCAGAATAAGCGCAACGGTGGCGGTGACATGTGCCGCGGCCACGGACGATCCTGAGACGTACGCGTAGCCGTCATCCCTTGCGGTTGTCAGAATATCGACAGAGGGGGCTGGGATCGCATCGTTCGCCTTGCTGTTTCCGGCCGGCAGCACACCCGGCAGCGATGCGGGGAACGCAAGCTTCGAGCCTTCCCCACGTGCGGCGACAATAAGGAACCCCCGATTGACGGCCGCAGTCACGAGTTCTGCCAGAAGCGGGTCGACCGGCCCGCCAAGGCTCATGTTGATGACCCTGATGTCGTTCAAAATGGCGAAGTTAATGGCCCTTGCCAGGGAAAAGCTATTGCAGCGGCCTGACGTCGAATTGCCTTGCCAACAGGCGCGCAGGTCGACCAGTTCTGCCTTGGGAGCAACACCCGCTATTCCCAGATTGTCGTCTGCATTGGCTGCAATAATCCCGGCCATGGCGGTTCCGTGGAGTTCGCCGGGGGAGTGTTTCTCAGTGTCGACAAAGACGAAGTCACGGACGTCCGAAATCCGATTGGCAAGATCCGGATGCGCGCGATTGATGCTGGAATCGATGATGCCTACGGTCACCCCATCGCCCTTGGAAACGCGATGCGCGGCAATCGCATTGATCTGGGCAAGGGCGGTCTGCGCGGCGATGAGGGGGACTGAAGAGGTCTTGCCAAGCGTATTGAACGCGTTCAGCCGTTGAACTGTGCGGATTTGAGGATCAGCGTCCATGCGGGCGATCAAAGCATCGATATCGGGGGTGCCGCTCGTATCCATAACCAAACAATAGACAGAGATGGAGCGAAGCGGCCATTCGGCCGCAAGCCTCACACCGTAACGCGTCTCGATGGCGGCACTGACAGCCGACAGCTGGGTAGCATCTTCAAGAGGAACGGTCAGGACAAGATGATTGTCTTGCGAAAGGCTGTCGGCTGGAACGAGCAGGGGTTGGGATGTCGCTGCCGGGGGCAAGGTTTGTGTGGTGCCCGGGCCGAGCATGGACAAGATGCAGGCGACGGTCGCGAGCATCGCAAGAATGGATTGTCTCACGGATTGCCGTCCGGAGCCGCGAAAAGGATCTCGGGAGCGCTCATCAGCTCGCCGGCGGCGGCTGCAGGATCTGTTTGGCCCGACACGGTTGCGGTGTAGACACCGGACTCCGAAGGTCCGGAAACAAGCGTCAAACCGTGGCTCGCAAGCAGGTCCTTGAGGGCTTGATCGCTCAGGTCCCTGGAGGTCTGGAACCTGATGGCACGGGCACTTTCAGCAGTCTCGCTCGTCAGCGTCTGATAATCGGTTCCACGTTCCGGCAAAATGACTACGACAGCGAGTGCACAGGCGGCGAGCCCTGCTCCGGAGAGCATGATCGCTCGTTTAAAGTCCTCTATCCATCCAATGATAGGCCTTCGCGTGGCAGAGGTTCCCCTTGCAGCCCTGGACGTTGCGCGTGATGCATTCGTGCGTTCTTCGGCACGAACCTGCGCCTGCAACCTCTTCCAACTCTGTGCAAGGGGCACTTCAAAAGGGTCTTCGGTTGCCACTCTTTTCGCAAGCGCGTACTGCCTGGCAACCTCGGCTGCAAATTCGGGGTTCGACCTTATATGCAGAGAAACCTGATCGTTCTCGGCCTCCGAAAGGGTGCCGTTCACGAACCAAGGGATCAGTTCCCAGGCCTCGCCGCGATTGTCATTTGCATCCGGTTTGGGGGTGTCAAGCAACTGCGCTCTCCGACTTGGTTTGCTCTTCGTCGCTCATGATGATGCGCAACTTCTTACGCGCAGCCATCATCCGTGTTTTGACGGTTCCAACCGGACATCCAAGGATTTCGGCGATTTCAGTATAGTAATAGCCGTTGTAGTAGGTCAGTTCAACGACCGCCCGCAACTCGGGGGTAAGTTGCTGCAAGGCTTTGCCGATGTCCTTGCGCCGGAGCACGTCCGCAGCAGTATCGTGGCCGTCGTGCATCAATTGGTCATCCAACATGATGTCGTCCTTGTGGCGTTCCAGGCTCTGACGCTTCTTCATGGCTTGCCGATAGGCAATACCAAATATCCAGGATGAGGGCTTGGATCGTCCCTCGAAATTTTGTGCCGAACGCCACACCACCATGAGCGTGTCATTCGCAACTTCTTCCGCCGCCTCGTAACTGCTGGTGATGCGTCTTGAAAAATGCATCAGCTTGGGAAAGTAGCTACGGTGCAGTTCTTCGAAAGCTGCCAAATCGCCGCGGGCGATGGCAGCCAGCAGGTGTTCATCTGAGGCGGGAGCCGCAGACGACGGGTTTTTCCGAATGGATCTTAGTAATCTCATTCTCAATGATCGCTTTTTTGTATGCGGTGAATAGGTGCCTTGGGGCTCGGGAAAAGGTTCAAGGCATGTGAAAAAAATCTGTTCAGCGCTATTCCAACCGGTTCCCGATGAGCGCAGAAATCGGTTCTTTGCAGTGTTCTTTGCATGTCCATTCCTCGTCACAATTTGCTGCGCAGCGGGCCTGCGCGGTGCATCCGGATTGACATTGAGAATGCTCGACTTGAAGCGGCATAAGCGGGACACGCGTCGCAGGCATTGGGTTGCAGGCGTTACAGAACGGCATGCATCCATTCCCGGGTTTCATGAGCCGATGGGCTCTCCCGGCATCATTTGCGGGTCAGCTTTGCTTTGCCTTGGGCGGCGATCATGCCTGCCCGGACTTCGAAGGCATTTCTCCTGGTCGCCTTAACCGGGCGCCATCGGAAGAAAATTTACCAGATGGGCAGAAAATTATGCGGGAGGATCATTTTCGGTTTGTGCAATTCTCTTTGCAGAGCGTGCAAGCCGGGACCTGAGTGGCTGAAACCGGCCAACACTGATTGCGAGGTCGGATGATCCGGAGAAACCCTGTAGACATGGTTTTCATGCCGGTTCTCGGCGCAGTGCACCGGGGGTCCTTGGAACGGGACTGAAAAGGCATCAAGGCACGGGGCAGGGGTATTGAGGCGGTGCAACCGCGAAAATAGCTATGCGCCGCTGTTGTCGATCAGCCAGTCGATGAGCCTGTTGCCCTCACTGAAGGACACACGGTTTCCGTCCAGCCAGGCAGACTGGGCTTCGCTCGGGGAAAAGCCGTAACGTTCCTGAAACTGCCGGGTGAAACTGGACACGTTGGTGTAGCCGAATTCGTAGGCTACAGAACTGATCATACGTTTTTGGCTGGCTTTCGTCAGAACGCTGTAGCAGGCGGCCAGGCGCCTGTTCTTGATGTATTTTGCAACGCCTTCGTAGCGTTCAAAAAGATAGAACAACTGGCGCCTGGAGATCCCGAGTGACTTGCAAACGGCATCCGGCGTTAGCGTCGGCGACCGCAGGTTCTCGTTGATGAAGCGCCGTGCGCGTTCGAATTGGGCGGCCGCAACCGAAGACTTGGCGAGTTCCGCCGTATCTGACGAGGAATTTACCATCGCCCGCAAAAGGTGTGCGAAAGCATCGTTTACTGCCGCAGCCTCCGGCACACTCAGGTTTTTAGCGCGCCCTTCAATTGAAACGAGGAAATCCGCGACGATCTGGGACATGGGGCCGATGATTTGTTGCTGCGAAAGCTTGTCCATTGGATCTGCGATATCCCAGAACTCGTCGCGGCTAAAATACACCGCCGTATATTCGATTGCCTCCAATTCGCCGGCAAACGGCTGGGCATAGGAATGCAGGATGGTGCTCCCGGCTCTTGCCTGAAGACCGCTGTGCTCACCTTGGGAAGTCGCCAGCCCTTTGGTGATGGTCGCAATGCACCAGGGGTCGTGCGTCGATTTTCGGATGACGTCTCTTGAATACCGGAATTTCATCGGCGCCATTTTGAAGGAAGTCAGCGTCATGGAGCCAAGGGAATAGCAATCAGCGCTGGCCTCAAAACCCATTTTGGGGTCCGTTCCTGTCCCCGGATCGACGCTCGTTGCTGCAAATGCGCTCCAAGCCTCGAATTGCTCCTGCGGCGAGAGCCCCTCGGTGCTGAATCTCTGGCAGGCAACAAGTTTTCTGTCCGTGGAAAGATCGGTCGCTTGGCTCACGAAATGCTCCCACTCCGTTGGGTGCGCGGTTTAGCAATAGTCTGTCGCGGGAATTCTGACGGTAATGATCATATATAAACTCAGGTAAAATACCTAGGACGAATTCACGTGCAGCGTGCAGCCGAGAAAAACAATCGGAACGCGATCAGGTTCGTCATTTGCCCGCATTTCGGGAAATTACCGAGCCAGTGAACCAAAGCCCTCTGAAACCGCACTTACTCGACATAGCCATCGATAGCTGTGTGCCGACCCGGACGCACAGCTCCTGACCGCAAGAGTGAGATGCCATGCCGATTTTTGGAAACAAGCGCTACCCCGATACCGCTAACGAGATTTTGGACGGATATCCGGATATCTGGAACATGCTGGTGGCCGAGGAGCAAAGACGTCTGGCTTCGGAGAGTGTTGAATTCCTGGAGGCTGTCAAAGGCGGCACACCGTTTCAGGAATTGTACTATGCCTTCATCGTTCCCAACGCAGAACATATGGTCAATATTGCAGGCACCACCCGGGCCGCTCTGACCACGGCTGCAACGTCCCAGCCATTCGATGATGCGGGCTTCGCGCAACATCTTCGCGTGGCCGTCGCAGAAGTTGGCAACCTGATCGAAATGCATGGGCATATCGAGGCTGTCTATGAGACTGACGAGTTCTGGCAGTGGCACCTTGAAAATGGCGGAAATCCGACCGACTTCCGGTGTTTCAAGTTAGTGAAGTATTTCATCGAGGCCTTTGAACAGACCCGATGGACCCGCCACACGCAGATGCTCGCTAACCAGATCATTCAAAGAGAGAAGCTGAATATCAAGCCCATAGAGCTTCTCGAAATCCTTGAAAGACAGGGCAGGATTGAGCGGAAGGCGCTCTACAATCCTGCTGCCGTCGCAGAAAGTCTGGGAACCGAGAACACGAAGCCGATCCAGACCTTCATGGAAAAATATGCGTATGCAACGAACCCTGACTGGGACGAGGCTACCGATGCGGCGCGAACCTGTCTGAAAGCCCTCGGTCTGAACATGGCGCCCGCGGAGTTCATCGAGAGCCTGGTCAAGGACGGGTTCATCCGCAACAGGTATCCCGCGGAGATCATTCTTCCTGTCGATCTAACTCTGGAAGAATTTATCAAGCGCCTGCCGCCCAGCGTTGATGGTGAGGTCGATACACGCCTCGCGGATGTCGTTGCGGCCCTCGTTCTCCAAGATGAGACGACGGCGCGCGGGATGGTCAGGGAACTGGCGGGTGAGATTCAAGCGCTCGTGACGCTGGCCGAACATGAGAGCTTCGATCTCGGCCAGTTGACGGAGTATCTCCTGCAGATGGCCCAAACCCGTGTGGCGGCAACCGATGGAGCGACGGACGCGGGAGATCAAGCGCAGGGTGGAGACGACGATCTCTCCACATTCGCCGGGTTTTCCGAGCTCCGCCCCTTTTCGCTGCGCACGTTCCTGCGGGATGACGACGATCAGCAGCGCGAGTTGAACGAACTGCGCTCCCAAGATCGGCGCAGTATCGGAAATCCTGGTGGCGATGACGATTCCGATGGCGGTGATGGAGGTGATGGCGGTGACGGCGGCCCGGGTGGCGGCAATGGCGGCGGAGATGACGGCCTCAGCCTCAGTGACTTCGTCCTGCGCCTGCCGGACGCTGTGGATGGCCACATCGAAGCCCGGATCGCGGATATCCGGTGGGCGATGCAGCAGGACAGGGAGGACCTTGTCCAACGCAACGCAGCGGACCTTGCCGCGCATTTGCGCCAGGTGTCTGATCCCAATGATGCGCGCCGGGTCAACGGGAGGGAGCTTCTGGAGTATATTCTTCAGATCGCGCGCAATGGACTGCCAACGGACGCGGGCGGGACGGAACCGGGCGGCGGTCCCGGCGATGACGATGGTGATGGCGACGATGACTCCTCCTTCGCAAAACGCTTTCGAGGCGGGTCCCTGGATGCGTTTGCCGCCGATGACGGTGATGACCGGTCGGACAGCGGTGACAGCAATTTGTCCAGGGAAATGGACGAATGGCTTGAGCGTGATGTCGGCGATGGCAACCGGCAGGACAATACGAACGGGCAAAATGCCGGGCCTGGAAATCAGGCCGGACCAGTTCGCGGTTCGTCTGCGCTTTTGAATCTGATCAGGGATGCCCGGCACCTGCAGGGAAGCCCCGTTGTGGCAAACCTGATGCGCGCTGTCCGGGATGCCTTGCTCCGGCGGGATGACAATGCGGCCGAGGGCCATGCGCGCGAGCTCGCTTCGGCCCTTCTTGGCGGCGATCGGCAAGAGCCGCACCTGCAGGCCATATTCCGGCAAGAGTTGCCGAAAGTCATTCGGATGATCCTTCGGGAATTGCGGGCGGCTCTCCGAGAGGATCTTGCGGAAGCGGAAGACGCCAGGGGCAGGCCTGACCAGGGGCCGAGGAGGGATCCAGAAGGTGGAGCTCCGGGCGCATCTGCCGGGGGCAACCCACGCCAGGAGAACGGGGCCGGTGGCGGCAATCCGGCGCAGGGCAGGACACAAGACGGCGAATTCGACCGAAATACCCTTGATCGGGTTGCCCGCGAAAATCAAATGCGCGACGCCGAAGGTGGAGAGCAGGCCCAGGATCTGGCGGCCCGGGTTGGCGGCGAGATCAGCGCGATTACCCGTCTGATCGCGGCGGGCGAGATCAAACTGGCGCAGCAACGCGCGGTGGCTCTCGCCAAGTTGCTGCAAAGGTCCAATGGCGCAGTCCCGAAAATGTCCGCTACCGACATCCTCAAGCTTGCGCACGGTAAGGCGAAATCGAAACCAAAGGTGATGTCCGAAGTCAAGGCTCGGGCCGATGCGCGGGCCGCGGGGGAGGTGCTTGATCCTGCAGTGACCGATGGCGATGAGCTCGGCATGGAGCTCGTCAAGAAGGTGAAATGGAACACGTTCTGTGAGGTCTACGAGATCGAAGAGGAGGAAATAGAGGTCATCATGCTGGCCGCCCGCAAGGCGCTCAAGGATCCTGTGAAAGCCCGTGCCGATTGCAAGGGCATTCTGCGTCGCCGCGGGAAAGACAAAAAGGTCAAGATCAAGAACGATCTCTATCTTGCCGAAGCGATCCTTCATGCCATGCGTCTGAGGCAGGAAAAGCAGCCGTTGAAAAAGCCGTTGAAGCTTTCTGAGGTCCCGGACGAAGTCTAGATCACAGGCTCTCAGGAGACTTTGGTTTGGCACTTCGGGGCAAACACCGAGCTCCAGTACCCGCAGGAAGACAGCCCGCCGTTTGGCGGGTTTGTCGTTGGAATTTGAATGATCTCAGGCGATTTTGGCCGGTTTGATGAACCTTTCGCCTGCCTGCGGGCACCTACGAATAGGACAGGGATGGTTGGACTGGTCGAGTGTTTCGGCCGGCCGTTCCTGAGGCTCACGGATTGCTAGGAGAAAGACCGATGGTAAAGGAAGTGGACGGCGTCAAATACCGCACGAGTGTTCTTAAGATCGTCGCGACCCAGAAAGATCTTTTCTGCAAGGCCTATTGCGCATTCGCCAAGGCCAAGGGGCAAAAGGCCGGTATTGCGTTTCTTGAGGATACGGCCAAATTCGATCCCAAGTCGCAGTTCGCCGTTTATTTTGCGCCGAAGGCGAAAGCAAAGATCTCGGCAATTGCCTCCAGCCTCCGGCAAAAAGCCGACACGCTTGCCACCTTGGAAGACTGGAAGGCCAGTGAGTGGAAAAAGATTTATTCTGACGCCCGCGATGCCGTGGCCAAGGACATCGAAAAGGCAACGACTGACGCCTTTTTCAAGTCCGATGTCTTTCAGGCCGTTCACAAAAAATACGCAAAGAAGAAGGAAGCCGACAGGGAAGAAATGGCGCAGCGCCGGAAGGGGGTTCGATTTGTCGGTAACCCGAATGAAAAACTGGCAAACAGATCTCCGCGCGAGGGCGTTCGGTTGACCAAGGGGCAGTAAAGCGATCGGCTGATCCTGGGGTCGGCGCGCAAAAGCAGATCCTTTGATGCCGAGTTCACATAGGAAAACGTGGAAGGACCGGAAATGCAGCCCATTTCCGGTCCTTCGATTCTTGTTGCCGGTTTGACCGGCTCAAGGCAAACGGCCTCGGTCCCTAGAGAATCCTGTAGAGCGTCACATCCCGCTTGATGACGTGATGCATCAGGACGGCGCCGATATGAAGTGCAAACAAGCCGAGAAGAATCCAACCGGACCATGTGTGGATCCCAGACAGGGTCCAGGCAATGTCCGGGCTTTTGCCAATCGGGCTCCAGATCTCGACGAGGCCGAACCACTGCAATGGAAAACCGTGTGCATTGGTTGCTAGGAACCCGCTGACGGGCTGGATGATCAGGAACACATAGAGAAGTCCGTGCACGGTATGCGCGGCGATTTTCTCAAGTGTTGGTCCGTCTGCAATGGGGCTGCGGGTCAGGAGCTTGTTGCCGACGCGCACCAGCATCAGCCAAATCACCAGAAAGCCCAGGCCTTCATGCAAGGCATAGAAGATCGGTTGAGACTCACCTTTGACCAGATGGATGACGAAGCCCAGCGGCCATGTGGCAAGGACGAGGGCGGCGATCGCCCAATGAAGCATCCGCGAGGTTGCCGGGTAACGTTCGACGCGGATGACCGATTGCGGAGGCTGGGTCAGGCTGGCTGGCGGATTTGTTTCGATAGAGTTCTGCATAGTGGAATCCGGTGGCTATACGTAGGCGTTAAACTGCTTCTGAGTTTCAGCTTAGCACTCCGGCCTGCCGCCAATCGGTCTATCTTGGTGCGCAATGTGCAAATTCATTTGCTGCCTGTGCAATTCCATGTGAGCTGTCTTCCTGACGCGCTTCACCCCGGGTTCAACATGTTCTGCGCCGTACTCTTTCGCGCCTGAGAAGTTTGCAGAAACTTCCGCCAGAGCATTGCCGTGATCCAAAACACAGGACGGCAGGCGAGCACTACGTAGGAAGGGAACCTTCTGACGCCGGCGGAACTTGACACCGGCCCTCAGGTGCCATCTCCTTTCCTGGCGTGAAACGATTGGAAACCAGTCATGATCTCCCGTTTTTCAAAGTCGCCGAACAGCATCAGGACTGCACTCGCCGGAGCTGCCGGCGTGGCCGTCGTCCTGGTATCTGTTCAGTCCGTCGAAGCCCAGTCCCGCCGGCCGCTGTCGACGTCCATGACCTGCGCGCAGGTGCAGTCGATGATCAAGCAGCGCGGCGCCGTCGTGATGAGCACTGGCCCGCACACGTTCGACCGCTATGTCGCGAACGGGAACTACTGCCGGCGTGGCGAATTCCTCAGGAGCGCCGATGTTCCGACCCGCGACCAAAGGCGCTGCTACGTTGAGCGCTGCGAGAGCAGTTCGCCGTTGTTTTTCGACTAGGTTACATGCTCGAAAACTGCTTTCCTCTTTAACGCGAGTTCTGATTCAATGATCTCAGCCAGTGAAAGTCTGGATGGCAGACTTTGATCTGACCGACTTCGAGTTCCCGCAACAAGTTCAGTAGTCTTTTTCTTTTAACGTACACTTCATACCTTCTAGTATTACCCTTAGCGTTGTTTTTCGACGCTCGGGTTGCGGGATATGAAATGCATAAAATCCTCATACCGGTGGATGGGTCCGTTCACTCGATGAAAGCGCTCAGGATCGCCTCGGATCTGGCGATCAAGTATCGGGGAAGGCTTTACATTCTTCATGTCTTGCTGAGAGGCAAGGATGCCCGTGATCTGATGGCACTGGATATATCCCGCCAATTCGACAAGCCGTTGCAGCAACTCCTGAACAAGGCGATCTCGGCGAATCTTGGTCCGGCTCCCGACAAGCTGCTCCACAAGATCGGTCAGATCATCCTCGATCACTTCGCCGAAAAAGCCGGAAGTCAGGGCGTCGAGTTCGAGACATTACCCATCCTGGGTGGAAAGCCGGCGGATGAGGTGGTCGCGATGCAGGAGAAACTTCAGGCCAGCACGATTGTCATGGGCGCGCGCGGCGTTACGCATTCAGATGGCTCGACGTTCGGAAGTGTTTCCCAGGAGATCTTCAGGCGCGCGAACTGCACATGCATTTCGGTAAAATGAGGGCTGGGGCGGCGTGCCTCCGCAGCAAACTTGAAAATGGTTCCGGGTCTTGAAGCGAGCCCGACCCGGAACCAATCAGCTCGATATTACTCAGGGACGTTGGGATATTTCATCCCGGCAACTTCCTGCATCAGGCGCACGACCTGGGTGCTGTAACCGGCTTCATTGTCATACCAGACGTACAGGACAAGGCGGTCGCCATCGACGATCGTTGCCTGACTGTCGACCACGCCAGCGTGTGTGGAGCCGACCAGATCCGATGACACCAACTCGGTCGATGACGTGTAGTCGATCTGGTCCTGCATCGGCGACTGTACGGAAACGCCCCGCAGGTAGTCGTTCATTTCCTCTGCCGTCGTCTCGCGCTTGAGGTTCAGGTTGAGGATAGCCATGGAGACATTGGGGGTCGGTACCCGAACCGCGTTTCCGGTCAGTTTGCCCTTCATTTCGGGCAGACACTTGGCCACGGCACTGGCAGCGCCCGTGCTCGTCAACACCATGTTCAAGGGGGCGGAGCGGCCGCGGCGATCGCCCTTGTGGTAGTTGTCGATCAGGTTCTGGTCATTGGTATAGGAGTGGATGGTTTCCACGTGTCCGTTCTTGATCCCGAACTCGTCGTTGATCACCTTTAACACCGGAGTAATCGCATTGGTGGTGCAGGAGGCAGCGCTCAAAATGGTGTCGTCTTCCGTAATGTCACCCTGGTTCACGCCATAGACGACATTCTTGATGTTGCCTTTGCCCGGAGCTGTGAGAATGACCTTGGACGCACCCGGGCATTTCAAATGTTGACCGAGCCCGGCCTCGTCGCGCCAGATACCCGTGTTGTCGACCACCAGGGCGTTGTTGATACCGTATTTGGTGTAATCCACTTCGGAGGGTGAATTGGCGTAAATCACCTGAATGTAGTTGCCGTTGGCAATGATTGCGTTCTGGTCTTCGTCGATCGTGATCGAGCCGTTGAACGCGCCATGGACAGAGTCCCGACGCAGCAGGCTTGAGCGCTTCTTGAGATCGCCATCCTTGCCGCCGCGCACGACAATTGCCCGAAGACGCATCTTGTTACCGGCGCCTACGCGCTCGACAAGCATGCGTGCGAGGAGACGGCCAATGCGTCCGAAACCGTAGAGAACGACGTCCTGCGGTTCCTGCAAGATGGCAGCCTTGCCTGTGTTGATGCTGGCGAGCTGTTCCTTCAGGAAGCTCGAAACATCGCCGCCCGTCTCCATATAGCGATGACACAGCTTGCCGAGGTCGACGCGGGACGCAGCGAGGTCCATCTCAAGCATCGCCTTGACGATCTCGAGGCTCTTGGCGACTTCCAGCTCCTTGCCGGTGATCTGCAGGGCATAACGGTGCGCCTTGATGATGTCGATTGCGGAGTTGTTTAGCAGCCGGCGACCGAAAATCCGGATGTTGATGCCGTAATCACGGTACAGGAGACCGACCAGCGGGATCATCTGCTCGGCAGCAAACTGTTGTGCCTTCCAGTTCTCGAAGTGATTTTCCATGGCCGCCATATCGGGCAACTCCCTTGCGTTATCTTCAGCACAATCATTGGCAGGTTTCTGGCCTGCGCTGGGGGTTTAGCCCTCGCACAAATGCGATGTCCATAAGTAGTTTTAGTTTAATCGATTAGATGTTGGGCGGCATTTCCAGGAGCCCGATTTCGGTGACGGTTCAGGTCCAATACGGTTGGGTGCAGTCGGCGCAATCGGAATTCTGGGCAGATACATGAAGTCATCTTTGTAGCCGCAGGATGCTTCAGGAAAAGCATGGGTCAAGTGCCCGCTTGTCTCGGGGACAAGGCCTTTAGATCTGCCAGGGACCAGCTGAGCGAACTTTAGCCGCCTCTCGTGTTGAAGATCTCGGAACCGCACTCGTTTCCTCAGTTTTTTGATTTCGATTCAATGGTTTGCCGAGAGGTGGGCGAACATGCTTCCTGTCGGCCATTGCCCAGCTCACGGGTATGCCGAAGCTATTCCTACTTAAGTTGGGCGACCGGATAGCATGCTGCGGCGACTGCGGTTCTGTCTGAGCGGTACAAGTCATTCGGCATGGCCGCCAATCCGTGTTTCTTGCGCAAAAAGGATGCATTGAGCACGGCATTTGGGGCGCGGTATGCTCGCCTCATGGAAGCGATCCGTATTCTCCTGGCCGATGACCACCCGATCGTGCGAGAGGGCTATCTTCGGCTTCTTGAACGTCAGCCGGACTTCTCCGTCATTGCCGAGGCTTGCGACGGGGAGGCTGCCCTGGATGCATTTGTCACCCATTCCCCCGACATCGTTCTCATGGATCTCTCGATGCCTGGTGGCGGCGGACTTGCCGCGGTCGAAGCCATCCTTGCCCGGGATCCGAATGCGCGCGTGATCGTCGTTTCCATGCATCAGGGAGCGATTTTTGCGCAAAAGGCGATGGCGGCAGGTGCACGCGGTTTTGTTTCCAAAAGCAGCCCTCCCGAGGAGCTGGTAGGCGTCATCTTGCGAGTGATGTCCGGTCGGCGTGCATTGTCTTCGGACATGGCGCAGGAACTTGCCCAGACCTCGCTAGGAAACGGTGATATCGACTCCTTGACGCGCAGGGAGCTGGAAATCCTGCAACTTCTCGCCCGCGGGATGAGCGGCAGGGCGATTGCGCGGAGCCTCGGGCTGTCGGCCAAGACGATACAGAACAACCTTTCTCTGGTTCGGGCAAAGCTCGAAGCCTCCTGCGATGCCGACCTTGTGCTGAAGGCTCAACGGGCAGGCCTGACGCAGCCAGGTTGATGCGCGGGCTTCTTCCCCAATTGGTCATGCGGGTACTGGCCGCAGGGCTCGTGTCCGTTTTCCTCGGCGCTGCCTGGGTCCTTTGGGTTACTGCAGACGCTGCACGCGAGGATGCTCACATCACTGCCGAGCGGGTTGCTCAAGCCATAGCGGCACGGCCCGATTTCATGGGACTCGCTTTTGGAGGTGTTGCTCCGGTTCCTGCGTTCCGTGACTGGCAGAGCTTTCCCAGATGGACGCTGATCGCTCCGGGTATCTGTGTCGAGTTCGGTGCAGACCAGCGACCGGACCACCGGCGTTGCGGCTCTTACGTGGCGACTGATACGGAACCGCCGCAGTGGTTTTCACGTCTGGCGGACCGGATAGGACTGGTCCCAGCGCCTGTGACCCTGCCGGTTCGGACGCGCTATGCCTCCAATGCGCAGGTCACGGCTTTTGCCGATCCTGAAGTGATCATTGCAGGGGCCTGGGAGCGGACGGGCGATCTGATGCGGATGGCTCTGGGGATGGCTGTTGGCGGAGCGCTTCTGACCGGTCTTCTGGTTGCGCGTCTTCTCTCGCCTTTCCAGACAATCCTGCGCGGCATCGAGCGCTTGCAAAGTGGCGACTTCTCGACACGCCAGCAACGTCAGCGCGTCGAAGAATTCGATCAATTGAGCCTTGCGCTCAACGATACTGCAAATGCTCTGCAGGAGGCCCGCGATACGCGGACCGAGCTGACAAGGCAGCTGTTTACGGTTCAGGAAAGCGAACGCCGGGCATTGGCGCGCGAACTGCATGACGAGTTCGGTCAATGCCTGACGGCGACGCGGGCGCTCGCGACGGCTGTTGCGCAGTCAGGAGAGCCGACGGCATCGGACGGTGTGCGGATCGCCGAAATCTCGGCTCAGATGATGGATAGCTTGCGCGGGGAACTCTCCCGCTTGCGCCCTCCAGACCTGGATGAACTCGGTCTGGACGCGGCGCTTCAGCGTCTTGTTGCCGGGTGGCGCGGCAGATTGCCAGCCGTGAGGTTCACATTGGATCTGGCAGGTGACCTGAACACCGTTACAGACGACCTCGCGCTCAGTCTCTACCGTATTGCCCAGGAATGTCTGACGAATTCCATCCGCCATGGGTCTCCGAAGACCGTGTCGGTGAGACTGGAGGCCGGTCAGGAGATTGCCCTGACCGTGTCCGATGACGGCGGCGTCCGCGCGGATGTTCCAGATGGAGATGGATATGGTCTTTTGGGCATCCGCGAGCGGGTTAATGCTCTGGGGGGCAGCTTCACACTGGCGCCCTTCAATGATGGAATGCGGGCGAGCGTGCACCTTTCCCGGTGATCCGGGATATCTTCCCGGATGCAGCGGGAAGACCTCTCTGGCGCGGCCGGGCTATCGCGCTCATCCTCCCATATGAGGAGGACGCGTATGGACGATATAAGCCATCCGATCACGCGATTACAGGCGGAGGTCACCGCTGGGCTCATCGGGCATCATGACATGGTCGAGTGCCTGCTGATCGCATTGCTGGCCCGCGGCCATGTGCTGATCGAGGGGCCTCCCGGCGTTGCCAAGACCCGGACGGTCAAGCTTCTTGCAGCACATTTGCCGGGGAGCCAGGGCCGCATCCAGTGTACGCCCGATCTGCTCCCTTCCGACCTGACCGGCACCCAGATCTTCAAGCCCGAGACTGGTGATTTTGATTTTCTGCCAGGGCCGCTTTTCCATTCCCTTGTCCTGGTTGACGAGATCAACCGCGCGCCTCCGAAGGTCCAGTCGGCGCTGTTGGAGGCGATGGCGGAGAGGCAGGTGACAACCTCGGGGGTGACCCGGGCATTGCCGGATCCGTTCATGGTCGTTGCCACCCAGAACCCGATCGAGCACGAGGGAACCTTCCCTTTGCCTGAGGCGCAGATGGACCGCTTTCTCCTGCATCTGTCATTGGGGCTGCCGGAAGCAGAGCAGGAGCGCAAGATCCTCGACCTGGTCGAGGCCGAGGATATCGCTCAGGTGGTGGCTCCGGCGTTGCCGATGTCATCCGCGGAGCTGCGTGCCGCTCAGGCAGAGGTCGCCAGGGTGCATCTCTCGCCGGCCCTCAAGGATTTCATCGTGCGCCTGGTCATGGCCACGCGGGAAGGCGGAGTTGTGGCCGAATGGGTTGAGCATCCTGTTTCGCCGCGCGGCACGCTTGCGCTGGCCGGGTCGATACGTGCCCGGGCATGGTTGAGCGGCCGCGATTACGGCTTGCCGGAAGACGCGCAGGTGCTTGTCCGGGACGTTCTTGCCCACCGGCTCATCCCGAGTTGGGCGGCGGTGAGCGAGGGGCGCACCGGTCGAAGCCTGGTTGATGACATATTGAGGCAGGTCGCGCCATGGTGAACGCCACATTGAACCACCCCGGCATTCGCCTCTCTTGCGAGGAACTGATGGCCTTGCGTCAGCTGCCGGACATTGGGCGAAAACATCGGCCGGCGACCCGTCGACCGGGCGCTGTACCGGCCAGATCGCCGGGGGGCGGAATGGATCTTCGCGAGATCCGTGCCTATTCCGAAGGGGACGACACTCGCCGGATCGATCCGGCGGCAACGGCCCGCACCGGGCGCCCGCATGTCCGCAGTTTTCATGAAGACAGAGACAATACGGTGCTTCTGATTGCCGATTTCAGGCCGGAAATGCTCTGGGGAACCTCCTCGTCGCTGCGCTCGGTCAGGGCGGCTAGGCTCCTGGCGAGACGTGGCTGGGAGGTCATCGATCAGGGGGCTTCCGTTGCCGTGCTCACCTTGACGCGTTCCCGCATATCGGCTCTTCCAGCCCGTACCGGGATTCAGCACATGACTGCCATCGCGCAATTGCTGGCGCATGAGCATGACAAAGCGCTCGATATGGAACAGGGATCCTGTTCCCTGTCTGTAACCTTGGCACGCGCCGCCAAGCTGGTGCCGGCGGGCGCCCGGGTCTGGCTGGCCAGTGACACACAGGGAGTTGCGGAAGAGGACGCAGCGGCGCTCGGCCGGCTGGCGCGCCGCAGACGGGTAACGCTGTTGTGCCCGCTCGATCCTGCCGAGGCAGCGCCGCCTTCGCTCCCGTTGCCGATCCGTTGCGGAAACACGAGCCGGTTTGCGCGGTTGAGTTCGTTCGACAAAACGCCATTGAGTACACGGATGCGGGCGCTGAATGTCACGGTGGAGGTCATTGCAGATGACGCAGGCTGAGTTGATAGAGGCCTTGCCTGCAGGGCGTCTGCCACCTGAACTGACTACCCTGCATCCCGCCGATCTGCTGGCTTTGTTCGGCCTGGGATTGATCGTTGCAGCCCTTGTTTCGCTTTCGTCCATGCCATTCGTAAAGCGCCGTCTTTCCAGAAAATCACTGATCCGGGCGACCCTAAACCTTCCCCCTGAAGAGCGCCTGCTGGCGATTGCACGTGTTCTCGGACATTTGCCGGACGACCTTCGCCCGGCCGCTTACGGAATTGGGCCGATGCCGACCGGAGAAGAAATGGAGCAGGCAGCTCTCAGGAAGAGGCCGCTGATCCCGTTAGCGAGAATTTCCCGGACTTTCAGGACGGACAACGACCCGCTCGGACCTGCTTCGCCATGAGCTTCGCCTTTCCAGCCGCATTGCTGCTTCTGCCTCTCCCGTTGTTGATCTTCAGGTTCGTGACGAAGACCGGCGACAGCGGAACAGCACTGAAAGTTCCGCTCTCCATGTTCTCCGCGGCTCAATTCTCGGCTGGTCAGGGTGATCGCTCTGGGACGTTGATGCTGATCCTCTCATGGATTGCTCTCATCATCGCGCTGGCCGGGCCGCGAACCTCGGAAACAACCGATCTTCTTCCATTTTCGGGTCGGGAGATCATTCTGGTCCTCGATCTTTCCGGGAGCATGGTCAAGGAGGACTTCGTACTGGACGGCACACCGTTGTCGAGGCTTGACGCGGTCAAGAAGGTCGCGTCCGGCTTTGTCGCTGCGCGCCAAGGAGATCGTATTGGTCTCGTGATCTTCGGGGAGCGTCCCTATGTTGCCCAGCCCGCAACTTTTGATGTCGCGTCGGTGGCCCGCTCCATCGAAACATCGCAGATCGGTATTTCGGGCCGGGCGACAGCCATCTCGGACGGGCTTGGGCTTGCGGTCAACCGGCTGAAAGACAGTACAGCTACCAGCAAGGTTGTCGTCCTGCTCTCCGATGGCGTCGACACCTCCGGAAAGGTGCGCGCGAACGATGTGGCCGGTTTGGCTGTGCTGCATGGAATTCGCGTGCACACCATTGCGCTGGGCCCAGACGACCTGGAAAGCCAGCCTAAATCCCGCGATGCGGTTGATGCGGCGGCCCTTCGAGAGATGGCTGAAACCGGTGGGGGTACCAGCTTTCGTGTTCGCACCATGACCGACCTTGAAGAAATGGCAGCGACACTGGACAGGCTGGAACCAAGCCCGATGCGTCGCCCACCATTAAGATATTGGCGTTCTCTATGGGTCTGGCCTGCTGCAGTCGCTTTCGGACTGCTGCTCCTGCTCGCATTGAAGAGACCATCATGACGGAAATTGTTCTGTTGAGGCCCGGGTGGCTGGTCGCGCTACCGCTCTTGATCCTCCTGGCGCTTTGGACCTGGCGGCGTGTGCCTCACGCGGGAGGCTGGGGACATGTCATGCCGACACGGATGCTGCGCGCCATGCAAACACTCGGACATCTGCACGTGGGAACAAGACAGTCCGGGGCCTCCTGTCTTTTGGCGGCGGCGGTGCTTTCCATTGGTCTTGCCGGTCCGGCCGTACCCCGTGACGACGCTCCTCTTCTTGCGGGAAGCGGGGCTATCTTGATCGCCATTGATATGTCGCGCTCCGTCGCGACGAGCCCGGCGCTGGCCGATGCCCAGGCTTCCGCAGCGCAGGTCCTGGCTGCTGCCGGTGGGCGCGCCGTCGGTCTGATCCTCTATGATGGGGAGGCCTACGATGTTGCCGCCCCGACTGTGGATCCTTCCACCCTGGAAACACAAATTGCGGTGCTCGGACCCGAGACAATGCCAGGGCAGGGCAGTCGCCCAGCGGCGGCGTTTGCTCTGGCGCGGCAAATGCTTTCGACTTTCTCCGACGGCGATTTGGTCCTGATTTCGGACGGCGGCGGTATGGACGCTGCTTCGGTTGCAGAGGCCGAGCGGCTTACAAGCAGTGGAGCGCGGCTTTTGCTGTTGACACTTTCCGGCACTGCGGGCCCGGACGTTCCGCCTGACATCTTTGACCGACTGCCGGGTGTTTCTGCGATCGCAGCGGCGCGTGCCCCGGAGCCGGTCCTACGACAGCTGTCGGAAGCAAGCCACTGGCGTGACGCCCAGGCGATTTCCCCCCTCCGTTTTCTGGATCTGGGGCCTTTCATATCCATACTTGCGCTGGTCCCGCTCATGAGCCTTTTCCGGAGGACGATATGAAGCGCTCGGTGATTGGGCTCCTGATCGGCGTCGTCTGCGTTGCCATTTCCGGTCCCGCGGCCTGGGGGCGTCTGCTGTTCTGGTCGGGATACCAGGGTGCCAGCTCTTTTCTCGCGACACCTGCAGCGAAGGGGCTGGCGCTCTATCGGTCTGGTGATTTCGAAGCTGCAGACAAGCATCTGGAAGCGGCAGGGCGTGGCCAGACATTCAACCGGGCGCTGACACTTGCAGCCACACAGAAGCATGCGCTTTCAGTCGCTTACTTGGATGCGGTTCTATTCGCCAACCCGGCTGATGCGGAAGCCCGAGAAATGCGCGATCTTGTCGACGCCATGATTGAAAAGACGAGGGGTGAAAGTATTGCCCCAGGGCGCCTTCCCGGACATGGAGTTGGCTCGGGAACCGGGGAGGAAAGTCCATGGGGCTGGCCCGGGACCCCGGATGCCGAGTGGCAGCGAAAGGTGACTGCTCGAGGTTTTGCTGCGTCCGAGGAATGGCTCGAGACCATTTCCGATGATCCGGGCGAATTTCTGCGTCTTCGCCTTGAAAAGGAATACGAGCGCCGGGCAGGCCTCGGCCTGATACGGCCGGATGGGGGGGAACAATGGTGATCCGGCTGGCAGTCCTTTTCGTCCTGTTGGCCGGGGGCGTCCGCGCCGAAAGCCTGCGCCTGCTCACTTCTCATTCCGATCCCGTTGTCGGCGAAATGGTCGCGGTCACCATCCGCGGCGAATATACTCGGCGGATCGCTCTGGAAAATATGATCTTTCCTGACTCGAAAGACTATGACTGGATGCAGCTCGCTCGCGATAGCTGGAGGGATGAGCGTGTCGATGGACGAATGGTCAAGGTTCTCGAGCGCCGGATAGCCCTTTTCCCTCGTCGCGAAGGGCCGGTCACCATCGGGCCCGTTACGCACCGCCTCACGCTTGTCAGTGCAAGTGGGGGACGCGAGGTTCTTGATGTGCAGGCCGATCCGGTGACCATACAGGCTGCGCCGTTTCCGGCGATCACCGCCCCTCTGGCCGCGCGAGTGTTGACGGTGGAAGATCACCTGTCGGCGTCGCCAGGGAATTTGCGCGACGGCGAAACCCTAGTCCGGACGGTCACCCTGCGGGCTGATGACACCCTCGCTCATCTTTTGCCTGCACGTCCCGCAATCCGGCAGCCCTGGCTGATTACCTTCACGGCGCCGGAGGTGCGTGAAACCAAGCCTACGCCCTCCGGCCCGGAGACAACTGTCATCTGGGAATGGCATTTGCGCCCGAAAACCGGAGAGCCCGGTGTACTGCCACCGATCACGATACCCTGGTTCGATACAGTCTCCCGCGAGATGAGAACAGCCGAAATTCCGGCAATACCCTTCGGCTATGCGAGTTTTTCTGCAAACCGATCAGGGGTTGATGGGCCGCCAATGTCACTGGTTCATGGACTGATCGCGGCTTTCGCTGCCGGACTGTTGACGGGGCTATTGGTGGTTTTCTCTGCTCTCACAAGGCGTAAGGGGAGGGACATCATTCAGGTCGTGAAACGGCTCTCACCGTTTGATCCCACCCGTCGCGCCTTGAGAAGATCCGTGAGACAAACCGATCTGTTCGTGCTTCGCTCTGCTGCGCAAGACTATCTTTCAAGACGTCAAGCTCTGGGCCTTAAGGTTCCCGAAGGGGCGACGACCGAGCTGGATCGTGCGATCTACGCAAAATCGTCCGGGTCGCAATCATTCGATCCGGAGCGGTTTCTGAGAGATCTTCTCGACCGGAGACGAAGATGATTTAAGCCGAGGAGGATAGGTCCTGTTGCCTCGGTCGATCTGTAACAAATGTATAGCGGAAATACCTTAGTTAAGTCAAAGCGTTGGTCGTGACGAGCAATACAGGTTTCTGACCTGCTGGATGGCAAACGACGCTAGGTGAGGGTGGACCGAGGAGGGCGCTTTGGTCAGCCCTCCAGAGCGCCAAGGTCGACAATAGGTTCAAACACGATGCATTGCGACGGCAGGGGAGCCGGGGCGGTAATTCGTTCCAGCAGAAGCGATGCCGCAGTCGATCCAATTGCTACCCTGTCCGTGATGGAGGTTGCGATTTTCCCCGGGAAGCTCCGAGCGATATCCATGCCGTTGAAGCCGACCAGCGCCAGTCTGTCCGGAACGGCGATATTCGCATCGATGCAATGGCAAAGGGCTCCTGCCGCGATGTCATCATTGGAGAAGTAGATGCAATCGAGGTCAGGCGCTGTCTCGAGGGCCTGGGCAGCAAGTGTGCGTCCAATTGAGACCGAAGATACCTCATTGTCCAGGAACTCGCATTTCAACGGGAGGCCGGCTTCTGCGAGCGCCCGAAGAAACCCGGCGTGGCGCTTTGCCGCCCTGAAATCGCGCTCCAGGTTACAGCCGATGAACCCGAAGCTCTTTCGGCCCTTGGCAATCAGCGTCCTGGTCATGTCGTAGCTGGCTTTCTCGTGAGAAAAGCCAACTGCAGAATCGATGAACTCCCCATCCGTATCCATGATCTGAACGAGCGGTATTTCTGCTTGTTTCAAGATAAGTCTGGTGTGATCCGGGAAATTGGTGCCGGTGACAATCATACCGGCGGGGCGCCAGGAGAGGATGTTCTTGACGACCTCGTGTTCCTTTTCCGGGTCATAGTCAGTGACGCCGAACACTGGCTGGAAGCCTTTCCCCTCAAGAGCTTGGGTGATCCCGCTCATGACGTGGGCGAAGACGACGTTGGTCAAATTAGGAATAACGACGCCAATGAGATTTGATCGCGGCTTGGTCAGCGACGCAGCCAGATGGTTTCCGACGTAGCCTATTTCCCGTGCGGCTTGCCTGACCTTCTGAATGTTGGCTTCAGATACGTCACTCGCGCCGCGCAGTCCCCGCGACGCGGTCATGGTGCTCACTCCGGCGGCCGTGGCAACGTCTTTCAATGTAACTCTTTTTTTCAATGCAATTCGCCTTGTCGCTGCACGGGCTCGACTCAGGGTCGGCTGCGGTTCCGCAGACACTAGTGGAGAGTGACCGGGATTTCAAAGCAGTCTCCCCAGTTGACCATTGCATCATGATTCAGTAAAGGTATCGATACCGGTATCGATACCAGTCTTGGTAATGATTGCGATGCTGAGCAGACGAAGGACCGTCTGCAGCATGCAGACAGGACCAGGACTCCAAGGACCGGCAGCCGATTGTGGTGCTTGCTGTTTACTTGCGTGACGTTTGGGGGAGGGAAGTTTGACCAAGGTCCGAAAAAATCCGGATCATTTGAGGTCGCGTCAGTGGTTTGACAATCCTGACGACCCGGAAATGACAGCTCTTTATCTGGAAAAATACATCAATTTCGGTCTGACCTGGGAAGAGCTTCGCTCCAAGAAGCCGATTATCGGCATTGCTCAAACCGGGAGCGATTTGAGCCCCTGCAATCGCCATCATCTGGAGCTCACGAAGCGGGTACGGGACGGCATTACCGCAGCTGGCGGCACGCCGCTTGAAATACCGGTTCACCCGATCCAGGAAACCGGAAAAAGACCGACGGCAATGCTCGACCGAAACCTGACGTATCTGGGTTTGGTGGAGGCGCTCTACGGTTATCCAATCGATGCCGTCGTATTGAATATTGGCTGCGACAAGACAACACCTGCACTTTTGATGGCCGCTGCAACCGTCGACATCCCGGCCATTGCACTGTCCGTCGGCCCGATGTTGAACGGCTGGCTCAATGGCCAGCGGACCGGGTCCGGCACCATCGTCTGGAAAGCGCGGCAGTTGCTGGCTGCCGGCGAGATCAACGAGGACCAGTTTCTGGAGATGGCGGCGGCGTCGGTACCCTCTGTCGGCTATTGCAACACGATGGGAACGGCGAGCACGATGAATTCGCTCGCAGAAGCCCTTGGGATGCAGCTTCCCGGATCCGCGGCAATCCCGGCGCCGTTGCGCGAACGGGGTCAGATTTCCTACCAGACTGGCCGGCGCATCGTCGAGATGGTCTGGGAGGATCTCAAGCCGTCCGACATCATGACGAAGGGGGCATTCCTCAATGCGATTGCCGTGTGTTCAGCGCTCGGGGGCTCTACAAACGCGCCGATCCATTTGAATGCAATCGCGCGTCACATTGGCGTCGACCTGACAAATGATGACTGGCAGGCAAACGGGTATGAGATTCCCTTGCTGGTCAATCTCCAGCCGGCAGGCGAGTACCTGTCCGAAGACTTCTTCCGCGCAGGCGGTGTTCCGGCGGTGGCCGGAAGCCTCCTTGATGCGGGGCTGGTTCCGGATCCCATGGCTGTTGGCTGCAACGGCAACAGTTTCGATGCCAATTACCGCGGTACATCCAGCAAGAACGAAGACGTTATCCGCCCGGTCACGAGACCGCTGAAGGCAAAGGCCGGATTTCTCAACCTCAAGGGCAATCTGTTCAACAGCGCGATCATGAAGACCAGCGTTGTGACCAGTGATTTTCACAAGACCTATTTCGAGAACCCGGAAGATCCCGAGGCCTTTGAGGGAGACGTACTGGTGTTTGATGGGCCGGAAGACTTCCATAAGCGCATCGACGACCCGGAACTCAAGGCTTCCGTCAATACAATTCTCGTGATGCGGGGCGCCGGACCCATTGGTTACCCCGGCGGGGCAGAAGTCGTGAACATGCGCCCACCGGCCTATCTGATCCGTCAGGGCATCAATGCGCTGCCCTGTATCGGCGACGGCCGTCAATCCGGCACATCCGGTTCGCCGTCCATCCTGAATGCCTCGCCAGAAGCTGCGGCCGGCGGCGGCCTGGCGATTCTTCAGGATGGCGATCGCATCAGGATCGATCTGAAGAATGGCACGGTGAACGTGCTGCTCGGCGACGAAGAGCTGCAAAGACGCCATGAAAGTTTGCGGCAGGCAGGCGGCTACAAGCGTCCTGAAAACGGAACGCCCTGGCAAAAGATCTTCCGTGAAAACGTGTCCCAGTTCGAAGACGGGATGGTCCTGGAAGGTGCCACTGAGTTCAGGGCGGTCGGCTGTGGGCCGGTTCCCAGAAACAACCACTGATCCGCAGCTTGCACGATCGATGCGGTGAACAAGACGCAGCGAACAAACGATTCAAAAGGAAGTGAAGTGACTGATTTGGGTCTGGAAGCCAACGGATTGTACATCGGGCGCGTTTGGAACGCAGCCGTGCAGGGGCCTTCGGTCGTTACTGTTCGCGATGGCCAGTTCGTTGACATCACATCGAAAAGCGCGCCGACAGTGAGAGATGTCCTGGAGCGAGACGATGCTGCCGAATATGTACGTGGTGCCGCCGGGACAGCAATCGGGACGCATGAAGAGATTGCCGGTGCTCCTGCCGCGGACCTTGGGCGCACGCATTTGCTGGCGCCATGCGATCTACAGGCGATCAAAGCCTGCGGGGTGACCTTCGCGCGCTCCATGGTCGAGCGCGTCATCGAGGAGAAGGCAGCGGGGGATCCGGATCGCGCCCAGTCAATCCGGGAACGGGTAGGTGCGGCGATCGGAGATAGCCTGCGCAATATCAAGGCAGGGTCCCCGGAAGCGCAGAAAGTGAAGGAAACGCTGATCGCGGAAGGCTTGTGGAGCCAGTATCTGGAAGTCGGTATCGGCCCGGACGCGGAGGTTTTCTCCAAGGCCCAGACCCTGTCGTCGGTCGGAAGTGGTGCGGCAGTCGGACTGCACCCGATCTCTAGCTGGAACAACCCGGAACCTGAAGTCGTGCTGGCGGTCAGCTCCACGGGCAAGATCAAGGGGGCAACCCTCGGCAACGACGTTAACCTGCGGGACGTGGAGGGGCGGTCTGCGCTTCTGCTTTCCAAGGCCAAGGACAACAATGGGTCCTGTGCGATCGGGCCGATGATCCGCCTCTTCGATGACAGCTACTCCCTGGATGACGTTCGCTCGGCGGAGCTGACGCTCGTTGTCGAGGGCGGGGATGGATTTGTGCTGCGAGGCGGCAGCTCGATGAAGGAGATCAGTCGCGATCCTGCAGATCTGGTGGGCCAGGTGATCGGGAGGCACCACCAATATCCGGACGGTTTCATGCTGTTCCTCGGCACGCTTTTCGCGCCGACCGAGGACCGCGATGAGCCGGGGCAGGGGTTTACGCACAAGCTCGGCGACAAGGTGACGATCTCATCGGACAGGCTTGGCGTCCTGACCAATGAGGTCCGGCTTTCGACAGAGTGTCCGGAATGGACATTCGGTGTGTCTCACCTGATGCGGAATTTGGCAGCCCGACAGCTCATTTGAGCTTGGGACAACAGCCGGATGCGAGCTGGAAGAGGACATTACTTTGGGGAGCAGGGAGGAGCTGCCCCCGGAAAGATCGCAGGAAAGCGATCAACAAACGGGAGACCGTAGGAGGAGACTATGATTAGAAAATCAGTACTGACCATGTCTGCAGCTGCCTTGGCGCTGAGCTGTTCGCTGGCGATTGCAGGACCCAATGTCGTTGAAGGTCCTGGAGCCGATCCATCGTGCTTCGCACCATGGTCTCAAGACACCAAGTTCATGCAGTGGGAGGGCCGGGAAGGTCCGTTCCGGATCGCTGTCGTGAATGGCTTCGTTGGCAACGGCTGGCGCATTCAAATGATCAAGACCGCCAAGGCGTTTGCCGAAGATCCAGCGATCAAGGACAAGATTTCCGAACTCAAGGTGATCTCGACCGGAACGGATGCTGCCGTGCAGCTCGGCGCGATCGAAGACTTCATCAACCAGGGCTACGATGCGATCGTGACCATCGCGGTTTCGCCAGATGGCTTTGATCGCGTGATCCGTCTTGCCGACCGAAATGACGTGGTGCTCGTGCCGTTCGATAACGTCCTCGATACGGACAAGGTCATGCAGGTCAACGAAGACCAGATCGCAATGGGCCGCATGTACGCCTCTCACGTGCTTAGCGAATTGAAGAAGGACGGCAAGACGTCCGGAAAGCTTCTCGAAGTCCGTGGTCTGGCCGGCAACTCGGTTGACCGTGACCGCTCCATCGGCATCCACCAGGTTCTGGATGAGTCCGGCGGCGAGTGGGAAGTTGTCTCGGTCGTCGGCAACTGGGATGACGGCACGGCACAGAAAGTCGTTTCCGACGCGATCGCGGTTCACGGCCAGTTCGATGGTGTTGTCGCTCAAGGCGGCACCAATGGTGTGGTACAGGCCCTGATCGACACCGAGCATGCGATGGTGCCGATTTCCGGTGAATCCGAAAACGGATACCGCAAGGCGCTGGCGAAATACTCCGATGCCGGGCTTAGAGGCATTTCCATCGGTCAGTCCCCGGGGCTCGTCGCGATCTCAATGAAAGCCGCGGTCTCCGCGCTCGAAGGCAACGTCATGCCGCAGCTCATCTCTGTGCCGCTGCCGGTCGCGACCTATGATGAGCTCGAAGATGGGGTGAACTACTGGAGCGATCTTCCGGACAATTTCTTCACCGTGAACGAGTTCCCGCCCTGCGGCGTCAACATCTCCGGTCCGTCGATCATGGCGCAGACCGAAGCTGACAACTGATCGCAGCGGATCACCAACACCATTGCTGTCCCACCACCCTGTGTGGTGGGACAGTTCTTGCGGGAATTTGAAATGGCAGAAGAAACGCCAATCATAAGACTGTCAGGCGTCTCCAAGAATTTTGGCGAGACAAAAGCGCTTCAGAATGTCGACTTTTCGTGCCGTGCGGGCTCGATCCATGCGGTGCTGGGGGAAAACGGCGCAGGGAAATCGACCCTCATCAAGATCATGTCAGGGGTGTTGCCGGCGACGCGCGGTGAGATTCACGTTGCGGGCAAGAAGGTTCATTTTTCCAGCCCGACCGAAGCATCCGATGCCGGCATCGTCTGCATCTTTCAGGAACTGTCCCTGGTTCCGGATTTGAGCGTCGCCGACAATATTTCCATCGCGTCGCCCCCCAGGAGGTGGGGCATGATCGACAGAAAAAGGCAGCGTCAGCGCGCCGAGGAACTGCTCGCGCGAATTCAATGCGAAGACGTCGATCCTTATGCGCTCGTCCGCGATCTTTCGCTGTCCAGAAGACAAATGGTCGAGATCGCAAAGGCACTCGGAAAAAACCCGAAAGTTCTGATCCTGGATGAAGCGACGTCGGCTCTGACCAGTCACGATGTGGAAACGATCTACGGGCTTCTCGGCGATCTGAAATCGGACGGTGTCGCCAGTATCTTTATTTCCCACCGCATGCATGAGGTCGATCGCCTGTGCGACACCCTGTCGGTGTTCCGCAATGGCCAGCATATCGAGACCTTTGCCAAGGGGGAGCGGTCGGATCCGGAAATTGTCCGCCTGATGATCGGCCGGGATGTTACCTCGCAGTATCCTGAAAAGCGGCCGCCACAGGCGCGGAATGAGCAACTCAGCGTCGAAAACCTGAGCTGGGAAAACCGGCTGAAGAAGGTCAACCTGAAACTCGGAAAAGGCGAGATCCTCGGTCTCGGCGGCCTGGACGGGCAGGGGCAAAAGGAACTTCTGCTGGCGCTTTTCGGTGTCCTTCGCGGGGTCGAGGGCGAAATCAGATGCAAGGGCGAGGAGCGAATTCCGGTTTCGCCTCATCAGGCAAAATCATCTCCCATGAACATTGCATTGGTGCCGGAGGACCGGAAGACGGAAGGTTTGATGCTGCCAATGTCGATCGCGGACAATCTTCTGATTGCCAGTTTGCAGAATGTCCAGATTGGGCCGTTCCTGTCGCCTGCAAAGGAGAAGTCGGTCGTTGAGGCCGGAATCCGGGACCTTCAAATCAAGGTCGGGTCTGCGGATGATGCGGTATCCACCTTGTCTGGCGGGAACCAGCAAAAGGTCGTGATCGCAAAATGGCTGATGACCGATCCGGACATCATTCTGCTCAACGATCCGACCCGAGGAATTGATGTCGGCACTAAGCAGGAAATCTACCGTCTGCTTCAGGACCTGGCCGAGCAGGGCAAGGCAATCCTCCTGTATTCGACCGACTACGCCGAACTCATCGGTTGCTGCGACAGGGTGGCGGTCATGTACGACGGCCAGATAGTCGCCGAGCTCGAAGGCGACCGGATCACCGAAGAGGCAATCGTCAGTGCATCCCTCAACATCAACACGGGTGCTGAAATCCATTCACAGGGTGCGCAGGCATGACTTTCGATAAATCGCGGCTCGGGATGTTTGTACGGCAGAATACCGCCCTGATCGCCGCTGTTACCATTCTGGCCCTTCTGTGGTGCATCTACAATTTGCTGCACCCCAAGGGGTTCTCGTCTGCGGTGCTGATTCAGAACTCGAACGAGAGCGTTGCCATCGTTTTCGTTGCCATGGCGCAGACGATTCCGGTGCTCCTGGGGGGACTTGATCTGTCCGTCGGTGCGGTCATGACACTCGCAAACTGTATTGCGTCCGAGCTTCTTTTCGGGTCGCCATTGCAGATCGCGTTTGGCGTCGTCCTGACCTTGGTTATTGGCGCCGGATTCGGGCTCATGAACGGGATGATTATCGTCTACGGCCGGCTTCAACCGATCATAGCAACCCTGGCGACCGGGTCGGTTGCCATAGGTCTGGCGTTGTTCATTCGACCGCTCCCGGGAGGGGAAGTGGACGACGACCTGAGCTGGGCGCTGACGAATGATCTTTATGAGCTGGTTGCCACCTATGGCTGGTGGAACCCGGATGCCGCCTGGTTTGCTCCATTCGCTCCGGTGCCTGTGCCGCTTCTGATCATGGTCATCATTGCCTTTGGCGTCTGGATTCCCTTCAAGCGCACGGTCCTTGGCCGGACGGTTTACGCAATCGGGTCTGCTGAAGGTGCCGCATTCATGTCAGGGCTACCGATCGACCGCGCGAAGCTTGCAGCCTTTACTCTGGCGGGTTTCTTCGCGGCTTGCGGCGGGCTTTACCTTGCCATTCAGACGTCTTCGGGCAATGCCGATATTACGCAGGCCGGTTCCTACACGCTGAACTCGATCGCGGCGGTTGTCCTGGGCGGAACGTCGTTGCTGGGTGGAATTGGCGGAGCCATCGGATCGCTCGTAGGCGCTCTGTTACTGCGCATGATGGCGTTCTACTTCCGGATCCTGTCGATCGATCCGCTGCTTCAACCACTCATTGAAGGCATGGTTTTGCTGGGGGCTGTCAGCCTGAGTGCACTGAGAACCATCTCCGTCAAGAACCGTCTCTCGCTCTTCCGGTAGGTGCTGCATCATGTTCTCGTTCATTTCGAACCTTAAAACCGAAGACAAGCCCATCCTGATTGCGGCGTCCTTCATCCTTGTCATATTGGCGGTGGGCACGGGCTATACCCTGGCCACTCAGGGCACAGTCCCGCTTCTGTCGGCGACCTATCTTCTGCAGCAGCTTCAAACCGGCGCATTTCTGGGCATCGTTGCTGCCGGGATGATGATCGTGATCCTGCTCGGAAACATCGACCTGTCGGTTCCCTGGACCATGACGGCGGCTGCCATGATGGCTGCGACCGTTGGCGGGGAACTGGCCGTACCGGCGGGTCTGGCGGTCGGTCTTGCCGTCGGGTTGCTCAACGGCTTCGGGGTGGCATTCCTTCGCATACCGTCAATGATCTTCACCCTTGGGGTGGACAGTGTAATGCGCGGTCTGATGGTGGCTCATACCGGCGGTTTCGCTCCTGCGGACCAGGCAACGGATTTCATGCGGTTCCTGGCATCAGGCAAATTGGTCGGCATCCCGGTCGCCATCTTCATCTGGGGCATCGTGTCCGTCGTGATTGCCGTCGGCCTCAAGCGAACTGCGTTCGGCCGTGAAATCTACGCGACCGGCAACAAGGAAGCCGCCGCATTTTTGTCCGGCGTCAAGACGCGGCGCGTGATCGTCGGCTCATTCATCATTTCGGGGCTGTGTTCCGGGCTCGCCGGCGTCCTGCTTGCCGGCTACTCCGCCAAGGCCTATCAGGGAATGGGCAATCCCTTCCTGCTGCCGGCAATCGCTGCCGTCGTGATTGGTGGAACACGCATTCTTGGCGGTCAGGGACGGTATCTGGGAACGCTCGTCGGCGTCATTCTGATCGTGCTTTTGAACTCGGTCTTGTCCATCATGCAAATGCCGGAAGCCGGACGTCAGGTCATCTACGGGTCGGTCATTGTCGGCATGCTGCTGGTCTACGGGCGGAATGCCAAGGTATCGGCGTAGGGAGGGGATCGTGTCTGATTTGTATGAGTTGCATGAACCCGGCTTTGCGAAGCTGGTGCATCAAAATGAGAAGCTTGAGCGGATCTGGACAGGCGGCCGCTGGTGCGAAGGTCCTGCTTGGTTTCCCGCCGGCAAATACGCGATCTGGTCGGACATTCCCAATGACCGCGTCATGCGGTGGGATGCAACGGATGGATCAGTCTCGGAGTTCATGCGGCCGGCCTTCAATCAGAATGGCCATACGGTCGATCTCGAGGGGCGGTTGGTTTCCTGCGAGCATCAGGGCAGGTGTGTCAGCCGGATCGAACATGACGGATCGAGAACCATTCTTGCAGACGCATTCGATGGCAAGCGGCTCAATTCGCCGAACGATGTTGTCGTGAAATCCGATGGCTCGATCTGGTTCACCGATCCGACTTATGGCATCGATAGCGATTACGAAGGCGACGCTGCGGCTTCCGAGATCAATGCCAGCAATGTTTACCGGATCGGTCCGGACGGAGAGGTGAAATGTGTCGTCACCGATCTGGTGCAGCCGAATGGGCTGGCGTTCTCAGGCGACGAAGAGCTGCTCTATGTTGCCGACACCGGCTTCACCCACGATCCGGCGTGTACCCCGAAGATCTGCGCCTATCCGGTGTCGGGTGATGGCGCTCGGGTGGGAGCGGGGCGCTTGATCACCACAAGTGACGCGGGGCTGTTCGATGGTTTCCGGCTGGATGCCGAGGGGCGCATCTGGACGTCAGCCGGCGATGGCGTGCACTGCTACGATGCAAACGGCACATTGCTCGGCAAGATCCTCGTTCCGGAAGTCGTCGCCAATCTGTGTTTCATCGGTCCGAAGCTCAATCGCCTTCTGATCTGCGCCACGACCTCTGTTTACTCGATTCACGTGAACGCCAGGGGCCTACGCTGAAACAGCCGGGGTGGGTGAAGTGGTAGAGCAGGCACGGTATCCGCAAGGCGCTTGCCAGTTGCTCCCGGTCGCTCACCATCGTGAATGGTGAGGGTTTTCCAGACGCCAGCCGTTGCAACTCATGGGCGATAGCAGAGGGCCGGCATCTGGTTGCTTGCGGGCGAACTGGCTACTTCACTCCGTATATTCCGGCGATGTCGTCAAGCATCAGCCGCGCGGCGATGATACCGCCGGCGGTGTTCCAGATGGCATCACTGACCTTGTGGAGCTTGCCTGCCTTCACGGCAGAAAGAGACTGCCAGAGCGGATCTGCGAGAACCTCGTCCTCGAGAGACCGGCCCTTGCCGTCTCCGGTGTCGTAGGTGAAATAGAAGATCCGGTCGCCATCCATTTGCGGAATGCTTTCCTTGCCAGTGCGAATGGCAAATTCCTCGACATTCTGGTTTGCGGGACGCTTGAAGCCGATATCCTTCAACAGAACGCCGGAAAAGCTGTCGAGCTGGTAGATGCGGATCTGCCCGGGAACGAAGCGTATGACGGAGACCTCTTCATCGAGCGACGAACCAAGCTTGTCGCGAAGGGACGCGACCGCGTCATCATAGGCACTGATCGCCTCGTTGGCTTCAGTGTCCTTGCCGAGTGCTTCCGCATATAGACGGAAGTTTATCTTCCAGTCGCCGCGAAGTTCCTTGGACATGACGGTCGGTGCGATCGCGGACAGCTGGGAATGGATCTTCTCATGGCGCTGCTTGTTCGCGAGGATGAGGTCAGGCTCAAGCGCGGCGACCATCTCCAGGTTGACCGCGCTTTCCTTTCCCACCGGCTCGGCCCCTTCCATTGCGTCGGAAATATGATCCCACCAGGGCGAGCCGTTCCAGGAGTTCACCGCACCGACCGGGGTCACGCCGAGCGCCAGCAGGGCTTCGGTGCCCTCGTTGGTCAGGACGACGACCCGCTTCGGCTGATCCGGAACGCTCACGGTGCCCATGCTGCCCGTTACATCCCGCGCCAGGGCGGCGCCTCCTGCGAGCATGGCAACAAGGGGCAGTGCTCCCAGAACTTTCAAGAACACCTTCATTAGAACTCCTCCAAATTATGAGAATTTGCCTCAAGAATTAAACGGGTGTATCTGACGAATCCAATTTGTTTGTCAATCGGGAGTTTGCTGCGTGACGCGTAGAGTTGCGGGCCTCGGGATTCTGCTCTGCGTGGTGTTGGTCTTCAGCCTTCATGCAGGCCTGACCTTCTATTCGACAGGAACCGTCCTGGCTGCATTGACGGGAGAGGGCGGACCGGACGCGCTTATCATCAAGACATTGCGCCTGCCCCGGACCCTGATCGGCCTCATCGCAGGCGCGTCGCTGGGGCTTGCCGGACTGTTGATGCAATATGTCACCCGCAATCCGCTTGCCGAGCCGGGACTGCTCGGGGTCAATGCCGGTGCGGCGCTGTCTGTGACGCTCGGGATCTATTTTTTCGGCTTCGGCGGCCTGGGCAGCATTGGCGTCCTCGCGATCCTAGGTGCTTTCGGCACGACGGCGCTGGTTTTCTATCTTTCTGCGGTAGCAGGCGGCGTCGGGAAACCGGCGACAACCCTGCTGGCGGGCTTCACCATTGCGGCTCTGCTGGGGTCATTGACACAGACGCTTCTGCTGGTTGACGAGACCGCTCTGGAAACGCTGCTTTTCTGGATTTCAGGCAGTTTCGCCGACCGGCCCCTGAACTTGCTTCTTCTCGGAATGCCGATGCTGGCAATTGGCGTTGTCGGAGCGTTTGCTCTGGCGACAAGCCTGGATGTGCTCCGGATGGATGACAGCAGTGCCCAAGCCGTTGGCGTCAACGTCGGTACGGTCCGTCTGGTGGCGCTGTTCCTTACTGCGCTCCTTGCTGCCGGGTCGGTGGCCATGGCTGGGCCCGTACTCTTCCTCGGACTTGCAGCGCCCCATCTGGCGCGACTTCTGTCAGGCGACAGCCAACCCTCTGCTGGCGGACTGATCGTCCTGACGATGTTGATCGGGGGGCTCATTTCGGTGAGTGCCGACATTCTCGCCCGGGTTATCGTCGCACCGGGAGAGGCGCCCATGAGTGCGGTTCTTGCCATCATCGGCGTGCCTCTCTTGATCCACCTGCTGCGGAAAAAAGAGGGCGCTGCCCAATGAGAGCGGCGTCATGAATCCTGCCTTGTCGCCAATGTCGCGCATATTGCCGCTCGTCCTGTGCCTGACTGCCCTTCTGGTGATCGCAATCGGGATTGGCTCGAGCTTCATGCCACCCGAGCGGGTTCTGGCGGCGCTCTTGGGAGAGGGAGCGCGCATTGATGGCGTGATCGTCTGGACCTTGCGGTTGCCGCGCGTTCTCTTGGCGGTTCTGGCAGGGGCGGCGTTTGCCCTTTCGGGTGCGTTGCTGCAACGTGTCGCGCGCAATCCGATGGCCTCGCCATCTGTCCTTGGCATCACCGATGGTGCGGCCGTCGGCGTCGTCTCGTTCCTTTGGCTGTTTTCCGATCAGGCGAACAACCTGCTGGTGTCGATTGCCTGGCAGCCGGTGAGCGCGGTGGCCGGTGCAGCGCTATTCGGTTTGCTTGTGATGCTCCTGGCCGCTTCTGACACAAACGGCAACAAGCCACTGAAGATCATTCTCTACGGCATTGCCCTTGCCGTGCTCGCCAAGGCCGTGGTGACGCTTCTGATCATCGTCGGACCGGTATACCGGGCGAGCGAGGCACTTACCTGGCTCACGGGTTCGGTCGGCACAGCCCATTGGAACGACGTCCTTACTCTCTCGGCAGGGCTTTGCGCCGTTATCCCCATCCTGGTATATCAGCGACTTGCCACCGGCCAGTTGGCACTGGATCCGCAAAGCGCCCGCACGACCGGTCTGGCCCTCGTTCGGTCCCAAGCGGCTCTGCTTTTGGTTGCCGTGCTGCTGACGGCGCTGGCCGCCGCACATGTAGGTGCCATCGGATTCGTCGGTCTTGTCGCGCCACATGCCGCACGCATGCTGCATGGCCAGTTCCGTCCCGGATACCTGACCTCAACGGCCCTTACGGGGAGCCTGATCGTGCTCGGTGCCGATACGCTTGCCAGAACGATTGCCGCGCCTCTCGAATTGCCGGCCGGGGCGCTCACTTCGCTCGTTGGAGCGCCTGTATTCCTTTATCTTCTCGTGAAAGGTCGGCGCTACCATGCGTGATGCTCTTGCCCGTCTGAATGACGTTACCGTCAAGTACGACGGTACGGTCGCAATCGACGATATTTCCCTTGAATTGCCCGATAGCAAGATCATTGCCTTTTGCGGTCCCAATGGCAGCGGCAAGTCGACCGCGCTGAGGGTGATGCGGGGTCTTCATGATCCGTCCGGCGGAGAGGTGGAGATCGCGGGCAAGCCCTTGGCGGCGTGGAGTGCGAAGGAACTGGCCCGGCAGGTGGCGATGCTGTCGCAAACGCCCAATGCGCCTTCCGACCTGACAGTGACGGACCTTGTGAGAATGGGGCGGTTTGCGCACCGTGGACCGTTGTCGGGCTTTTCGCAGGAGGATGCGCAAGCGTGCCGTACGGCACTCGAAGTCACGGAAATGCATGACCTGCGAGACCGGACGCTTGCGCAGCTGTCCGGCGGGCAGATGCAGCGTGCCTGGGTCGCGATGACGCTGGCGCAGGATGCGCCGCGCATATTTTTGGACGAGCCCACCAATCATCTCGACATCGCCCACGCTTTTGAACTTCTTGATCTGATCGGACGTCTGAAGACCGAAAGACAGCGGAGCTTCGTAATCGTCCTGCACGACCTCAACATGGCCATGCGCTATGCGGATCACGTGGTGCTGTTCAAGGATGGCAAGGTAACTGCCTGCGGGCCCACGGTAGATGTTCTCACCGCACAGACTATTTCCCGGGTCTTCGGTGTGCGCTGCAAACTCCTGGACGTCGCGGAGCTGGAGAAACCGGTAATCGTGTCCTGGGGAAATTGACGTCCGGGCCGAACCTGCTGGTGACAGGGCCTCTTGGGCGGGAGGCCCTGCAAATCGCTCAAGCTCTTGTTCAGGCGCCGGCGAACTTAACGGTCACGCCGCGCTGCCGAAAGTAGGCCTGCATAAGCTTGCGGCCCGAACGGTTGTTCTGAACCAGCTTCGTGGGGTCGAAGACGGCCTCTTTCACACCTTCGCGCTTCAAGGCAGCCTTCAGAGCTGCAATATGAAGGTCGATGTCTTCGTTATCCGCCTGAAGGGAGTCATAGACGCGGTTCATTGCGTCTTCTACGGTCAGTTCGCTCAATGGTGTAATCCCGATGTTGTTTGGCTGGCGCTTAGCACATTTCGCGGCCGGATACCAAAGACTGTTGAAAGGGACGTGATCGTCTTATCGGGCACGCGGAAGGCCGTGCCACAGACATCACGAGCTTTCGAACATGCGAGCGCGGAGTGTAAGGAACCGTGGTTCGGTTCAACCGGAACAGCGGAAATCGTGTCCGCAATCTGATTTCTGAAGCTAACCCGGTATTGCGCTCATTTTCGGCTCTTAATGGGTTTGACAGATCGTCAAAACAGATAGCAAGTCAGGAGCAGGGGGCGGAGTGGCCCCAAGGAGAGGCGTTGCAGTGTCGGTCGATAATCTGAATAGCTGGCTGCTGGAGCGGCCGGAAATCGAAACCGTGTTTGCCTGTGTCTGTGACCTGAACGGGACCATGCGCGGCAAGCGGTTACCGGTAGAGCAGGCGGCCAAGATCCTTGGCGGTGGACTGCGCATGCCGTTGTCGATCCTCAATGTCGACATCTGGGGTGAGGACATCGAAAACAACGAGCTGGTGTTCGAGACGGGCGATGCAGATGGCATCTGCGACTTCACCGGACATCCCATCGTTCTTATCAACTGGACCAATCGCCCGTCCGCTCTTGCGATGCTGTGGATGCGAGAGGAGAACGGAACTCCGTTTTCCGGAGACCCTCGCCGTGCGCTGGCGCATGTCGTGGATCGGTACAAGAAGCTCGGAATGACCCCGGTCGTCGCGACCGAACTGGAGTTCTATCTCTACGACCCGAGCGGCACCCAGCCGCTCCCGCCGTGTTCTCCGACGACCGGCAAGAGGCTCGATTCCGATGGCGCTCTGTCGCTGGACGACCTGCAGCATTTCGACGAGTTCCTGGATGAGGTCTATGATGCCTGCGCCGAGCAGGGCATCCCGGCCGATGCGGCCATTTCGGAGAACGGCGCAGGGCAGTTCGAGATCAACATGATGCATGTTGACGATGCCCTGAAAGCCGCAGACGACGCCGTCCTGTTCAAGCGGCTGGTCCGGGGTATTGCCCGCAAGCATGGCTTTGCCGCCACGTTCATGGCCAAGCCCTACGGCGACCGTTCGGGTAGCGGGTTTCACGTTCATTTCTCGCTGCAGAACGAGGCGGGAGAAAACCTGTTCGACAATGGCGGCGAGGAAGGAACGCCGCTCATGCTGAATGCGGTTGCGGGGCTGCTCGCGACGATGCAGGAAAATACCCTGACATTCGCTCCTCATGAGAACTCTTACCGCCGCCTGCTTCCGGGGGCACATGCTCCTACCAGCGTCGCCTGGGGGTACGAAAACCGCACGGCGGCAATCCGCATCCCCGGCGGCAGTCCCAAGGCCCGGCGGATCGAACACCGTGTTGCAGGGGCCGACGCCAATCCCTATCTCGTCCTCTCGAGCATCCTTGGCGGAGCGCTCATAGGTATAGAGCGGGATATGCAGCCCGTTTCTCCGATCGCCGGCGATGCCTACGCCATGAAGCTGGATCACCTGCCGCTCGACTGGGCAACGGCGATCGAGGCGTTCCGAAAGGGACAGATGGTCACCGAAATCTACTCGAGGCGTCTGCAGACCATGCTTGTTGAAAGCAAGATCCAGGAGCTGCAGCGGTTTGCCCGGCAGGTGACCGATTTTGAATATGATACCTATCTAGAGGTCGTCTGATGTTCGCAGCAAACGGGGGCACACCCCACACGACAAGTTATTATGCCGCCAGCGCGAATCCATCCCCCGAGCGTCCCCCGCTGAAAGGGGACCAGACCATCGACGTCTGTATCGTCGGAGCGGGCTATAGCGGGCTGTCCACCGGACTGCATCTGGCCGAAAAGGGCTACAAGGTCGCAATCATAGAGGCCGCGCAGGTCGGCTGGGGTGCATCGGGGCGCAACGGCGGGCAGCTGGTCAACGGCCTGAACGCAAGCCTTCAGACGATCAAGAAGCGATACGGTGCGGATACCGCCAACTTCGTCGCCGGACTTGTCCAGGAAGGCGGGGAGATCATCCGCGAGCGCATCAGGACCTATGACATCCAGTGCGACCTGAAGGAAGGGAATGTCTTTACCGCATTTACAGACGCCCACATGCGGGAACTGGAAGAACGCCTGAACCTGTGGGCCAGCTATGGCATCAAGAACCAGGAGATGCTGGACAAGGCAGAGCTGCGCCGGCATGTGAACTCCGACGTTTATGTCGGAGGCGTGATCGATCATTCCGGTGGCCACATTCATCCGCTCAACCTTGCGCTGGGCGAAGCGGCGGCGTTCGAGAAGCTGGGCGGGGTGATCTATGAGAACTCGCCGGTAACCAGTGTCGACACGGAAGCGGCACAGCCGGTGGTAAGAACCGCAAGCGGCTCAATTACATGCAAGACGCTTGTCCTTTGCGGCAACGCCTATCTCGGTCATGTCGTGCCTGCGCTTGAAAGCCGCGTTATGCCGGTGTCGACACAGATCCTGGCTACCGAACCTCTCGGTGAAGGCCGGGCCCACGACCTGATGCCGACCGATGTCTGTGTCGAGGACGTGCGCTACATCCTGGACTACTATCGACTGTCGGCGGACAAGCGCATGCTGTTCGGTGGTGGGCTCGTCTATGGCGGAACCGATCCCAGCGACATCAAGGCCAAGCTGCTGCCCAACATGCACAAGGTTTTCCCGCAGCTCAAAGGCGTGAAGATCGACTACGCCTGGAGCGGGAATTTTGCACTTTCCTTCTCCCGCGTCCCGCAGATGGGCCGGCTGGGCAACAACACCTACTTTGCCCATGGCTATAGCGGTCACGGGGTGACCGGCTCGCATACCTTCGGTCGCATTCTGGCCGAAGCCATCAATGGCGACCGCAGCCGCTTCGACGTCTTCGAAAAGGTGCCCTGGTTTCCGTTCCCCGGCGGTCGGATGTTCCGCGTGCCCTATTCGGTGGTCGGCTCCTGGTGGTACGCCCTGCGCGACAGGCTGGGTGTGTGACCGCGGTCTTCCGCGTCGCGGGCGCAGCGCGCAAAGCCTAACAAAAGAAACGGGCGCCATTTGGCGCCCGTTTTTCGTTTTTGGAGGAACTGCCTGCCTACTTCGCGACGCAGTCCGCAAAGAACTGCGGCTCGCCGTTCGGGCCCTTTTCAACCACCAGCCCGTGGATGTCGGTTTCGAAACCGGGGCATTCCCGGGCAAATTCGCGGTTGAACCGCAGGTAGTCCACAATCTTGGCGTTGAAGACTTCGCCCGGGATCAGCAGCGGGATGCCCGGCGGGTAGGGCGTAACCAGCGAGGTGGTGATGCGGCCTTCGAGGTCGTCGATGGCGACACGCTCGGTCTTACGCTTGGCGATATGGGCGTAAGCGTCAGACGGGGTCATCGCCGGGTGGTGATCGGACAGGTAGATTTCCGTCGACAGGCGCGCCACGTCGTATTTCGCGTACAGCTTGTGCACGTGCTGGCAGAGGTCCTTCAGGCCCATGCGTTCATAGCGCGTTTGCTTGGCGCAGAATTCCGGCATGACCCGCCACAACGGCTGGTTCTTGTCGTAGTCGTCCTTGAACTGCTGCAGCGCGGCCAGCAGCGTGTTCCAGCGGCCCTTGGTGATGCCGATGGTGAACATGATGAAGAACGAGTAGAGCCCGGTCTTCTCCACCACCACTCCGTGCTCGGCCAGGTATTTCGACACGATCGAGGCCGGGATGCCGTCGTCCGAGAAATAGCCGTCGATGTCGAGACCGGGGGTGATGATGGTCGCCTTGATCGGGTCGAGCATGTTGAACCCGCGCGCCATGTCGCCAAAGCCGTGCCAGGCGTCCTCGCCGCTGCTTTCGACGCCGTCCGCGTCGGTCTTTTTCAGCTCCCAGTCCTTGGCGCGGCCGATGCCCTCTTCTGCGAGGCTGTCCGGCCCCCAGACCTGGAACCACCAGTCGTTGCCGAATTCGTTGTCGACCTTGCGCATGGCGCGGCGGAAGTCGAGCGCCTCCTGCAGGCTTTCCTCGACCAAGGCGGTGCCGCCCGGCGGTTCCATCATCGCGGCCGCCACGTCGCAGGACGCAATGATCGAATACTGCGGCGAGGTCGAGGTGTGCATCAGGTAGGCCTCGTTGAAGAGGTGCCGGTCGAGCTTCGTTTCCTTGGCGTCCTTGACCAGCACGTGGCTGGCCTGGGAAATGCCTGCCAGCAACTTGTGCACGGACTGGGTGACATAGGTCACGGATTTCTCGGATCGCTCGCGCTTGTGCCCGATGGCGTGATAGGTGCCGTAGAACGGGTGAAAGGCCGCGTGCGGAAGCCAGGCTTCGTCGAAGTGCAGGTTCTCGATCCAGCCGTCCAGGGCGCCCTTGATGACCTCTGTGTTGTAGAGCACCCCGTCGTAGGTCGACTGGGTGACGGTCATGATGCGGGGCTTGACGGTCTCGGCGTCGACGCCTTCGAGCAGCGGGTTCTCGCGGATCTTGGCCTTGATCGCCTCGGGCTCGAATTCACTGCGTTGGATCGGGCCGATGATGCCCCAGTGGTTGCGCGTCGGTTTCAGGAAGACCGGGATCGCGCCGGTCATGATGATCGAATGCAGGATCGACTTATGGCAGTTGCGGTCGACGACGACGACGTCTCCGGGGGCCACGGTGTGATGCCAGACCATCTTGTTGCTGGTTGAGGTGCCGTTGGTGACGAAAAAACAGTGATCCGCGTTGAAGATGCGCGCGGCGTTCTTTTCGGACGCGCCGATGGCGCCGTTGTGATCCAGCAGCTGGCCAAGTTCCTCGACCGCGTTGCAGACGTCGGCGCGCAACATGTTCTCGCCGTAGAACTGGTGGTACATCTGGCCGATGGGGGATTTCAAAAAGGCGACGCCGCCCGAGTGACCGGGACAGTGCCAAGAATAGGAGCCGTCCTCGGCGTAGTCCATCAGTTCCTTGAAGAAGGGCGGCTGAATGTATTCGAGGTAGGATTTTGCCTCGCGGATGATGTGGCGGGCGACGAATTCCGGAGTGTCCTCGAACATGTGGATGAAGCCGTGCAGCTCGCGCAGGATGTCGTTGGGCAGGTGGCGGCTGGTTTTCGTCTCGCCGTGCAGGAAGATCGGCACATCGGCGTTCTTCCAGCGCACTTCCTCGATGAAGGAACGCAGGTTTTCTACAGCCGGGTCAAGGTCCTCGCCGGGAGTGAATTCCTCGTCGTCGATCGACAGAAGGAAGGCTGAGGCGCGGCTCTGCTGCTGGGCGAACTGGCTGAGGTCGCCATAGGAGGTCACGCCGAGGACTTCGAAGCCCTCGGTCTCGATCGCCTGGGCCAAGGCGCGGATGCCGAGGCCGGAGGTGTTCTCGGAACGGAAGTCCTCGTCGATGATCACGATGGGGAAGCGAAATTTCATGGACTTGTCCTAGCAGGAAACCGGTGGTTCTTGTGTCCTCGGCAGACGGCGCGTGTTTTGACGCGTCAGGCCCCTAGTGAGGCTACCGTTCGAAACTGAAGGTCTGAAGTGCATGTCTTACAAGACGTCCGCGCCGGCTTATAGAGCAACTTTCTCCAATTACCGATTTTACAGTCTTCAAGACCAACATTTTTATGGCTTACCTCGCAAGCAAGGCGTTGGGTTATGATCTGGAGCCGGCGTCAGCATAACACGCCATGTTGCCGGTTCGCCGCCTCCCGAACTTCAATGGCGCCACTGGCATTTCCGAGGGTGTCGTGTAACCGTTTTGCTTCTGAATTTGGTCGTTGTATGACGCCATTCGGCCTATCCAAGGAAAGACATCGTGACCGAAAAGTTTCTGCGCCTCTCCAAGAGCGCTGCCGAGCCGGAAAATGACCGTCCTGCAGCCGATCGTCTGGTCTCGGGAAACCCTGAGTTCACCACGTGGAATGCGGAAGAGCGCGATGGCCTGTATTGCGGCACCTGGCGCTCAACGCCGGGAAAATGGCTTATCCGCTACGATGAGTGGGAATATTGCCGTATCCTGGAGGGGCACTCGATCATAACCGAGGACGACGGCAACGAGCATCATCTGTACGCCGGAGACAGTTTCATCCTGCGCCCTGGTTTCTCCGGCACATGGGAGGTCGTTGAGACGACCACAAAGGAATACGTCATTCGGCTTTGAATTTGGCTGATGGACCCGCGGAGCTTTGACGATCTCCCGGCCGCAATGTAGCGCCAGAGATCTCGGTTCCCGTTGACCTGCGTCAAGGTCAATCGGCTTCCGCTCGCCCAGTCTCGGACACAGGACGGTTCCGCTGTCCGGCATTGGTCAACGACTGGGAGGATCATGATCATGCCGTTCGAGCCAATCAGACAACGCCGCCGGGAAGCAGAGCGCGCGAATTTGCGCGACTGCGATGCCGTCTCCCGAACCTTCAGCTGGGATGAGGCGAGGGGGCTTCTGGACGGGATGACGCAGTGAGGATCAGCAAACAGAAAAGGTCGGGACCCGGTAAAACGAAATGCCCGCCAGCGCTGGCAACGAAGGATCTTTATCGTTCGGCTGATTTGTCATTGCTGGATTTCAAGACCACCAGTGACCTTGAACCCCTTGAGGATCTGATCGGGCAACGCAGGGCAAGTGATGCCATAGACGTTGCTGTTTCCATTCCGAATGTGGGTTTCAACCTCTTTGTTCTCGGAGCATCCGGGCGCTTGGCGCGTGATGCCGTTACGGCGACGCTGAAGACCTCGGCGACCAAGCGCCCCAGACCACACGACTGGATCTACGTCAACAATTTCGCCGACCCTTCGAAGCCGGTTGCCATCGCCCTGCCGCCGGGCAGAGCACCCGCGTTCCGCGACTGCATGGAAGAGCTTGTCGACGATCTGACGGTTGCGCTGCCTGCTGTGTTCCAGAGCGAGGAGTACCAGGCGCAAGTCGGTGCGATCAATGACCGCTTCCAGAAGATCCAGGGCGAGGCTTTCTCCGATCTGCAGAAACAGGCGGTCGACAAAAGCGTTGTCCTTTTGCGGACCCCCATGGGGTTCGCGCTGGTGCCTTCCAAGGATGGCAAGGTCGTGCCTCCGGACGAGTTCAATTCCCTGCCGGAGAAGGAACGCGTCAAGGTCCAGAAGGCGATCGGAGACCTTGAGGGAGAACTTGAGCGTCTTGTCCGCCAGATACCCCGGTGGGAGAAGGAACGGCGCGAGGAGATAAGAAAGCTCAACAGCAAGACATCGCAGGCAACGGTCGACCCGGAGATCAACGAGGTCATTGCCGAGTATGACGACCTGCCCAGCGTGATTGAATACCTGGAAGATGTGCGCGCCGACCTGGTCGATAACGTCGCAATCTTCATCCTGAGAGGGGATGATAGCGTCCCAGTTATTGAGGACGTTACCGAGAGCGCCTTCGATCGCTACAGGGTGAACCTGTTTGTCACACAGGCAGAAACGGATGAAAGTGCGCCGGTTGTCGAGGAGTTCCATCCCACGATCAGCAACCTGACCGGGCGGATCGAGCACATCGCCAGTCAGGGCGTACTTGCGACTAACTTCCACCTGATCAAACCGGGGGCACTGCACAGGGCCAATGGCGGTTACCTGTTGATCGACGCTCGCGACATATTGAGCGAAGCATTCAGTTGGTCGGCGCTGAAACGGGCATTGAGAAGCCGGACGATCCAGATCGAGGACCTCAACCGTCTCATTGGGCTGTCCAGCACGACCTCACTGGAACCGGCGCCGATCCCTCTGGACCTGAAGGTCGTCTTGTTCGGGGACCGGTTCACCTACTATCTGCTTTCGCTCTATGACCCTGAGCTCAAGGAACATTTCAAGGTTCTGGCGGATTTCGAGGAGGCCATGGAGCGCACGCCTAAGAGCGAAGCGCTCATGGCGCGCGCCATCGGATCGACGCTGAGGCGGGAAGGTCTGTTGCCGCTTGACAGGGATGGTGTCGGCCTGGTGATCGAACATGCCGCCCGGACGATCGGGCATTCGGGAAAGATGAGCCTGTCTGCCGATGATGTCCGGGACCTTCTGGCAGAGGCCAACCACTATGCAGCGGCATCGGGTCGAAAGGTCATTTCCAAGTCGAATATCAAAAAGGCACTCGATCAGCGCATCGAACGTGCTGCGCGCGTCCGCGACCTTCTTCAGGAGCAGATCCTCCAGAATATTGCGCTGGTCGACACCACTGGAGACCAGGTCGGCCAGATCAATGGCCTCAGCGTTCTGGAAGTCGCCGGCACCGCTTTTGGTCGCCCGACAAGGATCACCTGCCGCGTCCGTAGCGGGGCAGGCAAGGTTGTGGACATTGAACGCGAAGTCGAGCTTGGCGGTCCGATCCATTCCAAGGGCGTGCTGATCCTGTCCGGGTTCCTGGCCGGCCGTTTTGCCCTCGATGTTCCAATGTCGCTCCACGCCAGCCTGGTGTTCGAACAGTCCTATTCCGGCGTGGAGGGCGACAGCGCATCCTCGGCCGAGCTCTATGCCCTCCTGTCTGCCTTGGCGGAGGTTCCGATCCGGCAGGATGTGGCCGTCACGGGATCGGTGAACCAGCACGGCGCTGTCCAGGCAATTGGCGGGGTGAATGAAAAGATCGAGGGCTATTTCGATATCTGCAAGGCACGGGGACTGACCGGAAGCCAGGCTGTTCTCATCCCCGCTTCCAACGTGCAACATCTGATGCTGCGCTCCGACGTCGTCGAAGCCTGCAGGAAGGGGAAGTTTGCAGTCTATCCCGTCGCCACCATCGACGAGGGACTGGCGCTCATGACTGGCCTTCCCGCCGGCGAGCGCGGGGCCGATGGAACCTATCCCGAGGGCACAGTCTATCGCCGGGTGGAAGAGCGGTTGAAGGCCTTTGCCGATATTCGTCGCAGCTTCGGCAAGCAGGGCGAGGCGGGAGGCGAGGGGTGAGAATATGGCACCGATCAGCTTTTCACGGGCAGTCTTGAGTTTTCACAACAGCGCGTTCAGCGAAGGAATGGTCCGTCAGGCCGCGGAATTCGCCAGCCTTTTCAAACTCACCTTGCACGGTCTCTTCATCGAAGACCCGATGATGGCCGGAGCCACGCAATGGACCGGTCTGCGCGAATTCAACCTTCTCGATCGAAGATGGCAGGCATATGCCGGCAGTGCCGTCCCCGCGGACCTGCAGATGTCGGAGGCAAGAGCCCGGAAACTCATCGAGCGAGCAGCGCGCGGGCAAAGGATCACCAGCGGCTTTGAAGTTGTCCGCGCAAACGTTGCGGCGGCCGTTTCCGGCGCGTCCGCGGCAGACGATATCATTCTTGTTTGCGAACCCGAAAACCCGATTGAACGCATCGCCTATGGTTTCCGCCAGATGCTTGATGCAGCGGTCAGGTCGCCGTCGGCGATGCTTTGGCTTCCGCGCAAGATTGCGGGGGGCGGTCGGCCGATCCTGTTGATCGACGACGGTGACAGTGCGGTGGCCGAAGCTATCAGAGGGATCATTGGAGAACCGCTTGAAATTTTTCGACGGGCCGATGAGGAGATCAGTCATCCCATTTCAGGGGCGCCCCTGCGATACGGTGGACCGCCCTGCCTTGTGGTGATGACCTGTCCCTTGAAAGCTGCTCTTAAGCGGGAAGATATGGTCGAGTTTCTTCAGACCTGGAAGGCGCCGGTTCTGCTCCTCCCCGGAGCTGCGTCGAGAGCTGGATAGACGTTTCAGGCGGATCGCGTCGGTGGGGTTTTGGGTCAAGACTTCAGAGCGTTAAGCCATGCGTGTGAGTAGCCGGACATGGCTGGGTCCGGAACATTGCGTCGTTGGACGGAATCGGGATCCCTGGACGTTTCTCGTTTATCACCAAGGGCCAACAAGGCGGCGCCGATGCTTGTTCCCGTGACGGAGCCGTTGGCGGCCTCGACGGGACGTCCGGTCGCGGTTTCAAGCATGTCCAGATAGAGGCGGTTCTGGGCAAAAGGCCCTTCGACGACAACCGGTCCATCAGCTCCCGTCATTCGAAGGCATTCGTTCGTCACGAGGGCCAGATAGAAGGACAGCGCGACGAAACGCTCGCCATCGGTCAGATCCGCTTCGTCAACGCTCCAGCGCGCCTTTCGGCCTTGAAAAGGGCCGGAACGTGGATCGACAGCGGGGAAGAGCATGATCTGCCGCTCCAGGACCTTGGCAACGTCGCTGTCGGTAAAATCCCGTCCGTGGCCTTCCAGAACCATGTCGAATTCGCGCCCACCCATGAAACGTGCGGACGGCACCGGCTGGCCAAAGGCGTCGACGTTGATCAGGGTGTCGCGCGCCGGGTCGAGCTCAACCTTCCTGCCGCCGATGGACAGGGCAATTACCCAGGTGCCGGTGGAGATCACCGAGAAGGGCGCGTTCCGCCGGATCAGGTGCGGATAAAGGGACGCGTTGGAGTCGTGGATGCCGCATGCAACGGGAAGGCCTTCCGGCAAACCGGTTGCCATGCTGATCTCGGGCAGCAGCGCGCCGAGACAGTCGCCGGCGAGTTTTACCGGTGCCATCTTGTCCGTCAGCCCGAGCGTTTCCACCAGTGAGGAATAGGTTTTTGCGGCCGGGTTCCAGAGATCCGTGTGGCATCCAAGGGACGTGACTTCATTCGCAAGACTTCCGGTCAGACGGTAGGACCAATATTGCGGATAGGTCAGGACAGTGGCTAGCCGGTCTTCAAGCCCGATGTCGGTTTTGAGCTGCCAGAACAACTGGGCTCCGGCATTCAACCCCATGCCAAGACGCGGAGACCCGGTCTCTAAAAAGGGCGGGCGGATGGAATCATAGTCGTTCGCCAGATCATCCGGACCTTCGAACTCGTAATCGAGCATGGGGGCGGCGAGGTTGCCGCCTTCTGTCAGGAGGACGAGAGATGCGCCGTGGGTCGTCACAGAAATGGCGTCGATGCCGTGCTCCTGATGGAGGTCGCGCAAGGCCTTCAGAATGAAGGTCCAATGGCCATCGAGGTCGTAATGCGGATAGGGCGGGCCTTTAAGGACAGTGTTCGGGCGTTTCAGGACGCCGATTTCCCGCTGGTCATCCAGATCGACCACGGCGACCTTGGCGTTGGTCTTGCCGATGTCGATGACGCCGACATGCTTTATCCGGTCCATCAGGCTCAGTCCATGTGGAAGACGGTTTCAAGCGGCGTGGCGACCGGCTCGTTGCCGGGCCTTGTCTCCATGATATCCGCCATATGCGCCCACCATTTCTGCATCACCGGATGCTTCGGCAGGTCGTCCATATGGTGATTGTCGTCGCGCCACAGAACACCGAAGAGGATGTTCGTCTCCCGGTCCAGATGGATTGAATAATCCCGGATGCCGGCCTCTTTGAGAAGCGTCACAAGGTCCGGCCAGATTTCGTCGTGGCGTTTGCGGTATTCCGCTTCCATGCTCGGATTGAGCTTCATTTTGAAGGCGAATTTTTCCATCGGGTCACACCTTCCGTTTTGCCATCAGCTGGCGGGCGACCCGCGGCAGGGCGATGACGGCGATGAGCAGCAGACCGATGAAGATCGACATGACGATGCCCGGCACGTTCAGAAGGCCGAAGCCGAAGGTGACCATGCCCATGACGAAGGCGGCGATTATGACGCCGGGAATGGTCCCGGAACCGCCGAGAATGTTGATGCCGCCGAGCACCACCATGGTGACCACCTCCAGTTCCCAGCCGAATGCAATCGAGGGCCGCGTCGCGCCAAGTCGCGATGTCAGGCAGATGGCGGCGACGCCCGACATGAGACCGGTCAGAAGGAAGAGCGCGAACTTCACCTGTGGAACCCGAATGCCGGAGAAAAGCGCCCCTGTCGGGTTGTTGCCGATTGCATAGACCGCGCGGCCGAAATTGGTGCGATGGAGGATGACGGCAAAGACCAGCGCGGTCAGCGCAAAGAGCACGAGCTCGAAGGAGATAACCCACCAGACGTAACCCTGGCCGAAGAAGGCAAAATCTGACGGGTAGCCCGTGTAGGCCTTGTCGCCGAGCACAATGTAGGAGATGCCCCGGAACAGGCTCATCGTGCCGATCGTTACGACAATGGAGGGCAGGCCGATGCCGGTCACCAGAAAACCGTTGAAGGCCCCGCAGGCAAGTCCCACTGCAAGGCCGACGAGGATCAGCGTTGGCGTGTCCGCGCCCAACTGAACCGCAAATCCCATGGCGGTCGAGGCAAGGGCAATAATCGAGGCGACGGAAAGATCGATCTCGCCGGAAATGATCAGGAGCGCCATCGCGAAGGCGATCATCGCCTTTTCGGTGAAGTTGAATGTCGCGTCGGATAGGTTCCACGGATCGAGGAAATACGGCGAGGCGAAACTGTTGAGCGTGAAGACGGCGACGGCAACGCACAGAAGCAGCAGTTCCCAGCTGGCGGCAAACCGTTGCAGCGGCGACCTCAGGCGATCGGGAAGCTGGCGGCCCTGAACAGGCTGCTCGTTCGGTGTGGCAAGGCTCATAGCGCATGCTCCGCTTTTTTCAGGATCACCCGGCCCTTGGTCCGGTTGGATGTTGCGTTGAAGGCAACGGCGATAATGATCGCGGTTCCGGATATGGCGAGTTGCCAGAAGGGCGAGATGTTGATCACCGGCAAAGCATTCTTGACGATGCCGAGGAACAGAGCGCCGAGGAGAGCGCCACCGACGGAGCCGATGCCCCCGGCAATCGAAATGCCGCCGATGACACAGGCCGCGACGACCTCCAGTTCGAAGCCACCGGCAATGTCCACATAGGCGACAGCATAGCGGGCAACCCAGAGATAGCCGGTCATGCCCGCCAGAGCGCCGGAGATGACGAAGGCCGCGCATTGGGTCAGTCCGACATTGATGCCGGTATAGACGGCGGCGTGCGGGTTGCCGCCGACGGCATAAAAGGCCCGTCCGAGCGGGGTGCGGCTGATCAGGACCACAAATGCCAGAACTGTCAGAATGGCGATCCACGACAATACCGGCAGCCCGAGGATGACTTCGCGTGGGAAAGCCTTGAAGCTGTCACTCATCTCGTGAGCGTTGATCCAGGCACCATCCGAAATCAGGAAAATGATCCCGCGATAGATGGTCATGGTGCCGAGGGTCACGACGATGGGCGGAATGTCGAGCTTCCAGACAAGAAGGCCGTTGACGAGACCCATCAGCGCACCGAGGGCGATGGCGAGCGCGAGAATGAGCGGAATGGGCAGATCGGGCGCAATCGTGTTGAGCATCGCGACGACCATGCCGGTCAGGGCCAGGTTTGCGGCGACGGACAGGTCGATGCAACGGGTGAGGATCACGGCCATCTGGCCGAGAGCCAGAATGATCAGCGGTGCCGTGTCGTTGAAGACATTCGCCAGATTGGCAGGAGCGACGAAGGCCGGGAAACGGGTCGCGATTGCCAGCGTCAGGACGAGGATCGCGGCACCGAGGATGGCTTCGCGGGATTTCATGAATGACTTGGTCATGAGCGGACCTCCGAGATGCCGGCGGCAGCACGCACAAGGTTTTCAGGTGTCAGGCCGTCGCCCTCGAATTCGGCGGCGATGCGGCCTTCGCGCATGACGATGACGCGATCCGACATGCCGAGAACTTCCGGGATTTCCGAGGAGACCATGATGACGGCAAGACCTTCGGCGGCAAGCTCAGCCATGAATTCGTGAACCGCGGCCTTGGATCCGATGTCGATGCCCTTGGTCGGCTCATCCAGAATGATCACGCGCGGTTTGGTCGCCAGCCACTTGGCGATCACTACCTTCTGCTGGTTGCCACCCGAAAGCTCGCCAATGTCCTGATCGAGCGCGGCGGCGCGAAGGTCCAGACGCTGGGTGTATTCCCGGGCGAGCTTGAACTCTTCCGCCAGTCTCAAGAACCCGTTCCGCGATGTTGAGCTGAGCGAGGGAAGGGTGGCGTTCTGGAAGATCGGCAGGCCCTTGATGGCGCCCTGCTTGCCGCGGTCCTCCGGCACATAGACGATGCCATGCCGGATCGCTTCGTTCGGGGTGCGGATAACCGCTACCTTGTCCTCTATCCGGATCGCGCCTTTTGACGGTTTAGTGATACCAAAGAGCGCCTGCATGAACTCGCTACGACCCGCGCCGACGAGACCGTAGAAACCGAGGATCTCGCCTTCGCGCAGGGAAAAGCCGATATCCTCGAACTCGGTTGGATGGGCGTATCCCGCAACCTTTAGAACTTCCTTGCCAAGATGTGGGTCGCGCTTTGGGAACACCTGATCGACCGAGCGGCCAACCATCATGCGAACGAGATCCTGCTCACTGACGTCGGCGATCTTGCCCGCGCCGATCATTTCCCCGTCGCGGAACACCGTGAAACGGTCGGCGATGCGGAAAATCTCGTCGAACTTGTGGCTGATGAAGAGGATCGCCTTGCCTTCTGCTTTCAACCGGTCAACCAGCTCATAGGTCTCCTCGATCTCCTTGTGGGAGAGAGAGGCGGTCGGCTCATCCATGATGACGATCTTGGCGTCGATGGAGAGCGCCCGTGCAATCGCGACGAGATGCTTGTTGGCGATGCCAAGGTCCTTGAGGGTCGCATGAGGATCGATCCTTGCGCCGATCCGGTCCAGCAGGGATTGTGCCTTGCGGATCATTTCCTTCCGGTCGATCAGGCCGAAACGGGTGCGGGGGGCATGGCCGATGAAGATGTTTTCGGCGACCGACAGGTCGTCGAACAGAACCGTTTCCTGGTGAATGGCCGTGACACCGGCATCACCGGCCGCCTGGGCAGTCGGAAACGCAAGTGCAGTGCCGTCAATCGTGATCTCGCCTTCATCTGGCTGATAGATACCGGTCAGGATCTTGACGATGGTGGACTTGCCGGCGCCATTTTCGCCAACCAAGGCAGTGACTTGCCCGGGATAGAGGTCCAGGGCCACATCGGAAAGAGCCTTGACGCCCGGGAATGATTTCGAGATCCCCTTGAGGGAGAGGACGGGGGGCACTTGTGCGGCCGATTGAGGATGCACGTCCCCGATGCCCTGCGAATTCGCAAGCATGGCTTGGTCCCGGTCTTTAATAGCAGATTTCAGTTTGGAACGGCCCGGCGCCAAGAACAAGCGCCGGGCCGGGATCATGTGACGGGACAGTGTCCCGAAATCGACGGCTTAGAAGATGTCCTTGAAGGCGTCGATGTTGGAGCTGTCGTAGACGAACGGATCGGCCATGGCGCCTTCGTTGTTGTCGTTCAGCGTAAGGGTGCCCATGCGGCCCATGGCGATTTCTGCGCCCGGCTTTGCTTCGGCCTTGCCGGTGGCAAGGTTATAGGCCAGCACGGTTGCGGAATATCCGAGGTCGATCGGGTTCCAGATTGCGAAGGACTTGGAAGCGCCGGACTTGATGTGACCAGCCATTTCAGACGGCAGTCCGAGACCCGTGACATTGATCTCGCCAGCCTTCTCGGCGTCGGTCACGGCCTGGGCCGCAGCGACGATGCCGACGGAGGTCGGTGCGATGATCGCCTTGAGGTTCGGGTAGGTCTGCATCAGGCCCTGGGCTTCGCGGTAGGACTTGTCGGCAAGGTCATCGCCATAGACGGTCGCCACGACGTTGATGCCCGGGTAGTTACCCTTCACCTTGTTCATTTCCTCGATCCAGATGTTCTGGTTCGTGGCGGTCGCGGAGGCGGACAGGACAGCAACGTCACCACCGTCAGGCAGATGATCGGCTGCCAGCTTGATGATCATGTTGCCGATCAGCGGGTTCGACGACGGGTTCAGGTGGAGCTGACGGCCCTCGGGAGCGACACCAGAGTCCCAGGAAACCACGGTGATGCCTCTGTCCATCGCCTTCTTGAGAGCCGGAACCAGAGCGTCCTGGTCGTTGGCAGAGATGGCGATCGCATCGACCTTCTGGGCGATCAGGGCGTTGATTACCTCGATCTGCCCTTCGGCAGTGGTGTCGGTCGGGCCGGTGTAGATGACTTCTACATCGCCCAGTTCCTTCGCAGCTTCCTCAGCGCCTTTCGCGGCAGCTTCAAAGAAGCCGATGCCGAGTGCCTTGACCACAAGGGCGATGCGCTTGGTCTCGGCCTGGGCCGGAGACGTCATCGCAATCGCCGCAACGGCGGTGGCAGCCAGAAGTGATTTCAGCAGTTTCATGTCCTTCCTCCCTGAATGTCTGCCGTGCCTTTTCCCGGCTTGGGCAGACCGTTTGGCTAACCGGATGAGGTTGCCTTGTTCTGCGCAGAACTTGCCTGCGCCACAATCAGTTCCACTCCTGCCTGATCCAGCATCTGGGCTGCACTGTCGGGAATTCCGTCGTCGGTGATGACTTTGGAGATCCGTTCCAGCGGACACAGGATCAGACTTGAGCGGGACTTGAATTTCGAACTGTCGGCCAGCACCACCAGTTCATCGGCCTGGCCGATCAGCTTCTGCTCGGCCTGGATCAAAAGGGGATCGGCTTCCATCAGACCGAGCGGGCCAAGCCCTTGCGCACCCATGAACATGCGCTTTGCGTAGAAGTTGCGCGTCACGTCATTGTCGAAGGGGCTCAGAATGATGTTCTGCTCGCGGTAGATCGCACCACCCGACAGCATGATTGTGTTCTTCGAGTGCTTGAGCAGGTGCTCGGCAATCGGGAACGAGTTCGTGAAGACCTGCATGCGCTTGCTGGCGAGCGGGTGGACCATCTGGAAAGTGGTCGTGCCACCGTTGATGATGATCGCATCGCCGTCGTCGCAGAGTTCCACGGCAGCGCGGGCAATGGCCCGCTTCTGCTGACTGTTCATGGTCTCGTTGACGCTGAAGGGGCGACCGGCAAGACCGACGAACTGCGGCGGATGGATGGATTCGGCGCCGCCGCGCACCCGGCGCAGCTTCTTCTGCACATGCAGTGTCGCGATGTCCCGGCGGATCGTCGCTTCCGAGGAATCGGTCAGGGCCACCAGTTCGGAAACCGTCACAACCGGACGTTCCTGAACAGCGGACAATATGATCCGGTGCCGTTCCTTCTCGTGCATTTCATTCCTCCCGTTATCAAAAAGTTTCCATCACTAACGAGCATTGTCAATCAAAAAACGTCATAAATGATTTATATGCGGTGCAATATGATTGAATTTGATTGTTTTTGATTGACATCGCCGAGTGATCCGGCAAGGGTTTACCAAAATGTCCGAGTGCTGACAGGCATGTCTGGGAGGAAAAAATGTTGAATACCGCCGCCGGATCCCGGCTCCAGAACCTTTGGGACGATCAGAAGGCATCGTCCATGAGCGAATCCGAGCTGCTGCTCTATCGCTCCAACCTTCTGGGATCCGACAAGCGCATCACCAACTACGGCGGCGGCAACACGTCGGCCAAAGTTCTCGAGAAGGATCCGCTCTCGGGAAATGCGGTAGAGGTTCTTTGGGTCAAGGGCTCGGGCGGGGATGTCGGAACCATCAAGATGGATGGTTTTGCAACGCTTTACATGGAAAAGCTGAATGCCTTGAAGGGGGTGTACCGGGGCGTCGAGTTTGAAGACGAAATGGTGGGCTACCTGCCGCATTGTACCTTCAACCTCAATCCTCGCGCGGCTTCCATCGACACGCCGCTGCATGCCTATGTCCCGAAGCGCCATGTCGATCACATGCACCCGGACGCAATCATTGCCATCGCCGCAGCCGCCGACAGCAAGGCTCTGACACAGGAAATTTTCGGTGCCGACATCGGTTGGCTGCCATGGAAGCGCCCGGGCTATGAGCTGGGCCTGTGGCTGGAGAAATTCTGTCTGGAAAACCCTGACGCGCGCGGTGTCGTTCTGGAGAGCCACGGCCTCTTCACTTGGGCCGACGATGCCAAGGCCTGTTACGAAACCACAGTCGAGATCATCAACAAGGCGATCGCGTGGTTTGAAACCAAGACCGCCGGAAAGGCGGCTTTTGGCGGCTCGAAGTGCCATGCCATGTCACCGGCCGAGCGCCGTGATGTCGCAGCCCGGCTGATGCCGGCGATCCGCGGCATGGTCAGCGGCAAGCAGCACATGGTCGGTCATTTCGATGACAGCGACGCGGTGCTGGAGTTCGTCTGTTCCAATGACATGGAAGCTTTGGCTGCGCTTGGAACAAGCTGCCCGGATCATTTCCTGCGCACCAAGATCCGGCCGCTGGTCGTTGATTTCGATCCGCAGAAGCCGGATGTTGATGGGACCCTGGCGGGTCTGGCCGACGCAGTCGCAGCCTACCGGGACGACTATGCCGCCTACTATGAGCGCTGCAAGCGAGCGGACAGCCCGGCGCTGCGCGATCCCAACGCAGTCGTCTATCTTATTCCGGGCGTCGGAATGGTCACCTTTGCGAAGGACAAGGCGACAGCGCGCATTTCGGGCGAGTTCTATACCAACGCCATCAACGTCATGCGCGGCGCGTCGAGCGTTTCGACCTATTGCGGCCTGCCGGAGCAGGAAGCCTTCGACATCGAGTACTGGCTTCTTGAGGAGGCCAAGCTTCAACGCATGCCGAAGCCGAAAAGCCTGGCGGGCAAGGTCGCTCTGGTTACCGGCGGGGCAGGGGGTATCGGCTCGGCGACAGCGGAACGGTTCCTGCGTGAAGGCGCCTGCGTGGTGCTTGCCGATATCGACGCCGAGGCCTTGAAAGCTGCCGGCGACAATCTCGCGGGACGGTATTCCACCGACGTGGTCCGGACCGTCAGCATGGATGTGACCAGCGAAGAGGCGGTTGCAGCGTCTTTTGCCGGCGCAGCGCTGGAATTCGGCGGTGTCGACATCCTGGTCTCAAACGCGGGGATCGCGTCCTCGGCTCCGGTCGAGGAGACGACGCTGGCGCTGTGGAACAAGAACATGTCGATCCTGTCGACCGGCTATTTCCTCGTCTCGCGCGAAGCCTTTGGCGTCATGAAGGCGCAAGGACTTGGTGGGTCGATCATCTTCATCGGGTCCAAGAACGGTCTTGCTGCCTCTCCGGGCGCAAGTGCCTACTGCACGGCCAAGGCTTCGGAACTGCATCTGGCCCGTTGTCTGGCGCTTGAAGGTGCGCCGGACGGTATCCGTGTCAATGTGGTCAATCCGGACGCGGTCCTGCGTGGATCAAAGATCTGGTCCGGCGACTGGCTCAAGGAACGGGCGGAAGCCTACGGCAAGGACACGTCCGAACTGGAAGAGCACTATCGCCAGCGTTCGCTCCTGAAGCGCTCCGTTCTGCCTGAGGATATTGCCGAGGCGACCTATTTCTTTGCCTCCGAGCTTTCTGCAAAATCGACAGGCAACATCATCAATGTGGATGCTGGCAACGTTCAGGCCTTCACGCGCTAAGGGAGCATTTCATGACCATGATTGAGACGTCCCTGATCGCAGGGGAAAACGAAGCGCGTCTGTCGGACCTCAAGCGAGACTATCAGACGCTTGGCGAGAAGCTCGACCGTCGCGGCATTGCCATTGACGCGGTCAAGCGCAAGGTTGCGGCTTATGGCGTTGCCGTTCCGTCCTGGGGCGTTGGCACGGGGGGAACACGGTTTGCGCGGTTTCCGGGAGCCGGTGAGCCGCGGGGCATTTTCGACAAGCTGGAAGACTGTGCCGTCATCAACGAGTTGACGCGCGCCACCCCCAATGTCTCGCTGCATATTCCGTGGGACAAGGCCGATCCGGCAGTTCTGAAAGGAAAAGCCGAAGAGCTTGGACTTGGCTTTGACGCCATGAACTCCAACACCTTCCAGGACCAGGCCGGTCAGGCGCACTCCTACAAATTCGGCTCGCTGACCCACACGGATGCGGCAACGCGTCAGCAGGCGATCGATCACAACATCGAATGCATCGAGCTCGGCAAAGCCATCGGCTCCAAGGCGCTGACGATCTGGATCGGCGACGGTTCCAACTTTCCGGGTCAGACGAATTTCACCAGGCAATTCGAGCGCTACCTCCAGAGTGCCAAGGCGATCTATGCTCAAATTCCGGCAGACTGGCGGCTCTTTACCGAGCACAAGATGTACGAGCCGGCGTTTTATTCCACGGTCGTTCAGGACTGGGGCACCAACTACATGATCGCGCAGGAGCTGGGCGAGAAGGCCTATTGCCTTGTCGATCTCGGTCACCATGCTCCGAACGTGAACATCGAGATGATCGTTGCCCGGCTGATCCAGTTCGGCAAGCTCGGCGGCTTCCACTTCAACGACAGCAAATACGGTGATGATGATCTCGATACGGGTTCGATCGATCCCTATCGTCTGTTCCTGGTCTTCAACGAGCTTGTCGATGCGGAAGTGCGGAATGTGGCGGGGTTCGATCCGGCGCATATGCTCGACCAGTCGCACAATGTCACCGATCCGATTGAAAGCCTGATGGTCAGTGCCATGGAAGTCCAACGGGCCTATGCTCAGGCGCTTCTGGTGGATCGGGTCGCGCTTGACGGATATCAGAATGATAACGATCCATTGATGGCAACGGCCACGCTGAAGGCCGCCTTCCGCACCGATGTGGAGCCGATCCTTGCCATGGCCCGTCTTGAGGCCGGAGGAGCGATTGACCCGGTTGGTGCATACCGTGCGTCCGGTTACCGGAAAAAGGTTGCGCAGATCCGTCCGGAAGCCTCGGGAGCTGGCGGCGGCATCGTCTGACACTGCCGGGCTCGTCCGCCATTTCCCTGGCGGACGGGAACTCTCGCCCGCGGCCCGATTGCCAATCGGCCCCGCATGATGGCACCCTCATCACCATAAGGCGTCTGTTTCATTCCGGGGAGGGAATGAGCCACGTAGCGTGACGCGAGGGAGGAGGAGCAACCATGCGTTTGCCTGATCGGGTGGAGCCCAATGCCGCCAATGGGGTTCCGCTGACGCCACTGGCGCTTCTGGAGCGGTCCTTGCGGGTCGTACCAGATCGACCCGCCATTATCTGGCGCGAGCGAACCTGGACATATAGCGATTTCGGACAGCTCGTTCGGCGCATGGCCGGGTTTCTCGAACACCAGGGAATCGGGCCGGGTGACACGGTGTCGATCATTTCGGTCAACCGGCCGGAACTTCTGGTGGCGCATTTTGCCGTTCCGATGGTCGGCGCAGTTCTCAATACGATCAACACCCGGCTCGATGTCGAGACGATCGGCTACATTCTCGACCACTGCAGTGCGCAGCTGTTGTTGACCGATACAGCGTCCGTTCAGCTCGCCGAGGCCGCTGCGGGCGACAGGGTTCGCGTCTGTGGCATCGGGCCGGAGACCGGAGCCGCGAGCGGCCTGTTTCTCGACCTGTTTGACCGAACACAGCCGGAGGCGGAGTTCGGCCTGGTCGAGCGCGTCCTCTCCGAATGGCAGCCGATCAGCATCAATTATACCTCGGGCACGACCGGCAAGCCGAAAGGTGTCATCTATCACCATCGCGGCGCCTATCTGAACGCACTCAACAACATCATGAGCATCGGCCTTGACCGGTCGTCGGTCAACTTGTGGACCTTGCCGATGTTCCACTGCAACGGCTGGAGCCAAACGTGGGCGGTCGCCGCGGCTGGAGGATGCAACGTTTGCATCGAAGGGGTCGATCCGGCCGTCATCCTGCGCGCGCTGTCCGAAACCGGTGTGACCCACATGTCCTGTGCGCCGGTGGTGCTTTACATGCTCCTTGACCACGCCGACCGGACGGGTGGCTTCAGCCCGAAAGGGCGGGTGACGGTGACCACCGGCGGCGCAGCGCCGACAGCGTCCCTGATCGAGCGCATGGATGCCATGGGCTTCGAGCTATTGCATCTCTACGGCTTGACCGAGAGCTATGGCCCTGTCAGCGGGATGCTGGGCGATGCTGAAGTTTCCGAGCGACCTGCTGCAGAGCGGGCTGCCTATTTTGCGCGTCAGGGACATAGCCTGCCAACCGGCGCTCGGATTTCGGTCGTTGGGCCCGATGGCAGGGCTGTCGCCGAAGATGCGGCAGAGCTCGGCGAGATCGTCATTTCCGGGCCGACACTGATGGGTGGGTACCATGCCGACGATGTCGCCAATGCGACGGCCTTTGCCGATGGCGTATTCCATACCGGCGATCTTGCGGTCGTCCATCCGGACGGAGCCATGGAAATCCGGGACAGGGCCAAGGACATCATCATTTCCGGAGGCGAAAACATCTCGTCGCTTGAGGTCGAAAGCGCCCTTCACAAGCATCCAGCGGTGCTGCTGGCAGCCGTCGTCGCTGCCCCGCATCTTAAGTGGGGCGAGACGCCCTGGGCTTTTGTCGAGCTGAGCGACGCACTTGATGCAACTCCAAGCGAGGACGACCTGATCGCGTTCTGCCGCGAGCACCTGGCCGGCTTCAAGGTGCCAAGGCGGATTGTCTTCCAGGCCCTGCCCAAGACGGCGACGGGCAAAATCCAGAAATTCGCGCTGAGGCACGAGGTTCAGCAATTGCTCGGGGATGAAGGGTAGGAGGGCCGGCGGCGCGTCTCTTTGCAGTGAGCCAGAAAGCAAAAAAAGCCGGTCCCCTTCTAAAAGAGGACCGGCTCTAAGGTGAGGCCGAATGGCCCGAGCGAGCACAGCCAGTTACCTTCCACAGTGCTCTTCTGGGGGTCAGTCCACGGCGCCAGCTCCCTGGTTTTCGCCGTCGTCGCTATCCGGTGTCACGTCGAGAATACGGGCTCGCATGGTGATCTTGACCGGTTCAGCGGTACACTCGCTCATGCAGGGCTCCTGCTTCTCCGCGTAGACCGGTTCTTCGTAGCGGTCGTCATCGATAAAGTTTTCTTCATTCGGCAGGCGCACCGAGGTGAAGTTCTCGTTCGACAGCTCGAAATCCTCGTCTTCGACAATATCGTTCAGATACAGGAGGTATGCAGTGATCGCGTAGACCTCGTCGTCTGACAGCGACCGTGCATTGCCGAACGGCATGGCACGGCGGACGTAGTCATAGACGGTCGAAAGATAGGGCCAGTAAGAGCCGATGGTCTTTTCCGGGCGATCTTCCGTGAGTGTGTCGTGACCTCCGGCGAGCACCGGCCAGCGACCGACGCCTTCACCGAAGTCGCCGTGGCACATCGCGCATTGTTCTGCAAAGATCGGTTCGCCTTGGGCGACCGTGCCCGAGCCGACCGGTAGGCCAGTGCCGTCCGGACGAACGTCAATGTCCCATGCTGCGACTTCTTCCGGCAGAGCGACACGGCCGATGCCGTAAACCCCGCCGTCACGCGTGTTGGAGACCGGCTGTGCGCTAGGTTCTGCAACTGCCGTTTCGACCGGTGGATCCGCAGGCGCTTCCGCGGGAGCTTCGGCCTTGTCTTCAGTTGCTGCACCTGCGGAGAACGTCTCGAGATAGGCGATGATGTTCTCGAGATCGGCCTCCTTGCGCAGACCTGCGAAGGACATCTTGGTACCCTTGATCATGTCCTTCGGCTTGGTCAGGAAGGTGGTGAGGGTTTCCTCATTCCAGGCAAGACCTTCGGCGCCGGCCTCAGCCATGGCATTCGAGTACTTGAAGCCCTCGAGCTCTCCCGCCTTGCGGCCGAAAATGTCATTCAAATGCGGGCCGACCTTGTTTTTTGCGCCATCGCCTACAGCGTGGCAGGCGGCACACTTCTTGAACACCTTCTCCCCGGCGGCCGCGTCTCCTGCCTGAGCGGAGGAAGCGATGAGAGGGGCTGCGGCGAGGACCGCGGCCACGGGGAGGAGCTTAAGCAACTTCGACATTTTCAACCGTCCCGTCTGTTTTGACATGCCAGGTCTGGATGCCGTTGTTGTGATAGATCGAGTTCTCGCCGCGAGCAGCGCGCAACTCGTCCTTGGTCGGCTGGTAATACCCATGCTCGTCCATTGCCCGGGACTGGAGCAGCAGATCTGATCCGTCCCACTCAATGTCGAGATAGAATCGGTGCAGCGATTTGGTGAGGCTTGGCCCATCCAAACGCGCCGTTTTCCAGTTGCGGCCGCCGTCCAGGGAAACATCGACGCGCGTGATGCGGCCGTTGCCGGACCAGGCGAGGCCGGAAATCACCGTCTGGCCCTTGCCGTGGGTGATCGGGGCCTGCGGGCTGGGGGAGGTGATGACCGACTTCGGGTCCATGACCCAGGTGAAGCGGCGTGCCTTTCCGCCTTCGAGAAGGTCGGTGTACTTGGACGTTTCCTCACGGTGATGCCACGGCTGATCGCCCACTTCCAGGCGGCGCAGCCACTTGACCCACATATTGCCTTCCCAGCCGGGAACGACGAGACGGAGCGGATATCCCTGTTCGGGGCGAAGTGCTTCGCCGTTCATCTTCCACGCGACCAAGCAGTCGTCGAGGGCCTTTTCGATCGGGATCGAGCGGGTCATGTGCGATGCGTCGCCGCCTTCCGGAAGGACCCACTTGCCGTTGGTCTTGACACCTGCTTCCTCAAGAAGCGTCTTCAGCTTGACGCCGGTGTACATGACGTTGTGGATCATGCCGTGGGTAAACTGGCAGCCGTTGAGCTGGGAGCCGCGCCATTCCATGCCGCCGTTTGCGGCGCATTCGAGGAAGTAGACGTGATTCTCGCGCGGGAAGCGCTTCAGGTCTTCCATGGTGAAGACCAGCGGCGTATCTACGAGGCCGTTGATCATCAGGCGATGGTCGGCCGGATTGATCTGCGCAACGCCGCCGTGATGGCGCTCGAAGCAGATGCCGTTCGGCGTGATGATGCCGTCCAGCTCGTGCAGCGGGGTGAAGTTGATCGAAGCCACGGCGTCGGCGGTCAGCCACGGAACGTTGCGACGCACGACATGCGCTTCGAACTCGGACGGCAGGCCATACGGGGCTTCATCAACACCGGCACCGAGATAGCGGTTCCAGTCCTGGACCTCGGTGATCAGCGGATCGCCGCCGGCCAGGGCGGAGCCTGTCAGGGCACCGGCACTAACCGCAGCGCCTCCGCCGGCAAGTCCGGCCTTCAGAAGCGAGCGACGGCTCAGGTTGACGCCGGTTTCCTTGGGGGGCTGTCCCGAAACCTTCGAGTTACTCATGTCTTTTCCTCGGGATTGGCGTGTGGGGGATTGGCGTTTCTTGTTGTCGATGGGGCAATGGATCAGATGATCACTTTGACGGACTGATTGTCCGGAAGCTTCACTGTCGGGTTCTTCGACAGATGGCTCTCGACGACGTCCCAGATTGCCGGACCTTCGGTGTCTTCATTGACTGAGGCCCAGCCGGCAACCGTGTATTCCTTAGTCGGATCAATGGTTTCGCCGGTCTCCAGAAGTGTCATGTTGGTGATGCGCGAACCGATGTCCTTGGACGGATCGATCGTGTATCCCATGCCGCCGACGCGAACCATGTCACCGCCCTGCTGGTAGTAGGGATCAGGGTTGAACAGGTTGTCGGCAACGTCCTCAAGGATGTCCTTGAGCATCTGCCCGTTCATGGCCGAGCGGTAGGCCGCCGGGTAGGTCATCGCACAGGCGTTATGCAGGTCCTCGACGGTGATGTCCTGGCCGGGCAAAAGGCTGGTTCCCCAGCGGAAGCCGGGCGACAGGGAGATCTGTGCGTCCCGTTCTTCCAAAAGGGCCTGACAGATGAGGTCGTCGAACGTGCCGTTGAAGTTGCCACGACGGTAGAGGAGACTTTCCGTCGTGCCGATCTTGCGGGCGAGTTCCGAAGCGTGGGGTGCCCGGACCTCATCAATCAGCGCCGCCATGTCCGCATCCGGTGTGATGATGTCGGAGAACACCGGAATGAGACGATAGCTATAGCCAGCCAGTGCGCCATCCTTCACGTCGAGATCCAGACGGGAGACGAACTTGCCGTTGGAGCCGGACGCGATCACCAGCGTGTTGTTGACGATGACCGGCTCAGGCAGGGCATCGTGCGTGTGGCCCGTCAGGATGACATCGATGCCATCAACACGGGAAGCGAGCTTGCGGTCCACGTCGAAGCCGTTATGGGAGAGAAGCACAACAAGCTCGGCGCCTTCAGCGCGGGCTTCCTCGACGTGGGCCGCAATATCTTCCTCGCGGATGCCGAATGACCAGCCAGGGATCATCCAGCGCGGGTTTGCGATGGGGGTGTATGGAAAGGCCTGGCCGATGACCGCGATCTTTGTTCCGCCGCGCTCGAACATCTTCCAGGGTTCAAAGGCCGGTTCGTCCCATTCATTGTCGTAAATGTTGGACCCGAGGAATGCGAAGGGCAGGGACTCGATAACTTCCTTCACCCGGTCGGTGCCATAGGTGAATTCCCAGTGGCCCGTCATTGCATCCGGCTCAAGGGCGTTCATGACCGTGATCATGTCCTGACCCTGGGTCATATTCGCCGTGTAGCTTCCCTGCCAGGTGTCGCCGCCGTCCAGCAGCAGGCAGTTGTCGCTGCCGCGCTCGGCGCGGATGCGCTTGATGATGGTGGCGACGCGATCGAGCCCACCCATGCGGCCATAGGTCTTGGCAAGCGACACGAAGTCCTCGGAGGTGAGGGCATAGGCGTCGGGCGTTCCGGGCTGGATGTCATACAGCTTGAGGAAGTCGGCTCCGGTCACGTGAGGAGGTTTGCCGGACACTTCCCCGATGCCGAGGTTGATCGACGGCTCGCGGAAATAAAGAGGTTTGAGCTGGGCGTGAATGTCGGTGATGTGAACCAGCGTCACATTGCCCTTGGGCTCCATCGCCAGAAGCGTCTCCTCACTCAGGCCTTGTTGCGCCATGAGTTTCGACCAACTGCCTGCCATGCCCGAACCGAGCAGTGCACTTGTGGCAGTCGCGGCCATCAGGAACTCGCGTCGTGAAAACATTCTTACCTCCAGCTCATCGGTGCGTTGTGTTGTTTCGTTTCGGCCCAATCCGGGCAAAGTTCGACCATTGACGCACGAACATACGTGCACCGGACTTGGATCACCGATGATATTAAAGCTTTGGGACGTTTCACCCGTCCCGGGTCAAGTGGTGCGGCGGACAGGTCCGCCGCACCGGAGCGTTACTGGCGTACCGCCGGCGTTTCGACCGAAAGGCCGGTGCCGCGCCAGGTGACGTAGACTTCGAGAGCCATCAGCTCATCGGAAAAGGCCGCCGGGAACTCGGCGCGGGTGTCGCGAATACAGCCGCGGAAGCGGTTGTGCAGGGACACCATGGATGCCTGCTTCAGGCGGTAGGTCGGGAACCCGTTGACGTTGCCCTGGCTGAGGTGGTCGGCACGGATGTAGTAGCCGTTGTAATCTTCATGACAGGTGGCACAGGAAAGGTTCAGCTGCCCGGTACGGGTGTAGTACTTTTCCTTGCCTTTCTCCCACCAATCCTGCATCTCGCCCTGAGACAGGTCGATCTTGACCGGCATGCCGATCGACTTGTGCTTGATGAAGGTCGTCAGTGCCTTCTGGTCGCCTGCATCGAACTTGTAGGGCTTCGCTTCCATGTTCTTTTCACGGCAAGCGTTGATCTGAAGTTCGATGTTGAACGGCTTGTTGGCTTCCGCATTCCACTTGGGATAGCTCGCGCCGACGCCCTTGAGGAATTCGTCACCGTCACCGTGACACGATGCGCAGGACTTGCCTGCGTTGCCTTCGGCGGTGTTCCAGATCTCCTCGCCGCGTTCGACGTAGAGCATGGCCGGGTTCTGGAAGCTGTCGGCCTCCATCTCCCGGGTCTCGTCCGTGCGATAATGCCATCCGGAGATCACCTCATCGAGGGGATGTCCTTCCGGCGCCGCGGTGCGGGTCACCATTTCCAGTTCCCCGTCGATAACAAGCTTCTCGTCCACCGGACCGCCGGCGAGGGCAACGGTGCCCGCGCCTGCAATCATGAGGCCTGCGAGAGTTGCAGCAGTCTTAATCATCTTGGCCAAATCGTCTCCTCCCGATTTGAATGAATTGAAGAAACAGCATCCGTGCCATTACTGGACGGTGAGCTTCTTTTCTTCCGTGTAGACGCTGCCGTCGTCGTCCACCCAAGTGAACTTGAACGTGCCGCTCTCTTCGACCTTGGCACTGAACTCCAGGTAGGGGTTCGCGGAAACGGCCGGATCCATGTCACAGGAAAAGACCAGCTGTCCGTTGTACTCGCAGGTGAACTTGTTGATGATCTGGCGCGGGACCAGATTGCCTTCCTTGTCCTTGCGCTGACCAGACTCCATCGGATGGCTGATAAGCGTCTTGAGGACAACGACTTCGCCCTTTGAGGCGCTTTTCGGGACTTTGACGCGCGGTTTCGCTGCTGCCATTTTTCTTTATCCTTCTAGCCTGATCAGCCGCCGCAGCCGCCGATGGTGACCTTGACTTCCTTCTTGTCCATGAACGTCGTGCCGTCGCTCATCTTTGCGACTGCGATGACGTTCTGGGTCTTGGCAAGACGGATGCGGGTCTTTGCGGAAGCTTCGCCACTCATTGCGGTGAAGTGGAAGGTTGCAACTGCCGGGTTCGGGTTGCCTTCCGCCAGAATGATGACGGACTCGACATAGTTGTCTGCGGTCATCGGGCTTTCGACGCTGACCGCGACCGGAACGGTGTTGCCGTTTTCCGCGATCTCCGGTGCATCGAGACTGATCTTGCCAGCAGCCGGCATCGCGCCGCCCGCAAAGGCTTTGATTGCTTCTTCGGTCTCAGCTGCTGCCGCAAAGGCGAGCTTGCCACCGAAGGTGATGAATGCTGCGGCGCCTGCCGTAAGGCCGAGCGCTTCGCGTCTGGTAAGGGTCATCCCTTCCTCCTTGGGTCTTATTTCTTATTCGGTCAGGGTCGTCAGGTAGGCGACGACGTCTTCCACGTCTTGAGCCGACAGGATGGTCTTGCCGGCATGTTCTTCTGCAACGTCCTTGCCGACATTGAGTGTGTAGAAGCCCGGCATGATTGTCTGTTCGCCAAACACCTGCTTGCTGTCCACGATGATCGCGCGCAGTTGCTCCGGGGTCCAGCGCTCTGCAACACCATCCAGGGGTGGGCCGACCTCTCCGTGGAACAGCTGGTTGTTCAGATCGCTGTTTGCGTGACAGGCAAGGCAGTTGCCCTTCTTGCGGTCCGCAAAGGTTTCACGCCCGACCGTTGCATCGCCTGCAGTGCCCGTCAGGGACGCTGCAACTGCCATGTCGTCGATCTTCACGTTTTCCGGCGTGATCGTTTCGGCAATTGCCGAACCGGCAAACAGCGTACAAGCTGCAGCCAGAGTTATTTTGAAGCCTTTTTTCATCGCGTCGGCTTTCCTCCTCTCCAAGATTGTTCCTTCAATCAGGAGCAATCCATCACCGGTCACAGGTGTGCACCGGCATCCTCCTCGATTTGAAAGATATGATTTTTTGAATGTGTTGCCAATAGGTCTTTTTGCGTGACTTGGAAACTTTTCGCATGGCACGGGCGCACATGCGCATTGGGTTGGAGCCCGGAGATTACATAATTTACTGGAAAACATCAGCAATTTTTCTTGCGCCATGCAGCTTCCTCCCTGGTGCTCCCAGTCGTTCAGAGGTTGCGAAAATCACTGGGTCAGCATTCAGGGATGGCTTGTTTGCCTGCACCGGCACCAGAATCGCTGGCTCATGACGTTTGCGTGACCGGCCAACTGTCGGTTTGAAACATGCATTTTCTAATATATATTATTCGAAACGAAAGGGGGCGCACAGTGCGCAGACGTTTCTTTGCTTTTTGGCTGGCGCTTGGCTTTGCGTCCTTCGGGAGCAGTGTGCAGGCCGCGGAACTTGTCATGCTGGAGCAGGGCGGGTGCGTCTGGTGCGAGCGCTGGAACCAGGAAATAGGTGTTGCCTATGACAAGACCGAAGAAGGTCGAAAGGCACCGTTGCGCAGGGTCGATATCCATCAGAAATGGCCTGACGACTTGACCGGGGTGAGGCCAGAACGGGTCACGCCAACCTTCATTCTGGTTGAAAAAGGGCAGGAGATAGCAAGGCTGCGCGGATATCCGGGTGAACACTTCTTCTACCCGATGCTAACCGAAATGCTCGGCAAGCTGCCGTCTGCTACGAACTGACTGCAACCAGGGCGCGTCGAACGTGGCGCAACCGCTCACGGGGTTTCACAGTATCCAAAACTGGTGTAAGGCCCCTATCCGGGAAATGACGCAAATCAGACTGGGCTTTTGAGAGATGAACCTTCCGGTCCTTGAAAACGGAATTGATCCGAAGGACTTCGACGTCCTGGTGGAGCAGGCACGCAAGGCGAGCGACCTTCTCAAGGCGCTGTCCCATGAAGTTCGTCTGTTGATCCTCTGCCTGCTGGCCGAAGGCGAGAAGTCGGTTTCCGAGCTTGAAGAAATTCTGACCATGCCACAGGCGGCGGTGTCTCAGCAGCTTGCCCGTCTGCGTAACGATGGTCTCGTCATTTCCCGTCGCGACGGCCGCCTGATCTATTACAGTCTGGTCGAAGGAGAGATTGGCACGATCATCGCGTCTCTCTATGATTTGTTCTGTAAGGACGTTCGCTCAAGCGACAGTTGAGCCCGTTCCACTGCATGCCTTGCCTGGTAGCCCTCGATGCATCGCAGGCCGGAACGTGGGGATGGAGCGTGTCCATTCGCGCCGTTCAGGCGGCTCGATTGCTTTGGGAGGAGCAAGTCAGATGAGCGACATCGACCCCCTTATGATCCTGCCGGTGCTAGGCATTGCCGCAGGCTGCGTCCTTGGATTTGCTGCCCGGGTAAACCGGTTCTGTACCTTGTCATCGCTGGAACGCTACTGGTACGCGGGCGATGCAAGTGGCCTGCGGACCTGGGTTCTGGCAGCGGCCGTTGCGCTGGCCGGAACGCAAACCCTGGCGTTTGCCGGCTACGCCGACATTTCCCGATCGTTTTATCTGGCTCCGATCCTGCCCTGGAGCGGGGCGATCATCGGAGGTCTGATTTTCGGTATCGGCATGGCCTTTGTCGGGACCTGCGGATTTGGCGCCGTTATCCGACTGGGCGGGGGAAGCCTGAGGGCACTCATCGTTCTGATCGTTCTGGGTTTGTCGGCACTTGCCGCACAGCGTGGCCTGATTGCCCAGCTCCGTGTTCTGATTGTTGACGACCTGGCGCTGGATATGTCCTTTGCCGGCGATCAGTCTCTCGGAAGTGTCCTGTCTTATCTTGTCGGCTTGGAGGTTGGCGGCGCGGCCGCCGTCACCGTGCTGGCGGTCATGCTGCTGTGGGTGTTCCGGGACAAGGCCTACCGGCGAAAGGGTTGGGATATTCTGACTGCGGTCTCGATCGGTGCCGTGATCGTCGCCGGCTGGGCGGCAACGACATGGGTCTCACGGATGGCTCTGGAGCCTGTTCAGATTGAGGCTGGGTCCTTCGTGGTGCCCGTCGGCGACACGATTCTGCGGTTTGTGACGTACACAGGGACCCTGCCGGACTACGGTGTTGGCCTTATCGCGGGCACACTGATCGGGGCGATAGCCGGTGCCATCTGGAAGAAGGACAGCCGCTGGGAGGCTTGTGACGATGCGCGGGAACTGTCGCGCCATCTGATTGGCGCCTTCCTCATGGGTGTCGGTGGAGTCTTTGCCATGGGTTGCACGATCGGGCAGGGCGTTACGGGGCTGTCGACCCTCGCGCTCAACGTGCCCCTGACAATGCTCTCGATGGCATTTGGTGCCCGGATCGGGCTCGGCTACCTTCTGGAAGGATCGTTTCTTGCCGCGTTCCGGCGGAACGATGCCGGCTCGTCCGGACAGGCGGCCGAGTAGGCTCTGCCCGGACGTCTCGTTTGCCTCAGCTCTCGGCCACGAACCGGTAAGCGGTTCCGTCTCTCTCGGCGCGGCCGATGCCGGGGTTGGGCAGGTGATAGCCGATGATGCGGCTCTGGTCATTTGCAAGCCGGTCCAGCAGGCTCTTGCGTGTCTGCGCGCCTTTTTCCCGGTCCTGGTCCGAGCCCGAATGCCACTCCGGGCGTTCGAACGATATGACGGCATTGGAGATCGCGTCGCCAAGAACGAGCAGGCTCTCGCTACCGTCGTGGATCATGTAGGACGTGTGGCCGGGCGTATGGCCCGATGTATCTAGCGCCTCGACCCCCGGGAACACTTCCTGACCCGGGTTGATCATCTCGACCTGGTCGGAAATCGCCTCGAAGCGGGATTGTGCGCCGACGACGAAGCTCTTGCGTTCCTCGGGCATGTTGGCCAGCGTATCGTCGGCCATCCAGTAGTCCCACTCCGCCTGGGGGACCAGGTACCGGGCCTCGGAGAAGACCGGGTCATCGAACTCGTCTAGAACACCCCAAAGATGGTCGGGATGGGCATGGGTGAAGATCACGTCGGTGATGTCGGACGGATCGACGCCGGCTTCCTCAAGCCCGCTCAAGAGTTCTCCGGCCGTCGGCTGGAAGTTGGATCCAGATCCGACATCGAAGAGGGCGATCCTGTCACCGCGGCGCAGAAGGGTGACGTTGCAGTCAGGTGTCAGCATTGTCGTGCTGAGCCCGTGCGGTTCCATCAGTGCGGCGATTTCAGCTTCCGTTTGCTCCGGCAGGATGAAGTTCATCGGCAGGCCAAGATTGCCGTCCGAGAACACCTGCACCTCGCCGTCTGAAAGGCTGATCGGATTGGCCCATAGCGGACGAATGCCAAACCCGGCCATTGCCCCGGCTGCGAGAGCGCCTGCGCCTGTGAGCAGCGTGCGGCGCGACAGGGACGACGCATTCGAGGACCTCGATCCCTGACGGGCTTTGGGAACTGACCGCATTATTTCCTCCACATATGCAATTTTTTGAATTTATCTCCTGTTCCTTGAGAAACGTCAATGCGCAAACGGGCCGCGGGGGCGGAGATGCGCCGATCTCAGCCTTGCAATGCGGTTCCCGGCAAGGCGGACATAAGGGGAGCAGACCTATGAACCTGAGTTTCTTGCTGGACCGGTTTTCGGAAAATGCGGTGCTCGTTGCCGGCGGACTTACTGTTGGTGTGATCTTTGGCGCTTTTGCCCAGCAAAGCCGGTTTTGTCTTCGGGCGGCATCCCTTGAATTTGCCCATGGCCGCTTCGGAGCAAGGCTCTCGGTTTGGCTGTTTTCCTTTTCAACTGCACTGCTGGTGACTCAGGGGCTTAGGATGGCAGGCTTCCTGGAGACCCAGGAGGCGCGGCAACTGGCCTCTCCGCAAAGTCTCTCGGGTGCGGCGATCGGTGGGCTGATGTTCGGGGCCGGGATGGTACTGGCACGTGGGTGTGCAAGCCGTCTTCTGGTGCTGTCGGCCACTGGGAACCTCCGGGCGCTCCTTTCCGGACTGGTGTTCGCGGTCATGGCACAGGCAAGCCTGCGCGGGATCCTCCAACCATTCCGCGGTTGGATCGCAGGTTGGTGGACCACGGCCGACATCGGCGGCAACGACCTGATTGCTCTGACCGGCTTTTCTGAAGCTGCCGCGATTGCGTTCGGTGCCTTGTGGTTCACTGCCGGACTGGTCATTGCCGTCTATGCCAAGGCGCCGAAATGGCAGATGGTCGCTGCCGGCCTGGCCGGTCTGGCGATCCCGTTCGCTTGGTGGTTCACCTACTCGTTGTCGCTTCATGCTTTCGACCCGGTTCAGGTTGAAGCAGTAACGTTCACAGGGCCTTCTGCGGATACCTTGATGCTGTTTCTCTCTCCACCGGGGAGCTATGCCGACTTCGATATCGGGTTGGTTCCTGGAGTATTCCTGGGATCTTTCCTGGCCGCTCTGCTCACGCGTGAACTGCAGCTTCAAGGGTTCGAGGGCGGGCGCTCCATGGCGCGGTACATGACCGGCGCGGCACTCATGGGCTTCGGCGGCATGCTGGCTGGCGGCTGTGCGGTGGGAGCCGGGGTCAGCGGCGCCTCCATCTTTGCTGTGACGGCCTGGATCACGCTCACCTGCATCTGGATCTCAGCTGCCGTCACCGACCGCCTGCTTGACTGAAGGCGGTTGCTGGACCGCCACATCGCAGCTTTCAGAGCGGCAAGTCGCGGGAATCGGCGATGGCTTCCATGGTCATGTAGGAGGTGACGGTCTCCAGATCGATCTTGTCGATCAGCTTCTGGTAGATCCGGTCGAAGGCATTCATGTCTTCGGCCATGATCTTCAGCATGTAGTCGTAGTCACCGGCGACCCGATAGAAATCGATCACGTTGGGGATCGACAGCACCTCCTTGCGGAACAATTCCAGCCAATCCCTGGAGTGATGCCGGGTACGGATCATGACAAAGATCGTCAGGTTCAGGTCGAGGTCGACCGGGTCGAGGCGAATCGTATGTCCCTTGATCAGGCCACTTTCCGCGATGGTCTTGAGGCGTCGCCAGCACGCGTTTTGCGAGAGTCCGACCTTCTCGGCGATTTCCCTCTGTGACATGCGGCTATCTTGCTGCAGGCATTTAAGGATCTTTCGATCAATCTTGTCGAGTTTCTGTATCATGTTCGTTCATATGACACAAAATTAACGCAGTGGCGATAAACTCTGGTGAGGAAATCACACCGATCTCCATCTTAGGCTCTTCCCGTAATTCGGATGTCGGGGTGCCAACATGTCAGGTAAACAAATCGCCATGCCGCTCGAGGCATTTCGTGCATCGTTGCAAGCACCGGACCTGGTCGAAAGACTGCAGCGCGGACTGATCGGGGATGGCAAAGTCATTGAGGGGCCCTTCGGCCCCAAACGCCTGATCTATGCAGACTACGTTGCTTCGGGCCGGGCTCTTCGCCAGATCGAGGACTTCGTTCTGGAAGAGGTCCTTCCGTACTATGCCAACAGTCATACCCAGGCGTCCTTCTGCGGCAGCTACATGACCCGGCTGCGCGAGTCCGCTCGTGCGGAGATTGCGCGCATTTGCGGGGCGGACGGCCGGTTCGCAACCATTTTCAGCGGGTCCGGCGCAACCTCCGGACTGAACCGGCTGGTCCATCTTCTGGGTGTCACTGATGCCACAAAGCTTGGCGAGAGGCCTCTGGTCGTCATCGGTCCCTATGAGCACCATTCCAATATCCTGCCATGGCGCGAAAGCGGCGCAGAAGTTGTCGAGATCCGCGAAACTGCCTGCGGCGGTCCCGATCTCGATGAACTCTCGAGGGTTCTGATCGAGGCGGGCCCAAACCGTCTCAAGGTCGGCGCATTCTCCATGATGTCCAACGTGACCGGTATCGTCACCGACGCCGATTCCGTAACCCGTGTCCTGAAGCAACATGGCGCCCTGGCGGTCTGGGACTGCGCCGGCAGCGGGCCCTACCTGCCGACCGACATGCGTCCGGGTTCCGATGCGGAAAAGGATGCCATGGTCATTTCGAGCCACAAGTTCCTGGGCGGGCCCGGCGCGTCCGGCATTCTGCTTGTACGCAAGGCCGCAGTCCGGCGCGACTTGCCCGTTTTTCCCGGTGGCGGAACGGTTCGTTTCGTGTCGCCATGGGGGCGTGACTACTCCGGTGACCTGGCAACACGCGAGGAAGCAGGAACGCCCAATGTGGTCGGCGATATTCGCGCAGCGCTCTGCTTTCTGGTCAAGGAAGCCATCGGCCAGAAGTTCATGGACCTGAGGCATGAAGAGCTGCGCCAGAAGGCTTTGGCGGTCTGGGGCAACAACCCGGCCATCGAGATCATGGGTAATGACCATGCTGAACGCAGGATTCCTGTGTTCTCGCTGCGTGTACGAGATCTTGAGAAGGGCGGCTATGTCCATCAGCAACTCGTCACGCGCATGCTGTCGGATGTTCATGGCATTCAGGCGCGCGGCGGATGCGCCTGCGCGGGCCCGTATGCCCATCGTTTGCTTGGCTACGACAAGGACACCTCCGAACGCCTTCGCAATGCCATTCTGTCCGGCCAAGAAATCGAAAAACCCGGTTGGACCCGTCTCAACCTCTCAGTTCTGATGAGTGAGGAAAAGGTGAACACCATTATCGACGCGGTAGATCAACTCGCCCGCAATCCCCATCCCGTGTGCGATGCCTATGACTGCGATACCTCGACAGCACGTTTCAACGTTCGCCATGAGGCTGCCTGATGTGCCGGTGGATCGCATGGAGCGGTGCTCCGAAATTTCTTGAGGAGCTGATTTGCGCGCCTGAGCATTCGCTCATTCATCAGAGCCGCAACGCGTTCTTCTGCAAGACTCAGGTGAATGCCGACGGCTTCGGCATCGCCTGGTACGGCAACCGGCAAGAGCCCTGCATCTACAAGGACGTGCGTCCCGCATGGGCGGATTCCAATCTGACCCAACTGGCCCATCACGTCAGTTCGCCGCTGTTCCTTGCGCACATCCGGGCCTCGACAGGAACGTCGACCAACCATGACAACTGCCATCCCTTCAGCTATCGGCGCTGGAGTTTCATGCACAACGGCCAGGTTGGAGGCTATGAGAACGTCCGCAAGAAGATGGACACGATGATCCCGGACCATCTCTACCGCCACCGCAAGGGCGCGACCGACAGCGAGGCCCTGTTCCTCATCGCGTTGGGCTACGGTTTGGAACAGGATCCTGTTGGTGCAATGGTCCGGACGGTCGAGGAAATCGAAGCCATGGCCCGCGCCGAGGGCGGATTGCCACACATGCGCCTGTCGGCTGCATGGTCCGACGGCACCCGGATCTTTGCCGCGCGTTACGCATCCGACGAGCAGGCCCCCAGTCTCTACTACCGGACGTTTGCCGACGGAACCCTCATCGTCTCCGAGCCGCTGGATGAGGCAGCCGGCTGCTGGGTCGAAGTGCCGTCATCGACCATCGTCATGGTCGCCGACGGACGTGTCCATCAGTATCCGTTCCAGCGGCAGATCGCAGCGGAGTAGAGCTCGAGCGCTATAATGGCGTCACGTCGCGGAACACCGGATAGTGCACCTGACCGTCTTCCTCGCCGCGAGGGAAGGCGCCGTCACGGTTCTGCCGGACGCTGTCGACATAGCCGCGCGGGCTCGTTCCGATGTGCCGTTTGAACATGCGCGAGAAATAATAGACGTCCTGGTAGCCGACTTCGGCTGCGCTCTCGCTGACGCTCCGCCCTGATTCCAGGAAATGCATGGCCCGCTCCATACGCTTGAATTCCTGATACTTGCGCGGCGTCCAGCCGATCCGGCGGCGAAACTCGCGCTGGAAATAGTCCGGATTATAGGGCGCGGCCTCGACCACGCTGTCCGCGAGCCCGGCCCTGAGCGGATCAGCACTGATCTGGGTCGCTGCCAGCATCACCGACAGGGCGAGGGCATCTCCCTTGCCCATGATCGTCTCGTCATGTTGCCGCCACGCGACAAACGCGTCATCGATGTAGGAAATCAAAAGGAACATGAACAGGTGGTGCTGGGTCAGCGTCGTCGAGGTCGCCGGTGCTGACTGGCGATAGAAGTGGACGAGCGGTTCCAGCACTTTCCAGCGGGACAGGCGAACCTTCCCGGACAGATCCATCTGGTCCACCAGGTTGTGCTGATTGAAGATCGTCAGGGAGAAGTGCTGCGCTATGCCTGTGTAGGGCTCTGGTTGCGGGTTCCATCCCCTGAAGCGCTGGCCGCGGCGGATCAGGAGCGAATCTCCGGGTGTCAGGCTGATCTCCTTGCCGTCGATCAGGTACCGCCCTTCGCCCTCAAGGCAGATCAGAAGATCATCGACCTTGTTGGTCTTGTCGATAAACCAGCTTTGTGAATGTTGCATGCGTATGGTGGAACGGGTCAGGCTCAGATTGAGCGCTTGCGCCGGAATGCCAGCCAGAATGCTACCTTCGATTTCGTCCATCTTTTTGTCCGAAATTGTGAATTTCATGAAGGCTAGTTCACGGGCATAAACAACGCAACACAGTGCGATCCAGTTCAGGATCGCCGGGAGGAGGCGACACAACGACCTTTCTGGAGCTCGGCTCCGGAATGAAGGATGCTTGGTCGCGACGAAGATAAATGTACAAAACCGAAAACCGCTTGATCGGCGATATCCGGTGCCCGGGAGGGGTACATGGGTAGCGCTGCAGGACATAGGGCCGCCGTCACGGACGGGCAGGCCGGCGAGGGGCGCCTTCTCGGTCTGGGGTATCTTGCTCCCTATATCGCGGGGCTTTTGGCCTTCACCGCGATCCCGTTCCTGGCGTCGCTCTACCTGAGCTTCACCGACTACAATCTCATGAGTTCTCCGCGCTGGGCTGGGCTCGACAACTACATCGACTTGTTCACCCGCGACCGGACGTTCCGCAAGTCGCTCAGCGTAACCCTGATCTATGTATTCACGACAGTGCCGCTGAAGCTCGCCTTCGCGCTCTTCATCGCCTACATCCTGAACTACCGTCTGGCCTTCATCAATTTTTTCCGCACAGCGTACTACGTGCCGTCGATCCTTGGCGGCTCGATCGCGATCGCGGTGTTGTGGCGCTACATCTTTGCCGATGCGGGGCTTGTGAACATGATGCTGACCGGACTCGGCTTCGAGGCAGTCAACTGGTTCGGAGATCCGCAGAACGCCCTGTTCACGATCACGCTCCTGCGCATGTGGCAGTTCGGTTCGGCCATGGTCATCTTCCTGGCGGCGCTGCAGTCGATAGACAAGTCGCTCTACGAAGCGGCTGCCATTGATGGGGCGAACAAGCTCCACACTTTCGTCTTCATCACGCTGCCGCTGATCACGCCCGTGATCTTCTTCAACCTGATCATGCAGATGGTCCAGGCATTCCAGGAGTTCAACGGCCCTTACATCATTACCGAGGGCGGCCCGCTGAAATCCACTTACCTGCTGCCGCTCTACATCTACGACGAAGCCTTCAAGAAGTTCGACATGGGCTATGCCTCCGCGATCGCCTGGGTGCTGTTCGTCATCATCATGGTGCTCACCGTGGTCGCCTTCTGGTCGTCCAAGAAGTGGGTCTACTACGCGGGCGACAAGAGGAGCTGAGCCATGGATGCACGCACGCCCTTGTCGGAGGTCGATAACTCCGAAACCGATGATGTCGCTTTCGAAGCCTCCCGCGCCTATGCGGCGCGTCAGGCGCGACAGGACCGGATTTCTGCCGCCATTCGCTACACGCTTCTGGTGGTGGTCGGCTTCGTGATGCTCTACCCGCTGATCTGGCTGATCGGTGCCTCCCTGAAGACGAACTCCGAGATCTTCGCCAATCCCGGTTTCATTCCGACAGACCCGACATTCGATGGCTATATTCACGGCTGGAAAACGTCGACACCCTACAGCTTCGGGCATTTCTTCTGGAACACGTTCCTGATCATCCTGCCGAAGACCATAGGGACAGCAATCTCGTGCACCGCGGTGGCCTACGGTTTTGCGCGCTTCGAATTCCCCGGGAAGAAGTTTCTGTTTGCCACGCTGATCGCAACCCTGCTTCTGCCGAACGTGGTGACCCGTATCCCGCAGTATCTCCTGTTCCGGGATCTTGGCTGGCTGGACTCTTTCCTGCCGCTCTGGGTGCCATCGGCCCTGGCTGGAGACGCCTTCTTCGTCTTCATGCTGGTCCAGTTCCTGCGCGCCATTCCCCGCGACATGGAGGAGGCCGCCCGTGTCGACGGCGCCAACAGCCTGCAGACCTTGGTCTTTATCGTCGTGCCGATGCTGGCGCCCGCGCTGATCTCCGTCTGCCTGTTCCAGTTCATGTGGACCATGAACGACTTCCTTGGGCCCCTGATCTACATATCGTCGGTCGACAAGTATCCAATCAGCCTTGCGCTGAAACTGTCGATCGACACGACCGAGGCCTTCGAGTGGAACCGCATTCTCGCCATGTCGGTTCTGGCCCTCGCGCCCGCGCTGATCGTTTTCTTCATGGCCCAGAAATACTTCATCGAGGGCATCTCAACCGGCGGGGTTAAGGGATAACCATGGCACGCTTGCAACTGAGAAACCTGGAAAAGGTCTACGGCAACAGCTTCAAGGCGGTGCACGGCATCGATCTGGATGTCGAAGAGGGCGAGTTCATGGTGCTCGTCGGCCCCTCCGGCTGCGCCAAGTCCACGACCCTGCGCATGATTGCGGGCCTTGAGAGCATCAGCGGCGGCGAAGTGCGGATCGGCGATCGCGTGGTGAATGCTCTGCCCCCCGGCAAGCGCGGCATAGCCATGGTATTCCAGAACTATGCGCTCTATCCGCACATGAAGGTCCGCTCGAACCTGTCCTTCGGCCTTCGCATTCAGAACATGCCGAAGGCGGAGAGGGACGCGGCGACCCAGGAAGTCGCGCGGATCCTGGAGATCGAGGAATTGCTCGACCGTTTGCCCAAGGAGCTTTCCGGCGGCCAGGCGCAGCGCGTGGCGCTGGGCCGGGCGCTGATCAAGAAGCCGGAGGTCTTTCTCTTCGACGAGCCGCTTTCAAACCTCGATGCGAAGCTGCGTGCATCCATGCGGGTACGGATTACATCCCTGCATCGCCGCCTGAAGCAGGAAGGCAAACCGGCAACGGTTGTCTATGTCACACATGACCAGACGGAAGCGATGACCATGGGGGATCGGATCTGCGTCATGAAGGATGGGCGTATCATGCAGGTCGCCGACCCAAAGACACTCTACACGCAACCGGCAAATCTCTTCGTTGCAGGTTTCATCGGCTCGCCGGAAATGAACCTCATGGAAGGGCGGGTGGAAAACCCGTCCGACCCCGTGTTCAGCCTCGGTGGTCAGAGTGTCCGTCTTGGCCGCGAGCTCGGCAGTCGCCTGGGCGCAAATGCCGCCTTGAATGCAACGGTCGGTGTGCGGCCGCAGCATTTCGATGTCGTCGCAAATGATGCGGAAAGCGGGCTCTCCGGACGGATTACACACGTCGAGTTCATGGGGCACGAAGTCTACGTTTATGTGGACCTTGGCGATGCGCAGGTCATCGCCGTGGTCAGCGCGGAAGCCTATGAGGCGATGGACATGAGCGCCGGCCAAATTCGCCTGCAGCCCAACGCTGCGGCCGTCCATGTTTTCGATACCATTAGCGGGGACAATGTTTCCCTCGCGCGATGTGCAGCTTGATCACCTTTCGGGTTCAAATGGGAGGAAACTGAAATGACTGGCAAGTTTCTTACGAGTGTTGCAGCTGGTGCGCTGATGTTCACATCATCGGTCGCCGGTGCGGCCGAGTTGAGAATGTCCTGGTGGGGCGGCGATAGCCGTCACGCCGCGACGCAGGAAGCCTTGAAGGTCTGTGGCGAGAAATACGGCCATAGCATCAAACCGGAGTATACCGGCTGGTCCGGACATCTGGAAAAGGTCACGACCCAGATCGCGGGCGGCACGGAAGCCGACATCATGCAGATCAACTGGCCGTGGCTGCCGCTGTTTTCTGCGACGGGCGAAGGCTTTGCGGACCTCAACCAGTTCTCCGGCACGATCGACCTGAGCAACTGGAGCTCGGATCAGCTGGCGTCGACCACGGTTTCCGGGAAGCTGAACGGTCTTCCGCTATCGACAACCGGGCGGACGTTCTTCTTCAACAAGACGACTTTCGACAAGGCCGGCATTGCTGTGCCGCAGACCTGGGACGATCTTTTTGCGGCCGGTGCGACGCTGAAGGAAAAGCTTGGCGCTGACTATTACCCGATGAATGCGATCAAGGAGACAGCGGCTCTGCTCGTATCGCTTTATGCGACACAGCAGACCGGCAAGGATCTCGTCGATCCGGAGACCAACCGCGTCGCGTGGACGCCAGAGGAGCTGGCCGCCGCTATCGACTTCTATGGCAAGATGGTCGCTGAGGGCGTGGTCATGTCCCAGAAGGACGTCGCGGCCGCGGGCAACGTCCGCCTCTACGAAAATCCGCAGTGGTGGGATGGCCGCATCGCCGGCTCCTACGAATGGGATTCCACATTCTTCAAGTATTCCGACCCGCTTCAGGAAGGCCAGGAACTTGTTCCGGTCAAGCTGCTGAAGACAGATGGTGCCAAAACCGAGGGCGTCTATCGCAAGCCGTCCATGATGTTCTCGATCTCCAGGAACTCACAGAACCAGGAGGCTGCCGCTCAGATCCTCAACTGTCTCTTGAACGAGCCGGAAGGGATTGCGGCCCTTGGCACGACCCGTGGCTTGCCGGCCAGCAAGGCGGCCGCCATGCAATTGAACGACGCGGGTGACATTCGCGCCGAGCTGGCTACGGCCAATGCGATCATCATGGCGGGAACAGGCCCGACCGTATCGCCGCTGAACGAGCACCCGGAAGTGCGCGGTATCTTCCTCGATACGCTCGAGGAATATGCCTACGACATGATCAATTCCAGGGATGCCGCGGAGCGGATCATCGAGGAGATCAACGAAACGCTCGCCGAGTTCGGTTGATCCACACCTGATGCAGGTTGCCCGGTAGGTGCCGGGCAACCTTGCACTCAAGACATTCCATCTACGGTTTTTCCGATGACGCTCAACGATCTTCGTTTAAGCGCGGTGTCCGCGCGCGCGGTTTCCGTCGTTTTTGCCGCCGAGGGCGGCAAGTACCGCTTGCCTGAGCCTGTTTCCTGGAGCCTCTGGAGCGAGGGAGAGTTGCTGAGGGAAGGTGTAACTTTGCAATCGGTCCTGACCCTCACCGGTCTGGGCCCGTCGCAAAGTTATACCCTCAAGAGCGAAGGCGGGCATTACCTCGATTTCCATACGCGGAACTGTAGCGGGCTCGTCGATCTGGTCGATTGCGGGGCGGATCCTTCAGGTGCCGACAATTCGCGAGCCTTTGAGCTTGCCATCTCGATGGTTGGTCACGGCGGCACCTTGCGGGTTCCGGCAGGGCGCTGGCGCACCGGTCCGGTGTTTCTGAAGTCGGACATGACCTTGCTGCTCGAACAGGGCGCTGTGATCGAGGCCAATGGCATGCGCGAAACCTGGCCGAAGCTTGAGGCCCGTGATTGCAACGGCCAAGTGATCGGATCCTGGGAGGGCCTTCCGGATCGTTGTTATGCTGCCGTGGTGACTGCAATCGGAGCGTCCAATCTTGTCATCGAAGGCGCGGGCACCATCGACGGCGGCGGAGATCGGTCCGATTGGTGGCAGTGGCCGAAGGAGACCCGTGATGGAGCGCGGCGTGCCCGCACCCTTCATCTTATCGGGTGCACGAACGTTACCTTGATGGGCTTAACGGTTCGCAACTCGCCGTCCTGGACCGTTCATCCCTATCGCTGCAGGGACCTGACGGCCTCCGACCTCACGATCGTCAATCCGCCGGACAGTCCGAATACGGACGGGTTTAATCCGGAAAGCTGCGAGAATGTCCTCATGGAAGGCATTTTCTTTTCCGTCGGCGACGATTGCATCGCGATCAAGGCGGGGAAGCGGGGAGATGGTGCCAACGATCACCTGACACCTACCCGGAACGTCGTCATTCGGCATTGTCGAATGGAACGTGGTCACGGCGGTGTCGTCATGGGGTCCGAGATGAGCGGGGGCATTCATGACGTTACCGTTGAGGATTGCGAGATGGAGGCGACAGATCGCGGTATCCGGATCAAGACCCGGCGCGGACGCGGAGGTGCGGTTTCGGGACTGCGTGTCAGGCGGGTCGACATGGATGGAGTCCATGCGGCACTAACGGCAAATGCCTTCTATTTCTGCGATGCGGATGGCCACGACGACTGGGTACAGGACCGGGCGGCCGCTGAGGTCTGCGAAACCACGCCGTCGATTTCCGACATCGATATCGAAGATGTTGCCATCAGGCGCCTGTCGGTGGTGGCCGGAGCGTTTCTTGGATTGCCCGAGGCCCCGATCAACGGGGTTCGGTTGAGAAACCTGAGCGTCGAGTTCGATCCGGAGGCCGAGCCCGCGGTTCCGCTGATGGCTGATCATGTTCGTACCATGCGTCATGAGCTGCTCGTTGCCGAACACGCCGATATCACCTGCGAGGGCGCGAACGGTGAACCGGGCCTTGCCATTGCAAAGGGAGTTTCCCTATGACACCGCTGGAGTATTTCGATGCCTATGCCCATGGATACCAACCCTACAAATCGGGTGCCTGGTGCTACGAGGACGGTCTGATCTATCGGGGTCTGGTACTTCTCCATCAGGCGACGGGCGACCAACGATTTCTCGAGCATTGCTTGCGCCTGATCAACGATCAGATCGCTCCGGACGGCAGTCTGAAGGGGTATCGCCAGAGCGAATACAACATCGACAATGTCATGGCTGGACGCAGTCTTTTCTATCTGGGGGAGACCACCGGTGATGGACGGTATATGCGGGCTGCGGATCGGCTAGCTGCACAGCTCGCCAGTCACCCGAGAACCACGACCGGAAATTACTGGCACAAGAAGATCTACGAGCACCAGGTGTGGCTCGACGGCCTTTACATGGGGCTTCCATTCCAGATCGATTACGGGCGACGCACCGATGATCAAGCGCTCGTCACGGATGCCCTTGAACAGATCTCGCGTGCGCTCGACCTCACTTCAACCAAGGATGGGCTCTATGTCCATGGCTATGACGAGGCGCGAGCGCAGCAGTGGGCGGATCCTGAAACCGGCAAGTCTCCGGCCTGCTGGGCGCGGGCTCTCGGCTGGCTCGCCATGGCTCTCGTTGATGCGATTGCTTTGGCCAGTGCCGATGACGCAGAGGCATTTGGACTTGTCTCGAGGACCCAGGCGCTCTTCGAGCGTGTTGCCGAGCTGCAGGGCGAAGACAGCAAGTGGCTGCAGGTGATCGACAGGCCCGATCTTGAGGGGAATTATCCCGAGAGTTCGGCCAGCGTCATGTTTGCCTACGCATTTTTGAAGGCCGGTCGGATCGGGATCTGGGCGCCGGGAAGGGTACTTGGCGATGCTGCCCTGCAGGCCCTCTATGATACGGCGATGTCGAAGTGCGAGGACGGGGTGTCCCGTTTCGAGGACATCTGCCATGTGGCCGGACTTGGCGGCTTCTCCGGTGTCTATCGCGACGGCTCTCCGGAATACTATCTCACGGAAGATATTGTCGCAGACGATTCAAAGGGAGTCGGGCCACTGATGATGGCTCATTCGGAAAGGATGTTGTTCAGGGGAGCTGATGGCGCAAGCGAAGGCAGCATGAAAGCAGCGGAATAGATCCGCGTTGAAAAAGCCCGCCGTCTCTGGCGGGCTTTTCCGTTTTCAGATCCAACTCTCAGAGCGCGTTCAATGCCTGGTCGAGATCGGCGATGATGTCTTCGGCATCTTCCAGGCCGACCGAAATCCGGACGACCTCCGGTCCCGCACCAGCAGCGGTCTTCTGCTCATCGGAGAGCTGACGGTGCGTGGTCGAAGCGGGGTGGATGATCAGTGAGCGCGTGTCGCCGATATTTGCCAGATGCGAGAAGAGTTGCACGTTGGAGACCAGCGAAACGCCGGCGTCATAGCCGCCTTCAACGCCGAAGGTGAACACGGCGCCGCCGCCCTTGGGCAGGTACTTCTGCTGGTTGGCGTGATACTTGTCATCCGGCAGGGCCGAATAGGACACCCAGGAAACCTTTGGATGTGCCGAGAGATGCAGGGCCACCTTCTTGGCATTGTCCGAATGGCGTTGCATGCGCAGCGGCAGCGTCTCGATTCCGGTCAGGATCATGAAGGCGTTGAACGGCGAGATGGCCGGGCCGAGGTCGCGCAGTCCGAGCACGCGGCAGGCAATGGCAAATGCGAAATTGCCGAAGGTCTCGTGCAGGACCATGCCCTGATACTCCGGGCGGGGCTCGGACAAGAGCGGATAGCGGCCATCGGCCGACCAGTCGAAAGATCCGCCATCGACGATGATGCCACCCATGGAATTGCCGTGCCCGCCCATGAACTTGGTCAGGGAGTGCAGGACGATGTCGGCGCCATGTTCGATCGGCCGGCAGAGGTATGGCGTGGCCATCGTGTTGTCGACGACGAGCGGGACGCCCTTGGCCTTTGCGATGGCCGCAATGCCCTGGATATCCACGACGACGCCACCGGGGTTTGCCAGGCTTTCGATAAAGATCGCCTTGGTGTTTTCGTCGATGGCGTTCTCGAAGGTCGAGAGATCATCCGGGTTGGCCCATTTCACGTTCCAGCCGAAACTCTTGAACGAGTGGTTGAGCTGGTTGATCGAGCCGCCGTAGAGCTTGTTTGCCGCAACGATGTTGTCGCCGGGTTGCATCATGGTGTGAAAGCACAGGAGCTGGGCAGAATGGCCCGAGGCTGTTGCGAGTGCCGCGGTACCGCCTTCAAGAGCCGCAACACGCTCCTCCAGTACAGCGGTCGTCGGGTTGGTGATGCGGGTGTAGATGTTGCCGAAGGCCTGAAGCCCAAAGAGCGAGGCGGCGTGGTCGACGTCGTCAAAAACGAAAGACGTTGTCTGATAGATCGGCGTCGCGCGTGCACCCGTTGCTGGATCAGGTTGTGCGCCGGCGTGAATCGCCAGTGTCGAAAATCCCGGTATTCCTTCGCTCATCAGAGGCTCCTCCCACGTGACTTTTGCGCATAGTGGCGGAAGGGCATACGCACGTCAAAGAGTTGAATTCTGTTTCGTTTTCAACTTCTTGAATTAACGTTCTGAATCAGTTCGTTAGAGAAAGGAATAATGTTCACGACAGTGCCCGGGAGCGCGGTTTGACGAGCACCATGATCTATTGATTTTGCCGTTGCGTCAGGACTTGTCGGACGGTCGCAATCCCCGATGCTGAAAACCGCCCTTCATTGCTGGGCGACGCGATGAAATCGTGCGCGAGTTGACGCCGGCCCAGCCAATCTCGCCGGAAAGTCTGCCATACTCGATCTTGGGGCAACGGTTCATGACCACCTTGATGCCGACGTCCTCCGCCTTGCGCGCGGCCTCGTCGTTGCGAACGGTCAGCTGCATCCAGATCACCTTTGGCCGCATCGAACTTGCCAGAATGTCGTCGACGATGAGGGCAGCAGCGGCGGAATTGCGGAAGATGTCGATCATGTCCGGCGTTTCGGGCAGGTCATGCAGGGCGGCATGAACCGGCTGGCCGAGGATTTCCTTGCCCGCATGTCCCGGGTTGATCGGCCAGACGTCATAGCCCTTCGACAGCATGTACTTCATCACGAAGTAGGACGGGCGGACGGAATTCGGACTGGCGCCGACCATCGCGATGGTCTTCACCTCACCGAGGATCCCCTTGATGTAGGTGTCGGAATAGGCGTCGTGGTCCATCAGGTGCGCCTCAGCTGTCCGTCCATTCCGGCGTCCGCTTCTGCAGAAAGGCGCTGATGCCTTCCTCGGCGTCGCGGGCCATCATGTTCTCGACCATGACATTGGCAGCGAAGTCGTAAGCTTCGGAGAGCGGCATCTCGAGCTGGCGGTAGAAGGCCTCCTTGCCGACCTTCAGCGTATGGGCGGATTTCGACGCAATGGCGGAGGCGTATTTCTGTACGACCTGATCGAGGTAGTCGCGCGGTACGATGCGGTTGATCAGGCCGAACTCCTTCGCAGTTGATGCGTCGATGCTCTCGCCAGTCAGCAGCATTTCCATGGCCTGCTTCGGCGCGACATTACGGGACAGGGCGACCATCGGGGTCGAACAGAACAGGCCGATATTGACGCCAGGCGTACAGAAGGTTGCCGTGTCGACGGCCATGGCAAGGTCGCAGGAGGCAACAAGCTGGCAGCCGGCGGCGGTGGCAACGCCGGTCACAACGGCGATCACGGGCTTGGGCAGGCGGACGATCTGCTGCATCAGTTCAGAGCACTGGCGCATGATGGCTTCGTAGGTGGCCTTGCCGCCGTCCGCTTCGGCGCGTGCCGCGGTCAGTTCCTTGAGATCATGTCCGGCGCAGAAGACCTTACCTTCGGCGCCGAGCAGGACGACCCTGATCTCCGGATCCGCTGCGGCTTTGGAAAGCTCCGCTGACAGCGCGCTCATCATCTCACGGGAGAGGGCGTTCATCTTCTCCGGGCGCTGCATCACGATCCGGTAGACGCCCTCATGCAGCAGTGTGCCCAGAATCGGCTTGTCTTGCGGGGCGAGCGTGGCGGTGTCGGACATGGGGCTTCCTCGATCTTCGGCGTCAATCTTGGCCCTTGGGGGCGTGACGAGACATACAGTCTCGGGCGCCCAAGCTCCAAGCCGAAATTCGACCAAGGGCCGGTTTCGCCCTGCCGGGGCCGCTTTGCGCTGACAGGGAAGGCAAGCTGACTTGCCGGGTCAGCGACATATGCTTCGGAGTGCTAGTCGACCATCTTGTCCAGCTTTGCGGCGCAAATGAAGTCGTTGACGGTCAGGCCGCCCAGCTCATGGGAGGTGTAGCTGATGGTGCAGTACCCCCAGCCGAAACTGACATCCGGGTGATGACCTTCCTTGTCAGCCAGGAACGCTGCGAGGTTGGCGGTGTAGACCGCCTTGGCAAAGCCCTTGAACCTGAAGGTGCGGCTGATTTCCGTTGCCTCTGCGTTGAGTGTCCAGTCGTCATGCAGAATGCTCATGCGCGCGGTGGCGGTTTCCCGGTTCAGAGTGCCGCCGATCCCCTGGCAGGGTTCGCAGGTCTGCTGGGCAAGGTCTGTTTCGGTGGTCATGTCAGGCGCTTTCGTCAATCGGGTAGAGGGGGGTGAAGAGGCCGAGTTCCTGGGCTCGCCGGATATCTGCAACAAGGTCGCGTTCGGCTGCGGCGAAGAGATCGTCGACATTCTCCAGTACATAGTACAGCGGCTGGTGGATATCGATGCGGTAGGGCGTGCGCAGAATGTCGATCACGTTGAACGGCCGACGCTCGACACCTTCGCCGTGGACGCTGTGGGGCAGCTCGGTTGGAGACGAGGCGAGCCCCGATCCGAGCGACTTATAGACCCCGTCGATCTTGGTCAGCCCGAACTCGATGGTGAACCAGTAGAGCCGGATCAGCCAGGAATAGTCCTTCGCATTCAGTTTCTGGCCCGCGCGCCCGATTGCCTGCGAGAAATCGGCAAAGCGCGGGTCGGTGAGCATCGGCGTATGGCCGAAGATCTCGTGGAAAATGTCCGGCTCCTTGATGTAGTCAAAATCCTTGCGGCTGCGGATGAAGGAGGCCGCCGGGAAGGTGCGCTCCGCCAGCATGTTGTAGAAGCGGCCAAAGCCGATCAGGGCAGGGACAGGTTCGACCTTCCATCCTGTGTGGCGCCCCAGAATCTCGGAAACTTCCGCGCATTGGGGGACACGGTCGGCAGGCAGGGCGAGCTTGTCAAACCCGGCCAGATAGTCTGGCGCCGCCATTTCGCGGATGCCGGGTTCCTGCCTTGCATACAGATCCCGCCAGACACCGTTCTCCTCTTCGGTATAGGCGATCCGTCCATCCGGACCGGGGATCTTGGCAGTATATGCGCTTGTCTTTGCCATGCTGAGTTCCTCCTCGCTGACAAAGATAGGTTCCTTTCCGCGGTTTTATCGTTCTATCTTTTCGCCATTCGGTGCATTGTTGAAAACAAATGATGACATGATACGATTTTGGGAGATATTTTGCCGATGGAGATCGACAGCCAGGACAGGAAGCTGCTGGCGTTGCTGCAGAAGGACGGCCGTGCAAGCGCGAAGGATCTGGCGGAGCAGGCCGGAATGTCCGTGTCTCCGTGCTGGCGCCGGATCAGGCGGCTGGAAGAGGCTGGCGTCATCGAGAAATATGCGGCGATCCTGAACCCGCGAGAGCTCGGCTTTCACGCCATGGCCTATGTCCACGTGTCCCTGATGAACCACGGGCCCGAGACCATCGCTGCCTTCGATCACATGGTTCAGACCGAGGACCGCGTGATCGAGTGCTGTTCGATCACCGGGGATGCCGACTATGTCATGAAGGTCGTAGTCCGGGATCCTGAGGACCTGGAAGCCTTCATGATGAAAAAGCTGCTGGGGCCTGGATTGGTGCGGGCGTCCCGCACCAACTTCGTTCTCAGAACTGCCAAATCCGGGCCATCCATGCCGCTCGGATGACTGGATGCTTTCTGGCCATTGCCACCTTGCGCTTCGAACAAGTTGACGTTTAGGTGAGCTGAACGCCTAAACAGTCATGGATGTCTATGGCTTGTGGTCATCGGAACTTACCGGGGAGAGACAATATGCCAGCGCCAGTGATGACCGTGGAGGAGTTGTCGCAATTCCTCGACGCGGAGTTTCCGCAAATCCATGCGGGCGGGCGTGCCTACTTCGTGGAAAGCGTTGCTCCGGGCGAGGCCGTCGTGCGGCTGAAGGCGACCGACTCGCACCTGCGGCCTGGCGGCACCGTGTCCGGTCCCTCGATGATGGCATTGGCGGATCTGGCGGCCTATGTGGCTATCCTGGCCCATATCGGCCCGGTCGCACTTGCGGTCACCACCAACCTCAACATCAATTTCCTCAGAAAACCGGAACCCGGCGATCTGTTGTGTACCTGTCGGATCCTGAAGCTCGGCAAGCGTCTGGCCGTTGTCGAGTGCGGCATCGCGGGTGAGGGCGAGGAGGGCTTCGTCGCTCATGCAACCGCCACCTATTCCGTGCCCCCCAGGAGCTGAGGGGCGCGGAAGATGGTTGTTTGCTGGGAGAAGGTTGCCCGGCTGCGGCAGCGTCACACCTTGTGAGTGTGGTGGAACAGACCGGTGAGAGCCTTGAACAGCAGTGCTGCGGCAAAGCCGGAAGCCAAAAGAGTGCCGGTTGCGATCGTCCAATCTCCCAGCAGTCCGAAGGGAAGCGCCGAGGATGCCGTGAACATTCCGATAACCAGCGCCACGATAGCGCCGGTCAGGAAGACGCAGAGCGACATGGGAACGATGTCTCCATTCATCCAGCGCGGGAGCGCGGTGGATTTATAGAGCGCAGCAAGGCCGAAATAGAGCAGAATGGTGAGGGCAAAGCCCCCGCCGATTGCCAGAAGGGCACTGTAGGATGTGAGAGCGGAAACCATTTTCGAGGGATCCTGGGCGCATGAGCCCGCCACGCGACAAGCTCTCGCGCGAAGCTGCTGACTTGTTTGGGGCGACGTTTCCCCTTTGCTTTCGACCTCGGCGAAGTTCATCCGGATCGATTTGATGTCGCTTGTTTGTGCCGGGAAAATAGCCTGTCAGCATCCTTATTGTCTCAGTGCAGCAGGGCTTTCCGCAAGGGGATGCGTTGGTTCACGGCATAAATATATTTCACCGTGGGAGGTCGATTCCGTCATGAATTTGCCGGAATTCAGGCGGCTGGCAGATGGGTTGTGCGTTGGCGCAGAGATCCTGAAGCTTCAAAACAGTCGAAGAGCGAACGAGAAGCGATCGAAATTATGCGGTAATATAATACCGTTTTTATAAGTCATTGTTTTTGTTGGCTTTTATCTAACTTCATCCGAATAAACGTGCTTGACCGGTATTTTGCGCTGGCTTATAAGCTGCTTCGACGAATTCAGGCGTCGCGGACAGTCTCTCAACGGACCAGTCGGGCACCTTTGTTTCAAGACAAGAAACGGATCAAACACATGAAGACCTTCTCTGCCAAGCCGGCTGAGGTCGAGAAAAAGTGGATCTTGATCGACGCTGAAGGCATGGTCGTGGGCCGTCTGGCTGCCTACATCGCCAACCATCTGCGCGGCAAGCATCTGCCGACCTACACGCCCCACGTCGATTGCGGTGACAACATTGTCGTCATCAACGCCGACAAGGTGGTCCTGACCGGCCGCAAGTACGAAAACAAGAAGTACTACTGGCACACCGGCCACCCGGGCGGCATCAAGGAGCGCACCGCACGTGCAATCCTGGAAGGCCGTTTCCCGGAGCGCATCCTGGAAAAGGCCGTGCAGCGCATGATGCCGGGCGGTCCGCTGTCCAACAAGCAGCTCAAGAACCTGCGTATCTACGCTGGCGCCGAGCATCCGCATGAAGCTCAGTCGCCGGAACTGGTCGACGTCAAGAGCCTCAATGACAAGAACGACGGCAAGAGGGCATAACGATGGCTGAGCTGCAATCCCTGGAAGAACTGGGTGGCGCTGTCGATACCGCCGCTCCCGAAGCTCCGGTGCATGTCCAGAAGCTGGACGCACAGGGTCGCGCATACGCAACCGGCAAGCGTAAGGACGCCATCGCACGCGTCTGGGTCAAGCCGGGCTCCGGTAAGATCATCGTCAACAAGAAGGACATGACCGAGTACTTCGCTCGTCCGGTTCTTCAGATGGTCCTGCGTCAGCCGCTCGTCCTGACCGACCGTGCAAGCCAGTTCGACATCATCGCGACTGTCGTTGGTGGTGGTCTTTCCGGCCAGGCCGGTGCCGTTCGTCACGGCATCTCCAAGGCTCTGACCCACTACGAGCCGGAACTGCGCGGCATCCTGAAGAAGAACGGCTTCCTGACCCGCGACAGCCGTGTTGTTGAACGTAAGAAGTTCGGTCGCGCCAAGGCTCGCCGCTCCTTCCAGTTCTCCAAGCGTTGATCCGGTCAAACCGATCGAATGCAAATTCTGGAAAGGGCCCGCAGCGCGGGCCCTTTTCTTTTGTGGTAACGCAATCCGGTTGCCGAGCGCTACCGATCCGGGGGAGGCCGTAGATGTATACGCCCGAGATGTTTGTTGAAACCGATCCGTCTGAAGTTGCCGGACTCATAGAGGCGCATCCGCTTGCCGTCATCGTGACGAACGGCTCAGACGGGCTTGTAGCCAACCACATTCCTGTCCTTTCCCATGGCGACGACAGGCTGATCGGACATATCGCGCTGGCCAACGACATGCACCGCACGGTGGAGGAGGGGACCGAAATCCTGCTCATCTTCCGCGGCGAAGACGCCTATATCTCGCCGAACTGGTACCTGAGCAAGAAGACCAATCCGAGCCACGTTCCGACCTGGAACTATCAGGTCGTCCATGTCTATGGCCGGATATCCTTCCAGCATGACGAGAAATCCAAGCGCGCTGTTGTTGGACGCCTGACCAAGCGCTTCGAAACGGAAACGAATGGCGACGCGGGTTGGAAAATGTCCGACGCCCCACGCGACTACATGGAGATGATGCTGTCAAATATCGTCGCCTTCGAGATCGAGATCACGAGGATGCTCGGAAAGTCGAAGCTGAGTCAGAACAGACAGTTGCCGGATTTCCTGAATGTCGCATCTGAACTCGATGCCCGGGGAGCAGGCGATCTTTCAGAGCGGATGAAGCGGTTCGAGCGCGACTGACTAGGCCGGAAAGAAGAGCATGGCGCCTGAAACAAACGTGGCCATGTCACGAAGCGCCGATAGTCACCTTCTGCGCTTCCCCAGCTACATAGGTTTCCACGATTGCGCGGTCGTCGCCGAGGGTCTGAAGGACGAAGAGTTCATCGCTGAGGCTGGTCGCGGTTTCCATGCGAAGGCACATGGGCAGCGTAGCACGGGCGTCGAGAACGATCAGATCCGCCTCCGTACCTGCGTTGAGGTTGCCGATCTTGTCTTCAAGTGAAAGTGCTTCGGCATTTCCAAGCGTTGCCCAGAAGAAGGTCTGCAGCGGATGCAGGCGCTGGCGCTGCAGCTGCAGGACCTTGTAGCCCTCGTCCAGCGTGCTCAGCATGGAATAGCTGGTGCCGCCGCCGATGTCGGTGGCAATACCCATGCGCACACCTGAGGCCTGAAGATCCGCCCGGTTGAACAATCCGCTGCCGAGGAACAGGTTCGAGGTCGGGCAGAAAACCGCCACCGATGCGGTCTCCTGCATGACCGCCTTTTCTCGTTCGGTCATGTGGATGCAGTGGCCAAGCAGGGTGCGCGGGCCGAGCAGGCCGAAATCCTCGTAAACGCCAAGATAATCCTTCGCCTGCGGGTAGAGTTCTCGCGTATACGCGATCTCGTTGTGATTCTCGTTGATATGTGTCTGGAGATGGCAGTCCGGGTGCTCCTTCAGGAGCGCTCCGGCGGCTTCCAGCTGTTCTGGCGTCGACGTGATGGCAAAACGGGGGGTGATGACGTAGTTGGCGCGGCCGCGGCCGTTCCATTTGGCAAGCAGCGCCTTGCTGTCGTCGTAGGAGCTTTGCGCCGTGTCGCAGAGCGCTTCCGGCGCGCCTCGGTCCATCATGGTCTTGCCGCCGAGCATGCGCATCCCGCGCCGTTCGGCCTCGCTGAAATAGGCCTCAACGGAATTGGGATGGCTTGAACAATAGGCGACGGCAGTTGTCGTGCCGTTTGAGATCAGGAGATCGTAGAAGCCTTTGGCGATGCGTTCGCCATGGGCGCGATCTGCAAATCTTTGCTCGGCCGGGAAGGTGTAGTCGTTCAGCCAGTCCAGAAGCTGATCGGCCCAGGAGGCGATGACCTGAACCTGAGGAAAATGAAGGTGGGTGTCGATGAAGCCCGCGGTGATCAGATGCGGCCTGTGATCGGTCTCGACCGTTCCGGCAGGGGCCATCGTCTTGATTGCGGCATAATCGCCTCGCGCGGCAATCAAACCGTCTTCGATCAGCAGTGCACCGTCCTCGATATAGTCGAAGGCGTCGTGATCCTCTGGTCCTTGCGGTTCGGCATTGAACGACAGGATGCGCCCGCGCAGCAGCTTTGCGTGTTGCTCGATCATCTCAACTCCTGTCCCGGCACCGATGGCCCTTTGTCATGACACAAACCTGCGCGTTCTATTCCCGGCGGGCGGAATGCGCAATGGGTATGACCATATCCGCAAACTCCCCTTGAGCGGGTGCGGAAGGTGGAGTACCGAGGAGCAAACCCAGTTCCTTGGATGGCCCTGATGACCGCTGAAAGACCACGCCCAACCGACAATGCCGTGTTCGGAAACTCGCTCAAGGGCGGCTCACATGAACCGACCTATGGCGGTGTACTGTCCTTCATGCGGCGTCGGTATACGCGCGATCTGACTGGAGTCGACCTGGCAGTCTGGGGCATTCCGTTCGATGCGTCGGTCTCAAACCGTCCGGGTGCGCGCTTCGGTCCGCAAGGGGTCCGCCGTGCCTCGGCAATCTTTGATGGCGATCCGCAATATCCTTTCGCCGCAGACCCTTACGCGGCACTATCGGTTGTCGACTACGGCGACTGTTCGTTCGATTATGGACGGAATGCCGATATTCCCGGCTGCATTGAGACGCAGGCACGGGAGATCCTCGATCAGGGCGTCCATCTCTTCTCAATCGGCGGCGATCACTTCGTCACCTATCCACTGCTGAAGGCGCATGTCGCAAAGCATGGGCCGCTGGCGCTGGTTCAGTTCGACGCGCATCAGGATACCTGGGACGACCAGGGCGATCGGATCGACCATGGAACCTTCGTCGGGCGCGCCGTGCGCGAGGGTCTGATCGATCCGGAGAAGTCGATCCAGATCGGCATTCGCACCCATGCGCCGGAAACCTGCGGCCTCGAGATCCTGACCGGTGAAGACGTTGAGCAGCTTGGCGTCAACGGTGTTGTTGAGCTCATCACTGACCGGGTCGGTGAGGCGAAGGCCTATATGACGTTCGACATCGACTGTCTCGACCCCGCCTTTGCGCCTGGCACAGGGACGCCGGTGGCAGGAGGCCTTTCAAGCCGGGAGGCGTTGATGATCCTGCGCCGGCTAGGCGAACTCGATTTTGTCGGCGGGGATGTCGTCGAGGTCGCGCCAGCCTACGACCATGCCGATATCACGTCGATCGCAGGCGCAACCGTCGCCCAGCATTACATCGGACTGCTTGCGGAAAAGGTTTCGAATTAAGGTAAATAAACACTTTAAGTTGTGCTTGCCCGGACCGTCCGCCTTTATTGGGGCGTAATCGGGGGCAAGGCATCGCGGCATTCTGGTGCAATTTCCCCTCCGTAGTGACGGGGTTTTTCAATGCGTTTTCTAGCGAAGGTGTTAACCGACAAACGTTTTGTCGTGCTTGTTTTAGCATTGGGAGCGATCGGAATTGGTGTTGCCGAGCGGAACCTGCCAACACTGCCGATGGCTTACTGCATCGCATTGGCCATGATCGCGTTTGTTACAGTTTTGACCGCGCGCCTGATCACTTCAATTTATGTGAGCCTGTCTTTGCTGGCTCTTATTGCTTTCGTGTCCTATGCCAAGATGAAATGGATGTCGATCGCACCGAATATAGTCGACATTTATTATTTCGCGATGAACCCGGGAACACTGGCCTTCCTCGCTGACAGCTTCCTACCTTATGTTATTGCGGCGGCCTTACTGTTGCTCATGACCTTGATCGGAGCTCTGTTCGTCGGTCGACACGAGCCCGGTTCGAGGCGGAACCGTCGTGCAGCCTTTGCTGCGTTTCCTGTTGCAGTCGGCCTGGTTCTTGCTGTGCAGCCCAAGGACTTCCACGGGATCGCTGACTTGATGCGGTTCCGATATGTCACGTCAGTTTTCACGTCTATGAAATATCTGGCTCATTTGGGCGATGATGTCCCGCTGCTCGACAGATTGAGCGATGCTGACGCGTCGCGTGTCGTCCAGACGTCAGATGCGCAGATATGCCGCAACGAGGATGCCAAACCGGACATCGTTGTCGTACAGGCAGAATCCGTTGTGCCACCTGAAGTCCTCTTTGAAGATGGCGGTCCTGGCGTCTTGAAGGGAAGGTTCAGTGGCGCCGATTCAGTCTTGCGGCCGTTGAACGTTGAGACGTTTTCCGGTGGAACATGGGTGACGACCGCGGGGTTTGCGACAAGCCTCCCGATTTCCGATCTGGGGTGGCTCAAGAGCTATTCGAACTTCATCCTCGAAGATCGGGTCGAGCATACCTTGGCCAAAACACTTGCAGATTGCGGATACCACACCGTTTACCTGTCTCCGCTGCCATACTCCTTCGTAAACGAGGGGCCGTTTATCGAGTCTATTGGGTTTGAGACATTTCTCGACCAGCACGCGATCGGGGCGCCGTCGACGCATGAAGCTGACGCGTTCTATTACGAGCGTGCCCTCGACTACATCAAGCGCCATCGGGAAAGCGACGGCCGTCCTGTATTCGTTGTAATTCTGACAATGTCGGCCCATTCGCCATGGGACTACCGGATGGCTCCCGAGATGGTTTTCGATGGTGAACCATTCTCCGAAGATACTTCGTTGAACGAATACTTCCGACGCCTCGCCATCAGCCGAAGAGACATAGAGAACTTCCGGTCGGAACTTAAGAAAAAGCCGAACGGGCGGCCCGTCATGATGCTTGAGTTCGGGGATCACCAACCGGGCATCACGCTGCCGCACTGGACAAAGACTGAAGGTCCGGAAGCTTTGGCCAACCCTAACTCCGGCGCATATCTGACCTACTTTCAGTTCCTGTCAGCAGGTGCCGAATTCAAGGCTTCCGTTCCGACTTTCGAGAAGCTCGATATTCAATATCTGGCGCCGACCCTGCTTGAGGTCGCGGGCTTGCCGCTCGATCCGATCCAGACGGATCTGCGCAATATGAGAGACCTGTGTGGCGGGCGGTTTTCTTCCTGCGGTATCCAGGGACGGGTCGAGGCTCACTTCCAGTGCCGTGGCGAACAATCGCTGTGCGGGTATCGAGCGATCGGACAGGCCGAGGACCTCCGCCTGAGCTCCTACTAAAAAGCGAACCAACTGAGACTCTGCCGGATCAGGCGCTTTGGGCCTTGCGGGTATTGTCATTATCCGGGGCGACGGACCAGAACCGGTAGAGCGGGTGGGCGTTGCGCATCTGCTCGTAGAGCCGGACCATGCGATCGAGGAAGACAAGCTTGCCGGCGTAAGTGACGATCAGGCCGGGGACTGCAATGAGAAGCTCGTTGCTGATGGAGCCGTAGACCGTCGCGATGAAGCCGACGCCGGTCACCAGCGAGAGCGTCATGGCAGTGCGCGAGTCCTCTCCGGGGATTGGCACCGCGCTTCGATTTAGCCAGATTCTTTCGCCGAGAGTCGCCTTCGAAGCCCAGCTTTCCATGGTTTTCGGTGGCGGGAACAGGCGCGGATTGACCCATAGCCATGCACAGACGGCAAATGTTGCCCCAATCGCAAGCCATGCGCCGTACCAGGCATGGCTCCAGATCGCCAGGGCGAGCAGCGGCAGGGTGGCCATGCGTGTATAGACACTCCAGGGCGATGCGTGTCGCTGCCATGTCGAAGCATCCATTCCCAGTGCCTTGAGCTGGCCAGCTGGCATAGGCGAGATATGGGGCCGGGGACGGCGTATTTGATGGACCTTGGTCACGGCTCGATCAGGCTTTCACACTCTCGGTTCTCATGGGAGAACACTAGCGCAATTCCATCTGCGGCCTCAAGCGCATGCCTTCAATAGGGTTGTCCAAGTGTATCACGCACGCGTCGTGACGTATGACCCGGGCGCGTCGCCGAGGATCTTCATGCGGTAGGCACCGGGTTTGCGTGCCTTGACCAGGTCTCCATCCTGCTCGCGAATCCAGGCATCCCAATGTGGCCACCATGAACCCGGGTTTTCCGTGGCCTTCTCCAGCCAGTCGGTCAGTTCGCCGCGCGGCTTGCCGCCGGTCCAGTACTGGTACTTGTTGCGGCTCGGGTGATTGACGACGCCTGCAATGTGCCCGGATCCGGACAAGACGTATTCAACCGGCCCGCCAAAGCATCCCGATCCAAGGAAGACCGATTGGGGGGGCGCGATGTGATCTTCACGGGTGGCAAGATTGTAGACCGGGATCTTCACCTTGGAGAGGTCCAGGCGGACATTGTCGATGACCATCTTCCCCTTGGCGAGATTGTTTTCCAGATAGCAATTGCGCAGGTAGAACGAATGGTTCGCCGCGGGCATGCGCGTACTGTCGGAGTTCCAGTAGAGAAGGTCGAAGGGGAAGGGGTCCTTGCCCTTCAGGTAGTTGTTGATCACGTAGGACCAGATCAGGTCGTTGGACCGGAGCATGTTGAAGGCGGAGGCCATCTTGGAGCCGTCGAGATAGCCCGTCTCGGCCATCTTCTTCTCCAGAAGCGAGATCTGTTCTTCGTCGACAAAAACCTTCAGGTCGCCCGCGTGAGTGAAATCGACCTGCGTGGTGAAGAAGGTTGCCGAGGCGATGCGCTTGTCGCCCTTGGCGGCCATGTACGCCAGCGTGACCGCGAGCAGCGTTCCGCCCACGCAATAGCCGATCGCGTTGACCTCTTCCTGACGGGTAGCGCGCTTGATGACATCCAGCGTGTTGAGGATGCCTTCCTTCATGTAGTGCTCGAAGCTTTTCTGGGCCTGGCGCTTGTCCGGATTGACCCAGGAGATCACGAAGACCGTGTGTCCCTGGTCAACAGCCCACTTGATGAAGGATTTTTCCGGCGTCAGGTCGAGAATGTAGAACTTGTTGATCCAGGGCGGAACGATCAGGAGAGGGCGCTTGAGCACTTCTGTCGTTGTCGGCTCGTATTGCAGGACCTGGCAGACGTCATTTTCCGCAATGACCTTGCCTGGGGTCAGTCCAAGGTTCTTGCCGAGGGCGAACTTGCTCAGGTCCGTCTGGCGGATCTTCACGTCGCCATGCCCGGCCTTGATGTCCTCGACCAGGTGCTGCATTCCCTTCACCAGGTTCGCGCCATTGCTTTCCACCGTCAGGCGCAACAGTTCCGGATTGGTCAGCAGGAAATTGGACGGCGACAGGGCATTGGAAATCTGGGTGACGTAGAATTCCGCCTTGTGGCGGGTGTGCTCGTCGAGGCCGTTGGCCTCATGAACCAGTTCCTCCGCCCACCGGCTGGTGATCAGGTACAGCTGCTTGATGAAATCGAAGAACTGGTTGTCGTTCCAGTCCGGGTCGGCAAAGCGGTTGTCGCGCGGAGCGGCCTGGGCCGCAGGCGAGACAGTTTCCCCCATCATGCGCTTCAGCGACGAGTTCCACAGGTCCATGTAACCAGTCATCAGACGGCTCTGTGCTTCCACGGCCCGTTGAGGGTCTGAAACCCAGTATTCGCCGACCTGCGCGAGCGTCTTGATGACGTTGGTCAGCTCATCGGTTCCGTCCTGCTTGATCTCACCCTTTTCACGCGGTTCCAGATAGGCTGCCAGCGCCTTGCCTGCATTTTCCAGTGTCTTGGCCAGATTTTGGGCAAATGCTTCCGGATTGTTGATGATGTATTGCAATACGGGGTGCTGGCGGTCGTCGGCCATCTGTAGAGGTTTCCTCCGGAATTGGTCTTGTTGTCCGGTCGCTGATGAAAGTTTGACGCGTTTCACGTAGCAATTACAAGGCCGTTTTTGACGATGCCTGTCATTGCGGCCGGTCAAAGGCCGGTCATTAGTTGATGCTGGTGCCTATTGTCATATTGCAGTGGGATTATGACAGGCTTGCCGCAGGGGGATTGACGGCCACAATCTTTTTTATTTTCAGGGGACTGCAGATTGCTTTCCTCGGCGGGCGATGGAGCGTATTAAGGTCCCCTGCGTCAGATAGACCTGCATATTGGAATAAACTTTTCGAATGCCGCCACGTACGGACACATCTTTTAGAAGTTTTTCGGAATGATACGTTTCAGCTTCCCTCCCTTTCGCTCATTGGGCTTCCTTGGGCTTGTCTGGCTCGGTGGATGTGCTCTGGGGCCGGAAAGCTCACTTATCGATGCATTCGAGGCGCCACAGGCGGCCGATGCCGCCGTTTCGAGCGACGGCGCTGCCCCACCGGGAGGCGGTTTAGGTGCAGCGGACGAGGCAGGTGCGCTGTCTTCTGAAAACATCGCCTCTTCTCGCGATCCGGGAATCATGGACGAGCAGCAACGGCTGAAGACGCTTGCCTACATGCAGGAACTGGCCAAATCCCGCCAGTCCGGTATCGTTCTGCGCCAGCAGACGAGCGTGTCGGCGCTCGAGGAATTGCGCCTTGGACACGGTCAGGCGGCTCTGGACGAGATCGAAAATACGAGCAGCTCCGAAAATTAGGTGTCTTTACACCCAAAGACTGGTGCGCAATCCAAAAGGTGCTGTTAAAAGGGCGCATCTGTCGGGCTGCCAAGACCCCGTCAGCATCTGCATTTGTCTAGTCGAAAGTCGTGAGGACCTGCGCTATGGAGGAATTTCACAAGACACGGCGCCTGCCGCCATATGTCTTCGAACAAGTGAATCGTCTGAAGGCAAAGGCGCGAGCGGCGGGTGCGGACATCATCGATCTTGGCATGGGCAACCCGGACCTGCCGACACCGAAGCATATCGTCGAAAAGCTGACCGAAGTCGTTCAGGATCCGCGTAGCCATCGCTATTCCGCCTCCAAGGGCATTCAGGGCCTGCGCAAGGCCCAGGCTTCCTACTATGGCCGCCGCTTCGGCGTGAAGCTGAACCCGGATACCCAGGTTGTTGCCACCCTGGGCTCCAAGGAAGGCTTCGCCAACATGGCGCAGGCAATCACGGCGCCCGGCGACGTTGTCCTTAGCCCGAACCCGTCCTATCCGATCCACACGTTCGGCTTCCTGATGGCGGGTGCTGCGATCCGTTCAATCCCTGCTGAGCCGGGTCCGGATTTCTTTCATGCGCTTGAGCGTGCGGTGATCCATTCCGTGCCCAAGCCGCTTGCCATCATCCTGTGCTATCCGGCGAACCCGACCGCATATTGCGCCGACATCGAGTTCTACAAGGATGTCGTGGCCTTTGCCCGCAAGCACGAGATCTTCATCCTGTCGGATCTTGCGTACTCCGAAATCTATTTCGGTGATACGCCTCCGCCTTCAGTTCTCGAGGTTCCGGGGGCTATTGACGTGACCGCCGAGTTCACGTCCCTGTCCAAGACCTTCTCCATGCCGGGGTGGCGTATGGGTTTTGCGGTGGGCAACGAGCGCCTTATCGCAGCCCTGGCACGGGTCAAGTCCTACCTCGACTACGGCGCGTTTACACCGATTCAGGTGGCGGCGACGGCGGCCCTCAACGGACCGGACGACTGCATCGCCGAAACTCGCGCCATCTACAAGAAGCGCCGGGACGTGGTGATCGACGCCTTCGGCCGCGCCGGCTGGCAGATCCCGGCTCCCGACGCCAGCATGTTCATCTGGGCGCCGATTCCCGAAAAATTCCGGCCGCTTGGCAGTCTTGAGTTCTCCAAGCTGCTGCTGGAGAAGGCCGAAGTTGCCGTCGCACCTGGTATCGGTTTCGGGGAATATGGCGATGACTTTGTGCGCATCGGTCTCGTGGAGAACGAGCAACGCCTTCGTCAGGCCGGTCGCAACGTTCGCCGTTTCCTTGAAACAGCTGACGAAACCTTGCACAACGTGGTCCCGCTCGGGGCCTCTCGCTAAGAACTGACAACTGGAATCCACTACATATGGCAAATGCTTTGAGACTTGGGGTTGCCGGCCTTGGGACCGTTGGGGCCTCCGTGGTCAACCTCATCGCCAAGCATGGAAACTCAATTGCCCGCAAGAGCGGCCGTGGCGTGACCGTTACGGCCGTGAGCGCGCGCGACAAGTCGCGGGACCGTGGCTGCGACCTTACTGGGATGACATGGTTCACCGATCCGGTTGAGATGGCCAAAAGCGACGCCATTGATGTGTTCATCGAGTTGATCGGTGGCGACAACGGCGCGGCGGAGACGAGTGTTCGTGCCGCGCTCTCCTCCGGCAAACATGTGGTTACCGCGAACAAGGCACTTCTTGCCAAGCATGGCGTCGAGCTTGCCAGACTGGCCGAGGACAACGGTGTCTGTCTCAACTACGAAGCTGCGGTTGCCGGCGGCATCCCGATCGTGAAGACGCTTCGGGAAAGCATGTCGGGCAACGAGATTTCCCGCGTCTACGGAATTCTCAACGGCACCTGCAACTACATCCTGACCCGGATGGAGGACGAAGGGATTTCCTTCGAGGACTGCCTCGCCGATGCGCAGCGACTGGGATACGCAGAGGCCGATCCGACCTTCGATATCGAAGGCAATGACACCGCGCACAAGCTGGCCATCCTGACCAGCCTTGCTTTCGGTACCAAGATCGCGGCTGACGATATCTATCTGGAAGGGATCACCTCGATCACGACCGCCGACATCGAGGCGGCTGACGAGTTGGGGTATCGCATCAAGCTTCTGGGCGTCGCGCAGCGGACCGAGACCGGTATCGAGCAGCGTGTCCATCCGACCATGGTGCCCAAGTCTTCTGCAATCGCGCGGATCGATGGCGTACTCAACGCGGTTGCTGTCGATGGTGACTTTGTCGGCGAGATCGTCCTCGTCGGACCGGGCGCGGGCGGTAACGCGACCGCATCGTCCGTGGTCGCCGATGTCGCGGATATCGCCCGCGGCGATGAGACCCCGGTGCTCGCCATGCCCGCTGCCGATCTGGCTGACTACAAGCGCGCGCGCATGCGTCTGCATGAAGGCGGCTACTACATTCGCCTGTCGGTCATTGACCGTCCGGGCGCCTTTGCGGAGATTGCAAGGTGCATGGCGGACGCGGATATTTCGCTGGAGTCGATCGTTCAGCGGCGCCGCGCGAAAGCTGGCGCCGAAACCGGCAAGCCTGAGGCATCGCAGCCTCAGCCTGTCATACTCATCACGTATGAGACAACCGAAGTGGCCGTTCGCGAGGCTCTGGAAGCAATCGCATCCAAGGGCGTCATATCCGGAAAGCCGCAGATGATCCGGATTGAAAAACTGGCCTGACAAGGGGGCCTTTGTCCCGCGGGTGGAAGCTCGCACACGCAACGTGTAAAAGGCCGGGAGAAATTGGAGAACTTTATGTCAAAGAATGACGCTTCCGCTGCGAGCGGTCTCGACCGTATTCTGACGCTGGAACTGGCGCGTGTTGCAGAGCGCGCCGCCGTTTCCGCCGCCCGCCTGCGTGGTCATGGCGATGAAATGGCCGCTGATCAGGCCGCCGTGGACGCCATGCGCCGGGAGCTGAACCGTCTGCCGATCGATGGCACCGTCGTGATCGGCGAAGGCGAGCGCGACGAAGCGCCGATGCTCTACATCGGCGAAAACGTCGGCACCAAGCAGGGTCCGAAGGTCGACATCGCGCTCGATCCGCTGGAAGGCACCACGATCTGCGCCAAGAACCTGCCGAACTCCCTTGCGGTCATCGCCATGGCTCCGGAAGGCGATCTGTTGAATGCCCCCGACAGCTACATGGACAAGATTGCAATTGGTCCGGGTTACCCGGCTGGGCTGATCGATCTCGATGCGCCGATCGCCGAGAATATTGCAGCCGTCGCCAAGGAAAAGGGCGTCAAGGTCCACGAGATCACAGCTTGCGTTCTCGACCGTCCGCGCCATGCCCGGCTGATCGAAGACATCCGCGCAACCGGCGCCGCGATCCGCCTCATCGGCGATGGCGACGTTGCCGGCGTCATCCACACGACCGACTGGGAAGAAACCGGAATCGACATCTATGCCGGCATCGGCGGCGCGCCGGAAGGCGTGCTTGCAGCAGCTGCTCTTCGCTGCATTGGTGGCCAGATGCAGTCCCGTCTCGTAATCACTCGCGACGAGCAGGTCGAGCGCGCCCATCGCATGGGTATCGATGACATCAAGAAGAAGTACACCCTTGAGGAAATGGCTGGCCCGGACGTCCTGTTCGCCGCAACCGGCGTGACCGACGGCAACCTTCTGCAGGGCGTGCGCTTCGGGCGGAACCATATCACCACCCATACGGTGGTCATGCGGTCCTCGACCGGTACCGTTCGGTACATCAAGGCCCAGCACCACCAGCTGGAAAAGTTCCACCTCGACTGAGGATGAATGAGCCAATGTTGGGGACCTGTGACCCGACACTGCGGAGAAGATCATGAACGGCCCGAACGATGACAATGGTTCGGGCCGTCTCGTTCTGGGCGTCGCCCGCTCCGCGAATGACAATGCCTGGCGCGAACGCCTGAGCTCGTCCGAAGCGCTGAACGCCATGACGATCGCACAGCGCAGTGGCCTGCCCGACGTGCTTGCGCGGGTCATGGCAGCACGTGGGGTCGCACCCGACCATGCCGAAGAGTTCCTTGCGCCTTCGCTCAAGAACCTGATGCCGGACCCCTCGCGCCTCGTCGCCATGGACCAGGCTGTGGCCCGGGTCGCGGATGCCGTTCAGCGCGGTACGCGGATCGCGATCTTTGGTGATTATGACGTAGACGGGGCGACGTCTTCTGCTGTCCTGGCCCGGTACCTGCGCTGGATGGGACTGGATCCGGTCATCCACATCCCGGACCGGATCATCGAAGGATATGGCCCGAACGGGCCTGCCATCGAAGCTCTGAAACAGGGCGGGGCGGGGCTGCTTGTGACGGTCGATTGCGGCAGCACTTCCTTCGAGGCTTTTGACGTAGCGGCCAGGCTCGGTCTCGATGTCGTTGTTCTCGATCACCACCAGGTCGGCGAGACGCTTCCACCGGTCGAGGCGCTGGTCAATCCGAACCGGCAGGACGACCTGTCAGGGCAGGGGCATCTGGCAGCTGTCGGCGTCACGTTCCTTTTCCTGGTTGGCTTGAACCGCGAGTTGCGGAGCCGGGGCTTCTTCAATGGCCGTCAGGCGCCCGACCTGATGCTGTTGCTTGATCTGGTTGCCCTTGGAACTGTTTGCGATGTGGTGCCGCTCAAGGGCCTTAACCGTGCCTATGTGACGCGGGGGCTTGCCGTCATGCATCAGCGACTGAATCCGGGCCTTTCGGGTCTGGCCGACGTCGCCCGGGTCGCGGGGAAACCTGCGCCATATCATCTCGGTTTCCTTTTGGGGCCGCGCATCAATGCGGGTGGACGGATCGGGGATGCGGCGCTCGGGGCACGGCTCCTGACCTGTGATGATGCCAGCGAGGCCAGGGCGATTGCCGAGCGGCTCGATCAGCTCAATTCCGAGCGTCAGGCCATGGAGGCGGTGATGCTCGAACAGGCCGATGCTCAGGCGGCTCTGTCAATGGAAGCCCAGGAGCCGTCGGTCCTGATCACGGGCTCGGAAGACTGGCATCCTGGCATTGTCGGCCTGATCGCCTCGCGCCTGAAGGAGGCCCACAAGCGGCCGGCGTTTGCGATTGCTTATGACGGCGATGGCAAGGGAACCGGCTCTGGACGGTCCATCTCGGGCGTCGACCTTGGCCGGGCCGTCCGCAAGGCCGTCGATCTTGGATTGCTGGAAAAGGGCGGGGGCCATGCCATGGCGGCCGGGCTTACCGTCATGCGTGATAAGGCAGACGACCTCGCCGCTTACTTCAACGAGGAGCTGGCGACAGAAGTCGACCAGGCGTCGGCTCATCGGGATCTCAAGATCGACGCCGCGCTGACGGCGACGGGCGCGACGCTTGAGCTGATGGAGATGCTGGAGCGGGCCGGGCCCTATGGAGCCGGTCATTCCGAGCCGGTTTTCGCCTTTCCGGCCCATAGGATCTCTTTCGCCGATGTCGTCGGGAATGGACATGTGCGCGCGAGCATCGCCGCGCCGGACGGTACGGCGCTCAAGGCCATATGCTTCAAGGCTGAAGATCGGCCTCATGGCCAGATGCTCCTGAGCAGGCGGGGCAGCAACGTCCATGTCGCAGGAACATTGTCGATCGATACTTGGCAGGGAACGCCGAAAGTGCAGCTGCGTATTCTCGATGTTGCCGACCCGCAGAAGGTGCGTCTGTAGCGGAGCATTTTCGCCTCTTAACACGCGTTAACCATATCGAAAGCCCTTGGCGTCAATCTGGTCTCAGGTGAAGGAATCGCCGGGGGGCACCATGAACGCTCAGGACGAGCTCAAGCAGCTATTCTCCGAAATCGACGTCAGGACTGATCGCGCACTCGCCGGGATACGCCAGGTTCGCGGCGGGGCGAAGGTCAGGCGGTTGCGTCCGTCTCTGCTCCTGTCGGCCTGTCAGATCGGCTTCATCTCGTCTCTCCTTTTCATGGTCGCTGAACTGCTGCGCCGCGGCGCCTGATCTGCATGTGATCGCAAGGGGCTTCCAGGGCCTTTTCGGACGAAGGACTTGCGTCTAATCTTGGGTCTCTTCCCTTACGTGCAGGCCTTGAGCCTGCTTTTTCTTGTCGAGACCGGTCCAGATGTCTGAATATCCAATAGCGCTCTGCGCGCTCAATCTCGGCTTTGCACCCCGTAGCGTTGCAGACCTTGCATCTCATGTCGAAGAGCGTCTTGCCCGTGCGAGGGACGAAGGCGCTCGCCTGCTGATGCTGCCGGAATATGCCATTGAGGCCTGCCTCGCGTTCAAGCCTGATGGCCTGAAGCCGACGGAAGAAATTGCATTCATGGCGAAGGCGGGCGCGCAGCTCGTGGAGGCAACGCGGGGATTGGCCGAAAAATACGGTGTCTCGCTTTTGCTGGGATCGATGCCGACGCAGACGGATCGTGGATTTGCGAATACGGCGATCCTTCAGTGTGCGGATGGGCGGGAGATCCGTCAGGACAAGCTGTCGCTGACACCAGGCGAAATGGACGCTGAAAGCTGGACCCTCAAGGGCGGCGATCAGCTCGGGATCTTCGAGCTCGATGGTCTGCGCATGGCCATCCTCATATGCCTTGATGTGGAAATGCCTTCGCTGTCATGCCTTCTGGCCAAAGAAAAGATCGACCTGCTGCTCGTTCCGTCGATGACGGAAATGCTCTCCGGTTATCACCGCGTTTTCGACTGCGCCAAGGCACGGGCCGTCGAACTGATGACCTGTGTTGCCGTGTGCGGCACAGTCGGCGCAACGACGGGTACCACGCAGATGGAAACAAATGTTTCCGGAGCAGCACTCTTCGTTCCTTGTGAGGAAGAGCTCGGGTTTACCGGGGTCGCCGCCTCGATTGCAGCGACGGATGGCGCCATGGGCGAGGAACCGTTCCTTGTCGTGCCGGTGCCGGTTGATGTTGCTCGCAAGCTCCGCGCCGGTGGCGCCGAGGTCTGGCCAGGGGCATGGTCTGCCGATCATGTCACTGTTGTCCGGTAAGGCGTTCACGGATTCATGAATGCGCACTTTGTGCGCATTTGACTGGACATTTGACGCTCGCAGCATATATCGAGAAACTAGAACCTTCACAGAATCACTGGCTAAATGTCTTCACTCGACTTCTCTTCGGCGGTTTCACGACCGTCCTTTCGCGATCTGATAAACATGTTCCGTCCGCCTGCAAGATTGCAGATCGCGGCACTGTGTTATCGCGTTGAGGAGGGCGAGCTGCAGGTTCTGCTGGTGACGTCCAGGTCGTCGCGGCGCTGGATCCTGCCGAAAGGCTGGCCGATGATGAAGCGCAAGGCCCACAAGACTGCGGTCATCGAGGCCTACGAGGAGGCTGGTGTCGTCGGCAAGGCTTCGAAGAAGCCATATGACCGTTTCATGTCCCACAAGGGCGTACGGGCCGGTTTCAAGGTACGTACGGAGGTGCTCGTCTATCTGATTCAGGCCGAAAAACAGACGGACGATTATCCGGAAGCCGGCCAGCGCGAGATCCGCTGGCTGGCGGTGGATAAAGCCATCGAGCAGGCAGATGAAGCGGGTCTGGCGCGCGTATTACGCCGTTTTAAAGATGAGATGGCTAAATAAATTGCCTCATCGGTAGCCTTGGCAATTGACCTTTTCCTGAGATCCTTTATCGCCGGACAGTGAAATTCTGTCGTTTCGGCTTGAAACGGCGTTTCGTCATCTAGGATCCGGAAAACCGAACACATGAGCAGCTACAAGAAGCCGACCCTCGACAAGGATCTGGACAAGCTCAGCTATATGGAGGAAGCCGCTGGCAGCCTCGGCCGGGGGCTTGTTGCTCCCGGGCTTGCCCTTCTGTTCATCGCTCTTTGCGCCGTTCTGGCGGGAGCCTATATGCTCGACGCCCCCGGCGGGGTCGTCATCGTGGCCGCAGCGGCAATCGGCGCCTACATGGCACTGAACATCGGTGCCAACGATGTTGCCAACAACGTGGGCCCAGCCGTGGGATCGCGGGCGATGACCCTCGTCAGCGCACTGATCATTGCGGCCGTCTTTGAAAGTGCGGGCGCACTGATTGCCGGTGGCGACGTCGTCGGCACGATTTCCAAGGGCATCATCGATCCGTCCTACGTGTCTGATCCGACCGTCTTCACCGCCGCAATGATGGCAGCGCTCGTTGCCTCGGCGCTCTGGATCAACCTGGCCACCTGGGTCGGCGCTCCGGTCTCGACGACGCACTCGATCGTCGGGGGTGTCATGGGAGCGGGGATTGCCGCAGCCGGATTGTCGGCGGTCAATTGGGTCACCATGGGCAGCATTGCGGCCAGCTGGGTCATCTCGCCGGTGCTGGGCGGTGTCATTGCCGCCTTCTTCCTTGCCATCATCAAGACCTTCATCATCTACCAGGATGACAAGATTGCGGCAGCACGCCGCTGGGTTCCGATCCTGATCGCCATCATGGCAGGCGCCTTTGCCGCCTACCTTGCAATGAAGGGGCTGAAGAAGCTGATCAAGATCGACCTGACGACGGCGCTCATGATTGGTGCCGGCACGGCTGTCGTTGCCTGGGCGATCACCAAGCCCCTGATCAAGAAACAGTCGGAAGGTCTGGAAAACCGCAACCAGTCACTGCGCAAGCTGTTCGGACTGCCGCTGGTCTGTTCTGCCGCGCTCCTGTCCTTCGCTCATGGTGCGAACGATGTTGCAAATGCCGTCGGCCCGCTGGCCGCGATCGTTCACACGGCTGCAATAGGTGAAGTCGCGTCGAAGGTGACGATCCCGCTCTGGGTCATGGCAGTCGGCGCACTGGGCATCTCTTTTGGTCTTCTGTTGTTCGGGCCGAAGCTCATTCACATGGTCGGCCAGCAGATCACGAAGCTCAACCCGATGCGCGCCTATTGTGTCGCCCTGTCGGCAGCGATCACGGTCATCATTGCCTCCTGGCTCGGCTTGCCGGTCAGCTCGACGCACATCGCCGTCGGCGCAGTCTTCGGCGTCGGCTTCTTCCGGGAGTGGTATACCGAACGCTCGAACCGTCGCATGGACTTCGTGAACAAGCGTCATGAAGACATGACGAAGAAGGTTCGCCCCGTGCGCAACCGCGAGGAGCAGGCGCGGCGTAAGCTGGTCCGCCGTGCTCACTTCATGACCATCGTGGCGGCATGGATCGTGACGGTTCCCGCTGCGGCGGTCCTGTCCGGCGTTCTTTTCTTCGCACTCATCCACGTGATCGGCTGATCCGGGGCGAAGACCTGGAAATTCAAAAGGCGGGTCGTTGCGGACCCGCCTTTTTCATGACCTCGAGAGGTATTCTCGTTGTCAGTTCGAGACGCTCGACTTGGCGTTGGGGAAGAACAGCTGTTCGCCGTTGACCTTGAAGCCCGCGATAGCCTTCTGGCCTTCGTCACCGGTCAGCCAGTCGATGAAAGCCTGTCCGGCCTCGGCCTTGACCGAGGCATGCTTTTCCGGATTCACGAGAATGACGCCGTACTGGTTGAAGAGGCGGTCGTCGCCCTGTGTCAGGACCTCAAGGTCGCCCTTGTTCTGGAAAGCGAGCCAGGTGGCTCGGTCAGAGATCGTGTAGGCGCCCATGCCGGCAGCAGCATTCAATGTCGCTCCCATGCCGGAGCCGGTTTCCCGGTACCAGGCGCCTGATGCCTTGCCCGGATCAACCTCGGCCATCAGCCAGAGGGATTTTTCCTTCTTGTGGGTGCCGCTGTCGTCGCCGCGAGAAGCGAAAAGGGCTTCGCTCGAAGCGATTTTCGCCAATGCTGCCGGGGCATCGGTCATGCCCTTGATGCCAGCGGGATCGTTCTTCGGGCCGACAACGACGAAGTCGTTATACATGACGTCGAAGCGTTCGACGCCGAACCCGTCTGCAACGAACTTCTCTTCCGAGGGCTTGGCATGCACGAGAAGCACGTCGCCGTCGCCGTTTGCAGCATTCTTCAGGGCTTGCCCCGTGCCGACCGCCACTACGCGAACCTCGATTCCGGTCTTCTCCTGAAACTTCGGAAGAATGTCGTCCAGAAGACCCGAGTTCTGGGTTGATGTGGTGGACTGAACAATGATGAAGTCCTCGGCGGTGGCCGGTGCGATCATTGCTCCGGCTGTAAGGCCGAGCGAGACGGCGCCTGCCATCAATGTCCGGATGAAGCTCATTTTTTTCTCCCTAGGATGTGACTGCCCTGATTTCAGATCAGGATGTCTCCGGCCAGATAAGCCCTTGCGGCGTTCGAGCTCGGATGATCGAAAAAGGTTTCTGCGGGTGTGTGTTCTGCAACCTTGCCGGCATGAAGGAACACGACTTCTTCGGCAAGCCGGCGAGCCTGGTGCGGATCGTGGGTGATCATGATCACCTTCACGCCGCGGTCGCGAGCGTGCATGATGGATCGCTCGATGGCGAGCGTAGACGCGGGGTCGAGGTTTGCGGTGGGCTCGTCCAGCATGAGCACCTTCGGCTGCAGGATCAGCGCCCGGGCCAGCGCTAGACGCTGCTGCTCGCCTCCGGAAAGCACACGTGCCGGCCGATGCGCAAAGTCCGTCAAGCCGGCCGCCTCCAACGCCTCATCGAGTGCGGCCTTGCGGTTCGAAATCTTTCGAAGTCCCAGTGCAAAGGCAAGGTTCGCACGGACCGATCGGCGCAACAGCACGGGCTTCTGGAAAACCAGGGCCTGTTGTTTTCGGACCTGTTTTCCCGGTGTGTCGCCGGACCAAAGCACCTCCCCGAATGTCGGTGCCAACAGTCCGTGAAGAAGGCGCAGGAAAACGCTCTTGCCGGCGCCATTCGGCCCCATGAGAACGGTAAGTGCGTCTGTTTGAAGCGATAGGTCGACCCCATTCAGGATGGGGGTCCCGCCGCTCTTGAATGCCAGGTGGCGGACTGTCAAAGGCATTGGTGAGGCTGTCGGTTTTGCGGTGGCGGCCTTGGCCGACTGGAAATTGATGAGTTCAGGCATGGGCGGCGCTCCGGTCCAGCCCCTTGGCGAAGGAAACGGCCCCATTCACAAAAAGGGCGATCAGGAGCAGGACCATTCCGAGCGCCAGTGCCAGCGCGAGCTCTCCACGCGAGGTTTCCAGGGCAATAGCCGTGGTCATGACCCGGGTGACGTGGTTGATATTGCCTCCGACGATCATAACAGCCCCGACTTCCGCGATCGCACGGCCGAAGCCAGCCAGAAGAACCGTGATGAGGGAATAGCGGGCATCCCAGATGAGCGTCACGATTGCCTGATGCCAGGGAACGACCAGCGAGCGGAAGGTTTCAGCATATTCCTTGTTGAGGTCGGCGATGGTCTGGCGTGTGAGGGCAACGATGATTGGCGTGATCAGGATCGCCTGGGCGATGATCATCGCGGTCGGTGTGTAGAGCAATTGCAGGACGCCGAGGGGGCCCGCATTCGACAACAGCATATACACGGTCAGGCCGACAACCACCGGCGGCAAGCCCATCAGTGCGTTTGACAGGACGACCATCGCGTTTCTGCCCGGGAACGAGACCACCGCCAGAAGAGCCCCGACGGGCAGGCCAATGGCAGCAGAAATCGCAAGCGCAGTAGCTGTCACGCGCACAGACAAGGATACGATCTCCGCGAGGGCTGGATCCCCACTGACGAGCAGTTGACCTGCCAGTGCGAAGGAAGATGCGAAATCCTGCATTAAGTGCCGAACTTTCCTTAAATTGTCTATTTCATACTAGGATAGCGCGAAAAGGACGCGAAATCCAAGTGTGATTTTCCCTTCCGACAGGAGTGGCTCAAAGGCAAAGCAGGCATCCATCGGCGGCCATTCGTGGCGGTCTGCAGTTTCGAATTTTCAAAGAGAAACTATGCGAGCGATCTATACGCTCGCGCTGGGGGCGAGCGCGACGAGCATGATGTGCGCTCGTATCCGCTGTCCTCAGGAGGCTGCGGCCGATAGGGAGAGTTCGGCCCACACCGGCAGATGGTCGGATGCAACTCTGGCCGTCGCCGACTGATGGACACCGGTTGCGCGGACGGTGAACTCCGGGCTTGTCACTATCCGGTCGAGGCTTGCCAGGGGAAGGGGCGAGGGGAAGCTTCGTCCGGGCGTCGTCACTTCAAAATGGGGATTGAACATCTTGAGGCTCTGCGCCGTGTCGCGCCATTCGTTCAGGTCGCCAACCAGAACGGTGGGAAGGTCGTAGGGGTGGCCATGAAGCTGGGCCATGACAGAAGCGATCTGGCGCTTCCTGAAGGTCGCGACGACGCTCAGATGCATCGCGGCGAGCCTGATCAGCCGGCCATCGATCTTGAGTTCTGCCGTGACGGCCCCGCGCGGTTCCAGGGCCGGCAGCTCCAACCGCTTGAAATCATGGATGGCAATGTGGCGGCGTACAAGAATCGCGTTGCCGTGCCAGCCGATGCTAGCTTCGCGGATCGCGAGCGGAACCACCTTGTAGTCGGTGTATTCGGCAATGAGGCGGGGGTCGAGGGTGGTTTCCCTGGGGCCGAAACGCTTGTCTGCCTCCTGCAGGGCCAGAACGTCGCAGTTCATCTCGTTTATGACAGAGATGGTGCGTTCGGGCCGCCGGCGGGCATCGATCCCAATCGATTTCTGAATGTTGTAGGAACCTATCTTCACCATTGGCAGATCATCTCAGCCTTCAAAGTGCCCGACAACATGTCCTGAAAATCGCGACATTCCGGGACAGCATGTCTTGATATTCCCATTGATTTCGTCCCAGTGGCGGTCAGGTGCATGGCTTCAGGCGACGAGTTCCCAATTCAGCCTGGAAAGCCCGTTTTTCAAGGCATCGAGGCATCGCCCGTCGATGGCACTGCCGACATCGTCCTCCAGAATCTTGAACGCGGCGTGAACCGGCAATGCGGTCCGGTACGGTCGGTCGGCGGTGAGCGCGTCGAAGATGTCGGCGACCGTTACAATGCGTGTTTCCATGGATATCTGATCACCTTTCAGGCCGTCGGGGTAACCTTTGCCGTCGAGGCGCTCATGATGTCCTCGCGCGACCGGAAGCAGGCCCTCGAACGCTTTGACCTTCGAGAGGATCTGCGACGAGTAAACGGTGTGCAGCCGAATCTGTTCCCATTCGGCCGGATCGAGACGTCCTGGCTTGTCGAGGATCTGGTTGCTGACGCCGAGTTTGCCGATATCGTGCAGAAGGGCAGCTCGTTTCAGGATTTGCCGGTCCGCATCGCTATATCCCAGTTCCGAGGCAATGACATCGGTATAGAGCGTGACCCGCTCGCTGTGCCCTGCAGTGAAAGGGCTCTTGGAGTCGATAACGAGGGCGAAGCCGGCCGCGATATCATCCAATTGATCGTCATTGACTGGACGAATATCGCGTCCTGGAGGCAGGTCGTGAACCCGCGCCTCGATGTCCGGTGAGGAAAGGGCAGACCAGAAATCCGGCTTTCCCGCTGCCGCTTCAAAGGCAGCTACGACCCGTGGCGAAAACCATGAGCCGGAGCGGTCCCGGATTTCGCGCAGTGCTGCCTCGGCTCCGGAGTTCAGGTGAAAAACATCGGTTACCTGGGCGAGCAATGCTATCTGGGATTGGACCGGGATGTTCCCGCCGGTCAGGCCTTGCGGTTTGCCACCGCCATCCCAATGCTCGTCGAGGCTTCTGATGCCGTCGCAGATGTTTGCCCCAAAGCCCATGCGCGCCGCTATGTCGGCGCCGCGCTGACAGCGCGTGTCGATCAGTTCCGATGCGATTTCCGAACCGTTTTGCAGGATGTTGATGATCGCGCGGAAGCGTTCCGCCAGACCGGCCTTCAACCCTGTATGGGTCATGACGAACCGGAGGGCCTGGGACAGGCTGCCGTTGATCAGCTTGAAGTCGTGCTTGAACGTGATGTCATCGGTCAGATACAGCTCGCAAATTCGAGCCGCATTGCTGGAGCAGCCGAGATCCTTCAACAGAGTGGTGAAGTAGATGTCGCTGATCAGCGATGCGTCCAGTCCGAGCTCCGTGCCGACACGGACACCGATCCAGCAGCTGCGAACGCAGTGCCCTCTCGGCTGTCCCTCGGTCATGTCGAGTGCGTGACTCAGCGCTCCGATGAGTTCTGCAAGGTGAAGGTTTGACAGATTTTCGCCAGCGCGCATTGCCTATCCGATCTCGAGTTGGATCGGAATGTGCAGCAGAAGTCTGAATAATACGTATTTTTCCTGATGTTGTTTATGGTCCGCAGCCTCAGTCTGCCTGCAGTTCCTGCGCGGCTTCCTTCAAGAGACCTTCGACATAGTCCATGAACGAGCCCCAGGCCTCCACGACAAAACTGTCGGGACCGATCCGCCACAACATGACCGGGGTTTTATGGAAGACGGTTCGTGTCACCGTTCCGTGAGGAAACGCATCATTGTGCAGGTCGATCGGGATGCCGGAGTTCAATAGCCATCCAGCCCTGTTGCCCGTAATCAAAAGAGCCTCCTGCCGGTGTGTGATGTCCACAAGCGAGCAGGGCAGGCCTGCAAGATCTTTCTCCAGCTGCGCATACAGGCTCTCGGCTTGGTCTTCAGGTGCCAGCAGAAGCCACTCGTCCGGGCCCAGCCATAGTGCGACACGGTTTTCCTTTGCTGTGTGGGATAGAGGGTCCTGGGGAAGGGATATCCCGAAACTCTTGCCTGCGACGGCCTGCGCTTGCGTGCGGCCGCGGAAGGAAAACCGCGCCACTGGCGCAGCTCTGAGCAGCGATAAAGGCCCAAGAGACAACAGAGGTTCTTGCGCGGCATCGGGAACGTAGAGCGTTGTCACGAGATCATCAGCCATTGAGCCGCTCTCCTTTCGGGTCGAGGAAAACGGGCGCAGTGACTTCAACCGCAATCGCTCCCCCTGGCATGGGGACGTGCAGGGTCTGGCCTGTAAGGCTGCGTCCGTCCTTGACGAGGGCAAGCGCGATGGAGCGGCCGAGCGCCGAGGAGTGATAGGCCGAGGTCACATGGCCGTCGGCGGGCGTTCCCGCAGCAGGGTCCGCGGACCGGGTAACCTGCGCTCCTTCCTCAAGAACCGTTTCCGGATCGGCCGTGAGAAGGCCGACAAGCTGTTTACGGCCCGTGGCGACAAGATCCGGTCGCATCAGGCCACGCTTTCCGACGAAGTCCGGCTTGTTCTTGCCGATGGCCCAGGTCATGTCCAGATCGTCGGGGGTGACGGTGCCGTCCGTCTCCTGGCCGACGATGACATAACCCTTTTCGGCGCGCAGGACATGCATGGTCTCGGTACCGTAGGCGCAGCCTCCGAGTTTCTCGACTTCATGGGCCAGCGTCTGCCATGCCATCTCGCCATGGCGGCGGGGGACGTTGATCTCGAAGCCAACTTCGCCTGTGAATGAAATACGGAACAGGCGGCAAGGAACGCCGCAGATCGTTCCGGTAGCGACGCTCATGTGCGGAAAGGCATCTGGCGACAAGTCGATGCCTTGCACGAAGGGGGCAATGACTTCGCGGGCAAGGGGGCCTTGAACGGCCGCAACCGCATACTGCTCCGTGGTTGATGTGATCCAGACATCGAGATCGGGCCACTCGGTCTGCAGGTAGTCTTCCATGGTGGCGAAGACATGGGCCGCTCCGCCGGTTGTTGTCGTGACATGGAAGCGGTCGTCGGCAAGCCGTCCCACTACGCCGTCATCGATGATGAAACCCGCTTCGTTCAGCATCAATCCATAACGGCAACGCCCGACGCCGAGCTTCTTCCACGGATTGGTATACATGCGTTCGAGGAACTCGGCAGCGTCAGCGCCGACCACTTCGATCTTGCCGAGGGTAGAAGCGTCGAACAGGCCGACCTTTTCACGCACGAGCCTGCATTCGCGGGCCACTGCTGAATGCATGTCCTCGCCGGTACGTGGGAAATACCATGCCCGTTTCCACTGGCCGACATCCTCGAAGACGGCATCCTGGTCGAGCGCCCATTGATGCGACGGGGTCTTGCGGACCGGATCGAAGAAATCACCACGTGATTGACCTGCAAAGGTGCCGAAAGTCGTTGGCGTGAACGGTTGACGGAACGTGGTCAGGCCAACGGCGGGGATAGGCTTTCCGAGGCTTTCCGCCGCGATCGCAAGTGCATTCATGTTCGACAGACGGCCCTGATCGGTGGCCATGCCGGTCGTGGTGTAACGCTTGATGTGCTCGATGGAATGCATGCCCTCGCGCACGGCGAGGATTACGTCCTTCGCCGTGACGTCGTTCTGATAGTCGACGAAGGCCTTGAGCCGAGAGGCGTCACGGTCGTGAGGCAGGGCGCCGAGCGTTCCACCGCATCCGGCATCTCCGCCGCTCGCGATTGAATATGTGATCTTTGCAGATTGTCCCGTTGCGGCTTTGGCTGCCTCTTCGCCGGCAGCATATCCGTCGGCCAGTACCGCGGACAAGCCATAGAGGCCCTTGCAGCTGCCTGCCGAACGCTCGTTCTGGACATGTGCGCCGGGCAGGAAGGCTCCGGCCTTCTCGTCCCAGACAACCTTTCCACGCGACTGGGAATAGAGACTGACGGTCGGTGTCCAACCTCCGGACATGAGAACGGCGTCGCAGCTGACTTCCCCGGCGCCAGTGACCGGGCCGGCCGGAGAAATGCGCCCGAGCAGCGCCTTTGACACCCGCGTGCGGCCACCCGTACCGGTCACGCAGCAGCCGAGCTCAACCCGAATGCCGCGGGCCTCGGCCACTGCCTTCAGGGCCTCGGACACATCCTTCCGCATATCGGCGATTGCGGTGATACGTGTACCGGAATCGGCCAGATCGAATGCTGCCTGCCACGCGGTGTCGCAGGCGGAGGTCACGAGAACCTCGTTGCCGACCTTGACGCCATAGCGGTTGAGATAGGTCCGGCCTGCCGATGCGGTCATGATCCCGGGACGATCGTTCTCCGGGAAAACCATCGGCCGTTCGATGGCGCCTGCTGCAATCACGACCTCTTTGGCCCGTACCTGCCAGAGGCGTTCGCGCGGCAGCTTCGGGTCGGGGTCGCTGAGGTGATCGGTGATGCGTTCGGCAAGGGCAACGAAGTTCTGGGCAAAATAGCCGAAAGCCGTGGTTCTGGTCAGAAGCGTGACGTTGTCCATGGCCTGAAGGCTGCGGACCGTATCCTCCACCCAGTCTGCAGGTGCCTTGCCGTCAATTGCGGCCGAGGTTTCGCTCAGGAGCGAGCCGCCGAATTCGGCCTGTTCATCGCATAGGATCACCCGTGCACCCGTCTCGGCGGCTGCCATGGCCGCTGCAAGACCCGCGGGACCCGAGCCGACGACGAGCACGTCGCAATGGGCATAGAGTTGGGCGTAGCGGTCATGATCGGCTTGAACCGGCGGCTTGCCGAGCCCGGCTGCAGCGCGGATCACCGGCTCGTAAACCCGGTCCCAGAAGGCACGGGGCCACATGAACGTCTTGTAGTAGAAACCGGCGGGGAATAGCGGCGACAGGAAGTCGTTGACCGCGCCGATGTCGAAGCCGAGCGAGGGGAAACGGTTCTGGCTGATTGCCTGAAGCCCGTCATAGACCTCGACTTGGGTGGCTCTCAGATTCGGCGTCTGGTCACCCTTGCGATAGACGCCGACGAGGGCGTTCGGCTCCTCGGAGCCGGCCGTCAGGATGCCGCGCGGACGATGGTACTTGAAGGAGCGGCCGACAAGATGAACGCCATTTGCAAGCAACGCCGAGGCAAGCGTGTCGCCCTCATAGGCGTTAAAGGTCTGCCCGTCGAAGCTGAACTCAAGCGGACGGTCCCTGTAGATGCGCCCGCTGCTGTCGGTGCGGAACGGCTGCTTCATGACCGGATCTCCCGGGCAAGGGCTTCCATGTCCGGCTTCGGTTCGCCCGCCTTGTAGACACAGACGAACTTGTCGCTGAGGGTGTCGCGGACGGCATTGAAGAACCGGCCGCAGCCGTGAATGTGGCGCCAGCGCTCGGCGTAAAGGCCCTTCGGGTTTTCGCGCAGATACAGGAACTCCATCCATTGCTCGTCTGTCTGGGAGGAGGGATCTGCTGGACGCGCGATATGAGCTTCCCCGCGGCAGACAAACTCCAGCTCGGGCCGTTCTGTTTCGCAGTAGGGGCAGTGGATTAGCAACATTGTCGGCCTCAGATCCTGGTCTTTACAGCAGCAGTCTCGGGAACGCCCGTATTCGGTGTCCCTGCAGGCTCGATCAGCAGCAGATGCGTTTCGACCTCGGCTTTCGGGCAGTGCTCTACCCCCTTGGGAACCACGTAGAGCTCGCCAGGGCCAAGAGTGACATCGCCGTCCCGCATCTGGATGGTCAACTTGCCCGACACGACAAAGAAAAAGTCGTCCGTATCGGGATGTGAATGCCAGGTGAACTCGCCCTGCACCTTTACGACCATCAGGTCGTGACCATTAAAGCCGCCGATGATTTTCGGCGCCCACGTGTCTGAGACCTTGGACAGGCGTTCCGCCAGATTTATCGCTTGCTGTGTCATGGATCACCTAGTGTGCTACGGCAGCCGCAGCCGCTTCGTCGATCAGGCGGCCGGTTCGGAACCGGTCGAGAGAGAAGGGCGCGTTGATGGGATGGGGTTCGTCTTTCGCGATCGTATGGGCAAAGACATGCCCCGAACCGGGGGTTGCCTTGAAGCCGCCAGTGCCCCAGCCGCAATTGACATAAAGCCCCGGGATCGGCGTCTTGCCTATGATCGGCGAGCGATCCGGCGTGTTGTCGACGATACCACCCCAGTTTCGAAGCATGCGCATACGCCGGAACATCGGGAACAGCTCGCAGATGGCATCGATGGTGTGGGTGGTGATCTGGATGCCGCCGGTCTGGCTGTAGGAGACGTACTGGTCGGTGCCTGCGCCGATCACCAGTTCGCCCTTGTCCGACTGCGAGATATAGGCGTGGATCGTGTTGGACATGACGACACAAGGAAATGCCGGTTTTACCGGCTCCGAAACAAGAGCCTGAAGCGGGTTCGATTCGAGCGGCATGCGCAGGCCGATCATCTCCATCAGGACCGATGTGTGACCGGCCGCAACGACACCGACCTTCTTCGCCTTGATAAAACCCTTCGCCGTTTCAACGCCTTCGACAGAGCCGTCAGGCTTGCGACGGATACCGGTGACGGCGCAATTCTGGATTATGTCGACACCGAGCCTGTCGGCACCGCGTGCATAGCCCCACGCGACCGCATCATGTCGGGCCGTGCCGCCGACCCGCTGAAGGGCTGCGCCGACCACCGGGTAGCGGATGTTCTTCTCGATGTTCAGCGGCGGGCAGTATTCCTTTGCCTCTTCCGCGCTCAGCCACTCGTTCTGTACTCCGGCCACCCGGTTGGCATGGATGTGCCGCTTGAAGACCTGCACATCGTGCACTGTATGAGCCAGCATCATGACGCCGCGAGCCGAATACATGACGTTGTAGTTCAGTTCCTGGGACAGGTCCTGCCACAGATTGACGGCGTGATTGTAGAGCGCGGCGCTTTCTTCCCAGAGGTAGTTGGAACGCACGATTGTCGTGTTGCGGCCCGTGTTGCCACCGCCGAGCCAGCCCTTCTCTACGACCGCGACATTCTTCAGGCCATGTTCCCTGGCGAGGTAATAAGCGGTTGCCAGTCCATGGCCGCCGGCGCCGACGATGACGATATCGTATTCGGATTTGGGTTCGGGGGCCCGCCATTGGCGGCCCCAGTTCTGGTGAGCGTTGAAGGCGTTCTTTGCCAGCTCCAGAAACGAAAAACGCGTCACGGCCAATGGCTCCATCGGGTCGGGACCTGGTCAGGTCAAATCAGTCTCGTCAAAGGCGTAGCGTGGACCGCCGGAGCGGACAAGTGCCCGACACCTTAGCATCAGCATCATCCGCGGGAACAGGTTGATGGCCTTGGTGGTTTCAGTCGTGCGGTTGTTCGAAAACGACATGTTTTGGCGGTTCTCGATCAGTCTTCCGGATTTCATCGAAAGATTCGATGGGGATCATGGAGATGATCCGGTTCCCTCACTTGATCCGCTCGGATATCAGCGCCATCATCGTTATTTTTCATCAGGCGTTGGGATAGTCCCGGGGAGGTTGAGCCATGAGAACACGCGCAGCTGTAGCTATTGGTGCGGGCAAGCCTTTGGAAGTGATGGAGGTGAATCTCGAGGGTCCGAAGGCTTTCGAGGTTCTTGTCGAGATCAAGGCGACGGGGATTTGCCACACGGATGAGTTCACGCTG
>NZ_JBLXFW010000006.1:0-250207 GCF_048261595.1 Roseibium sp.
AAAGCCTTCGGACCCTCGAGATTCACCTCCATCACTTCCAAAGGCTTGCCCGCACCAATAGCTACAGCTGCGCGTGTCCGCATAAAACAGTCTCCACATCCCCCCTGGCCACACGTCAGGCGCGTGGCTCATTCGATATTTCGACTATAAAAGCGCTCCCGCTTCTAACAATTGCGACCTTGGTGTGTGTTTTCCGGCATGGACAAGCGATGAAGAAAGATTACCCTTCGAACACGGGAGGTTTAAGCCATGAGAACTACATTCAAAGCTACCGCGGCGCTTCTCGCGCTGGTGGCATTCCAGGCCGAAAGCATTGCTGTTTCAATGGCTGCGACCTTCAATGACCCGACCTGGCCCTGCCTGCAGCGCAAGGTCGAAAACCTTTCACTCGGCCTGATGTGGCAAGGCGCATTGGACGAGGCGCCCAGCGCCGAAAAGCTGCCCGCAGACGCCGGCGATCTGGCTGTGAAGCTGTCCCTTCGGCGCATCTCCCTCGAAGAGGCCGAGCCCCTGGTCCTCGGCTTCGTGGAGACCCACCCTGGGGCCGACGAGGCACTCTTCGGACAGATCTTCAGTGCGGTGTTCAAGAAGGTGAACACCGACCGACGCAAGATCATTTCCGGGATTGCCAGCTACTCGGCCAAGCAGATTGCACTGGCAGAAAAGATCGACACGACGCGCAAGGAAATGGATGATCTGCTGGCGCAGACCGCTCCTGATTATGACCGTATCGACAAGCTGGAGGAGCAGCTCGACTGGGACGAGCGGATCTATCAGGACCGCGCGAAATCCCTGACCTACGTCTGCGAAACGCCGGTCCTTCTGGAAAAGCGCCTCTACGCCATTGCAAAGCTGCTATCGAGCGCGCCGCGATCGGGCAATTGAGCTCTTCCCATCTGAGGTGTCCACTGGGCACTACTCCCATTCAAGCTCGGTAAAGGCGGCCGTTGCATTGCGTGCATTGAACGCCTCGAACCGTTCCCAGCTTCCGGCCTCGGATTGACCTATCGTCCTGATCGCCTCGCTGAGACGCTTTCCGGTCGCAATGGCAGAGCGCGTATCTTGCTCGAGGGCCTGCAGATAGGACCGCACCGGTGCGGTCGCCTCATTTGCCGTGCCGAACGAGATTCGCCCATGCCCCGGAACGATCCGCCTTGGCATATCGATGTCGAGCCCGCTGAGCACGGCAAGCCAGCCTTTTAACGACCCATCCAGAACCGGAACGTGCCGATCAAAAATGATGTCGCCGGCAAAAAGCGTTCCGGTCTTCTCATCCAGGACACCCATGTCTGTCGGGCTATGTGCTGAGGGCCAGATGAAGGTTTCAAGGCGTCTCCCGCCAAGATCTATGGCAGAAGGCGGTTCCCCTTCGTCCGGAACCACCACGCGCGTACCAAGAAAGGCATTGTCTCCAATAAGCCTGCCATACCCTTCGATATAGCTGCCCGTTCTATCCAGAAGCGCCCGGCGCAAGGACGGATGCGCAACAATCTCGGCCCCAGCCTCGACGAACACCGAGGCGCCAAGAACGTGATCCGGGTGCATGTGCGTGAGAAAGACGTGGCTGACGGGTAGATCGCTCAGCCTTCTCACTGCACGGAGCAACGCCTCGCCCGCAGCTCTTGAGCCACCGGTATCGATGACGGCAATGGATCGTTCGCCGATGATCACCCCGAGATTCGCGATACCGCCGAGATTGTCCGGCCCGGCTTCCGCGACAACTCCCTGGTGCACGAAAAGTCCTGGCTGAATTTCGGTGAGGTACAAAGCGTGCCCCTGCTTCTCGCAGCGGCGCGTTTTCGTGATCACCACCCCTTGCGGCAGGACCGGACCATCCGCTTGAGACAATGCTGCGGCTTGCGTGCAGCTGTCCTGAGACCGGAACACCCGATCACTGGCCAGAAGATCGCGGCAGATCTCGGGCTGCGCCATGAGACAGGCCGTCACCACAATCTCGAACATCGCACCCATCTCTCCTCCCGAACGTCCGTGCAAGCGTGCCGCGGGTCATGAACAGATGGCAATGCATCCGGAAGGCTTAATTCCGGCTCCTTACGTTGCGTGATATAAATCGATGAAACTGAACAGCGCAGATGTGCCTTGCCTATCGGTTTTACGGGCGAGGCTGATAATCCATCCGCCGGCACGGCCGTGTTTCCGCCGCGCTGAAGGACGCCACGAAAAGAGCTGATCATGAGCGGTACCCAAAAACACTCGTTCGCCCTAAGCGCATTGCTGGCCCTGCCACTCGCCCTTACGGTGTCCCTGGTTGGCGCGCCAGACATGGTTCAGGCAAGTGAATCCGAAGCGGCGGCCAATCCACTCGTGGACGAGGGCAGCTGGGAGAGCATACGAGGCGACATTCTCGGCGACACAGTACCTGCCGCAGCGAAGGGCATCGTGACGCTTGAGGCACCCTATCGCGCGGACGATGCCGCAACCGTTCCCGTCATCCTGTCGCAGCCTGGTCCGACCAGTGCACCGATTTCGTCGGCGATCCTCGTCATTGATGAAAATCCCGCGCCCGTCGCAGCAGAACTCACATTCGGCCCTGCAATGCATCCGCTCAACATGGAATTGCGTGTCCGGGTGAACCAGTATTCGAACGTCCGTCTGATTGCCCGAACCCCGGATGGACCCGTCATGGATGGCCGGTTCGTAAAGGCCTCAGGCGGCTGCTCTGCCCCGGCAACCCGGGATCCGGAACTTGCCCTGTCGACCATGGGCGAGATCCGCGCCAAGCACTTCGCCCAGCGCGAGGCCGCATCCAGTCAGCGCCGGGAGGCGCAGATCATGATCCGGCATCCAAACTATTCCGGACTGCAGCGGGACCAGATCACCCAGTTGTTCATCGCCGCCCATTTTGTCGACAGGATCGAGGTCCTGCAGGGCGACGAATTGCTGTTCACTGCGGAAGGCGGAATTTCCCTGTCGGAGAACCCGGTCATACGCTTTGCCTACACGGACAATGGGTCGGATTCTCTGACCATTCGCGCCCAAGACACCGACGGCAACAGTTGGGAGAAGGTAGTTTCGAAAGGTCCGGCCAGCTGACTTCGGCGACCTGAATGCCATCAGCTTAAGTGGCTAGCTGCGCGCAATATCGTCGGCCGCCCCATCCACAGCGATCTGGGTTGCTCCCTCCGCTCGGCAAGAGGAGGACATAAAGGGAACATATATTGGGTGCAGCTGGTTGGAATTCCTAGAAACAGAGAATATCCGCCTCGGCCTGGGCACGGCGCAGATTCGCCACGAGGACCTTGGCATTCGCAGCGGTACGGAAAATCGACATGCGTTCCCCACCCACCAGTTGCAGCGACAGCACCGTCTCCGCCTCGACATACTTCTCGTACGGAAGGATTGACGCGATCAGATCGATCGAACAGGAACACCGTCTCAAGGTATCGCTGCTCTGTCCGTTTGCCGCCATGCAGGCGAAGACATAGTCCGCACGTGCAACTGTCGGATAGTCATTGAGGGACTCCGGCAGGCCCTGTGCCGCCGCGCTTCCACAAGCCAGTGCTGTTGCAAGGCCCACGGCCCACGCACCCGCGCGAAACGTTGCTACCAGCCCCTTCATTGCCCGGTCTCCAGCTTGTCGAGGGTTACCGATGACAGATAGACGGGCTTGACATCGTCATCGCCGGTCTTGGCGGTCAGGGAGTAATACCAGCCCGGAATCTTGTCGGACATGGTGATCGTCAGTGCAAGATCCCCGAAACCGCGCATACGCGCCCGATTGGGATCATCCTTGAACGGGTAGAGCGTGACCGAGCGGGCGGGAAGCTCCTGCCCCTGGTAAGTAACCGTCGTCTCCACCACCGGCACATCCTCCAGCAGCGAAGCCTTCACCCTGTTGCGGATGTAGAAGGGGCTTCCACCTGCAGTGCCCGCCATATCCCGTATGACCGTCTCGACGAAATACATGATCATCGGATTGCCGACCGTCGAAGGGAACTGCCCGATCTTGCGGTATTTCTCCCCTTGCAGGAATTTCAGCTCGGCCATGTCATCCGGCCCGAAACTCAACTGCACGGTTCCCGAGCTGCGCTCTCCAAGTTCCGCATCATTCTGGAACGCGACGTCGCGCTCGTATTTCAGGACGGAAACCCGCGACAGCTTGTCGAGCGTTCCGGTCTTGAACAGGAGATCGTAGACTTCCTCGGCGGACGCAACGCCAGGCCCCGCGCAAACGAAAGCCAACATCAGACCGATGACATGAGTGGTGTTTCTGATCCTTCGCATACGAAGCATCTCTTCCTCCCTGCACAAGTGCCCGAAATTTCCCGGGCTTTTGCAGCTAGCCTAGCTTGGTGGCCCTATCAGTCACCGCAGACTTTTGTCTACATTTCGGGGTGGCGTTACTCAAACGTCTCACCCCCTTTGCGTCTCACACGGCTTCCGGTCGCCTCGTCTTCCAGTCGATCAGCGGCCGCAATCTGGAAAGCTGAACAGGTTTCGTCAGAACCGTGAAGCCATGGCGTTGGCTGGCCTCAACGAGCGCTTCGTCGCGGCTTGCGGTGATCATGATCGCTGGTACGTTGGTATGGGTTTCCTCACGCACCGCGGTGATGGTGCGGATGCCATTGTCACCGTTATCCAGCTGGTAATCGGCGAGGATGATGTCAGGAGCCATACCGATCTCGCGAACCTGCTCCAAGGCTTCCTCGGTAGAAACTGCGGTGAGGACGCTGCCGCCCCAGCTTTCAACCTTCTGGGTCGTGGCATAGAGCACATCCGGATTGTTCTCGACGATCAGGACGATCAGGTCCATGTCCTCACTGGTCGCCACCAGGTCATGGGTCTCAGGGCGCTGACGGTCATCGTTTCTCGTTACGATCGGAAGCGTTATCGAGAAGACGGACCCGACTCCGGGTTTGGACCGAACCGACACGGGATGCCCAAGGCGCCTGCAGGCGCGGTCCACGATCGAAAGGCCAAGCCCCATGCCGAAGCCGGGCGTTTCCGACGAGATACGCGTGAACTCGGAAAAGATCCTTTGCTGATCTTTTTTCGAGATCCCGATCCCCGTGTCCCAGACTTCCAGAACCAGCCGATCGCCGCGCACCCGGCATCCAGCGAGCACCCGGCCGCGTTCGGTATACTGTATCGCGTTCACCACCAGGTTCTGAACGCAGCGAAGAAGATAGCGCTGGTCGCTGTGCACCCAATGGCTGCTCGGAACGACATCCAGGCGGATATCCTTTTCCTCTGCAAGCTGGCTGTAGTCGTCACGAACTGACCGCAGCAGGTCGCCGATGCAGAAATCGCCGACGCTCATTTCCGTGCCGGTCGAGTCGAGCCGGGAAATGTCAAGCAGGGCGTGAAGCAGCGACTCGATCGAATTGAACGAGCGACCAAGCCGTTGAACGGTGTCCGCGACAGGCGTTCCTGCAGCGCTTTCATTCAAGGTGGAAATCAGCAGCTTGGCTGCATTGATCGGCTGCAACAGGTCATGGCTGGCCGCCGCGAAGAACTTCGTCTTGGAAGACACCGCCTCCTCAGCGCGTTCCTTCGCCTGGCGCAGCTGTTCGTCGATCCGCGCCTGCTCCTCGTTCTGACGGCGAAGCCGCTCATTGGCTTCCGTCAGCTCGACGGTGCGTTCGCTCACCCTGCGCTCGAGCAGCTCCGTCGTCTGCACCTCGGCCGTTATATCCATCACGTTCATGATGAAGCCCTGATCCGGCAGGCGGTGGATCCGTACGTCGAGAATATCGCCGCTGACGTGACGCACCTTTTTCTCAAGACCGTTTCCGCCGCGAACGATCGCTATCCAGTCTTCCAGTTCCTCGTCAGGCGACAGGCTCTCCAGCAGATTGTGCTTGATGATGAACTCGAGGATCTGGCCAACGGCCGTTCCCTTGCGCACCAGTGAGAAAGGCAACCGAAGCAGTTCGCGAAAGCGCTCATTGTGGATCAACAGGGTGCCTTCCACCGAGAAGGTGCAGACCCCTTGCGCCATGTGATCGAAGGCCCCTTGCAGGAAAAGGGCCTGCTCGTCGATCAACCGGTCCTTTTCCAAACGGTTATGCCGAAGAATGCTGGTGATCTCTGTCGAGAGCAGAATGTCCTTGTTGGACCCGGTCCGCTTAGAGGTAATCTGGTACCAGCGGTCATTGCGGACGCCGATCACAGAGGGCGGTGACCCGGGACCCGCCGGACGAAGCCTGCCAAGGCGTGCGAGACCCCGCTCCTCTCCGCCGTCGGCATCGCCATGCGAGACCACTTCCCGGCTCTCTTCCAGCGCCTTGAAATAGTCGCCGAGCGTCAGACCCGCGATGAGACGTTCGCCAATATCGGGGACCATGCGTTTGAACTGATCGTTGCAGATCTCCAGCTTGCCTTCGGCGAAGAGCGCAAAGCCACCCTCCATGGCATCCAGAGCATCGGCCAGGTTCCGTTCGGTCTGCTCGCGTGCATACTCGGCGATCTTCAGCTGGTTGCTGGCGCGGCCGAGCGTGTCGAGAGCCCGTTCCAGATCGCGGGTCTTCTCCCAGACTTCCCCCTGAAGGGCGATTGCCGACTGAAACAGCGAATAGGCCGACCCGCCAATGTCGTGTTCGCGGTTGGCCCGCTGTATCAAGGCTTCGATGATCTTCGCCTGGCGCTCGACCTGTTGCTCGAGCGGAACACTGTCGTCGATCAAAACAGGCCTCCGTCAGAGGGCGGGAAGAATGCCACGCCCACGAATGTCTGGTTCACATGAACGCCGAGGTGCTGTTCCCCGTAGGTATTGAAGCCGACGACGCGATGCTGGCGCAACACGCCTGACGCCTCGCCCTGCAGATTGTTCTGCTCGATCTCCAGGCGCCGAAGCACACAGTCGAAGCCCAGGATGAAGTCCGGAGCGCGACCCTTTGGATCCGCTTGCGTAAGACCGGCCTCCAATGTTTGCAGGATCTCGGTCCCCTGACCCAGTGTCAGGACAAGACCGTCATCGATCGCGGACAGGAAATAGAGGCCGCCATTGTCTGCCACCTGCTGGATTGCACGCACATGCCAGCTCTTGCCGTTGCGAACGAGTACCGGGTTTTCCGCGAACACCTTCGGCGAAAGGTCCGCCACCGAGCAACCGACATAGCGGGCATATTCCTCAGCTGCCGGCGTACCGTTGATCTCAAGCACGAGCCGGTCCTCTGGCACCGCACGCGTCACCACCATTTGCTTGTCGGTGGGCAGGAAATGGTCGAATCCGATGCCCCGGAAACAGAGATCCGTTTCCAGAAGCAACAGCAAGGCTGCGTTGGAGTGGGTTTCGCCGCCGCGGATCACGAAGGTCTCGTCGAAAGCCAGCCCGTGTCCTGCGGAACCACCAAACACCGGGACGTCGCCGAGACCGGCCTCGAGCGCTGCGACCAGCATGTCTTCCTGCTTGGAAAGACCGTCGGCAATGACCAGCGCAACGCGCCTCCAGTTGGCTGTTCTCGGGAAGCGCGAGGCCAGCGTTCTCGCTTCAGAGGCAATCCGCTCGATCGACGCCGGATTGAGCGGCGAGATGAGGGCCGAGGAGCATCGGAAATGACGGCGCGGAAAAGCAATCATCACCAGCGCATTGTTCTCGTATCCCCCGGGGGTGATCTGGCCGGCTGTCGTGCAGCCGAAGACAGTGGTCGAGGGCATGATCGCGCTGGCGGCATCGGCGACTTCGCAGGCATCGAGATGATCGGGAATGAACATCATGACGAAACAGACCGAATGCAGTGGGAACTCGGCTGCCGCCTCGCTCACGGCATCAACTGCCGAAGGAGCGCGCGAAACACCGACCTTCGCTGTCTCAGGCAGGCTGCGGGGATGGATCGGCTGCTGGTTCATCGGTTTCGCCTCAGCTCAGCAGGGCCCGCGCTTCCGCATCCGACAGCTCCTGCCCTCCGTCGAGGCTGGCGCTTCGGACAAGAACCGCAGCTTGTGTCCTGTTGTTGACGCCGAGCCTGCGCAGCAGCGCCGTGATGTGCGCCTTCACCGTTGCTTCGGCCAATGACAGTTCATAGGCGATCTGCTTGTTCGGCTTGCCCGCACATATGAGCTTCATGATTCTGTTCTGCTGCGGCGTCAGATCGGCGATCTTGTGCGCGATCTGCTGGACGGTGACATCGGACCGTGCCGGGCGCTTGGGCGGTGTATATCCCGGCGGCACAAACCGCCGTCCCTCGCGAATTTCCAGAAGGGCCCGTTGAAGAACCTTGTGAGACGCATCCTTGGGAATAAACCCGGCAGCGCCTGCAGTCAGAAGCGCACTGATGGTCTCATCCGAAGATTCGGCAGAGATCACCAGTACCGGAACATCCGGCAAGCGGTCCTTGACCTTCAGGAAGCCGCTCAGCCCCGTCACATCCGGAAGCTTGAGGTCCAGCATGACCAGGTCCGGCTGGAATCGCGAACCGACCATGCGCAGCCCTTCCTTGAGCGAGGTCGCCTTCTTTACCGATCTGGACTTGAACAGCTTCTCGAGTGCCGAAGCCAGAGCGTCGCAATAGAGCGGATGATCGTCGATCACCAGAATCGAACGGATCACAACCTGTTCTTGCGGATCGCTGGTTTTGCTCATCCGTCTGTCTCCTCCCAAGAGAAGATCAGGATATCAACGAGTTGCGGGCATTCGCAAGACAAGTACCGAAAACAATTCCGACACCACTCGTCAAAAAACAAAGATGATTGCGACCAAAGTATGTATTTCTACGACAAACCGGACCGCACAACCTTACCACAACCAAAAGACGACGAATTTTCAACCGCGCTGGTTTGCGCTGTGGCGGAATAGTATATTGCACCACAGCAATTATTACTTCGCGCAGCAGGCTCCATCACATTCATCCGTTCCCCGGAGTTGCGCTCGCCGGCAAGTCCTAGAACTCGAAGGCAGCAACCGTCTTCCGCCGTCCAAGCGTAAAGGCATCGGCGACGTGGGTCATTGGCGAAAGATCCATGTCGATGCCGCAATTCTGAACGAGCTCTGCCATACGCTTGTAGAGGTTGGCATATTCGTGGTCGCTCGCCTGTTTCACGACAGAGCCATTCACGGACATGACCGCCCCGCCGTTCGCAAGCTTCAACGTCCCCTCATCCGTTTCAACGTCGATATCCCAGGTCTGCGGCCCTTCCTGCAGCCAGTCGAAATCGGCTGAAACCTCGGCACCTGTCGGATCTGTGAAAGTAAGTTGTGCTGCGATCGGAGTGTCGCGGTTGGCCGGAAACTCGAGGGTTGCTGCACTGACATGGACCGCATGCGGAAGGATCTCGGTCATGATGGACAAGGCATTGATGCCCGGATCGAAGACACCGAGCCCGCCCGGCTCGAAGATCCAGTCCTGTCCGGGATGCCATTTGCGGACGTCTTCCTTCCAGGTAATCACGAGCCGCTTGATACGGCGTTCCTTGAGCCATGCCTTGGCATCCGGCACGCAGTCCGCATAACGCGAGTGCCATGTCGCAAAGAGCGTGCACCCGTGTTCGCGAGCAGCAGCCTCAAGCGCATGACATTCGGCAAGGCTCTGGCCCGGTGGCTTTTCCAGCATCACGTGCCGGCCCGCCGCCAGCGCCGCAGCAGCGTAGTCGAAGCGAGGTTGAGGTGGAATAGCAAGGGAAATCGTGTCTATGTCCGGGCGCTTTTCAAGCAGCTCCTCGAGGGTGGTGAAGCTGTCCACGTCCTCGAGGGAGGCGTTGCGACTGACCACGGCCGCCAGTTCCCAATCCGGGTTTGCGGCAATCGCGGGCAAATGCTGGTCCCGGGCGATCTTGCCGATCCCTACGAGTGCAACCTTTCGCGCCATCAGTGCGAATCCTTTCCAACCGGCGAGCCCCGGCACCCTTTCAGAAACGCAAGGTCCGCGCCGGTATCGGCGCCTTCCACCTGCGAGTGATGCAGCCAGGCATAACCGGACCCGGGTTTCTCGACGAGCGGTTGCCACTTGGCGAGGCGCTCGGCGAGCTCTTCGTCCGATATATCCAGGTGAATGCGGCGGGCTTCCACATCGATCTCGATCATGTCGCCGTCGCGGACGACTGCAAGCGGACCGCCTGCGGCAGCTTCCGGAGAGGTATGCAGAACCACCGTGCCGTAGGCCGTGCCGGACATGCGTGCATCTGAAATGCGAACCATGTCCGTAATGCCCTTCTTCAGGACCTTCGGCGGTAGCCCCATGTTGCCGACTTCGGCCATGCCCGGATACCCCTTCGGGCCGCAGTTCTTCAGCACCATGACGCAGGTCTCGTCGATGTCCAGCGCCTCGTCGTTGATCTTTGCCTTGTAATCGTCAATGTCCTCGAAAACGACCGCACGGCCCCGATGCCGCAACAGATGCGGCGAGGCCGCGGACGGTTTCAGAACCGCCCCCTTGGGCGCAAGGTTACCCTTGAGTACGGCAATGCCGCCCTGCTGTGTCAGCGCCCTTTCGACGGGCAAAATGACGTCGTCATTATGGTTGATAGCGTCCTTGACCTCGTCCCAGATCGAGCTGCCCGAGACCGTCAGAGCATCCTTGTTGAGAAGCCCGGCTTCGCCCAGGTGCTTCAGGACGACAGGAAGCCCTCCGGCGTAGAAGAACTCCTCCATAAGATATTTGCCCGAAGGCATCAGGTTGACGATCGTCGCAACGCCCCGGCCCAGCTGGTCCCAGTCATCAAGTGTCAGATCGACGCCGACCCGGCCCGCGATCGCCAGCAGGTGGATCACCGCATTCGTCGATCCGCCGATCGCGCCATTGGTCCGGATCGCGTTGGCAAAGGCTTCCTTGGTCATGATGTCCGATGGTTTGAGATCATCCTTGACCATCTGCACGATCCGCCGACCGGACATCTGCGCCATGACCCGGCGGCGGCTGTCGACCGCCGGAATGGCGGCATTGCCCGAAAGGGCCATGCCGAGGGCCTCGGCCATCGACGCCATGGTCGAGGCGGTGCCCATGGTGTTGCAGGTGCCGGACGACCGCGACATCGATGCTTCTGCCTCCAGGAACTCGTCCTGGGTCATTTCGCCGGCCTTGACCGCCTCGGAGAACTTCCAAAGGTGCGTCCCCGAACCGACCCGTTCGCCCCGGAAATAGCCGTTCAGCATCGGACCGCCTGTAACGACGATGGACGGAATGTCCGTCGAGGCAGCTCCCATCAGCAGGCTGGGAGTGGTCTTGTCGCAGCCGACGAGGAGCACGGCACCGTCGATCGGCTGACCGCGCATGGCCTCCTCGACCGCAAGAGCCGCGAGGTTCCGATACATCATGGCTGTCGGGCGGAAGGTGTTTTCCGACGCGGAGAACACCGGCACCTCCACGGGGAAGCCTCCAGCCTCCCAGACGCCCGCTTTCACCTTCTCCGCCAACTCCCGGAGGTGGCCGTTGCACGGTGTCAGGTCGGACCATGTGTTCATGATCCCGATGACCGGCCGCCCGTCGAACAGGTCGTGCGGATAGCCCTGGTTCTTCATCCAGCCGCGATGGTAGATGACATCACGGGAGGTGCCGCCATACCATTCCTGCGAACGCAGTTTCCGGGGCCAGCTCTTCGGCTTGAAGGTCATGGATCAGAGCGCCTTAACCTGGACCATGCGGTCGTCCGTTTCCCTGGTGACAAGACGGTTGCGCAGTGCGACGCCGAAACCAGGTGCGGAAATTTCGAATTCGTCACCATCCTGGCAGGAGATCTTGTCTGCGAAGGAAAGGGTCGCCGTCCCGAACATGTGCACGTGGACGTCACCCGGCTGGCAGAAAAGCCCATACTTGAAATGATGGTGCTCCAGGTTGGCGAAGCTGTGGGACATGTTCTTCTCGCCGGAGAGGAACGGCTTTTCCCAGATAGCTTCACCGTCACGAAGGATCCGGCTGGTACCCTCGACATCCTGCGGAAGGTCGCCGACCAGGATTTCCGGACCAAAGGACGCCGGGCGCAACTTGGAATGCGCGAGATAAAGATAGTTCTGCCGCTCCATGACATGGTCGGAGAACTCGTTGGCAAGTGCAAAGCCCACACGGAACGGTGTGCCATCGGGCCCGACAACATAGATTCCGGCAAGTTCCGGCTCCTCGCCGCCATCTTCGGCAAAGCACGGACTGACAAGATCGCCCCCCGGAGCGACCGCGGCGATGCCATTGCCCTTGTAGAACCATTCCGGCTGGACCCCGCAATGACCGTTGGACGGCTTGCCGCCCTCAACGCCCATGCGGAACATCTTCATCGAATCTGTTTCCTTCGCAGCCTCTGCCGAATTGGCCGCATGCATGGCGTTGCGCGTGGAAGCGGAACCCAGATGGGTCAGACCGGTACCCGTCAGATGAAGATGGGCCGGATCCTCATGGTGGATCGGCAGGCAGAAACGCCCTTCCCGCGCGATCTGCTCAAGATCGACCGCGCTGCCGAGCGCGTGCGAGCGAATGCATTCGCCAAGCGACTGACCCTTTGCGATGGCCTCCTGAACGAGACTGTAGGTACTCTCGACCCCGGCAAGGACAAAAGCTTCCGAGCCGCTTCGAACGACGACACTGACGCTGTCATCGCCGTTTCGGATTTGCGAAATCAGCATGATCTCACCCCTGCTTGTTTTTGTTGTAGACATCAAAGATGACAGCAGCGAGCAGGACGAGGCCCTTGATCATCTGCTGGTAGTCGATGCCGATCCCCATGATCGACATTCCGTTGTTCATGACACCCATGATGAAGGCACCGACCACCGCGCCGACAATCTTGCCGACGCCGCCGGACATGGAGGCTCCGCCGATGAACACAGCGGCGATCACGTCCAGTTCGAATGCGACGCCCGCCTTCGGGGTCGCTGTGTTGAGACGTGCGGCAAAGATCAAGCCTGCCAGGGCCGCGAGCATGCCCATGTTGACGAAGGTCAGGAAGGTCAGACGCTCGGTCTTGATGCCCGACAGCTTGGCCGCCTTCTGGTTGCCACCGAGCGCATAGATCCGCCGGCCGAGCACGGTGCTTTCCGTGACGAAGGCATAGATGATCGTCAGAATGCCCATCGTGATCAGCACGTTCGGCAGGCCGCGGAAGGTCGACAGCTTGTAGGCGACGAAGACGATTGCCCCTGCGACCAGCGCGTTGCGGATAACAAAGAAGCTGAAGGGTTCACCCTCGATGCCATAGGCACGGTTGCGTGCACGCCCCCGCAAGCCCAACCAGATCAGGGTACCTGCGATGACGATGCCGGCGATAACGGCCAGGCCGTTCATCCGCTTCATCGCGAACATGTCTTTCAGGAACGGGAACAGATCGGGAATGAAGCCGGTCGACAGTGCCTGGAACTCACGCGGGAATGGGCCGACAGACTGGCCTTCGAGCAGCCAGAGCGAGGCACCACGGAAGACGAGCATGCCAGCCAGGGTCACGATGAAGGACGGAATCTTCCAATAGGCGATCCAGTACCCTTGTGCTGCGCCGATGGCGATGCCGATGGCAAGGCAAGCCGGGATCGTCAGATAGATCGACCAGCCCCAGTTGACCATCATCACTGCGGCAAGCGCCCCGACGAAGCCGACGACTGAACCGACCGAAAGGTCGATATGTCCGGCAACGATGACCAGCAGCATGCCCAGTGCCATGATGATGATATAGCTGTTCTGCAGGAACAGGTTTGTGATGTTGACGGGCTTGAGCAGCGTTCCGTCGGTCACGATCTGGAAGAACACCATGATGGCGATCAACGCCAGCAGCATGCCGTAGTCGCGCAGATGGCTGGCCAGATAACTGGCCGTGGAGCGGCGGCGATCCCCCGACTGCCCTGCCTCATTCTTGTCTGCAAGGTCCATGGTCATTCTCAACTCCTCACGATGAACGACATGATCCGCTCCTGGCTGGCTTCGGCTGCACTCAGCTCGCCGACCAGGGCACCTTCGTTCATCACGTAAATTCTGTCGCACATGCCCAAGAGCTCAGGCATTTCGGAAGAAATCATCAGAACACCCCGCCCTTCGTCGGCGAGCTGGTTCATGATCCCGTAGATTTCAAACTTGGCACCGACGTCGATGCCCCGCGTCGGCTCGTCGAGGATCAGAACCTCGGGACCGGCAAACAGCCATTTCGAAAGAACGACCTTCTGCTGATTGCCTCCCGAAAGGTTCACCACCTTTTGGAAAACGCTCGGAGTCCGGATGTTCATCGCCTTGCGGTATCCCTCGGAGACCTTCTGCTCCTCGGCATCATTCAGCACACCGGCGTGAGACACGCCCTCCAGGTTGGCGAGCGTGATGTTTTTCAGGATGGTCTCGTCGAGGACCAGCCCAAGCGCCTTGCGATCTTCGGTGACATAGGCAAGCCCGGCATCTATTGCCTTGCTGACCGTCGAAAGATCGACCGGCTTGCCGTGGACGAGCGCCTCTCCGGAAATATTTTGGCCGTAGCTGCGCCCGAACAGGCTCATGGCAAGTTCCGTGCGGCCAGACCCCATCAGTCCGGCAATGCCGACAATCTCGCCCTTCCCCACCAGGAAGTTTGCATTGCGGATCACCTGGCGGTCGGCATGGTCCTGATGGAAGACGTTCCAGTTCTTCACTTCAAACAGGGTCTCGCCGATCTTGCGTTCACGCTCCGGATAGCGGTGGGCCATGTCGCGGCCGACCATGTCGCGAATAATCCGCTCCTCGCTGATTTCCGCCTTGCGGGCGTGGAGGTTCGATACCGTCGTGCCGTCGCGGATGACGGTGATCCTGTCGGCAACCCGTTCAACCTCGTTCAGCTTGTGACTGATCAGGATCGAAGTGATGCCCTGCGACTTCAGCTCCAGAAGCAGGTCGAGAAGTGCCTGGCTGTCATCTTCCGAAAGGGCAGCCGTCGGCTCATCCAGAATGAGAAGCTTCACTTCCTTGGCCAGCGCCTTGGCGATCTCGACAAGCTGCTGCTTTCCGACGCCGAGCTTGTCGACCAGAGTGGTCGGCGCTTCCTTGAGCCCGACCTTCTTCAAGAGCTGTTCGGTCCGCCGGTAGGTCTGCGGCCAATCGATGACACCCCGGCTCGCGACCTCGTTGCCGAGAAACAGGTTCTCGGCAATGGATAGAAGCGGTACCAGGGCCAGTTCCTGGTGAATGATGATGATGCCGCGCTTCTCGCTGTCGGCAATTCCTGAAAAGGCTGCAAGATCGCCTTCGAAGCGGATCTCGCCATCATATTGTCCATGCGGATAGACACCGGACAATACCTTCATGAGAGTGGACTTGCCCGCGCCGTTTTCTCCGACGATGGCGTGGATTTCCCCCTCGAACACCTCCAGGTTGACCTGATCGAGCGCCTTCACGCCCGGAAAGGTCTTGGTGATGTTGTGCATATTCAAAAGCGGTGACATGACCTGCGTCGCCAATCGATCGGGATATTCGGGCCGTGAGAGTCCGGTTCGCCGCCCGATCGGGCACCGGGCGACGAACCGTCTCGTCAGAAGCTTCGGCGTGGGCTTGCCTCGGCTTCAGGCTGCTTACTTGACCTGGTCTGCGGTGTAGTAGCCGCTGCCGACCAGGATCTCTTCCCAATTGGAGGCATCGACGGAAACCGGCTCGAGCAGGTAGGACGGAACCACCTTGACGCCGTTGTTGTAGGTCTTGGTGTCGTTGATTTCCGGCTCGCCGCCGCCGAGCAGCGCGTCGACCATGCCGACAGTCACGCGTGCAAGTTCACGGGTGTCCTTGAAGACAGTCGAGTACTGCTCGCCGGCAAGGATCGACTTTACGGACGGAACTTCAGCGTCCTGACCGGTAACGATCGGCATCTTCAGATCACCGGAGCCGTAGCCAACGCCCTTGAGCGACGACAGGATACCGATGGACAGGCCGTCATAGGGGCTCAGAGCGCCATGCAGGACGTTGTCGGTGTAGTGAGCGGAAAGGAGGTTGTCCATGCGGGCCTGGGCAACAGCGCCGTCCCAGCGCAGGGTGCCGACAGTGTCCATTCCCATCTGGCCGGAAACGACCTTGATGGTGCCGGCATCGATCAGCGGCTGCAGGACCGACATGGCGCCGTCATAGAAGAAATATGCGTTGTTGTCGTCCGGCGAGCCGCCGAAGAGTTCAACGTTGTACGGACCGTCGCCGAAGCGCTCCTTCAGGCCGTTGACCAGTGAAGTTGCCTGCTGGACGCCAACCTTGAAGTTGTCGAAGGTGGCGTAGTAGTCGACGTTGCCGCTGTCGCGGATGAGACGGTCATAGGCAATGACCTTGATGTCGGCGGCTGCAGCGTTTTCCAGGGCGTTGGACAGCGTCGTGCCGTCGATTGCCGCGATGACCAGAACGTTGACGCCCTTGGTGATCATGTTCTCGATCTGGGCGAGCTGGTTCGGAATGTCGTCTTCAGCATACTGAAGATCTGTACCATACCCGGCAGCCTGGAACTGCTCGACCATGGAATTGCCATCGGAAATCCAGCGTGCGGACGACTTCGTCGGCATCGCGATACCAATGGTTCCCTTGTCCTGTGCGAGAGCCTGGTCGAATTGTCCTAGACCGGACACGACAAAGGCTGCGGCCGCAAAGGCGGCCAGCGTCTTCGATACGACTTTCATATTTTCCTCCCGGGCCGCCATCCCTAGCGGCCTTTAAAACCATCAAACTGGTTATGTGAACACGTTGAATGATCCCGTGTTCTGGCGGGAGTTTTCGGACAGACTTTTATATCGGTCAAATCATTTGTCATGATATAAATATATCACAATCGATATATCCGAGATGAAAGACCGAGAAGCATGACCATCGATCTGCTGCGCCGGGGATTGAAAATGTCGCATCTTCGGCTGTTTTCCGCCCTGTCCGAACACGGCACGCTGACGGAAGCCGCGGCATCCCTGACGATGACCCAACCGGCTGTGTCGCGGTTGATTTCGGAAGCCGAGAAACTGGTCGGTACGAAGCTCTACAACCGGACCGGCCGCGGCATACAGCTCACCCAGGCCGGCCAGCAGCTTGCGGTTCGAAGCACACGCATCCTGCAGGAAATCTGGGATGCAGGCCGTGACATCGAAGAACTGAGGCAAGGGATTTCCGGACGCGTCAAGATCGGCTCGGTGACCGGCCCTGCGATCGAGTATGTGCTGCCGGCCCTGCGCCAGATCCGGCTTAGCTACCCGTCGATCTCGCTGACGGTCGAGATCGGGACCAGTGACATGCTCGCCCCCATGCTGGCGGACGGTCGCCTGGACTTTTCACTCAGCCGGATCCCGGTCGATTACGACCCGGCGCTCTTCTCCGAGGTCCCGCAGATCGATGAACCGGCCTGCATGATTGCGCGGCAGGGACATCCGCTGGCGCGCGCCCAAGCTCCGATTCCAGCGGCACGGCTGCTCGAATACGACTGGGTTCTCCCCCCGGAAGGCTCACCCATCCGCACGACCGCAGAGCGCCGCTTGCGCAGCTTGGGTTTGACATTGCCCAAGCATGTGCTGACCACATCATCGTTTCTCTTCACGCTGGCGACCATCCGGCAAACCAACGCGGTGGCGCCCATCGCGCGATCCGTTGCCCTTTCCTTCGCCGCCGATGGAGACATCGGCACCGGTCTGGCTCTCCTGCCCTGCAATTTCGACCTCTCGGTCGAGACCTATTCCTTCCTGACGCGAGCCGGACAAATCCTGACCCCAGCAGCCGAGCTCGTTGCAACGGAAGTCAGGCGCACGTTGGGATCCGCTAAACCTGCAATAGAAAAACAGATCATGGCGACGTAGAGTACGGATCAAATCCGGCTCGCGGATTCGCCGAAAATGCCTTCTGTAGCACCCGTCGGCAGCACGGTGGAGATCAACGAACGGAACCTCATCAAGCGGGAGGCGTGATGACACTGTCCGAGAAAGAAGTACCGGCGCGGGTCGGCACCTCCAGCGAAGACAAGAGACCGGGACGTTCATCCCTGCCTCAATTCTATGCTTCCGCCACCGTTCTGTCGGCCAACGAACATGCCAACCTGCGCCTGAAGCCCCCGCAGTCCTACGGTTTTGCGGCGCGGGCCCGGTCGCTTCCCCTGAATGCCGTCGAGTTTGCCCATGCGGCCCTCAGCTATCCCATCGTCTTTGTCCCCGGCGGGAAGGCTCCCGCCGCACTGGCGGTGGTCGGCTTGCGCGAGAAGGAGAACCTCTTCGTCGACGATCTGGGACGCTGGGAACCCGATGCCTATGTCCCGGCGTATGCCAGACGATACCCGTTCATCGTCGCGCAGGTCGGCGCTGAAGCGAGCAATGGGGCGCAGTTCACGCTATGTGCCGACTTGGAAAGCGGGTTCTTCGCGCAGGATACCGGCAGCCCCCTGTTCGACGCGGGGAAACCGTCACGCCATGCCAAGGAAGCCCTGAGGTTTTGCCTGTCATATCAGCAGGGAACGGTAGCGACCGATACCTTCATTCAAAAGCTGCTCGAGTACGATCTTCTCGTCCCCAAGCAGGGGCGTTTTACCCTGGCGAGCGGCGAAGACCTGCACCCGCCGAACTTCCTGACCGTCTCGGAAGAACGCCTCAAGAAACTCGGCGATGCCGCCCATCTTGACTTGCGCCGGAACGGCTGGTTGCCGGTGATCCATGCCCAGCTCTTATCGCAGCTAAACTGGACACGCCTGCTCAGTAGAGCCGACCGGCGCTCATCCGGCTAGGCTGACCGAGCGTTTCCTCAACCGCGCCCGGCCACGTTGGCCGATTGGGCGAGCAAGGCGGCGTTGCCGCCTGCTGCCGTCGTGTCGATACAGACGTGCCGCTCGTGAAACACGTGACCAGCGTCGGGCAAATCACCGATCACGGGCAGGATGGGTCCATCCCGCTCGCTGAGCACAGTCGCGTAGGCTTTCGCCTTCTGCTCATCTCCCCACCAGACAAGCCCGGAAAATCCGTCGAGTTGCCGGAACGTCTCCGGCTCTACCGGACTTGCCACCTCGACGGCAATGCCACCCAGGCGCGCCACCTGCTCGGCCTGGGATCGGGCAGCTTCCGCGCCTGGACCAAGGCAAAGCAGAGGCGGACGCACGACCAGATTGAGCGTATTGCTTTCACCCGTCGGTCCGGGCATATCGATCTTGCGGACAGCAGGTTCGGCAGAAGCCGAGGCAATCAGGCGTTCAAGCTCCGAGGTCCCCATCAGCGACCCGTCGATTTCCGGCTCCGCCTCCACAACCCGTTCGGTAGCTGCGCGCGTGAAGCGCGCCAGGTAGTTCGGGCCGCCCGCCTTTGGACCGGTCCCCGACATGCCTTCGCCGCCGAAAGGCTGGCTGCCTACGATTGCGCCGATCTGGTTGCGGTTCACATAGATGTTCCCGACATGCATTCTGGAGGCAATGTCGGCCGCGCGCCCTGAGATGCGGGTGTGCAAGCCGAAGGTCAGGCCATAGCCACAGGCGTTGATGTCGTCGATGACCGTCTCGAGTTCTTCGGCCCTGAAGGTCGCAACATGAAGGACGGGACCGAAGATCTCCCGATCGAGATCGCCGATACCCGACACCCGAATGAGCGCAGGACCTACGAAATGCCCGCGCTTCGGTGCTTCCAGCTGCTTCAGAAGGCGGCCATCTGCTTCAGCTTCGTCAACATGGGCCTGGATGGATGAACGAGCAGCCTGATCGATCAACGGCCCGACGTCCGTTGTGAAGGACCGGGGATCGCCGACGGCAAGTTCGTCCATCGCGCCCTCGATCATTGCGATCAGATCGTGCGCGATATCTTGCTGCACGTACAGGCAGCGCAGAGCCGAGCAGCGCTGGCCTGCGGACTTGAAAGCGGAGCTGACAATGTCCCTTACCGCCTGTTCAGGCAGCGCCGTGCTGTCGACGATCATGGCATTGAGACCACCGGTCTCGGCGATGAGCGGCGCATCTGGCGCACCACCTGCGACCATGGCCCTTCGGATGCGCTTGGCCGTTGCGGTGGAGCCAGTAAAGGCCACGCCCGCAAGACGCGGATCGGAGGTCAGAGCTGTGCCGACCGTTGCGCCCGAACCGACAACGAGCTGAAGCGCTCTTGGTGGGACCCCGGCCTCGCGCAGCAGCTTCACTGCCTCGAACGCTATCAGGGCTGTCTGCTCGGCAGGTTTTGCCACTACTGCGTTGCCGGTCGCAAGGGCGGCCGCAATCTGGCCAGTGAAGATGGCAAGCGGGAAATTCCATGGACTGATGCAGGTAAAGACCCCACGCGCCGGATTGGCCTGTTCCGGCGCTCGAGCGGCGTAATAGCGGAGGAAGTCGACCGCCTCACGGACCTCGCCAACGGCATCGGCAATGGTCTTGCCTGCCTCCTGCGCCAACAGCGCATAGAACCGCCGGGCATGGCTTTCGTAAAGATCAGCTGCACGGTTCAATACCTCTGCCCGCTCCGACGCCGGAACATTCCAGGGCCAGGCAGACTCAAGGGCCACAGCGACATCGCTTTCGCGCGCACTCAGAACCTCGCCAATTGTCTCGCCCGTTGCCGGATTGATTACCGGATGCGGCTCGCCATCGGAAATCTGGCCGACGACCAGAGATGCGGCCTGACAAGGGCTTTCGAGCGAGTAGGCACCGGCGATATCATCCAGAACCACACCCGACGTCAGATCAATACCAACCGAGTTGCGCCGATCCGGACAAAAGAGCTCCGGTGCCGGTACGGTCATTTGTCCGGGCCGGCACTCCACTGCCTCGATCGCGGCGAATGGGCAGGATACGACAATTTCAGGGGCGATCCGATCGTCCACGATCTGGTTGACGAAGGACGAATTGGCTCCGTTCTCCAGAAGCCGTCGAACGAGATACGCCAGCAGATCCCGGTGGGCACCGACAGGAGCATAGATCCGGCAGCGCGTGCCCTTCTGCGCCTTCACGAGGTCATGCAACTTTTCGCCCATGCCATGCAGACGCTGGAACTCGTAAGACTGCGAAGGCATACCTTCTGCCATGCGCAGAACGGCCGCGACCGTGTGGGCATTGTGCGTGGCGAACTGCGGGTAGATGTAGTCGGTCATGCCGAGAAGCTTCCGGGCATTTGCGATGTAGCTGACATCGCTCGCGGCCTTTCGGGTAAAGACCGGAAAGCTGTCGAGCCCTTCGACCTGCGCGCGCTTGATCTCGCTGTCCCAATACGCTCCCTTCACGAGCCGCACCGTGATCTTCCGGTCGAGCTTTGAGGCAAGGTCATGGAGCCAGTCGATCACGACGCCGGCGCGCCGGCTGTAGGCCTGGACGACCACTCCAAGTCCGTCCCAGCCTGCAAGCCGTTCGTCCCGAAGCACCTTGTCGATGAGTTTCAGCGACAGCACCAGCCTGTCGGCTTCCTCGGCATCGATCGTCAGACCGATATTGGCGGCTTTCGCCTTGAGCGCCAGATCAAGCAGAACCGGAGCGAGCTCCGCGATGACCCGGTCTTCCTTGACGACCTCGTAACGCGGATGCAAGGCCGAGAGCTTGACCGAGACACCGGGATTTTCCCGGCAATCGGCACTCGAACTTACCTTGCCGATCGCCTCGATCGTATCAGCATAGGACTGACGGTAGTGATCGGCGGCCTGCCGCGTCATCGCCGCCTCGCCCAGCATGTCATAGGAATAGGTGAACCCTTTGGCTTCCATCCGCTCGGCTCGGTCCATTGCAGAAGAGATGGTCTCGCCGAGCACGAATTGCCGCCCCATTTCCCGCATGCCTTGTGCCACGGCCGCCCGGATCACCGGTTCGCCGAGCCGCTTGACCGCCCCTCTGACAATGCCGGCAAAACCCGGGCTGCGCCCGTCAAGAACCCTTGCCGTCAACTCCAGCCCGATGGTCGAGGAATTGACCAGCGCGGATCTGGACTTGCCGCGATGGCTCGACCAGTCATGAGGAAGGATCTTGTCCTCGATCAGCTCGTCGATCGTGTCTGCGTCCGGCACGCGCAACAAGGCCTCTGCCAGGCACATGAGCGCGATGCCTTCTTCGGTCGACAGGCCATATTCGGCGAGGAACACTTCCATGAGGCCCTGGCGCTGATCGCGGCGGATCTGCCGCACCAGATCGGCAGCCCTTGCAACGATCACCTCGCGCTCGTTTTCTGGCAAGGATGCTTGCGCAATCAGTTCCCTCAACAGCGCCGTTTCATCCTGCTGCTTCAGGGCATCGATCTGATCAAAAGGGTTGCGCATTGCGAGCATGGCCGCGTCTCCGGTTGCATTTCGACCATGATACGATTTAATGAAAATCCGATACGACCAAACATGATGAGAATGCGGTCCAAATGGCTATTTCAAAATCAGATAATCAGACGATTAGCACAATCATAACGAGCGATTTGGACAAATTGGACTACACGATCTTGCGCAGGCTTGCCGGCAACGCTCGCATTTCAATGACCAAACTGGCTGAAGCGGTGGGTCTGTCGAAGACGCCTGTGCTCGCTCGCGTCCGCCGATTGGAAAAGCTGGGCGTTATCACCGGTTACCGAACGATGATCTCGCCGGAAAAGCTCAATCTCGCCCATGTCGCCTTCGTTGAGGTGCGCATGACCGACACACGCGAAGCCGCGCTTCAGGCCTTCAACACCGCTGTTGCCGACGTTCCCGAGATCGAGGAATGCCACATGATCGCCGGCGGGTTCGACTATCTTTTGAAAGTCCGCACCCGCGACATTGCCAGCTATCGCCGCGTCATGGGCGAGAGCATCTCGAGCCTGCCCTATGTTGCCTCCACATCCACCTACGTTGCGATGGATACGATCCGGGAGTCTGGACCAAGAGCGCTATAAAAAACCGGGCGGTAGCTAACCGCCCGGCCAGGGATTTCGAGGATGCGACCAATCAGCGGCCGGTGATCCAGGGCGCCATGATCAGGATCGCCACTGCCAGGACCTGCAGGCCGATAAATGGCAGCAGGGAGCGGAAGATCGTTCCAAGCGAGATATCCGGCGGCGCGACGCTCTTCAGGTAGAAGGCTGCCGGTCCGAATGGCGGCGACAGGAACGACACCTGCATGTTCATGCAGAACAAAACGCCGAACCAGACAGGATCATATCCAAGGCTCACGATGATCGGCACGAAGATCGGCATGGTCAGAAGCGCGATCCCGACCCAATCGAGGAACATGCCCAGCACGAACAGCAGCAGCATCATGAACAAGAGGATGGTGGTCGGATCGTCCGAAATACCGGAAATCAGCGCCGAGACGAACTTGATTCCCCCCATCAGGTTGAAAACGCCAACCAGCGCACTTGCGCCGACGCCGATCCAGACGATCATCCCGACAGTCTGCAGCGTTTGAAGAGCTGCTCCCTTCAAGAGGCCGAACGTGAACTCGCCGCGTACGATAGTTGACAGCAGCACCCCGGCGACACCGACTGCCGACGCTTCCGTAACGCTCGCAATGCCGCCGTAGATCGACCCAAGAACGCCGGCCACGACCGCCATCGGCAAGACCAGCCCCTTGGCCAGCCGCAATTTCTCGGACGTCGTGACGGTCTCGTCATGAGCGGGAACCGGCGCGATGGACGGATTGAGCCAGGCACGGATCAGGACATAGGCGACGTAGAATCCGGCAAGCATGAGCCCGGGGACGAAGGCCGCCGTGAAAAGATCTCCGACCGAGACGTTGGCCGTCAGGCCATAAATGATCAGGACGATTGAAGGAGGGACCATCGTCCCGAGTGCACCGCCCGCGCAGACGACGCCGATGGCAAGGTGCTTGTCATAGCCAAGGCGTAGCATCTGCGGCAGGGCAACAAGCCCAAGCAGGACGACCTCGCCGCCGATGATGCCGCTCATGGCTGCGAGGATGACCGCGACGACAATGGTCTGGATTGCAACACCACCTCTCAGCCGTCCGCCGACAAGCTTCATGGCATCGAAGAGATCGCGCGCGATCCCCGATCGGTCGAGGATCGCGGCCATCAGGACGAACATCGGAACCGATACGAAGACAAAGGAAGATACGAAGGAATAGACCCGGCTCGTAATCAGCGGCACGACCATCGGGCCGAACCAGCCGAGTGCGAAGACGAGCGCTACGAGAAGCGTGACGAATGCGAGCGGAATGCCCGAAACCAGGAGGCCGAGCAGCATGACGAACATGAGCAGCGTGCCGCCCTCGATACCGAGGGCCTGGAAAGATCCGAAGATATCCATTACCGGCGCCCCCGCGCGTAATTGACTGCAAGGATCAGGAACTGCACCGCCATTGCCGCGAGCACAACGAGTAGGAAGACCTTGATCAGTCCCGGGAAGACAGGATCCCAGGCGCTTCCCGAACGTTCTAGCCGGAAGCTGCCATCGGGCCGAAAGGCCGCGCGCTGAACCATGAGCCACGCCGCCCAGGCAAACATCGCGCTGGCCGCAGCGCAGACAAGGGAGATGATCACGTCGAAAATCCGCCGGAACCCGGGAGGCAAGGCATCGTAGATCAGCACGACGCGGATGTGCCGGTCGCGAACGGTGCAATAGAGACCGCCATAGATAAAGGCGGCGCCGCAGAGAAAGATCGTTGTTTCATGCGCCCAGATCGTTGGCGCGTCGAACAGGTACCGCAGCAGCACCTCATTCAGCAAGATAAGCATCGACAGGACAATGCCGATGGCAAAGACTATACCGCCACGGTCAATCCAGCGGCCAAGAACGCCCGTCTCCGGGATTGCTCCGCCGTCTTCGGGACGCCCCGTTTCACTCTGGTGCTCCGACAATTCCTCCCCCTTCGCTCATGGACCGCCGTTTTCCGGCGTGTTGTTGTGCTTGTTGGCAAACGGGCGCCGGAGGCGCCCGTTCACTCAATCGGACAAGGCTTATTGCATCAAGCCGTTTTCCTTGAGGTAGCCAGTCAGAACGTCATAGACCTTCTGCGCGTTCTCGGAGCGGGCCGCCACTTTTTCCCACTCGCCGCGGGCAATGGTACGGAACTTCGCCCGCTCTTCCGCAGACCAGTCGGTGACTGTGATCTTGCCGCCAGCCTTCGCAGCTGCAACGGCTTCAAGGTCGCGCTCGGCAAGGGCCGCCACCTGGCTGACCGCGAACTCGGCGACGCTTTCCTCGATCAAGGCCTGGAGATCGGCCGGCAACGCATCCCATTTCGCCTTGTTCATGGAAACTTCGACGACCGGCATGGAGTGGAAGCCCGGATAGACAGGGTTCGGAGCAACATCGTGCATGCCCTGCGCCTGGTTGACGGAGAACACCGTGTAGTCGGCAGCATCGATGACGCCCTTGTCCAGCGCGGTGAAGACTTCAGATCCCGGCAGGTTGACGGGGGCTGCGCCTGCGGCCGCAAAGACCTGCTGCACGAGACCTTCAGGTGCCCGCATCTTCAGACCCTTGAGATCATCCACGCCGTTCAGCTGCTTCTTGGAAACGAAAGCCTCAAGACCCGGCGTGGTCGCACCGATGAAGTGCAGACCATAGGGCTCCAGCAGTTCGTTCATCAGTTCCTTGCCACCACCCTTGGCCATGAACTGGAACATCTGGTCCGGCGACGACCATGCGCCGACGGGGTTCGCGATCAGGCTGAAGGCCGGGTCCTTGCCGGCGAAATAGGACGTGTCGGTGACATGGCCGTCGAGGATCCCTGCTGCGATCGCATCCTGGGTCTCGTTGTGCGCGACAATCGACTGCACGGGCAGCAATTCGATCTCGACGCGACCACCGGTCTTTTCCTTGACCTTTTCGGTCCAGCCCTGCTGCAGGGTGAAGTTCGGGTTGCCCGCGGTGTCGGCAGACTGGAAACGGAACTTGAATTCCTGGGCGCTTGCGGCCGCGGTCAGGGCACCTGCCGCGACAGCAGCCAACGCCAGTTTGGTGATTGATTTCAGCATGAATTCCTCCCTTTCATGGATTGAACGCCTTCGTGCGCAGAGGCGTCGTTGCATGCGGTGCCACACGTAGCCCGCAACTCTTCCAGTGCCTTTTCGACGACTTCATCGGCAGACAGTGAAATATCGAGAGCAAACCCCGCCTCGTCCGCTTCGAGCGATTCGAGCACCGACAGCTGACTGAACAGCAGGTTGGCTCCAACAAAATGATTCTTCCGGCTCTGCAGCCGGGCCTCGATCAGGCCCGCTTCGCCGGTGAGATGAATGAAAAGACAGTCCTTGAGACCACCGCGCAGACGGTCCCGATAGATCCTGCGAAGGGACGAGCAGGCAACAACCACGCCACCGGCCTCAAGACAGCCTGTGCGGGCAGCGTGAATCACCGCGTCGAGCCACGGCATTCGGTCGGCGTCCGTTAGCGCTAACCCTTTCGACATTTTCGCCTTGTTCGAGGGACTGTGAAAGTCATCGGCTTCCACCATTGCCAGTCCGAGGGCCTGCGACAGGCGTTCGGCGACGAGGCTCTTTCCGACCCCGCAAACGCCCATCACCACCACGGTTTTCCCGTGCCCCATCCCTATTCCCTCACCTTCGCTAGGCAGTTCTACCTGCCAAAATCTTTCGGCCATAAAAATGATAGCGCTAACAATTGTCAATCCATTTTCTTCATGTAATATCGGCGGCGGGGGAGAAATCACGTCAAGCCGTTGAATTGGAACGAATTTGTGAGAGCGACAATTTCCGACGTGGCCCGCGAGGCAGGTGTTAGCGCCATGACGGTGTCGCGTGCCCTCCGCAGCCCCGACAAGGTTTCGGCAAAAACGCTCAGCAAAATCCGGGAGGTGGTCGAACGTCTCGGATATGTGCCCGATCCGGCGGCAAGCGCATTGGCAACGGGCAAGACCAACGTCATTGGCGTCATTGTGCCTTCCGTCACCAACAGCGTCTTCTCCGACGTGATGCGTGGCATCTACGAGACAGCCGAGGGTTTGAGCTGGCAAATTCAGCTCGGCAATTCGCGCTATTCGCCATTGGCAGAAGAACGGCTTGTGCGCACCTTCCTCAGCCAGAAGCCCGCGGGCCTCATGATCTCAGGCATCGACCAGTCGCGGGAGACAGCCGAGCTGCTTCGCGATGCGACCTGCCCGATCGTACAGATCATGGAATGCGGCCCCGCGCCCTTCGACATGATGATCGGCTTTTCGCATCTGGAAGCGTCAAGGGCAGCAACCCGCCACCTGTTGGAAGCGGGATACACGAAGCCTGGCTACATCGCGGCTCGCCTCGACCCGCGCAGCCAGCGCCGTCTCCAGGGTTTCAGGGATGTTGCCGGCGCAGCCGGTGTCCTCGATGAGGCACGCTTTGCCACAACCCCGCGCCCATCGACCGTCACACTGGGCTGCGAGCTGACGGCGGACCTCCTGTCACGAGCACCGGATACGGACGCGATCCTGTGCAACAACGATGACCTTGCGCTCGGCGCCCTGTTCGAATGCCAGCGCCGCGGCCTCAAGGTGCCGCAGGATATCGGCATTTGCGGCTTCAACGATCTGGAAATGATGGCCGTCGCGAACCCGTCGATCACGAGTGTGAAAACTCACCGGCTCGATATGGGGCGCGAGGCGATGTCGATGATGCTGGCGGCGTTGTCGGGCGACGCGCCGAGCCAGAAAGTGATCGATATGGGGTTCGAGCTTATCCCCCGGCAGAGCACTGCCCGAAGGTAGGACGCCGAGACCCGGCGACCCTGTCAGAGGGTAACGGTCACAAGGTTCGTCAGGACCGGACCTCTTCCATTGTTAGAAGGATGCTTGCCGGCTCGTTGGTGCGATTGAACAACGCCCGCGGTTCGCCGGGCGCTATCACGCAGGAATCGAGTGGACCGAGGACGACCTCCTCGGTCCCGTTGCTGACAGTCACCTGACCCGCAACAACCACATAGATCTTTTCCTGATCCGACGCCTTCAGCGAGGTATGCCCGCCCGGCAGGATATGCGACAGACCCACCCACATGGTGCGGGTTTCTGTCGCTTCCTTGCCCTGCAGGCGCAGGCAAGCCATGCCATAGTGCTCGGGCGCCTCATAGCTCGCGGCTTCTTTCAGGCGGGTGACCTTCATGGTGGCTTGCCTCGTCTTTCCGGTTGATTATCAGGGTTTCAGGATCACCCGGTCCGGCGTCGAGCGCAGAACGGAGGCATAGGCCTTTGCCGCATCCTCGAAGCCGTAGACCGACTTCGGATTGATCGGAAACGGCTTCAGCTTGCCCGCTTCGAACTGCGGCTTCAGCTTGTCGAAGATCTTGGCGCCGTAGACGCTGTCGAGCGCAAGCGTGTCGATGCCGATGAACTTGTGACGCCCCCGGAAGAAGGTGAAGATGTCGAAATCCACTGCCCGGTCGAAGGTGGAGATGAAGATCTGCCGGCCTTCCTTGGCCAAAGCCTTGTTCGCCATCTCGAAATACGGGCTACCGACCGTGTTGAAGATGATGTCCGCACCGCGACCGCCGGTCTTCTCGCGCACAATTGCGGCAACATCCTCGCTCGAGTTGTCGAATAGTTCCACGGGAGCGTTGGTGTGCCCCTGGATGGTGGTCGGCTTGTATTCTGCCGCGTAGACCGTCGCACCGGTCAGCGTCGCGAGCTGGATCGCTGCCTGTCCGACCTTTCCGTTGGCGCCGCACACGAGCACGGTGTCCCAAGGCTGAACCCCGCCGGCCTCGCGCAGGCCCTCGAAGGCCGTGATGAAGGGGACGCCGATCGACCCGGCTTCCTCGAAGCTCATGGTCGCCGGTTTTTCACGCACCGCCGCCTGCGGCAGGGCCATGTATTTGGCGTGGGAGCCGTTCTGGGTAATGCCCAGTTCGCCGCCGCCGCCCCACACTTCCTTGCCGAGCAGATGCGCTGGCCCCTCGACGACGACACCTGCGAAATCACGGCCCGGCACCCGCGGCCAGACGGCGTGCGGCATATGGCCGAGCGACGCCTTCACATCGGACGGGTTGACCCCCGCGGCCTTGATCTCGACGATCACCTGTCCGGGTCCGGGCTGCGGACGGGTTGGCTCGATCAGGTCGATCTTGAGATTGTCCAGATCGGCGGATTTCTCGGTCACCCAGAGCGCTTTTCCGGTCACCGTTTTTTGTTGAATGTTCATGGTTCCCTCCCCGTCATTTCCGTATCACTGCGCAAGGCCGAGCATCTGCCGGGCCTCTCCAGTGGTGGCGATCTCGCCTCCGAGTCTTTCGATGAATTCACGCGCGCGCGCCGTCAGCTCGCCATTGCCCGCAGTCAGCTGTCCCTTGCCGAGATAGACCGTGTCTTCCATTCCGATGCGCACATGGCCGCCGAGCAGCCAAGACTGAACCAGCATCGGGAAGGCAAAACGGCCGATCCCGAAACCGGTCCACTCGGTTCCCGCAAGCAGCATCCGCGACGCCATCGCCATGGCGTCCGGTGTACACGGCAAACCGTATTTCACCCCGGTGACCAGCGAGCACATGGCGGGCCCCTCGACGTGTCCGGCGGCGAGGAAGTCATTCGCCATCACGATGTCGCCGGTGTCGAAGAGCTCCAGCTCCGGCTTCACCCCATTGTCGCGGATGATCTCGGCCATGATCTTGACATTGCGCGGCGTGTTGATGACCACCTGCGCGCCGGAATTCATCGTGTTGAAATCGAGCGTGCAGATTTCCGGCCTGATCCTGGCGACATGCTCCACCCGCTTTTCCGGCGGCATGATGGTCGTTCCCGGACCTGCAACCGCAGGGTCCTCGTCCGACGGGACAAACCGGCCGCCTGGACCTGTGGTCAGGTTCAGGATCAGATCCGTGTTCTTTTCCCGGATCAGCTCGACGACCCTCTCGTAGAGGCCAATGTCCATCGACGGCTTTGCGGTCTCGGGATCGCGAACGTGAATATGGGCAATCGCCGCCCCGGCATCGGCCGCATCAAGACAGGCCTGGGCAATCTCCTCAGGTGTCGCCGGCAGGCCCGGATGCTGATCCCGGGTCGTCAGGTTGCCGGTCACAGCGCAGGTGATGATGGTCTTGCGCGCCATGACCTAGAGCCCCCGCCCGGCATCAACGACAATTCGCGTGCCCGTGGAATTGGTCAGATAGGCAACCGATGCGAATATCGCGTCGGCCACATCTTCCGGCTGGGTGACCTTCTGAAGCGGCGTTGCCGCCCCCGCCTTCTCGATCTGCTCGGAAGTCCGTCCCGGCACGAAGCCGGTCGCCACCATCCCCGGAGAGACGGACAGCACACGGATTTCAGGCCCAAGCGCCAATCCGAGGGTATGTGTCATGGAGTCGAGCGCCGCCTTTGCCCCGCAATAAGCCACGGACGAGCCGAAGCCCTTGAAGGCGGCAATCGACGACACGTTGATGATCACGCCGTCACCGCTTTCCTTCAGCATGGGCGTAAAGGCCCGGATCGTGGCAAAGACACCACGGAAATTGGACGCAAAGACCTCATCGATGATCCCGTCGGTAAGGCCGTCCAGATCCTTGTGCGCTACCGGCGTCGTCGTGCCTGCCGAATTGACGAGAATGTCGGCCCGCCCGTACTGGCCAGCGACCGCGTCACGCATGGCCTCGATGGTCTGCGTTTGCATCACGTCCACATGCATGGCGCTGTGTCCGTCGCCCGGCAGCTCGGAAACGAGCGCCTCGGCTGCGGCCTTGCCGGACCGGTAACCGATGACAACCGTCGCGCCAGCCTCGGCGAACAGGCGCACAGAGGCAGCCCCTATTCCGCCGGATCCGCCGACGACGACGGCAACCTTTCCCTTCAAAGAACGGCTCAAGATACTTTTCCCTTGATCGGCGGCTCCGGAAAGCTCGGAACGCCGGGTTTCAAAACGAAGTCGTAGACACAGGTGTAGAAAGGCGCCTGGTCCTGCGGATACTCGTCCAAAGGCGCCTCGTGCAGACGCAAGTTGCCCGCGATCTGATCCTTCGCGCCGAAAACCACGTCATTGACCATGGCGTCCTGGGTATCGGCAAAAATCTGGGTCACAAGGGTCTTGCAATCCGGTGCCGAGACGATGAAGTGAACGTGAGCGGGACGCATCGGCGTGCGGTTCTGTGCCCGCAGGAGGTCCCCGGTCGTCGTATGGGTCGGCACCGGATAGCCCGCCGGCTTGACCGTTCGGATCAGGTAGCGCCCGTCGCTGTCGGTGGTGAACTTGCCCCTAAGGTTGAAGTCCGCCTGATCCTTGTCCTGATTTTCATAAAGTCCATCCGGAGACGCCTGCCAGACGTCGAGGGTTGCGCCGGCGATCGGTTGCCCGTTCACGTCCACCACTCTTCCGCTCAAGATCAGCGGATCCCCCGGCGTTTCGGACCGGGCAATGGTTTCGCCAAAGCTGCATTCGGGCGCCGAACCACGGTAGAACGGCCCAAGCAACGCCGACATGGTCTCGCCCTGCATGCCGTCGTTGTTGATCAGGTCGATCAGTGTCGACGCTCCCAGAACATCGCAGAATAGTACCGCCTCATTGTGTGCGTCGTCGGTCTGCTGGCCGATGGTGTTGAGGATCTGCAGTCCCTTCTCGTATTCGGCCTCCGTCGGCCTGACTTCGCGAATGAAGGCATGCAGGTGACGCACCAAAGCGGTGACGATCTCCTTCAGCCTCGGATCGCTGGTGTCTTCCATCGCCGCCAGCACCGTTGGCGTGACATCGTCCTCGGTTGCGATGAGTTTTGTCTGATTGATGCGGCTGTCCATATTGTCCTCCCTCACGCGGATACCGCCTTGGACTTAGGGCATTCGCGCTCGGCTTTCAGCGCCTGCAGATGGGGATATTTCTCCGTCAGCAGCGAGCCGTGATAGTAGGTTGCGGTAAAGGCGGGCTCTTGCCGGATCCGGTCAAGCCATGCAGCGACAAGGGGCTTGTCGTCCCACGCCTGATGCAGGTTGATATCCTCCATTCGCACGATCACCGGCATGATGGCAACGTCGGCATGGCTTAGTGCCTTACCCATGAGCCATGGCCCAGCGCTGGCCGATAACCACTGGTTCATGCGTTCTACCCCGCGAGCCAGACGCCCGCTCGCTTCATCCATGTCGGCCTGCGGGAAACCCGTGCGTCCCATTTTCATGAGGAACTCGCGGCGCAAGGGCTTGCTGTCGCAAAGCGCCTGAAAATCCTCGGCGCTCATCGCCTGGAAATGCGGCAGAAACGCCAGATTGTAGGAGGGCACGCGAATGGCCGGCGTCGGCACTTCATCTATGAAGCGCACCATCGAACGCATCCGCGCCGCCTCGAAGGGGTCAGCAGGACGCATCGGCGCCGTATCGGGCACGATGTCGTCCAGGTACTCCATGATCACCGCGCTGTCGATAATGGGCCGGTCATCATGGACCAGCGCGGGAACAACGCCATTCGGGTTGATCGCCAGATATTCCGGCTTCAGCTGATCTCCGGAAAAGAGATCAAGCTTGTGTTCCTCGAAGGCCAGCCCCTTCGCATGAAGAACGAAGCGTACCCGTTGCGAACAGGTCGACTGCGGCGCGTTGTAAAGTTGGAAAGCCATCGCCCTAGTCCCAATTCAGGATGCGGGGCAAACGATCCTTTGCCGCGAGTGTGCCGATGATGCCGAGGGGGAAGAACATCAGCGCCAGAGCCATGATCAGACCGGTGGCAAGGATGTTGATCTCCGACGAGCCGAGCGTTGCCACGAAGATCTCGTTGAAGGCAACGATCAGCACCGCCCCGATCACGGGTCCTGCAACCGTGCCCTTGCCTCCCAGGATGCACATGAGAACCATGTTCACGCTGACGAGGATCATCAGAAAGATGTTCGGCCGGATGTAGGTCAGGTATTCGCCCCAGATCGCACCTGCCATGCCGACGAAGGCAGCGGAGATGGCAAAGGCAAGCGTCTTGTAGGTGCGTGTATCGATCCCGGCACTTTCGGCCTTGATCTCGTCCTTGGAGATCGCCCGCAGGCCGAGCCCGAACTTGGAATGCTTGATCTTGTAACTGACGAAGACGGCCAGAGCGGCAAGCACGACAAACGCGTAGTAGTAGGGAAGCTTCGCCCATTCTACGTTGAGATCATTTGCCGGCAAGGCAACACCGTTCGCTCCGCCGACGAAATGCCAGTTGTCGAACAGGATGCGAGCAATCATCACCAGGGCAAGCGAAGAGATGATGAAGCTGGGTCCGCGGGTCTTCAGCGTGACCCGGCCGATCAGATATCCAACCAGCGCACAGGCAACCCCGGCCAGCGGCGCCGTCAACAGCGTCGAAACCCCGAAGCGCGCCAGTAACATGCCGGAGAAGTATCCGCCAACGCAGAAGAAGACATTGTGGCCGAGCGAGATGTAACCGGTAAAACCGCCCAGAATGTTCCAGCCCGAAGCCATGGCCGCATAGCAGGCGGTGAACAGGATGAGGTGGATGACATAGTTGAAGTTGCCGACGAACTGCAGCGCCGGAACACAAAGCAGAACTGCCAGAGCGAGCCAGGGGAACCAGGTCGCCCGCGTCCGGTCTGCCCGGCGTGCGAGACGCTCGTTGTGAGCGGCCCGCGCCTCGAGGACACTGGAGGTTTCATTGAAGACAATGGACATTACGCAAGCTCCGGCTTTTCACCGAACAGCCCCTGGGGCCGCACCAGCAGAATGAGGAACAGGGCGAGGAAGAAGGTCATCGTCGACCAGGTTGCCCCGGCATATGTACCGACGAAGGCGGCAATGACGCTGAGCAGGAACGATGCCACGACGGTGCCAAGGAGAGAGCCCATCCCCCCCAGAACGACCAGCGACATCAGGACGGCAATCCACTCCCAGTGCTTTGCGGGGAAGAAAGAGAAGACGAAGGAAACCAGACTCCCGGCCGCTCCGGCGAGGCCAATCCCGATAGCAAAGCTGACAAGGGCCACCATGCTGACGTTGACGCCGAGCAGCTCTGCCGCTTCCCGGTTCTGGGTGGTGGCGCGGATGGCATATCCGAACCGCGAATATTTCAGGAAAAGCGCAAGCGCGCCGATGATCACCAGTGACAGGATTCCCGCATAGAGCTGGCCTGTCGGGATGAACACATCTCCGATGAAGATCGCGTCCGTTGCATAGTCTGGCGAGGTCACGCGCTGGGTATTGGAGAACATACCCCCGAGCGCCCCTTCCACGATCATTGCGATCGCAAAGGTCAGCAGCACGGTCATCTCGGAATATTTCGCCGAACGGGCTTCGCGCTCGAACACCAGCTTGTAGAGAACGATGCCGATTGCGGCGAGGACCACCATCGCGACCGGCAGCATGACCAGCGGGTCGATGCCATAGAGCCGAAAGCCCCAATAGGCCACATAGGCGCCGGTGATGATCAGAACCGGATGCGCCAGGTTGACGATCCGCATGACGCCGAAGACAAGGCTGAGGCCCGATCCCATCAGGGCGAAGACGCCGCCAAGCGCAAGGCCCAGGACGAGTGTTTGTATGATATCTGCCATTGAAATGCTTCCCGCTCACGCCGCCTTGCTGCCGCCCAGGTAAAGATCCTGGATCCGTGGATCGCGCAGCACCTGGTCTGCCGGTCCGGAAAACAGCGTCCGCCCGAGATCGAGGACGACTCCCCGATCGGCATTCTTGAGCCCCATCAGGGCATTCTGCTCCACCAGGAGGATGGTGATCCCCTCCTCCGCCATCATTCGCATGATGTCGAACATCTCCTGGACGATCTTGGGCGCCAGTCCCAGAGACGGTTCATCGAGCATGACGATGTCGGGCTTCAGGATCATTGTCCGCGCCATGGCGAGCGTCTGCTGCTGGCCTCCGGACATGGTGCCGGCGTGCTGGTCGCGGCGCTCCTTCAGGATCGGAAAGCGCTCCTCGATCTCGTCGATCCGTTTTTCGAGATCCGACGTGTCGGCGAGCGAAAATCCTCCCATGCGCATGTTCTCGCGCACTGTCATCTTCGGGAACAGCGCGCGCTCCTGCGGCACGAAGCATATGCCCTTCCTGAGAACCTGATCCGGCCGCAGTCCCTTCAGGCTCTCGCCCCGGAAACGGACGTCGCCTTGCCGGATTTTCAGCATGCCGCAGATCGCTTTCAGCAAGGTCGACTTTCCGGCACCGTTCGGCCCGATGATGCAATGAACCTTGCCCGGTTCCACGGTAAGCTCGGCGCCATCAAGGATGGCAGGACCGTCACCATATCCCGCGGTCAGGTTCGAGACGTGGAGAAGCTCGCTCATCACGCTGCCTCCTCGAGTACGCCACCCAGATAGGCATCGAGTACGTCCGGGTTCTCGCGCACTTCTTCCGGCGTACCATCGGCAATCACACGGCCCTGCGCCATCACGACGATCTTGTGCGACAGGCGCATGATCAGATCCATGTTGTGCTCGACGATCAGGACGGTAAGTCCATTCTCGTTGAGCTTGCGAATATGTCCGACGATCTCTTCCAAAAGCGTCGGATTGACCCCGCCGGCCGGCTCGTCCAGCAGGATGATCTTGGGGTCGCTCATGAGGAGCGCCGCCAGGTCCATGAGCTTTTTCTGTCCATAGGACAGGTTCGAGCCATCTTCATGGGCGATGCGAGTGATGCCCAGGAAGTCGAGGATCTCCATCGCCTTGTCGACCTCTTCCGCGCCAAGAGCCGGTTTGAAGAGATCCCGCCAGCCGCCGATCTTGGACTGGCAGATCACGTTTTCCAGCACCGTCATGTCCGCAAGGTTTCGGCTGATCTGAAAAGTGCGGCTAAGCCCCATGCGGGTGATCTTGTGAGGACGCAGATGGTCAATCCGCTGTCCGTCCAGGTAGACCTCCCCCGCACTCGGCTCCGTGGTTCGGCTGATGCAGTTGAACGCCGTCGTCTTTCCGGCCCCATTCGGGCCGATCAATGCGGTGATGCTGCCTTGGGGAACCGTAAAACTGCAACCGTCAACGGCGCGGATCCCGCCATAGTGCTTGGCGAGGTTTTTAACGTCGAGCATGTGGAAACACCTTGCTCCGGCAAGAAATCGGAAAAGAAGCCCGGGCGCAAAGGCCCGGGCAGTTGTCGGCTCTTAGAAAGAGCCTTTCGGATAGGTCATTGAGGCAACGCCCTCAAACTCATCCGTGGGGTAAACGAACTGCAGTTCGCCATCATTCCACTGGGTCATCAGGAACGGCTTGTTGGCCGGCAACCCGATCTCATCCCAGTTGAAGCGTCCAAGGATGGTCCGAACCGGCTCATCCTTGGTACGCGCGGACAACCACTTGCCCATGGCCTGATTGTCCGTGGAGCCGGCACCAATCATGGCCTGCTCGATGCCCTGGCAGACAGCAAAGGGGATGGCGGCATCTTCGTCCGGAGCACTGCCGAACTTCGCCTGGTAGGCTGCAACGAAGTCTGAGTTGGAGAAGTCCTTGCCGCCAAGGGTGGACTGGAAGGGGGCGTCCTTGTGCCAGGACGTGTGAACGAGAACGCCTTCGGCGCTCGAACCGGTTCCTTCCAGGTATTCTGCCTGGGTTCCCTGGCTGAAATAGACCAGCTTCGGCTCTGCACGCACGGTCTTGAGAGCGCGGGTCAACTGCACCGCCTCCTCAGCCGAGGCCGTCAGGCCGATGATCAGCTCTGCGCCGGAACGCTTGACCTGGTTGGCAAGGTTCAGCCAGTCGCTGAAGCCTTCTTCCGGCCAGCGCTCGGAGAACACCACCTCGATGCCATTGTCCTTCAGGTAGCCAGGGGAAAGATCGCGAACAAGGCTGCCGTCTGCCGGATCCATGACCTTTTCGCCCATGAGACCGGACCAGACGCCATTGGCGAAGAAGTCATCGGCGGATATCACCGCAGCCGTCTTGGGCGCTTCTCCTTCCGGGATCAGGTCCTTGATGACGCCGGCAAGCGATGCGCCGACATATTCAGCCGCATTCGGCTGGAAATAGAAGATGTTCTCATGCCCCTGGGTGTAGATCCGCAGGGCACCACCGGCTGGCAGCGCATGAACCATGTTGTTCTTGGCGAGCAGACTTGCGACCGGGAACGACAGGCGCGACGAGAAGGTGCCGTAGACGGCCTCGACACCGTCGACGTTGATGAAACGCTCGTACTGGTTGATTGCGGTTGCCGGATCCGAACGGTTGTCCGACACCAGTAGTTCGACCTGCCGGCCAAGAATACCGCCGCGCTCGTTGATCAGATCGACGCAAAGCTCATAGCCCTGCTGGTGCTTCTGTCCCGCGATCGAGAACCCGCCGGTCAGCGGCAGACTGGCACCGATTTTCAGCGCGTCAGCCGCCTGTGCACCGGTCAATGCGCTTGCGGCCATCAATGCCGCTGTGATTGCACCTGTCACCTTCCATTTCACGTTCTTCATCTTATTCCTCCCTGAAGATGATTGTGGGCCCTATGCGGTGGACCCAAGGCCGAACCCTCCCAAGTCCGTGCCAAACCGTTTGTTGCCTTGACTTCCTGCCTTCCGAACTTCGCGTGCCCTTCCACCGTACTCCTGATCACCCCGGTCAAATCCGGGATTATTGGACACTGCCCCCACCCGCAGATGGACCAATGCAATCGATTGCATAACTCTGCAATCGAAATCGCCCTGGTCCGAGTTTACGGGGCGTGCGAGACAATGTTGCCGGCCGACCGGCACCATCCGTAGCGAAGGCAGCGACCGCCAGTTCCCTCCCTCCCGGTCGCGCCTTCCGGAAACACCGGAGTATTTGGGCCTCCATGTTTCCGGCAATCGATACGCAGCTTCCCGGCATCAGCCGAACAGTGCAACCGGTATCCTGTTTCATGCCACTCAGCGGCACGACCCCGGAGCGATTGGCACCTCACGCAATCGATTGCATCATTCGTTAACATACGTATAAAAACACAGTCAACCGTTTTTGTGCAATCGTTTGCGGAACGCGTTCGAAACCGTTATAGACACTCCAAAGGAGTGACCATGACAAAGCGGACGACCCTCAAGGATATTGCGCGAGAAACCGGCGTACACGTCTCGACCGTCTCGCGCGCGCTCGATCCGCAAAAGAGAAGCTCTCTGACGGACGAAGTCGTCCGGAAGATCAAGAGCACAGCCGACCGTCTCGGCTACCGCCCAAATCGGATCGCCTTCAGCCTGCGCAAGCAGAAGACCATGACCATCGGCGTGATGATTCCCGACATCACCAACATGATCTTTCCCGCCATCGTACGCGGCATCGAGAGCGTCATGGAGCCCCTCGGCTATGCATCGATCATCGTCAATACCGACGGCGACAGCGCCCGGGAAAAACGTCTTCTGGAAACACTTCAGGATCGAGGGGTCGACGGCATCATCCATACGGCGGTGCTGCGCAGCGACCCGACCATCGTCGAGGCCGCGCGCCAGGGATTGCCGGTCGTTACCCTGAACCGAAAGGTCGAAGAGGCCGATATACCCTACGTGATCAATGACGAGGAAAGCGGCATCCGGAAGGTGTTCGACCTGCTCTACTGCTCAGGCCATCGAAAGATCGCACATCTCGCCGGTCCACGGGATCTATCAACCGGACTCCTACGCCGCCAGGCGTTCTGCGCAGTTGCGCGGGACTATGGCTTTGAGGAAAATTCGCTCGTCGTCGAGGAGGCCCAGCGCTTCGACGAAAGAGAAGGCAGGCGCTGTGCGAAGGCGATTCTGGAGCGCGCACCGGAAACAACCGCAATCCTGTGCGCCAACGACCGTCTGGGCCTCGGCGCCATCGACCAGTGCAACAGCATCGGCAGACCCTGTCCCGAAAGCATCTCGATCACAGGCTTCAACGACATGGCGCTGCTGGACCACATCCCACCCGGATTGACGACGATCCGGATCGAACAGTTCGAGGCGGGTGCAACCGCTGCTCGCCTCCTCGCAAGGATCCTTGACGGAAACGGCGACAGTGTTCCACGCGAGACCATATTGCCGGTTTCGCTCACACTCCGGAACAGCGTCGGCACAGTGGCCGACGCCCAGCTCTAGCGAAGATCTTCCGGCTCAGTTTTTCTTGATCCGGAACTCCCGATGGCACTCGGAACAGGTCTGAGCTGCCATCTTGAACAGGCCCTGCACCGGCATGTCGGCCAGGGCGACGGGGTTCCCCGTGGCTCCACGCTTTCCCATCATTCCGGACTGCCCCATCATGCCGCTACCACCATGACCGACGGCAAGGCCATTGTCGGCTGCACCTGCAAGCGCCGTAGCAAACTGCTCGAGCTGCTGGGAGAGCTCGGTAAACCGCTCCCATTCCGACCAGATTTCCTCGCGCGCCTCCGACGGACCGCTGATGCTCCCCTCGGGGAAGAGCCTGGTCAGGGCGTCGCCGGAATGCGCCCTGAGCGCCTCCGCCCCCTTCCTCACCGTATCGGCATCGTAGTCGACATCTCCACGAACGATGGGCGCCAGCGATTTCATCGCATCAGCAAGCATTCCCATTGCATCCATGCGCTCTTTCACAATGCCCTTCGCACCACCGTGGGAGTGAACGCTTGCGCCACCTGCAATCAGCAAGGCGCCTGATACCAGCAGGGTAATAATCTTCATATCTTGAATTTTCCTCATGTCCCTTTTCACCCGCCGGTCACAGGACCGCAGGCATGATCTGCATCAGGAAAATCGGCGTGGTGGCGGTGGATCGACAGATCCTGGCGCAGTCGTGACGCCAGCGGACAGAGAGAAGCTGATATCGGCAGATGACATGGCCACCATGCTGAACGCATCAACTACGAGAGCAAGAAGACTTGCACCGCAATGAACGACCTCCTGCGGCAGCTTGGTAAGCAGCTGACCGCCGTCATCGAGATGCTGATGATCGCCGCCCGCGACGCTCTCGTGGGCGTGTGAGTGACCGGCCGGCGCCAGAGAGTGGTTGAACGAACCGCCAGCAACCAGGAACGCCACAAGAGCGAGGCCGGTAAGGAGAATCGAGATCCGTTCTGGCAGGACTTGTCTCATACTTCTCTGGTCAAACCTTCCTGATCGTCTTCTTGGCGCTTCGATACAACAATCAGCGGAACCGCGCTCCGGGTCAAGACTACCGGCATCAGTAAGAATGAGCGCTCACGATCTCTATTCGGCAGGCACTGCCTTACCGGCAACCGACGCCGTCCGCTCCATTGCGCGCCGCTCGTCCATGGCTGGCGCCACACGGCGCAGGCGCAAGGCATTGGTCAACACGAAGACGGAGGAAAGAGCCATCGCGCCTGCAGCAAGTACGGGCGAAAGCAAAACTCCGAAAGCCGGATAGAGTGCACCAGCGGCCACCGGAACCAGCGCCGTGTTATAGGCGAATGCCCAGAACAGGTTCTCGCGGATATTTCGCATGGTACGCCTCGATACCTCGTAGGCATTGATGACCCCGCGTAGATCCCCGGACATGAGCACGACGTCTGCCGATTCGATGGCAACATCTGTCCCTGTACCGATCGCGATGCCGACATCCGCATGTGCCAGCGCCGGCGCATCGTTGATCCCGTCGCCGACAAAGGCGAGCTTCTTGCCGCCTTTGCGCAGACCCTCGAGAGCAGCAACCTTTCCGTCCGGCAGCACCCCGGCGATGACGGTATCGATGCCAGTTTCCGCAGCAATGGCCTCGGCAGTCTCGCGCTTGTCGCCAGTGATCATCGCAACCTCAAGCCCCTGGGCATGAAGTGCTTGCACCACCGCACGGCTGGATGCCTTGACCGGATCGGCAACGCCGATCACGGCAGCGATCCGCCCGTCAATCGCGGCGAACAGCGCAGTGCGTCCCTTCCGTGCCAAGGCATTTTCCTGGGCCGTCATCGGCGCCGTGTCGATGCCTTCGCGCGCCATCAAGCGGTCAGCCCCGACAAGCACTTTTGCGCCTGAAACGACGCCACTGACACCATGTCCGGTGATGGAAGCGAAGCTCGAAACATCTTCAAGGGTAAGGCGCTCTGCCTGACCGGCGCGGACAATCGCTTCGGCCACCGGGTGCTCGGACCGGGCTTCCAGCGCCGCCACCTTGGCAAGGACATCCATCCGTTCAAAGCCGTCCGCCAGAATGAGATCCGTCAGCTCCGGGCGTCCCTGCGTGACCGTCCCCGTCTTGTCGAGTGCAACGACATCGACGTCCGACAAGGCCTGCAGCGCATCGCCCTTGCGGAACAGCACGCCCAGTTCCGCCGCACGGCCTGTCCCGACCATGATCGACGTCGGCGTCGCCAGACCCATGGCGCAAGGACAAGCAATTATGAGCACCGAAACGCCTGCAACCAGCGCCAGCGTCACCGCCGGATCGGGACCGACGAAGAGCCAAACGAGCACCGTCAGGACGGCAACGGCCATGATGGCCGGAACGAACCAGAGCGTGATGCGGTCCACCAGCCCCTGGATGGGGAGTTTGGCCCCTTGAGCCTCTTCGACCATCCGGATGATCTGGGACAACGTCGTATCCGCCCCAACGCGCGTGGCGCGAAACTGCAGACCGCCAGCACCATTGACCGTGCCACCCGTCACAGAGCTTCCCTCGCCTTTTTCAACCGGAACCGGCTCGCCGGTGATCATGCTTTCGTCGACATGGGACTGCCCCTCGACGACTTCGCCGTCAACCGCAATGCGTTCGCCAGGGCGGACGATAACGATGTCGCCGGCGACGAGAGTGTCGATTGCGATTTCCCGGATCGCTCCGTCGCGCAGAACTCTTGCCGTCTTCACCTGAAGACCCAGGAGTTTCTGGATCGCAGCGCCGGTCTTCCCCTTGGCCCGCGCCTCCAGGAAGCGGCCAAGAAGGATCAGGACGACGATCACCGCAGCTGCCTCGAAATAGACCGCCCGCACGTCTGCCGGGATCACATCCGGCAGGAAGGTGGCTACGACCGAATAGAGATAGGCTGCCCCCGTACCGACGGCGACGAGGCTGTTCATGTCCGGCGCGCCGCGCATGAGCGCGGGAAAGCCCTTGATATAAAAACCGCGTCCCGGCCCGATCAAAACCGCCGTTGTCAGAACGAACTGAAGGATCCAGCTTGTCTGCTGGCCGATCGTGGCATTGATGAAGTGATGCAGTGCCGGGATGGCGTGTCCACCCATCTCGATGACAAACACCGGAATGGCAAGCGCCGCCGCCACAATGGTCTTGTTCAGCTGCTCGCGTGCTTCCTCGGCCTTGCGCTCGCTACGCTCGACCACCTGCTCTCCGCCTGACGCTGCGACGCTCGCAGGATATCCCCGCTCCGTAACGATCCTGGCAAGTTCCGCAGGCGTCACCACGCCCTCGGCGTATTCGACCGTCGCCGCTTCGGCCGCCAGATTGACATTGACACTCACAACACCCGGAACAGCTGCCAGAGCCTTGTCAACACGACCGACACAGGATGCGCAATTCATCGACTGGACGGCCAACGAGGTCGTGAGGGTCCGCGCCGGATAGCCGATTTTCTGTAACTCGGCGACGACGGTAGCAACCTTCTCCGGCTCTTCCGCGGCAAACTGTACGCTCTCGCTCGCCAGGTTCACCGCAACCTCATGAACCCCTTCGAGGCGGGACAGTCCACGCTCAACGCGGCCGACACAGGAGGCACAGGACATGCCTTCGACGGACAGGGTGATCTTGCTTTGTGCGGCCATGGCAGGCTCCATCATGAGAACTTCCTGTCTCATCACATGGACCTTCCAGTAAATGGAAGGTCAAGGGCGGACGCCGAAGTTTCCGCACCCTTCCGTGTTTCAACGTATATCCGGCACAAAGTTTCCTGCCCGGGCACCGGCTTTTTGAACGGAAGGACGCAAAAGCCCGCGCATCATCGGCGCGGGCTCAGAATCGCAAATAGATCGTTTCCCGACTTGGGACGAGGAATTCGGCTTATTCAGATCCCGGTGACGCGGAACCGCGAGACCTGGCGATAGGTTTCACCGGGCTGGAGCAGACTGGACGGATATTTCGGGTGATTGGCGGTATCCGGCCAGGTTTGCGGTTCGATGGCGACGCCGGCGAGACGGCCATAGGGCTTGCCGTTGTTCCCTTCGAAGGGAGCGGTATCCAACCCGACGCCAGCGTAGACCTGGAGCCCCGGCTCGGTCGATTCCACAGTCAGGCGCAGGGCCCCGGCCTCAAGCCGGCACATCTCGCAGAGATCGTGGCTTCGCGCTCCGTAAAGGCAGAAATTGTGATCAAGACCCGCATCCGGCGCCTTCGGCACGCGATAATCGAACACGGTTCCCGCAACCGGAGCCGGTGCGCCGAGCGGTATCAGCATATCATCGACCGGCAGGTAGGTTTCAGCGGGGACGGTAAGCCCGTGGCCGGTTACATCGGCAGTTCCGTCCAGGTTCCAGTAGCCATGGAAGGCCGGGGCGAAATGGGTCAGAGCATCGCTTTGCCCCTCAATCTCGATCAGGAGCGCTCCGTCATCTTCAAGCGTATAGCGAACGCGCACGTCAATATTTCCGGGAAAACCGCAAGTTCCGTCTGCATGACGATAGGCGAAGCTGCAGGAGGTGGCGCTGCACTCTGCCAAGGTCCAGTTCACCTGCCCGAAGCCCTTACTCCCGCCATGCAGGGTGGTCGCACCAGCTTCGTTCCGATCGAGAGAATAGGTCTTTCCGTTCAGCTCAAACCGGCCTTTCGCAACCCTGTTGGCGACAGGTCCGACGATGGCCCCGAAATAGAGCATCGGTCCGAAATAGGCAGCCGGGTCAGGACTGCCCAGGACAAGCGAGTGGTCGACACCCTCGCGCCGGAAGTCCTGAAGGCTGGCGCCCCAGGTCATGAAGGTGGCACGGCTGCCGCCGTTGGCAATGGTTGCCTGGAGTATGTCCTCGCCATCCGGAGAGGAACCGCAGTTTCGTATATCTGCGCCGGGAAACGTCGTTGTCATCAAATCTGTCAAGGGAAACTCCCATTGCAAACAAAGGCCTGGCTGGCTGCTCGTCGCGGCAGCCCTGCGCCAGAAGTGAAAAAAGAATTCTCAAGGTTTCAGCCGCGCTGGGGCCTGAACGTTACTCGACCAGAGACAGAGAGATTCGTCCGGATCTGAAGCGTCTGTACCAGAAGGACGCAGAATACAACACTGCCCCCAACAGCTCTGCCGGGTTTGATGCTCCCCAAGGACCACTTCGGCCCCGACCGAGGATCGTGGCAAACATTCGCCGGGGCCGCGGCACTCAATATACTGGAAAGATGCCTCAAACCGGATCATCCGCGAACCGCGAATTAGATGCACACGGCTACCGGACATCCCCGCCTGATATGTACTCGCCATAATTATTTGGCATTGGCCGGAATTAACCGGCATTGGAGGCGTATTTGCGGGAACAGCTGGGAATAAGTGGGAATTGATGATCTTGAAGGATCTGGAACAGCGGGATCATAATCCGCGTGTCGTGGGCTCGAGTTCCCCTTCCGCTGGAAATTTTTCCTATTGATTTATGACAGTTAGATCTCGCCGATCACGAATACTCCTGACCAGGAAAAGTCCGGATTTGAATACAGTGCAGTGGCTCGCCCCAACTATACTCTTCAGTCATTCGCCGCTCATATGTACCAAGATACTCTCGACAATCACAGCCGCGACGTCATGCCAGCTGGCACTTAACGTGCTGTTGGACACCCCACCTTCGCTTGACGACGGCGAGATAACGGACAAGGGCGCGGTCAACCAGCGGTGGGTCTTGACCCTGCGCAGTGCGACGGTTGAGGCTCTCTACGACGGCCAGATCGGCGCGGTTTCAGTTTAGCGCCCCAAGCCAGCCAAGCCTGCCAAAGCACAAGACCATGGACACGCCCAACCCAAGTCGGCGGCGTGGCAGGTGCCTGATCCGGACCTCGCCTGCGAGAGCGGCAATTGCCAACCGATTTCTCTGACCATGACACCGCAGTCAGCAGGTCTCCTCTTCCGCAGATTTCCGCCAATTTCAGGAGAAATCGCCAGACAATAGTTTCACTAATTTGAATATTTGAAGCTGAAACTCCAGTTATTTTTTGTCCAGTTGATCAAAGTCAAGTTGGCCGGTTACCAATCATGCGACGGAAGTTCCGAACACGAGAAATACTAGCGGTTCGGAGAATCTCCAGTGCTACGCCGTTTGCGCAAATTCGCAGTCACAGGTTCAGCAGCCCAACGTATTGGCCTCGCCATTGGCCTCTGGGCATTTGCATGCGCGATCGCCGGTACCATGCCCGCGCGCGCGGCAGATATCGGACGGTTTCTGGATGCGACGGCGGTCTCCGAACTGGTTCCTGGCGCTGATTCCTACGGCGCGCTTCGCAAGGACACACCGGTCGTTCCTGCGTTGAAAAATGGCGAAACCGTCGGCTGGGTCTTCCTGACATCGGACTTCGTTTCCACCACAGGCTACTCCGGCAAGCCGATCCATACGCTTGTCGGCATTGACCCGGACGCCGTACTGACCGGCGTTCGCCTCGTGAAACACTCAGAGCCCATCGTGCTGATCGGCATCCCCGAAAGCAAGATCAAGGCCGTCACCGAGAAATACGCTGGTGTCGACCTCAAGGTTGAGGCTGAAAGCGGCGGTTCCGCCCACGAACTCGACATCATCTCCGGCGCGACCGTCACCATCATGGTCATCGATGATTCCATCGTCCGGGCGGGCATCAAGGTGGCCCGGACGCTCAGGCTTGGCGGACTGTCCGAGGCTGCGGCCGACACCGGTCCACAGATGGTCATTGATGAAGACAACCAGGACATTGAGGACTGGATGACCCTGACGGGTGACGGATCAATCCGTCGCCTTTCGCTGGACGTCGGTCAGATCAACGAGGCCTTCCAGAACCAGGGCGACCCGAAAGCGATCGCCCGTCCCGAATCCGGCCCCGACACCGACGCCTATGTCGACATGTACGTGGCCCTGGTGGACGTTCCAAGCATCGGCCGCTCGCTGCTCGGCGACGCCGAGTACGCGAACCTGCGCAAGCGCATGAAGGAAGGCGACCATGCCATCGCCGTCTTCGGCCGCGGACGCTATTCGTTCAAGGGATCCGGCTATGTGCGTGGCGGCATCTTCGACCGTATCCAGCTGATCCAGGACGACATCTCTGTTCGTTTTCACGACCGCCAGCACCATCGCATTGGCGAGGTCACATCCGATGGCGCGCCGGCATTCACGGAGATGGATCTTTTCATCATTCCCGCTGACAGTGGTTTCGATCCAGCCGATGACTTCCGGCTTCAGTTGCTGGTTCAGCGCGCGATCGGCGCGATTGACAAGGTCTTCCTGACATTCGATCTCGGCTACCACCTTCCGGACGAGTATCTGGAGCCCGCAGAACCGGTTGCCGCTGCTGGTGCTGACAACCCGGCCAACACAGCTGCCACCAGTCTCAGCGACCAGGAAGCTATCCAGAAACTCTGGATGCGGATCTGGAACGATCGCAAGGTCGACATTGCAATCCTCGGCACTGCCGTGGCGGTTCTCACCCTCGTCTTCTTCTTCCAGATGCAGGTGACCAAAAGCGAGCGTTTCACCTTCTGGTTCCGCATCGGGTTCCTGACCTTCACACTAGTGTGGCTCGGCTGGATGGAGAATGCCCAGCTGTCGGTGGTAAACGTCCTTGCCTTTTTCTCCTCCCTGACCGGGGACTTCAGCTGGGACGCCTTCCTGATGGACCCGCTGGTCTTCCTCCTGTGGTTCTCGGTGGCAGCTGCGCTGTTGTTTTGGGGGCGCGGCGCCTATTGCGGCTGGTTATGTCCGTTCGGCGCCTTGCAGGAGCTGACCAACCGTCTGGCGAAGCTGGCGCGCATTCCGCAGTTCGAACTGCCATGGGGCCTGCACGAACGGCTCTGGCCGCTCAAGTACATGATCTTCCTGGTCCTGTTCGGCCTTTCGCTCTACTCGCTGGACGTCGCTGAACATTATGCCGAAGTCGAGCCTTTCAAGACCGCGATCATCCTCAAGTTCGAACGGGCGTGGCCATTCGTTGCCTTCGCCGTCGGTCTGCTGCTTGTCGGGCTTTTCGTCGAACGCTTCTACTGCCGCTACCTGTGCCCGCTCGGCGCGGCGCTTGCGATTCCGGCACGGCTGCGGATGTTCGACTGGCTGAAGCGCTATCGCGAGTGCGGCAACCCATGCGCCCGCTGCGCCAAGGAGTGCATGGTCCAGGCCATCCATCCGGAAGGCCACATCAATCCCAATGAGTGCCTGAACTGCCTGCACTGCCAGGTTCTGTACCAGCACGATCAGAAATGCCCCGTCTGCATCAAGAAACTCGCGCGACGCAAGCGCTTCGAGGTCCAGACGGGACTAGCACCTTCGACCAGTGGTTCCGCGGACGCGGTTCCCACACCGGCCGAATGAACTCCGAACGACGTACAAGGAGAGAAGTCATGACGGAGACATTGAAAGACAAGGCCCTTTCGCGCAGAGCCCTACTGGGGGGCACGGCAAAGACGGCGGTTGTTGCAGGCATGGGGGCCATGACCCTCGGCAGCGCCAACACCGCGTACGCCTCTGAAGGCGGCCAGAAGTGGGAACTGGCTCCGGGTGAGCTGGACGAATATTACGGCTTCTGGTCTTCAGGCCAGAGCGGCGAGCTCCGCATCCTGGGCATCCCGTCCATGCGCGAGCTGATGCGCGTGCCGGTGTTCAACCGTTGTTCGGCGACCGGATGGGGCCAGACCAACGAATCCAAGAAGATCCTGACAGAGGGCCTGCTGCCGGAAACCAAGGCATACCTGGCCGCACACGGCAAGGAAACCTACGACAACGGTGACCTTCACCACCCGCATATGTCGTTCACAGACGGCACCTATGACGGCCGCTACATCTTCGCAAACGACAAGGCCAACACGCGCGTCGCCCGTATCAACTGCACCACGATGAAGTGCGACAAGATCATCGAGATCCCGAACGCGCACGATATCCACGGAATGCGTCCGCAGAAGTATCCGCGCACCGGCTACATCTTTGCCAACGGCGAGCACGAAGCTCCGCTGGTCAACGACGGCAAGATCCTCGACGATCCGTCACAGTACGCCTGCATTTTCACCGCCATCGATGGCGACGAGATGAAGGTCGCGTGGCAGGTCATCGTCTCGGGCAACCTGGACAACACCGACTGCGACTATCAGGGCAAGTATGCCTTCTCGACGAGCTACAACTCGGAAATGGGCACGAACCTCGCCGAGATGACCGAGAGCGAGCAGGACCATGTTGTCATCTTCAACATCAAGGCCATTGAAGAGGCCGTGAAGGCCGGCAACTATCAGGAAATGAACGGTGTCCCCGTTGTTGACGGCCGCAAGGAGGCCAATTCCCAGTTCACCCGCTACATCCCGATCCCGAACAGTCCGCATGGCTGTAACGCGGCTCCGGACAAGAAGCACATCGTCATCAACGGCAAGCTGTCTCCGACCGTCTCCGTGATCGACGTGACCAAGGTGGACGCCCTGTTCAGCGACAACGCCGACCCGCGGTCCGCAATCGTCGCCGAACCGCAGCTGGGTCTTGGCCCGCTCCACACTGCCTTCGACAACAAGGGCAATGCCTACACGACCCTGTTCCTCGACAGCCAGGTGGTGAAGTGGAACATCGACAAGGCGATCCAGGCCTTCACGGACTCCAATGTCGACCCGATCATCTCGAAGGTCGACGTCCACTACCAGCCGGGTCACAACTCGACCTCGATGGGTGAAACCGCAGAGGCCGATGGGAAGTGGCTTGTGTCGATGAACAAGTTCTCCAAGGACCGGTTCCTGAACGTTGGACCGCTCAAGCCGGAGAACGAGCAGCTGATCGACATCTCGGGCGACGAAATGAAGGTTGTCCACGACGGCCCGACCTTCGCCGAGCCGCATGACAGCATCATCGTTCACCGCTCGAAGGTGAACCCGGCAGTCGTCTGGGAACGCAACGACCCGATGTTTGCGGATGCGGTCAAGCAGGCCGCTGCCGATGGTGTCGACCTGGAAGACGCTGCCGACGTCATCCGCGACGGCAACAAGGTTCGCGTCTACATGTCCTCCATGGCCCCGAACTTCAGCCTGGAGAAATTCACCGTCAAGCAGGGTGACGAAGTCACCGTCTATGTCACGAATATCGATGACATCGACGACCTGACCCACGGCTTCTGCCTGTCGAACTACGGCATCGCAATGGAAGTCGGACCGCAGGCAACTGCGTCGGTGACCTTCATCGCGGAACGTCCGGGTGTCCATTGGTTCTACTGCCAGTGGTTCTGCCACGCGCTTCACATGGAAATGCGCGGCCGGATGTTCGTGGAACCGCGGGCAGCCTGACGATGAGCATGCGCCTTTCGACAGTCTGGATGATCGGCCTGGCTCTTGTTTCGTGGAGCTTGGGAACGTCCCTTGCCCACGTCAGCGCCGGCGAAATCCATGTTCCGTCGGAAGGCGGCGCGCTCATCCGCGCAATCGAAACAGCGCAAGCCGGAGACATTCTCCGGCTTGCGCCCGGCACACACCAGGGCCCCATCAGCATCGAAAAGACAATAAGCATCGATGGTGACAGCAAGGCCCGGATCGTCGGGTCCGGTGTCGGAAGCGTGATCCGCATCGAAGCTCCTGACGTGAAGATCACCGGCCTGACGTTGACGGGATCCGGGCTTTCGCAAGACACGCTGGACGCGGGGATCAAGCTGCTCAAGACGGCTGACCGCGCAATCATTTCCCACAACAGGATCCTGGACAATCTCACTGGCGTCGACGTGCATGGTGCCGAAGATGTTCATGTCTTCGAGAACATCATCGAAGGCCGGCGGGACATGCGCGTGAACGAGCGCGGAAACGGCATCTATGTCTGGAACTCGCCAGGTCTCGTTGCAGAACGAAATACAATCCGCTACGGCCGGGACGGCGTTTTCGTGAACACTAGCCACCGGGACACCTTCCGCAACAACCGCTTTGAGCAGCTGCGTTTTGCCATCCACTACATGCATGGCAACCACGGCAAGATCAGCGGTAACGTCTCGACCGACAACGACATCGGCTATGCCCTGATGTTCTCCGACAAGCTTCGGGTGGAGAACAACGTCTCGATCGGCGACCGTTTCCACGGCCTCATGCTGAACTACGCGAATATGGCCAAGATCACCGGCAACCTTGTTCAGCGCGGCGGCGAGAAATGCCTGTTCATGTACAATGCCAACAAGAACGAGGTGACGGGCAATCGCTTCGAGGCCTGCCCGGTCGGAATCCACTTCACCGCGGGATCGGCTCGCAACACCTTTAAGGCCAATGCCTTCATCGGCAATGAAACCCAGGTCAAATACGTGGGATCGCGAAATCTGGACTGGAGTTCGGAGGAAGGCGGCAACTACTGGTCCGACCATGCAGCCTTCGATTTGAATGGCGACGGCTTTGCAGACACGGCCTACCGGCCAAACGACATGGTCGACCAGATCCTGTGGACTCAACCGGCAGCGAAAATGCTGATCGGCAGCCCGGCCATCCAGCTTCTTCACTGGACCCAATCCCAGTTTCCGGCGCTGTTGCCGGGCGGTATCGTAGACACCGCGCCGCTCATGCACGCACCGGTTATCGAACACCCCATCGCAGGAGCAAAGGGATGACCCAGTCTCCTCTTTCGACACTCACACTGCAGAACATCTCCAAGCATTTCGATGGCCGCACCGTCGTCGATGACGTCTCGTTCGACATCAAGCCGGGAGAACGCGTTGCCCTTCTCGGCCACAATGGCGCGGGCAAGACGACGTTGTTCAAGATAATGCTTGGCTTCCTTCGCAGCGAAAGCGGCAAGGTGACCGTTCTTGGCAAGGAGCCGGGCAGCGCGGCCGCGCGGGCTGCGAGCGCTTATCTGCCGGAAGCAGTCGCGTTCCAGAAATCCCTGACGGGGACCGAAGTCATCCGGTTCTACGCCCGCCTCAAGGGCGAGGACCCCAAAGCCGCCCTCACGCTTCTGGAGCGGGTCGGGCTCGGGGACGCCGCCAACCGCAGGGTTGGCACCTACTCGAAAGGAATGCGGCAGCGCATGGGACTTGCCCAGGCATTGATCGGCCATCCCCGCCTTGTTCTTCTGGACGAGCCGACAAGCGGGCTTGATCCGGTTTCGCGCCAGAATTTCTATGATCTGATCGAGAAAGTCGCCCACGACGGCGCTTCGGTGCTCCTGTCCTCCCATGCCCTCACCGAAGTCGAGGCGCGGACCGACCGGGTGCTGATCCTCTCACAGGGACGACTTGTTGCCGACGACACGCTTGCCGGCCTGAGCGCGCGTGCGCATCTGCCGATCCGGATGCGGATCCGCGGTTTTGAAGGCAAGGCCGACGACCTAGCCCAGTCTCTGGGCGGCCGCCGCCTCAATGGCCGGTCTGTCGAGCTGTTCTGCGCGCCGGATGAGAAGGTCTCCTGCCTCGCGAGGATCAGCGAGCACGGTGCATTGATCGATGACATAGACATGCATCTGCCGAGCCTCGACGATGTCTACCGGCACTACTCAAGCCTTCAGAACGGGGAGCAATAAGCCGTGCTGAAACGCATTCTAACCGTCGCAGAACAGGAAATGCGCATCGGGTTGCGCAATCGCTGGATCATGCTCGCGACACTCATCCTGGGTGCCTTCTCGCTCGCACTTGCCCTTCTCGGATCCGCGCCCGCGGGTACTCTCGGCGTCGACCGCATGACCATCACGGTTGCATCCCTGGCAAGCTTGTCCGTCTACCTGGTACCGCTGATCGCCCTGCTTCTGGCGTTTGACGCGATATCCGGAGAGATCGATCGCGGCACGTTACTGCTGATCTTTTCCTGTCCCATTTCACGCATGGAGTTTCTAACAGGCAAGGCGTTCGGCCATTTCCTTGTCCTGACGTTGGCCCTCGTTCTCGGTTACGGCGTCACCGCCCTCCTCCTGATGGCGACGGGCGCCGGGTCGTGGGCCGGCATGCTCGACTTTGCCCGCCTGATTGCGACCTCCTCGGCACTCGGACTGGCGTTCCTCGCGCTCGGTTATCTGCTCAGCGCGATGACCCGTCAGACCGCGACAGCGGCAGCCTTCGCCATCGGGGCGTGGCTGATCCTTGTCGTCCTCTATGACCTGGCCCTGCTCGGCCTCCTGATCGCCAATCCGGAAGGCTCGTTTGCGACCAGCGTCTTTCCCTACGCCATCCTGTTCAATCCGGCGGATGCCTTCCGCCTGTTCAACCTTGCAGCGCTTGGTGCAAGCAATCTCGTCGGCGGTATGGCCGGCGTGGCCGAAAGCCTGCCGTTTCCGGCCATCGGCGGACTGGTCTCCATCGGCATGTTTACGGCACTAACCCTTGCACTCGCCCTTTTGCGGATCCGGAGGATCACGCCATGATGAAAATTCTCGCAGCCGCTGCGGTCGCCCTCGCGCTGACAGCATGTCAGCAGGAAACCAAGGTCGAAAAGCCACTTCCCGTCGCAATGACCGTTGAGGCGACTGGCCACTATTGCCAGATGACGGTCCTAGAACACGACGGCCCCAAGGCTCAAATTCATCTGGCCGGGAATCCGTTTCCTCTCTGGTTCACCCAGATCCGCGATGCCGTTGCCTTCACCCGCTCGCCGGAGGAAGCCAAGGATTATGTCGCGGTCTATGTAAGCGACATGGGCAAGGCTCAGGATTGGGCGCAGCCTGGCGCGGAAAACTGGATTGATGCAGAAGAGGCCTGGTTCGTGATCGCAAGCCGCCAGCGCGGCGGCATGGGTGCGCCTGAAGCCATTCCGTTCGGCGTCGAGGATCAGGCACGCGCCTTCGCAGCCAGCAACGGCGGTGAGGTCGTCCGGCTTGCCGATATCCCATCCCAGTATGTTCTGGACTCCGTCCTGTCATCCGCCGACGGGGGTGACGACGCGACCATTCACCTCGCAGAGACGCATCATGACTGACATTCCTGGCAGCAAGCCGTTGACACGTCGCCGGTTTATCTGCATCAGTGCGGCCGCCGCCGGAACCGCCCTTGCCTGCGGCCCGGTGACAGCCGCCCCTACCCTTCACAGTTGGCGCGGCATCGCTCTTGGCGCCCAAGCCCAGATGCTCCTGAACCATCCGGACCAGGCCCATGCCACGGCGACGTTCCGAAAGATGGAGGCCGAGATCAGGCGGCTGGAGAAAATCTTCAGCCTTTACGACGCCGAAAGCGAGCTTTCGCGGCTGAACCGGGACGGCGTACTCACTTCTCCATCGAACGACATGCTTCAGCTCCTGTCGCAGGTCCGCACCATCCACGCCGCGACCGAGGGAGCATTTGACCCGACGATCCAGCCGCTCTGGGATCTTTACGCAAGATCGGCATCCATCGGACGCTCCCCCACAGCCAGCGAGATCCAGGCGGTTCTGGGAGCTGTCGGCTTGAAGAACGTGCGGATCGAACCGCAGAGCATCACCTTCACCAAGGATCGTATGGCCCTGACACTGAACGGAATTGCCCAAGGCTATATTACCGACCGGATCAGCGATTTACTCAGGACCGCAGGATTTGACGACATTCTCGTGAATCTGGGAGAAATCTCAGCCTTCGGCGACGGATCGGACGGCGAGACCGGCTGGCCTGTCTCGCTCCGCCCGGACCCGGTCAGTCCGCTTATAGCCACTGTCCTGCAAAACCGCTCTCTTGCCACATCGAACAGGTATGGAACCACGTTCGACCAGGACGGCACTCTGTCGCACATCCTCGACCCGCGTACCGGGTACCCGGCGTCCGCCGACTTGGTCGGCATCAGTGTGCTCGGCCCGAACGCTTCCATTGCCGATGGCCTTTCAACGGCGGGGCTGGTTTGCGGGGAAACAGCGCTTGTCAACGCGGCGCGCGCTTTCGATGAGGTTGAGATCCTCGGCGTTCGGGAGACGGACGGTAAGGTTCGCCGCCTGGGCTGACGCCTCGAGGGACGGCAGACATCAGTAGATCGAGGTTGCCATGGAAAAGTCTTCGGTTCCCGTATTCCTGACTGCAGGTTTCCGCTTTTTCTTCCTCGCCGCCGGTATCTTCGGTGCGGCGGCGATGGCGTTCTGGATCTTCTGGCTGACAATCCATCATCTCGGCGGGGCCTTTGTGTCTGCGCCCATGGCGATGGCTCCCCACCTCTGGCACGCCCATGAAATGATCTACGGGTATACGGTCGCGGTCATGGCAGGCTTCTTCCTGACCGCCGTTCCCAACTGGACGGGTGCGCCATCGGCCCGCGCGGCCTACATCAGCTTCACCGGGGTCATCTGGCTGGCCGGACGTTCAGCGATCTGGTTTTCGGCGCACCTGGATCCGCTTCTGGTTGCCGCAATCGATCTCGCCTTCATTCCGCTCTTGATGCAGAAGATCGGCGGCAACCTTCTGAAGAAGACGCAAGCCCGCAACCTGGTCTTCCTGGGCCTGCTCATCGCGATGCTGACCGGCAACATTCTCATGCATCTGGAATGGATTGGCTGGATCGACGATGGAACCTTTGCCGGTGCAAGGCTCGGCATCTTCACCAGCGCCGCCATGATCGTGATCATCGGCGGGCGCGTCGTGCCCGGGTTCACACGCAACGCCCTGAACCGGCGGGGTCATGTCGGTGCGATGCCGTCCAACCATCCCATCGTCGACCGGGTTGCCATCGCATCGTCAGTCCTTACGGCGGTGCTCAGCGCCTTTGCATCCGACAGCATCCTGTTTGCCGGGCTCTGTCTCGTGGCCGGCGCCGCAAATATCGCGCGGGTTGCCGGATGGCGCGGTCAACTGACCGTTCGCGAGCCGATCCTGTGGGTGCTGCACGCGGCCTTCGCGATGGTGGGACTGTCTTATCTCGGCTTCGCAACAAGTCACTTCCTGGCCTATCCCACCGAAGTCGGCGCATTGCATCTCATGGCAATCGGTGCCGTCGGCACGATGACCCTTGCAATGATGACGCGCGCATCGCTGGGCCATACCGGCCGTCAGCTCGTGGTCGCGCGGCCAATTGCTGGCGCCTATGTCGCAGTCCTTCTTGCCGCCGCGATCCGAGGTTTTGGTCCCGACCTGATCGGCTACTATCCGGCACTCTATGCATCGGGTTGCCTTTGGATCGCGGCCTTTTGCGTCTATGTCGCGCTCTATCTGCCGATTCTCGGTCGTGACAGACAGCCACGGGCCAACGTCGGAGCCGCTGAATCAGCTACGTGAGCGCAGGACCTCGGCGCGTTCCTGTTCGAAGAAGTCGCGCAGGCGCGCAATATCCTGGATCGTTGCCATGTTGCGTTTGACGCCGACGCCGTATTCCTTCAGCCGGGCAAAAGCCCGTGAAAGACTTTCGGGCTTCATCCCCAAATGTGCCGCGATCAGCGCCTTGTCGTACGGCAGCGCGATGGTACATGCGCCATCGTCTACGGGCGCATGGGAAAGCATGAACTCGGCAAGCCTTTGGGCGCCTGTATGTGCCTTGAGCTGCTGAACCTGATGGACGAGGGCATGCAAGTGCTGGGATGTGGAGGCCAACATCGACAGCCCGATTTCCGGACTGTTCCGGATACGGTCGAAGAGATGGTTCGACGGGATCATCAGCAACCGGCAGTCGGTGACACCTTCCGCACTGACCGGAAATTTTCCGGCTGTGAAGGCGGCAGCTTCTGCGAAACTCTGACCGGCCGTGAAGATACCAACCACGGCTTCTTCGCCGGCAACGGTCATGCGGTAGATCTTAACCCAGCCATCGAGAACGACGTAAAAGGCATTTGCAGGATCTCCCTGCATGAAGATGACCTCACCGCGTTCCGGGGTCTTCACCACACCGTCCGACAGCAACGCCGTGAGGGCGTCCTCGCCAAGGCCACCAAGAATGGCCGTCTTGCGAACAAGCTCAAGGTCGCGTCCGGTTAATCCGATTGCCAAGTTGGGATCTCCAAGTCAAACCGACGTCGCCGCACGCGGAAATTTCGCCATCCCGCAAGTATCTAGCGTGAATGGCGCCGCGGCAATTGATCTGGATCAATGACGACCGGCTTTCCCGTCTTGAAAGTCGCCAAAGACCGCCCGGCCCTGAAAACCGCGTGATGCCAGTCGCCATTTCATTCGCGCAGCGTTTCACTTCAGCCCAGTCCACCGAGGCAGTGCAGGCCCGGGGTCAATTCCCAGTGTCGCGACGATTCTGGCCGCCATCTGGCGCATGACTTCGTCCATGCTGGTCGCCGCAGCGTAAAAGGCCGGCACGGGCGGATAAACGATGCCGCCGAGTTGTGTCACCTTGAGCATCGCTTCCAGATGGCCTGCATGGAGTGGGGCCTCCCGCGCGACAAGAACGAGCCGCCGGCGCTCCTTCAAGCAGACGTCCGCAGCCCGGATCAGGAGCCCCTCCCCGCATCCACAAGAGATCGACGCCAGTGTCCTCATGGAACACGGGACGACGACCATGCCATCCGTCAGACAGGAGCCACTGGCAATTGACGCGCCGATTTCGTCAGGCGCAAATTCAACCGTCGCCAGTTCGCTGATTTCCCGGCGGCCCGATGCCCCAAGTTCCTGCTCGATGGTCTTTTCCGCGCTCGACGTCACGGTCAGCAGCGTTTCGCATTCGAGGTTCTTCAGGAGGCGCAGAACTTCCAGCCCGAGACCGGCTCCTGATGCCCCGGAAAGACCGACAATGATCCGACGGCTCATCAAGTGACCTCCTCATTCCGGCGTATTGGCTGGGTTCGGCCACTGACGATCCTGGAGAAAATCGTCTCCGCCCGTGCCACCACGTCAGCCGGCATGCGCAGTGCCTCAGCGAAGGGTCTTTGCGTCTCGGTTCCGATCTTGACCGTCGCGTCGATGCCGAGCTTGCCGCCAAGACCTTCGCGCGGGCTGGCGAAGTCAAGCTGATCTACAGGTGTCGAGTTGATCGTCAGGAGGTCACGTTCCGGGTCCGACCTGGTGGCAACCGCCCACATCACTTCGTCCCAATCCCGGATGTCCACGTCCGCATCCACGACGATGATGTACTTCGTCATCGAAAATTGCGGCAGAAGCGACCAGAACCCCATCATCACCCGGCGAGCCTGACCCGGATACGACTTGTCGATCTGGAGAACCGCAGTCCGGTAGGAACAGGTCGCTGGCGGCAAATGAAGATCGCGAATTTCCGGTATCGCCTGTTTCAGCAGTGGTAGGAACACATCGATCATCGCCTCGCCGATGACGGAAGGTTCATCGGGCGCACGGCCTGTGAAAGTCGACAGATAAGGGGCTCCGCGTCTGACCTTCATCGCCTCGAGGTGGAAGACGGGATAGGACGCGGCGTCGTTGTAGTAGCCTGTGTGGTCTCCGAAGGGTCCCTCCATCGCCATGTCGCCGGGTCGGACAGTTCCCTCCAGCACGATCTCTGCGCTCGCCGGCACATGCATCGCGATGTTTGAACAGGGCACGAGACGACTGGCTTCTCCCTGCAGGACCCCGGCAAGGGTCAACTCGCCGACATCGCCAGGGGCTGGCAGGACCGCAGACAGAAGCGTTGCGGGATCACAGCCGATGACGACTGCAACGGGCATGGGTTCATTTGTCCGGCTCCATTCCCGGTAGTGCTGGGCACCGCCGCGGAACGGCAGCCAGCGAAGAATTGCCCGCTGGCCGTCCAGAACCTGCATCCGGTAGACGCCGAGATTGTAATCCCGCGGGTCATCCGCGCCGGGCGGACGCGTTATGACGATCGGCCAGGTGATCAAAGGACCCGCATCGCCCGGCCAACACGTTTGTACCGGCAGGATGCCAAGATCGGGGTCGACATCTTCAAGATGCCTGTCCTGCCGGGTCAGCTTCGGACGGGACGACAAGCCAGCCTTTGCGACCGGTAGAAGGTCCCTGAAATCGCTTAGGTTTCTGGGTGGCTTGGGAGAGCGCAGGAAGCTCAGGAACTCACCCAGACCGGCAAGTCCGGACGGCTCCAGGCCGAGGCCTGCCGCAACGCGTTGACGTGTCCCGAACAGGTTGATCAGCAGGCCAAGGTCGTAGGCCGTGCCGTCGTCGCGCAGAGGACGCTCGACAAGAACCGCAGGGCCACCATCGGCAAGAAGCCTTTGATGAAGTGCGCTGGCCTCAAGCTTCACGCCAACCGGTTCATTTGTGGACAGGAAATCGCCACCGGATTCGAGGTGGCTCAAGAACGATCGAAGATCCGGAAATTTCGGTGTTTGACGTTTGAACATGAGCGTCGCGACATTCGCCGGCGATAGTGCCGACACGTGCCCTTGTTAAAAGATTATTCCCTTTGCGCCTTGACGTTAATCAAGTCCGACGATTGCCGCGGCGACTAGCATTCCCTCCAAAACAGCGAGTGCTTCATGCCGGAAAAATCATCTCTCAACGGACACCTCCCACCGTTTCTGTCTGCTCTGGCGAGACCATTGCCTCGACGACCGATGGAGATCCTTCTGGCACGGCTGATCGATGGGGTTCTCAAACGCCGTCCTTCCCTTGTCACCCGCCTTGGCGCTACAGCTAGCGTGCCGATCGCCGTCGTTCCGGACGATCTTCCCCATGCCTTCCTGCTGACGCTGTCAGACCCGGCCCCAGATGTCCGCATCGTCGAGAAAGACGACATCGCCGAGGCGAAGGCCACGATCCGTGGCCCTCTCCTCACGCTGCTCGGCCTGTTGGACGGCACCTATGACGGAGACGCGGTGTTCTTCAGCAGAAGCCTGCGGATCGAAGGTCGTACCGATCATGTACTGGCATTGAGGAACACCCTTGAGGAAGCGGATCTGACTCCGGCGGAATTCGTTGGCCTGAGTGGAAAACCGGCAGAACTGGCGAACAGCTTCGCTGGGGCGGCTCTTTCGACCGCCCGGCGCCTCACCGGAGCAACGCCCCAGCCCAAATCAGTGCGGGAGGACATGTTCGATGTTCACTAAGGCCGATCCGCTCCTTGAGCTGGTGTGTCCCGCGGGAACGCCAGCAGCGCTTCGCACGGCCGTCGACGCTGGCGCCCACGCGGTTTATTGCGGCTTCAACAACGAGACCAATGCCCGCAACTTCCCCGGGTTGAATTTCTCCGTCGCAGAACTGCGCGCGGGGGTGGCCTATGCGCATTCTGCGGGTACCAAGGTTCTGGTCGCAATTAACACCTTCGCGCGGCCCGGGGCAGTGGACATCTGGAAGCGTGCGGTCGACGATGCGGTCGCCTGCGGCGCGGACGCAATTATTGCAGCGGACATCGCCGTCCTTAGTCATGTGGCCGACAGGCATCCGGACACACGCCTTCACCTGTCGGTACAGGCGGCGGCGAATACGCCTGAGGCCATCGACTTCTACGCCCGGACCTTCGGCGTCAAACGCGTGGTTCTGCCAAGGGTCCTGTCGGTGGCTGAAATCGCGAGCGTCAACCGGGAGATCGACGTCGAGACGGAAGTCTTCGTCTTCGGCGGCCTTTGCGTCATGACCGAGGGCCGGTGCGCCCTCTCATCCTATGCGACGGGCAAGTCACCGAACCTGACCGGGGTATGCTCGCCTCCGGACCATGTTTCATACTCGGAAGATGCCTCCGGAAATCTGTTGGCACGGCTCGGCGGGTTTGCCATCGACCGCTTCGCCCAGGGCGAGCCGGCTGGCTACCCGACGCTGTGCAAGGGACAGTTTTCCGCCGATGGCAAGACGAGCCACCTGTTCGAGGATCCGGTAAGCCTCAACGCGGCAGATTTGCTGCCCGAACTGGCAAGGGCCGGTGTGACCGCTCTCAAGATCGAGGGACGCCAACGCGGCAAGGCCTATGTCGGTCAGGTCGTGCGCTCGTTCCGTGCGGCGATTGAGGCAATCCCGGACGGGCGTCCGCCGGCACCCGACATTGCCCTGCTCGACGGTCTGTCCGAAGGCGGCCGCCAGACGACCGGCTCCTATCAGAAAACCTGGCGCTAGGCGGAGGAACAATCATGATCGAACTCAGCCTTGGCCCGTGCCTCTTCAACTGGTCGGCCGACCACCTGAGTGACTTCTACGCGCGCATCGCCGATGAAGCGCCGGTCGAACGGGTGTATCTGGGGGAAGTGGTATGCGGCAAGCGCATGCCTTTCACCGACAAGATCTGGCCAGACTTGATCGAACGGCTGGAGCGTGGCGGCAAGACCGTCGTCCTGTCGACGCTGGCCCAGCCAAATACGGCACGCGAGCGAAAGACCCTGAGAGTGCAGGCCGATTACGACCTGCCGATCGAAATCAACGACATGTCGCTGGTGACGGCGCGCGCCGGGCGCGAGTTCACCGCCGGTCCGTTTCTCAACATCTACAACGAGGATGCCGTCCGCTTCCTTGCGGATCGAGGAGCGACCGACTGGTGTCCCCCGATAGAGATGCCACTGGCGTCGATCCAGCAGATTTCAGCAATGGTGCCCGAGGTTCGTGTCGAGCTCTTTGCTTTCGGCCGCCTGCCTCTGGCGCTATCGTCTCGCTGCTATCATGCCCGAAGCCATGGCCTGAGCAAGGATTCCTGCCAGTTCGTTTGCGACAGGGATCCTGATGGCATGGCGGTCCGGACGATCGAGAACCATGACTTCCTCGCGGTGAACGGCATCCAGACCCTTTCGAGCAACTATCAGGTTGCGGCTCTAAACCCGGATCACCTGATGAGCCTCGGCATATCGCGCTTGCGCCTGTCGCCCCACACGGCGGACATGGTCCGTGTTGCCGAACTCTACCGCTCCAGCCTTGACGGAGTAATCACCCCGACGGAGCTGGAGGCATGTGTGAACGAACTCGGCCTGCCGGCAGCCATCTGCAATGCCTACCTGAATGGACACGAGGGATGGAAACGAGAAGCAGTGATGTAGACCGTGAGAGATCCGACGGCCTGAGGCAATCAAATGGCGAATGGGTCGTCAGGGTTCAGCGGGCTCTTTCGGACCTCGACATGCCGTGTGGCTGCAAGGAGAAGCTCGACCAGACCATCGTTGCCATCGACGACTGGGAGGGGCGCCGCCTTCGGCGTCATCTCGTCAATCGCGTAACGGAGGACTACACCCAGCTTGAGACTGGCATCGCCTTTCTGGAGGACCTTTCTCGCTTGCAGCATGACCCCCTATCCCCTGAGATCCTGCGCGACCATGCCGAGAGCCTGAAATTTCTCGCCGACATCGCCGACCGCTGCGCACGAGCGGTCTCTTCTCTCGCATATGAGACCGATAAACAACCTCCTTAAATGCCGTCAGGCCATGAGTATCGTAATTGATCATGATCAATGGCTCGAAGTGGCTTTAGGTTCAGTGTGATGAAACATCATTTAGAACGGACAGCACTGCACAGGAACCCGAAGCATGTCTGAAAAATCGCCACTGGATTGTTGCTCTTCGAACAACAAGGATTGCGGCGCGCTCGCCAGTGTTGAACAGACGATCGAGAGTGCGATCGGACTGTGCACGCCTGTCACCGGCACCGAAACCGTCCAGATCAAGGATGCGGTCGGCAGAGTAGCCGCCTACGACGTGGTATCCCTGTTCAGCCTGCCATTGCGCGACCATTCCGCGGTGGACGGCTACGCGTTGGCAGGTCACGGCAGAGGTCCCTTCAGGATTGCCGGTACCGTGATTGCCGGCGATGCCCCGCCGGACCGGCTCGGTCGGGGCGAGGCCCTGCGGATCATGACCGGCGCGCCGATCCCGGCGGGCACCGAGTCTGTGGTCATGCAGGAGCATGTCAGCATCGCCGATGGCAACGTCAGCCCGACTTTCGATGTGCCGGCAGGAGACAACATCCGTCGAAAGGGTGAGGACGTTTCTTCCATGGATGTCCTGATCAAGGCTGGCACCCGCATCGACCCGCGCCACGTCGCCGTTCTGGCGGCCAGCGGCTACCAGGGGATCGAAGTCCGGCGCCGGTTGAAGATCGCACTGCTGTCGACAGGCAACGAATTGCGGGATCCCGGCGTCGGCATGGGACAGGGCAGCATCTTCGACACGAACCGTCCGATGCTCTCGGCACTTCTGTCCGAGGAAAACGTCGAGATCACCGACTTGGGCATCCGTCCCGACAACAGAGACATCATCAGCGAAACATTGGCGAAGGCCGCTGAGAACCATGACGTGATCATAACGTCAGGGGGCGTATCGGTGGGCGTTGAAGACCACCTGCGTCCGGCGGTCGTTCAAGCTGGCGGCAAGATCCGGAACTGGCGCATGGCGATCAAACCAGGCAAACCAATCACGATCGGAAGCTTGGGTCAGGCGATCTACCTTGGCCTGCCGGGCAACCCCCTCGCCTGTTTCGTGGACTTCCTCCTGGTATGCCGGCCGGTTCTGTCCGCTTTGTGCGGACGTCCACACGTCCCGGCGGCACCGCTCAATGCTACTGCCGCGTTCGAGCTGTCGCGGCGCGGCGGGCGACGGGAATTCTTCCCGGCGAGCGTGGTCGGGCTTTCTGAGAGCGGCTTGCCGGTGATCGAGAAGATCGGCAGGGCCGGATCGGCACGCCTGATGCCGTTGATCGAGGCCGACGGTCTCGGCGTCATCGACAGTGACTGCCAAACCGTGGAACCAGGCTCGAGCCTCCAGTTCTTCCCGTTCCGGTCCGAGTTGATCATCTAGAATACCGTACGCGTCAAACACACCTTTCGAGGTGGGCGAAGCGGCAGAGGCCTTTTAAGGCTTGGCCATATAGAGCGATGTTACAACGACAAAAAACCGGCGAAAATCGCCGGTTTTCTGGTCTTCAAGCGCATGACAGGCTTGCTACGCCTCGGACGTCAGCTCGCCTTGTTCGGGCGATAGGTCTTGAGCAGCCGCGGATCGGTTTCGATTGAACCGGCACCAATGACTTCAAGGCAATATGGCACTGCCGGGAACACCGTATTCAGGCAGACCTCAATGCTGGACGGCGCGCCTGGCAGGTTGATGATCATCGTCTTGCCACGAATGCCTGCAGTCTGACGGGAGAGAATTGCGGTTGGCACCTGATCGAGGCTGCTGCGCCGCATCAGTTCACCAAAGCCCGGAAGCTCCTTGACCATGACGGCACGCATCGCCTCGGGCGTGAGATCGCGCGGCGACGGCCCGGTGCCACCAGTGGTCAGGACAAGGTCAACGCGTTGCTGGTCGCACAGATCGATCAGCGCATCGCGAACTTCCTCAAATCCGTCCGGAATGACCTGTCGCGTGATCGTCATGGGGGTCGTAACAGTGGTCTTCAGCCACTTTTCAATCGCAGGCCCACCAAGGTCCGCGTACTCGCCGCGACTGGCGCGGTCCGAGATGGTCAAAATCGTGATTTTCATTTTCTCCCTCCAGAAAAGGAACGGCGGCAGTCTTTGCCGCTTCGAGCGATCTAGGTCTTTTGTCTTGGCACCGTTGCCGTCCCACGCACGACGTTGAGCTAGTGAGTAGCCTGAGTTTACGTGCGCCCTCGCTCCGTCCCATGATTTCAATCAAGGTTCGAGAAAATATCGACCGGGTTCGGCCGCTACTCTGCTGCTTTTTTAGTCAACCCGCATCTTCGGCAGAGACTACCTCGCAAGAACAACCGGTCCGGTGGCAGTTGAGATCCCGCAAGCGACCATCATTGAGGCCGTAGACCCATCCGTGAATCGCCAGTTGCTTACCGCGACGCCATGCCTGTTGAATAATCGGAGTGCGGGCCAGTGCGGATACTTGGGCTTCGATGCTGAGTTCGCACAGCCGATTGTGCCGTTCATCATCGCTCTTGAGTTGCCCAAGCTCTTTTTCGCTCTCGTCCGCGGCATCCCTGATTGGCTGCAGCCAATGATCGATGATGCCGTGCCGGTGTCCGTCCATGGCGGCCCGGACTCCTCCGCACCCATAGTGACCGCAGACGATGATGTGTTTGACCTCCAGGGCCTCTACGGCAAACTCCAGAACCGAGAGCAGGTTGAGGTCGGCTCGGTGCACGAGGTTGGCTACATTGCGATGCACGAATACCTCGCCCGGCTCCAGGCCGGTGATCACATTCGCCGGCACCCGGCTGTCGGAACAGCCGATCCAGAGGTACTCCGGTCGTTGGAGGGCGGACAGACGCCGGAAGTAATCCGGATCTTCGTTGGTCCGCTCATCGGCCCATTTGCGATTGTGTTCGAACAGATCAGACAGCATTTTCCGTCTCCGGAAGCGTGATGCCGCGCCTTGCTGCCATGCTCTGGCCGAGCGCGGTCAGATCGCTGGCCGTCAGGCGCGCGCGTGCTAGCGGCAAGACAATGGCATTTTCACGGGTGAGATGACGACGCTCGTTCTTGGCGAAGCGTCGGATAAGGTCTGCCGCATCAACCGGACAGGCAACGCGACCGTTGACGATGGAGAGGTTCCTGAGAACATCGATGATCTCGCCGGCTGCGCAATGATCACTCATGTGATCGTCCTTCAGCGTGGCAAGCAGCTCTTCGATACGGTCTTCCGGCGTCGCGCGCATGCGCATCAGCGCGTAGAGGTCCTCTTCCTCGTCGCGCAGATGCAGATCGAAGTCGGTCTCGAGAAAGGCAAGCATGGCGGTCAGGTCCTCTTCGTCGCTCCGACCGTCGACCGCCAGTTGCTCCAACATGTTGCACAACGTTCTATGCCGGAAGTGCTCGGCAAAGAGATACTCGATCGGAGCTTCGAACAGGCTTACCGGTGGCGGGACTGTCAGAGCTTCGAGAGCCAGTCTCCGTGCTTCGGTCGAGCTGTTCATTGTTCTTCTCCCCTACTGAACCAGTGGCCCGTCCGCTCCTTCAAGGGTGATGCCCTGGATGTCGGCCTGACTGGCAAGGATCGAGATGTACTGAGACACAGCGCGAGACCAACTGGAGGCCTCGAGCCAGGCGGCGATCTTTTCCTTCACGTGCTCAAAGGGCAGCTGGCGGGGCGGTACGATCTTGTCGAGAGCAATCACATGGAAACCGAACCGGCTTTCGACGGGTTGCTCCGAGATTTCGCCTTCGAGCATCTTTGTCAGAGCAAGGTCGAACTCCTCTGTGGTTTCGCCGCTCGCAATCTGGCCGATCCGGCCGCATTCCTGCGCAGAGGAGCAGGCCGAAAACTCTGCCGCCGCAGCTGAGAACCCTCCCGGGTTTTCATTCAGTCGCTTACACAGGGCAAGTGCGGTCAGCCGCGTCTTGTCCCAGGCAATGACATCTCCGTCGCGGTCTGCAGCCAGAAGGATGTGACGCACTTCGTAGAGCGCCGGAGTGCAGAACTTTGCAGCATTGATTTCAAAATAGCGGCGGCATTCGGCTTCAGTCGCCGCCGGCACGTCGACTTCCTCATCGAGCAGCGCCCGGATGCGTGCATCGTCCGGTGTTTCCCGCCCGTGGCCGTTCGTTTCGCATGCAACGTCACCGATGCCTTGCCGGCCGGCTTCCTGGAGCAGGAGTTCGCGGACGACAAGAGCCTTGGCGGCCGCTCGAACTGCCGCGCCGGGGTTTTCTGCCGGATGGTTCTGGGCCTCCGACAGGATATCGGCTTCCGCAATCACCACTCCGTCAACGCTGATCTCGTCCACGACGGGCTTGGCCTTCGGCGGGATCTTGGTGTCCGGCTCGATGTAGCCGTCATATCCCCGCTTCTCCCCGCCCGGAGTGTCCGGGCGGGTGTTGAGCGACGGGTTTGTATAGAGCGTTGCCATGATCGATCACTCCCCGGGAAGGCGCACGGTCAGCGGGCGGCGTTCCTTTGCCCGCACGACCTGGTAGCCGGGACGCCACAGGTAGCGGACCGGAACGCTGAGCATGTGAACCAGGCGTGTGAACGGGAACAGGAGCAGGATCGTCAGGCCGAGAACCAGGTGCAGCTTGAAGATGATCGACGCCTCGGCGACGTTGTCGGCGGCGCCAGACTGGAACGTAAAGATACCCTGTGCCCAGGTCATGAACTTGACCATCTCGTGGCCGTCCAGATGCTGGAGCGACACGGGGATCGTCAGCAGGCCGAGCGCGAGCTGAGCCCACAGCAGCATGATGATCAGGGTGTCCGACGTGCTGGACGCGGCACGAACCCGCGCATCGAAGAGCCGCCGGTGAACCAGCAGGCTTGCCCCGATGATCGCAATGATCCCGGCTACACCGCCGGCCACGATTGCCAGCATCTGCTTGGCGCCGTGGCTGATGCCCAGTGCGTCGAAGATCACAATCGGGGTCAGCAGGCCGACGAGATGCCCAAAGAAGATGACCAGAACGCCGACGTGAAACAGAACGGATCCGACGACCAGTTGCTTCCTTCGAAGCAGCTGGCTGGAACCGGAGCGCCAAGTGTAGGGTTCGCGGTCATAGCGGACAATGCTGCCCAGGATAAGAACGGCGAGGGCAATGTAGGGGTAGATGCCGAACAGCAAGGTGTTGAGGTAACCCGACATGGTATTTCCTCCTAAAGGGATGCTTGGGCCGAAACATCGGCCGGCTTGCGGGCCGCTGCCCGAATTTGCCGCTGAAGACGGTCGGGGCCGCAGGAGTTCTCACCGGAGTTGCCGCCAAAGGTGACAACCTCCTCTTCCCAAACGGCGTCCAGCGCTTCCAGATCGGCAGGATCGTCTTCCGGATGCTGCAGAAGCTCCTTGACCAGGGCTCGGTCAGGCTTTCCCAGCGCCAGGGACTCCAGCACGATGAAGAGGTTGCGATAGACCGACTTGCGCTTGCGCAGGCGTTCCTTCAGCACGGCCAGAATATGGGCGGTCTGGCCAAGCAGTTCGCTCGCCTCGTTCTCAGGCAGGACCGACAGGAATTCCAGGAACATCGGCAGGTAGTCCGGGAGTTCCTTTGCCCCGATCTCGAAGCCGGCAGCCTCGTAGGTTGCCATCAGGTCCACCATCGCCTGGCCGCGATCCCGGCTTTCGCCGTGAACGTGTTCGAACAGGTGCAGAGCAAGGGAACGCGTGCGATCGAACAGGAACACGTAGCGTTCCTGAAGATCGAACAGGTCCTTGGGCGCCAGATCGTCAATGAAGGAAAGGAGAAGGCGGCGCTGCCGATCTCCAAGCTTCTCGTCCGAGCGGAGGGCCTGGGCGAGTTCGCCCAAGCCTTCTTTCAGTTCCTCGGTCGGATAGGTTAGCAAGAGCGAGATGATCTTGAGGGTCGTATTCATCCGATCTGCTCCTTGAAGATATCGGTAGGCGTCTGGACCGTCTTGGTCCGCTTGGCTCCGAACAGATCCTGGGTGTTGGATCCACCGGAACAGCCATTGCCGAAGGAGAAGCCACAGGAGCCTCGAACGTCATAAGCGTCTTCGCTGATCTCGCGGTGCGACGTCGGAATGACGAAGCGATCCTCGTAGTTGGCGATCGCCATGACGTGGTACATGTCCTCGATCATCTGACCGGTCATGCCGACGCGTTCGGCCACCTGCTCGTCGATCACGCCATCGACGGTCTTGGACCGCATGTAGGACCGCATTGCCATCATGCGTTCCAGCGCATGGACGACCGGCTCTTCATTGCCTGCGGTGAGCAGGTTGGCGAGGTAGCGTACCGGGATACGCATGGACTTCACGTCTGGAACACCGCCATCCATGCCGATCTTGCCTGCTTCTGCAGCAGACTGTAGCGGCGACAGCGGCGGGATGTACCAGACCATCGGCAGCGTCCGGTATTCCGGATGCAGTGGGAAGGCGACCTTCCACTCCATCGCCATCTTGTAGACCGGCGAAGTCTTGGCAGCCTCCAGCCAGGCTTCCGGGATACCGTCCTTGCGAGCCTGTTCGATGACCTTCGGATCGTTCGGATCCAGGAAGATCTTCAGCTGTTGCTCATAGAGGTCCTTCTCGTCATAGCCCGAGGCCACTTCCTCGATGCGGTCTGCATCGTAGAGGATGACGCCGAGATACCGGATACGACCGACGCAGGTCTCGGAGCAGACGGTCGGATGACCGGCTTCAATGCGCGGGTAGCAGAACACGCACTTCTCGGACTTACCCGAAGACCAGTTGTAGTAGATCTTCTTGTAGGGGCAGCCGGAGACGCACATGCGCCAGCCGCGGCACTTTTCCTGGTCGATGAGAACGATGCCGTCGTCTTCGCGCTTGTAGATCGCTCCTGACGGGCAGGATGCGACACAGGCCGGGTTGAGGCAGTGCTCGCAAAGACGCGGCAGGTACATCATGAAGGTGTTTTCGAACTGGCCGTAGATCTCCTTCTCGACCCCTTCGAAGTTGACATCCTTCGACCGCTTGGAGAATTCACCGCCCAGGATTTCCTCCCAGTTCGGGCCCCACTCGATCTTTTCGATGCGTTCGCCGGAGACGAGCGAGCGCGGACGTGCGGTCGGGGTCGCCTGGCTTTCCTTGGCGGTCTGAAGGTGGCCGTAGTCGAAATCGAACGGCTCATAGTAGTCGTCGATTTCCGGCAGGTCCGGGTTGGCGAAGATATTCGCCAGGATCCGCCACTTGGCACCGGCCTTTGGCTGGATCTTGCCGTTCTTCTTGCGGACCCAGCCGCCGTTCCACTTCTTCTGGTTTTCCCATTCCTTGGGATAACCGATGCCGGGTTTCGTCTCGACGTTGTTGAACCAGGCGTATTCGACGCCTTCGCGGTTGGTCCAGACGTTCTTGCAGGTCACGGAGCAGGTGTGGCACCCGATGCATTTATCGAGGTTCAGCACCATGCCGATTTGTGCACGGATCTTCATTCTGCCGCCTCCTTGTTGTAAGCGACCGGCTCCTGATACGGACCTTCCAGCCAATCGATGTTGTCCAGCTTGCGCACGACCACGAATTCATCGCGGTTGGCGCCGACAGTGCCGTAGTAGTTGAAGCCATAGGATTGCTGCGCATACCCGCCGATCATGTGGGTCGGCTTGGTGATGGCGCGGGTCACGGAGTTATGGATCCCGCCACGCTGACCGGTACTGGGCGATCCTGGCGTGTTCACGATCTTTTCCTGAGCGTGATACATGAAGATCGTACCGTCCTTCATGCGCTGGGAGACCACCGCACGAGCGACGATCGCGCCGTTCACGTTGTAGACTTCAACCCAGTCGTTATCGACAATCCCGGCCGTGGCTGCATCGGTTTCCGAAACCCAGACCACCGGTCCGCCACGGTTGAGCGTGAGCATCATCAGGTTGTCCGAGTAGGTGGAGTGGATGCCCCACTTCTGGTGCGGCGTGATGAAGTTCAGCACGACTTGTTTCTGACCATCGTACTTCGCCTCAATCGCCGGCGTGACCGACTTGGTATCGATCGGAGGCCGGTAGACGCAGAACGCCTCGCCGAAGGCACGCATCCACAGGTGATCCTGATAGAGCTGCTGACGGCCGGTCAGCGTGCGCCAGGGGATCAGTTCATGGACGTTGGTGTAGCCGGCGTTGTAGCAGACCTTTTCCGACTCCAGACCTGACCAGGTCGGAGAGGAAATGATCTTGCGTGGCTGGGACACCACATCGCGGAACCGGATCTTCTCGTCTTCCTTGGGAATGGCGAGATGTGTGTGATCGCGACCGGTGTTCTTCGACAGGGCTTCCCATGCCTTCACCGCAACTTCACCGTTGGTTTCTGGCGCGAGCGTCAGGATGACTTCCGTCGCGTCGATGTCGCTTGAGATCTTCGGACGACCCTTGGTCGGGCCTTCCTCGGTCACGACACCGTTCAGCTTGCCGAGGAGTTCTACCTCGTGTTCCGTGTTCCAGGAGATTCCCTTACCACCGTTGCCCAGCTTGTCCATGAGCGGGCCAAGCGCGGTGAAACGCTTGTAGAGGTTCGGGTAGTCCCGTTCCACCACGGCGACCGTCGGCATGGTCTTGCCCGGCATCGGGTCGATTTCGCCCTTCTTCCAGTCCTTGACGTCGAACGGCTGGGCAAGCTCGCCGGCCGTATCGTGCAGGATCGGAACCATGACGACGTCCTTCTCTACACCGAGGATTTCCGGCGCGACGTCGGAGAACTTCCGGGCGATGCCCTTGAAGATGTCCCAGTCGCTCCGTGCATCCCATGCCGGATCCGCGGCGCTTGTCAGAGGATGGATGAACGGATGCATGTCCGAGGTGTTGAGATCGTTCTTTTCGTACCAGGTAGCGGTCGGCAGAACGATGTCGGAATAGACGCAGGTGGTCGACATGCGGAAGTCGAGCGTGACGAGCAGGTCCAGTTTTCCTTCCGGAGCCTCGTCGTGCCATTTGACTTCCTTGGAGTCCTGCAAGCCTTCAGCGCCCAGATCCTTGCCCATGACACCGTGGGACGTGCCCAGAAGGTGCTTGAGGAAGTACTCGTGGCCCTTGCCGGATGAGCCCAGCAGGTTCGAGCGCCAGACGAACATGTTGCGCGGCCAGTTGTGCTCGTCGTCCGGATCCTGGCAGGACATCTCCAGCGATCCGTCCTTGAGCGCCTTGGCGACGTAGTCCTTGGCTTCGACCCCTTCTGCGGCCGCTGCCTTGGCAACCTCCAGCGGATTGGTCTTCAGCTGCGGAGCCGAAGGCAACCAGCCCATCCGTTCTGCGCGGATGTTGTAGTCGATGAGGCTTGCGTTCCAATCGCCTTCCGGTGCTGTCGGAGACAGGATCTCGTCCACCTTCAGGGTTTCGTAGCGCCACTGATCCGTGTGGGCGTAGAAGAAGGAGGTCGAGTTCATGTGCCGCGGCGGACGGCCCCAATCCAGGCCGAAGGCCAGGGGCAGCCAGCCGGTCTGCGGGCGCAGCTTTTCCTGACCCACGTAGTGGCTCCAGCCACCGCCGGACTGACCGATACAGCCGCACATGATCAGGAGATTGATGATCCCCCGATAGTTCATGTCCATGTGGTACCAGTGGTTCAGGCCGGCGCCGAGGATGACCATGGAACGCCCATTGGTCTTCTCTGCATTGGTTGCGAATTCGCGGGCAACCGTGATGATGTTCTTGGCCGGAACACCCGTGATCTTCTCTGCCCATGCGGGCGTGTAGGGCAGGTTCTGGTCGTAGGAGGATGCCGAGTTCGGATCCTTCAGGCCGCGATCGAGGCCGTAGTTTGCCGCGAAGAGATCGAAGACGGTGGCGACGAGCGCTTCGCCGTCCTTGAGCTTCACCTTCTTGGCCGGGACCTTGCGAACCAGAACGCTGTCGTGGTCAGTGCCCTCGAAGAAGTCGTGCTCGCGGTTTCCGAAGTACGGGAAGGCAACATCGGCGATCTCGTCATGGTCGTCATCGAGGATGAGACTCATCTTGAGATCGATGTCATTGCCCTTGGCATCTTTCGATTCAAGGTTCCACTTGCCCTGCTCGCCCCAGCGGAAGCCGATGGAGCCGGTCGGGACGACAACGTCGCCGGACCCGGCCTCGATACCGACCGTCTTCCAGTCCGGATTGTTCTTCTCGCCGAGGCCACGGGCAAATTCCGAAGCGCGCAGGAGCGTGTCCGGAACAAGCTTGCCGTCCTTTTCGACGAGACGGACAAGTAGCGGCATGTCGGTGTAGCGTTTGCAGTAATCCTCGAAGTACTCGGCCTGGCGGTCCAGGTGGTATTCGCGCAGGATGACGTGGCCCATGGCCATGGCCAGAGCCGCGTCCGTACCCTGCTTGGGATGCAGCCACATGTCGGAGAATTTCGCAGCTTCCGAATAGTCCGGAGACACGACGACCGACTTCGTGCCCTTGTAGCGAACTTCCGTGTAGAAGTGCGCGTCCGGCGTACGGGTCTGGGGGACGTTGGATCCCCACAGCATCAGGAAGCCGGCATTGTACCAGTCAGCGGATTCCGGAACGTCGGTCTGCTCGCCCCAGGTCATTGGCGATGCCGGCGGAAGGTCGCAGTACCAGTCGTAGAAGGACATGCAGGTACCGCCCAGCAGCGACAGGTAGCGGGACCCGGCTGCGTAGGACACCATCGACATTGCCGGGATCGGCGAGAAGCCAATGACCCGGTCCGGGCCCCACTTCTTTGCCGTGTAGGCGTTGGCGGCCGCGATGATCTCGTTGACTTCGTCCCAGTCTGCTCGGACGAAACCGCCGTGACCACGAACCTTGATGTATTCGCTGCGCTTTGCCGGATCTTCCTGGATCGCGGTCCAGGCGCCGATCGGGGTCTTTACGGCCCTCTCTTTGCGCCACAGCTTGAGGAGCCGCGAGCGGATCAGCGGATGCTTCACCCGGTTGGCCGAATACATGTACCAGGAGTAGCTGGCGCCGCGCGAACATCCGCGCGGCTCATGGTTCGGCAGGTCCGGCCGCGTGCGCGGATAGTCGGTCTGCTGGGTTTCCCAGGTGACGATCCCGCCCTTGACGTAGATCTTCCACGAACAGGACCCGGTGCAGTTCGCTCCATGGGTCGAGCGAACGATTTTGTCGTGCTGCCAGCGCTTGCGGTACGCGTCTTCCCAAGTGCGGCTTTCATTGGTCGTGACCCCATGACCTTCCGAGAAGGTCTCGCTGGTCTTCCGAGACAGGAAGCTCAGGCGGTCAAGTAAATGCGACATTCTTGTTTCCTCTCCTCTTGGGGCACCGGTTCAGCAGGGAACCGGCGCGTTCTTGCGGGAGTAGTAGGCCCAGGTGATCACCGTGCAGACGGCGTAGAAGATGCCGAAGGTCCACAGAGCCGCTTCCGGTCCGCCTGTCAGGCTGATCGAAGAGCCGTACGCCTTGGGGATGAAGAAGGCGCCGTATGCGGCGATTGCCGAGGTGAAGGCGATGATTGCAGCACTCTCACGCTCAGACTGCTTCAGCGTCGCGGCCTGGTCGAGCTGCGGCATCAGACGCGGCACTTCCTGACGCATGATCGAGGGGATCATCTGGAAGGTCGACGCGTTGCCGACGCCAGTCAGGAAGAACAGGGCCATGAAGCAGGCGAAGAAGCCCCAGAATGCGCCCGGCTGTTCCTTGATGCCGAGGAAGAAGAGCACACCGCCGACGGCGACGATCATGCCGAGGAAGGTCCAGAAGGTAACGCGTCCGCCGCCGAACTTGTCGGAGATCCAGCCGGTTGCCGCACGGCTCAGGGCGCCAACGAGCGGGCCGAGAAAGGCGTATGCAAGAGCATCGACCGCCGGGAACTGCGTCTTCATCAGCAGCGGGAAGCCTGCGGAGTAACCGATAAAGCTACCGAAGGTGCCCGTGTAGAGGATGCACATGATCCAGTTGTGCTTGCGGCTGAAGATAACCGACTGTTCCTTGAAGCTGGCCTGGGCCGAAGCGATGTCGTTCATGCCGAACCACGCTGCGACGGCGCTGACGGCGATAAAGGGAACCCAGATGAAACCGGCGTTCTGGATCCAGAGTTGGGAACCGTCGGACAGGGTCTGAGGCTCGCCGCCGATGGCGCCGAAGACACCAGCCGTGATGACCAGCGGAACAACAAACTGCATGACCGAGACGCCGAGGTTGCCGAGGCCGGCGTTGAGCGCCAGGGCGTTGCCCTTGGTCTTCTTCGGGTAGAAGTAGGCGATGTTGGCCATCGAGGAGGCGAAGTTGCCGCCGCCGAAGCCGCACATCAGGGCCAGAACCAGGAATGTAACGTAGGTGGTTTCCGGGTTCTGTACGGCAAAACCGATGCCGATGGCCGGCAGGAGCAGGGATGCGGTCGACAGCGCCGTCCACTTGCGGCCGCCGAAGATCGGGATCATGAAGCTGTAGAAGATGCGCAAGGTCGCGCCCGAAAGGCCAGGAAGCGCCGCAAGCCAGAAGCGTTGGTCGACGGAGAAATCGAAGCCTATGGCCGGCATCTTCGCAACGACGACGGACCAGACCATCCAGACCGAGAAGGCCAGAAGCAGGTTCGGGATCGAGATCCACAGATTGCGCGTAGCAATGGACCTTCCTGTAGCGTCCCAGAAGGCGGGATCTTCAGGCCGCCAGTCTGTCAGGAGTGGCCCCTTTTGAGAGGCCTGAGCGGTTGCTGTTGCCATTTTCGTATTCCTTGATGGAGAAAATCGGGAGGCAGGCCGCCTGCGGCGGCCTGCCACGCCAGGTCATTGTGCCGGACTGGGACGTGCGGTACCTGAGACCTGACCTTGGGATGCGTCCGGCTTGGCAAGTGGCATCTCCGGGACATCCGAGAGATATTTTTCTTCTTCCAGGCCCGGGTGACGCTTCATTTCCATTCGGCGGATGGCGACGTGCATCCAGACTGTCGAAACGGCAACCAGCACGAACATCAGCATGAATGGGGCCGTCCAGACACCGGTTGCGTCGAGCAGGATCCCGAAGGCGATCGGAAGAACGAAACCGCCGAGCCCGCCAATCATGCCCACCAGACCACCGACCGAGCCGACGTGGTGTGGGTAGTAGACCGGGATGTGCTTGTAGACAGCTGCCTTACCAAGGCTCATGACGAAACCGAGGATGACCGTCAGGGCTACGAAGAGGGACAGTCCAATGCCGAACTGGAAGACGATCGTGCTCGAGATCCCCTGAACGGTGTACTGGGTCTGCGGGTAGCTCATGATGAACAGACACGCGAGCGAGACGATGAAGGTCAGATACATGACCCAACGGGCGCCCCAGCGGTCGGACATCCAGCCCCCAAGTGCACGGAAGACGGAGCCTGGCAGGGAGTAGAGACCTGCAAGGACGCCGGCGGTGGTCAGTTCAAGACCGTATGCTCCGACGTAGTAGCGCGGCAGGAACGATGCGAGCGCGACGAATGCGCCAAATACGAAGAAGTAATAGGTCGCGAAGCGCCAGACCTGAATGTTCTTAAGGGGAGCAAGCTGTTCCGCAGCGGAGACAGCTGAAGCACCGGTCTTCTTGCGTGCAGCCTGCGCGGGGTCATCTTTCGTGAGCACATAGAAGAGCACTGCAGTGATCGCCAGAACCACGGCATAGACCTTCGCAGTACCTTCCCAGCCGAGGGCAACGACAAGGAACGGGGCTGCAAAGTTCGTGACGGCAGCACCGACGTTACCGGCACCGAAGATGCCGAGTGCAGTACCCTGCTTTTCCTTTTCGAACCACTGGGACACATAGGCGACACCGATGATGAAGGAGCCGCCAGCGAGACCCAGACCGAGAGCAGCCAGGAGGAAGACTTCATATGTTCTTACGGAGGTCAGAAGCCAAACGCAGACAGCGGTGACGAGCATCTGGAGCGGGAACATGATGCGCCCGCCGAACTGCTCGGTCCAAACGCCAAGGAAGATTCGGCTGATGGATCCCGTAAGAACCGGCGTCGCGACCAGGAGACCGAACTGGGTATCGCTCAGACTCAGCTCTCCCTTGATCTTCACGCCGATGATCGAAAAAATCGTCCAGACAGCGAAACACACTGTGAACGCGAAGGTGCTTAGTCCAAGCGCCCGGTACTGATCCGAACGCGTGACGCCTTTCAGCGAATGCATCGTTCTACCCCTTATTTTGGGAGGCAAGACTGCATCTCCCGTTGCAGGTGGAAAGAACATCTTCATTCACGCGGAGTTTTTATTGACTTCGATCAAGTCGAAGCATGTTTCAGATCGAAACAAGGCCGAAGACAAGCCACATCAATTTTGTGCCTGCAAAGATCAAAATCATGATTGAGTTCGGCAAATCTAACTGCTAGTTCTGTCAATGGAGCTCTTGATATTTATCAAGTGTCGGAGAGGAACAGCAATGCGTGCGAGCGACTTGCCCGAAGTCCGCGAATTGAGTCTTTTCAGATCTATGTCGGACAGCAACTTCGATATGTTGATGCAGGCGGCCTACCTGCAGACATTTCCCGCACATCTTGATCTAATCAACGAGGGCGACCCGGCAGATTTTCTCTATGTTCTGATTGACGGCTGCGTCGAACTCTGCGCGTCGTCCAACGGACGCAATGCCACGATGGCCCTGGTGCGCCCCATCGGTACCTTCATCCTGGCAGCAGTCTTGAAAGATGCCGTCTATCTGATGTCCGCAAGGACCTGCGAAAAATCGAAAGTCCTGCTGATCCCGTCCGAAGATATCCGCAAGGCATTTTATGAAGACCCCGGCTTCGCACGTTCCATCGTGACCGAATTGGCGACCTGCTATCGGGGGGTCATCAAGGAATACAAGGACCTGAAACTTCGGTCGGCGGTCGAGCGCCTTGCCAACCGCCTGCTACGTTATCATCGGGAACAGGGCAGCACAGGCGTTCTGGAGCTGCCCCATGACAAGCGACGGTTGGCCTCCATTCTCGCGATGACGCCTGAAAATCTATCGAGGGCGTTCAACACCCTGGCTCCCTATGGCGTTGCCGTCTCCGGCAGCACGATCGAACTGACGGACATTCCTGCGCTCACGACTCTGGCACGGCCAAGCCCGCTCATCGACGACAATCAGGTGTGAGTGTAGGAGAGACCAGAGTTCCTTCACCTGAGGCCAGCCAAGACGATCATCCTTGCCACTCCTCGTATCAACGAGGAGACAGTTTAATTGTGCTTAGATCAAGAATCCTACGCGATCCAGACAAACCAGACTGTGACCAACACCTTCAAACCCGAATGGGGAAACTCCTACCGATCATGCACCTACAATCAACCGGGACCATTCAAGCGGGCTAATCAAACCGATCCGATGCGCCATTCACAAATAGCTCTCTACCGCTTTCGACTGTGGACGTGCGGTCACATCAACTGCTGCAAATTTAAAAAAACGAAGCTTACACTGACACGCGATCTCGTGTCATTTTGCGCACGCTCAGCTGAACGTCCCAACACCTGTATGATCATCTGCCCGCCAAAAGTTTCAAATCTTTCTTACTTCCATAAATCGTCAGGAACGCCGTTTTCAGGTGATGCATCTGAATGCTGCCCGACGCGCCTCTGAGCTGCTCGGCAAACGTCAGCAGCCGTACGAGATCACGAACGGATGTCTGGTGCCCGAAGTTGCGCAGGGCGTCGTAGGCGTCTTTTCCCTCCACGTCGAAATCAATGCCGATATTGCGGCAGTCCTCTTCCGTCGGAGCCCCGAGCTCCACCCGAAGCCCTAGGCGGCTGACGATCTGATCGAGCGCAGAATCCTGGATTCGGGTCCGCGCTAGACGTCTATCGTTGCCACTCAGAACAAGAGAAAAGCCGCACATTTCCTGTAACCGCAGAAGTTCCCTAAAGGCAGATAACTCCAGTGTCTGCACCTCATCGACAATAATCATCATAGGACCAAAATACTCGACCGAAAGCCGTTCGATAGCCGTTTCGCTCAAATCCTTGATGTATTGATAACCTGAGGAATAGCCCGTAGCGTCTATGAGCATCTTGAGCATCCCCTTGGTGCTTTTGCTTGCCTGCCCCGCTTCGCAATAAAATGTCCCCTTGTCTTCTGCGTGGTGCTTGAGCGCCGTCGTTTTTCCCATACCAGGCTTTGAGCTGATCAGTACCGGATATTGCGGAATATCCTTGGCGATTTCCATTGCCTTGCGGATTTCCCGGCTGGCCTCAATGTCCACGAACCGGTGTTTTGGTTTCCGGTCCCTGCTGCTCTTCGCTTCTAGCATCTGTCCCGTCCTATCGATTTGACAAAGGTGTCCCTCACCGCAGCAATTTCCCTACGCTGCTTTTCCTCTTCCGTCTCTTTGAACGGCTCGCCGTATTCCGGTTTAAAAGCCTGATCACATGTAGGTTCAGTTGTGACGCTGATCGTTCCATGGGGGGCATTCGGAACGACATCAGGCACACGTCTGCCAAGCTGAAGCAGCTCCCTACCGACATCGAGGGTCGGAGCGGACCTATCTGCTTGTTGAAGTGCCTTGTTCCGCGTCTTGACCCGTTCGGCGGAGCGTTTCGCGCCACGCGGATCTCGGAACTCAAATTCCTCTTCTGGCCGGGCTATCCCGATGAACTCACCGCTGGGACCAGTCAGCCTTAAGGCGTTGTAGCCGTGATACTGGGGGACATGGACTGTAATGGTGTCTTCAAAGTAAGCATCCAGTTCATCGCAGGTCCATCTCCGCCCTCCAACAGAGATGCCATGCTCCCTGACCTTCCGGGTCTCCGGTCGGGTGAAGACGGTATACAGCTGATTGGGATCGATGATTGTCGCCGCCCAGCCTTCTCTGACATGGGCTTCAAAAGCCTCTCTTGGAGACCTCCCCTTCAAAGCGCCTGATTGCGGCAAGACTTCATAGGCTTTTAAAAGCCCTTTGAAGAAGTTTTGAAAGGCCTCAAAACCACCATTAAACGGCTTGGGCAACTTTCCAAGTGCCGGACGCTTTGGGTCCATCCGATTGTCGCCGATGTAGCCCTGACACGTCTTCAAAAATTGTTGCTCAAAGTGACCGAACCAAGCTTCGATCGGTTTGGCCGCAGCATTGTAGGGCAAGGCCCGAATGACCCGCGACTTGCCCGGTTCTCCAGGTACCGGAAGCAATAGCTGCATGGCGTCGTTTAGAAAATCTGCAAAGAGATATTCGGCGCCATTGTCGCAATAAAGGGTCTGCGGCAAGCCGAAGGCCGAATGCCGGGCCATGGCGACAAAAGCCTCGATAACATCTGAATTGCGCACGCCGCCGCGGTGTTCGATAAACACAAGTTCCGCCCAAACCCGGCGGGTGGCGATATCCATAAAGGCCAGAAGTTTCGGTGTGGCCGTCGTACCGTTTTCCCGGCGAAGCAGAACATTGATGTGATGGACATCCATCACCACGCATTCCATCGGAACCATGCCCGCGGTTGTGCGCTTGACCCGAGGCCGGTCATCATCGCTTGCCTTCCGGTCGTGCTTGTGGCGATAGACCTTTTTATAATGCTGCTCGGAGCGAATGAGCGCCCGAGGAAACTTACAGATCCGATCGAGCACCTTCGGATCATTCGGCCGGAAGCCATTGGCACTCGTAATCTTCTTCAGGTAGTCAGAGGCCAGAGCAGCCACGATTTTGCCGGTTGCCCCGCTCTTGATCAGTCCCCGGACCTGCTGGCGAAGACCGGCGGCAATCTCCTGCTTCAGCGCATCGTCAAACCGCTCTGACACGGCATTGTCCCAGACACGTGAGACAACAACCCGCTTCTGGCCACGGTCAGAGCGGCGTTGGCGCGACAGAGCGGAAATCGATTGTTCCCGTTCATATGCTGCGCACCGACGCTGGATCTGACGGAAGCTCGGTAGGAAAGGCCTGCCGTTCCAATCGAACGTCTCGGTTCGGGCGAGCTTCCGCATAGCCTCGCCACGCTCCAAAGATCCCTTCGGTTTTGCAATAACTGGCTGTAGTAACGTTAGCCACCAATTGCGCTCTGCAAGTTTATTGTGACAAGAATCCGCGGTTCGACCGTCGAAAGTTTCCCGTTTTTCAAACTCAAACCGCAGCTGGATATGGCTCGGCAGACTTTCAAGCGCTATCTCATAGTTGATGCCGCTTCTGCCTCCCCGGCCCTTAACCACTCTGATTATCAATCTGCTTCCATGCCAACTCCGCTGCTCATTTTCCAGAATGGACTTGCAAATCTCTCTGATCCGGCGATCTGAAACACCGCCTGCCGCGGCTACTTTGCTTGCCGGTAGCCAGACTGTCATTTCTGCTCCAAACTCGCCTGGAGGATTCGTTCGCGCAACACATGGGCGGCTGGACCATTCCGAACACCGGTTAGCGCATGAGTGGCCCAAACCCGGTTTACTCCGTGGATTTGGCACCACTTGTTCAAAGATGATCCTTGGGCGATAAAACTCGCCCTAATTCGCAATAAGAGCTCACGGCCTGGGAGTGGCTGCTGAGAATCGGTGTTCATAGATTTCATTATGTAGTCTATGACTTCACACTCATACGTTGTCAAGAAATCAATGAGCGAACCCGTACGAGTTTACATAGAGCGAATGAAGTCGTTGTTCGGAGTTAAAACGGATCTAGAACTCGCTGAACACCTAGGTTGCTCCAAACAAGCAATTGCCAACTGGAGAAGACGGGACACAATTCCGTTTTCTGTGGAGGCTGATCTCGTCCAAAAATACGGTTCGGTTTTCGCCCGAAGCGAAGTCCTGCTGGGTATTAGTAAGGCGCAGGAAAAACAGGTATCTCATGCAGCGGCTACATATTGCCTGCATAAATTCTTGAGCCGATTAGACGAGCCAATCCCGGTACACACCGTAGCTTCGCTTGGTAACGTGCTTCCCATTCTCATCGAAGAGTTTAGACGGCTGCTATATTTCGAAGAGTATGATGCCCCTGTTGGCGACATCCTCACATCCCTTGAAAAGAAACAGCAAAACGGGCAACTCCCAGAAGTCGATCGCATTTTGGCTCAAATAGACCTGCGAACGTCTCCTCTTCCTAAAGGGTCAGCTTGAGGGGTTCCGCAATGGGTTCCGCAATCCAATCGGATTACGGCTCATCGACCTTTCGACTGCCTCAAGATTCGAAATGTTTTCAATATGTTCCGGAATTATTCGGCAATCTACGGCATTGCGGAACCCCATGTTCCGCAATCCATTTCTGGACATCGCGTTGATCTGCAAATGTTTTATTGGATCGAGTGTCGCTTAATTACGGCCAAACAAGACGGCTCCATTGCCGATTAATTCTGGCGAGTACAGATAACCGAGCGAACATGACAACCGTTCCTTAAGGCTTGCGGAACACAATAAGAACAGCTAAGCTACGTTCATGATTTGTACCAGGCTGTAAAACAGCAAAGAGGGTCAGGATGCTAACCCGCAAGCAATACGAGCTTCTCATGTTCATTCATGAGCGGCTGAAGGAAACCGGTGTTCCCCCTTCATTTGATGAAATGAAGGATGCACTCGACCTTCGCTCCAAATCCGGGATTCATCGCCTGATCACCGCGCTGGAAGAACGGGGCTTCATTCGCCGCTTGCCCAACCGGGCGCGCGCAATGGAAGTGATCCGGCTGCCCGATTCCATCGCCCCCGGGCTTGCGACACCGCCCTCGCGCGGAACCTTTGAACCCGAGGTCATCGAGGGATCAAAGGGCAAGTCGGAGCCCGTTGCAGCTCCGCCAGTCATTGAAGTGGCCGGGCATGAGATCCCCGTGATGGGCCGCATCGCCGCCGGCGTCCCGATCGAGGCGATCCAGACCCACAGTCATTCGATCACCGTTCCGCCGGAGCTGATCGGCAGGGGCGAACACTACGCTTTGGAAGTCCGTGGCGATTCCATGATTGAAGCCGGCATTCTCGACGGCGATACGGTGCTCATCCGCCGGACCGACACCGCTGACAGCGGGGACATCGTGGTTGCCCTTGTCGATGACGAGGAAGCGACGCTCAAGCGTCTGCGAAAGAAAGGCGCCTCGATTGCTCTCGAGGCGGCGAACCCTGCCTACGAGACACGCATTTTCGGCCCCGGCCGTGTTCGCGTACAAGGTCGTCTGGTAGCACTGTTCCGCCAGTACTGACCAAGGCGCTGCTGCCGCCTCGCCTCATGGCAAGGCCCTCGAAATTTTTGCGCGATCCGGTTTGACTTCCGGGTCGCGTTTTTTGTTCGCCGCCCCTCAGCCTCCCGCTCTGAAAGAATTCGGCCAAGTGCAAGGCATCCGGTCCGGAAGAGCGCGACGTATCCATCCACGCATCACGCTGGCCGGTCTTTTCCGGGCCGCCGAAACCCTCCGTTCGATCGTTGACGCGCAAAGCCCGGTTGCCAGCCTCCTTTTAGCCACCGATCAGCGATGCCAGGGACGCGCCGGGAAGGACAGCGCCCCTTTCCATTCAATTGCATAGGGTAGCGCTTTTGGATCGACCGGCTCCATTTCACGCTCATCACCGCGCCGGCCCCGCGTTTCCTGATCCCGTTTATGGCCGGGCAAGGCGTTCAGCCATATAGCCACCGCGCCATGGCGCGCACGAACGCCCCCGTCAACGACAAAGCCTGCGCCACACTCAATTGGAGCGATCAAATCGCTAACGATTATATCAGCAATATCGCAATCTGCCGCCATGGCCTCTGGTGTCTCGGGCAAGGCTACGAGGACTGGGCCTTCATGTCCCCCTGCCGCTGGCCAGGCCTTTACGACGCACCCACCGCCGTCGCAGAGGCGCTGCCCGCGCGCCATCTTGAGGCTTGCCGGGACCGCGCGCCCCTCCCCCTCAGCTTGCAGCCACATCTGAGTCTCAAAGCTGTCGCGCCCGGAAGAAAACTTGAGCCGACCAAGCTCATCTCGTGCTGCGATGGCGACACCGTCAGACGACAGCTGGATGTCGGGTGGCCGACCCATCACATGAAGGAAACTCGCAAGCAATAAAATCGGGAGCGATATGATCGCCTGAGATCGCCAGCCAAACAGGACCAGAACGAACATCGCGGAGACCATCAGCAGCGTTACACCACCCGACGGAGGCACCAGATACCCCTGCCCCTGATCAAGTTCGGCCGTCCACCTTGCAATCGCGAGCAGCATGTCCAACCCGAACGCCATCAGTTTCAATGGATAAAGGGCAAGCCCGAACGGCAGCAGGAAGAGAGCAAGGACCCCTATCGGCATAACCATGAGCGAGAAGATCGGCATGGCCAGGACATTCCCCACAAGCCCGAGCGGCGCATAGCGGCCGAAGTGATAGGCCCCGATGATACCCGTTGCGATGCCTGCGATGAGCGCCGTTGCCGCAAGTCCGGCAACGAACCCGGCGCTCTTGCGAAACACTCGCCACCACAAGGCCTGAGAAGAGCGGTCGTCGCTCCATCCGGCGGCTTGCTGCCGGTCCCTCCAGCGCTGGTAAACTGCTATGAGACAGATCACCGCCGCAAACGACATCTGGAACCCGGGATGCACGAGCCTCTCGGGTGCAAGAACAAGCAAGACCATGGCAGCCAGGGCCACACTATGCAGCGACAGCCCCTTGCGCGACACCAGGATGCCAAGAAAGACCAGCGCAATCATGAGGAAGGACCGCTGGGTCGCGATGGACGCACCGGAAATGGCCAGATAGGCAGTCGCAGAGGCCAGAGCGACGATCGCCGCGATCTTGTGGGTCGGCCAACGCAGCGCAACAGCCTCGACACACCCCAGCACCAGCAACACACCTGAAAACGCCCCTCCGGCGAACAACGCCATGTGCAGCCCGGAAATCGCAAGCACATGCGCCAGACCGGCTGCCCGCAGCGCCTCTTCGGTGTCCTCCGACAGGCCTGCCCTGTCCCCGATCAGAAGGGCGATCGCAAGGGCTCCTGCATCGGTAGCGCCAAGTAACTGCCCGATGGAGATAGACAGACTGCCCCTGAGATCATCCAGCCAGCGCGAGAAATGTCCGACGCCTGCCAACTGCTTGTGCCGCAGGATCTCCGGCGCCCCGTAAGTGAAACCGGTCGCACCGATCTTTTCGAAATAGGCGCGGAAGGAAAAGTCGTAGCCGCCGGGCCGCACCGGACCAGCGGGCGGAAAAAGCCGTACCTTGGCCTCGATCACGTCGCCGGTTTTCACCTGACTTGCCGCCGGGATGGCAACACGTACACGATGCGGAAACTCGCGGTCTCCTTGCCCGCCCACCCTCGACTGCCCGAAATCGTGAACCTCGAGCACAATGCGCGGACCTCGACGTGCGTCCTCGCGATCGATCACCCTCCCGGTCACCGACGTTGTCACCGCCGCCCCAAGCTTTGGCGCCTCGACCAGGGTTGTGCGCAGTGACCCGGCAAAGGCGCCCCCGGCGATCATTGCTGTCATCAGCAGCACCGAGGCCTCCCGGCCGTTTCGGTGTGCGTGAAACCAGAAACCGGCAAGCGAGATAAAAAGCGCAGCGAGCGCCGGCAGCGACGGCTCCGCAGGAAGGTTGAGATATCCGAGAATGCCTGCAGAGAAAGCGAAGGCGCAATTCAGCAAGCGCCTGTCGTCGGGCCTGAACGCGGTCGGTCGCACCCGCTTGTCCTGCCCTAATCCCGGCGCCACCCCAAGGCGTGCAGAAGAAGACGATCGCTGAAATATTAGGGGAAGGCCATGAAACGCTATCCTTCGCTTGCGAAGGTCATCATGCGCATCGCCTGCCCTCCCTTCATCTGCCGGATCCGGTCGCCGGATGGCCGGGCGGGAGTGCCTGCGCCTGTCTGTCTCGCCCTGCAGTTGCGCAGAGCCAGGCTCCGTGTTCCCCACGGTGAAACGCCTCCAGCCCCTTTGGACTTTCCCAAGGCTATGGTAAGACGCCGCCAACTTGGGCAGCATGCCCCCTCATCATTCTGGCAGAGACAGCACAAAACCACCATGGCCAATCAGATCGTCACCCGTTTCGCTCCCTCGCCGACAGGCTTCCTGCATATCGGCGGTGCTCGTACAGCCCTGTTCAACTGGCTTTTTGCCAAGCATCACGGCGGCAAGATGCTGCTACGCATCGAGGACACGGATCGCGCTCGTTCGACCGACGAGGCTGTTGACGCCATTCTCGACGGCCTGACATGGCTCGGCCTGGACTGGGACGGCGAACCGATCTCGCAGTTCGAGCGCGTCGCGCGACACAAGGAAGTGGTCGACCAGATGTTGGCCAACGGCACGGCCTATCGCTGCTATTCGACGCCGGAAGAACTCGACGCGATGCGCGAAAAGGCCCGCGCGGAAGGCAAGCCGCCCCGTTATGACGGCACCTGGCGCGACCGGGATGCATCGGAAGCTCCCGCCGGCGTTGACCCGGTCATCCGCCTGAAGGCTCCCGAGGACGGCGAAACCGTTGTCGACGACATGGTCCAGGGCCGTGTCGTGATCCCGAACAAGGATCTCGACGACCTCGTCCTGCTGCGCTCCGACGGCACGCCGACCTATATGCTTGCCGTGGTCGTCGACGATCACGACATGGGCATCACCCACATCATCCGCGGGGTCGACCACCTGACCAATGCGGCTCGCCAGACGCTGATCTTCCAGGCCATGGGCTGGGAAGTGCCGAAAATGGCGCATATCCCGTTGATCCACGGACCCGATGGCGCAAAGCTCTCCAAGCGCCACGGCGCGACTGGTGCGGAAGCCTATCGCGCCATGGGCTACCTGCCCCAGGCCATGCGCAACTATCTCGTTCGCCTCGGCTGGAGCCATGGCGATGAAGAAATCTTCTCCCTGGAGCAGATGGTCGAACTGTTCAACATGGACACGGTCGGTCAGTCTGCCGCCCGATTCGATTTCAAGAAGCTCGAGAACCTGAACGGGCACTATATGCGTTCGACGGACGATGCCGAACTCATGCAGCATTGGAAAGCCTGCCTGGCCCACAACGAGGGCGGTGATGCGGTGCTGGCCTGGTTGGCTCAAGGCGGCAACGAGGCAACGGCGCTGAGCGCCCTCCCCGGGCTCAAGGAGCGTGCGAAGACACTGGTGGAGCTCACCGAAAGCGCCAGCTACCTGTGGCGTCAACGCCCGCTCGACTGCGATGAAAAGGCCGCCAAGATCCTCGACGGAGAGGCCCGTGCGGTTCTGAAGGACCTCCACGAGGTGCTGGAACGGACCGCCGCCTGGGAGGCCGAGCCGCTCGAGGTCGCTGTGAAGGCCTATGCAGAGGAAAAGGAGCTGAAACTGGGCAAGGTCGCGCAACCGATCCGCGCCGCTCTGACCGGCCGTGGCACTTCCCCGGGCATCTACGATGTACTGGTCGCACTGGGGCGTGAAGAATCTCTCGCGCGCATTGCCGATCAGACAGCCTGACAACAAATATTGATGCAGGGCAGCATTACAGTGCCTTAACGATTTCAGAGGCTTCAACGACCTTTGACCAAAGCGTTAGGGAGCCCAGCTTGCGGCCCTGCACCAAATGGGATAGTCAAAGCGCGACCATTCCTCCAGCAGCATCCCGCTGGACCGCGTTCGACCATTACGAACCGCGGAAAAGCCGTCTGGATATTGTGAGGGAGTTTACAGAAGGGGGTTTCCTGAATGGCCGAAAACAACGCCAAACTGAACGTCGGTGGTTCCGACCACGAATTCAACGTTCTTGAAGGTTCGATTGGCCCGTCCGTCGTGAACATCTCGTCCTTGTACAAGGACACCGGCATGTTCACCTATGATCCGGGTTTCACGTCTACCGCTTCCTGCGAATCCAAGATCACCTACATCGATGGTGACGAGGGCACGCTTCTTTATCGCGGTTACCCGATCGAGCAGCTTGCGGATCACGGAGACTTCCTGGAATCCTGCTACCTGCTTCTGTATGGCGAGTTGCCGACGAAATCCCAGAAGGAAGACTTCGTTCAGCGTGTGACCTATCACACGATGATCCACGAGCAGATGAGCCGCTTTTTCTCCGGTTTCCGCCGCGACGCCCACCCGATGGCGATCATGGTTGGCACCGTGGGTGCTCTCTCCGCCTTCTACCACGACAGCACCGACATCTCCGATCCGCATCAGCGCATGGTCGCGTCGCTGCGAATGATCGCGAAGATGCCGACGATCGCTGCCATGGCCTACAAGTACCATGTCGGTCAGCCGTTCGTTTACCCGCGCAACGACCTGGACTACTCGTCCAACTTCCTGCGCATGTGCTTTGCGGTTCCTTGCGAAGAGTATGAAGTAAACCCGGTTCTGGCCCGCGCCATGGACCGTATCTTCATCCTCCATGCTGACCACGAGCAGAACGCTTCGACCTCGACGGTTCGCCTTGCCGGTTCTTCCGGTGCCAATCCGTTCGCCTGTATCGCAGCCGGGATTGCCTGCCTGTGGGGTCCGGCACACGGCGGCGCCAACGAGGCGGCCCTCAACATGCTGTCCGAGATCGGCTCTGTCGACCGCATTCCGGAATTCGTGGCACGCGCCAAGGACAAGAACGATCCGTTCCGTCTCATGGGCTTCGGTCACCGGGTCTACAAGAACTACGACCCGCGCGCCAAGATCATGCAGAAGACCTGCCACGAGGTTCTGGGCGAACTGGGCATCAAGGACGATCCGCTCCTCGACATTGCGATGGAACTGGAAAAGATCGCCCTCAACGACCCGTATTTCGTCGAGAAGAAGCTCTACCCGAACATCGACTTCTACTCCGGCATCACGCTGCGTGCGCTCGGTTTCCCGACCACCATGTTCACCGTGCTGTTCGCTCTGGCCCGTACCGTCGGCTGGATCGCACAGTGGAAGGAAATGGTGGAAGATCCGTCCCAGCGTATCGGTCGCCCGCGCCAGCTCTACACCGGCGCAACCAAGCGCGACTACACGCCGATCGAACAGCGCTAAGCGTCTCGAACCGAGTATGCCAAAGGGCGCCCCAGCGGGCGCCCTTTTTGCGTCTGGAAGTGTTACCAGTGCCGATAGACCAGATCTTCCGGATCTGGCGATTCTGCCGTTACATCCACGCTCGCCCCGAGCCGCTCCGCCAAGGCGCGTGAGCGCAGATTGTCCTTATCAATATAACTGACCAGAGTGGGAAGCTTCCGCTCCTTCAAAGCCCAGGTTCTCAGAACGGATGCGGCCTCGAAGGCGTAACCCTTGCCCTCAGCCTCGCCATAAACGAACCAGCCAAGTTCGTATTCGGGAAACAGAGGCCCTGAATTGATGCCTGCCTGCCCGACACAGCGCCCGGTCGTCTTGTAGTCGACCATCAATGCTCCGACCTCAAACAGCTGCCATTGAACCAGATCGTGGCAGAACATGCCCCAGGCGAAGGATTCCGCGTGCGGACCTCCCATACCCTTGGCGCGCTCCGACATCATCAGCTCCCGGTAAGCCGGCCAGTCGTCATGGGTTTGCGGGCGCAGGATCAGGCGCTCGGTTTCAAGTTTGGGAATGATCATGAAAGAAACCTGCTAGAGAAGAGGCGAACAACATTGCCCCGACCTCCTGGACAGGCTCAAGACGAATAGGTCTGCCCTGCGCGATCTCGTCCGAGAACCTCCAGCACGACGTCCGCAGCCGCCTCGCTCTGGGATTTGCCGTCAGGCAAACGCATTGCCTTGTCGAGCTCGCTCAATCCGGAAACTTGTGTCCGGCGCTCAGGGCTGTCATTCAGGAGCTTCAGCGTTTCCCCGGCAAGACGCTCGCTGGTCACCTCTTCGTCGAGGAATTCCGGAATGAGCTTGCGGCCAAGGATGATGTTCGGAAGCACGAACGACGTCAGCGACGATATCGGGAAGACCTTGTTGAGGTCCTTGATACGACGCATGAACCAGTCGACCTTATAGGCAACGACCATGGGAACACCGGAGATTGCAAGCTGGAGCGTAACCGTTCCCGATGCTGCAAGCGCAGCATTCGCACTCCGGAAGGCAGCCTGCTTTGCCTCCTCCCCACGAACGATCGTAGGCCGCACCGGCCAGCTTTGGGTTTGCGCCTCAATACGTTCTGCCAGATGAGCGACCGCCGGCAGCACGAAATCAACCTCCGGCCGTGCCGCCGCGATCTGAGCAACGGTTTCTCCGAACACCGGCAGGAGACGCTCGATCTCACTGCCTCGACTGCCAGGCAATACCAGAAGCACCGGCTTCCTCTCAGAGAGATCCTTCCGCTCGCCGACCTGAGGCCGCAGGTCGTCAAGGCGCTCGATCAGTGGATGACCGACGTAATGTGTCCTGGGTCCGCCAAGACGGGCGTGCACCCCCGGTTCGAATGGCAACAGCGCAAGCAGTTCGTCCACGTAGGCTTTCATCTTGCGCGCACGGCCTGAGCGCCACGCCCAGACGGACGGTGACACATAGCCGACAATCGGAATATGCGGGGCCCGTTTACGAACCCGCTTGGCAACCGCGTGGGTGAAGTCAGGACTGTCGATGATGATGAGCACATCGGGGTTTTCCGAGACAACGAAATCCACCGTCTCATGCACGCGTCTGATGATCAGGGGTAATCGCTTGAGCACAGCGGTGAGCCCCATCACGGATGTATCCGCGATGTCGAACAGGCTAGTCATCCCCTCGGCCATCATCCGCGCGCCGGCAACGCCACAAAACTGTGTCTCGCCGGGCAGTTTCGCCTTGAGCGATGCCATCAGTGCCGCACCAAGGAAGTCGCCGGACTCCTCACCAACGACGAGCGCGATCTTCGGTGCCTTGCCATCAGTACCGAAATCTCCGGGCCCTGCCTCCGTCACGGCTGACGCCCCTGCCCCTGTTCCGATACCAGACCAAAAAGAAACAGACCGGCACTGTCGGCTGCCGAAATTGTTGCCTGCCGCTCAGCGATCAGCGCGCCGCCCGCTTCGACCGCAATTCCCTCGAGCCCGGCAGCGACAGCAAGTTCCACCGTCTTCGGGCCGATGGTCGGCAGATCGACCCGCAGGTCCTGACCCGGCTTCACGGTCTTTACCAGCACACCACAGCGGCCCTTGGCGCGCACGCGGCCGCTCTTCAAAAGTTCGGCGCAGCGCTGGAGCATGGCATCGGTTCCCTCTGCCCCTTCCATTGCAATGACGCGCCCTCCAAGCGCAACGGCCGCCTGCCCTATATCCAGGTCTCCAAGGCGCCGTGTTGCCTCAAGCGCGAGCGCCATGTCGGCTTTTGCCGCTTCGCTTGGTCCAACCTTGCCGAGCGGTCCCTCACTCGCCAGAATCTCCGGAGCCACATCGTTGATACCAACCACCTGGAACCCCTCCTCTTCGAACAGGCCAATGACCTTGGTGAGGAGGCTGTCATCGCCACCAAGAAGGGCCTTCAGGATACGCGGCAGACGTCTGAGCGTTCCGAGATCGCCAACGATCGAGGTGAAATCTGGACGCTTTGAGACGCCCCCGATCAACACGACTTCCCGGCAGGCGCGCTGGCCAAGAAACTTGTAAAGCCGTCCGATCTCACCCCATCCAAGAACGGTATCGGCTCGCTCCAGCACTTTGGAGTCCGCCTCGCCGCGTATGGCGATCACGCAAGCCGCGCGGCCCCGGCGCTCCAATGCGGTCAACACCTGAAGCGGGATGGATCCGTTGCCCGATATGACGGCAACAGGCGCCGAGTTGTCGGCGCCCAATGCCAGGAGCTCTTCGGCAATCGTCGATCCGCTGGCCACCACTTCCGTCACTCCCCGCGCGGGGTGCAGAACCGGCGGTTTTCCTTCTCCAGGATGAAGTCCGTAACAGTCTTCACCAATGGCTCATTGGCACTTTCCGCGGCAACCTTTTCGGCACGCTCGCGCAAGGTTCCCTCTTCGCTCTCGAAGAGCTCGCGGTAGGCGGCGCGCAAGGCATGGATCTGCTCGCGCGGGAAGTTCTTGCGCTTGAGACCCACGAGGTTCAGCCCGGCGAGACGCGCCCGGTCGCCAATGACAGATCCGAAGGGAATGACGTCGAATTCGACACCGGTCATTCCGCCTACAATGGCACCCGTGCCGATACGGCTCCACTGGCGCACTGCACTCAAACCGCCCAGAATGACAAAGTCGGCAAGTTCGACGTGACCGGCAAGCGTCGCATTGTTGGCGAGGATCGCATGGTTGCCGACAATACAGTCATGGCCGACATGCGAGCCCATCATGAACAGGCAGTTGCTGCCGACGCGGGTAATGCCACCGCCGCCCGCGGTACCCGGGTTCATGGTCACATGCTCACGGATCTGGTTGTTCTCACCGATCTCCAGAGCAGTGTCCTCACCGGCGTATTTAAGATCCTGCGGCTGATGGCCGATCGATGCGAACGGAAAGATATGGGTGCCTGCGCCGATGGTCGTGCGACCGGCAACGGCTACATGTGCTTCAAGCCTGACACCTGCTCCAAGCGTCACTTTCGGCCCAATGACACAGTAAGGGCCGATCTCGCAACCTTCAGCGATCCGGGCACCGTCCTCGACAATCGCTGTGGGATGAATATTTGCCATCAAATCCTCACGCGTCCACAAGCATGGCGCTGATCTCGGCCTCGGCGACCTTCTGGCCATCAACCTTGGCAACCGCGTCAAACTTCCAGATGTTCGAGCGCTGCTTGGTCTTCGTCACGTGGAAGTGGACCTGATCCCCCGGAACAACGGGCTTGCGGAACTTTGCATTGTCTATGGTCATGAAATAGACCAGCGATGGCGGGCCGTCATTGCCGCGGGAATCCACGCAAATAGCCCCGGCAGTCTGTGCCATTGCCTCGATCAGGAGCACACCCGGGAAAACCGGCCGGCTCGGGAAGTGTCCGGTGAAATGCGGCTCGTTGATCGTCACGTTCTTGATGCCGATCGCGCTGCTGTCGCCGTCGATCTCGATGATCTTGTCGATCAGCAGGAACGGATAGCGATGCGGAAGCAACTCCATGATCCGCATGATGTCGGCAGTGCCCAGAGTTTTCTTTTCAGCTTCTTCCATCTCAAGCCCCTCGACGCCGAATGCGCCTCAATTTGTCACGATCGCCGAGCGATCTTCATGAATCATTGCCGCGTTCCGCAAGCTTGCGGATCGCAGCCAGTTCGCGGAACCATTGCTTGACCGGCTTGGCCGGAGTTCCACCGTATCTTCCCCCCGCCGGGACATCGTCATTGACGATGCTGACGCCGGCAATCTGCGCGCCCATTCCGATCCGCACGTGTCCACGCACACCGGTCTGCCCGCCAATGGCAACATAGTCCTCCAGCGTACAGCTGCCGGACAGGCCGACCTGAGAGACGATCACGCAATGGCGCCCGATGACAACGTTGTGGCCGACCTGAACCTGATTGTCGATCTTGGTTCCCTCGCCGATCACCGTATCCCGGTTCGCGCCCCGGTCGATCGTCGTGTTTGCACCGATCTCAACATTGTCCTGAATGATGACGCGGCCGATCTGAGGCACCTTCAGGTGCCCTCCAGGTCCCATCGCATATCCAAAACCGTCCTGACCAATGCAGACGCCCGGGTGGATGTAGACACGGTCGCCGATCAACGCGTGCTGAACGGAGCTGTTCGCGCCGACAACGCCATTGCGACCAATCCGTACGCCCTCTCCGATCACCGCATTCGCACGTACCACGGTGCCTGCTCCGACTTCGACGCCGGCACCGATGACTGCACCAGCCTCCACGACAACACCGTCTTCCAGCGCTGCCGATGGATCGACGATTGCACGAGCGTGAATGCCTGTCGCTTCCGCAGACTTTGGGACCATCGCCTCGGGATAGAGCCTTGCCAGAACCATGGCCCAGGATCGATAGGGTTCCTTGCAGACAAGAACTGCGGTCCCTTCAGGCACCTTGTCCTTGTGCTTCCGCCCAATCAGCACCCCGGCAGCCTTGGTCTCGGCAAGCTTGTCGAGATAAGCCGTATTGTCGAAAAACACCAAAGACCCGGGTACGGCATCTTCTACCGGAGCGACCCCGGTGATTTCCAGAGCTGCGTCACCCCTGACAATCTCCGCAGCAGCCCACTCGGCAATCTCCGACAGAGAGACGGGTGCGGGCGCGGGAAAAAATACGGGATCGGTCATGCTCATCTTCCAATAAAAAACGGCCGCCAAATTAGCGGCGGCCGTCTTATCTCACATATCGGCTGTCGTTAGAAGCGGGTACCACCGCTCAGGCGGAAGACCTGGGTCTTATCCGCATCATCCTTCAAGAGCGGCCAGGCGAAGTCGGCACGCAGCGGACCGAATGGCGAGTCCCAGCGAACGCCGGCGCCAACCGATGCGCGCAGGTCGAACTCATTGGAGATCACGCTGTTCGAGCCAACTACCTTGATGAGGTCACTGTCAGCATCCCAGACCGAACCCGCGTCCGCAAAGAGCGCTCCGCTCAGACCGAATTCCTTGGGAACGGCAGGGAACGGGAACGTGGTTTCGACGGTTGCCGCAACATACATGGTGCCGCCGATGGCATCACCCGTGTTCCGGTCACGCGGACCGATACCCTGGTTTTCAAAGCCGCGGATGATGTTGCCGCCAACCATGAACTGCTCGGATACCCGAAGACGCTCGTCACCGAAGGACGTGATGTGGCCACCCTTGACGCTCGCCTTGCCGACGACGCCGAAATCCGGAACGATCTCCTTGTACGCACGCGCTTCGGCAGTGGTCTTGATGTAGTAGGAGTCACCACCGATGCCGGCAAACTCCTGACCGAAGGAAGCATAGAAGCCATCGCTCGGGTTCAGGTTGTTGTTCAGCGTGTTGTGCACCAGCGTGTAACCGGCAAGAGACGTCAGGTAGGTCCCCAGGGAGTCACAGATCGCAGGCGACAGAGACGAGTTGGAAGAACAGTTGCTCAGGCCCGTTGCAAGGTTGTCCGGATCGGAGATCTTCTGCTGGAAGATCTGATAGTACAGGCGCAGTGTCAGCTCTTCCTCGCGAAGAGGCAGAGAGAAGCCGAAGCCACCACCGATCTTGTCTTCGTCATAGGAACGATAATCGTTCGCATCAGTGACACGCTTGTAGACATCCAGATCCAGAGCGATACGGCGACCAAGGAAGAACGGCTCGATGAAGGCGAACTCGTAGGTCTGCGTATCGGTACCGCCACCGACACCCAGCTTCACGTACTGGCCACGGCCGAGGAAGTTCTTCTCGGTGACCGAAATATCACCGATGACGCCGTCGGTCGTCGAGTAACCGATACCGAACGAGACCTCACCAGTCGGCTTTTCCTCGAGCTGAACGTTGATCACGACGCGGTCGGGAGCAGAGCCCTGAGCGGTGGTGACGTTCACACGCTCGAAGAACCCGAGATTGCGCAGGCGGCGCTCGGCCTTGTCGACCAGTGCACGGTTGAACGCATCACCTTCGGCCAGGTCGAACTCACGGCGAATGACATATTCGCGGGTGCGGTCGTTACCGATGATATTGATGCGCTCAACGTAGGCGCGCGGACCTTCCTCGATGTAGTAGGTCAGAGAGATGGTCTTGTTTTCGTAGTCACGCGAACCGCGCGGACGAACCTGTGCGAACGCATAGCCACTTTCGGCGACCTTCACCGTAATGTCTTCAACGCTCTGCTCTACCCTCAGGGAATTGAAGGTCTGGCCCGACTTGGTACGAACTTCGGAGCGCAGCGATTCAGCGTCGACTTCTGCAAGAGACGAAACCACCTCGACATCGCTGATCTTGTACTGATCGCCCTCATCCACGGTGAACGTGACATGGAAGACGTTCTGCTCGCGATCGAGGTCAGCGGAAGCCGATACGATGCGGAAGTCAGCGTAGCCCTTCTTGAAGTAGTACTGACGCAGCAGTTCCTGGTCGGCAGCAAGACGGTCCGGATCATAGGTATCCGTGCTGCGCAGCCAGCTGAGCAGGCCGCTCTCACGGGTACGGATCACGTCCTGAAGACGGTTATCGGAAAAAGCCTGATTGCCGATGAAGGTGATGCGCTCGACGCCGGTCTTGGCACCTTCGTCGATTTCAAAGACGAGATCGACGCGATTGCTGCCCCGGTCGATGATCTTCGGCTCGACGGCAGCGCCATAGCGGCCGGAGCGACGATACGCCTCGAGGATGTTCTGAACGTCGGTCTGGACCTTCGCGCGGGTCAGCATCGTGCGCTCGGTGGAGCGGACAGCCGTCTTCAGCGCGTCATCCTTGACCTTCTTGTTCCCCTCGAAGGAAACACGGTTGATGATCGGGTTCTCGGAGACCGTAACGACGACCGTTCCGCCCTGCGGGCTGATTTTGACGTCGGCAAAAAGACCGGTGGCAAACAGCGCCTTCAGTGACTCGTCAACGTCGGAGGCGTTGTAGGAACGCCCCGGCTGAATGGTCATGTAGCTGAGAACTGTCTCTTCCTCGATACGCGTGTTTCCGCGCACGACGATACTACGTGCAACAGCTGCCTCGGCGGCACCGACGGAGAGTGGACCAAATGCGTTTGGAAGGATCGCGCCCGTCGAAAAAACGGCTGCCGCAAGAATGGCGGCGCGAGTGAGTTTCTGCAATCGCTGCATAAGTGCGCTATGCCTTTGTCTTTTTAAAATCCCCATGCGCCGAGGCGCAGGGATAACCCCAGATTCTCAGCAACTGAAATCGTTTTACAGGCTTTTGCCAAATTGGCAACCACATGCGTGACCCGAAACGGATTTCATTTGAATGCGTTGCGACGATGCCACTACGGAAGGTGGAGACATCGTCTCTTCGCTCAAAGCCTTGTCAGATGAAGCACATCGTTCCATGTCGCGAAAACCATCAGCAATAGAACGATGCCGATCCCGATGCGGAAACCGAAGTCCTGAACCCGCTCGCTCAGCGGTTTTCCGCGAACAGCCTCGGCGAAGTAGAACACCAGATGTCCGCCATCCAGCATCGGAATCGGCATCAGGTTCAACAGCCCGATCGAAATCGAAAGGACAGCAGCGAGGCTCAGCAGAGGAATGATGCCCTGCGTTGCAACCTGCCCCGAGACCTGTGCCACGCGGATCGGTCCCCCGAGCTGATCGGCAGCCTCTCTGCCCGAAACGACGCCCCACAGGTAGTCCAGGGTACGAACAGCGATATAGACCGTCTCCTTCGAGCCCTCGGCAACCGCCTCGAGCGGGCCATAGGTCACCTGAATCAGGTCTTCGGGTTTCGGACTTTGGGATACACCAAGAAGACCGATCCTCTGCACATTGCCGAAGCGGTCCTTCAACTCCTTGTATTCCGGCGTCACCGTCAACGTCACGACGGTGTTGCTGCGCTCGACATCGAGGACGAGCGGCACGTCGGCACTCACGGAAACAACCCGCTGAAGATCGGCGAAAGTTCCAATCTCCTCCCCATCCACGGACAGGATGCGGTCGCCGGGAAGAAGACCACCAATCTCGGCAGCACTTCCAGGGCGGACGTCCTCGACCACGGGCAGCGTCACGATTTTGCCGAACGCCATGAAAATCATCGAGAAAATGACAACTGCGAGGACGAAATTCGCAAACGGCCCGGCCGCCACGACAGCTGCACGCTGCCATACCGGCTTGGCGATGAATGCCGTTTCCCTCTCCGCAGCGCTCATCGACGCAATGCGCTCGCGGTCGGGAACGCTGGCTGAATTCTCGTCGCCGGCAAACTTCACATAGCCGCCCAGCGGCACCAGAGACAGTTTCCAGCGCGTGCCCTTGGAGTCCGTCCGGCCAAAGATCTCGCGGCCGAATCCGACGGAAAAGGCATCAACCTTCACCCCGCACCAGCGCGCGACAAGGAAGTGCCCAAGTTCGTGAAAGAACACCACTATGGTCAGAACGAACAGGAACGGCACGATATAGCCGATGAGAAGATCGTAAGCGGAAATTAGAAGATCCATAACCGGGTCCCGTTCGAAGGGTCTGACTGCAGTTTGAGAACCATATAAGCCTAGGCAATTAAGGCAGGTTAAAGGTCAAACGCTTTTTTGAATTCCATTCAGCCTGCCCTCCCCGCATTACCTGCCCGCGATCCATTGACCACAGGTTTTGCGCGCCTCGGCGTCGACCGCAAGGACATCATCGACGTCCATCAGTTCTCTGCCGCCGTGACGGGCATCCAGCGCTTCAAGACAGCTCTCTACGACGGCGGGTATGTCCATGAAACCGATCTGTCCTGCAAGGAAGGCGGCGACCGCGACCTCATCGGCGGCATTCAGAATGGTCGTCGCCCCGCCGCCGCGTTTCATGGCCTCAAGCGCCAATCGCAATGCCGGGAACCTGACCTGATCCGGAGCCTCGAACGTGAGGCTGCCGATCTTTGCAAGGTCCAGCCGCTCGACCGGAACGCTCATGCGTTTGGGCCAGGCGAGACAATGGGCAATCGGCGTACGCATGTCAGGCGAACCGAGTTGGGCGAGCAGCGAGCCATCGCGATACTGCACGAGCCCATGAACCGCGGACTGCGGATGCACCAGTACCTCGAGCTGATCCTGACCAATCTGGAACAGGTGAAACGCCTCGATGACCTCGAAGCCCTTGTTCATCATCGTCGCACTGTCGATGGTAATCCGGCTTCCCATGTCCCAGTTCGGGTGTTTGAGAGCCTGCGCAGGGGTGACCTTGTGCATTGCATCGAGCGGCATCGTGCGGAACGGCCCACCGGAAGCGGTCAGGATGATCTTTTCGATCTGCTCGGCATTGCCATTCTCGAAAACCTGGAAGATCGCGCTGTGTTCGCTGTCGACCGGAAGAAGCGTCGTTCCGCTACGCCGAACCTCGGCCATGAACAATGCTCCAGCAGAAACAAGGCACTCCTTGTTTGCCAGGGCGACACTGTTTCCCTGGGCAACCGCGGCAAGTGTCGGCTTCAGACCAGCGGCACCTACGATGGCCCCGATCACCATGTCCGTCGGCCTTGCCGCCGCGTCCAGGACGGCAGCTTCACCGGCTGCCGCCTCGATACCCGACCCAGCGAGCGCATCCCTCAATTGGCCCAGACACTCCTCACGAGCGACAACAGCCAGCTTCGCACTCGTCTTGCGAGCCAGAATTGCCAGTTCTTCCGCATTGGAATTGGCCACAACCGCAACGACATCGAAGCGCCCCGGGTTGCGAAGCACGATGTCGATTGCGCTCTGACCGACAGAGCCGGTGGCACCAAGCACTGTCAAACGCATGGGCGGCAAGTCATACTCGTGGCCGGCTGCAGTCGGCTCTACCTGAGTGTCCATGAAAGGCTTCATCCTTGCCCGGCTGTGAAGATCAGCCGAGGCCTAGTCCGGAAATAGGGTCGATGAGCGATCCGCCCAGCACAACGCCGAGCAGAGCCGCGCCGATCGCGGCAGCGACGAGCCCGTCGATGCGATCCATGATACCCCCATGCCCCGGAATGAGATTGCTCGAATCCTTGACGTCGAAGCGCCTTTTGATCGCCGATTCCAGCAAATCGCCAGCTTGCGAGATGATAGATAGAAACGCCGCAAGTGCGCCCCATTGGACCAATTGTGTCATGCCGGCGAAGGCGACAAACCCGGTCCCGAGCACGACGGCGAAACACAGGCCACCGAGCGCTCCAGACCAGGTCTTGTTCGGAGAAACCTTCGGCCAAAGCTTTGGACCCCCGAAAGCACGGCCGACGAAATAGGCGAAGATGTCGGTCGCCCACACGACGATCAGCAGATAGAAGATGAAGACAACGCCCGAGCTTCCGCCGCGCGCGGCAAGCAGGGAAAGCATGGCAAGGCCCGAGTAGAGCATTCCTTCTGCACCCCAGCGAGCCGGCTTTGTCATTTTCCCGAGCAAGTAGACTGCACCCACTCCTGCAGAAACCAGCGCAAGCGCGATTTCAGGCTGTCCCAGGTGATAGGAGATACCGGCGGCGACCAGAAGTACGTAGCCCGCTACGGCGGAGACTGTCTTGTCTGCGGTGCCCGTGATCGAAAACCATTCGTGCTGAAACAGGATCGCGGCAACCAGAATCAAGCCTAGAAACGCAACGCCTCCGAAATAGGCAATGGCAAGAACCGCCGGCCCCAGAATTGCAGCTGAAATCAACCGAAGCTTCAGATCAGACATTTTCGACGACTGACCTTTTCTGGCGATGTCCCCCCGGTCTGCCATCTAGAGAGCTTTGGCCTTGAGCCCGCCGAACCGGCGCTCGCGTCCGGCATAGTCGGCAAGCGCCCTGTCGAATTCCACCTCGTCGAAATCAGGCCAGTGGCATTGGCAGAAATAGAATTCTGAATAGGCGGCCTGCCACATGAGAAAATTCGAAAGCCTCATTTCACCGCTGGTCCGAATAATCAGATCCGGGTCCGGGATACCGGCCGTGTCCAGTTCCTCCCCGATCATGTCGCCGGTGATATCCACCGGATTGATCTGCCCGGCCTCAACCTTTTTCGCCAGCGTTCTCACAGCACGGGTGATTTCGTCCCGCGAACCGTAGTTGAACGCCACGACGAGAGTCATGCCGGTGTTGTCGCGCGTAAGCTCTTCAGCGTCGACCAGAAGCTGCCGGATGCCCGGCTCGAGCGTTTCGCGGTCACCTATGACCCTGATTTTCACATTGGCCTGATGGATTTCGGAAAGATCACGCTGAACGAAGCGCCGCAACAAGGCCATCAGGAAGCTGACTTCCGTCTCCGGGCGGTTCCAGTTCTCGGACGAGAAGCTGTAGACGGTCACGAAACGGAGCCCGATGGCAACCGAGTGACGGATCATCCGACGGAGAGAATCGAGACCATGCCGGTGACCCTCGGTGCGGGAAAGGCCCCTGGCCTGCGCCCACCGGCCATTTCCGTCCATGATCACCCCGACGTGCCGAAGACCTCCCGGAAGGCAGGTCGCCTTCTGGCCGGGCTCCGTCACAACGTCGGGCTTTGCAATCATCGATTTCCCCAAGCTTGGTCAGGATTGCGTCGGACTGAAAATCAGACCTGGGAAATTTCCTGCTGTTTCTTCTCCAGCATCACATCGACTTCTGCGATCATGCTGTCGGTGAGCTTCTGGACCTCGTCGGACGCAACACGGCTGTCGTCCTGGCTGATGTCACCGTCTTTTTCGAGCTTCTTTGCCGTGTCCATGCCGTCACGGCGGACGTGACGGATCGCCACCTTGGCCTGCTCTGCATATTTGTGGGCGACCTTGATCAGCTCCTGACGACGTTCCTGATTGAGTTCAGGAATCGGAAGGCGCAGAAGCTGGCCGTCGACGACAGGGTTGAGGCCGAGGTTGGACTCCCGGATTGCCTTTTCGACGGCCGAGACCATGCCGCGGTCCCAGACCTGAACGGCAACCATGCGCGGTTCGGGCACGCTGACGGTCGCGACCTGATTGACCGGCATCTGCTGGCCATAGGCATCGACGGTGATCGCATCCAGCATGCTCGAGGACGCCCGGCCGGTCCGCAACCCGGAGAAATCGGTTTTCAGTACCGACAATGCACCCTGCATGCGGCGCTTCAGATCATCCAGGTCCAAACCTTCTACAGGCATAACTTCCTCGCTGAATTCTTGTTTTGTTGGCTTAATATCGAACAGCCGCCGCCAAGATCGCACACTCGCGCCGAAACTCAAGTGTGCAGGCGGTCCTTATTGGCAGATCTGTCAGTCGCCCACAACCGTGTAACGGCCAGTTTCCTGAAGAACGCTGACCAGAGCACCGGGAGAATGGATCGAGAAGACGATCACCGGAATGGAGTTGTCGCGCGCAAGGGCAATTGCCGTCGTGTCCATCACCTTCAGATTGCGCTTGATGACTTCCTCGTAGCCAAGGGTCTCGTAGCGCTCTGCATCCGGATTGGTCTTGGGATCGTCCGAGTAGACGCCGTCAACTTGGGTACCCTTTAGGAAGGCGTCGCAACGCATTTCGGCCGCGCGCAGGGCAGCACCAGAGTCGGTGGTGAAGAACGGGTTGCCGGTACCGCCCGCAAAGACGATGACGTCACCGTCTTCCATGTAACGCTCGGCGACGCGCTGGCTGAAGGTTTCGCAGATGGAGGGAACCGAAACCGCAGACAGGACACGGGCCTGAACCTTCAGACGGCGCAGGGCGTCTGCAATGGTCAGCGAGTTCATGATCGTCGCCAGCATGCCCATGTGGTCACCGGTAACCCGGTTGCCGCCCTTGGCCGCAACAGCAACGCCGCGGAAGATGTTCCCGCCGCCGACAACCACACCTACCTGAGCCCCTAGCGCAACGGCATCGGCGATTTCCTTGGCAATACGTTCCACGATCGCGGGATCGATCCCGAAAGCCTGGGAGCCCATCAGGGCTTCGCCGGAAAGTTTCAGCAGCACGCGCTTCCAACGGAGGGGCTTGGTCATTGTGTGGCCTCTTGTTTTTGGTCCTTCTACAAAAAAGGCGCCGGTTTTACCGGCGCCTTTCAAGAAGCTTAGTTTCCAGCGGCCGCTGCCACTTCGGCCGCGAAGTCCGTCTCTTCCTTCTCGATCCCCTCGCCAAGGGCGAAGCGAACGAAACCGGTGAGCTTGACGTCGGTACCGAGTTCCTTGGCCAGTTCCTCGACCGCCTTCTCGACGGTGAGGTCCGGATTGATCACGAAAGCCTGCTTTACGAGGGTTACTTCCTCGTAGAACTTGCGGATACGGCCTTCGACCATCTTTTCGATGATGTTGTCCGGCTTGCCGGATTCGCGGGCCTGCTCGATGAAGACGTTGCGCTCACGCTCGACAACAGTCGGGTCCAGCTCTTCGGTGTTCAGAGCCAGCGGGCTGGTTGCAGCAACGTGCATGGCGATCTGACGGCCAAGTGCGTTGAGCTTGTCTGCATCGCCGGAAGATTCCAGCGCGACCAGAACGCCGATCTTGCCAAGGCCATCGGTGACAGCACCATGGACATAGGAAGCAACTGCGCCGCTGGAGACTTCCAGAACGGCGGTACGGCGAAGTGTCATGTTTTCGCCGATCGTTGCGATCGCGTCAGTGATTGCCTCGGAAACCGGCTTGCCGCCGAGATCGGCAGCAGAAACAGCTTCAAGCGAACCGTCGGTTTCAGCAGCGATCTTTGCGACCTTGCCGACCAGTTCCTGGAAGCCTTCGTTGCGCGCAACGAAGTCGGTTTCGGAGTTCAGCTCGACAACGGCAGCCTTGGTGCCGTTGGAAGCAACGCCAACCAGACCTTCGGCAGCAACGCGGCCAGCCTTCTTGGCAGCCTTTGCCAGGCCCTTGGTGCGCAGCCAGTCAACAGCGGCTTCCATGTCGCCACCCGACTCAGTCAGGGCGGTCTTGCAGTCCATCATGCCAGCGCCGGATTTCTCGCGGAGCTCTTTTACCATCGCAGCGGTAATGCTCATCGATTGCCTCGTGGATGGGGGTTTAAGATCCATACGGTTTAGCCGACGGCCACCGTACCATTATGACGAAAGCGCAAAGATTAAGCGCAAATTCGCAATTAAAAGCCGCCCTCTGCCGAAAACCGGCAGAAGGCGCAATACTTTAGGCTTCAGCAGCCGCTTCTTCAGCGAGTGCTTCTTCCACCGGAGCCTCTTCGGAAGCGCCGACATCCATGCCGGATGCGCCCTGGGCACGGGAAATGCCGTCGATGGCAGCACGTGCGATCAGGTCGCAGTAGAGCGAGATCGCGCGGCCGGCGTCATCGTTACCCGGAACCGGGTAGGTGATGCCTTCCGGGCTGGAGTTGGAGTCCAGGATCGCAGCAACCGGGATGCCCAGACGGCGAGCTTCCTGGATGGCAATGGCTTCACGGTTGGTGTCGATCACGAAGATCAGGTCCGGAATGCCACCCATGTCCTTGATACCGCCGAGGTTCCGCTCGAGCTTTTCACGCTCGCGGTCCATGAACAGACGCTCTTTCTTGGTCAGAGCGTTTGCTGCGTCGGAGTTCAGGGTCTCTTCCAGCTTGCGCAGGCGCTGAATGGACTGGGAGATGGTCTTCCAGTTGGTCAGCATGCCGCCGAGCCAGCGAGCATTGACGAAGTACTGGGCAGAGTTGCGGGCTGCAGAAGCAACAGCTTCCTGCGCCTGACGCTTGGTGCCCACGATCAGGACGCGGCCACCGCCGGCGACGGTGTCGCTGACAGCCTTGAGCGCCTGATGGAAAAGCGGAACGGTCTGCGCCAGATCGATGATGTGGACATCGTTGCGAACGCCGAAGATGTACTGGCCCATGCGCGGGTTCCAGCGGTGCTTCTGGTGACCGAAGTGAACGCCTGCTTCCAGCAGCTGGCGCATGTTGATATCGGGAAGAGCCATTGCTCTTGTCTCCTGGTTTTCCGGTTGTACCTCCGCAAGAGGGTTTGGACGGTCGGCAATCCCGGCCGTCACCGGATGGAAGACATGATCAGCTCAGCTTCCGCCCCTTGCGTGTGGAATGGGCGCCTTATATGCGGAGCAATTCCCGAATTCAAGACCCGGCCCGGGGTTTTCTCGGCAAAAGCAGCCCGTGGTGCGGCTTCAATGGTCAGGGCGGCCAAGAAGCCGGCGGAACAGGCTGAAATGGCTCACGCGATCTGGACGTCGGTGACACCCGGGACCGCCTTCAGGGCGCCGGCGATTTCCGGTGAAAGCTTGAACCGGCCCGGCAGCTTCACCTCGACCTCGCGCGCACCGTTTTCCAGCATCACGACCACCGTCACGTCGCCCTCGCCCCGCTGGTTCAAATGCTTGGCAAGGGAGGGAATCGGCCGGTCGTCGCGCAGGAACACCCGCATGCTCTTCTGCACCCGGGCAGCGACCTTCTCGATCGGGTCCACCTGTTCAATGCGGATCGATGGTTCGTCGTCGCGCATGTCGGCTCCGACCAAAATGACCATGGACCGGCCCGGTTCCAGCACATCCCGGAACTGCTCGAGCTTTTCCTTGAACAACAGGCCCTCGAATTGGCCGGTCGAATCGGAGAAGCGGACGATGCCCATCTTGTTCCCCGTCTTGGTCTTGCGCTCCTGCTTCGACAGAACCGTTCCGGCAAGTCGTCCGGCCGAAGCCCCCTTTTTCACCGCTTCCGCGAATTTCGACCAGGGCTGGACACGCATCTTCTCCAGAAGCTCGCCGTATTCGTCGAGCGGGTGTGCTGAAAGATAGAAACCGATCGCCGAATGCTCGCGTTGCAGCCGCTCCTCTCCCGTCCAGCCATGGACGTCCGGCAGAACCAGCGGCTCCTCGCTGTCACTGCCGCCAAACATGTCGTTCTGGCCGAGGACCTTGTCCTCCTCGGTGCGCTGTGCAAGGCCCATGAGCCGGTCGAGTCCCTCGACAATGCGGGCCCGGTTCGGCTCCAGTTCATCGAAGGCGCCTGCCGCGATCAGGTTTTCCAGAGTTCTCTTGTTGAGCTGCCTCGGCGAGATCCGGCGCGCAAAGTCGCCAAGGCTCTTGAACGGCTTGTCGCCGCGGGCCTCGACAATGTGCTCGACAGCCTGCTCCCCCACACCCTTGATGGCGCCCATGGCATAGATAATCTTGCCGTCCTGGACGTCGAAATAGACCATCGAACGGTTGATCGAGGGTGGCACGATCTCGATGCCCATGCGGCGTGCTTCCTGCCGGAAGTCACCGAGCTTGTCCGTGTTGCCCAGATCAAGCGTCATGGAGGCGGCCATGAACTCGACCGGGTGGTTCGCCTTCAGCCATGCCGTATGATAGGAGACGAGCGCGTAAGCGGCCGCGTGCGACTTGTTGAAGCCGTAGTTTGCGAACTTCGCCACGAGATCGAAGATCGTCCCCGCCTGCCCCTTGTCGATGCCGCGTTCCACGGCGCCGTCAACGAAGCGGGCACGCTGGATTTCCATCTCCGCCGCGATCTTCTTGCCCATGGCCCGTCGCAGAAGGTCAGCTTCGCCGAGCGAGTAGCCTGACAGCACCTGCGCGATCTGCATCACCTGCTCCTGGTAGACGATGATCCCATTCGTCTCCATCAGGATCGGTTCCAGCAACGGATGCAGACAGTCCGGCTCCTGCTCACCGTGCTTGACGGCGTTGTAGACCGGGATGTTCTCCATAGGCCCCGGACGGTAGAGAGCCACAAGCGCGATGATGTCCTCGAACCGGTCAGGCCGCATGCCGGCGATCGCCCGGCGCATGCCCTGGCTTTCCAGCTGGAACACGCCGAAGGTCTCGCCCTTGGCCAAAAGCCTGTAGGTCGGCTCGTCGTCGATCGGAAGCGCTGCCACGTCGACCTTGATGCCGCGCCGCTCGATCAGCTTCACCGCCGTGTCGATGACTGTCAGCGTCTTCAGGCCGAGGAAGTCGAACTTCACCAGCCCTGCGTCCTCGACCATCTTCATGTTGAACTGGGCGACAGGCATGTCCGAGCGCGGGTCGCGGTAAAGCGGCACCAGCTGCTCAAGCGGCCGGTCTCCGATCACCACACCAGCGGCGTGGGTCGAGGCATGACGGTAAAGACCCTCGAGCTTCTGGGCGATGGTCAGAAGCTTGTCGACGATCTCTTCCTCGCGCGCAGCTTCCCGCAGACGCGGTTCATCCTGGATCGCCTGTGCCAAGGTGACCGGGTTGGCCGGGTTCGCCGGAACCAGCTTGCACAGCCGGTCGACCTGGCCGTAGGGCATCTGCAGGACACGGCCGACATCGCGCAGCACCGCGCGTGCCTGCAGGGATCCGAAGGTGATGATCTGGGCAACCTGCTGGCGGCCGTATTTCTCCTGAACGTAACGAATGACCTCTTCGCGCCGGCTCTGGCAGAAGTCGATATCGAAGTCCGGCATCGATACGCGTTCTGGATTGAGGAAGCGCTCGAACAGAAGCGAGAAGCGCATCGGATCAAGGTCGGTAATCGTGAGTGCCCAGGCCACCAGAGAGCCTGCGCCGGAGCCGCGGCCCGGACCGACCGGAATGTCATGATCCTTGCCCCACTTGATGAAGTCGGCAACGATCAGGAAGTAGCCCGGGAATTTCATCCGGTTGATGATGCCAAGCTCGTAGTCGAGCCGGTCCCAGTAGTCCTTCTCTTCAAGGCCAGGCGCCAGTCCGTGGGCATCGAGCCGGGCCTGCAATCCTTCGCGGGACTGGCGCTCAAGCTCTTCCGCCTCGGCCTTTTCCGCTTCTGCCGGGTCCGCATCGGCGCCTGCAAACCGCGGCAGGATGGGATCGCGACGCAAGGGGCGATAACTGCAACGCTGCGCGATCTCGACCGTTGAGGCCAAAGCCTCGGGTAGGTCGGAGAACAGCTCGACCATTTCCGCGCGCGATTTGAAATAATGTTCAGGTGTCAGGCGACGGCGATCATCCTCGATGATGACCCGGCCTTCCGAGATACAGATCAGCGCGTCATGGGCCTCATAGTCCTCGCGCTTTGGGAAGAAGGCCTCGTTGGTGGCTACGATCGGAAGACCAAGCTCATAGGCCAGTTGCAGGAAGCCATCCTCGGTCTTGCGTTCGGCCTCCATGCCGTGGCGCTGCAACTCCACGTAACACCGGCCCGGAAATGCCGCAGCCAGCTTTTCCAGCCTCTTGCGCGCAAGCGATGTGTTCCCGGTCAGAAGCGCCTTGCCGACAGGACCGCCAACACTGCCCGTCAGCAGTATGATGCCGTCGCTCTTCTGAAACAGGTACTCCAACGGCACATGGGCCTTCAGCCCGGTCTCCGTATCGAGAAACGCCCGCGAGCTGAGATCCATCAGGTTCTCGTAGCCCTTCTCGGAACTCGCCAGGACGATTACATCGGCCAGGTCGGGTCCGCGCCGGTCGTCGCCCTGCCCGTCATCAAGCGCGATCGACAGCTGGCTGCCGATGATGGGCTGGATGCCCGCCCCCCAGGCCTTCGCGGAAAACTCCTGGGCACCGAACAGATTGCCGGTGTCAGTGATCGCCAGGGCCGGCTGGTCGTCTTCCTTGGCAAGGTCCAGCAGCTTCTTAATTGGAAGCGCGCCCTCAAGCAGGGAGAGCGCCGAGTGCACGCGCAGATGTACAAAGCCCGGTCCTGCTCCGACAGCGGACTGCCCGTTCCCGGTCTGCAAATTTTCGGAAGCACTGGACATGAGACGACACCCGGCACACGCAGCATCGGCCGTTCATGACCACAGCTGCAGGAATTTCAGAATCGCCGCCAAGTGAAACGCGTCCGCTCTATCATGTCGACCCGCAGAGGACGCTGTCTGCGAGGTCATCACCGCTGTTCACCGATTTCTTCGACCCACGCCCCCTGTAGCCGGGAGCAGAAAGGTCATTTGAAATCGACACCTCGCTCTGGCGAGGCTACTAGCCACCGAAAGTCACGCAATCACCGGTGACCGTCAGTGGACTGTCTTAGCTCGACAGCCCCATAAGCACGTCACCCCAGACAAACAGGGTCGTACAAAAGGCAACCATGGAACCGAAAGCGGCAAAGTCACGAGCCATGTGGATCATCTGTCCCTCCAACACGCAAGGTCATCAACACCATGGAGAGACTATGTTCTAATTATGTTCTCCTTGCAAGCACTTTTTGTTCTCATCGCAATTCATGCGTAGAGAAGCCATCAACCAATTGATTCAATTGATAATTTAGAATAGGCAGATCAGAACAGCGGCCCCTTTGGGGTGCGGACGTAAACACTCAGCCTAGCGTCAGGTCGACGATATGGCCGTCGCGAAGGGTCACGCATCGATCCATCTGGCCGGCCAGTTCCATGTTGTGGGTCGCAAACAGCGTCGCCACGCCGGACGCACGCACCAGGGCCTTCAGCGCCTCGAAGACATAGTGAGCGGTTTCGGGGTCCAGGTTGCCCGTCGGTTCATCAAGCAGGAGCACCCGAGGCGCATTGGCAACGGCCCTTGCGACGGCAACGCGCTGCTGTTCACCGCCGGACAGTTCGGAGGGGCGATGGCTCGCCCTGGCGCCCATGCGCATGTATTCCAGCAGTTGTTGAGCCCGTTCGGCCGCCTCGACCTTGCCCAGTCCCGCAATCATCTGCGGCATCATGATGTTTTCAAGTGCCGTGAACTCCGGCAGCAGATGATGGAACTGGTAGACGAAACCGACATCGTGACGGCGGATCGCCGTTCGTTCGTCATCTGACAGCTGCGCGCAGTTGCGGCCGCAGATAAAGACGTCGCCGCTGTCGGGATGTTCCAGAAGGCCGGCAATATGTAGCAAGGTCGACTTGCCGGTACCCGATGGAGCAACGAGGGCGACCATTTCGCCGGGCTGAATGGCGAAGTCGACACCCTTGAGGATGTGCAGCTCGCGCTCGCCCTCTGAGAACGACCGGGTGATGCCGAGGAGGGCAAGTGCCGCTGTTTCGGCTTCTGCCTCGTGGACATGCATGTTCATGCTCTGACCTTCCCGCCCCATCACTCGTACCTCAGCGCGTCCACAGGATCGAGGCGCGCGGCACGCCATGCCGGGTATAGCGTCGCGATAAGCGAAAGGATCAGCGCCATGGCCAGGATCATCATGGTCTCGCCGGTGTCCATTTCGGCCGGAAGCCGTGACAGGAAATAGAGCGTGGGATCGAAGATCTGCGTTGCCGTCAGCCAGGAAACAAACTGCCGGATGCTCTCGATATTGAGGCACACCAGCAGCCCGAGCAGAAAGCCGGCAACAGTGCCGACAAAGCCAATGCTCGCGCCGGTGATCAGGAAGACACGCATGATCGCCCCCTGGGTCGCCCCCATGGTGCGCAGGATCGCGATGTCCCTGCCCTTGTCCTTCACCAGCATGATCAGGCCGGAAATGATATTGAGCGCGGCAACGAGAACGATGAGCGTCAGGATAATGAACATGACGTTCCGCTCGACCTCCAACGCGGAGAAGAAGGTCACGTTTCTCTGGCGCCAATCGGTGACGAATGCGGGCCGGCCCGCTCCGTCTTCGACCAGGGGACGCATGCCGCCGACGAGGTCCGGATCGGTCACATAGATCTCGACCCCGGTCGCCTTGTTCTCCATGTTGAAATAGGCCTGCGCCTCCTCGAAGGGCATGAAGACGAACGTGCTGTCGTACTCACTCATCCCGATCTCGAATATGGCCGTCACCGGATAGGCCTTGCGACGCGGCATGATCCCCATGGGCGTGACGCTGCCACCTGGCGTGGTCAGGGTCAGGTTGTCGCCCAGGACGATGCCGAGCTGCTGGGCCATGCGCGTGCCGATGGCAACGCCGCCGCCGACATCGAAATCGTCCAGCGTCCCCTGCCGGATGTTGTTGGCCACAAGCGGCAGGCGCCGGATATCGGCTTCCTGAAGGCCGCGGACCAGACCACCGAGGCTATTTGAGCGGCCGGTCACCAGCGCCTGCCCCTCGACAAAGGGAAGCGCGGAAACGACACCCGGGATATCCTCGATCCGGCGCGCGACATCGGCATGATCCGTGAGCGGCGTATCGATCGGCTGAACCAGCATGTGGCCGTTGATGCCCAGGATCTTGCCGAGCAGTTCCGCCCGGAACCCGTTCATCACGGCCATGACGATGATCAGGGTGGCAACACCCAGCATGATGCCCACAAAGGAAAAGCCGGCAATCACGGAGATGAAGGTCTCCTTGCGCCGCGAGCGAAGATAACGCCCGGCGATCATCCACTCGAACGGCGCAAAGGGACGCGTCGATTTCACCGACGCTGCCCCTTTGTCATCGACCTCGTGTCTCGTCGTACCTGACGTCATGACCACTCACCTGCCTTTCGCGCCCCCGCGAATCCTCAAGGGCGAGGATCGGCGAGGCGCCTCAAGCCGTCAATGCCGCAATCAGCTTGTTGACGGTCGCCTCGGCGGAGAGCATCTCTTTTTCACCGGTTTTCCGGTCCTTCACCTCAAGCAGGCCGTCCTTCAGGCCGCGCGGCCCGGCAACGACCTGGAACGGCAGACCGATCAGGTCCATCGTCGCGAACTTGGCGCCCGCACGCGAATCCGTATCGTCGTAAAGAACCTCGACACCGGCCTTTTCCAGCTGGGCGTAGAGATCTTCGCAGACCGGATCGGTCAGCTCGTCGCCCGGCTTCAGGTTGACGAGACCAACATGGAACGGGGCCACTTCCTTCGGCCAGATGATGCCATCATCGTCGTGACACGCCTCGATGATCGCACCCAGAAGGCGCGAGACCCCGACGCCATAAGACCCCATATGAACGGGCACTTCCGTTCCTTCCGCAGTCGCAACCTTGGCGCCCATGGGCTCAGAGTACTTCGTACCGAAATAGAAGGTCTGCCCGACCTCAATGCCTCGGGCGACAATGCGCTTGTCTTCCGGAACGGTTGCCTCAAACTCGGCCTTGTCGACAACGTCCTCGGTTGCGGCATAGAGCGATGTCCAGTCGCTGACGATACCGGACAGGTCGCCATTGAAGTCGACATCCTCGCCCGGCACGGCCTTTGCGAGATAATCCGCATGGCAATAGACCTCGCTCTCGCCGGTGTCGGCCAGAACGATGAACTCATGGGACAGGTCGCCGCCGATCGGGCCGGTTTCGGCCTTCATCGGGATAGCCGTCAGACCCATGCGCTTGTAGGTGCGCAGGTAGGCAACGAACATGCGGTTATAGGATTCGACCGCCTTTTCCTGGTCGAGGTCGAAGGAATAGGCATCCTTCATCAGGAACTCGCGCCCGCGCATGACGCCGAAACGCGGACGAACCTCGTCCCGGAACTTCCATTGGATGTGATAGAGGTTCAGCGGCAGGTCCTTGTAGGAACGCACATAGGACCGGAAGATGTCGGTGATCATCTCCTCGTTCGTCGGGCCGTAAAGAAGATCGCGCTCGTGACGGTCGGTGATGCGCAGCATTTCCTTGCCGTAGGCATCGTAACGCCCGCTTTCGCGCCACAGGTCAGCGGACTGCAGGGTCGGCATCAGCAGCTGGATCGCACCGGCGCGCGCCTGCTCTTCCTCGACGATGCGCTCGATCTTGCGCAGCACCCGATGGCCGAGCGGCAGCCAGGAGTAGATACCGGCCGACTGCTGGCGGATCATGCCGGCGCGCAGCATCAGACGGTGCGAAACGATTTCCGCTTCCTTGGGCGTTTCCTTCAGGATCGGAAGAAAATAGCGGGACAGGCGCATGGGGACTCTCTTGATTGAGGCGATTGCCGAATTGTTGCGCAGTGAAACCGCATGAACGAGCCAAAGACAAGTCCTGACCCAACAATTCGCGAAGAATTTTACACTGTTGTTTTATGCCGAATTGAAAGCACAAACTTGCGAATGAAAGGAATTCGAAAATGGGTCGAAGACTGACACTTTGATGCGCAAGCAAAAAAAATAAGCTAATGCGCACAAATAGGTGACAAGATGATTTCAATCCGTTAGTGTCACAAAACATAAGAAAAAGGGCTGTGGGTAAGCTTACCTACACCCGGACAGACATCGCGGTCTGAGTCTTGGGAGGAAGATCCCTCCGGCGCACCCTAACAGGTTCGCAGCCGACCCACTGGGCCCTTTTGGGACCGGTGAGGCATGAGGGGTATTAGACGCGGAACTTCAGAAAAGCAGGACTTCGGTCCTGCTTTTTTTTACGCAAATCGTTGATGGCAGTCCAATGTGCCATCTGCGCGCCTATAGCACCTCATCCATCACGCCCATCACCGCCGAAAACACAAAGACCGAACGAATGCTTCATGCGGCCTCTACTTTCACGATGACTGCGGCAGCGTCCGGCTGAAGCGGTCTGACCTAGCGCGCCGAGGGCGGCTTGAGAAACGGGATATCGTCGAGGCTGAAGCCGGACGTCCGCAAGAGGTAGAAGCCCCCGAAAATGGCTGTCGCGACGATGGTTGTCAAAATGATCACCCTCAGAAACCGCGGCCGCTCCGGAGCGCTTGCCTCGGAACCCGGAACAACCGCCCCCGCCTCCTCCTGGCTGCGCACGCGCCCAAACGGGAGGATCGCAAACAGAATGATCCACCAGATCATGAAATAGACGGCAATGGAGAAGGTTACGGTCATCTTGGCGACTTGTCGTTATCAGGCTTCTTCAAGCTCGGTGAGCGTGCCGAGGAAGTCCTTGGGATGCAGGAACAGAACCGGCTTGCCATGGGCGCCGATCTTAGGCTCCCCGTCCCCCAGAACCCTTGCGCCGTCGGCAACCAGCTTGTCACGCGCGGCGATGATATCATCGACCTCGTAACAGACATGGTGGATGCCGCCGGACGGATTCTTTTCGAGGAACTTGGCAATCGGCGAGTTTTCACCGAGCGGTTCCAGAAGTTCGATCTTGGTGTTCGGGAGATTGATGAACACCGTGCTGACGCCATGATCCGGCTGGCCGACTTTCTCGGAGACATCAGCCCCAAGCGTGTCGCGATAAACGGCAGTCGCTGCCTCGATATCCGAGACTGCGATCGCTACGTGATTCAGGCGTCCAATCATTCCTCAAAACTCCCAACCGGCTCGGCGAACGCCTACGAGCGCTTCCGAACAATCATCTCATAGCCGCGTCACCAGAACCTGGCAAAGCGTCTTCTTGCCCCATACCTCCAGCACCGCCGAACGGGCGGCCCTGCGTGCGGCTTCGCCGACCAGATCCTTGTCCTTGCGCCGTGCCTTCGGAATGCTGGTCACGGCACCGACGATGGCCTTGGAGACAATATCCTCCATCGGTTCACCCTCGTCGTCCGTGTCCGGAAGCCCGAGCAACGACATCTGCGGATCGTCCAGCAGTTCTCCCTGCTTGTTGATGACCAGAGACACCACCAGCGCCCCGGCATAGGAGAGCTTGCGCCGTTCCTTCACGCCGGTCACTTCCGGATCGTCAAGGATCGACCCGTCCTTAACCAGGATGCCGAACGGTGCTTCATCAATGATGCCCGCACGGCCCTGGTTCAGGCGGATGATGTCGCCGTTCTTGCCCCGGACAACTTCCGGCACCTTCATCGAGCGGGCGAACTCCGCATGGGCGGCAAGATGCAACGGTTCGCCGTGAACGGGAACCACGACTTTGGGAGTCAGCAATTTGTAGAGTTGCTCAAGCTCGCCGCGGCGCGGATGGCCGGAAACGTGAACAAGCGCATGAGAATCGGTGACGATCTCGACGTCGGACTTGGCGAGGTTGTTCATGACCTCGCCGACGGCCTTTTCGTTGCCCGGGATCGTGCGCGAGGAAAAGATCACCATGTCGCCCTTGGAAAGGGCAATGTTGCGATGATCGCCGGCCGCGACACGGGCGAGCGCTGCTCGCGCCTCCCCTTGCGAACCGGTGCATAGCAGCACGGTCTTTTCACGCGGCAGGTAGCCAAACGCCTCTTCGTCATGGAACGCCGGCAAGCCGTCCAGATAGCCGAGTTCTCCGGCCACCTCGATCACCCGGTGCATGGAACGGCCAACTACGACCACATCGCGCTCGCAGGCAGCGGCGGCTTCCGCAATGGCACGAATACGGGCAACGTTGGAAGCAAAGGTCGTCACTGCAATCCGGTGCTTGGCCCGCGCCATGACCTTCTTCAGCTCAGCTGCCACATCGCCTTCGCTCGGGCTGACCCCGTCCCGCGTCGCGTTGGTGCTGTCGCAAACGAGGGCCATGACGCCCTCGCGTCCGAGTTCGGCCAGACGGTCGAGATCGATCGGGTCGCCAATGCCCGGCGTGTGATCGATCTTCCAGTCGCCTGAATGGACCACAAGACCGGCTTCGGTCCGGATCGCCAGGGCGCAGGGTTCCGGGATCGAGTGCGTCATGGTGACGAACTCGACATTGAACGGACCGATATCGATGCGATCGCCTTGCTTGACGATGGTCACCGGCACCTTCTCGGCACCCGGCTCGCTCTCGAACTTTGCTTCCAGAAGACCGGCTGTGAAGGCCGTCGCATAGACCGGCACTTTCAGATAGGGCCAAAGGTGAACGATAGCGCCGTAATGGTCTTCATGGGCATGGGTGATGACCATGCCGACAATGTTGTCCGCTTCCTCTTCCAGGAACTTGATATCCGGAAAGACCAGATCGATCCCCGGCAATTCAGGTCCGGCGAAGGAAACGCCGCAATCGACCATGAGCCAGGAGCGGTTGTCTTCAGGTCCGACCCCATAAAGGGCCAGGTTCATTCCGATTTCACCCACGCCACCAAGCGGCAGAAAAACCATATCGTTGGCAGATGCCATTAATTACTCCAGATCCAATTCGGGATGCGAGGACGAGCCGTTTCAGGCTGCTAGCCCTTCAGAAAGACGTCACCGGCGAAAATAGTCTCCCGGCGACCATTCTCAAGTGAAAGAACGAGATGACCTCGCGGATCGAGGTCCTGAAAAGTCCCGGTCAGCTCCTGTTGACCGTTGCGAACAGTGATTTTCTGTCCAAGATGCGCCGCACGAGCGAGCCATGCCTTGCGCACCGTGTTGAACCCGTCACTCCGGCGCCAAATGCCCAACCAATTGTCGAGTTCGCGTGCGAGCACTGAGAATAGCCCTTCAGCACTGACACTGAAACCGAGCGCGGCAAGATCCGTACACGGATAAAGGCTTTCACGAGGATGGCTGACACAATTTACGCCGAGGCCCAGCACTACTGCTGTGCGGCTGTCCGGCATGGTCTCCGCTTCAAGCAGGATGCCTGACAGCTTTGCCCCATCGACCAAGAGATCGTTGGGCCACTTCAACTTTGCCAATTGGTATGTGCCGGCGCATTTGTCAATCGCTTCGGCAAGGGCAACGGCCGCCACAAGTGGCAATTCGCCAATCCGCTCGCGCGGGTCGGGTGCCAGCATCATGTAGCTGGCGAAGAGATTGCCGACCGGCGACGACCAGTCACGGCCACGGCGCCCCCGCCCAGCGGTCTGCTCGTCCGCAACGATCCAGATGTGACCCGGATCGCCGGCACGGGCCCTTTCGAAGGCGAGCGAATTCGTCGAGCCGACGCTAGTATGCCGCTCAACGCGCAAACCCGGCGCCAGAGACGCCGGGTCTGTGAATTCAAAGCCTGACGCAGACGCGATCAGAAGAGCGCCCCTGCGGCTGCATTTGCTGCTTCGACGATCGGTCCCGGCATCGCCGCGAAGAAAATCACGAACAGACCGGACAGTCCGAGCACGAAACGCAGCTCCATCGGCATCGGCTCGAAGGCTTCGACCGGCTCATCGAAGAACATGATCTTGATGATGCGCAGGTAGTAGTAGGCACCCACGACCGACATGACGACACCGATAACCGCCAGCGGGTAAAGGCCAACCTCGACGGCGGCCGAGAAGACAAACCACTTGGCGAAGAAGCCGACGAACGGCGGGATACCGGCAAGCGACCACAGCAGAATCGCAAGCAGGATCGCCATCGGCAGATTGGTCCGGGACAGGCCGGCCAGATCACTGATTTCCTCGACCATTCCGTCCTTGCGGCGCATGGACAGGATGCAGGCAAAAACGCCGAGGGTCATGGCAAGATAGGCGGTCATGTAGAAGACAACGCCTTCAACACCCACCTGCGTGCCGGCTGCGAGACCGACGAGCGCATACCCCATGTGACCGATGGATGAATAGGCCATCAGGCGCTTGATGTTCGACTGGCCGATCGCCGCGAACGCACCGAGCGCCATGGACGCAAGCGCCACGAAGACAATGACCTGCTGCCAGTCGGAGGTGACGGGCTGGAAGCCGTCGATCACGATGCGGATCAGCATGCCCATGGCAGCAACCTTGGGAGCTGCGGCAAGGAAAGCCGTGACCGGCGTCGGAGCCCCTTCATAGACGTCCGGCGTCCACATGTGGAACGGAACGGCGGAAATCTTGAATGCGATGCCAGCCAGGATGAAGGTCAGGCCGATGACAAGACCGATCGATGCGCCTTCATGAGCCAGAGCTTCCGCAATCTGCGGGAAACCGATCTGGCCGGAGAAGCCGTAGACCAGCGACATGCCGTAAAGCAGCATGCCCGACGACAACGAACCGAGCACGAAGTACTTCAGGCCTGCTTCCGTGGATCGCACGGACTCGCGGTTGATTGCCGCAATCACGTAAAGCGCCAGGGACTGAAGTTCCAGACCCAGATAGAGCGCGATCATGTCGTTTGCGGAAACCATCAGCAGCATGCCGAGGGTCGCGAGCACGATCAGCACCGGATATTCGAACTTGTCGAAGGACTGGCTCTTTGCGAAAGCCCATGACATGGCAATCGCGAAGAACGATCCGATCAGGATCAGGAGCTTCAGGTAGTAGGCATATTCATCGAGGATGAAGGATCCGCCGAAGGTTTCCCCGAGGCTCGCGCCGAACGGCAGGACGAACAGAGCCGTCGCCGCGATCAGGCCCATGGACATCCCGTTGACCAGGAAGCTGACCCGCTGACCACCGAAGGCACCGATCATCAGCAGAACGAGAGACCCGACGGCCAGGAAGATCTCTGGCAGAACCGGGAGCAGATCTGGCAATTGTGTCATGTCAGACATTGGCTTTCATCTCGCCTTCGGTACGTTAGTGCGCTGCGGCCGCGGCGTGCTGGATCTGGCCAGCCGCCTCGAGAGCTGCGTGATACTGCGTGAGCAGGTTGTCGACGGCACCCTGGGTCACATCAAGGATCGCCATCGGGTAGAACCCGAAGAAGATCGTCAGGATGATCATCGGGATCAGGATCACCTTCTCGCGCAAGTTCAGGTCAAGGAGGCCCTTGAGGCTTTCCTTTTCTAGCGCGCCGAAAACGACGCGGCGATAAAGGTAGAGCGCATAGGCGGCCGACAGGATGACACCGGAGGTCGCGAAGAAGGCAACCCAGGTATTTGCCTGGAAGGCACCCAGGAGCGTCATGATTTCACCGACGAACCCGGAGGTGCCCGGAAGGCCGACGTTGGCCATGGTGAAGATCAGGAACGCCACCGCGTATTTCGGCATCCGGTGGACCAGGCCGCCATAGGCCGCGATCTCGCGGGTATGCATGCGGTCGTAAATCACGCCGACGCAGAGGAACAGCGCTCCCGATACGATGCCGTGAGAGAGCATCTGGAAGATACCGCCCTGCACGCCCGCTTCAGTCATCGTGAAGATGCCCATGGTGACGTAGCCCATGTGAGCGACGGACGAATAGGCGATCAGCTTCTTGATGTCTTCCTGGGCCAGCGCCACCAGCGAGGTGTAGATGATGGCTACGACCGACAACGTGAACACGAACGGCGCGAACATGTCGGAGGCCAGCGGGAACATCGGCAGCGAGAAGCGCAGGAAGCCGTAGCCGCCAAGCTTCAGGAGAACGCCAGCCAGGATCACCGAACCAGCGGTCGGCGCTTCAACGTGGGCGTCCGGCAACCAGGTGTGAACCGGCCACATCGGCATCTTCACGGCAAAGCTTGCGAAGAAGGCGATCCAGAGCCAGGTCTGCATGCTTTCCGGGAACGGATGCGCCAGCAGCGTCGGAATGTCCGTCGTCCCTGCTTCCCAGTACATTGCCATGATCGCGATCAGCATCAGAACCGATCCGAGCAGCGTGTAGAGGAAGAACTTGTAGGAAGCGTAGACGCGGCGGGCACCACCCCAGACACCGATGATCAGGAACATCGGGATCAGACCGGCTTCGAAGAAGACGTAGAAGACTACCAGATCCAGCGCGCAGAAGACGCCGATCATCAGGGTTTCCAGAACCAGGAACGCGATCATGTATTCCTTCACGCGCTTCTGGACGCTCTCCCAGGAGGCGAGCACGCAGAACGGCATGAGGAAAGTGGACAGGATCACGAACAGTACGGAAATGCCGTCAACGCCCATCTTGTAGGAGATGGAACCGCCGAGCCAGTCCATGGTCTCGACCATCTGGAAGCCCGGGTTGTCGTAATCGAACCAGAGCCAGATGAACAGAGAGGCGACGAAGGTGAACAAAGTGGTCACCAGCGCGACCATGCGCACGCTGTGCTTGCCGGCTTCGTCTTCACCCGGCACCAGCAGGATGAACAGGACGCCGATCAGCGGCAGAAACGTGACCGTCGAGAGAATTGGCCAATCCATCAGTGAGCTCCTCCGGTACCGGCGCCGGTGAACATCGACCAGGTGATGAGCGCAGCAATACCGATCAGCATCGCAAAGGCGTAGTGGTAGAGATAGCCGGTCTGCAGCTTCACGACCCAGGTCGTGACGTTCTGGACCCGCGCTGCAACCGCGTTCGGGCCGTAACCGTCGATCACCGTGCCATCACCCTTCTTCCAGAGTTGACGGCCGATCCACAACGAGGGACGGACGAAGAGAACGTTGTAGAGCTCATCGAAATACCACTTGTTGAGCAGGAACTGGTAGAGGCCCGAATGTTCTTCGGCCAGCTTCTTCGGCGTTTCCGGAGAGCGGATGTAGAACTGGTAGGCAACCAGGAAACCACCGACCATCATGACAAAGGGCGACACCCTCACCCAGGCCGGAACCTCGTGCATGTCATGCAGCACATGGCTGGCGTCGAAGGCCGGCAGCGCGCCCTTCCAGAAAGCCTCATAGGAGGCTGCGTCGTAGAAGAACGAACCGTAGAAGACCATGCCTGCAAGCACGGCGCCGACGGACAGGATGAACAGCGGAACCGTCATCACCAGCGGCGATTCATGCACATGCTTCATCACATCGACGGAAGCACGCGGCTTGCCGTGGAAGGTCATGAAGGTCAGGCGCCAGGAGTAGAACGACGTCAGACCGGCAGCGATAACCGTCAGCCAGAAGCCGTACTGGGACATCGCGTTATGACCGGCGTAAGCCGCCTCGATCACCGCGTCCTTGGAGATGAACCCGGCAAAGCCGATATGAGTGAACGGAATGCCGACACCGGTCAGGGCAACTGTTCCGATGAACATCGTCCAGTAGGTGATCGGGATGTGCTTCCTGAGGCCGCCCATCTTGCGCATGTCCTGTTCGTCCGAAACGGCATGAATGACCGAACCCGCGCATAGGAACAGGAGAGCCTTGAAGAAGGCGTGCGTGAACAGGTGGAACACGGCGATGGAGTAGGCCCCCACGCCCAGAGCCACGAACATGTAGCCGAGCTGCGAACAGGTCGAATAGGCGATAACGCGCTTGATGTCGTTCTGCACGAGGCCGACCGTTGCAGCAAAGAACGCCGTCGTCGCACCGAAGAATGTCACGACCGTCAGGGCGGTGTGGGACAGCTCGAACAGCGGCGATAGACGCGCGACCATGAAGACACCTGCGGTCACCATCGTCGCGGCATGGATAAGAGCCGACACCGGGGTCGGGCCTTCCATCGCGTCCGGCAGCCAGGTGTGCAGCAGGAACTGCGCCGACTTGCCCATGGCGCCCATGAACAGCAGCAAGCAGACGACAGTCATCGCGGCATGCGCATCCAGGTGATAGCCGAGGAAGTTCAAAACCTCGCCATGGCCCTCGCCTTCCATCAGCGCCGGAGCGTTGGCGAAGATGGTCGAGTAATCGACCGTGTCGAACAGGTAGTAAACGCCGAAGATGCCAAGTGCGAAGCCGAAGTCACCCACGCGGTTGACCACGAATGCCTTCATGGCGGCCGCATTTGCGGACGGCTTGTGATACCAGAAACCGATCAGCAGGTAGGACGCAAGACCCACGCCTTCCCAGCCGAAGAACATCTGCAGCAGGTTGTCGGAGGTCACCAGCGTCAGCATGGCGAAGGTGAACAGCGACAGATAGGCAAAGAACCGCGGACGGTGGGGATCGTGGTGCATGTAGCCGATCGAATAGACATGCACGAGCGCGGACACTGTGTTGACCACGACAAGCATGACAACCGTCAGCGTGTCGACGCGGATCGACCAGGTAACGTCGAACGTACCGGCCGTGATCCAGCGCATGATCTCGATCTGGTAAAGGTTGGTCTCGCCGTAGCCAACGGTGACGAAGGCCACCCACGACAGCAGCGCTGCGATGATCACCAGCCCGCTGGTGATGTATTCGCAGGCCTTTGCACCGAGCACCCGACCGAACAGACCTGCAATGAGGAAGCCGATCAGAGGCAGGAATACGATTGCGGAGTACATTCGCCCCTAGCCTTTCATCATGTTGATGTCTTCCACGGCGATGGAGCCGCGGTTTCGGTGGAACACCACCAGGATTGCAAGGCCGATCGCCGCTTCTGCAGCGGCAACGGTCAGCACCAGCATGGTGAAGATCTGCCCCATCAGGTCGCCGAGATGCGACGAAAAGGCGACAAAGTTGATGTTCACCGACAGCAGGATGAGCTCGATGGACATCAGGATGACAATCACGTTTTTCCGGTTCAGGAAGATCCCGAAGATCCCGATCGTGAACAGGATGGCTGCGACTGACAGATAGTGCGACAGACCGATTTCCATGGGCGCCTCGCCGTGCTCCCCCTCGTTAAATCCCACCCGGACGAGGCGCGGAAGTCTCTCGCCGCCGTCCGGTACAAATGAAGTGCGCTTTAATGCGCGTTAGATACCCTTGCCCGACTCGACCTTGCGGATCTCGATCGCCGTTTCCGGCGTCCGTGCAACCTGCGTGGCAATGTCCTGGCGCTTGACGAAGTCCTTGTGGCGCAGCGTCAGTACGATCGCACCGATCATGGCGACAAGCAGCACCATCCCCGCCACCTGGAAGAAGAAGACATACTTGGTGTAGAGGACGCTGCCGATCAGGGAGACGTTGTTCTCCGCCCCGAGCCCCGCCATCGGTTCGGCCGTATGCCCGACCAGTTCCGGCGCGATCACCCAGGCACCCAGGCCCATGAGCAGCTCGACCAGCAAAATGATGCCGACCAGCGATCCGATCGGCAGGTACTGCAGGAAGCCCTGGCGCAATTCGACGAAGTCCACATCGAGCATCATCACGACGAACAGGAACAGAACCGCCACTGCGCCGACGTAGACGACGACAAGGAGCATCGCCAGGTATTCGGCGCCAAGCAGAACGAAGAGCCCGGCGGAATTACAGAACGCGAGGATCAGGAACAGAACCGAGTGCACCGGGTTGCGGGACGCGATGACCATGAAGGCCGACGCAACCGTCACCCCGGCAAACAGATAGAAGAAAAGCGCGTTCAGGATCATGGATAGACCTGCCTGTCGTCTGGCCGTTTCCGGCCTTGAGGAGACACCCGGCCGGATTGCCGTACCATCTCAATAAGTTGCGTCATGCTCCTAGCGGTAAGGAGCGTCCATTTCAATATTGCGGGCGATTTCCCGCTCCCAACGGTCACCGTTCGCGAGCAGCTTCTCTTTCGAGTAGTAGAGCTCTTCACGGGTTTCGGTGGCGAATTCGAAGTTCGGACCTTCGACGATGGCGTCCACCGGGCAGGCTTCCTGACAGAAGCCGCAATAGATGCACTTCACCATGTCGATGTCGTAGCGGGTCGTACGGCGCGTGCCGTCGTTCCGGCGCGGACCGGCCTCGATGGTGATCGCCTGAGCCGGACAGATGGCTTCGCACAGCTTGCAGGCGATGCAGCGCTCTTCCCCATTGGGATAGCGGCGCAAGGCGTGTTCGCCGCGGAAACGCGGGCTCACGGGTCCCTTTTCAAAGGGATAGTTGATTGTCGGCTTCGGCTTGAAGAAGTAGCGCATGGCCAGAAAGAACGCCGAAACGAACTCCTTCAAGAACAGCGATTTGGCGGCCTGATCAAGTCCCATCGCCCTGTTGCCTTCCTTCGTGCTTACCCGACAAGTTGACTGCCGGCCAGATACCCGATGATCGGAAACCCGATGATCGGAACTGCAAAACTCAATCCTCGCAGGAGGGCGCCATACCTGGCGACAAGGCCGCCGTCGCCGCCCCCGCGTCTGTTCTTTTCCTCAACCGCCTGAAGCACCCCTTTCAGGATCTTCCAGTCGAGCCAGCCGAGGTATCCCCCGAGCGCCGCTCCGACCAGACCGGCGATTGAAACACTCACTTACGGCGCCCAGCCCATGATCATCAGCACGGCGGCGACGATCACGACCATTGCCAGCGACAGCGGCAGGAACACTTTCCAGCCAAGGCGCATCAGCTGGTCGTAGCGATAGCGCGGTACCATTGCCTTGACCATCGCGAACATGAAGAAGCCGAGCAGACACTTCAGGATGAACCAGATGATACCCGGAACCCATGTGAAGGGCGCAAAGTCGAACGGCGGCAGCCATCCACCCATGAAGAAGATGGTCATCAGGGCGCACATCAGGCAGATCGCCACGTATTCGCCAAGCATGAACATCATGTACGGGGTGGAGCCGTATTCGACCATGAAGCCGGCAACCAGTTCCGATTCCGCTTCCGCCAGATCGAACGGCGGACGGTTCGTCTCGGCGAGCGCCGAAATGAAGAACACCACGAACATCGGGAACAGCGGCAGCCAGTACCAGTTCAGGAACGTCAGCGCCGGAACGCCGAGCATGTCCGCAAGTCCGGTCTGCTGCGACATGACGATTTCAGTCAGGTTCAGCGAGCCTGCGCAAAGAAGAACCGTCACGATCACGAAACCGATGGAAACCTCGTAGGAAACCATCTGGGCCGCCGAGCGCAGGGCCGACAGGAACGGATACTTGGAGTTGGAGGCCCAACCGCCGATGATCACGCCGTAGACTTCCAGTGACGAGACCGCGAAGACGAAGAGGACGCCGACGTTGATGTTGGCGATTACCCAGCCTTCGCTGACCGGGATCACGGCCCAGGCACTGAGCGCCAGGAGCACGGACACCAGCGGCGCCAACAGGAAGAGTACCTTGTTGGAGCCGGACGGGATGACCGGTTCCTTCAAGACGAACTTCAGAAGATCGGCAAAACTCTGGAGAAGCCCCCAGGGTCCGACCACGTTCGGGCCGCGGCGGATCTGGACGGCGGCCCAGATCTTGCGGTCCGCGTAAAGCACGTAGGCGACGATCACGAGAAGAACGACGAGCAGCAGAACGCTCTGGAATGCCATCCAGAGGAACGGGAAGCCGTAGTTCGTCATGAATTCCGACATGTCTGTCCCCTGCCCCTTATTCCGCTGCTTCCGCCGCGCGCGTCTTGGCCAGGGCGGAGCATTCCGCCATCGTGGCCGACGCACGTGCGATCGGGTTGGTCAGATAGAAATCGCTGATGACGTTGTGGAACGCTGCAGACGTCGCATTGCCGCCGAGACCGGCCAGCTTTTCGACATCAGCGGCATCGCCAGTGGCGATTGCATCGATTTCCGCCAGATGCGGATGCGCTTCATATAGCTTGGCGCGCAGTTCACCGAGCGAGTCGAACGGCAGCGTCTGGCCCAGTGCGGCAGACAGCGCACGCAGGATTGCCCAGTCTTCGCGAGCGTCCCCGGGAGGGAAGCCAGCCCGGTCGCCCATCTGAACACGGCCTTCCGTGTTGACGTAGGTCGCGGACTTTTCCGTGTAGGCAGCGCCCGGCAGGATCACGTCGGCGCGATGTGCACCGCGGTCGCCGTGGGTACCCTGGTAAACCACGAAAGCGCCTTCCGGAATTTCGACTTCATCAACGCCAAGCAGGAACAGGACATCCATGCCGTTTTCGGCAAGGATCTGGCCCGTCGATTGACCGCCCTCACCCGGAACGAAGCCGATGTCGAGCGCGCCGACCTGGGCAGCTTCCGTGTGCAGGATGTTGAAGCCGTTCCAGCCGTCCTTGATGGCGCCGAGTTTCTTGGCGGCATCAGCGAGCATGGCAAGCACTGCTGCGCCGTCCGGACGATTGAGCGCACCTTGGCCGATGATGAACATCGGACGTTCTGCTTTCGCCGGAGCATGGTCCAGCAATGCCTTGACGCTGTCAGGGCCTGCGCCGAGATAGGTCACCGGATAGGTCAGGTCGGCGTTCTGGCCGACGAGCCCGATGGTAACGTCGCCGCGGGTCCAGCGCTTGCGGATGCGGGCGTTGAGTACAGGCGCCTCGATACGCGGGTTGGTACCGATCAGGATGATCGCGTCGGCATCCTCGATGCCTTCGACCGTCGAGTTGAACAGGTAGCTGGCGCGGCCGTTCTTCGGGTCAAGCGGGGAGCCCGGATAGCGGCTGTCGATGTTCTTCACACCAAGGCTGTCCATCAGGCTCTTGAGAGCGAACATTTCCTCGACACCGGAAAGCTGGCCGGCGAGCGCGCCGATCTTCTCCGGAGCTGTTGCCTTGACCTTGTCTGCTATGATCTGGAAAGCTTCTGCCCAGGACACCGGCTGCAACTTGCCGTTCTTCTTGGCATACGGCCGGTCGAGCCGCTGGGTCTTCAGACCATCCCAGATGTAGCGGGACTTGTCGGACAGCCATTCCTCGTTTACCGCCTCGTTGAGACGCGGCATCACGCGCATGACTTCCTTGCCGCGCGTGTCGACGCGGATCGCCGAGCCGAGCGCGTCCATGACGTCGATGCTCTCGGTCTTGGTCAGTTCCCACGGACGGGCATGGAATTCGTAAGGCTTGTGGGTCAGCGCGCCAACCGGGCAAAGGTCAGCAACGTTGCCCTGCATTTCTGACGAAAGAGCCGCTTCCAGATAGGTGGTGATTTCCGCGTCTTCGCCGCGGCCAATCAGACCCATGTCGGCCACACCGCAGACTTCCGTAGTGAAACGGACACAGCGCGTGCAGTGAATGCAGCGGGTCATGATCGTCTTGATCAGCGGACCGATCTGCTTGTTCTGAACCGCGCGCTTGTTCTCGTGGAACCGGGAACCATCGACGCCGTAGGCCATCGCCTGGTCCTGAAGGTCGCATTCACCGCCCTGGTCGCAGATCGGGCAATCCAGCGGATGGTTGATCAGGAGGAACTCCATCACACCTTCACGGGCCTTCTTGACCATCGGGCTCTTGGTTTCAACTACCGGCGGTTCGCCGTTCGGGCCCGGACGCAGGTCCTTGACCGACATGGCGCAGGAGGCGGTCGGCTTGGGCGGGCCGCCCTTCACTTCCACCAGACACATGCGGCAGTTGCCGGCAATCGACAGCCGGTCGTGATAGCAAAAGCGCGGAACCTCGGCGCCCGCTTCTTCACATGCCTGAAGCAGCGAGTAGTCCGCCGGGACGTCTACCTCTTTGCCGTCGATGATCAGTTTTGTCATCGCCTGCTCTCCAAATCCCGTTCCGCGTTACTCGGCTGCGACCATCGCCGCAGGCTTTGCCTTGGCGACATAGTCATCGATACGTGCCTCGATCACATGTCTGAAATTCTTGATCAGACCCTGGATCGGCCAGGCGGCCGCATCACCGAGCGCACAAATGGTGTGGCCTTCGACCTGCTTGGTCACATTGAACAGCATGTCGATTTCTTCGTAGGACGCCTCGCCCCTGACCATGCGCTCCATGACGCGCCACATCCAGCCGGTTCCCTCCCGGCAGGGTGTACACTGTCCGCAGCTCTCATGCTTGTAGAAATAGCTCAAGCGGGCGATTGCCTTGATGATGTCTGTGGACTTGTCCATGACGATCACGGCGGCGGTGCCAAGGCCCGAGCCCAGACCGCGCAGCGTGTCGAAGTCCATCGCGGTGTCCTTGATCTGCTCTGCCGTCAGACAGGGCACGGACGAACCGCCCGGGATCACCGCGAGAAGATTGTCCCAGCCACCGCGAATACCGCCGCAATGCTTCTCGATCATCTCGGAGAACGGGATGCCCAGTTCTTCCTCGAAGGTCGAGGGCTGATTGACGTGGCCGGAGACGCAGAAGAGCTTGGTGCCGGTGTTGTTCGGCTTGCCGAGACCGGCGAACCAGCCACCGCCACGACGCAGGATGGTCGGTGCAACGGCGATTGATTCCACGTTGTTCACGGTCGTCGGGCAGCCATAGAGACCGACGTTGGCCGGGAACGGAGGCTTCAGGCGCGGCTGACCCTTCTTGCCTTCAAGGCTTTCCAGCAGAGCCGTTTCCTCGCCGCAGATATAGGCGCCGGCACCGTGGTGAACGTAGATGTCGAAATCGTAGCCGTTCTTGTTGTTCTTGCCGATCAGACCGGCGTCATAGGCCTGGTCGATCGCAGCCTGCAGGCGCTCGCGTTCACGGATGAACTCGCCGCGCACGTAGATATAGGCGGCAATCGCACCCATGGCGAAACCGGCAACCAAGCAGCCCTCGACCAGCGTATGCGGATCGTGGCGCAGGATCTCGCGGTCCTTGCAGGTGCCCGGCTCGGATTCGTCGGCGTTGACCACGAGGTAGGCCGGACGGCCATCGGATTCCTTCGGCATGAAGGACCACTTCAGGCCGGTCGGGAAGCCTGCGCCGCCACGTCCGCGAAGACCGGAAGCCTTCATTTCCTCGATGATCCAGTCGCGGCCCTTGTCGAGCAACGCCTTGGTGTTGTCCCACTGGCCACGCTTCCGGGCGCCTTCAAGGCCCCAGTCGTGAAGACCGTAGATATTGGTGAAGATCCGATCCTGATCTTTCAGCATCTCTTCCCCCTTACCCTTCGTTCTTGCTCGAGGGCACATTGCCCTTGGCAACGCGCTTGGAGAATTCGGTTTCCCCGCCGGAAGCGAGGGTCTTGGCCTGTTCGATCCAGCCGTCGCGCTCGATGCGGCCCTTGAACTTAAGGCGGCTGTCGACCCATGCGACTTCCTCGGCGGTCCAGGCAGCAACCTGGTCGAAGTGGAAGAAGCCGAGCTCGTTCAGCGTTGCCTCAAGCTTCGGACCGACGCCCTTCAGTTGCTTCAGGTCGTCGGCCTTGCCGCCGCGCGCTTCCTTCAGGAGCTCGGGAGCCTTTTCGGCGACATCTGCTGCCGGCTCGGCCTTCGGCTTTGCCTTGGAAACAGGTGCCGGTTCGGAAGGCTTGGCAGCGGCCTTTTCGACCTTTTTCTGCGTGTCAGCAACGGCCGGGGCGGACTGCTTGGCAGCGTAGGCCGCCTTGACCTTGGCAACAGCGTCTTCGGCCGGGGTCGGAACGCCGTCGAAGTCGTTGCCACCACCATTGATCGACGCGCCCGCAAAGGCATGAGAGGCCTTTTCGTTGCCCTCGACCACATGCGGCACCGGCAGGACGCCCTTGGTGTCGTCGTCGATCTCGGTCAGGCTGGTCTGGCCACCTTCGGCCATGGAGAAGCGGCGGCCGTTCTGCGGACCGGGCGTTACTTCCTTGCCGGCGGCAATGTCGTCGATCAGCTTGTTAAAGCTGTCAGGCGTCAGGTCTTCATAAGTGTCCTTGAAGATCTGAACCATCGGGGCGTTGACGCAAGCACCCAGGCACTCGACCTCTTCCCACGAGAACATGCCGTCCTCGGAGATCTCGTGCATGTGCTTGGCGATGCGCGACTTGCAGATCTTGATCAGGTCTTCGGACCCGCGCAGCTGGCATGGCGTCGTGCCACAGACCTGGATGTGGGCCTTCTTGCCCACCGGCTGCAGCTGGAACATCGTGTAGAAGGTCGCCACCTCGAGAACGCGGATATGGGGCATGTCCAGCATTTCTGCGATGTAGCGGATCGCCGGCTCGCACACCCAGCCCTCGTTCTGCTCCTGTGCGCGCCACAACAGCGGAATGACGGCGGAGGCCTGCCGGCCCGCCGGATAGCGGTCGATCAGCTTCCTCGCCCACGCGAGGTTCTTCTCGGTGAACGCGAAGCTCTCAGGTTGTTCCGCGGCAAGTCTGCGAACCGCCATGGTGTTTTCCCCGTTTTGTTTCGGCGACCGGAGCTACCAGAAGCAGCTGCCAGGGTCGGAATGACTGAGTGGGCCGGCCGCTTAGCGGTCGACCTCACCGAACACGATGTCCATGGACCCAAGCACAGCCGAGACATCGGCGAGCTGGTGTCCACGGCAAACAAAGTCCATGGCCGACAGGTGGCTGTAGCCCGGCGCCTTGATCTTGCAGCGATACGGCTTGTTGGTGCCGTCAGCCACGAGATAGACGCCGAATTCCCCCTTCGGCGCCTCGACGGCGGCATAAACCTCGCCGGGCGGGACGTGATACCCTTCGGTGTAGAGCTTGAAGTGATGGATCAGCGCTTCCATCGACCGCTTCATCTCGCCGCGCTTGGGCGGAACGATCTTGCCGTCGGTGGCCGAAACCGGACCGGTTTCGACAGTCAGCTTTTCCAGGCACTGCTTCATGATGCGGACCGACTGGCGCATCTCTTCCATGCGGATGAGATAGCGATCGTAGCAGTCACCGTTCTTGCCGATCGGAATATCGAAGTCGAGATCGGCGTAGCACTCATAGGGCTGCGACTTGCGCAGATCCCAAGGCGCGCCGGACCCGCGAACCATGACCCCGGAGAAGCCCCAGGCCCAGGCATCATCAAGGTCGACAACGCCGATATCGACGTTGCGCTGCTTGAAGATGCGGTTGTCGGTCAACAGGCCTTCGATGTCATCCAGCGTCTGCAGGAACGGGTCACAGAAGTCCCAGATGTCATCGAGCAGATCGCGCGGCAGATCCTGGTGCACGCCACCCGGGCGCACATAGGCAGCGTGCATGCGCGCACCGCAAGCCCGCTCGTAGAACACCATCAGTTCTTCGCGCGGCTCGAACCCCCAAAGCGGCGGCGTCAGCGCGCCAACGTCCATGGCCTGTGTGGTCACGTTTAGAAGATGGGACAACAGACGGCCGATTTCCGAGAACAGGACGCGGATCAGCTGACCGCGCATCGGCACGGTGATGCCAAGCATCTTCTCAACCGCCAGGGCATAGGCATGCTCCTGGTTCATCGGCGCGACGTAGTCGAGGCGGTCGAAATACGGAACCGCCTGCAGGTAAGTCTTCTGCTCGATCAGCTTCTCGGTACCGCGATGAAGCAGACCGATATGCGGGTCGACACGGGTCACCACTTCGCCGTCCAGTTCCAGCACGAGACGCAGAACGCCGTGTGCCGCCGGGTGCTGCGGACCGAAGTTGATGTTGAAATTTCGAACCTGGGCTTCAGCCATGGAGCGCCGCCTTAATTCGTGGTTGCTTTTTCATCGCCCGGAAGCACGTAGTCCGTGCCTTCCCATGGCGAGAGGAAGTCGAAATTGCGCATTTCCTGGTTCAGGCGGACCGGCTCGTATACGACCCGCTTCTTCTCGTCGTCGTAACGCACTTCGACGTAGCCGGTCACAGGGAAGTCCTTGCGCAGCGGATGTCCGTCGAAACCATAGTCGGTCAGGATGCGGCGCAGGTCCGGATGTCCGGAGAACAGGATGCCGTACATGTCGTAGGCTTCGCGCTCGAACCATTCAGCACCCGGGAAAAGACCCGTGATCGACGGAACCGGCGTCACGTCGTCGGTCATGACCTTGACGCGGATGCGCTGGTTCTGGACCGGGGACAGGAAGTGGTAGACCACGTCGAAGCGCTTGTCGCGCGCCGGCCAGTCGACACCGCAGACATCCGTCAGGTTGACGAACTTACAAGAGCTGTTGTCGCGCAGGAAGCGCACGACGTCGAGAATATCCGACGGGCTGACAACCACCGTCAGCTCACCGAACTCCACGGTCCAGGACAAAAGCGAACTTCCCAGAGCATGCTCGATATGCTCGGCCAGTTCCTTCAGCGTCTCGTCCATGTCTTATGACCTCACTCCGTTGGAGCCCTCTGGAGGGGCGGCGCGCCGTCCCCCGGAATTTCAGTTCTAGCGTTCGATCGTGCCGGTCCGGCGGATCTTCTTCTGCAGCATCATGACGCCGTAGAGAAGCGCTTCCGCAGTCGGCGGGCATCCCGGGACGTAGATATCGACCGGGACGACGCGGTCACAGCCGCGAACAACCGAATAGGAATAGTGATAGTAGCCGCCACCGTTGGCGCACGAGCCCATCGAGATGACGTAACGCGGTTCCGGCATCTGGTCGTAGACCTTGCGCAGGGCCGGAGCCATCTTGTTGGTCAGCGTTCCGGCAACGATCATCACGTCGGACTGACGCGGGGATGCGCGCGGTGCGAAACCGAAGCGCTCGGCGTCATAGCGCGGCATGGACATCTGCATCATTTCAACTGCGCAGCATGCCAGACCAAAAGTCATCCACATCAGAGAGCCGGTACGGGCCCACTGGATCAGGTTGTCGGTGGAAGTGACCAGGAAGCCCTTGTCGGCCAACTCGTCGTTGACTTCCATGAAAAACGGATCATTCGCACCCACCGGCTTGCCGGTGTTCGGGTCGATGATGCCCTTCGGCTGCTGGGCGATGAGCGGGCCGGTTGTGGTCGTCAATCCCATTCCAGCGCTCCCTTTTTCCATTCGTAGATGAAGCCGACCGTCAGCACGCCGAGGAATACCATCATGGACCAGAAGCCGTACCATCCAAGGTCACCGAACTTCACGGCCCAGGGAAACAGGAACGCGACTTCGAGATCGAAAATGATGAAGAGGATGGACACGAGGTAGAAGCGAACGTCGAACTTCATGCGCGCATCGTCAAAGGCGTTGAAGCCGCACTCGTAAGCCGAGAGCTTTTCCGGATCCGGGTTCTTGTAAGCCAAGAGGAATGGGGAAACGAGCAGCGCGATGCCGATCACCAGCGCAATGCCGATGAAGACGACGATCGGGACATATTCCCGCAAGAGTTCTTCCATGTCTTTCGCGTCCTTGCATATGGAGGGCGGATCGGGAGGGAGACCCAGCCTTCAAGGCAGCACGGTATCTCAGGTTGGACACTCGGGATAGCGCACAGCCTGTCGGCGCGTGATCGGCCAACATGCGAAGGCACGCTTATCCCACGGTCCTCATCAACGCAAGACCCTTGCCAGTCAAAGAAATGACATGGTTCCGCCGGTTTTGATGCCCTGCCGCGTGAACCTTGCCTTTCAGGTCCTTGCTGATCGGTTGAAAACTTCTCATCCATCGGCACAAATGCGAGAAATCTTCGAAATTTCCTGCACAAGGAGAATCGCTCGGCACCCTCGCCCGACATTTATCGGGCCGTACTCGGCATTTAGGCCTAGGGCAAAAGTCTGAGCGGATAACCCGTACTTTGCAGAACGGTAAAATAGAAAAAGCGCACCGGACAGCCATGCGGCATACGGTCACGAATTCGTTGCTTTGTGGAGATATCCTGAAAAAACCGTAAGTGGCGCGAGTGACGGGGCTCGAACCCGCGACCTCCGGCGTGACAGGCCGGCACTCTAACCAACTGAGCTACACCCGCACACTTTACGGTATATTTGCGCCGACTTTCTCAGGAAGAAAGTGGCGCGAGTGACGGGGCTCGAACCCGCGACCTCCGGCGTGACAGGCCGGCACTCTAACCAACTGAGCTACACCCGCTTCGTTCGGCGACGTGGTGACGCCGTGAAGTGGCGCTGATGTACGGCGGCTGGGATTGGAAGTCAAGCGCTCTGCCTGTGCAAAAAACGCGTTTTTCCGAAAGCGTGGAAAATGCCCCCTCCCCGGAGCCCATGCAGCATACCTTCATTGTGGATAACCTATTGATCGCAAAAGGATTGGTTTTCGAAAAGAACGCTTCTGGACGCTTGTGAAGCCCCACGAACCGCGTTTTTCACGCTCACCTGAACATATATGTGAGCGGATTCGCCAGCAGCGCCTCCCAGCGGCGATGGCACGCCCTTCATCGATCCGAGTTTCACAAACTCATCGACTGACGCTCGGCACGAGAGCCGATTTTCCTGCCTGCACCCGTAAAAGAGGTAAATCTACCATCTACCCGTTCCCTGGCTTTTGAGGTCCTCTGCAACGGGACGCTCGGCGTCGGGGGGATTGATGTATTTGAAAGATATCGCACAACTCGTTGAGTTGCACTTCGACAGCCATGTTGCGTCAGCGCCAGACCAGGATCCGGGAACGCTCCATGCGGATATCCTTCCACTCATCCTGGGAGATCTGAGCGCACGGCGGGACAAATTTGCTCCCAGTGCAGCTACCCGCGGACCTGGCGTAGAGACAGAGGGCGAGGAAGACCTGATCAAGGTTCAAACCGAACTGGCCTCCAAGCTGCTTGAAAACCTGATTCAGTCACGCACCGGCCATGTGAACGACTAGCGTAGCTTCGTCTTGCCCTTGCCGGCCATCACTCCGCCGGAACGAGACGGCTTTCGCGCAACTGCCCCTCATGAACCAGAATGGGGACGGCAACGGCTGCGAACAGCGAGTTGATCTCCTTCAGGCTGCGCACCACTTCCATATGCGCATTGCTGCTCGCCAGGCTTTCCGGTGTCTTTTCGCGCAGTCTCGTCAGGTGACGGTCGTGACTGCCGCGCTCCAGCGCCCTCATCCTCTCCTTTTCTGAGATCAGTTCGCGCGCCGATTCCAGATCACTGGATATGAGAACGTTCAGCGCCAGCTGCATGTTGGCGAGCACTCGGTCATGCATGGTGATGAGCTCCGCCAGCCCCTCCTTCGAAAAACCGATATTGTTCCGCCTCAGATTCTCCGCCTGATCGAGCAAATTCTTGACGATCAGATCTCCTGCCCGCTCCAGATTGACCGCAAAACTGACCAGTTCCATGCTCCGCTCTGCCTCTGCCGCTGTCAGTTCAGCGCGGTTGACCTCTGCGATGTAAAGCTTGATAGCCGAGTGCAGTTCGTTGACCTGCCTGTCGAATCCCCTGAGCCGTGCAATCTCCTCCGGTCTGCCGCTCTCCAGGATTCCCATCACCGGGCCAGCCATGCCCATGACGAGTTCTCCCATGCGCAGCAGCTCGCGCGTCGCGCTCGCAAGCGCCAGCCTCGGAATATGAACGACGCGATGATCGAGTGCACTCGGATGTTCCAGGGCCTCCGCGATCTGATCGGAACTGCGCAAGGACTTGAGCCGGGCAAGCGCCCATGCAAGCGGCCGCGTCAATGGCAAGCAGATGAACAAGAGCGCGATATTGAACAGCACGTGCGCTGCGACGACCTGCTGCGCCGCCCCTCCCGGAACGAGGTGAAGCGGCAAATCGACCTGAGAAAACAGTATGATTCCGGCAATTGCACCAAGCAGCCGAAACACGAAATTTCCGAGTGGAAGCACCCGCGCGGACGAATCCATTCCTCTCGTCAGCCACACGCCTATGAGTCCCGCACCGACATTGATCCCAAGGACCAGCGGTACGGCTGCCTCTAATGGAAAACCTGCATTTCCGACAAAGGCAATGACCATGAGCACGGCGGCGACACTCGAATGCAGCACCAACGCAAGCATGGCACCAGCCACCATCGCAGTCAGCGGATCGCCCGCCAGGTAGCCGGCTATCTGTGGCATGAAACGCAACTGCTTCAGCGGTTCGGTCGCCTCTGCGATCATCTGCAATGAGAGCAGGATAAAGGCGATTCCGAGCATGATCCGCGCGCTCTGCCTGACTGCCCGCGACTCGAACTTCAGGAAGCACCATCCTCCGACGGCAAGCAGCAGCGGCACCAGCCAGCTAAGATCCAGAACCAGGAACTGTACCACCAGGGACGAACCCACGTCGGCACCGAGAAGCACCGCAAGACCGGCGGCTCCCGTCAGGAAACCCGACGCTGCAAAGCCGGCTGCCAGCATGGCAACGGCGGTTGAGCTTTGAAGCAGTATCGCCACGGACGCCCCGGCGAGCGCGCCCCTCACCGGCCCCGCAGATGCACTTGCAAGCAGACGTCGCAGCGCCGGGCCTGATGCGCGTTCAAACCCTGTACGCACCATGCGCACGGCGTAGAGCAGCAGCATCACCGCTCCGAACATTTTTACCAGAACCAACAGCGCCATGATCGTCTCGGAATTTCAGACTGAACTTCTATGTTTCACAGCCTAATATGAAGATTCTCGAAACCAAACGAAATCAAGACGCGCCCACGCATCCACACAATCGTGTCAGGAAAAGTATCCACGCACGAACGAGCGCAAGGCTGCAGATCACCTGGCCGCCCGCGTTGGGTCACCCGCATCAGGGTCGCGCTTAAGCGCAGAAAACCACGACTGCGCAATGCCGCTTCTGTCATTCAAAGATAAATTGGGAAAATGGTGGGCGATGAGAGACTCGAACTCCCGACATCCTCGGTGTAAACGAGGCGCTCTACCAACTGAGCTAATCGCCCTGAAGCGTCCGGGGTGGCCCCGGCGTTCGGTGAGACGGGTTCTAGGACCTTTCACCGGCCTTTGCAAGGAAAAGCCATCGACTTATCAACAAGAGCTGCCACGGCTTCGCGCAACGCTCCCGGACGCCGCGCACGCCCTGCCTGCCTCTGGAAACTCGAGAGGCATCTACAATGAAAAACCCCGCGCACTTTCGTGCACGGGGTTTGGCAATTCAGCCAGTGTAACTCCGGATCAGGAGTTGACGGCATCCTTGAGGCCCTTGCCGGCCTTGAACTTCGGCGTCTTGGAAGCCGGGATCTGGATCGTTTCACCAGTGCGCGGGTTGCGGCCTTCGGTGGCAGCACGCTCGGAAACGGTGAAGTTGCCGAAACCGATGATGCGAACTTCACCACCGCCCTTGAGGGTCTCGGTGACAGCTTCAAAGGTTGCGTCGACAGCTTCGCCTGCCTGAGCCTTGGTGAGGCCGGTCTTTTCTGCGACGGCTGCGATCAGATCGTTCTTGTTCATAGCAGATACCTTTCTAAGAAACGGCGGGTGGCCGACGATTCTCGTCAGCGCCGTTGCCGGAAAGTCGGGCGAAATGGCTTTCGATGCAAGCCATAATTTCGCAGAAAACCGCCATTTACCTGGGTTTTTCATAAGAAAAGCCCCGGCAAAGCCGGGGCTTTTCGATTTATGCAATGCAACATGCGTTGTCAGTGAGCGACAACGCCTGCCGATTCGTCTTCCGCGGCCTTTGCCTTGGCTGCCGCTTCGGCACTTGCCTCATCCCATTCGATGGGGTCCGGCACCCTGACCAGAGCGGTCTTGAGTACCTCTTCCATGCTCGACACGGGAATGATCTCGAGCGAGTTCTTCACGCTGTCCGGAATGTCGGTCAGGTCCTTGGCATTGTCTTCCGGGATCATGACGGTCTTGATCCCACCGCGAAGAGCCGCAAGGAGCTTTTCCTTCAGTCCGCCGATCGGCAGGACACGGCCACGCAGAGTGATCTCACCCGTCATCGCAACATCACGGCGCACCGGGATGCCCGTCAGTGTCGAGATGACCGCAGTGGCCATTGCGATACCGGCAGACGGACCATCCTTCGGGGTCGCCCCTTCCGGAACGTGGACGTGAATGTCCCGCTTGTCGAACAGCGGCGGCTCGATCCCGAAATCGACAGCACGCGAACGGACGTAGGATGCCGCAGCGGAGATCGATTCCTTCATGACATCGCGCAGGTTGCCCGTCACGGTCATCTTGCCCTTGCCCGGCATCATCACGCCTTCGATGGTGAGCAACTCGCCGCCGACTTCCGTCCAGGCAAGACCGGTGACAACACCGACCTGGTCTTCCGTCTCCGCTTCACCGTAGCGGTAGCGGGGTACGCCCAGGTACTTCTCGACAACTTCCTCGGTGACCGTGATGCTCTCCTGATCACTCATGAGGATGTCCTTGACCGCCTTACGGGCAAGGGTCGCCATTTCGCGCTCCATGTTACGCACACCCGCTTCACGAGTGTAACGGCGTACCACGAACCTCAGTGCTTCATCCGTGATCGAGAACTCGCCCTCGCGAAGGCCGTGGTCCTTCTCGGCTTTCGGGATCAGATGACGCCGACAGATCTCGACCTTCTCATCCTCGGTGTAGCCGGCGATACGAATGATTTCCATGCGGTCCATGAGAGGGCCAGGAATGTTCAGCGTATTCGCGGTGGTCACGAACATGACGTCTGACAGATCGTATTCGACCTCCAGATAGTGATCCATGAAGGAACCGTTCTGTTCCGGATCGAGCACTTCAAGGAGGGCCGATGACGGATCACCGCGGAAGTCCATGCCCATCTTGTCGATCTCATCGAGAAGGAAGAGCGGATTGGACTTCTTTGCCTTCTTCATCGACTGGATGACCTTACCGGGCATCGAACCGATGTATGTCCGGCGATGACCACGGATCTCGGCCTCATCGCGCACGCCGCCGAGCGACATGCGGACGAACTCACGCCCCGTCGCCTTGGCGATGGACTTGCCAAGCGAGGTCTTGCCGACGCCAGGAGGACCGACGAGGCAGAGGATCGGACCCTTCAGCTTGTTCGCACGCTTCTGCACGGCAAGGTATTCGACGATACGTTCCTTGACCTTTTCGAGGCCGTAGTGGTCGGTATCGAGCACCTTTTCCGCAAGCTCGAGGTCATGCTTGACCTTGCTCTTCTTGCCCCACGGAATGCCGACAAGCCAGTCCAGATAGTTGCGCACGACGGTCGCCTCGGCGGACATCGGGCTCATCTGCTTGAGCTTCTTGATCTCGGCTGCAGCACGCTCGCGAGCTTCCTTGGACAGCTTGGTCTTCTTGATCTTTTCCTCAAGTTCGGCCACTTCGTCACGGCCGTCCTCGCTGTCGCCAAGCTCCTTCTGAATGGCCTTCATCTGCTCATTCAGATAGTACTCGCGCTGGGTCTTCTCCATCTGGCGCTTGACGCGCGAGCGGATACGCTTCTCGACCTGAAGGACCGAAATCTCGCTTTCCATCATGCCCAGGACGCGCTCGAGACGCTCGGACACGGAAACGATGCCGAGGATCTCCTGCTTTTCCTGGATCTTGATCGCCAGATGCGAGGCAATGGTGTCGGCGAGCTTCGAGTAGTCATCAATCTGATTGACTGCGCCGAGAACTTCCGGCGAGACCTTCTTGTTCAGCTTGACGTAGTTCTCGAACTCGGTGATGACCGAGCGGGCCAGAGCCTCGACCTCGATGTTCTCGCCATCTTTCTCGGGCAGAACCTCGGCGCTTGCCTCATAGTATTCGGCACGATCGGTGTACTCGTCGATGCGCGCGCGAGCGCCGCCTTCGACCAGAACCTTGACCGTATTGTCCGGCAGCTTCAGAAGCTGGAGGACGGTCGCAAGGGTTCCAACCTCATAAATCTGGTCCGTGTCCGGATCGTCATCGGCAGCATTCACCTGCGTCGCCAGCAGGATATGCTTGTCGGTGCTCATGACCTCTTCGAGGGCCCGAATGGATTTCTCGCGGCCGACAAAGAGCGGAACGATCATGTGCGGGAAAACCACGATGTCCCGCAGAGGCAGCACAGGATAGACGGACTTGCCGTCTTCGTTCGAAGAGCGGATTTCGGTTTCGCTCATTTCCATTCCTTTCTCTGCGCATCCCACCCCCCGGATTGTCCAGCGGTGCGAGATACTGACGGACGGCGGCAAACGGGAGGTGTTTGCAAGGTGCTGAACCGGATCACCCCATTGGGCATGATTGCGGTCCCCAAGGCCGTCGTGTTGTCCTATTAGGTGGACACCGGTCGCCCCACTGTCAAGGCAACGGCGCAAGTTCCCCCCAAAGGTTGCGCCAGCTTATCATTACGGTGGAAAACTGAAGGCTTTTCCAAGATTGAAACGAAAAATGCCGCCCGAGTGGGCGGCATTTTCTCATTCGCGTGATGACGCAATCAGGCGCTGGTCGCAGAAGATTCTTCGCGGTCTTCGTAGATGTACAAAGGACGAGCCTCGCCCTTCACCACCTCGGGCGAAATCACCACTTCCTTGACGCCTTTCAGGCCCGGCAGCTCGTACATGGTATCGAGCAGGATGGCCTCCAGGATAGAGCGCAGGCCACGCGCACCGGTCTTGCGCTCGATTGCCTTGCGGGCAATCGCCTTCAGAGCTTCATCGTGGAAGGTCAATTCGACGTTTTCCATCTCGAACAGGCGCTGATACTGCTTGACCAGAGCATTCTTCGGCTCGGTCAGGATCGTCACCAGAGCTTCTTCATCGAGGTCTTCCAGTGTCGCGATGACCGGCAGACGACCGACGAATTCCGGGATCAGGCCGAACTTCAGCAGATCTTCCGGCTCCATGACGGAGAACAGTTCGCCGATACGGCGATCTTCAGGCGCGTGCACCTGTGCCTTGAAGCCGATGGAAGTCTGGGTTCCGCGATCCGAGATGATCTTGTCGAGACCTGCAAACGCACCACCGCAGATGAACAGGATGTTGGTCGTGTCCACTTGCAGGAATTCCTGCTGCGGGTGCTTGCGGCCACCCTGCGGCGGCACGGAAGCCACGGTGCCTTCCATGATCTTCAAGAGGGCCTGCTGAACGCCCTCGCCCGACACGTCGCGGGTGATCGAAGGATTGTCCGACTTGCGGCTGATCTTGTCGACCTCATCGATGTAGACAATACCGCGCTGAGCGCGTTCCACATTGTAGTCGGCGGACTGCAGAAGTTTCAGAATGATGTTCTCGACATCCTCGCCCACATAGCCGGCTTCGGTCAGCGTGGTCGCATCGGCCATGGTGAACGGCACGTCGAGGATGCGCGCCAGCGTCTGGGCCAGGAGCGTCTTGCCGCAGCCGGTCGGACCGACGAGCAGGATGTTCGACTTCGCCAGTTCCACGTCGTTGTTCTTGGAAGCGTGGTTCAGGCGCTTGTAATGGTTGTGAACGGCAACCGACAGGACCTTCTTCGCGCTGTTCTGCCCGATGACATAGTCGTCGAGGACATTGCGGATTTCCTGAGGCGTCGGGATACCATCACGGGACTTCACCAGCGAGGACTTGTTCTCCTCGCGAATGATGTCCATGCACAGCTCGACACATTCATCGCAAATGAAAACAGTCGGGCCGGCGATCAGCTTGCGCACTTCATGCTGACTCTTACCGCAGAACGAGCAGTAAAGGGTATTCTTGGAGTCGCTGCCGCTGGCCTTGGTCATTTATTCAACCCCGCGTACTTTAGGAGGACAAGCGCCTCCTTACCTTTCAAGATCGAACCAAAATAAGGCATCTGGTTCGAATTTTCCGCCTAGGACCGATTTTACTCTTAATGGCGATCAATGTGACCATGCTTCGCCCGTAAAAATCAATATAGGTTTAAGGCGAAAGAGTAAAACGACCATATCTAGCGGTCACAAATGCCTGTCCACGGCTTTCCCGCAGACAGGCATAAGGATCACTTGGCTTCCGCGTCCGCCGCCAGGCTGGCGCGATCGGTGATCACGTTATCGATGATCCCGAATTCCTTGGCGCGATCGGCGCTCATGAAATTGTCGCGCTCAAGAGCCTCTTCGACAGCATCCAGGGACTGGCCCGTGTGCTTGACGTAGATCTCGTTGAGACGGCGCTTCATCTTCAGGATCTCCTGGGCATGCAGCATGATGTCAGCAGCCTGGCCACGGAACCCGCCGGACGGCTGATGAACCATCACGCGTGCATTGGGCAGCGAGAAGCGCATGTCTTTCTCACCGGCAGCCAGAAGCAGCGACCCCATGGAACAGGCCTGACCGATGCAGAGCGTGGACACTGCCGGACGGATGAACTGCATGGTGTCGTAGATCGCCAGTCCGGCAGTCACGAGACCGCCAGGCGAGTTGATGTAGACAGCGATTTCCTTGGTCGGATTTTCAGCTTCCAGGAACAGCAGCTGGGCGCTGATCAGGGTGGCCATGTGGTCTTCGACCGGACCCGTCAGGAAGATGATCCGCTCCTTCAGGAGACGCGAGAAGATATCGAAGGCCCGCTCGCCGCGGTTCGTCTGTTCGACGACCATCGGAACGAGAGTGTTCATGTAGATATCGACAGGATCCTTCATACCTCATCCATATTCTTTGAGACGGCCGTGGGCTCCACGGCCAGATACCGCCCTGTAGACGCCGGAACGAATCCAGGGCCTGACTCGAAAAAAGCGACACCCCATACATAGGGGATGTCGCCCTCAACGCAAAGACATGGCAGATGCGGCGTGAAGGCAAGGTTAAAGCCGGGGCCGCATCTGCTGATTTTTCGAAGGAAAACGCTTACGCCGCGTCGTCCTCATCGGCGACAAGCTTCTCAAGCTCTTCCTTGGTGACCGTCTTGTCGGTGACCTTGGCCAGCTCGAGCATGTAGTCGACGACCTTTTCCTCGTAGATCGGCGCACGCAGCGAAGCGAGAGCCTGCTGGTTGTTCTTGTAGAATTCGAACACCTGCTGCTCCTGGCCCGGGAACTGGCGGACGCGGTCATAAAGAGCGCGCTGCAGTTCTTCGTCGGTCACCTGGATCTCGTTCTTTTCACCGATTTCGGACAGGACCAGACCAAGGCGCACACGGCGCTCGGCGATCTTGCGGTAGTCGGCCTTCGCAGCTTCCTCGGTCGTACCTTCGTCTTCGAAGGTCTTCTCGTTGCGCTTCATGTCTTCCTCGACCTGGCGCCAGACTGCATCGAACTCGGAGTTCAGCAGGCCTTCCGGCAGATCGAAGGAGTAATGCTCATCGAGCTTATCCAGAAGCTGGCGCTTGACGCGCTGACGGGTCATCTGACCGAACTGGCTCTCGATCTGGCCGCGGACGATTTCCTTCAGCTTGTCGAGCGACTCAAGGCCAAGGCCCTTGGCGAACTCGTCGTCGATCTTGGCTTCGCCAGGTGCCGCGACTTCCTTGACGACGATGTCGAAGGTTGCCGGCTTACCAGCCAGGTGCTTTGCCGGATATTCTTCCGGGAAGGTCACTTCAACAACCTTCTCGTCGCCAGCCTTCACGCCGATCAGCTGATCTTCAAAGCCCGGGATGAACTGACCGGAGCCGAGAACCAGCTGGCCGTTTTCGTCGGCCCCGCCTTCGAAAGGCTCACCATCGATCTTGCCGAGATAGGACATGGTGACCCGGTCACCTTCCTTGGCCTTGCCCTTCTTTTCCTCGAACGGGGTGTTGTTCTTGGCGATCTCGGCGACCTGCTCGTCAACTTCGCTTTCCGGGATCTCGACAACCGGGCGTTCGATTTCGATGCCCTTGAAGTCGACGATCTCGAATTCCGGCAGGATGTCGTAGGACATGGAGAAGGACAGGTCGGCGTCGCCGGCCAGGATCTTTTCCGCTTCCTCATCCGGAAGGTCGATGGACGGGTTCAGGGCCGGACGCTCGGAGCGGTCCTCAATGGCCTTCTGAGTGGTTTCCTGGATGGTATTCGACAGGATTTCCGCCATGGCCTGACGGCCATACATCTTCTTCAGATGGGAAACCGGCACCTTGCCCGGACGAAAGCCCTTGATCTGTGCCTTGGACTTCATGTCCTCCATATAGGCGTCGAGCTTTGCAGCCAGATCACCGGCCGGAATTTCGATTTTCAGCTCTCGCTTGAGGCCCTCATTGAGGGTTTCGGTAACCTGCATGGGTTTGCTTCGTCCTCGGTCTGGAACGATCCGTTCCGGATGCTTGTTGTAAAAATTCGATCTCGGCGTCTCCCGGCGCCCGCCAGTCACGAAGGAGGCGATCAATCAGGCTACGCCGCGCCTCATGATAATCGCGAGGCGCACGATGGGAGCGCGATAAAGGGTGGGCCCGAAAGTGTCAAGGGGATAGGCCGATTTGCGGCTCTGTCTCTACGCTTTATCCGGCCTGAAACGCTCAGTATCGGTCTGGCATCAAGGCCACAGCCGATTTTGCGCTCACGGCGCGCGCAGCGCGATAGCGCAAGCAAGAATGGTGCGGATGGAGGGACTTGAACCCCCACGCCTTGCGGCACCAGAACCTAAATCTGGCGTGTCTACCAATTTCACCACATCCGCAGACGCCAGGGCCAGGCCCGGCGTCGAAGCGCGGCCTCTATAGCACCGGCTTCCCGACCGTCAAAGGGCCAAGCGGTTTTTTTCATGCTTTCCCGTCAGGCTTTTTCCACAAGCCGGGCGATTACGGGCCGAAGCGCGGAACCGAGATCCTCGGCAATCAGCCCCGGTCCCGCCTCGATCCCGGACGCACCATGCAGCCAGACTGCCATGCATGCTGCCTCGAATGCCGGCACAGACTGGGCGAGAAGTCCGGTGACGATCCCTGCAAGCACGTCACCCGAACCGGCCGTGGCCAGCCAAGGAGGCGCGTTGTCGTTGATCGCCGCCTGTCCCGAAGGATCCGCGATGACGGTATCCGGCCCCTTCAATATGACCACCGCGCCAGAGCGCTCGGCCGCCTTTTTTGCCCGCTCCAGTTTAGAGAGTTCCGCGAGATCGGGGAAAAGCCGCCTGAATTCACCATCATGAGGCGTCAGCACGACACTGGCTTCCCGCCCACGAATTTGCTCAAACAACGAAGCCGGGTCCTGCTGGAAACTCGTCAGCGCATCCGCGTCTAGAACCACGCAGGCACCGGATCCGAGAATGGCCATGACCGCGGTCGCGCAGCCCTCGCCGACGCCATAGCCCGGGCCAATTGCAACCGAGTTGAAGCGTCGGTCCTTCAGGAGATCTATAATATTTTCTCGATCCCTGACCGGACGCAGCATCACCGCCGTCAGATGCGCGGCATTGGTCATCAAGGCAGATGGAGGCGACGCGACCGTTACCAGTCCCGCACCAGCCCTGAGAGCCGCCGCCGCAGCAAGGCGCGCCGCGCCAGTGGAATGCATCGGCCCCGAGAAGACAACCGCATGGCCGCGTTCGTATTTGTGACCATTGACCTGGGGGACAGGCCAGTGCCCCATCCACAGCCCCGGGAGATTTCGAGACGTTTGCGGCCTGATATCGCTCAGAACGTCATCCGGGATCCCGATATCGACACACTTTACCTCACCGCGTAGCGCGCGCCCCGGGTAAAGCAGGTGCCCGGGCTTGAGCCGGAAGAAAGTGATGCTTTTTTTGGCATGCACCGAGGCACCCATGACCTGGCCGGTTGCGCCATTGACACCGGACGGCAAATCCACGGAAAGAACATCGACACCGCTGGAATTGATCAACTCGACACAGTCAGCGGCCAGCCCCTCTAAGTGCCGGTCAAGCCCCGCTCCGAACATCGCGTCGATCACGAGCGCCGCCCCGGATAGGCTTTGCGACAGGCCGGCCAGGTCCACGGGCCGGGGTTCAAAGCCCATCTCCTGAAAGGCCTGGGCCGCATCACCCCTGAGTTTATCCGCCTCACACAAGAGCCAGACGTCCACCGGGTACCCATGACCTTTCAGGTATTTCGCGGCAACAAACCCGTCACCTCCATTGTTTCCCGGGCCAGATACGACGACCACCCTGCCCCCTGGACGGCACAGCGTTTCAGCGACCCGACCGACATGAGCTCCCGCTGTCCGCATGAGCTCTATGCCCGGAACACCACCGGCGATTGCTGTGCGGTCAGCCCTCCCCATCTCGTCGGGCGTCAGAAGTTCGATTGCGTCGGTTGAAAAATCGGTCACGAAACCGTCCCTTGAAACAATGGGAAATGATGGAACAACTTGGATCGATCGTAGTCTCATCCGAGCCCACATGCACTCCGTCGCGCATCGGAATTCAATGGATTACTGCCAGAAGGGAGAATGGACTGGATGAGCGGCCTTGGCCGTCTTGTCCGCGTTGGAAGCCGAGATAAATACAAATTTGCACATTTATTATGCGGACTGCATACTAATTATGCAAAAATTGCGAGCGACTTGACCTTGGCTTCGCTTACGCTGCTCTGAAATGCTCAATTTTCCGGCGTTTTGAGGCGTCAGCACCAATTGGCACGAGATGTGCTAACACCGAAGTGGAGTTCCTGGTCAAACCTGCCAAGGCACGACCAACCCGCCATCATTCATGGCCAAGAAATTTGGAGAGAGACGAAGGTGATGAAAAAGATCGAGGCGATCATTAAACCCTTCAAGTTGGATGAAGTTAAGGAAGCTCTCCAGGAGGTCGGCCTCCAGGGGATCACTGTAACGGAAGCCAAGGGTTTCGGACGCCAGAAAGGCCACACCGAACTCTACCGCGGCGCTGAGTATGTCGTCGATTTTCTGCCGAAGGTGAAAGTCGAGATTGTGCTCACCGGCGATATGGTGGAAAAAGCCGTCGAGGCGATTCGGTCTGCCGCCCAGACTGGGCGCATCGGTGACGGCAAGATCTTCGTTTCCAACATCGAGGAAGCAGTGCGTATCCGTACCGGTGAATCCGGCGAAGACGCCATCTGATTTTCTCCCCACCGGCCGCCAACGGCCAAACCCGGAATTCGATCCGCACGCACGTGAAAATTTCAAACGACGGCGTATCGAGACGAACCCTACTGATCAAATAAGTTAAAGGGATGGACAGTATGACCACCGCCTCTGAGGTCCTCAAGGAAATCAAGGAAAAGGACGTTAAATTCGTCGACCTGCGTTTTACCGATCCGCGCGGAAAGATGCAGCACGTCACGTTCGACGTTGCTCTCATCGATGAAGACATGTTCGCTGAAGGTACCGCCTTCGACGGTTCCTCGATTGCCGGCTGGAAGGCCATCAACGAGTCGGACATGATGATGGTTCTCGACCCGGAAAGCGCGCATATCGATCCGTTCTTCGCTCAGACCACCATGGCGATCTTCTGCGACATCGTCGACCCGATCACCGGTGAAGCCTACAACCGCGACCCGCGCATGACCGCGAAGAAGGCGGAAGCCTACGTGAAGTCCGGTGGCTTCGGCGACACCATCTTCGTCGGTCCGGAAGCTGAATTCTTCGTCTTCGACGACGTTCGCTTCGCAGCTGACCCGTACAACACGGGCTTCAAGCTCGACAGCTCCGAGCTGCCGACCAACATGGATGCTGAATACGAAACCGGCAACCTCGGCCACCGCGTCCGCACCAAGGGCGGCTACTTCCCGGTTCCGCCGATCGACAGCTGCCAGGACATCCGTTCTGAAATGCTTTCCGTCATGGCCGAAATGGGCGTTCCGACCGAAAAGCACCACCACGAAGTGGCGTCCGCTCAGCATGAGCTCGGCATGAAGTTCGACACGCTGACCAAGTGCGCCGACAACATGCAGATCTACAAGTACGTCGTGCACCAGGTTGCTCACGCTTACGGCAAGACCGCGACGTTCATGCCGAAGCCGGTCTTCGGTGACAACGGCACTGGCATGCACTGCCACCTGTCCATCTGGAACGACGGCAAGCCGACCTTCGCCGGCAACCAGTACGCAGACCTCTCCGAGACCTGCCTGTACTTCATCGGCGGTGTCCTGAAGCATGCCAAGGCCCTGAACGCCTTCACCAACCCGTCGACCAACTCCTACAAGCGTCTGGTCCCGGGCTACGAAGCACCGGTTCTGCTGGCATACTCCTCGCGTAACCGTTCGGCTTCCTGCCGTATCCCGTTCTCGTCCAACCCGAAGGCAAAGCGCGTTGAAGTCCGCTTCCCGGATCCGACCGCGAACCCGTACCTCTGCTTCTCGGCTCTGCTGATGGCTGGTCTCGATGGCATCAAGAACAAGATCCATCCGGGCGACGCCATGGACAAGAACCTCTACGATCTGCCGGCTGAAGAACTGGCCGAGATCCCGACCGTCTGCCGCACCCTGCGCGAAGCTCTCGAAGCAGTTGATGCGGACCGTGAGTTCCTCAAGGCCGGTGGCGTGTTCGACGACGACCAGATCGACGCTTACATCGAACTGAAGATGGAAGAAGTCGAGCGTTACGAAATGACGCCGCATCCGGTCGAATTCGACATGTACTACTCCGTCTAATCCTCCCAAGGATTTCGGAAACGGAAAGGCCGGGCATTCGCCCGGCCTTTTTGTTTTCCTCCGGAGAAGATCGAGAGCGACGTGGTCAGTCGCCGCCCCCATGCTCAACGATATCAAAGCCTTCGGCCGGCGTTGGAGCAACGAAATGCCGCGTGATTGCGTCGAACTGCTCATCGCTAACCGTGAATTCATGGCCGCCACCGGCATTGCGCGCCTGCAGCCGCGCCTTGCAGACATCGTCCGGAACATTCAGGTAGTGCAACGTGTGCTCGCATCCACTCGCGTCGATAACCTGCTTCATCCAGGCCCGGGTCTCCGGGGTGTTTGCCGGGAAATCGAGGACGACCGACACTCCGGCTTCAAGCAAGGCAACCACATGTGGAGCCATGACCTGCCGCAGGCGCCCGGAACAACGGACATAGTCCCTTATCGTCGCCATTTCAGGACCGAACAGCGATGCAAGCCATTCATCCTCGCTGATGAGTACATGACCCGGCTTGGAGGACACGTCTCGCGCCAGTGTCGATTTTCCGGCGGCGATCTTTCCTGAAAGAAGATGAAGAAATCCAGACAAGTTATTGTATCCAATTAAGTTCGAGCATTCTAACCTGGCCCGCTGCGCGCTTTGTCAGCGCCGGAACGCTGTCACCTCCAGCCATTCGCACGTTCTGGCTTCAGGGTCCGCATTTGCGAGAACGTCGGTCACGACTGCCACGCTGTCCGCACCGGCCCGAAGCGCCGCGTCTGCCCGTTCCGGCGTCATGCCCCCAATCGCAACGAGTGGCAGGGAGCCGGCCCTTTCCTTCCAGGTGGCAAGCCGGTCGATTCCCTGCGGGGCCCACTTCAACTCCTTGACCGTCGTCTCAAACACCGGGCCAAGCGCGATATAGTCCGGCTCTGCTGCCAAGGCGCGGTCCAGCTCGGCACCGTCATGGGTCGACAGCCCGAGCTTCAGGCCTGCGCTGCGGATAACCGCCAGATCGGCGTCATCGAGATCCTCCTGCCCCAGATGAACCCACGCGCAGCCTTCATCGATGGCCATGTCCCAGTAATCGTTGATGACCAGGGTCACTCCATGCTTGTCGGCCGCCCGCTTAGCATCGCGTATCTGCTGACGGATCTCAGCGGCCGGTAGATCCTTGAGCCGCAGCTGCGCCAGCTTAAGACCCAAAGGTCCGAGGCGATCAATCCACTCCGCCTTGTCGACGATCAGATAAAACGGATCCAGTTTCATGAAAGTGCTGCCTGTCGTTGGGATCGGTACTCGGAAAACGCAATGAGGCTCGGGAAATGACGGCAATCCGGCTGCCCTGTCAATCCGGGACGAAAAGCACGTGAGAACGACCGCATTCCACCTCCCCAAGGTCAGTGAACAGATTGCCTCGCCCCCTTTCGGTGTTTCAGGAACTTTTTTGCCATTGCCCCGTGAAATCTGCCACGACATCCGATATAGCGGGCGAAACGCAAATACTGACGGCCATTTGGGCTGCCTGAGCACGACACGGAACCGGTGATGAGCGAATTCAAGTCAGAGTTTTTGAAAGTCCTCTCCGAGCGCGGATTCATTCATCAGATCTCCGACCCGCAGGGTCTGGACGAGCTGTGCGCGAACGAGACCGTGACGGCCTACATCGGCTTTGACTGCACCGCCCCGAGCCTCCATGCCGGGTCCCTCGTTCCGATCATGATGCTTTACTGGTTCCAGCAGACCGGTCACCGGCCGATCGCCCTGATGGGCGGCGGAACCACCCGCGTCGGCGACCCCTCCGGCAAGGATGAAAGCCGCAAGCTGCTGACCGAAGAGACCATCGAGGAAAACAAGGCCGGCATCCGCAAGGTCTTCGAAAAGCTGCTGACGTTCGGCGATGGTCCGACCGACGCCATCATGATGGACAACGCCGAGTGGCTGCTGAAGCTGAACTACGTCGACTTCCTGCGCGAAATCGGGAGACATTTCTCCGTCAACCAAATGATCCAGCGCGACAGCGTGCGTCTTCGCCTCGAGCGAGAACAAAACCTGTCGTTCCTGGAATTCAACTACATGCTGCTGCAGGGCTACGACTTCCTGGAGATTTACCGGCGTACGGGTTGCCGACTGCAGATGGGTGGCTCTGACCAGTGGGGAAACATCCTCTCCGGCACCGACCTTGTACGCCGCCTGGAAGAAACGACTGCCTTCGCCCTGACATCGCCGCTGCTGACCACGGCATCGGGAGCGAAGATGGGCAAGACCGCCGCAGGTGCAGTCTGGCTCAACGAGGAGCAGCTTTCGGCCTATGACTATTGGCAGTACTGGCGCAACACGGAAGACGCCGACGTCGAGAAGTTCCTGAAGCTCTTCACCATTCTACCGATGGATGAGATCAAGCGCCTCGCGAACTTGGAAGGCGCTGAGATCAACGAAGCCAAGAAGGTTCTGGCCACCGAGGCGACGACGTTGATTCATGGCCGCGAGAAGGCGGAAGCCGCTGCGGAGACAGCCCGAAAGGCCTTCGAGGAAGGTCAGTCTGCGGAAGGCCTGCCGACCGTTGAAGTTGCAAAATCCGACCTCGATGCCGGCATCGGCATCCTCAATGCCTTTGTGACCGCCGGGCTTTGCGCCTCAAACGGCGAGGTGCGCCGCAACATCAAGGGCGGTGCCGTCAAGATCAACGACAAGGCAGAGCAGAGCCACGAGCGCGAACTGACCTCGGGCGACCTGACCGAAGAGGGCATCATCAAGCTCTCGCTTGGCAAGAAGAAGCACGTTCTGCTGAAGCCGGTCTAGGACAAGCGACGACACATGAAACGAAAAGGCCGGGCAACTGCCTGGCCTTTTCGTTTGTCTAGTTGAATTCGAACATCTTGCGAAAGATCCCGGGCGCGATTGCAGAGATCGGATTGACCGAAAGAACCGGATCTCCGAGTGGACCGCTTACCTTGTAGGTCACACCGATCAGCCCCTCCTGGGATCCGCCCCCGAGCGCAAAACCGAGAATCGGGATCTTGGCGAAGATATTGTTCAGCGCGTAGATCGGCACAAAGGTTCCCGTCAGATCAAGCGTTTGCGCCTTGAGGTCGACATCGCCCGTTACCGTGCCTCCGATCACCGCCCCTTGAAGGGCGCCTTTCGTGATTGTCAAACGGTCTCCCTGGCGAACGAAAGCAATGTCCAGGGTTTCGAAGGACGCCTCACCGCCCTGCTGACCGCGAATGGCATGGATCGCGCCCTGATCCCGTTGCCCCAACAGCCCGGGTTGTTCGCGCAGCTTGCGGATGGCAGGGTCTTCGGTGATCGACATGGATCGGACCCCGAAAGTACCCTCCCAGCTCTCATGACTTTCCATCCGGGCCTGAAGCTGTCCCTGGCCGCCGCGCATGCGGTCGTAGAGATTGAGAAACTTGAGCATTGCACCTGCGTCATCGAATGCCCCGATCGCATTGCGCCCTGCCCCATCGCTGCGATCCTCGATCTCGAAACTGAACGGAGCCCGGCCATTGAGCATGCCCGTAACGTCAGCTGCTGTCAGCCCGTTGGCATCCGTTTCCAGAATGCCGGTGAACTTCTCGACGTTTGTGTCGTTGAAGCCCTTTAGCCGGGAAACATTCGCCGTGATGGCGAGCCCCTTGGAAAAGCCGGAGCTGCTGTCCCCGCCCCTGGGTTTCCCGACCTGGCGGATCAGCCCTCGCGCGTCGAACTCTTCCCCGGACATGGCGACCTTGTACTTGCCGCCGGAACCGCGCTGGATCGTCAGCGAGACGTTGTCCCCAGCCCGCAGCCGGAACCTTGAGAACGACGCCTCTACCAGATCTCCCCCGGACGAAAGAGAAAGATTGCCCGCAACCTCCACGCCATCTGACAGGAGCCGGAAGTCCCGAACTTCCTGGCCATCGTCCTGCGGATCGAGAACGAAGCGGACCGTTGCGGGAACATTGGGCGCCTTCTCCCAACCAAGAGCGTCGAGACGCACGCGGGTCTGCTCCAGATCGATCTCGAAGGTTCTCTGACCGGCAAGATCGACAACGCGCACGACCATCGGCCCGTCGAGGAATGCCGTCAGGTCTATGCCACGCTGCTTCAGCTGGTCGGCCGAGACATCCAGAACAACGCCTTGCCGCGGCTTGACCTTCGAACCACCGAGCGGGAGCAGCAGATTGATATCCGCAGGCAGACCATCCAGAACGCCTTTCCCGACAACTGCCAGCTGGGACCGGTCGGCCTGCAGACGAATATTGCCCTTGGCGATCGTGTGCCCCTTGATCGGTTTGCTGGCAGTGAAACTCTTTGAGACCGCTTCCGCCCACCAGTCGACCTCAGCCAGATCCACCTGCTTGCGCATCGGGAACTCGGCATGGATCGTCGCTTCCGAGGGACCCGAAACCCCGTCGCTTGAGACGTCTGCGCGCTCGAGCACCCGGAACGGCTCCCGGTCGACGATCTCGCCAAGGTCGCCAGCGTCTCCGACCAGATCGACATCAAGAACGCCGAGCTTGTTCTCCCGGTCACGCAGGTTCAGGATCTTGAAGGTTGCCGAGGGGACCTCCACCTCCGAACCATCTTCGGTCCGTGCGATGCCGTCTGAACCTCGTACTGTCAGGATTTCGTCGGCAATCGTTACGGTTCCATCAACTCCGGAGATACGGGGAACGTCGCCGACGGGTTCAATCTCAGCACCCTGGAATTGAAGCTCCATGGTCATGTCGTTGCCCGACCAACCCGGATCAGGATCAGCCGGGTTGAACGCCGGAGGGCGAACCGCTGCCTGATAGCTGAAATGCGTGATCCTTCCGTCATGGATCCTGTCGATGATCCAGCGGCGCGCCGGCGGGACGAGCGTTATCGGCCAGACCTGCTTCGTCAGACCATAGGGAATGTCTTTTCCGTCCACTGCCACTGCAATGTAGGGGCCGTCAGCGCGCAACTCGACGGAGCCCGACGCCATGATCTGGGATGGCCCGGACTTGAGCAACGCCTCATCGAAGAAGAAGGTACGCCCAACCGGGTCAATGCGCCCGTCGATCGAGATTCCGTCGATTGTCATCGGGGCCAGCGGAATGTCCGAAGACCCGAACTGCGCGCGCTCGGTTGCAAGATCGATCGTCCAGTCCGCACCGGCCTCTTCAGGAATCTGAATCGATCCGCTGAAGAAGATCTGCGTGTTGCCATAAATTGCGTGAGACGTGGTGATCTCGATCCCGGGACGGTCGGCGACCCATTCAAGCGCAAGGGCCACATCATCATATCGTACCGAGGACCTGCCAAGCTGAAACCAGCCGTCGCTGGCCCTGGTAACCAGGCTGGCGACCTTGAACGCACCGTTATTTTCAAACCTGGTGTCGAAGCGCACGCTGAGCGGCAGGCCAAGCCCCTTGCCGCTGCGTACTTCCTGCTCCGCATCCAGCAGTTCGCCGAGAGAAATCTCGCGAAACAGCAGTGACAGACGCTTTTCGTCTTCCTCGCCCTCGCCGATGCGCCGCGTCAGCTGCAGCTGCCAGGGACCGACGCGTCCCGCAACGCGCGCCAGCGCGTCGATACGGGTGTCATCACGGCGACGCACTGTCGCATCGATGCCCCTGAACGAGCGCGCCAGCGCGCCAGTGACTTCAACTTCGCCGTTCGCAACCTCGACTTTCTCGAGGTTGCGTCGCGAGAACTCAAGATCGACAACATCCGCAACCTTGTCGATAGCTTCCATGAGATGAGACATCTCGGGCAGCTCACGCTCACTCTGTTCGACGCCCAGCACGATTTTTGGACGATCGAGAACAAGCGATTCGAAATGAATTTTCCCGGCAAGCAGAGCCATTCCGTCAAGCGGTGCCTCGACGCGTGGGAGCAGGACCTCTACCGCGACTTCGCCTTCAAGCCGAAGATGGGCCTCCCGGACAACAACCCGAATGCCATCCTTGTGGGCAAAGTCTATGGACGCATCGACGATCGTGAGCTTTGCAGGTCCACGGCTGGCCTGCTCTGCCATGAACCTTGCGAACATCGGCAGATGCACCGGCCCGCTCATCAGCCGGACACCGAGAACCGCGATGCAGACGACCAGAAACAACCCGACACTGGACGCGATCCTCCGGCGGCGGCTCCATCCGCGCCAGATATGCGTCCCTGCCTTGATCGCTGCACTCATTGATGTGTGAAGACCTCGTATCTTCCGCGCGCTCCATGTCGCCGCTGCGGCAGGTTTTTGTCCATGTCGCAATTGATCGAGTCGCCGTGGGCCCTATGATACCAATGCACACTGCAAAAGCACTAAACCGAAGCGCAAACTCGCGGATTTCCCGCAACCTTTAAACGGCTTAGTGTGTCGGAAGGAAGGCAAAAATGACTGTATTGGCAGCGGGCAGCGTTGCACCGGATTTCGAACTGGATACCGATGGCGGGAATCGGATCAGACTCTCCGATCTAAAAGGCGCGCCGGTCGTCGTCTATTTCTATCCCAAGGACGACACGCCGGGGTGCACCAAGGAAGCAATTGCCTTCACCGAGCTCGCGCCGGAATTCGAGAAGCTGGGGATCAGCATTGTCGGGATCTCACCTGACACGGCTGCGAAGCACGACAAGTTCAAGGCCAAGCACAACCTTTCGGTGACGCTGGCAGCCGACCCCGATCAAGCCGCAAGTAATGCCTTTGGCGTTTGGGTGGAAAAGTCCATGTACGGAAAGAAATACATGGGGATCGAGCGCTCGACCTTCCTCATCGCAGCCGACGGCACGATCGCCCGAACCTGGCCCAAGGTGAAGGTGCCCGGACACGCGCAGGAAGTTCTGGAAGCCGCGAAGGATCTCTAAGCTCGGCGATTACCGGCGCACAGGCGCCGCTTGAATATTCAGAACCCGGCACTCGCCGGGTTTTGTTTTGCCTGAAACACCGGACCAGCCGTTAACCCGTCGCTTCGCGCTCTCGTCTGGGCAAGGTCCCCGCTGCAAACCAGCGCCTTCATCTGGCTGCCGAATGGTTTTCCGTGAACGAAGGCTCCGAAAAATGAGCCGGAAACAATTTTTATTAACCTTAACGGCCTCTAATCAGGATCAACGACTCAACACCGTAGCCAAGTGATGCGAGAGACCTTGTTCCGTCAATCTCAATCCGGTCAAAGCGGTTTCGCGACCGAAAGACTGGATCGCCAGACACGCCCCAGAAACGGGCAGACAGCGGCCTTCTCTATCCGGCCTCGTACTGCTATTGCGCTCGCGGCCCTGCTTGCAGTCACCTCCCTTTCCTCTCTCGGCTCGCTTTCCTATTGGCTGCTACGAACCGACATGGTCGAGGCCGCGCAATCAAGGCAGGCAGCGTTGGAGGTCAGCTATCAGGATCGCATCGACCGTTTGCGGGCAGAACTCGACCGGATGAGCAGCCGGCAGGTTCTCGACCGTCAGAGTGTCGAGCAGCAGGTGTCCGAACTGATCCGCAAGCAGCAGGAACTGAACCAACGCCACTCCATCGTCAGCAGTCTGGTCGAGCGCGCGGAGCGCAGCGGCATTCGCCTGGCGATTGGAAACCATCTTCCGGGCCGAAAGCCGGAGCCGTTGTCGACAGCAGCAACAGTGGTTGAAGACGATGACAGGTCTGCGATCGGCGGCGAATCGGAACCGCTTGACGATCCGCTCAAGGCTCTGGGGCTCAGGGGCAGTTCTTCGGCTGAGGAACTTCCGCAAAAGACAACCGAACATACGCCGACATCCGGTGACCAGGCAGCGCTCGATCAGGTCGACGCCGATTTGCGCGCCATGACGACCGAAAGCGCTGCTGCACTCGACGCCCTTGCCGTGGCCGCCGAGGACCAGATCGACACGATCCTGGCTTCCACACGCCCGCTCGGGGTAAATCTTGCCGCGGTTGCCAAAAGGACCCGTGCGCGCGGCAGTGTCGGCGGCCCCTTTGTCCCGTTCCATGGACAAGGCTTCTCCGGACGCGTCAAGCGGGCGGAGCGTGCCTTGGTCGCTCTTGATGATCTGAAGCTTGCAGCTCAGCGGCTGCCGATTGCCCGGCCAATGAAAAGCGTCAAGATCTCCAGCAACTTCGGACCACGGATCGATCCTTTCCTCGGCAAGATCGCGATGCATACCGGCATGGATTTCAAGGCCCCGTATGGCGCCCGTGTATATTCCGCCGCACCCGGCACCGTGATTCATGCAGGGCGCAAGGGCGGCTACGGCAAGCTTGTCGAAATCCGTCATGCCAATGGACTTGTCACCCGCTACGCCCATCTCAGCCGTCTGCAGGTGGCAGAAGGCGACCATGTCACTGCTGGCGACGTCATAGGACACGTCGGGTCTACCGGCCGGTCCACCGGCCCTCACCTGCACTATGAGATCCGTATCGGCAACGAAGCCCTTGATCCGGCAGACTTTGTCGCGGCCGGCGACCGGCTGGACAAGCTGATCCGCAGCTGATCTGCAGGCTATGGGAAAAGAAAAAAGGCGCTGTCGTGGACAGCGCCTTTTTCATTGACGGAACAGGGTTGGACGATCAATCGATGTCCTGAACTTCCGCCTGGTCGCCGCCGAAGACCCGCTGGGCCAGCGCAGCTTCCATGAACTTGTCCAGGTCCCCATCCAGAACGTCCTGCGGAGACGTGCTTTCCACGCCCGTACGCAGATCCTTCACCAGCTGGTAGGGCTGAAGAACGTATGAACGGATCTGATGGCCCCAACCGATGTCGGTCTTGGAGGCCTGTTCCTTGTTGGCAGCTTCCTCGCGCTTCTTCAGCTCGGCCTCGTAAAGCCGGGCCTTGAGCATGGACCACGCGGTCGCGCGGTTCTTGTGCTGCGAACGTTCGGACTGGCACTGCACCACGATCCCTGTCGGCTGGTGCGTGATACGCACGGCCGAGTCGGTGGTGTTGACGTGCTGACCACCCGCGCCCGATGCACGGTAGGTATCGATCCGGCAATCACTTTCATTGACCTCGATATCGATCGAGTCATCAATGACCGGATAGACCCAGGCGCTGGAGAAGCTGGTATGCCGACGCGCCTGACTGTCGTATGGCGAGATGCGCACAAGGCGGTGAACACCGGATTCGGTCTTCAGCCAGCCGTAGGCATTCTCACCCTTGATCAGCAGGGTTGCTGACTTGATACCGGCTTCTTCGCCGTCATGATATTCCAGAACCTCGACCTTGAAGCCACGCTTTTCCGCCCACCGGCGGTACATCCGCAACATCATCGAGGCCCAGTCCTGGCTCTCGGTACCACCTGCTCCAGAATTGATTTCCAGATAGGTGTCGTTGGCGTCTGCTTCGCCTGAGAGCAGCGACTGGAGTTGAAGCTGGTTAACCTTGTCCTTCAGACCGCGCAGCGCATCCTCGGCGTCCTCGATCACCGACTTGTCGTCTTCCATCTCGCCGAGTTCAATCAGCTCGATGTTGTCCGCAAGGTCCCGCTCGAGGCCTTTGACGCCATTGATACCGTCGTCCAGCTGCTGGCGTTCCCGCATGAGTTTTTGCGCCTTGGCTGGATCATTCCAAAGCGTCGGGTCTTCGGACGCAGCGTTGAGTTCATCTAGTCTGACGAGAGCCTGATCCCAGTCAAAGATGCCTCCTCAGCAGGCTTATGGCCTGCTTGATTTCATCGACGATGCCTTCCATTTCGGCGCGCATCGGATACCTCGCTCAATTTGTGAAAGAAGCCCGGCCCCACGCATTGGGGACCGGGCAGAAAGTGGGCGGACATTAGCCGCGTCGTTCCGGCCTGTAAACCGGCAAAGCCGATCGTCAGTAGAGACCGCCGGTACCGCTCAGAACGGCTTGGCCAGCCTCCGGGGAGACCTCGCGCGGGATCCCCATCTCGTCCTGGAAGCCAATAACCGAATAGCTGTCCGGTGGGGCCATACCCGGCTTGAACGCTTCCAGAATCGTACCGGGAGTTCCCGCAGCAGCACGAAGGCCGGTGCGGCGGTTGATCGGAATCAGCTGCAGGCCCTTGGGCACGCGGAACTCGACCGGTGGCTTGTCGGCAAGAGCCTGCTTGACGAAGTCGGTAAAGATGGGAGCGGCCACCTGGCCGCCCGTCGCCCCGCGCCCCATAGGGCGCGGCGTGTCGTAGCCGACGAAGACACCGACCGCCAGGTCCGGGGTAAAGCCCATGAACCAGGCATCTTTTTCGTCATTCGTGGTTCCGGTCTTGCCGGCCACGGGACGCCCGACCGCCTGAACGCCGGTGGCCGTTCCGCGCTGAACCACGCCTTCCATCATCGAGGTGATCTGGTAGGCGGTCATCGGATCGAGCACCTGTTCGCGGTCATCGATCAGCTCCGGTTCGGCCTGCCCGGTCCAATCATCCTGGGTACACCCGTCGCAGATCCGGCTGTCATGCTTGTAGATCGTGCGCCCGTAGCGATCCTGGATACGGTCGATCAGGGTCGGCCTGATCCGTCGGCCGCCATTGGCAATGGTCGCGTAGGCAGCAGTCATGCGCATGACGGTCGTCTCGCCAGCGCCAAGGGACATGGACAACACTGGCAGCATGTTGTCGTAGATGCCGAAGCGCTTTGCGTATTCCGCCACGAGCGGCATGCCCATGTCTTGAGCGAGCCGGACCGTCATCACGTTCCGTGACAACTCGATGCCGGTTCGGAGCGTCGAGGGCCCATAGAACTTGCCGCCATAATTCTGCGGTCGCCACGTGCCCAGACCCGGTCCCTGGCTGATCTCGAGAGGAGCGTCCATGACCACCGACGACGGCGTGTAGCCGTTGTCGAGCGCGGCAGCGTATAGGAACGGCTTGAACGAAGACCCTGGTTGGCGGTAGGCCTGTGTGGCACGGTTGAACTCGCTTTGTGCAAAGCTGAAGCCGCCAACCATGGCAAGCACGCGTCCGGTATAGGGGTCCATAGCCACGATAGCGCCGGACACCTTCGGAATCTGCCGAAGCTCGAAGCTGCCCGGGGCAACTGCGCTTTCCTGCACGTAGACGACATCACCCGGCTTGAGTACATCGGAAACAGCGCCGGGTTCGCGACCGCTGACACGAGCCCATTTCATGGTTTCAAGAAACAGCTTGCCAGTTGTGCGGTCCGTCGAAAGCTGGCCACTTACGAGTGTTCTGGGCTGCAGCCCGACGGTTGCAGAGGAAGAACCGCTTTCAAGCACAACGGCCAACCGCCACTCGGGCAAGTCACCATAGGCTTCGACACTTCCCAGTTCCACGCCCCAGTCACCGGAAATGTTGATCTGCTTTACCGGTCCGCGCCAACCGTCGCGTTTGCGGTCAAAGTCGATCAGGCCTTCATGAAGAACCCTGCGTGCAAGAACCTGCAGCTTTGGATCGAGCGTGGAGCGAACCGACAGACCACCTTCGTAAAGGCGGTTTTCGCCGAAGATATCGGCAACCTCGCGCCGCACCTCCTCGGTGAAATATTCGGCAGCCTCCAGCTGAATACCGGTGTCGCGCGGCGTCACCTTCAACGGCTTGGCCTTGGCTTCCTCGCCTTCCTCGACCGAAACGAACCCGCTGGCGACCATGCGATCGAGAACATAATTCCGGCGTTCAATCGCGGCCTCCGTCTTGCGGAAGGGATGATAGTTGCTCGGGCCCTTGGGCAGTGCGCCAAGATAGGCGATTTCCTCTAGGGTCAACTCATGTACGGATTTGTCGAAGTAGAGAAGCGATGCTGCGGCGACGCCGTAAGCGCCGAGACCGAAGTAGATCTCGTTCAGGTACAGCTCGAGGATCTCGTCCTTGGTGTAGGCCTGCTCGATGCGCAGCGATAGAATCGCTTCCTTGATCTTGCGCTCGATCGACACGTCGTTGGTGAGCAGGAAGTTCTTTGCCACCTGCTGCGTGATCGTCGATGCACCTTCCGGACGCCGCCCGCTTCCAAGGTTCTGCACATAGCGGATTACCGCTCGGGCGATGCCTTCAGGGTCGACGCCGATATGGCTGTAGAAGTTCTTGTCTTCCGTCGCGATGAAAGCCTGCTTCAGGCGATCTGGAATGGCCTGGATCGGCAGGAACATGCGCCTCTGGCGCGCATATTCGGCCATCAGGCTGCCGTCAGACGCGTGAACGCGGGTCATGACCGGCGGTTCGTAGTTCTTCAGCGCGGTATAGTCCGGCAGGCCCTCGTTGAGGCGCTGCAGGTAAATCCACACGCCAGCTGCCACAACGAGCCCCAGGGCTGCGCCGATCCCGAACAGATAGCCAAAAAACTTCACAAGGAATTTCATACCGCGGGCTCGTCTTTCCCGGATCATTGTTGTCACGCGGGTCTTAACACATGCCCGCAAGGAACACACCGGATTCGGACCGGCGGAACCTCAATCAATTCACTGCCTTCCTCTTCCACCAATATGGCGATGCTGAGGCAGCGCGAAATGCCGCTTCCGGCCGCAAACTGCGGCGCGTCGGGCTATTGGGTCTCTTCGGCCTGCTGGCGCGCCAGACGGGGCCGGAAGAAGTTGTCGACAGATGCCACGATCGCCCCCGCCATACGGTCGCGCCACTCGTCTGAAATCAGCAGTTTCTCATCGTGTTCGTTGGACAGGTAACCCAACTCGACCAGAACCGAAGGAACATCATGGGCCTTCAAAACACGGAAACCCGCAGACCTGTGCGGATTGTTGATCAGTTTCACCGCACTCTTGAGCTCGGAAACAAGGGTCCGGGCGTAATGGACCGAGAAATTGCGTGTCTCGCGCCTCGCTAGGTCGAGCAGGATGTCGGTCACCTCTGTAGGCTCGTCCTGGAGCTCTACGCCGGCGATGATGTCGGACATGTTCTCGCTTTCGGCAAGTTCCCCGGCAAGATCGTCCGATGCCTCTTCGGAGAGCGTATAGACTGTCGCCCCACGGACGACCTTGCGACCGCGCCTGACCGAATCGGCATGGATGGAAATGAACAGATCTGCTTCCAGCCGGTGGCCGATTTCAACTCTCTTGCCGAGCGGAATGAACGTGTCATCCTCGCGGGTCAGGTGCACCGAATAGCGTCCGGTCTCCTCCAGCCTCCGCTTGAGAATGCTTGCGAAGTCCAGAACAACGGCCTTCTCAAGCGTTCCGGCAATTCCCTCCGCGCCTGTATCGATACCGCCATGCCCCGGATCGAGAACGATCACAGGTCGATCCCCCTTCGCCTCCGGGGCATCAAGTCGGTCGCCCTTTCGCCCACCGTTGCGCTGTTTCATTTCCTCGCGGGAGATGCGCACGAACTCCAGGAAATCGTCGCGGGTTGTCTTGACGAGATCGATGACAAGACGCGCCGGCTGGTCATCGACAGCCGGAAGGACGAAGGTCTTGTCGATGGAGACCGGCTCGTTCACGTCGATCACGATCCGCGACTTGCCGGCAGCGAACAGCCCATAGCGCCAAGCCGAAACAAGACCCCGGCCTTCTTTTCCCGCATCGTCCGGCAGAGAAAACCCGACTTCGGGCAAATCCAGTATCAACCGATAGGGATCGGCGAGGCCGGACATGGCAACATCCATCTGGCCTTCGAGATCCAGGATGAACCGCGTTCTGACGAGGTCACCCGCAACCCGTGCACCGACCACCTTCACCGGCTGCCCAGGTGTCGATGCACCATGGCCAGCCTGAACTTGGACACAGATCACCATCAGGCCCGCCAGAAAAAGACGCAGGGGAACCAAAATGACTGGGCCGGTCGCCTTCGCCAATAAGTTGTTCCACGCCTTCGCCAATCGCATTTTCTCCAGCCTGTCGTTCGTGTCTGTCACAACCGCGGCTGACCCGGCACACAACCGGCTGCCGCTGTCAGGGCCGCGCCCTTGCGGGTGCGCACTTCAAAAGAACTTTTATCGCATTCACATTGCTTGCAAATAGATGTCATGGATCGTAAAAGTACCTTACGGATTTCGGTCTGAAATCGGTACCTTCCGAGGCGTGGGAAAGTTTGATCTTTCCACATGTCATCGTAACCGACGGCAATGTCAGGGGCAAAATTTTGAGGCCTTGTCCCCTTTCCGAATGCCCGGATACTTCAGGAAAATGGCACCGGCAAGACCAGGTAACGTCGTGCCCGCGGAACTCGTGACAACATTGATTTCAATGTCTGTCGTAGGAGGTGCCGCGAAGCAGGATTGCCACCGGTCCGCGGCACATGGATGCGGAATTTCGCAGGGTAATACCGCGATTCGCTCTCCATGCAATGTAACGACATACAAACTCACGGGCCGGCGTGCCCCGAAGGAAGCGCGATGAGAACAGCAACGAACAGACAGGCAGGCACCGCTTTTGCGGCCCCTGGCGTTCCTTGCATGACCGCGCCCGACGCCGTCTCCCGCCTTACCCACTTTGACACCTATAATACGGCACCGGACCTCGCTTCGGGCGTGACGCGCATTCTTGGCGCGACAGACCCGCGTGCCGTGGAGACATTCATCAATGGCAAACAAGATGCTGATCGATGCGGCCCACCCGGAAGAGACTCGGGTGGTCGTCGTTCGCGGCAATCGGGTTGAAGAATTCGACTTCGAGGCAGCTAACAGGAAGCAGTTACGCGGTAACATATATCTGGCAAGAGTGACCAGAGTGGAGCCCTCGCTCCAGGCGGCATTCGTCGAATACGGCGGAAATCGTCACGGCTTCCTTGCGTTCAGTGAAATCCACCCGGATTACTATCAGATTCCCGTCGCGGATCGTCAGGCCCTGCTGGAAGCAGAAGCTGCCGAAGCCGGTCACGGCGATGACGAAGCGGACGAAAAGCCGAAGCGGCGCCCGCGTCGCCGCTCCCGTGCAGCTTCCAACAATGGCGGCGAAACGGTCGCTTCGGAAGTTGAAGACGCAACGTCCGGGGACGGCGAAGAAGTAGCTGCGGAGGCCAATGCCCAGTCTGCGGTTGATGGCGATGGCGGCGAGAGCGTCCCGGCCGAAAACGCTGCTTCCGACGATGACGCCGACCTGGACGAATCGGACGACAGCGACAACGGTTCCGACGACAGCAATGACGACGAAGACCAGGTTGAATCGGTCGGCGCCGAGGATGCCATGGAAGAAGTGCCGGTGCGCCGTCAGGCCCGCCGCCAGTACAAGATCCAGGAAGTCATCAAGCGTCGCCAGGTGATCCTGGTGCAGGTTGTCAAGGAAGAGCGCGGCAACAAGGGCGCTGCCCTGACCACCTATCTGTCACTTGCAGGCCGCTATTCGGTGCTGATGCCCAACACCGGCCGTGGTGGCGGCATCTCCCGCAAGATCACCCAGCCGACCGACCGCAAACGCCTGAAGAAGATCGCCTCCGAACTGGATGTGCCGGAAGGCATGGGTGTCATCCTGCGCACGGCCGGTGCAAGCCGCACCAAGGCCGAGATCAAGCGCGACTTCGAATATCTGATGCGGCTTTGGGAAACGGTTCGCGAGCTGACACTGAAGTCGACCGCGCCAAGCCTCGTCTACGAGGAAGGCAGCCTGATCAAGCGATCGATCCGCGATCTCTACAACAAGGATATCGACGAGGTTCTCGTTGCCGGAGAAGAGGGCTACCGCGAGGCCAAGGACTTCATGCGCATGCTCATGCCGAGCCATGCCAAGAACGTCCAGCCTTACCGCGACGCCTCTCCGCTGTTCATCAGATACGGCGTGGAACCGCAGCTTGACGCCATGTTCTCTCCGCAGGTGACGTTGAAGTCCGGCGGCTACATCGTCATCAACCAGACGGAAGCCCTGGTCTCCATCGACGTGAACTCGGGCAAGTCGACCCGTGAGCACAATATCGAGGACACCGCGCTCCAGACCAACCTGGAAGCTGCGGAAGAAGTGACCCGCCAGCTCCGCCTGCGCGACCTTGCCGGCCTTGTCGTGATCGACTTCATCGATATGGAGGAGAACAAGAACAACCGTGCGGTCGAGCGCAAGCTCAAGGATTGCCTGAAGAACGACCGGGCCCGCATCCAGGTCGGCCGGATCTCCCATTTCGGCCTTCTGGAGATGTCGCGCCAGCGCATCCGCACAGGTGTCCTGGAAAGCTCCACGACCCCCTGCCCGCACTGCCATGGCACCGGCATGATCCGTTCCGTGGAATCGGTGGCCCTGCACGTTCTGCGCTCGCTGGAAGACAACCTTCTGAAAGGCGCAACCCACAATCTGGTCATCACGACCACGACGGAAGTCGCTCTCTATATCCTGAACCAGAAGCGCCGGAACCTTTCGGATCTCGAAGCCCGTTTCGCGGTCGAGGTCGAAGTCCAGGCCGACGTCATGGTCAACGGCCAGCTTTACGTGCTGGAGCGCGCGGATCCGGTGGACCGCGAACGCAATCCCCAGCCCGTGATTCCGATTGTCCAGCCGGATACGATCGATCTGATGGACGAACCGGAAGTCGAGATCGAGGAAGAGGTCGAAGCCGAAGCCGAAGAGCAGGCAGAAGACGGTGAGCGCGATCGCCGCCGCCGTCGCCGCCGCAAGCGTCGGCGTGGCGGATCGGACAACTCCGAGCAACAGGAAGCGCGCAGCTCCGAGGGTGAGGAATCCGGTGAAACGGCCGAAGCTCGCGAAGGCGACGAGGAGAACAACGGCGACGATAGCGACGAACCGCGCCGCAAGCGCCGCCGTGGTCGCCGTGGCGGACGTCGCGGTCGCCGTGGCAACGAGGAAGCTCAGGCGGAAGAGGTTTCGGCTGAATCCGCTGAAGGAGCGGACAACGCGGATGCAGAAGCTGCTCACGCCGAAAAGCCTGTGGAAGCTGCTGACGCTACCGCCGATGAAACCGCCAGTGTAGCTCTCAGTGAGCCGGCTGGTGAGACCACGGAAGCGCCCGCAGAGCCGGAAGCTCCGGCTCAGGCCGCAGCAGTCGAAGCAACGGAAGCTGCCGAAGAGACACCGCAGCCAGTCGCAGAAGCGGAAGAAACACCGGTCGACGAGCGGAAGATCGAGATCTCCACTCCGGTATCGACAGCACCGGCCGAGCCGGTTGTGACCAGCGAGCGCAGCTCTGGTGATGACGATACCCCGTCCAAGCCCAAGCGCGGCGGATGGTGGCAGCGCCGATCCTTCTTCTGAGGATCGCGTCTCAGATCGAAAACAGGAAAGGCGGCCAATCGGCCGCCTTTTTATTTGCGCGAGAATTGCGATCCGGTCAGTCGGATCGACCGAGCCAGGAGCCCAGGCTGTCAACGGCACGCTGCATGTCGGAATATGAGCCGGCGAACGAGAGTCGCGTGTAGCTTGCCCCGCGCGCGACATCAAAGTCGGCCCCAGGCGTCGCGGCAACGCCTGCCTCGTGCAACATGGCCCGTGTGAACTCCAGTGAGTCGGGGGAGAAGCTGCTGGTATCCGCATAGATGTAGAAGGCACCATCGACCGGCAACAGCTTGTCGAAGCCGATCTTCGGCAACTCCCGGAGCAGCAGCTCCCGATTTCGCGCATAGCCGGCCTTGACCGCTTCCAGCTCGTCCCGCGCCTCAAGTGCGGCTGAAGCGGCAATCTGCGACAGTTCCGGTGGCGAGATGTAAAGGCTTTGCGCTATGCGTTCGACCGGCCGCATCAAGGCTTCGGGCAGAACCATCCAGCCAATGCGCCATCCGGTCATGCAGTAGTATTTCGAGAAGCTGTTGATGATGATCGCCTGATCGGAGGTCTCAAGCGCGCACGCCTGCTGCCCCTCATAGACAAGACCATGATAGATCTCGTCGGAAATGAACCAGATCCGCTCGGCGTCGCAATAATCAACGAGTTCGGCGAGGGCCTCCGCGCTCATCATCGTGCCGGTCGGATTGGCGGGGCTGGCAACCAGAACGCCGCGCACCGGCCCGTCCTTTTGGGCCCTTGCGATATGGTCCGGCGTCAGGCGCCAGCGGGTTTCCGGGCCGACATCGATCTCGACCGGCACTAGTCCGAGCGCCTTCAGGATATTCCTATAGGCCGGGTAGCCCGGCGAAGTCAGAACGATCCGATCGCCCGGATCGAACGCTGCAAGGAAGGTCAGGTTAAAGCCCGCCGACGACCCGGTCGTCGCCATGAAACGCTCCGCTGGAACATCGACGCCATATGCGGTCCGATAATGTGCACTGAGCTTCTGTCTGAGGCTCAGATGGCCTCTTGCTTCCGTGTAGCCGAGCCTTCCATGCTCCAGCGCGGACCGGGCTGCCGCCAATGCTTCTTGCGGCGCCGGTGCGGCAGGCTGGCCAACCTCCATGTGAATGATGGTGCGACCGGCCGCCTCGAGCTTTGCCGCTTCGGACAAGACATCCATGGCCAGAAACGGCGCTACTTCACTACGCCTTGAAATCGCCGGACTGTGGCCAGACATTCACCCAAACTCCTGTTTCGCCTCGCTTTGCGAACGCTTCTAGCAGGTGACAGGAGAATTTGGTACGCCGGCGACGCTTGACCTAGCCTCGCCGCCGAACCTACGGTCAGCCCGCAATTAACGAAAGGGACAGGCGTGACGGTTTTGCGAGCTCCGAATGCATCCGGAAAACAGACTTGGTCCAAGCTTGGAAAGGGTTTTGCCCACCGGATGACCGCATCGCTCTGCGCGCTCGGCATAGCACTACCCCTTGCCCTGCCCGCGGCGGTAACGCAGGCAGAGGCCCAGGGTCGGGGCCTGGCGCTCGTTCGCGATGCCGAGGCAGAAGACCTGCTGAAGGACTATGCCGCACCGATCTTCAAGGTCGCCGGTATCGGCAACTCGCCGGTCGAGATCATTCTCGTCAATGACAAGTCCTTTAACGCATTCGTCCCGGACAGCCGGCGCATGTTCATCAACCTTGGCGTCCTGATGGAAGCGGATACTCCGAGCGAGGTTATCGGGGTGATCGCACACGAGACGGGGCATATCGCCGGCCGGCACCTTGTCCGCCTGCGCTCGGCAGCCGCAAACGCGCAGATCATGTCCGTCATCGGCATGATTCTCGGCGCCGGGGCCATGGCGGCCGGCGCAGCAGCCGGTTCATCCGACGCAGCACAGGGCGGGGCTGCAGCGGCCCTGGGTTCCGGAACCCTCGGCCAGCGGACCTTCCTGTCCTACCAGCGCGGCGAGGAAGCCGCTGCCGACCGCGCTGCCCTCAAGTACCTGAATGCCACCGGTCAAAGCGCCAAGGGCATGCTGAAGACCTTTGAACGTTTTGCCGAACAACAGGTTTTTTCGGCACGGTTCGTCGACCCTTACGCGGTCAGTCACCCCATGGCCCGGGACCGATATCGTTCGCTCGCCGACGCGGCGCAGAAGAGCAAGTACTTCAATACACCGGATCCGGCGGGCCTCCAGCGTCGTCACGACATGGTCAAGGCAAAGCTCATTGCCTTCACAAGCCACCCAAACGCTGTCGCGCGGGCATTCCCGCGCTCGGACAAGAGCATGCCTGCGCAATACGCCAGAGCGATTGCGGCCATGAAGAGCCGTGCACGGGGATCGGTGAAACTGATCGACGACTTGATCAGGACGGAACCGAACAACCCGTATTTCCATGAATTGAAGGGTCAGGCACTGCTTGAAAGCGGTAATCCCAAAGCTGCGATCGCTCCCTTCCGCCAGGCCGTTGCGCTGAGACCCAACGAAGGACAATTCCTGATCTGGTTGGGCTACGCTCTTGTCGGGTCGAACAATCCAGCGGTCTTGCCGGAAGCGGAAAGCGTGTTGAAGAAAGGTCTTCAACGCGACCCGAATTCCGGCGTCGGCTACAGCCAGCTGGCGATCGCCCATGCCCGCCAGGGCGAGCAGCCGGAGGCAGATCTGGCGACGGCGAAGGGTCTCATGGTGGCCGGAGACTTTGGTGCGGCGAAGCGATATGCGGCCCGAGCTCAAAAGAATTTGAAGCGCGGAACGCCAGCATGGCTTCAAGCTGACGATATTGTGTCTTACAAACCACCACAACTGGACCGACGTTAGGGGCCGAAGCGGCGACAGCAGACGCCGTGTTCGATCTTCAAAGACAAACGCCGCACGAAGGCGGCGCAGGAGTAGACAATGACAACCGTACACGCTGTGATTTCCAGCGTTGCGCGTCGCCTCAAGGCTGCAAGCCTGGCAACGCTCATCGCCCTTACGTCCCTCACCGCATCATCCTCGCTGGCAAGCGCAGAAGACTTCTCGAAGTCGGATATCGAAACGATCGTGCGCGAGTATCTCGTCAGCAATCCTGAGGTTATCCGCGAAGCTCTTGAAGAGCTGGACCGCCGTGAAAAGGCAGCCGCAGAAGCCGCGCGCCTGCAGGCTGTCACCGACAGCTCGGACATCCTGTTCAATTCATCCCGCCAGGTCGTTCTCGGCAACCCGCAGGGCGATGTCACGATGGTCGAGTTCTTCGACTACAACTGCGGCTACTGCAAGCGCGCGCATGGCGACATGATCCGCCTGATGGAAGAAGACGCAAACCTGCGCGTGGTCCTGAAGGAATTCCCCGTCCTTGGCCAGGGCTCGGTGGAGGCCGCCCAGGTCGCCGTCGCCGTGAATGACGTGGCCCCGGAGAAATATGAGGCCTTCCATGAGGCATTGCTGCTCCAGCGCGGTCAGGCGAATCGCGCAAGTGCGCTGGCCGCCGCCAAGAGCATAGGTCTGGAAGAAGCGGACCTTGCCAGCTCCCTCGCAGGCGATCTGGCCGGCCAGACGATCGAAGAGGTCTACACGCTCGCAAACCGTCTCGGCCTCACCGGAACGCCCTCCTATGTCGTCGGAGACGAGGTGATCATGGGCGCCGTCGGCTACGATGAACTCAAGCAAAAGATCGACGCTACCCGCAATTGCGGACAAACGACCTGTTAATCGGGCGATTTCGACCGGCGGCATGGGCGATCGGGGCTTTTCCTTGGTTTAATCAATGCCTATAAGGATCCAGCCCGATGGTTCCCCATCGGAACGGTATTCCTGTTGTCAGGGCGCCCATGCCACAGTGGCTAGGCCCGCCGCCAGCAACGCAACGCAGTTCAGGCCCGGGTAAAGGACCAACCAGTGTCCGGTGCCCGGACCACTCCGGGTCGAGCGACGGCATCGGCTGCGCTTCACTGCCCCGGATGAACGAGATCGAGTACGAAAGCTCTGAGACATGTCGAAAGATAACAAGAAGTTTGACACGGACCTGATCCGCGACCTCGCCCTCCTTCTGGACGAAACCAATCTCACAGAGATTGAACTCGAGCAGTCCGATTTCCGCGTCCGCGTCGCTCGCGAAATCCGCTACGATGCTCCGGTCACGGTCGCAGCGCCTGCTCCCGTCGCAGTAGCACCCGCTCCTGTCGCAGCACCGGCCGCTGCAGCTGCTGCTCCGGCAGCATCCGGCCCGCATCCGGGCACGATTACCTCGCCAATGGTCGGCACCGCCTATCTCTCCCCGGAGCCGGGTGCAAAGGCTTATGTCCAGGTTGGCGACAAGGTCAGCGAAGGCCAGACCATCCTGATCATCGAAGCCATGAAGACCATGAACCACATTCCGGCGACCAAGTCCGGGGTCGTGAAGGAAATCCTCGTCACCGACGCTCAGCCCGTCGAATTCGGCGAACCGCTGATTATCGTCGAATAAGGATTGCTTCGGCATGTTCTCCAAGATCCTCATTGCAAACCGCGGCGAGATCGCCCTGCGCATCCTGCGAGCCTGCAAGGAGCTGGGTATCTCGACGGTCGCGGTCCACTCCACGGCAGATGCGGACGCCATGCATGTGCGCCTTGCAGACGAAAGCGTCTGCATCGGCCCGCCCGCTGCCCGCGACAGCTATCTCAACATCCCTCAGCTTCTTGCTGCCTGTGAAATCACCGGCGCCGATGCTGTTCACCCGGGATACGGCTTCCTGTCCGAAAACGCCCGTTTCGCGGAAATCCTGGAAGCACACAACATCGTCTTCATCGGCCCGACCTCCGATCACATCAAGATCATGGGCGACAAGATCCAGGCCAAGCAGACGGCAAAGGATCTCGGCATTCCGGTTGTGCCCGGCTCTGACGGCGCAGTGCGTCCCGAAGACGATGCTCATGCCATCGCACGCGAGATCGGCTATCCGGTGCTGGTCAAGGCCGCTGCCGGCGGCGGCGGGCGCGGCATGAAGGTTGCCAAGACCGAGGCGGATCTGGACAACGCGCTGTCGACGGCCCGTGCCGAAGCAAAGGCTGCCTTCGGCGACGATGCTCTCTACATGGAGAAGTATCTCGGCAAGCCACGCCACATCGAGATTCAGGTCCTCGGCGACGGCAAGGGCAACGCGGTTCACCTGGGCGAGCGGGACTGTTCGCTGCAGCGCCGTCACCAGAAGGTTCTGGAAGAGGCCCCCTCGCCTTGCCTCAATGCGGAAGAACGCTCGAGGATCGGCGAGATCGTTGCCAACGCGATGCGCAAGCTCAAGTATCGCGGCGTCGGCACGGTCGAGTTCCTTTACGAGAACGGCGAATTCTATTTCATCGAGATGAACACCCGCCTTCAGGTAGAACACCCGGTCACCGAGATGATCACCGGCATCGACCTGGTTAACGAGCAGATCCGCATCGCCGCAGGTGGTTCCCTGGATATCTCGCAGGAAGACATCAAGTTCGAAGGTCATGCCATCGAGTGCCGCATCAACGCGGAAGACCCTCGTACATTCGCACCGTCTCCGGGCACGATCACCTACTACCACCCGCCCGGCGGTCTGGGCGTGCGCGTCGATAGCGGTGTCTATCAGGGTTACAAGATCCCGCCGTATTACGACAGCCTCATCGGCAAGCTGATCGTTCACGGCCGCAACCGCGTGGAGTGCATGATGCGCCTGCGCCGCTGCCTCGACGAATTTGTTGTCGATGAAATCAAGTCCACGATACCGCTGTTCCGCGATCTGGTCGACAATCAGGACATCGCCAACGGCCAGTATGACATCCATTGGCTTGAACAGTATCTGGAAGCCAAGTCGGACTGACGAATGCAAGTGTGCCTTCATGGCAAAACACAGTGACGATATCGTCTTTGAAATCACGCCGCAGGTGTTGCTGAAAGCCTACGCCTGCGGCCTGTTTCCCATGGCGGAGTCTGCCGAAGACTCAGGCCTGTTCTGGCTGGAGCCGGAACACAGGGGCATTCTGCCACTCGACTCATTTCACCTGCCAAAGCGCCTGAGGCGCACGATCCGCTCCGATCGCTTCGAGATCCGCATCAGCACGGATTTCGAGGGTGTGATAAGCGGCTGCGCCGGCGATAGCCCCGACCGCCCGCAAACATGGATCAACCGGGACATCCGCCGCCTGTATGGCGACCTGTTCGAGATGGGTAATTGCCAGACCGTCGAGGCCTGGCAGGATGGAAAGCTCGTCGGCGGGCTCTACGGCGTCAATTTGAACGGCGCTTTCTTCGGTGAAAGCATGTTCACCCGCACAACGGACGCCTCGAAGGTCTGCCTCGCCCATCTGGTTGCCAGGCTTGTCGTCGGCGGATACAGCCTGCTCGACACGCAGTTCGTCACCGAACATCTGTCGCGTTTCGGAACGCTCGAAATCAGCCGCGAGGCCTATTCGGAAGAGCTGAACAAGGCTCTCCAGCTCGAAGGCGACTTCCTGGCTCTCTCGGAGACCGCGACCGGTCAGGAAGTCCTCGACATCCTTGACGCCGCAGTCAAGCAACCCAGAACGCCAACCTGCTAGGCCGTTCTCGACAGTCTCCAAGGCAGATCTAGTCACCAGAGGCCTCAGCAGAGAGCTGCTGATTTTCCGGCTGTTCGATTGCCGTTACCACGCCTCGAATGACTAAATCTCATCCGGCAGCTGTTCATGTCTGCCGGATGGACCTGATAGAATGGAAATAGGGCAGCCTGCAGCGGCTATCAGGATGGCTTGCGCAGTGGAACGCGCGGTCCCGTATCGACCCCATCATCCGGACCGGCAAGGGGATCGACGTCAGCGGCAGGAGCCTGCTGCACGGCCGGGCCGTCATAGTTCTCCGGCGGCGGCACGTTGGACGAGAGTTTGCAGTCGGTCAGCCAGATATCATAGACACCGTGCTCTACTGCATGAAGCCCCGGGCTCGCAGCGTACATCCAACCGGAAAAAATCCGGCGCACCTCGTTGTTCAACGTGATCTCGTCGACCTGTACGAAAGCAGTTGTCAGCGGATTCTCGGTCGCAGGACGCGTATGGCAGACCCGTGGCGTCACCTGCAACGCCCCAAACTGGACGGTTTCCCCGATATAGACATCGAAGGAAATGATCCGGCCGGTGATCTTGTCGAGACCGGAAAAGACCGCAACCGGATTCTCGATCTTCTCGCCTTCCGCGGAGACTGGAAGGGCCGTGAACGGCACGAGCATCGCGCAGGCGGCAAGCTTGCCCAAAGACCCGCCCACGATCCGGCGTTTCCCATTCCGTTTGCTCATCGGCGCCATGCCCATGTTGTCCCGTCCAGATGTCCGATACCTATTGAGGCTCGCTGCTAGCATCGGAATAAGGCCCGGAAAAGACAAGATCTTATCCGGGCCATCCCCAAGTCCGATTTTCTCGAAATCAGCCGATTTCTGAAAGGCGGCCGAGCGCGATCCGGATCTTCTCGAGCTTGCCCTTTGCTTCCTCGATCTTTTCCTTTTCGCCGTCGACGACTTCTTCGGGCGCCTTGGCCAAAAAGCCCGGGTTGGAAAGCTTCTTCTCGATCTTGGAGATTTCTGCTTCCAGCTTGCCCGAATCCTTCGTCAGACGTGCCTTCTCGGCGCCCAGATCGATGACACCTGCCAGCGGAATGCAGAAGGTTGCCTCGCCGACGATGATCTGGGCGGAGCCTGCGGGTGCCGCGTCAGCGATGGAAATGCTTTCTGCACGTGCCAGACGCTGGATCGCGGATTCATGCGTTGCGATGCGAGCCTTGGTAATATCGTCGGCACCAACGACTTCGAGCTGTACCTTCGCGCCCGCCGGGATGTTCATCTCGGCACGAACAGAGCGGATCTCGGAGATCAGGCTCACGAGCCAGTTGATCTCATTCGCTGCCGCATCATCACCGACCTGTGCGGCTGGCCAGGACGTCAGCATCAGAAGGCTATCAGCCTTGGCACCGTCGTCGCCCAGACGCTCCCAAAGTTCTTCGGTCAGGAACGGCATGAATGGATGCAGGACCTTGAGTATCTCGTCGATCGCCCAGGCAGCGGTCGCCCGGGTTTCAGCCTTTGCTGCCTCGTCATCACCGTTGAAGATCGGCTTGGCCAGCTCCAGATACCAGTCGCAGAACGTGTTCCAGACGAACTTGTAGGCACCACCGGAGGCATCGTTGAAACGATAGTCTTCAAGAGCCTTGGTGACTTCCTGGATGCAACGGCCCATTTCGGTCGCGATCCAGCGGTTAAGCGTATGGGCCGTGGAAGCCGGGTCGAAGCCTTCGACACGGGCGCAGCCGTTCATTTCGGCAAAACGGGCCGCATTCCACAGCTTGGTGGCAAAGCGCTGACCGCCTTCGGCTGCCTGATCCGACATGCGCAGCGTGCGGCGGCCCTGCACTTCCTGGCTGGCGAGCGCAAAGCGCGTCGCATCAGCCCCGAACTGGCCGATCAGCTCGAGCGGGTCGAGAACGTTGCCGAGCGACTTCGACATCTTCTTCCCGTTCTTATCGACCACGATCGAGTTGATGTAGACCGTGTGGAACGGCACTTCCTTCATGAAGTGGATGCCCTGCATCATCATGCGGGCAACCCAGAAGAAGATGATGTCGAACCCGGTGATCAGGACGTCGGTCTTGTAGTAACGCTCAAGCTCCGGCGTCTTGTTCGGCCAGCCGAGCGTCGAGAACGGCCACAGGGCGGACGAGAACCAGGTATCGAGGACGTCCTCGTCACGGGTCAGCGCCTTGCCGCCAGACATCTCGATGGCTTCTTCCTCGCTGGTGGCGCAGTATTCATTGCCATCGGCATCGTACCAGACTGGGATCTGGTGGCCCCACCACAGCTGGCGCGAGATACACCAGGGCTGAATATCGTTCAGCCAGTTGTAATAGGTCTTGTCCCAATTGCCCGGAACGAACTTGGTGTCGCCATCCTGGACCGCCTTCAGCGCCGGCTCGGCCAGCGTCTTGGCATCGACGAACCACTGGTCGGTGAGCATTGGCTCGATGACCACTTTCGAACGGTCGCCATAGGGCTGCATGATCTTCTTGGATTCGACCATCGGCAGCATGGCAGGGGCTTCGTCTCCCTCACCGAGCGGACGAACGACGGCCTTGCCGTTGACGTTCCATTCCGGTGCCTGCCCCTTCATCCAGGCGACATCCGGATGATCGGCCGGGACCATGACCGCAAGGCCTTCGGCCGTGATCTGGTCGATGACGCGCTTGCGCGCCTCGTAACGGTCAAGACCGCGAAGATCGTCCGGCACGATGTTGATCAGATCGATCTCGTTGATCGTCATCTCCGCGCCGTCGATGATGGCCTGTGCTTTCCTCGCCTCGTCGTCGTAAGGCGCACCGTCGGAGCGCATCGCACCTCTGGTGTCCATCAGACGATACATCGGGATCTTGCCCCGCAGCGCGACCTGATAGTCGTTGAAGTCATGGGCACCGGTGATCTTCACCGCACCGGAACCGAAGTCCGGATCCGGATAGTCATCGGTGATGATCGGGATCAGACGGCGATGTTCCTTCGGCCCAACCGGGATTTCACAGAGCTTGCCGACGATCGGCTTGTAGCGCTCGTCGTCAGGATGGACGGCAACCGCACCATCGCCCAGCATGGTTTCCGGGCGGGTCGTCGCGATGGAGATATAGTCGCGGATCTCGCGAAGGGTAACGTTCCCCTCCTCGTCCTTCTCGACATACTCGTAGGTTTCACCGCCGGCGAGCGGATACTTGAAGTGCCACATGTGGCCATCGGTCTCGATGTTCTCGACCTCGAGATCCGAGATGGCCGTTTCGAACTTCGGATCCCAGTTGACCAGGCGCTTGGACTTGTAGATCAGGCCTTCGTTGTACAGATCGACGAAAACCTTCAGGACCGCCGCCGACAGGTTCGGGGACATCGTGAACTCGGTCCGGCTCCAGTCACAGGACGCCCCGAGGCGCTTCAACTGGCCAAGGATCGTGCCTTCGGACTTGCGCTTCTGCTCCCAGACCCGTTCGACAAAGGCGTCACGGCCCATCTCACGGCGGCCTGGCTGCTGATGCGCGGCAAGTTCGCGCTCAACCACCATCTGGGTCGCAATGCCAGCGTGGTCAGTGCCCGGCTGCCAGAGCACATCGTAGCCCTGCATGCGCTTCCAGCGGACCAGAATATCCTGCAACGTGTTGTTCAGTGCGTGACCCATATGAAGGGACCCGGTCACATTGGGAGGCGGAATTACGATGGTAAAGGCATCCGCGCCCTCGCGAGCGCCGGCACCGGCCTTGAAGGCACCTGCCTTTTCCCAGGTTTCGTAAATCCGCGGCTCGACCGCCGCTGCATCATAGGTCTTTTCAAGCATATGGAAATCTCGAGGCGTATGTTCCGTGTGGGCCGTGTAAATCGGATGCGGCAGGCCAAGTCAACAGCAGAGCGTACCGGGAAACCGGAATTGCTTCATTCTGGTCCGCAAACGCGAAAACGCCGCCCAGAGGACGGCGAATGCTGATCAATCGGGGAGAAGGTGCACCGCCTATCGGCGACGGGTGACCCGCTCGATTTCCTTCTTCACCATCTGCTCGACCATGCCGGGCAGGTTCTGGTCCAGCCACGCCTTCAGCATCGGCCGCAACATGTCCTTGACCAGTTCCTCTACGGTCTGGGCCTGGCTCCCGACAAAGAGGTTCGACAGGTTGTCGAAGGCCGCGTGGACGGCATCGCCGGTCTGCATCGAAGTGAGCGGACTATCCGACTCCACATTCGGCAGGTCCATGTCAGGCACCGGAGATGTCGGAATCGTTGATTGTGGAGGGGGCGGAGGCGGCGAAGGCGCCGCAAACACCGGCTCATCCATTTCGACCGGATCATCCTGCTCCAGAAACGCTACATCGCTTTCATCGGAATCGAGGCCATCCGGCATTCCGCCCACCATGGCCATGGGCTCGCCTTCCTCGACATCGTCTTCGGAAAGTTCCAGGTCCTCGGTCAGCTCGAACGCGTCATCGTCGTCTTCAGGTTCTTCTTCGGCCGCTTCCTCGGCCATTGCAGCGGCCATGTCATCGTCTGCTTCCGCTTCAGAAACATCGTCATCGCCGCCGTCATCCATGTCGAACAGCTTGTCCAGGTCGTCCTGGGACATTTCAGACGCGTCACCCATATCGTCAGCCGCCTCGATTTCAACCGGGTTGTCTTCTAGCGCGTCGCCCGCGGGCGCGCTCGCTTCGCCGTCGCTGGCCTGGGTGTCTTCATCGGATATGATCCGGCGGATCGATGCGAGGATCTCCTCCATCGACGGCTCTTCAGCCTGACTCGCCTGCGCCATGACATCCCCCAGTACTATTCGGCTACTCTGCCGAATCGCCCGCCGCAAAACTGAACGATTCGTTAACCGAAATTATAGAGGTGCCAAACGGCAAGCGAAAAGCGAAGCAGCCAACTGACTTCGCCTTATCCCCTGCAAGCTGGTTTACCGGACAAACACAACAAAGGGGTTCCGTGCCGGATTTTTTCGGCCCGGATGGTGAACGACAGATTAACAGCGAGAAAAAATCGGAAGCTAAGTCAGGTATTTAACGACCATCGGGCGTGCGCAGGCCATACCATTTGTCCCGCACCGCCTTGTAATGCTCGGTCGGCTGATACCGAGCGACCCTCAGGTTCAGCGTGTCGGCATCAAGCTTGCCGATTGCGGACACAAGTTGGTAGCCGCCAACGATTCGGTTGCGCTGCGCCGTAACCAGATTAACGCGCTGATTGACCAGTTCACGCTGGGCATCGAGCACGTCGAGCGTTGTCCGCTGACCGACACGCTGCTCTTCGATTACGCCTTCCAGGGCAAGCTGCTGAGCCTCGACGGCAGACCTTGCGGCACTGATCGAAGCTTCGGCGGCCTGATAGACGCCCCATGCCGAAATGACGTTTGCCCGCACCTGGTCGCGCGTAACATCAAGCTGAAGCCGGGTCTGGCCGAGTTCTTCCTTGGCCTGACGCACCCGCGAACTGACCGCACCGGCCTGATAGAGCGGAATGCTTACACGGCCGACAATGCTCGCACTGTCCTGCTCATCGATGTTGGACGACGGCTTCCAGGTCCGGCTGACGGTTCCGTCAACCGATACCGTCGGCAGTAACTCGCCCTCGATCGCTTTCGCGTTGAAGATCGCCGCGTCCACAAGGTGCTGCGCCTGCCGGATCAACGGCTGTGTGTCCTCGCTGACGCGCAATGCCTCGTCGATAGACTTCGGCACCACCAGGCTAATGGTCGTATCGGCTGAAAGGTTCTTCGCTTCAGTCCCGACGATCTGACGATAGATCGCGCGGCTGGTGTTCAGATTGGCGAGCGAGGTATTGAGATTGGCCTGCGCTTCGGCCCGGCGGGCATCCGCCTGGGAAACGTCGGTTCGTGTTCCCTCACCGACTTCAAAACGATCCTTGGCTGCACGAACCTGCTCGCTCAGGAACTGAAGGTCGCTGCGCTGGAGCGAGACAAGGGCCGTATCCCGAATGACATCGACATAGGCCTGCGCGGCCGCGAGCAGGACGTCCTGCTCCGTGGAGGCCAGGCTCTCGCGCTGGGCACGAATGATCGCTTCTGCCTGGCGGGTCGAATTGACGGTCCGGAACCCACGGAAGACGGCCTGACTGATGGACAGGGAGATCGATGCATTGTTCCGGTAGCTGTCACGGCCATCGGAATTTGCGTAGTTGGACCCGACCTGTCCGGAGGCCGTCACGGTCGGACGCCATCCGGCCAGCGCCTGAGGCACTCGCTCATCCACACCGCGAAGCTGCGCACGCGCCGCGTTCAGGCTCGGATTGTTGGAATATGCAAGAGCAAGAGCTTCCTTGATGGTTTCGGCACTCACCGCGTTGACCGCACTCAACATGAGAAGAGTTGCAAGCGCAGTTTTCATCGGAATTCGCATAACCACCAGATGCTCCTTCTAGGATTCGGACACACTATCCGTAAGGCTAGGTAAACTGACCAGTGTTTTCAGGCAACCGACACGACGACGAAACGGTCAAAATTCGGAAACTGCGGCATATAGGCAACAATCGAGGACCATTGAGCGGAGACTGAGGACAAAAACAAAAAGGCAGCCGTCAAGCTGCCTTTTCAAATGCGTTTCAGCTCTTCAACCTGAGTCGGTGGAAAACACGCCTCAGAAAACGAACTCGGCCTTTTTCTCGAAGCCCGGCAGCACGGCGACGGAAGCGTTGAAACCGAACCGCGATGCGCTGGCATCTCCGGATGCCTGATAGAGCCGCGCCGCGCCGGCGCCTCCCCGGCCCTCGATGACAACGAGACGCCCGCCATCCTTGAGCTGCTTAAGCAGGCTCTGCGGAGTGACGTCGACCGCACCGTCGATGATCACCGCATCATAGGGTCCTTCCGACGCACAGCCGTCGGTCAGCTTGCCTTCGATCACGGCAGCATTCTCGATGCCCAGATCCACCAGCCTGTCGCCCGCAGCAGCTGCAAGGCCAGCATCCTCCTCGACGGCGACAACGGAAGCCGCCAATCGTGACAGGACAGCAGCGCTGTAGCCGGAGCCGGTGCCCACGACCAGAACAACATCGTCCGGGCGAACAGCGGCCAGCTGAACCAGTTTGCCGAAGACATGCGGCTTCATAAGGAAACGCGTGCCTTCCGTGTTCAGCGGAAGTTCTTCGTCGATATAGGCAACGGCCTGCTTGGAAGCGGGAACGAACTTCTCGCGCGGGACCCATTCCATGGCGTCCAGGATACGGTGATCCGTCACGTCGTTGGTGCGCAGCTGGTTATCCACCATCTTGCGGCGGGACTGGGCAAAGTCAGTCATTTCGACCCTCTTCCTCGGTAGCGGCCTCTCTTGCCTTGGTTCATTAACGAGTGCGGCCTTCACTGACAAGCGCCTGATTGCCCCATTCCCCTGCCTCGAGCACACATCTCATCCACACCCCTGTCATTTTCCACCAAAAGAGCCATTGAGCTTTTGCAATCGCTCTGGTAATCACCACCGCCATCGGTTGGCGAAAGCCGATGACGCGTTACGGGGCCTCTTGGCGGAGTGGTGACGCAGCGGATTGCAAATCCGTGTACGCCGGTTCGATTCCGGCAGAGGCCTCCAAATTCTTCCCAGCATCACATATTGAAATCGGACTTCGCCTTCGGGCGACGCGAAGCCTCTTCGTTATCCGTCGAGGAAAACCGCAAGCTATTCACGATGCCGGTGAAACCGTCGCTTACAGTCCATTTCCTGACGCCAAGCCTCTATACGCAGCCAGCATGAATGGCCTAGAACGCCGCAAGAGGATTTGCGGAGGCATCACGATTCCATGAAGCACGGCGGAGACCTGACCACGGCAATGCATCGCTTTGGCGGCCCTGCCGAAGATTGGCTGGACCTGTCGACCGGCATCAATCCTCACGCCTATCCGGTGCCAGAGGCTCTCGCACGGACGTCTTGGACCTCGTTGCCGTCACAAGAAGCTCACGACCGACTGATCCGCACTGCGCGCGCGGCCTATGCCTGCCCGGACCATCTGGAACTGGTGGTAGCTCCCGGAACACAGATCCTGATTTCACAGCTTGCCGACATCCTGCCCGATGGTCCGGTGGCAATCTGCGGCCCGACCTATTCCAGCCACGCCGAAGCCTTTGCCCGTGCCGGGCGGCAGGTTGAGGACGTGTCCTCGCCCCATGCTCTGCCCGATCACGCCACGATCGCCGTCATCGTCAATCCGAACAATCCAGACGGACGCCTGGTCGATGTCACGAGCCTCAAGGCCATTGCCGCCAGCCTGCAGCAACGCGGTGGTGTCTTGGTCATCGACGAAGCCTTTGCCGATGCCGTGCCGGGTTCCAGTGTTCTGCCGCACTTGAACGCAAGCAACGTCGTTGTCCTGCGCTCCTTCGGGAAATTCTTCGGGCTTGCGGGTCTTCGTCTTGGTTTCATGGTCGCCACCCCGGAACTGGCAGCCCAAATGGAAAACCGTCTGGACAGCTGGGCAGTCAGTGGCCCGGCCTTGGAAATTGGGGCCTTGGCGCTGGCAGACGCCGCATGGCAGTCGCGCATGGTCAACCAGCTGGCCGACGAGATGGCGGACCTCACCCTCGCCCTCGGCCAGGCCGGTCTGACGGTGTTCGGCGGCACGCCCCTTTATGCCCTGGCGGCCTGTCGCAATGCTCACATGCTGCACGAAGCCCTCGCCCAGCAACGGATATGGACGCGTGTATTCGATTATGCACCAACCTGGATCCGTCTCGGCCTGCCGCCTTCCAGAACGGATAACGAGCGTTTGATCCAGGCCCTTGCCGCAGCCGCATCGAAGCTCTAAAGCCCGAATATGCTGCTTTATCAGAACGCCCTCGCCCTGCTCTTCACCGCGATCATCCTCGACGCGATTATCGGCGACCCCAAATGGCTCTGGGCGAGGTTAACCCACCCGGTCGTTGTTATCGGTCGATTGATCACGGTTCTGGAGCGAAGCTTAAACCGCCAGTCCTTTTCGGCAAGGCGGCGAAAGGCTGGAGGTGTGGCAACGGCGATGCTGCTTGTGGGGCTAAGCTCCGCTGTGGGCGCTGCCGTTCATGGTTTGGCTGACCTTCATCCCGCCGGGTATGCGCTCGTGGTCCTTTTCGCGGCCATATTGATCGCGCAGAAAAGCCTGTACGAACACGTCGCCGCTGTCCGTGACGGCCTGCTTCGCGAGGGGCTCGAGGGCGGGCGCAGGGCAGTTGCCATGATTGTCGGCCGCGATCCCAAGCAACTCGATGAAGCCGGCGTCTCGCGCGCGGCTATCGAGTCCTGCGCGGAAAATTTCTCCGACGGAGTTGTTGCGCCGATCTTCTGGTTCGCCGTTGCGGGACTACCCGGGCTGATTGCCTACAAGGCCATAAACACCGCCGACAGCATGATCGGCCACAAGACGGACACCTACCGGGAATTCGGCTGGGCATCCGCCCGCCTGGACGACTTGATCAACCTACCGGCTTCAAGACTGTCAGGCCTTCTGATTGTTGCAGTTGCCCCGCTCCTGGGCGGATCCGCAGGCGGTGCCCTCCACGCAGTCCGCAACGATGCAAGCAAGCACCGTTCTCCCAATGCCGGGTGGCCGGAAGCGGCGATGGCCGGAGCCCTCGGCCTGGCACTTGCAGGACCGCGGATTTATCCCGGCTACACGGTCAACGACCCATACATGAACAGGTCTGGCCGCAAGGCGGCCACCGCGCGCGACATAACGCGTGCACTCCAAATGATGCTTGGTGCTTGCGTCTTGCTGGCTTTGCTGGTTCTGTTGGGGGCAGTGTTTCTCTAAACTTGTCAGACAATAGCAAAGACCCGAGCCGAAAGAGATGCTTCCCTTTTCCGCAGCTGCCGAAAACAACAAACGTCCCATCCTCGAAGTCCTGAAGACAGCTTTTGCCGATACCACGCGCGTTCTGGAGATCGCGAGCGGTACGGGCCAGCACGCCGTCTATTTCGCGGAAAAACTGCCCCATCTCGATTGGCGGCCCAGCGACCTCGACGAGCATTTGCCAGCGATTGACCAGCGTATCGTCGAAGCCGACATGAACCTCGTCAACCTGCTGTCACCGATCGCACTTGATGTCGAAGACCTGCCGTGGCCGGTTTCAGCTGCAGACTATGAAGACGCCTACGACGGTATTTTCACCGCCAATTCCCTGCATATCGTGGCCTGGCCTCTTGTGGAGGCCTTCTTCGACGGGGTCGGCGAAACACTGAAAGCCGGTGGCACGCTTTGCGTCTACGGCCCCTTCAAGTACGAGGGCAAGTTCACCACCGCCTCCAATGAAGCCTTCGATGAGCATCTGAAGGAAAAGGACACCAACAGCGGCATTCGCGACTTCGAGGCGGTGAATGCATTAGCCCAAAAGATCGGCCTGATCCTTCAGGGTGATCACAAGATGCCTGCCAACAACCAGTTGCTGGTCTGGAAGCGCGGCTAAGCGGCTTCCAAGCGACCACGGAACACTCCCGATCCCGGCCAACAGCCGGGATCGTTGCGTTTCAGCGCGCCTTTGCGATTTCCAGCAAACGTTCGACATCCAGCGAAGCGTCAAGGTGCGCGGCAAGGTCGTCCAGCACTGCGTCGATGCTCTGATCATATGCAACGCTGGAACTCGCCCCGAGGCCTTCCAGGAAGGCCTTGCGGAAGCTGTCGTCCGTAAACAGTCCATGCAGATAGGTCCCGCCAACCCTGCCATCGGCCGACATTGCGCCGTCCAGCTTGGGCCTGCCCTCGCCATCGCGGATGTGAAGCATCGGCCGGGCACAGTCCGGTCCGCTGGTCCTGCCGATATGGATCTCGTATCCGGACACGGAAGCACCGGTCGGTAGATGCTTGCCCTTGGCCTCGACCAGCGATTTCTCCGGGCTCAGGACAGTATCGACATCCAGGTACCCGAGCCCCTCCACGGTTCCTGCCTGCCCCTCGATCCCGTGGGGGTCTGATATGGTCCGTCCCAGCATCTGGTAGCCGCCGCAAATCCCCAGGATCCTGCCGCCCCGCCGGTGATGGGCCTTCAGGTCCACTTCCCAGCCTTGAGCCCGCAGGAAAGCAAGGTCTCCGACAGTCGACTTGGAACCGGGAAGCAGAACGACATCGGCATCTGCGGGCAACGGGTTACCTGGCTGCACCAGTTCAAGCGTAACATCGCTTTCAAGACGCAGCGGATCGAGGTCATCGAAATTGGCGATACGTGACATGACGGGCACGACGATTTTTACCGGACCACGTCCTTCCCCGTCCTCCAGACCAAGCGCATCTTCGGCCGGCAGCTTCGCAGCATCGGCAAACCACGGCACGACGCCAAGCCCGGCCCAGCCCGTGCGGATCTCGATCTGCCGCATGCCCTCGTCGAAAAGACTGGTATCACCCCGGAACCGGTTGATGAAGAACCCCTTGATCCGTTGGCGCTCTTCCTCTTCCAGCACCGCGTGGGTTCCGACCAGCGAAGCAATCACCCCGCCGCGGTCAATGTCTCCGCACAGGATGACGGGCAGGTTAGCGGCTTCCGCAAAGCCCATGTTTGCAATGTCGCCTGCTCGCAGATTGATCTCGGCCGGGCTGCCTGCTCCTTCGACGATGACCAGATTCGCCCCGGATTCAATCTTTGAGAAACTCTCCAGAACCTTTGGAAGCAACTCGGCTTTTTGCTTCCCATACTCGCGCGCGCGCATCGTTCCGTAGCGCTTGCCCTGCACGATGACCTGCGCCCCCGTATCCGTTTCCGGCTTCAGGAGGATCGGGTTCATGTGGACCGTCAGTGGCACACGGCAGGCCATGGCCTGCAGGGCCTGCGCCCGGCCGATCTCTCCGCCATCTGAGGTGACGGCGGCGTTGTTGGACATGTTCTGAGGCTTGAACGGCATCACTTTCAGTCCACGGTCGGCCATCAGGCGGCACAGCCCGGCAACAATCAGGCTCTTGCCGACATTCGAGCCGGTTCCCTGGATCATCAAGGCTGGCGCGCGCCCGCTCATGCGCCGCCCGCCACCAGGCTTTTCGAAAGCCGCGAAAACGCCATGCCGCCGACCCGCTTACCCGTCCCGGTTTCCTCGTACCCGAGCGACAGGTAGAACCGCCGCGCTGTCGCGGAGCTTTCAAGGCTCGCCTCTTCGATACCCCATTCCCGAAAATGGCGCTCGACCGCCCGCATCAGAGCCTTGCTGACCCCACTGAACCTCGCCTCTGGCAGGACGTAGTTCAGCGTTATCGCTCCATCCAGCGTTCCCGCCGCGACACCAAGCACCTTGCCATCCGCATCCCTCGCCGAGAAGAAACATCCCGGTTCGCCAATCCATTTCTCCACCTGGTCCGCTGTCTTGTTCGCGACCCACGCCTTGTAGCGCCCAGGATCGCCGTCATGGTCCTCGGTGCAGAGCTCAACGATGGAACGGCGCAGAAGCGCAGCGATTTCATGTGCATCCGCGCTGCTCGCGGTTTCGATCGTGAAAGGCATCTTGGATCCCAGGCAGCGTTAGAACTCAATGCCTTCCTGCGGCTTCACGCCAGAGCGGAACGGATGCTTTATCTGGGTCATCTCGGTCACCAGATCGGCAATCTCGATCAACTCGTCCTTGGCGTTGCGACCTGTGATGACAACATGAACGTCGTCGGGTTTTTCGTTCTTGAGGAAGTCGACCACCTCCTCGATCGGCAGATAGTCATAGCGCAGGACGATGTTCAGCTCGTCGCAGAGGATCAGCCGGTAATCACCGCTTGTGATCATGTCCTTGGCCGCTTCCCAGGCCTGGCGCGCCGCATCGATGTCGCGCTGACGGTCCTGTGTCTCCCAGGTAAAGCCCTCGCCCATGCGCTTGATCGTGACCAGATCGCTGAACCGCTCCAGCGCCATGCGTTCGCCGGTCTCGATCCTGCCCTTGACGAACTGCACAACACCGACCTTGTGGCCGTGCCCGAGCGAGCGGAAGACCATGCCGAACCCGGCAGTCGACTTGCCCTTGCCCTTGCCCGTGTGGACGATCAGGAGACCCTTCTCGATGGTCTTGGTCGCCATGATCTTGTCGCGCGCCGCCTTCTTCTTGCGCATCTTGTCCGCGTGACGGGCGTTGAGTTCTTCTTCGGACAGATCTTGTTTCTTGTCGCTCACGTTTCATCCCCATCGTGTTTGCGTTTAAAGCCTGCGCGAAGTTCGGCAAGGCGAGCATGCGTGCTATTGCGCCGCGGTGTCCAGAGCTCGCGGGCGATGGCCTCGTCGAAACGGGCCAGAATGTCCCCATAAGCGGCAGGGTTCGCGTCCTCGATGAAGGCGCGCACCTCCCCGTTCTCCAGATAGGCCTCGAAAAGCTGGTCGAAGTGATGATCGCCGACGGCCCGCGTCGTTGCCGAGAAGGCAAAAAGATAGTCGAGTGTCGCCGCGATCTCGAAGGCGCCCTTGTAGCCATGGCGCATGACACCGGCGATCCATTTCGGATTGGCCGCCCGCCCGCGCACGACCCGGCCGATCTCCTCCGACAAGGACCGAACGACGGGCCGCTCGGGTCGCGAGTGATCGTTGTGATAGACCTTCGGCGCTTCGCCCCTGAGCGTTTCGACCGTTGCCGCCAGTCCGCCCTCGAACTGGTAGTAGTCGTCGGAATCAAGCAGGTCGTGTTCGCGGTTGTCCTGGTTGTGCAGAACCGCATCGACCGCCGACAGGCGCGTTTCGAGTTCACTCCTCGCTGACGTGCCCGAGGCACCGCCTCCATAGGCGTAGCCGCCCCACTCCAGAAAGGCCTCGGCAAAATCTCCGCGCTCGTCCCAGATTCCCTCGTCGATCAGCGCCTGAAGCCCAGCGCCATAGGCACCCGGTTTCGATCCAAAGACCCGGAAGCCCGCCCGGCGAAGTGACTCCTCGGCATCAAGACCTTCTGCCTCGAACTTGATTCGATCCCTCAAGACCCGCGCAGCAATCGGGTTGGCCGCTTCCGGTTCATCGAGCGCTGCAACGGCCCTGACCGCACTGTCGAACAGATCCATCTGATGCGGGAAGGCATCGCGGAAGAACCCGGAAACCCGGAGCGTCACGTCGATCCGCGGGCGTCCGAGGTCCGACAGGCTCATGATCTCGAACCCGGTGACACGGCCGGATCCTGCCTCCCAGACCGGGCGCGCACCAAGCAGCGCCAGCGCCTGGGCAACGTCATCACCGCCGGTGCGCATGTTGGCCGTCCCCCAGCAGGTCAGGACCAGCGAGACGGGCCATTCGCCTTCTTCCTGGAAGTAGCGCTCCGCAACAAGCGAGGCCGACTGCTGGCCGAGCCGCCAGGCCGTTTCCGTAGGCACGGCCCTGACATCGACGGAATAGAAATTCCGGCCAGTCGGCAGCACGTCCGGACGGCCACGCGTCGGCGCCCCGGATGGTCCCGGAGCCACGAAACCGCCGCCCAGCGCCGTAAGCACGGCCTGCGTTTCCGCATCGCCCGACCCGGTCACAGCTGGTTTCAGGCGGAGATCGATCTCCTCAAGAACCGCGCGCGTCGCGAACCAGTCTTCTTCCGGCTTCATTTCGCCACGAACCAGTTTCTGCGCCAGCAACTCTATCCGTTCGACGGTATCGCCGTTGGAGCGCCAGGGATCCGGTGAAACTTCATCGAGAACCTGCGGTCTGACGCCGGTCCACTCAGCAGAGAAGTCGCAATCGAGAGGATCGAAGGCAGCAAATCCAAGATCCACTGCAATTGCCCGCTGCAAACTCTCCTGTTCGGGGCCATTGCCACGCGGAACACGAGCAAGCGCCACGAGCAGATCAGTCAGCAGATCGCCATCCGGGCTGATGCCAAGAATATGCAGCCCATCGCGGATCTGCAGTTCCTTGAGATCGCACAGGTGCGCATCCAGACGGGCCAGACGCGTCTCCTCGCCCATGTCGTCGGTGAGGCCGATGTCCTTGTCGAGGCCATGACGGGTGGCAGTATCCAGAATGTCTCGCGTCAAAGCCTTGAGGCGACGCGGATCGACACCGCTGGCGAGATAATACTCGTCCAGAAGCGTCTCCATCTCTTCGGCGACGCCGTGTCTCTCGGCCCGTGTCAGCGGTGGGGTCAGGTGATCGACGATGACCGCAGACGTGCGGCGCTTGGCCTGGGCACCCTCGCCCGGATCGTTGACGATGAATGGGTAGATATTCGGCACGGGCCCCAGAACTGCTTCCGGATAGCAGCTCTCCGACAGCGCCAGCGCCTTGCCCGGCAGCCATTCCAGATTGCCGTGCTTGCCGAGATGAATCACCGCGTCGACGCCGAACTCCAAGCGCAGCCAGATGTAGAAGGCGAAATAGTGGTGCGGCGGAACGAGATCCGGATCGTGATAGGTCTCTTTCGGATCGATATTGTAGCCGCGGGCCGGCTGTATCCCGACCATCTGGTTGCCGAACCGGTGGAGCGCGAGACGGAAAGCGCCACCCGCAACATGCGGATCGTCCTTCGGCTGACCCCAACGCTCGGTCACTTGCAATCGCAGTCTTTCCGGAAGGACGGCAAAGGCCTCTGCATAAGTGTCGAGCGGCAGCTCCTCATAGCCCTGACGATCTTCCCGGCCAACTAGAGCATTGGTGACACCGCCGGTGAGGACATCCATCAGATCGCGAGAGGACTCAGGCGCACTCCCGACATCGAAACCGGCAGCTCCCATCGCGTTCAGGAGAGTGACGCAGGAGGCCGGGGTATCGAGACCGACGCCATTGGCTAGACGCCCGTCCTTGTTCGGATAATTGGCGAGGATGAGCCCGGTCTTCTTTGCCTCCGGTCCTATGTGCGAAAGTCTCGCCCAACCGGCGGCAAGTTCAGCCACGAAACCGATCCTGTCGGCCACGGGCACGAACCTGACCGGCGTCGATTGGGTCGCCTCGTCGTAGGCCCCCTCCTCCTTGAAGGACACCGCACGGGTCAGAAGTCGGCCGTCGACCTCCGGCAGGACCACATGCATCGCAAGATCGCGGATCGACAGGCCCTGATCGCTCTCCTCCCACCCCTCCCTGGAGGAGGACGAAAACACCACCTGCAGCACCGGCTTGCCCGGCGCATCGAGCGGCGTCGTCTCATGCGCGTCCCCGGCCTTGGACACGGCAAAGGCCGTCGCGTTGATCACCACGTCGGGCGGAGCGTCCGCGAAGAGCTGTGCAAGGACAGCAGCAGATTCGGCTTCCTTGAGCGACGAGACGAAGACCGGCAAGGCATTCACCCCTGCCTTGTCGAGCGCCCCGATGAGCGCATCGACCGGCGCTGTTTGCGCTCCCTGTACAAGGGCACGGTAGAAGGTGATCGCCGCGACAGGACGGTTCGGATCGCCCCATGTCGCCTTAAGGGCATCAATGCCGGGCGACGCATGCCCCGGCATGTAGATCCCGGCTCTCGGCAAGGGCGCTGGGGGCAGCGGCTCTTCGGTCTTGCCGATCAGATGGCCCAGGTAGCTCAGGGCGTTCTGGTAGTTCGAAGTGCCGCCTTCCACGCAATAGCGCCAGAAACGCCGCGCTTCTTCCGGCGCGACGGTGGATCGCGCCGCCAGTTGCTCGTCCCACTTGTCGTCGCCGGGCACGATGACCAGCTTCACGCCGCGGCCACGTACAACCTCCTCCAGACGTTCAACTCCATAGCGCCAGTATTCCACCCCGCCGAGCAGGCGAAGCGCGACAATGCGGGATCCTGCAACGGTCCTCTCGGCATACATGTCGACCGAATAGGGATGCTGAAGCGCCATGATGCTGGCAAGACGCAGGGACGCGGCAACTCCGCCAAGCCCGGCATGGGCGCTGGCGAAGGACCCCAGTTCCGTGTCCGCGGCCGATAGAAAGACGATGTCGGCCGGGTCCTGCGCCAGGTCGACAGCCTCTTCGCCGTTGTCAATCGTCCGCGTCTGGCCGGCGAGAATATGCATTCAGTCTCTCAGATCCGTCTGGCTGTGGTGATGCGAGCGTCGTTCAGGCGTTATTCAGCCGCCTCGGCAAGACCGCCAAGACAGGCGCGCACCGCTTCCAGATCCAGCCCCTTCAGGCCAATGACGACCAGCCGGCCGGACGTATCGGCACCAGCGGCAAACCAGGTCTCCACCCGCGGACCAACGGCCTGCACCATGGCCGGAGCCGACTTGCCCTCAATGACCACGGCACCCTTGATGCGCAGCACGCCCTTCTTGGCCATTGCGTCCAGCACTCTGGCCTCGGCATCCTTCAAGCTTGCAAATGTGCCGACCGGGAGCACGTGGCTTTCGAAATCATCGTGGTGATGATGATGGTCGTGGTGGTGATCATGGTGATGTTCGTGATGATGGTCATCATCGTGGTCATGGTCATGATGGTGGTGATCGTCGTCGTGCTCATGATCGTGATCATCGTGGTGATGATGGTGGTGTTCGTGCCGGGCCGCCATGTCGTCCTCGGCAGCGGACTCACGTCCAAGCAAAACCTCGATCGGCAGCGTGCCCTTTTCCGAGGTGACGATGTGGACATTGGCCCGGATATCGGCAGCGATGCGGGCCTGTACATCGGCCAAGCGCTCGGCGCTGACCAGATCCGCCTTGTTCAGCACCACTAGGTCCGCGCACTTCAGCTGATCATGGAAAAGCTCCTCGACCGGGCTCTCATGATCGAGGGCCTCATCAGCGGCGCGCTGGGCTTCAAGAGCCGCCTCGTCAAGGGCGATACGGCCTTCGGCCAGTGCCGCAGCGTCCAGCACGGTGACAACCCCGTCGACCGTCACCTTCGGCTTGACGCTTGGCCAGGAAAAGGCGCGCACCAGCGGCTGCGGCAGCGCAAGTCCCGACGTCTCGATGACGATATGCTCCGGCGGGGTTTCCCGGGACAGAAGCATTTCCATGGTCGGCAGAAAGTCGTCGGCCACCGTGCAGCAGATGCAACCGTTGGTCAGCTCCACCACTTCCTCGGCGGCGCAATCCGGATCGGCGCAACCGTTGACCAGCGAACCGTCGAAACCCATATCGCCGAATTCATTGACGATCAAAGCGATGCGCTTGCCCTGCGCGTTCTGCAGGAGATTGCGGATCAGGGTCGTTTTCCCGGCGCCAAGAAAGCCGGTGACGATGGTGGCGGGAATTTTCTGGCCGGTGGTCATAGCGAAATGTCCGGTTGCTGACGGGGTTTGAGAAGAAGCGGCAGGCCGGCGGCGACGAACACCACCTGACGGCAAACTGCGGCCATGTCCTGATTGAGCTTGCCCTGCAGGTCTCTAAACGACCGGGCAAGCCTGTTTTCCGGCACGATGCCCATGCCGGTCTCGTTGGAAACGAAGATGCACGGCCCCTTCAGATGGGCCAGCGACTGACACAGCGCATGGCCGTGCTCGGCGACGTCGAGTTCGCGATAGATGAGATTATTGAGCCAGAGCGTCAGGCAGTCGATGAGAATGACCGTATCGGGCGCGGCCTCGCAGGACAGCACACCGGCAAGATCCACCTCTTCCTCAAGCGTGCGCCAATGGTCGCCGCGCTGCCGTTTGTGGAGAGCCACGCGATCACGCATTTCCTCGTCGATGATCGGGCTGGTCGCCACGTAAAGCCGCTTTAGGCCGCTTTTCAGCGCCAGGTCTTCGGCAAAACGGCTCTTGCCTGACCGAGCTCCACCGAAAACCAATGTGGCCCCGCCTGCGACGGGCTCCGTCGATGTCATGCTCGCAACTCCCTGGCGTCCACCCGACGCGGGTTGATGGTCCATGTCAGGCCGGTCTCCTGGCTTACGGCTCTGGCAGGCTCTTGCGCCTTCCCGGGGTCAATACCCCCAGTGGCTCGTCGCAAGGCCCTCACCGCTCACAGTTGCGGGGGCAGCTGCGGGCTCGAGCCTGCCTCTTTCACCGAAGCCGGATCTCACCGCATTCCCGTTTATCCGCCAGCCTCGTCACGACGACGATCCCGGCAGACACCTGACCAAACCTGTCTAGCCGGTCACGACGCCCCAAACAAGCGCACCTTTCGGCTTCCTGCTGATGGGTCGCATGTCCGGCCTGCCGAACGATGCGAGCCGCCAGACCCGATTGCACCAGATAGATGCTGGAACATGTCCCCAAAGGCGTATTTCCAACGATTTCAAACTCGCGCAGACGCCGACAACGCACTGAAATCCATTGACTTTTCCACATGCCCCACAACGAATTTCGGAATTGTTCCAAAATAATTCGATACGGGACTTGGCAAACCGGCAAAGCCTTTGATATACGCATCCCCATCGACGGGGGCGGCGCCACGCTGCCTCACTGTGATGATCCCTGATAGCTCAGTTGGTAGAGCAAGCGACTGTTAATCGCTGGGTCGTAGGTTCGAGTCCTACTCAGGGAGCCATCTCACAGCCGGAATGACCGGCCAAACTCCTCCCATTTAAAATTTTCCGATCAAGCACCGCTGGACTAACACCTGTGTGTCCGCGTAACGCGAGAAACTCGTGTTGGCTCAACCCTTTCGCTGCTACGCTATAGCTCGAATTCGATGGCTCATCATATGCGGCGGACCGACATGAAACTTCTCGACATCTGGATCAACTGCCCGGACGCGGAAACGGCGGACAGGATCGCCGCAAGTCTTCTGGAACAAAGACTGATCGCCTGTGCAAATCGGCATGCCATGGTCCAGAGCCAGTACGAATGGGACGGCCAGATCGTCAGCGAACCCGAGACACCACTGCTGGTAAAGACCAGAAGCGATTTGTTTGAGGCGGTACGCGCCGCGGTCGAATGGCTTCACCCGTATGAAATTCCCGCCATTGTCGGCATCGAAGCAGCCTATGTGAACACCGCATATCTTGATTGGGTCGCGAACGTGACCATCCCGGTTCAAGTCTCTTCGACTTAACGCATCCCGACCGCAGATGACGTCCCGGCCGCCTCCAGCGGACGATGAAACCCGCCCTGATGCCCAATCGTTTTTGGATACTCAATCAAAAGCTGTTCCCGGCGCAGCACATTACTTGACTATCAATTTCATATTTTATACCCGTTAAGCTGAAAGTCTTATTCATATATTCCACCCGACCACGCTGGTCCGCTCCGGACCGTCTCGGGGCGAATTCGATCAAAGGGGACATAACTCCAGATGCGGTATCTCGTGAAGCGGACGATTGCGCGCGGTTTCGCCCTCAGGCAGCGCGCTGGCATCACATTGGCGGCCGCGATGACGTTTGCCTTGGCCTCTCCCTTCATGGTTCAGGCGGCAGAAACGTCGCTGTCCCTGGAGCTCAACCGCGCTGCGAATACAGAGCGTGGCTGCATGCTGACCTTCGTCGCGTCCAATCGGACGACGCACGCGATCTCCGGCGTTGCCTACGAATTCGTTCTTTTCAACAAGGAAGGCCTTGTCGAGAAAATGACGGCTTTCGACTTCGGTGCCCTGCCGCAGGAAAAGACCGTCGTGCGCCAATTCGAGCTCGCCGGATCTCAATGCCCCGGCATTGGCCAGATACTCGTCAACGGTGCAGCCCGCTGCGACCTTGCCGATCCGCAACCGGGGACGGACGGCACCTGTATCGGTGATCTCGCCCTGTCCAGCCGCACCGACATCACGTTCATCAAGTAAGAGTATTCTCCCATGGACCAGACCAGCCTCATCCAGCCTGTCCTCAATCTGCTGGAGACCGGTGGCCCCGTGGTTGCGCTGATTGCCGCCCTTTCGGTTATCGCCTTTGCGCTCGTGCTCATGAAGCTCGGCCAATTCTGGCGCGAAGGCGTAGGCCGCAGCGGCCGCGCCCGTAGCGCCGTGCAGCTCTGGCGTCAGGGACATCAGCGAGAAGCCATCCGCCTCGTCGGAACTCCGCGCAGCGCGTCCGAGGAAACCGTCGCAACCGCCATGCGCCTGTCGATGAACGGCACACTGGACAAGTCCGCAATCGAGGAAGAGATAACGCGCCGCGCCCTCGCCCGCCTGCACAATCACCAGTGGGGTCTGAAAGCGCTTGATGCGATCGGCCAGGTTGCCCCTCTGCTCGGCTTGTTCGGCACGGTTCTGGGCATGATCGAAGCCTTCCAGGAACTCCAGAGTGCAGGCAACTCGGTCGATCCTTCCATGCTCGCCGGCGGGATCTGGGTCGCCCTTCTGACCACCGCTGCGGGCCTTGCCGTCGCCATGCCGGTCTCGCTTCTTCTGACCTTCTTCGAAAGCCGCATCGATCATGAGCGCATTGCGATCGAGACACTTGGTGCCGGAGTCCTGCTGGCCCATGTGCCCGACGCTGCAATGCTGTCGCCGGAGCATGGCTTCCAGGCTATCGACGCCGCAGCTCCCCTGAACCAACAGGCTGTTCATGCGCATTGACCTGCCGCAGGCCCGATCCCGGAAGCTGTCGCTGACATCGCTGATCGACGTGATCTTCCTGTTGCTGCTGTTCTTCATGCTCACGTCTACCTTTACCAAGTTCGGTGAGGTGGAGATCGCACCACCGGGAGGCAACGGCACAGGATCCGGCAAGGGCCCGGGGATCATCGTTTCTCTGTCGGGTGAAGGCCTGCGCATCAACGGTCAGAGCGCGACACATGAAACCGCCGGCACCCTGCTACAGGAATTCGTCGCCAAGGGAGCCACCGCCGCTCTCCTCGTCCCCAAGCCTGACGCCACCGCACAGGACCTCGTGACCGCCATGGAGACCATCCGGCGCGTCGAAGGTCTGACCCTGACGGTCGCCAAGTAAGCCGACCGACCACCCTCCCCGATCCGTCACCGGGACGGAGCTTAGGACCATGAAGAAACTGCCGATCGCGCCGATCAAGCGCCAGAGCGAGAATACGATCTCCTTGATCAACATCGTCTTCCTGATGCTGATCTTCTTCCTCATTGCAGGGCAGCTAGCCCCTCCGATGGACAAGACCGTGGAGCTGATCGACAGCCAGGACGCCGAAGCTACGCCGCCGCCCGATGCTCTGGTGGCGCGCGAGGACGGATCGCTCTTCTTCCGCGGCGACTCGATCACCATCGAAGCCTATCTTGCCCAGGCCGCGCAGAGCTATGTCCCGGATGCCGAGGACACAGAGACCGGAAAACTTCCGGTACGCCTCGTTGCCGACAAGGACCTGTCGGCGATCGCACTCGTTGAACTTGTCGGCGAGCTTCAGAAGGCCGGGGCCGGCAAGGTCACGGTCGTGACGATGAGGGCACAATGACGATTGACGGCATCCGCCCCCCGGCGTGGCGCAGTCTTGCCTTCATGGTTTGCCTGTCGCTTGCGCTGCATCTGACTTTTGCGGTCTGGGCCACCTGGCAGGACGACGAGATAAAAATTGCCGGCGGCGCCGAATCCGCTGCAACAACCGTGGGCCAGGCATTTGCCGACACCCTCGTTGCCGGCACGGACATGCCGGTGATCGAACCCGAGGTCCAGAACCCGGATGAGGTCGTCGAAGCAGAGGCAGTCGAAACCCCTCAGGCCGTTGCGGCGATAGAGCCTCAGGCAGTGATGCCGACTGAAGTTTCTGAAATCACGCCGGTCGTTTCGGAGTTGACCGCTGGTGTCGTGAACTCGGCAACCGAAGGCCGTTTCATCGAAGCCGAGACCGCGATGGAACTGCCGCTCGAAGTCGAAGCCGCCAAGCCTGCTGAAATCAAACCTGAGGAACTTCGGCCCGAAGAGCCAAAGCAGGAAGAGCTGACCGAAACGAAACCGTTGGAGGTCACCAAACCTATCGAGCTTCTCAAGCAAGCGGAAATCAAGACCATTGAACCGCAGCAGGTGAGCGAGCCTTCAAAGGTTGAGCCGGTTGAAACCGTCGAACCGGATGTTCAGCAGCCTGTCGAACAGCAGGTCGCCGAAGCAGTACCTGTGCCCAATGTTCGGCCGGAGCCGCCGAAGCCGGCGAAAAGCCAGAAGCCGAAAACCCAGAAAAAACCAGCACAGAAAGCCAACTCCGCAACCGGCGCCGGGGGAGCTGCCAGCCGGAATGCCCAGAAAGGTGGCGCGAGCAGTGCTCGCCAGGCTTCCCAAGCCGGGAACGCTGCCGTATCGAACTACCCCGGCCAGATTGCAAGGAAACTGCGGCGCGCACGCCGTTATCCATCGGCGGCCAAACGCAAGCGTTTGACCGGTGAGGTCGTGGTCGCTTTCACCGTCGACCGATCAGGCCGCGCAAGCAGGATCCGGATCGCAAGAAGCTCCGGTCATGACATTCTGGATCAGGCAGGGCTCGAAACAGTGCGCCGGGCGAGCCCGTTTCCGAAAATCCCGCCGGAAGCTGGCCGGACATCCTGGAATTTCACGGTACCGCTGGCGTTTCAACGCTAGCGGCAACGTCCAGTGCCTACCCTTCCGTGGTATTACCGACAACATAGGCTGATCGGCCTTTCAGGCCCGCTTCTTCCGCGGCGATCCCCGCCTGCACCAGAGCTTCCCTGACATCCGTGGCGCCACTTAGCTTGACGATCCCGGCGTGATTGCTCGGGTCAAGCTTTTCGCCATCCAATACGAACGGTGCATCGAGCAGATGAAGAACACGCGTTGCTATCGCCCCAAGCACGCTGTCATCACCCTTGACCGCCCGATAGAGGACCGCAAACCGGCCATCATCAAGCCGGGAAAGCATGTCGGTGGGGCGAATACATTCCCGGATTCTATGCGCGACAATCAACGTCGTGCGTCGATCGAGAGGTTCGCTCAGACCAGCTTCGTAGTTCCGGGCATAACCAGGCTCAAGAACCATCAAGGCGGCAAACCCACCCTTCTGACGAACGTCCTCCACCGCTTCAGCAGCCTCATCCAGCAGCCAGGCTTCGTTGGCAGCACCCGTCACAGTGTCAACCTGGCTACGGCGCTTGTAGGACCGATAATCCGGATGATCCTTCCGGACCTCTTCCTGAGTGCCGATCCAGCCGCCGTCGGGCGTGGGAGCATGGGCGCAGCATACCAGGTTGCCTGACCTCAGCATGGTAAAGGTCTGGACCACCTCTCCCTCGGAGAGCCGCTCCCGCAAGTCTTCCAGGTGCGCATCAATGTCACCGTCGAAATCACCGCGCTCGACCTGTTTCTCCAAAAGCTCACGCAGTGTGACGCCGCGATAGACTTCGTCGACCGGCTTTTCGAAAACCTCCAGGTACTTCTGGTTCCAGAACTGCAACCGGCCTTCCTTGTCGAAGACACTGATTCCCTGTTCCATGCTTGCAAGGGTGAGTTCCAGTTCCTCGCTCTTTTCGCGAGCCTGACGTTCCTTGTCCTTGAGTCGCTCCTCGTAGCGCCGCCGCATGGTGATATCTTCCAGGATGGTCAGCAAACCGCCATCCGGCATCGGTATCCCCTTGATCTCATGAACGGTTCCGTTCGACAGCACACGTTCATAGACCACCGTATGACCGGACGAAAAGCGGGAGATAGTCCGGTTGACGGCAAGCTCCAGTTGTTCCTCCCCCAGGCCTTCGCGCAGGGCATTGCGTTCGACCATGCTTCTCAAAGTGGGACGTTGAGCAAGAAAGGCGCCGTCTATTTCAAGCAACTGCATGAGAGCGCCATTGATACGCGTCAGCTTTCGCTCATGATCGAAAAGGGCCAGCCCGCCCGGATAGCTCTCGAAAACCGCCTCCAGAACCGCACCATGGTTCTTGATCTCGGTCACATCGGCGAAGTAGTCCGCCCGGTACGACGATGGAGTGATCCGTGAACTTGTCTGGATCCAGTGTTTGTTGTCCAGAAGATCCAGGTGATTGCCGGTGCCTATCAGATAGTCCGATACCCGTTCCTCGATCCATCCGGCCCAGGCGGTTTCCTTTCCGACAAGATCCGCAAAGCGCCCGGCCGCAAGATTGCGCAAGAGCAGTTCCGCATAGGTTTCCCGCTTGGCAAGCTGCGTCCCGTTCAAGGCATATGCGGACCTGTAGGACCCGTTGGCCATGACAATCCGGTCGTCCTGATCATAGATCGCAAAGCCGTTTGGAATGGCCTCGAACGCTTCGTTTAGTATATCCTCGTTGCGCTTCATGGTCGTGATGTCTTCGACGGAGATGACGAGGCCCACGAACTCACCGTCCTCGCGGCTGACCAATGGCTCCGATCGGCATCGAAGCCATTTGCGAACCTGATCCGGGCCAACCTTCACCTGAAGCGACAGGCTTCGACTTTCCTCACTGTTGAGAAGACCAACCAGAAGCGAGCAGTCGCCATACTCGTCTTCCCCCGAACCGATCATGGGAATGTCGGCAGGCTGTACGGAACACGCTATGTCCGCCAGGTGCGTCATGTTCTCGTAAATGGTGGTGCAGTCGAGAATATCTTCGGCTGCTCCATTATGCCACCGCACGATACCGTCGTTCCCGGCAACCAGAATGCCTTCAGAAAGCGCGTTGAGCGTTGAGCGATAGAGCCGTTGAGAGCGGTCGATTTCATCCTGAGCGCCGCGCTTGGCGCTCACATCCATCAGCGACCCGACAAGACGGACACTTCCATCTTCCTTGAAAACCGGCTGACAGATCGACGAGACCCAGATGCTGCGGCCCGTCGCGGTGGAGATGGGCAAATCCATTTTCCAGCCGGTTCCCGAGCGTATCGCTTCGCGATAAGCAAGCATGATGCGGTCGCGGTAGGCTTTGTCGCACTGTGCGAACCACTCATCCAGTGCGGGTGCGTATCCCGACGGACGATCGTGAATCCTGCAGGTTTGTTCAGTCCAGGTTACCGTGTGCGAGGCAGGATCGATTTCCCATCCCCCGACACCTGCAAGCTCCGTAAAACACTCAAAATGGTCCTTGACCAATTGTGCATCGGCCACCTGGCGCTCCGCCGCCGCCTTTGCCATGTCGAGGGTCAGCAAGCTTGCAGCAATTCCGGCATGGCCCGAAACAAGATCAACGCCGGTGGCCAGATCATCGCGGGCACATTCGCAGGCGAGCACCAGGAACCAGTCTTCAGCATCGGGGCCAAGCTCGGCCACACAAATGCGCCTCGCGATCGCCAATCCACCTCCGGGCCCAAAGGCGCGGGAAAAGGCAAGGTCACCCTCTGTGACCTTGTCTGCTTCGTCTGCAGCCGGGAAACCGGACCCGTCAGCTGCGAGGAACCAGACATCGGCCATGTCACCGACTGAAACGACCGGGACAAAAGTGCCAGCCGTGTATCTGACGACCGCGGCGGCCTGTGCGGAAAAAGAACGTAGGAGATTGGAGAGCAGACCAAGGAAGCCTGCATCGCGGCTGGACAACTCCCCTGCATCAGCCTTGCGGACTGAAGACCTTTGGACGCCGACGTCAGACAAGGCAGGGCCCACCGGAACTCCCTTCGCAATCCTCTATTCGATCGCCTGACCTTAGCGGCAAACTTACTAACTCAAGGTAACTGGCCTTTGTTGTTGCAACGAATAATAAAACGAAAATATCCTCAGTATTGATATTTAAAGCACTGATATTTATGCCAATAAAATCATCTAACCCAGCCCCAAGGAACAGAGGCTCGTCACAAATATTACCAAAAAGTTAATAACATCACGTAAATTTGCGCGCCAAAGGCAAGAAATTATCCGAAATGTGGTGTAATAATGGCAGCAACGTGGCAGCCGACGGAGAAGAAGGCACTGACAGCAAATAGTTATCGGTCAAATGAAACCCAGCGGCGCTGTCCACGTTAATAGGTTGTATCAGCCCAGGAGGCGACAATGCACCAATTGATGAGCCCCACACGTGTAATCGCAGCAGCAGTTCTCCTGATCGCCTCGATCAGTGTGACAGAAGCTACACCGCTGCCGAAGCAGACCGTGATGCTGGAACATGAGAGCTTGGCCGTCACTGTTGCATCTGCGGATATTTCCCAGGCTGATCCACTGAACTCAGATCTGACCATTTGGGTCGGTGAAATCGAATTGAATGATCGCAAGATGATCTGGGTCGAACTGATCGACGGCTTCGGCGAGGTCATCTACGATTCCGAAGTGCGAGCAAACGAAACCCATCTGCTCCCCGATGGCAGAGCAGTCGTCGTCCGCTCCGCCGATCCTGCAACCGCCATTGCGAAAATCGATGACTCCCGTATTGAGAGCGACACGCCCCACCTTGTAACCCGCCGCGTGGTTGAGGATGCGGCCGGATCGACTTCTGTTGAATTTATCGAGACCTCCAAACCCGAAAGAAAGTCTCGCCTCCTCGATATCGCGGCCGTTGGCAACCTGATCTGGAGCGCCATCGCCACCTTGTTTGAGGAGACTTCAGACCGGATCCAGGTCGCCTGGAACTGGCTCGTGGACACAGTTCGCGTCTAGACGGACCAACTCAAACCGAAAAAGAAAGACCGGCGCACCTGGGTGTGGCCGGTTTTTTTGTATCTCCAATATCTATTTGAGATCATTGGTGATCCGATCACACAATAGAGACGTAACCTGGCAGCAAAACAATGGGCCCCGCAAACGGGAGCACCGAACCAAGAAGGAAATGCCATGCGGATTGCCGTCATCGGCTCCGGCATCGCCGGAAACAGTGCAGCTTGGGCCCTCAGCAAAAAACATGAAGTGGTTCTGTATGAGAAACGCCTTCGCCCAGGGGGCCATAGCGCCACAGTTGACATTGACTACGATGGCACTTCGATCTCGGTGGACACGGGTTTCATTGTCTACAACGAACTGAACTACCCGCACTTCACCGCTCTCCTTGAGCATCTTGGCGTTGAAACCGAAGAGAGCGACATGAGCTTCGCCCTCTCCTCTCATGGCGGCAAGCAGGAGTGGTCGGGGCAAAATCTCTCGACGATCTTCGCAAGGCGCAGCAACCTTCTGTCTCCGCGCTTCCTGATGATGCTGCGCGACATCTTGCGCTTCAACAAACAGTGCACACAGGACAAGGCCGCTGGTCGCCTGGCTGGCCTCTCCCTTGGCCAATATCTTGACCGCTGCGGGTTCTGCAGCGCCTTTCGCGACGATTACCTGCTGCCGATGGGGGCAGCGATCTGGTCGACACCGCTCAGAGAGGTGGAGGATTACCCGGCCGAGAACTTCGTGGCATTTTTCGAGAACCACCGCCTGATCAATTTTGACCGCCCCACCTGGCGCACCATCAAGGGTGGCAGCCGCAACTATGTCCAGAAGCTCCTTGCCCCGCTTGCCGGCAACATTCGGCTCGGCGCTATGGTCACGGAAATTCTCCGAGAAGACGGCAAGGTTACGGTCCGGGATGTTGCAGGAACGACAGACACCTTCGATCAGGTTGTTCTTGCTGGCCATACGGACCAGTCGCTTGCCATGCTGGGAGATGCTTCGGATGACGAACGCCAGATCCTCGGCGATATCCGCTATCGCCCCAACAACGTTTTTCTCCACCGGGACGAGAGCCTCATGCCAAAACGCAAGAGCGTATGGTCGTCCTGGAACTATCTGGCCCAGCAAGATCCGGGATCGGACCGGGAGGTCACTGTCAGCTACTGGATGAACCGCCTCCAGAACCTTCCTGCTGACAAGCCTCTTTTCGTGACACTCAACCCGCCGAGCCCGCCGCAGGAAGACCAGACCTTCGCACATTTCGTCTACGATCATCCGCAATTCGACGCCAAGGCAATCGAGGCCCAAAGGTCGCTCTGGCGCATTCAGGGCAAGAACCGGACCTGGTATTGCGGCGCCTGGGCAGGTTCCGGCTTCCATGAAGATGGCCTCTCGGCCGGCCTTGCAGTTGCACGGCAACTGGGTGCTATTCTTCCCTGGGAAGCACAGGATCAGACCGCTCCGCTCTTGGAAGCTGCCGAATGAAACGACTATGCGCAACGAGCATGACCCAGAATGGTCCGGCGCCAGCAGCTCCCGCTGCTCTTTACGCCGGTTCCGTCATGCACCAGCGCATGAAGCCATCGGCACACAGGTTTGCTTACGAGGTATTTTCGCTTCTGATCGACCTGGACAGGCTCCAAGACGCGGGAAGGATGTCGCCGCTGTTTTCGGTTGGCCGGTTCAATCTCATGTCCTTTCACCAGAAGGATCACGGACCAAGAACCGGCGCCAGCCTGCGTGCGCACGTTGACGGCCTTCTGACCAGACACGGGGTCGCCAGACCGGCGCGCGTTCTGCTGCTTGGCTATCCGCGCATTCTTGGAACGGTGTTCAACCCGCTCGCCGTCTACTACGCTTTCGATGCGAACGAACATCTGACCGGCGTAATCTACGAGGTTCGAAACACATTTGGCGACATACACCACTACGTCGCCCCGGTTGATTGCTCGCAGATCACGGAAGCAGGTCTCAAGCAGGATCAGGAGAAGCTCTTCTACGTCTCGCCCTTTATCGACATGGAGCAACACTACCACTTCCGCCTGCTTCCACCTGGCCGGTCCGTCCGGATCCGAATTCTCGAGACGGATGCTGAAGGTCCTCTTCTGTCGGCGACCTTCGCCGGGAACCTTTGCCCGCTGAGCACCAGCACGATCCTCCGGCTGTGCCTGCGCATCCCCCTGCTCACACTCAAGGTTCTGGGCGGCATTCACTGGGAGGCCTTTAAAATCTGGCGCAAGCGTGTACCCTTTCATTCGAGACCCAAGAACGCTGTACGCGCGACCCAGACTTCCGAAGACGGGTCCATTGTGGCCAGATGACAACCGCCGATCGCAACCGGTCGAGCCTGAGGGTTTTGGCATGACGCAACCAATTCCAGTTACTTCAGACAACATGCAAGAGGCCATGAAGGGCCTGCCGAAAATGGCGGCGATCGGCTTCAGGATCCTCATAAGGCTTCATCTGGGAACGTTGCTGGTCTCCGTACCTGACGGCAGGACCTTCCGTTTCGAGGGCAAGGCGCCCGGGCCAGAGGCCGAGCTGACCATCCATGACTGGAAATTCCTGAACATGGTCATCGACGATGGCGACGTCGGCGTCGGCGAGGCCTTCATGGCCGGCTACTGGTCCTCGCCGGACATCACCTCGTTTCTCGAGCTTTTCTGTCTCAACCGGGATGCAACGCTCGACGCACTCAAGGGCCGCCCGATCGCGCGTCTGGCACTCCAGCTTCGGCATTGGCTGAATGCCAACACCCGACGTGGTTCCAAGCGGAACATCTCCGCCCACTACGACCTTGGAAACGCATTTTACAGGGAATGGCTCGATCCATCGATGACCTATTCCTCGGCCCTGTTCGAAGAAGGCACGACCGACCTCGAAGCTGCTCAGCGACAGAAATACGCCGCACTGGTTCGTGAAACGGACATCCGGCCTGATCACCACGTTCTGGAAATCGGTTGCGGCTGGGGAGGATTTGCCGAGTTTGTCGGCAAGGAGGTTGGCGCCAAGGTACGCGCTCTCACCATTTCTCGAGAACAGTATGACTATGCACGCGAGCGCATCTTCAATGCCGGTCTGAGCGAGAAGGTGGATGTCGTCTTCCAGGATTACCGGGATGAACGCGGCAAGTTCGATCGTATCGCGTCGATCGAGATGTTCGAGGCCGTGGGCGAGCGTTACTGGCCGACCTATTTCGGCCAGCTGTCCAATTGCCTGAAACCCGGCGGACGTGCTGGCCTTCAGATCATTACGATCCAGGACCGCATGTTCGATGATTATCGCCGCAGCACCGACTTCATCCAGCGCCACATTTTTCCTGGCGGCATGCTGCCGCCGCCGGCCAAGCTGGTCGATATCGGCAAGAAACTGGGCCTCGACCTCGCCGATCAGCGGATCTTCGGCCAGGATTACGCCCGCACCCTGGCCGAGTGGCGCGAACGCTTCCGCGAAGCCTGGCCGCGGATCAGCCCGCTTGGCTTCGACGAACGTTTCAAGCGGCTATGGGAGTTCTATCTTCATTATTGCGAGGCCGGCTTCCGGTCCGGAAACATCGACGTCCGCCAGATGGTCTACGTGAAGCCTGAGTAAACGGCGAAACACGTCGCGGCTGCCAGCAGATCAAGAAACAAGAGGCGCCAACCGGCGCCTCTTGCTTTTACCTCTTCAGTGGTGGGCATGACCCGGTTCGGTAATTGTCACCGCGGGTGCGGGATGGTCGATCCGCGTGGCATCGCCTTCAGCCGGGATATTGATCCATTCTTCCTTGCCGTTTGCACATTCCTGGATGGCAGGGATGTAAACCTTCTTGCCCACTTCAAGCGCCTCCGAGAAATACCCCCGGAAGGTGAACTCATCGAAATGAGCGTCGTCGAGCGAGCCTGTCCAGATGATTTCCTTCACACCGTCGGTGATCTTGCTGCCATGAAGTTCGTAGCTGTTGGCATAGTCCCCGATCACCGTCTCCAGCCCCCAACCGGCCTTCGGCATCGGCTTGACCGCGACGATACCCTCCGGGATTTGCAGGCGAACCTTGAGGGTCGGTTCACCCTTGCAGCCATGGGGAACGCGAAGGACCATCTTCGCAGTGCTTTTCTGCGTCACGTCAGGGGTTTCAAACGTTGCATGGGCAAGGGCTGCTTCGGACATCAGAACAAGCGCTGCCATGGAAATTGCGAGCTGTTTCATAACTTCAACCTTTTTGACGGCGCGGACGTAGCCGCACCATGATTTGGATATGTCGAGAGAATGGCGGCACCCAGACGCGCCGCCGAGTTGGCGCTTGGCCCCACAACTGCATGACAGCACACGCACTTCGGACCTGCTGCCCTAGCGCACGGCAGGTGGTTCCATGGCTTGCGCAGGTACATCCGCGCAGAACGAATCTGCTGGAGCACTTCGAAAGCAGGAAAGCATGCCAGTACGGTGAGACGGGAGTTTTTGAACGGGCGCCTGTCAGCGCAGGGCGGTCATCTCAGACGCCGAAACCATGTGGGGGCGCACGCGGGCGATATTGGGTGCGAACCGCAAGCAGCTGAACCTGATCGCCATCGGGGCGCTGCATCGCGGCCAGATAGCCGTCTTGCCGAAAGTCGAAACTCGTCGGCGGCACATCGGCCAAGGCCTTGGCGAGGACGCATGCCGGACACGTCGGCCGCTCCGCCTCGCCGTCCGTCGTTCCGGAATTGATGCAGAGCGACGGCAGGGAGCCGTCCGGCAAGACAAAATCGGAGAATTCTCCCTCGGACCCGCCAACTGCGCGCGCCGATCCAACAGAATGAACGGTGAGGAGTGCGAGCAAGCAGAGCGACAAGAGGACGCTCAGCAGTCGTGTCTCCGGGAGTTTTCGCAAACCGTTCATAAGGATCAGCTAGCACCGGTCAGATGATATCGACAAGTGCCGGTCGCCCTCGATAAGCTGATTGTCCCGCGGCAAAGCGCCTCGTGACAAGTGTTGAAGCTAGTCCGTCTTGCGGTCCCAGCCCGTCGCCTTTGCAAGTACCGGAAAGAACCACCGGTATGGCAAAAGGCGCAGAAGCTTCATCTTGCGCACGAATGCTTTCGGAAACGCGATTTCGAACCGTTTGGGATCGTTCAAGCCCTTGCGAAACTCGACAACCGCTTCGTCAACCGTCATCAGATCAGGCATCGGGAAAGGGTTGCCCCTGGTCGCAGGCGTGTCAACGAAGCCCGGATTTACGACCTGGATCCGGATATTGGCCCGATCAAGATCGAACTTCAGTGCCTCGGCCATATTGATCAGGCCTGCCTTAGTCGCACCATAGGCAGCCGAAGTCGGCAATCCTCGATAACCAGCTACCGAAGACACGATCGCGATCTGCCCCCGCCCCTGCTCCTTCATGCGGGAAATCACCGGAAGCAAAACGTTCACCGTGCCGTTCAGATTGACCGCGATTGTCTGCCGCCATTCCTCGGGGTTTCCAGCCAAGCCATCTTGCGGGTGATAGACCCCGGCATTGGCCACAAGAAGCGCAGGCACGCCAAGATCGCGCACGATATCATCGCACGACGAGATCATGCTCTCGGCATCAGTGACATCACCTGGCACGGGAACAATTCGCCCGGAAAAGCCAGACGCTTCAGCGCAAAGAGTATCGAGTTTGTCGGAGGAACGCGCGGTGGCAACCACCGTCCACCCGTCACGCGCAAGGGACAAGGCAAGAGAGCGACCGATCCCGGAACTCGCGCCGGTAATCCAGGCGCAGCCGTCGTCCGGCGCAGCAACGTAACTGGAAGAGGTCATGACATCTCCATGGGTTTTAGCTTTTTACGGCCTCCCCCACGGATCGGATCGCACGCAATGAAAATCGCGCGCGATCTTGTCTTTTACTTCAGGAACGGGGCGAAGAACCGGCCGACAGGACCCGTCAGCCGCAAGCTGCCCTCTGTCACGGCAAAGCAGATGCAATCCTCACCTTCGTCGGCAATCGGCTTGTGATCGATCTCATGGTCGGCAAAGGCGATATCACCGCGCACGAAATGACCGTCGGAGTCGCTGAAACCGCCCTGAAGAACCAGCGTCAACTCAGTCCCCTCATGGGTGTGAGAGGGCATGGCCTTGCCGGCGCGAACCCAGATCAGGGAAGCCGAACAGCCGTCGATCTCTCCGAACTTGCACTCCTTCACCCCCGGCAACAAGGTGCGCCAGGGCAAAGTGTCGAGTGACTGTCCGACAATATCGCGCAGGCTCGCAGGCAGACGCTTGTCACTACCGGATTGTCCGCCAGACAGACCGATATCCGCACCACTTACGTCGATCGGCTCGGATGCGAAGATAGCTGCGAGCTTTTCGTCACGGCCGCCGATCTGGACCGGCGACGTTTCCTCAAGCCCGATACCCCCAAGGGCCTCGAGCGAAGAGACATAATCCCGGTTGGACTCGGACAGCTCCAGATGGGCGCCCACGAGCGCCTGTGCCGGTGCAGCCAAGGTTCCTGCCGCAAAGCCGGCAAGCAACTCATCGAGACCGGTAACGTTTTTTTCCATGCAGTCGCTCATTGGGCTCCCGTAGTCGGAAATAGCAAAACTTTTCCCGCTTACGAAGCATCATCAGGATCAGATCACTGCACAAGTGCCCAATCTTGCGAGACGTGGCAAGTGACCGGTCTATAAAGTAGAATAACAGGGCCCCAATTTTCAACCAATTCGGACCTGTTTCCATCCCATACGCTTGATCCGGCATGGCAGGACCACTAGCTTCGCCCTCAAAGCCGAAGAGCGAATTGGGACAAATTTCAAAATGACCGTGTGCAAATCCGTTGTCGATGCCATCGGCAATACGCCGCTTATCCGCCTGAATGCCCTCTCCGAGGAAACCGGTTGCGAGATCTTCGGCAAGGCCGAGTTCATGAACCCCGGCCAGTCGGTCAAGGATCGGCCAGCGCGTCAGATGATCCTGGAAGCGGAAGCCCGCGGCGACCTGAAACCCGGCGGCCTGATCGTCGAAGGCACAGCCGGTAATACCGGGATCGGGCTCGCACTCGTCGCGAGTGCCCGCGGCTACCGGACCGTCATCGTCATTCCGGAAACCCAGACCCAGGAAAAGAAGGACATGCTGCGGATGTGCGGCGCCGAACTCCTGGAAGTTCCGGCCAAGCCCTTTTCCGATCCCAACAACTATCAGCACATTGCGCGGCGACTTGCCGAACAGCTGGCCGAGAGTGAACCCAACGGCGTGCTCTTCGCCGATCAGTGGAACAATCTCGACAACCGCAAGGCGCACTATCTAACGACCGGCCCGGAAATCCTGGAACAGACCGACGGCAAGGTCGACGGTTTCATCTGTGCGGTCGGCTCCGGTGGCACCCTGGCAGGTGTTTCGACATTCCTGCGTGAAAACAAGCCCGGTGTTACCATCGGCTGTGCCGACCCGCTTGGCGCTGGCATGTACCACCTCTTCAAGGACGGAGCTGCCAAGGCGACAGACGGCAATTCAATCGCCGAAGGGATCGGCCTTGGCCGCTCTACACCGATTGTCGGAGACATCAAGGTCGACCTGCCCTACGCGATTTCGGACGAGGAAGCCCTCCCGCTGGTCTTCGACCTCGCCGAGCACGAGGGTCTTCTGCTCGGCGGCTCCTCCGCAATCAATCTTGCCGGCGCGCGGCGCATGGCAAAAGAGATGGGGCCCGGCCATACCATCGTGACAATCCTGTGCGATCATGGAACCCGCAGCCAGTCCAAGCTTTATAATCCTGAGTTCCTGAAATCTAAGAACCTGCCGGTTCCAGGATGGCTTGAGCGATCCGGCACACTGACGGCTCCCTTCGCATAAGGGAGCCATGGGGAGGCACAATGGGGCCCAGCAGCGGGGGGCAATCGACAGTATCAGGCGCCGACATTGTAATCGCCAATCTCGGTTTCCTTGAAGCCATTGTCAGCAACCTCGGCATTGTAGCAGCCGTTGCGCTCTGCTTTTACGCGGCGGCCGCGATCTGTTCGGTCCGCGAGATCATGAACAGCCGAACGCCCCAGGGCTCGATCGCCTGGTTGCTCTCCCTTGTCTTCCTGCCCTTCCTCACCGTTCCGCTTTATATGGTCTTCGGCTGGCGGTCTTTCTCCGACTACACCCATATCCAGCACCGGCTCGGGCGCAGCGCAAGGGCGCAGCGCGCCAGAGATCTCAACCTGATCGACGAGGAAGGCAGCCGGCATTGGCCGGTTCTGACCAAAGTCGCCAACATACCCTTTCTTGCCGGAAACAAGGTCGACCTTCTGGTCGATGGCGAGGCGACCTTCGCTTCAATGCTCGAGGGCATCGCGGAAGCCAGACACACGATCCTTGCGCAATTCTTCATCTACCGGGACGACGAGATCGGACGGAAATTTGCCCAGGCGTTGATCGACAAGGCCCGCCAGGGCCTGACCGTCCACGTGCTTTACGACGAGATCGGAAGCCAATCCCTGCCCGACAGCTATCTCGCGCGCTTGACGGAGGCCGGCATCAAGGTCAGCGGCTTCAACGAGAACCACAAATATCTGCGCCTTCTCGGGCCGATGAGGCTAAACTACCGCAACCATCGCAAGATCCTGGTGACCGACTTCGAACATGCCTGGGTGGGCGGTCTGAACATTGGCGACGAGTATCTCGGCCGCACGGAAGAGTTCAGCACATGGCGCGACACTCACGTGAAGGTGTCTGGTCCGGCAGCCGTCGCCTGCGCACTGTCCTTTTCCGAGGATTGGCAGTGGGCCAACAACACCGAGATTTCTCTCGAAGAGGTCAAGAGCTTCCCGAAGCCCGGTGACGAATCCGTCCTCGTCATGCCGACAGGTCCCGCCGATGACCTTGAACAATGCGCCATCGCATTCGTCGAGGCCGCGGCCCGCGCCCGAAAGCGGCTCTGGATCACCTCGCCCTACTTCGTCCCCTCCATCGACGTCACTACCGCGCTTTACGCCGCCTCCATGCGCGGCGTCGATGTTCGCATCCTGCTTCCGGAAAAGGCGGACCACACCACCGTCTGGCTCGCCAGCCAGGCCCATGCCGACGAGATGGTTGCCAGAGGCGTCAAGGTCTACCAATACACCGAAGGATTCCTGCATCAGAAGGTAACTCTCGTTGACGACGAGCTGGCCTCAGTCGGGACAGTCAATTTCGACAACAGGTCCTTCCGCATCAATTTCGAGATCACTCTGTGGTTCACCCATGCACGAATGATCGAGAAGATTGCGGCCATGCTCGAAAAGGATTTTGCCATTTCGCACCAGGTTGCCGAGGACGACCTAGACAATCGCAGCTATGCGTTCCGGGTGCTTGCCCAGGGTGCAAGGCTCCTGTCGCCGATACTGTAGATCCAGAGGCGCTGCATGGCTTGTCCCTTGAAGGCGCAATCAGCCCTTGGCACGTCTTCGATCCGGGCGTAAGACTCAGACCAGCAACGCATCTTCCGGATCACCATTCCATGACCTTCGTTCCCGACCTGACCATTCTGGCAGCCTTCACCCTCGCCGCAGCAATCCTCACGATCACACCGGGTCCGGATATGACCCTGTTCATGGGCAAGACCCTGCAACAGGGCCGCAAGGCCGGCATCGCGGCAGTTCTGGGCGCAGCATCAGGTATCGTTGTTCACTCGCTTTTTGCTGCCCTTGGCATTTCTGCTCTCCTGGCGACCTCAGCGACTGCGTTCTCGGTGCTGAAATATGCCGGAGCTGCCTACCTGATCTATCTGGCGGTCCAGGCAGTCCGGAATGGCTCGGCACTCACTCTTGAGGATACAACCGTCAAGAAGGAGAGCTTTGCGCGCATCTGGTCGCAGGGGCTGCTGATCAATCTTCTGAACCCCAAGATCATCCTTTTCTTCGTGACCTTCCTACCCCAGTTCGTGACAGTCGGCGACCCGCATGCTGCCGGAAAGCTGTTGTTCCTGGGCTTCTATTTCATCGCCCTCGGTGTTCCCGCGTGCATTCTCATGGTCTATTTCGCCGGTCAGTTTGCGAGTTTCCTCAAAGGCTCGCCCAAGGCGATGCGTGCATTCGACTGGGCCTTTGCAGGCGTGATGGGCACATTTGCTCTGAAACTGCTGGCAGCGCGTGCGGCCGCGAACTAACAGCTTTTCTCCCTCTGACCTGTGAAACAGTCGATCACAGGCCCGAGCGGTCTTGCAAGCCACGATGAAGGTTGCTCAACTCGGCGCGTGATTGACCAAGGACCGGAGCGCCGGATGACTGCCCCCCTGTTTCGTGATGATGCCTACCTGAAGTCCTGCGAAGCGACCGTGGTTGCCGTGAATGAGCGAGGCGGGATTGTGCTCGACCAGACCGTTTTCTATGCCACAGGCGGCGGGCAGCCAGGTGACCGCGGCAGGCTTGTCATGGATGATGGGACGGAGATCGAAATTGCAACGGCGGTGTATGACGAGGACAAGAGCGCGATCGTTCATGTCCCGGCGGAAGGCCAGTCCTTGCCCTCCGCCGGGAGCGTCGTCACAGCGAAAATCGACTGGGACCGCCGCTATAGATTGATGCGCGTTCACACCGCCCTTCACCTTCTCTCCGTGGCGCTTCCCTTTCCGGTCACCGGCGGCCAGATTGGCGAAGGCGAAGGACGCCTCGACTTCGACATGGGCGAAGAGGTGCTCGACAAGGAAGCCGTTGCCGCGCGGGTGAACGAGCTGGCCAGCGGCAATCACGAGGTGACCAGCGAATGGATCACCGATGCAGAGCTGGATGCCAATCCTGGCCTCGTGAAGACAATGTCGGTGAAGCCGCCGCGCGGTTCCGGCAAGGTTCGTCTCGTTCGCATCGGCAAGGACGTCGACTTGCAGCCTTGCGGCGGAACTCATGTGGCGCGGACCGGCGAAATCGGTACCATCGAACTCGGCAAGTCCGAGAAGAAGGGCAAGCAGAACCGCCGCGTTCGCATCAAACTCATCGACTAATCAGCATTACGGATCTGATCAACATGACCGACCAGCCTATCGTTTCAACCCAGTGGCTTGCCGATCACCTGTCCTCTCCGGATCTCGTGGTCATCGATGGATCCTGGTATCTGCCCCAGATGGGACGCGATGCAGCGAAGGAATATCTCGACGGCCACATCCCCGGGGCAATCCGCTTTGACATCGACGATGTCAGTGATCCCTCCTCCGGCCTTCCCCACACCCTGCCCCAGCCGCATGTGTTTTCGTCCAAGATGCGCAAGCTCGGTATCGGCGACGGCCAGACTATCGTTGTCTATGACGGCATGGGCTATTTCTCGGCCCCTCGCGTCTGGTGGATGTTCAGGGTAATGGGAGTGTCCGACGTCTATGTACTCGACGGCGGCATGAAGAAATGGGCCGCGGAAGGCCGCCCCCTTGAGGATGGTGGCACGCCGCTTCGCCCCGAGCGCCACTTCACCGCACGCCTCGACTATAGTGCCCTGGCCGACATTGACGACGTCAAGCGTTTCACGTCGGATGGCAGTGTCCAGATTCTCGATGCGCGACCTGCGGAACGGTTTACAGGACAGGCCCCGGAGCCGCGCGAAGGCATGCGCTCGGGTCACATGCCTGGCGCCTTCAACCTCCCCTTCATGAAGCTCATGAATGAGGACGGTACGCTCAAGGATGCGGCCTCCATGAGGGAACTGTTCATCGAAGCGGGTCTCGATCTCGACAAGCCTGTCGCGACCACATGCGGCTCCGGCGTCACTGCCGCTGTCCTGACCTTGGGCCTGACTATTAGCGGAGCACGAGGACTGAAGCTCTATGACGGCTCATGGAGCGAATGGGGCGGACGCGAGGACACCGAGGTCGTCACCGGAAACTGATGGCGCCACCGACTATCTGACTTCCACAAAGCGTGCGATTTCGACCCCCTGGCTATCGAGAAGGAGAAGGGCCTTCTCGCCCGGCAGCCGTTTGAAATCGCGCGTCTCGTTCAGGATACGCAGGAATGTTTGCTCCTGCTCCAGAACCTTCGGCTGACAAGCCTTGCGGGTTACCGAAAGCGGACCGATGCGCAGAACGCCCGCGTCACTTACCACAGGGCCAAAGATCCGGTTGCAGCCGCCGTTGCCTCCAACTGTTCCCGCGTCCTCGATCTTCAGCAGGCTCATGATGTCCTCGGAGATCGGCTCGCCTCGAAACATGACGGCCTTCCAGTAACCTGGCAACCCGATTGGGAGTTCCGTATCGTCTGCATTGGCCGGCAAGCTGGCCATCAGCATACTGGAGACGATGGTCACAAGCAGGGGTGCAGCGATCGCGAAGGTGCGATGGAAACAGGCAAAACCGGTCATCGGCGCATCCTCTCTTTTGATTTTGGTTGGCCAGAGAGTGCGGCAATCACAATAACGCAAGGTAAACTTCCTAACACCAAAGTCCGCCGCCATCGGCGGTGCCAACTGCCGCCGGTTTGTGTAACAGCGCTTCAACCCAAGATTCGCCAATTGAACCGGAAGGCCCCTCGCGCGTTTGCCTCTCACACGCAGTTTCGCGACACGAGAGGAAAATCGCCATGGTGTGGATGTCACCAAGCCACCAAACCCTAAGCAAAAGGTCCGGCCTTGGGCGCCTTGCCGCGGCCTTCGCCGCCTCGACGCTCCTGACCTCTGCTGCGCTCGCACAAAGTCAGGCCGAAACAGAGGTTCAAGTTCAAACCGAAGTCACTGTCGACTGCGCCAAGACGCCTGAAGCAGAAGCCTGCGTCAATTTGAATGCCGGAACCGAAGCAACTTCCGAAAAGCCTGTCCCAATCGAGGAGCCTGCGGCAGACAACGAAAAAACGCAGCCGCAAGAGCCAGAGCAGGCGACCTCCGACGCCCCGCCCACCCTTGAGGCAGAAAGCGCGGGTCAGGCCGAAGCGGCCGAAGAGGTAAAGCCAGACGCCAAGCAGACCGAGGGCGCTGCGTCTTCGGAACAGCCCAAAACGAGCGAACTGCCGGAACCAAAGGCCGAAAGCGCGGCGGAAACTCCATCCAGCGAGTTGCCTCAGGAAAAACCTGTAAATGAGGACTCGGAGACCCAGGCGGCCGAAACTGAAGCCGCGCCTCCCGCTCCCTCCGCAGAACCGAGACCGAAAGCCCTGCGAACGGAATCAAACCGCTCCGGCACCAGCGAGCAGCCGCAGGAGCGGCGGCAGAGTTCTGGTGGAGAAACGCGCGAGCGTGAACGTCGGCGCTCCTCCGAGCGCGATGGTCGCAGAGGCGACGAGGGTCCGACCCTCCAGTTTTCTCTGCCGATCCCGAATGTTGACGCACGTGTGGTGATTGGCACAGGTGCCGATGCTCGCGTGGAGCGCGATGACGACCGCCGCTTCCGCACACCTGAGACCGAACGCTACGTGGAACGGATGCGCAACGGCGGTCGCCGCATAATCATCGTTCGGCCCAATGGCTCCAGGGTTATCACCGAAGAAGACCGGGATGGAAACATCTTGCGCCGCATCCGTGAACGGCCCGACGGCCGCCAGATTGTGCTGATTGACAACACCCGGACGGAACGTCGCGAGCGCCAACGCGACCGTTTCGATCTGCCGCCGTTGCGCGTGGAAGTGCCCCGCGAGCGCTACATCGTGGATGGCGTCCGTGCAGACCGTGAAGCTTATAGCCGTGCGCTCACGGCTGCGCCCGTGGAGCGTGTCGAACGCGCCTATTCCCTGAACGAAATCCGCGACAACGAGCGACTGCGTGCAAAGTTGCGCCGTGTCAACCTCGCCGTCAATTTCGCGACCGGGTCTGCCGCCATTCCGCGTAGCCAGTTCGATACACTGTCCCGTTTGGGTGAGGCAATCGAGGCACGTCTCGAACGCAATCCGGAAGACGTGTTCCTGATCGAAGGCCACACGGACGCCGTCGGCGATGATATTTCAAACCTGCGCCTGTCGGACGCCCGCGCTGAATCGGTCGCTTACGCGCTGACAGAGTATTTCGACATTCCGCCGGAAAACCTGATCATCCAGGGCTACGGCGAGCAATACCTGAAAGTGCGGACGCAAGCTGCCTCAGCAGAGAACCGCCGCGTCAGCATCCGCCGGATCACTCCGCTCCTACGCGGAAACTCGGACAGCTGATTTCAGCTGATAAAAAGAAAGGCCGGCGCTCATCGCCGGCCTTTTGCATTCCAGGACGTTCCCGAGCATCAGGCGACGGCCGGTCTTACTGATCGTGCTCTCCGGCGCCGGGCGTTCAAAGAAATCATGAACTCTGGACGCGTTCCTTTGAGATGATGATCCGGCCAGATCTCCAGGGCTTCGACCAGGTTTCCGCGCGGATGAAGCAGCTTGATCTTTGTCTGCAGTTCCTCGGCGACGCGCCGCTGTCCTAGCCCGAAGACATCCATCATGGCCCCCCGGCTCAGGAGATGCGCCTCTGCCCCGTGCAGACGGCTGGAGACATAGCCATTCAGATGCAGGCCGATTGCCTCGCCGACCGCACGCACTCTCGCAGGATCATGCCCCTTGCTTGCTAGCCTGCGTGCGGCACGCTCGGCCCCATAGACGACGAAGCAGCACGTGCACGGTTCTTGCTCTCGCCCCTTGGCAAGACCGACATCATGCAGGATAGCCGCTGCGAACAGGATTTCACGGTCCACATCCAGCCTGCGGTACTCACCGAGAAGGACACCCCAATAGTACGTCCGCCAGCTGTGGCTGAGGACCTCAGGCGACTGGACTTCGGCGGCAAACGCAAGAGCATCTTCCACGAGACGCGTTTCCGGCGGGGCAAGACTTTCCAGCTCTGAGCTAGATGGTTGCAGGAACCCGAAACGACTCGCGACCCCGTCGCCAATTTCCAGCAACGCCATGCGTCCCAGATTGCCAAGCAGCGCAAGCTTCTCACGGCGTGTCAGCCTGCCATTCGAGAACGGCTTCTTACGCCTGCCCCAGGCTCGCGATCCCAGAACATTTTCGTTTCCAGAAACAGGCTCGCACGCGAAATCCATCACCATCTCCATTTTTGTACCAATTCGCATATTAATAGACATGCAACGATTTTTATGCAAGTCAGTACAAAATGGATCAGAAACCAAAGCGCGGTAGACCGCGGCAGTTCGATGAGCAGGAGACCCTGACCCGGATCATGAAGTTGTTCTGGGATCAGGGTTATTCCGCAACCAGCCTAGATCAGATCTGTGAAGCGACGGGCCTCAACCGCCCAAGTCTCTACCGGGCGTTCGGCGACAAGAAGCAGATCTATTTCAAGGCTTTGCGACACTACTCGGAAGACGCGTACAGGCGCGTGAAGGCAAGGGTTTCCGACATGCCTCCAGGCCGGGAACGGGTACTGGCCGTTCTGGACATCATGATCGACATTTACACCCAGCCGGGAACCAACCTGATCGGACGAGGCTGCTTCAACCTGAACACACTTCCCGCTGAAGCGGGAAATGACCCTGAATTTCGCGAAGAAATGCAGAAGCAGCTCGACTGGATGGCCCGGGGCTTTGCTAACTCGGCCGGGGTCGGTGACCAAAAAGTGGAAGAGCTCGGAAAGCTGCTCGCCATGACCCAGCTCGGGCTGTCCACGCTCGCCAGAGCAGGAATGCCCCCGGACGAGTTGCGCTCGATCGCCAAGGCCAATGTCGAACGTTTGCTCCCACCAGAAGCTGAACAGGAATGACAAACAAAAAGGGCGCCATCAGGCGCCCTTTTCTCATTTCGGCATGGACCGGATGATCAATGATGCAGGATCTGGCTCAGGAACAGCTTCGTCCGCTCGTGCTGCGGGCTGGTGAAGAAGGCTTCCGGCTCGTTCTGTTCAACGATCTGCCCGGCATCCATGAAGATCACCCGGTTTGCCACCTTGCGGGCGAAACCCATTTCGTGGGTTACGCAGAGCATGGTCATGCCTTCTTCGGCAAGGCCCACCATGACGTCGAGCACTTCCTTGATCATTTCCGGATCAAGCGCAGAAGTCGGCTCATCGAACAGCATGATTTTCGGGCTCATGCAGAGCGAACGGGCAATCGCAACGCGCTGCTGCTGACCGCCGGACAGCTGGCCCGGATACTTGTTTGCCTGTTCGGGGATCTTGACGCGCTCAAGGTAGTGCATCGCGATCTCTTCGGCTTCCTTCTTCGGCATCTTGCGAACCCAGATCGGTGCAAGCGTGCAGTTTTCCAGAATGGTGAGGTGCGGGAACAGGTTGAAGTGCTGGAAGCACATGCCAACCTCGCGGCGGATCTCGTCGATCTTCTTCAGATCGTCAGTCAGCTCGTTGCCGTCGACGATGATCTGTCCCGCCTGATGTTCCTCCAGGCGATTGATGCAGCGGATCATGGTGGACTTGCCCGAACCGGACGGCCCACAGATGACGATACGCTCGCCCTTCATCACCTTGAGATTGATGTCTCTCAGAACATGGAAATCGCCGTACCACTTGTTCATGTTCTTGATTTCGACGGCCACTTCCGTGTCCGAAATCGTCATGCGCGAGCGGTCTGCTGCCAGTTCTTCAGCGTTCACAGCATTGTCTGTCATTGGGTTTCTCCAACAAATTTCTTGATCGGCCGGGACAGGTCAGACCGTCCCGGCATGCCGAAGAACGGCTAACGTTTGTGTCCGGTGTGCAGCTTCTTCTCCATGAAGATCGAATAGCGCGACATGCCGAAGCAGAAGATGAAGAACACGATGGCGGCAAAGAGATAGCCCGTGTGCCCCTGCGTCGGTGTCGACCAGTTCGGATCGGAGAAGGAGGACTGGATCTGGCCGAGAAGGTCGAACATGCCGACAATCAGAACCAGCGTCGTGTCCTTGAACAGACCGATGAATGTGTTGACGATGCCCGGGATCACCAGCTTCAGCGCCTGCGGCAGGATGATGAGACCCATCATCTGCCAGAAGCGCAGGCCAAGTGCCATCGCACCCTCGTACTGACCCTTCGGGATTGCCTGCAACCCGCCGCGGACGACCTCGGCCATATAGGCCGCGGAGAACAGCGTCACGCCGATCAGCACGCGCAGCAATTTGTCGAAGGTCACGCCCTCCGGCAGAAACAGCGGCAGCATTACCGACGACATGAACAGCACCGTGATCAACGGCACACCGCGCCAGAACTCGATGAAGATGATCGAGACCAGCTTGATGATCGGCATGTTCGACCGGCGTCCGAGAGCCAGAAGGATCCCGAGCGGCAGTGACGCAACGATACCGGTCACCGCAATGACCAGCGTCACGAGCAGGCCGCCCCAGACCGCGGTTTCCACGATCGGAAGGATCACAGCGTCACCGATCACCAGGCCGGTGAGCAGGAAGTAGGCAATGATCGGGAAGACGACCAGGAAGAGAACCGCGTTGGTCTTTTTGAACGGCGCACTCGGAATTGCCAGTGGAACCAGTAGAGCCGTGAACATCGCATAGACAATGTTCACGCGGTAGACTTCCTCGCTCGGATACCGGCCATAGATGAACTGTGGCAGATAATCGATCACATAGGCCCAGCAGGCACCGGCATGGCCCTGCCCTTCGGCTGGAAGACATGCCGCGCGATTGTCGCCTGTCCAGATCGCATCGATGATCGCGAACTGAACGAAGGGAGCGATGATCGACCAGGCGATCAGCGCTCCGATGACTGTCAGGATGGTGTTGCCGATTGACGAGAACAGGTTCTGCCTCATCCAGCCGATGACACCGGTGGTGGAGACGGGCGCCGCCAATCGCGGCGCCTCCTCTGTACGGATTTGAAAGATGTCAGCGTTTGCCATGGTGCAGCCCTACCGTTCCACAAGCGCCATGCGCTGGTTGTACCAATTCATGAAGCCGGAAGTCGCGAGGCTCAGCGACAGGTAGACAATCATCCAGATGCCGATGATCTCGATCGCCTGACCCGTCTGGTTGAGCACCGTACCGCCCACGGATACGAGATCCGGGAAGGCGATGGCGACAGCCAGGGACGAATTCTTGGTAAGGTTGAGGTACTGCGACGTCAGCGGCGGAATGATCACGCGCATGGCTTGCGGGATGATCACCAGACGCAGCGTCGGCCCAGGGCGAATGCCGAGAGCATGCGCTGCTTCCGTCTGGCCATGGCTGACTGCCTGAATGCCGGCACGCACGATCTCGGCAATGAAGGATGCCGTGTAGATCGCAAGTGCAAGCGTCAATGCCAGGAATTCAGGAATCAGGTTGAAGCCCGTTCCCAGGACGAAGCCCTGCCGCAGACGCGGACCGGTTTCGTTGAAAACCGGATAGTCGAGATGAACCGGCATGCCGGCGATGAAGTAGGCAACCACCGGAAGCGCAATGATCAGGCCCAGACCTGTCCAGAACACCGGAAACTGCTGCCCTGTCGCCTCCTGGCGCTTGCGCGACCATTGCGCAATCCCGAAAGCCAGCACCAATGCGGCAATGAGCGCCCAGCCAATTAGAGACGACCCATCACCGAACACAGGCTTGGGACCGCGAAGGCCGGCGATGTTCAGGTGGAACGTGTCGAAGAGGAAAGACCACTTGCTCCGCTTGTCGGGAACGGCGCGCAGAACTGCAAAATACCAGAAGAATATCTGCAGAAGCAGCGGAACGTTCCGGACCAGCTCCACGTAGCAGTAGGCCAGCCGGGAGATCACCCAGTTGTTGGAAAGCCTGGCGACACCTATGACGAAGCCGAGGATGGTTGCCAGCAGAATACCGATTGCCGCAACAAGTAGCGTGTTGAGAAAGCCGACGAAGATCGCCTGGCCGTAGCTGGACGTTTCCGAATAGTCGGTCAGCGCCTGAATGATGCCGAAACCGGCCGTGTTTTCCAGAAATCCGAAACCGGATGCAATGTTCTGGCGTTCAAGGTTGGCGATCGTGTTGCTCACGATGAACCAGCCGAACGACACGAGCGCGACGATCAGGACCACTTGGTAAAACAGTCCACGCGCTTTCGGATCATTCAACAGCGAAGCACGCGCCGGCGCCCCCGCCGAGTCCTGCTCCTGAATTGACATGTAACCTCGCCCGATAAATTTCCGCAGCCGAATTTAGCCAATATTTCTGTTGTGCTGCGGGAAAACGGCCACCCAAACCAAGTCCCCTGTCGACGTGGATGGCCAGAAAATGGCCCGGCAGCTGTTTCGCCGCATCTCAGGCCCCATCAGGTTGGGGTCCGGCAGCGAATGCCGCCGGCTCCCGATAGTTTGTTTCAGCTACGACTTAGCGGATCGGCGGAGCGTAGAGGAAACCACCCTTGGACCAGAGCGCGTTCACACCACGAGCGATGCCGAGCTGAGTGTCCGGACCAACGTTGGCGTTGAAGGACTCTTCGTAGTTACCAACCTGCTTGACGATGTTGTACGCCCAGTCGTTGGACAGACCGATAGCTTCGCCGAATGCGCCTTCAGCGCCCAGCAGACGCTTGACGTTCGGGTCTTCGGAACCCTTCATCTCGTCAACGTTCGCGGAGGTAATGCCGAGCTCTTCAGCGTTGACCATCGCATTGAGGGTCCACTTGGCAATGTTGAACCACTCGTCGTCACCCTGACGAACGACCGGGCCAAGCGGCTCCTTGGAGATGATTTCCGGCAGAACCATGTGGTCGCCCGGGTTGGTCAGCTTCAGGCGCTGAGCATAGAGGCCGGAAGCGTCCGTGGTGTAGACGTCGCAGCGGCCAGCGTCGTATGCAGCAACAACTTCGTCGGCCTTTTCAAAGGCGACGATTTCGTACGGCATGTTGTTGGCACGGAAGTAGTCGGCAACGTTCAGCTCGGTGGTGGTACCGGTGTTCGTGCAGACGGAAGCGCCGGACAGCTCGAGAGCGGACGTGACGCCCAGATCCTTGCGGACCATGAAGCCCTGACCGTCATAGTAGTTCACGCCGGCAAAGTTCAGGCCGAGCTGCGTGTCACGGGACATGGTCCAGGTGGTGTTACGGGACAGGATGTCGATTTCACCGGACTGCAGCGCTGTGAAGCGCTCCTTGGCGGACAGCGGGGTGAACTTGACAGCCGAAGCGTCGCCGAAGACGGCAGCGGCAACACCGCGGCACAGATCAACGTCGAGACCGGTCCAGTTGCCCTGTGCGTCAGGATTGGAGAAACCCGGCAGACCCTGGCTCACGCCGCACTGGACGAAGCCCTTGGCCTTAACGTCTTCGAGCGTCGTAGCGTTCGCTGCGGACGCGGCAACGCCCATTGCGGCGCCGAGTACGAGCGGAAGGATTTTGTTAGTCATGGATATGCAGCCTTTTGTTACCCATACTTTTTTACTGTTTATTGTGAAGATCCCCGAGCACCAAACGTTCACCCCTGACCGGGGTTAAACCGTCAACCGGACATGCCGGCTGCTTCCTCCTGGCACGCGCGTCCTTCCCAATGGATGCATTCGATGGCATTTGACGCATCGGGTCAAGGGGTTGCACACTCAGTTATACGAGATTTCCCGGACCGACTCACCAATTTGGTTACCGGCGAAATGCACAGAAGGTGAACATGACTACAAAAAAGCCGTCGCCTGCCTTAAAAGCAGACACTGTCCTCGCACATGCCGGCCGCAACCCAAGAGAGTTTCACGGATTTGTAAACCCTCCGGTGGTTCACGCATCGACGGTCTTATTTCCAGACATTGAAACTATGGCGTCCGGAAACCAGCCCTACGTGTATGGCAGACGCGGTACTCCGACGACGGCGGCCCTGGAGCATGCCATCACCGAACTCGAAGGCGCAGCGGGGACGAAACTGGCGAACTCCGGCCTGAATGCGATCGCCCTGGCCTGTCTTTCCTGTGTCAAGTCCGGCGACCACATGCTGATAGCGGACACTGCCTATGGCCCGACCCGCCATTTCGCCGACACGGTGCTGCCGAACTGCGGCGTTCATGTCGAATACTACGATCCGGCGCTCGGCGGCGACATCAAATCCCTGTTCAGGGACAACACTTCTGCCGTCTTCACCGAGGCGCCCGGCTCCCTCACCTTCGAGATGCAGGACATCCCGGCGATATCCGCCGCCGCCCGGACCATCGACGCAACGGTGCTGATGGACAACACCTGGGCCAGCCCGCTCTACTGCAAACCGATCGATCTCGGCGTCGATCTGTCCATCCAGGCCGGGACGAAATACATCGTCGGACACTCGGACGTCATGCTTGGGACCATTGCAGCCAGTGAAAAGGCCTGGCCAGCATTGAACGCCCTCCACGGAGCGATGGGCGTGCACGTTGCACCCGATGACGTCTATCTGGCCCTGCGCGGCCTGCGGACCTTGTCGGTCCGCCTTGAGCGCCACATGAAAAACACGCTCGAAGTCACAGACTGGCTGCAATCCCGGCCAGAGGTTGCCGCCATCCGTTACCCCGCACTCCAGAGCGATCCCGGCCATGCGATCTGGAAACGTGACTTCTCCGGCGCCTGCGGTCTTTTCGCGTTCGACTTCAAGGATGGCACCACGGAGGAACAGTCAGCCGCATTCTTCAATGCATTGGAGCTTTTCGGCCTCGGCTATTCCTGGGGAGGCTTCGAGAGCCTCGCGCTTCCGGTCAAGCTGAAAGGCCTGCGCACGGCGGCTCCGGCCGCACCGGATCAGAAGATTGCGAGGCTTCATATTGGCCTCGAAGACCCGGAAGACCTGATTGCGGATCTTTCGCAGGCCTTCGAGAAGGCATTCTGAGCGATCGCTCCGCTCTTGAGACAAGCGGCAGACCGGGTCAGGTCCCTAGTGGCTTGACCCGGAAGCCCGCGATGCCACCCGTTTCCATACAGAGCCCGGAAGCGTCGCCAGCAACAATCCGGCCATCACACAGCCAAATCCGATGAAGTGGAAAGGCTGCAGGGTTTCACCAAGGAAGGTGACGGCCATCAGCACGCCATATGGCGGCAAGAGATACATGAAGAAGCCGGTTACAGACGGGCCGATCGTTTCGATGCCATACTGGTAGAACGTAAAAGCCAGCAACGACACGAAGACCACCGTCCCTGCGATTGCCGTCCAGGCGTCGACCGTCACGGGAAACGACTGCGTCACGATGGTTTCCCAGACCATGAAAGGCAGCAACGTCAGCGCCCCTGCCCCGGCAACGACTGCGAAGACCGCAACAGTTGGGACCTGCGCCAGGTCGCGGCTCTTGAGCAGAACCGAATAGATTGCCCAACTGATCGCCGCCAGCGCCATAGCGAGATCGCCGAGGTTGAAGGTCAGTCCGAGCAGAACAGCCAGGCTGCCCTTGGTAAGGATCATGACCACGCCAACGAGTGCCAATGCGACGCCCACGACCTCCCGACCTCCCATCCTACGGCCGCGGAAAGCCCATTCCAGCAACAGGATCAGGATTGGCGATGAGGTATAGATCAAGGTGGCATTCGTCGCGGTGGTGAAATGCAGAGCGTGGTAGACAATCCCGCCGCAGATCCACATGCCAAGGAAGCCCAGGAAAACAATGGTCTTCCACTGCGCCTTGAGGATGTCCCGATGCGCCCGAATTCCGCTCCAGGCAAACGGAAGCAGAAAAACGAAGGCGAAGAACCAGCGCAGAAAGGCAAACGTCCAGGGCTCGACCGACGTGATCGCCGCCCTGCCGAAGATCAGGTTCGACGAGAAGAACAGCGGCATGAACATCAGCACCACATAGGGTTTCCATCCACCGGATCGATTGGAGTTCATTTGCGTCCCGCGTCAGCCGTAAAAAGAAAGAGTCGGGAGACCTCGGAAAACCGGCCATCCGACAGCATTGATGGCACCGCTTATCCGTCTCGCCGGCATGGTCGGCAAGGCCATTCAAAGGCGAATAAGGCCTGTCGGTGTCAGATCGCCGGATCCTGGCGCTTTTCCCTGAAGATCAGCCAGAGGTTGCGGAAGTAGATCACCAGGCCCAGGCCCTGCCCGAGGATGATGATGGGCTCCTTCTTGATCACCCCGTAGACGAACAGCATCACGCCGCCCGCAATCGAGAAGAACCAGAATGCGATTGGCACGATCGAGCGCCCAACCCGCTCCGATGCCATCCACTGGACGACGAAGCGCATCATGAACATGGCCTGCGCGGCGAGACCGAACAGCATCCAGAAATCGAAATTCTCGATAAAGACCGAGTAAAACCAGTTGAGCAGCTGATCCATCAGATGTCAGTCCGTTATGCTTGGTATCGTCGCGTTCACTTGGTCAATGCGCTGACGGAAGGAATTTTCTTGCGGCGGCGGCGCAGCCACCACACACCGACGAGATCGAGAACACCAACGAGTGCCCGATCGAAAATGCCGTACTTGGATGTGCCGTGACGGCGCTGACGATCCAGGACATCGACGTGAACTACGCCAAAGCCTTCGCGGATCACCAGGGCAGGCAGAAACCGGTGCCAGCTGTCGAAATACGGAATCTGCAGGAAGACTTCACGGCGCAGAGCCTTGAGACCGCAGCCGCTGTCGCGGGTATTGTCCTTCAGGATCGCTCCGCGCACCTTGTTGGCAAACTTGGAGGCCAGCCGCTTCGCAAGGCTCGCCTTGCGGCCAAGGCGCTGACCGGCGGCAAGCGCCACGGTCGGGCCGCCCGCCTTGAGGGCATCGAGCAGCTCCGGGATATAGGCCGGATTGTTTTCGCCATCGCCGTCAATGGTTGCGACCACATCGCCGCGCGCATTCTGAACGCCTGTCCGGACCGCACAGCTCTGCCCGCAGGAGCTTTCGTGCCGGAACGGGCGGAGCCATGTGTTCGCCTCGGCATAGACCTGCAGCACCTTGTCGGTACCGTCGCTGGACCCATCGTCGATCACCAGGACCTCGAAAGTCCGGCCCTGCAGTGCATCGCGGATCTCATCGAGCAGGATTGGCAGGTTCTCGGCCTCGTCCTTAGCCGGGACGACAACGCTGACCTCCAGGAGTCCGGAGGAAGCAGCAAGGGCTTCGGCGTAACTGCTAGTCATCTTGATCTCGATCGATGTTCTTTTGTGGCTCGTGACCGCCGGTCTGCGTCGAGCGCCAAGGGTTGCGGCGACCGGACATGCCATACCAAACGGCCTTGACGCAACGGGCAGCCGACGCCCGGCTCATTATGGGCTCGATGCGTCCGGCCTCCGAAAGCTGAAAACCGATGCGGCGGCGCGCCATCGCCCGAACCGTAAAGAATGTGAAGGTCATGCCAAGCAAGGTCCCGGCGATCACGTCCGAGGGATAGTGCGCGCCGACCATGATTCTACTGAAAGCCGTCCAGAACGCGGCAACGACAATGAGCCAGCGCCAGGTCGGAAAGATGAAGGCGAGTGCCGTGGCCAGTGCGCCAACAGTTGTAGAATGCCCTGAGGGAAAGCTCGTGTAGGCACCGTGAAACGCGAAGAGATCGAACTCGACCGGCCCGACCTGCTCATAAAGCTTCGGCCGTGCACGACCCAGGCTCCACTTGAAGATGATCGCAAGGATCCCCGTCGCGGCGACCGAGTAGAAGATGAACCCAGCGTATGTAAAGGCTGCTCCCACTGCCATGCGCAGGCGGAAGGTAAGGCGTGATGCCTCCAGCGCCAGGAGATAAAGGCACAGCAGTCCCGTCGACCACAGAATCCAGTGGGCCTTCCCGACGTCCGTGAAGGCAGCAAAGGTGCGCCAGTATTCGCCCGGAAGCGACCGGATCCATGGATAGGTGGGAATATCGAAGAGGACAACCGCGATACCCACGGTCAAAAGAAGTATCGCAAGGAGATCTTGCGGCCTTTGTCCGGGGCGCAATGGATCATGAAACCGGCGGCCACGCTCTGCGCGAGCAGCTATGAGCTGCCGCACGCCGCGAAAGTTTCGACGCATGCGCTGCGCAATCGCTCGAACTTTACCGGAAAAGTTCCTTCTCGTTTCTTCGCTCACCTGCGCAACGTCCGCTATTGTGTGTTCGACTGCGATTTTGGCGCCCGATAGACCCCAATGTCCATCTGCTTCCCACCGTTGATATTCAGGCCGTCTACCCTGCTTACCAGCTCCGGCACAAGACCCAAGGACTGTGCGGCCCCAAGAAACGCCGTTCCCTCCCGGCTTTCGATGACCGCAACGCGGCATTCGCCTGTCCCACTCTCGGCGATGAACTCGGCTGCCTGGCTGGCCGGCACGATATGCGTATCCGTTCCTTGCAGGAAAATGAAGCTCGGCTCGTGAAAACCAGTGGTCACAACCTTTGGCGCAGGACAGGCCGGGACCGCGTCGATAGCGGAAACGAGGCGAGGACTCACCCAGATTGTAGACAGGGATGGTCCGACGAAACCCCAGAAACCGATGGCAATTGAAAGAGCAGCAATGACCGCGGTCGGAACCGCATGCAGCGCAGCACCGGACAATAACCTGGACGCAGCCAGCAAGGCCGCAGCTGCTCCAAGGCCGCATAGAACAACCCCGGGGGGGGATGGCCAGTCGCCGAGATAGAGAGGCCCGGCAAACGCTCCTGCGGTCAGGCCGAGCGGCGGCAGGACAACCAGAATGACGGCGGCCCAGCGCAAGACGCGGCTTGCACGTATGCCCGCGCCATCGATCAGGGCTGCGGCCACAGGTAGTGCCAGGGCAGGAAGCAGCGGCATGGTGTAATGCGGCAGCTTCGTCGCAACCAGTTCGAAGACAACCCAGGACGGGAAGAACCAGGCAGCCGCGAAGACCACCAGCGGGCTGGACTTCTCACGCCAGATCGTTGTTGCAGACAACAGAAGGAAGCCCGGCAGCGGCCAGAAAATTCCGAACATGGCGAGCAGATGGGTCAAGGGCGGCGCTCCGTGCCCTTCCTGCCCGTCGCCGACCTTGCCAAGAAGATCCTTGCCGATTGCCTCTTCAAAGAAGGTGCCGTCCGTAGCGATCCAGATGGCGACAAACCAGGGCAGGACCAGAAGAATGAACCAGAAGAACCCAATGAGCGGCGCTGCCGCCTTGAACCAGCGAACCTTGCGCGTCAGGACGAACAGTCCGGCGACCGTCAGTCCGATCACCATAGGCGCGACAGGCCCCTTTATCAGCACGCCTGCTGCCAGAGCCGTCCAGAAAACGAAGGCCAGTCCCCATTGACGTTGCTCGGTGTCGCGCAGCCACAGCCGCGCCAATGCCCCTTGCGCCAGAACGATGGTCGCAAACAAGGTTGCGTCAGTCTTTGCAAGACGAGACTCGACCCCGAGAATGATTGCCGCCGCAGCAAGAAGACCAACCACAAATGCCACCGGCGGCCCCGCAAAGGCACGCGCCATCCAATAGCTGAGAAGGACGACCAGTACACCACTGACGATAGAAGGAAGACGATAGGCCCAGAGCGGGGCATTTGCGTCATAGCCGGTCAGTTTCACCGCGGCAGCCTGAAGCCAATATATGCCGACGGGCTTCTTGTGACGTGCCTGATCCTGAAACCTGATGTCGACATAGTCGCCGGTTTCCAGCATCTGCTTGGTTGCCTGGGTGAACCTTGGTTCGTCACGGTCGAGCGGTGGCACCGTCCACGTCCCGGGGACGAAGAGGGCCAAGGCCAGGACCAGGAGCAGCAGCGGTGCCGACAGATCGTGACCGAACAGCCGCATCCAGACGGGACGGACCGCCGCAGCATTCTGTCCCATGGAAGTGCTGTCAGCGTGGGACGATTGAGTGACGCTTTCGCCGACGGCTTGCCCGTCCTTGCTCCGTTCGTCCTGCTGGTCTTCACTCATGCTTCGACGTCCATCCAATTCCTCAGGTTCATGACAAGACTGTCACAACCAACCGATATGAAAGTCCCGCCGCTCCTCCTACATGAGCCTGCGGAAAAGGGAAACAGGCGCTTGCCACCGTGCGACGCTCGGGTATCGTCATTCCCAGTCCCCGGCTCATATCCCACCAGGAACAGATATGACACTCATCGCCCACATTACAGACCTGCATCTTCGCCCCAGCGGCCTGACCTGCTACCGCGTCAGTGACACCAACATGCTGGCAGAACGTGCAATTCAGGCAATACGGTCCCTCGATCATCGCCCGGATGCGGTCATCGTGACTGGAGACCTGACCGACCGCGACGATCCGCGCGAATATGCAATGGCGCGCCATATCCTGGCCAAGCTCCCCATGCCGGTCTACCTGATACCGGGCAATCATGACACCACTGCTGGGATGCGCAGTGCCCTATCCGATTATCCGGGAATTCGCGACGCTTCCGGCGACAAGCTGTTCTATGCCGCCGACATCGGCGAGATCCGTCTGCTGGCCCTTGATTCGAACGTTCCGGGCAAGCCGCATGGCCAGCTCGGACATCAGCAGATCGAATGGATTTCGTCGCAGCTTGAGGAATGCGACCGCCCGACCATGATCGCCGTTCATCATCCGCCAATCCTGACCGGCATTCCGCATATGGACGAAATCGGCCTTGCCGATGCCGATGCCCTTGGCGAGGCTATTGCCCCCTACGCTCACGTGGAGCGGATCATCTGCGGTCATGTTCATCGGCCGATCGTCGCTTCCTTTGCCGGCAAGATCATGACCCTGGCTCCAAGCGTATCCCATCAGGTCGTGCTCGACTTCAATCACACCGCAAACGGCATGTTCAACTTCGAGCCGGCTGCCTACTTTCTTCATCGCTACACGGCAACGTCTGGCATGGTGACACATACAGCTTATGTGGAATCGGCTCCGGGTCCTTATCCCTTCTGGGCCGATGAAGGCGTTACCTGGCCGGGAGACGACAACGCATGAGCCGTTCGACGCTGGTCATGAAGCTCCCGATCCTTATGGCGCTGGCGACGGCACTCTCATTGCTGGCGTCCTGTGGCGTATTGGACAGCGGCAAGGATCTGGAAGAAGCCCCAGTCATCTCGAACGTTCCCGTCGATAACTCTGCCATGCTGTCGATGTTGAATGCCTATCGTTCGCAGAACGGCCTACCGCCCCTTGCCATCGACGAGACGCTCAACCGGGTCTCCGTCGACATGGCACGTCACATCGCGGAGCGGGACAGCATGGATACCTGGCAGCACAGCGATTTCGGACTGTCGCAGCGGCTCGACAAGGCCGGCTATCCGAACTACGCCGGGGCAGAGAACCTTGGCGCTGGATATGCCTCGCTTGATGCCGCATTCCGGGGTTGGCAAGGATCGGCCGGTCACAACAAGAACCTGCTCAACCCTTACGTGACACGGGTCGGAATCGGACGAATGGTCCGCTCCAACGGGAAATGGCGGAATTTCTGGGCAATGACGCTTTCGCGGCCCAAGGAAGATGGACCACCCACCATCCGCTAGCTGCAGGCAAAAAAAGAGCGGGCACGAAGCCCGCTCAGTAAAGTTTCCAGAGACCCCAAAAGGGCCAACCGGCAATCGCCAGTGAGAAATCAACTCATAATATGAGTTTTAATCTCATGTTTTAGATATCCCGCTGCTCCGCCGCTGTCAACAGGCCTGCGGAGAAAGGCTCGAGACTGCAAATACCTTTATTCAAAAGGGAAATGGCCTCGCCGATAGAATGCTCTCGGGAAGAGGTTCATCTGCATGCCCCCGGCGGACGACACCCTCAAACAGACGTGCCTTGCCGAATCTTGGCTGCCATGAGCACAGGTCCCCGGACAACACCTTCACGCAAGGTATTCCGATGTCCGCGCGCGTCGCGTTGAAGGCGTACAGACCGAGGCCCTTTTCAAGGCAACTATCGATCAGGTCGTCCGTAGCATGGGTCTTGGCCAGCTCGCGTAAATCAGCTTCGGGAAATGCGGAAATACCTAGATCCTTGTCCAGATCGACGGTTGCTCCATACCGGACGTCTGCTGGCCATTGCGGGAAATCCAGGGATTGCGCCGAGCGGACGGCAAGAGATCTGGATCTCTCACTCTGTAGCAGTTCGCCCAGCGCCGAAGCCATCGCCTCGCCAACACTCCTGCCGGCGGCAGACCCCACGCAAGCTCCCAATCCATCCGGTTCGCGAGACACAGCCAGAACGACATGCGTGGCAAGATCTGTGTCAAGGATGAGAAAATCCGTCCTCCGAGGACGGTTCTGCAGATAGTCGCATGGGTTTCGGTGGATAAACTCCTGCCAAAACATGGATTCCAGCACCGTTATCCCCAAGCGGTTGTACCAGGCCTGGGACACAACGTCTCTTTCCACCACTTCCTCGACCGCGCGCCGCAATGCCTCCTCGTGACTGTCGTAGACCGCTGTGCCGGAGGTTGAGACCAGTCCCAACCCTCCAAGACCGAGCCCTCGCCCTTCTCCCATCAGAACGCCAAATGCAGGAACGGCTGATGCCCTGCCGGATCCAACCTCACGTACCTGGACGCGCCTGTCGCATAATCTGTTCCAGTCGATACCACCCGAAGAAGAGACTGTGCTCAGGCCCCGATAGGTCTGCGCAAGTTCCAGTTCCTGACGAACGCTGAAGCCCAGCACCGGTCCAAGCTCCAGCTCCGGACACGCACCTGTTCGAAAAACCCTCGGATCGTTTTCCCCGCTCGTCCACAAGCTAAGGCGCTCAGCTAATTCTCCGAATGCAGAAAGCAACGCCTCCGCCTTCGTGTCCCCTTGACCTCCCGCAACGAGTTCAAGCGTTTCAATCTCCGCCGGCAAAGCATGCGCCTGGTCAAGTTCGGCAAGCACCGCGACCATTTCCACCGGGGCATGGGGAAGCGTTGTGTCTATGACCTTGATTTGAACCAGATCGAGCAGCGGAGCGAATAGCGCCAGTGTCGCCTCTGTCCACGGAGGTGTCAGGCCGAACCCCTCTTTACACCAATCAGCAGCCCCCCACTCACATAGGCGCCGCACCGCGTCCTGCGTGGCCGGCAAAACGGGTGTAATGCGCCCGCCCGGAGCAGCTTCAGCCCACATCCGCGCCAGCTCCCGGAAAGGAGAGACAACAGGCTTTTCATATGAAGCGGGAACATCCACAGCCGGAAACTACCCAGAATTGAATTCCGATACGTTATCTATCGCCATTATTGCCAATCCGGTGCGGATCGAGAAGCGTTATTCCGTGAACGAGAAAAGACAGGCATCAGCCTTCCGGAACAATTCATCCCCTGAGCTGCCTCCGGTTCCACTGCCTCTTTTCCCGTGCGCAACGAACGGCTGTGCCAACGCGAACGCACCGTTCAGTAACCAACACCCGCGTGAATGGAAAGGCGTCCAATGACACATCTTGCTACTCGTGAGGACACTCTCGCACTTGGTGCGAAACTCGGCGCAAAGCTGCAGGACAAGGATGAGCGTGCGAAACTTGCAGACAGCCTGGCGGCAACGGGCGAACTCACTGTTCTCGCAGATACGCCCGATACGGTGCATCTTGTGATCCCGTCGAGTGTCGACGCGTCCAAAGTCGATGATGAAGCCTATCTGGAAGAACTTGGCAAACGCGCGCTCGGCTCATGCGTCTATCACATTCAGCCTGATTGATTTTCCATCGGAGCTCCGGCTGATGCCGGGGCTCCATCCAACCGTCATGCCTCCCAATCAGTGAGACCCTAGATGCCAAGATTTCCTGTCTATGAGCGCAACATAAAGGAACTGGGCCGGATCCTCGCACGAGCGGCTACCGATCCTGAATTCAAGCGCCGCCTGATGGACGATCCGGCAGAAGAACTACGGCGCGCTGGATTGCCAGAGGCGACGGTGCAGCTTTTCGTTTTCAGCGTGATCGACGAGAGCAGTCTCGATCGGCCGCCCGTGGTCCTTCCGTTCAGGCTGAACGAAACAAAGCTTGCGGCGCAGGACCCTGAATATCTCGACCAGGTCGCCAGCATCGTCCCGGCTGGACATGTGAACTGACCGCTCTAGTTCGTCAGGAAGCCTCTGACGAGATCTACCCCGCGCGTGTAATTCGCCCGAACAGTCGGGTCCTGGTACAAATTCGAGCGGTCCAGCCAACCGGCAATCGCCCTAGGGCCTTCCTGAACCGCCTGGGCGAGCGGCCCGGTGCTCCGCCGTGAAAGATCGGCAAGCGCCAGATAGGCTTCCTTCTCCCGCCCGGAACACGCCAGCGCCGCCACCTTCGTCGTGATCGCCGACATGCTTTCCTGCGATGCTCGATTGAGCATGTCGAGCGTCGTCTCGAATGCTCCTGCCGCGAACTGGATATTGGCCAGATACTCGTAGAAGAACCGGGGCACCACCGGAAGCAGCGAGAACGCCCGCTCCGAATATTTCTCGGCTTCGGACACCTCCCCGATATAGGCAAGCCCCTCCGCCACCGACATCAGGTTTGTCGGGTCGAACGGGTTCAGGCGAGCAGCCTCTGCAAATGTCCGATGCGCATCACTCTTGAAGCCGGATTGCAGCAGAGACCAGCCACGCATCCTTTGACAGAAGACATGCCAGGGATCGAGAAAGACGGCACGCTCGGCGAGATCAAGGATCTCCGATGGCGCTGGATGCAGGCCATTGTTGTCAGGATAGTGCAGCAGTTCCTTGAGACCGATCGAGGCCATTCCGGCATAGGCGACGGAATAGGAGGGAAAGTTCTTCTGCAGATCCTTGAGGATGGTCAGTGCCTTCTTGTCGGCAGAACGATTGAACTCGCACAACAACGCCTCTGCCTGGCACCAGCGCGAAAATGGCAGCTTGCTTCCGCCCTGCCCACGCAGCCGGCCGACAATGCGAGCCTGAATCCGGTTTACGGTCTGCGAAGCCGTCTCGCGCAGCTGCCGCGCGTGCGTGACATCCTTCAGATCGATCACTTCGTTGAACAGAACCTGCCCGGAGACCCGATTTTCAAGTTGCAGATAGACCGAGGACATCATGTCATCATAGCGGAACCGCAGCATGTAGGTGCCGAGCTCGTCTCCGCCCTCGACCATCGTCATCGCGGCCTGAGCGTTTCCGGTCCCAAGATCGCTTTCATAGATCTGTATGTTCCGGTAGGCGCCAAGGCAGGTGCGAATGTCATCGAGAATCGACAGGGCCCTTGCTTCGAGCTCTTGAGGATTTGCGAAAGAGGCAATCATCAGCCTCGGGAGCCGGATAGGACCATCCGTATCGCCCTGCTGCCAACGCGCGGCCGCCATATCCCTGAACGGGTCGATCGTCAGGCCGTGTGCCGCAACCGGTGGCAGCGGTTTTTCCTGGTCGAACAGCCTGAGCGTTTCCTCCTCAGGCGCGACGTCCAGAATCGCGCGAAGTTCCGCCTCGCATCTTTTCATCTGCTGCTGCGCTTCGGCTTTTCTGCCGGTGGAGAGATAGGTCTTGATCAGCAACCGATGGGCATGTTCACACGCGCCATCCAGTTTGAGGAGAAAGTGACAGCCGGCTTCCAGTGCCGGCAGATCGTCCACTGCGGCCAGCCGGTCGACCACTCGAAGTCCGCGCGACATGAGATCCGAAAGAACCCTTTGACGCTCCACGATCAGCCAGTCGCCATAGACGGGATCCAGATTGTCGAAGCCGTTCATAAAACCGCCGCGCAGGAGGCTTTGTGCAAGTTCCAGCGCCTTCACTTCCCCCGTATCGATCAGGTCGAAGATCCGGGTCAGGTCACTCGAGATCGCCATTCCCGTAATGGCAAGGTCCGTCTTCCCGGCAATCAGGAAGCTGACACCCGTCGCCTGCTCAATCTTGCGCAACTGTCGAACAGCCTGGCGCAAGGACTGGATAGCTTTTTCCCGCGGCGCATTGCTCCACAGAATATCGGCAACCTGCTCTCGCGGGACGCGGTTTTCCGGATTGAGAAGTAAAAAAGCCAGAATTGCCAGGGACTTTCGCGTTGCGACTGCAACTGGCGCCCCAGCGTCATCAACCAGCTGAGGCGACCCCAAGCATTGCATGATCAGCCGAGCCGTCATCCCGTGGTCCTTGTTTGCAAACCGGCAGAAATCATCGAAAAGCCATCGAAATTAAGCAAGTAACGGCATTTCACACCAAAAGTCCCCACAATTTATCACGGTAATTTCACGCTTGAAACTGATCCTTGCGCTCAACAAACTATCGAAAGGAAGAACGACACGATATCATCGCTTGCTACAACAGCCCCAGTGCGCGCCACATTGCATTGCCGATATCCGGCGGAAGCAAAGAGGCGACGGGGCGTCGAGTGTCATCAAGCCATATGCGTCGTGTGCGATCGTAACGTCCGATAGCAAGGTTCACGTGATCATCCTGCCCTTATCTCATGCAGGCTGTCATGGTGATGTTCAAAGGACTTGAATGGAAACGGTTAAGCCCATGTCGAATGCAAAAGAATCCAACAAAGCCAAGTCTCAGGAAGAACTTGACCAGGATGAAAGCCTTCGCCGGATGATCGCCTTTACAAAGCGGGAAGCGGAAAAGGATGGTCGGACCTTCTGCGCCTATCTCCTGGACATGGCAATGAACGCCCTGAGTGAGGACACCCCGGAGATGAACATGGCCCTCAAGGCCAAGATCACCCCGCTGTCTCTCGAGCAAGGCCGCACCAACGGCTGATGGCCAAGCGCCTCGCGACAGCACCACCGATGCGCGAGGCGGCACTTTGCGTCTACCGTGAATTGAGCGTGAAAATCATGCAGCAGTGATGCGGTGTTTCGTTTCGGGAAATCCTACTCAAATCCAGGAAACCTCGATTATTTTTGCCAATTGCATTCCGTACTATGATCGCTAGTGGTGAGAAAGCGATGTACCCTCGGGACTTTTTTTGATCCCCATTTGCGTGGGGTTTCTAAGGCGGTCTATAGAGTATTCCGGTAGCTAAGATTTGCCGGAAGGCAGCGTCACCCATGCGACGTATTTCAACTGGAAAAAGAGACACGCCGGACTGCTGACGGATCAGATGAACCCGCCGCCGACCAAGAGGACAGTAGCAGCGATCTAAAAAAGATCGTTACAGATCTGACACTTGAGCGCGAGTCGCTCGACTACGCCCTCATTCGAGAGTTGCGAGGCCCGACCGGAACCCCAAACTGGTCGAAGGGATGCTGGCCGATTGGAGAGCAAACTCGCTCGGGTCACAGAGGAACGTCGCATCTTAAATTGAAGCCGGGTTAAACAATCGATTCAGTGAAATCGATTGCCCGAAAAAACGCGACTGCGTACTTCGAAAAGGATATGAAGTGAGGTACGCGTTCGTCGCCGAACGTCGCTCCGTATTTTCGGTGCGGACGATGTGCTTTTGTTTCGCATACCTTCTGGCAGCTTCTACGCTTGGCTTGAGCGATCCGCTGAGCAATCGCACCAGGCGGACATTCGTCAGGCGTAGTTGATCCCAGTCAGTCCGGCCAGACTAGCTGGGATCAAGGCTCAGGTCGGCTGCTACCGGCGTCGACCCGGCTTCTATGGCAGCAAACCCGCTGTGGTGGTCGATAACACCCTGGCCCGGCAGTTCGATGTCGATGCACGGGACACCGCCTGGGTGACCGACATCACCTACATCAGGACCAAGGAGGGCTTTGCCTACCTGGCGGTGATCACCGACCTGTTCTCATGCCGTGTTCTTGGCTGGTTCCTGCAATACCGGCAGACAGACGAGCTTAACCTCAGGCTTTGAAGATAGCCGTTGGCGCAGTAAGACTCAGAACACGGTGCTGATCCACCCAATCAGGAGGCTCAATCCACGAGCATGAAATGGGCCCGCTTCCTTCGACACCACAGTATGAATCGTTGTATGAGCCGACGCGCAAACTGCCACGGCAATACTGTGGCAGAGACTTTCGTCAATCTTCTCAAGCGCGAAAGAATCGGCGCAGAACCTATCGAAGCCGGAATGACGCGCGTCAGGATACGTTCGACTACATCGAGATGTTCTACAATCGAACCCAAAAGTACGCCCAGACCCGGATACTCTGGCCCGCCGACTTCGAGAACAGACACCAATCATGAACTAAAAGGTACCTACGAGAGGCAGGTTTATTCAAGTTCCCCCGACACAGGCCTTCACGCGCCCCCCGTCCCTAAGCCAGAAATGTATAACCCGCCCACAAGCGGCGACTGTAGGTCAATATTTCTTGACTATAAACGATACACTAAAATTCAATCCGGACCACCGATAGGAACACAAAAAATGACTGATAATACGAGTTTAAAACTCATATTTTCTACAAACAAACAAACTCGATATGGCGCGTCATCCGTTGGTGGATTTGCAGATCGCATAAAGGGCGCAGCGACAGCATTTATTCTCGCGAAGTTATTCAACAGGAAATTTTATATTGATTGGAGTCTTCCCGAAGAAGTCGAGAATATTTTTCGCGTCCAACCGAAATTTAAACTGCCAGCTTCATTGCATCATGACGGGTCGCGCCAATTCAAAACCTTAGATCTTATTGATATACATTCCCGAAATCTCTTAGATTATGAGCTGAAATTAGCCTTAAAATATCGTCACAAAAAATCTATTTTTGGCAAGAATGATATGTACTTAATACATGCGAATTTTTTTGATATGAGCCTTTTTAGTGCTGTTATAGATGATGTGTTTGAAGCATTTGGAATAACACAAGCTGAAAATCAAAATGAAAACTTTTTGTTCAGGACGATATTCAATGAATTGTTTTACTATGCGAACCCCCTAGAGAAAAAGCCGCCAAACGAGGCGCTAACCGCCATCCGTAACGCGAATGATCTATTGGTAGGCGTACACTTCCGAACTGGCGCTAATGTAAACTGGTCTGACCCAGAAATGGATTCCGAAGACAATTGGAGGCTTGTTGTAAAAGCCTGCCAAACCTTTGCTGCTCAAAATGCCGGGCAAAAAATTGGCTTCATTGTTGCATCCGATAACCCCGCATGCAGACAGAAAATTTCTGACACCCTACACCGTGAGTTCCCGGTGTTTACCTTCTCAAGCGAGATTTTTCATCTTGAGAGAAGCGCCTTAAAACTTAACACGCAACCTCCGCTTTCTGATGTATTCTTCGAACACTCCTGTTTATCGATAGCCGATGTCGTTATTTGCGGGAGTGGAGGCTTCGCGCAAACAGCGAGTGCAATTGGGGGCGGAAAATTATACTTATATTCTGACCTAATCGCACCAGTTGACCAAAAGAGAGCCTTATCTGCTCCTAAAAAACTGGCACAAAATCTACTAACGGATCGCTTGAAAAGGTTGCTAATCCGCGCAAAGTATCCTTTCCGCTGTTAGAGCCTTGATACTTCTTGAATGACCACGCGTTCCACTTACAACTATTCGTCCATGAACCACGCTAGGTTTGCCGGAGGTTGCTTGGTTTAAGTTATGCAGCCCCGGTCGTTTGTTCCAGCGTGGCGTAATAATGTTCCTCCGCTTCAGCTCGAGGAATGTTTGCTATGGGCTCCGGAAGGCGCTGGTAGTGGAACCAGTCATCCCATTCGAGTGTTGCGAATTCGACAGTTTCGAAGCTTTGCCACAGCCCCCGACGATGAATGACGTCGGCCTTTAAAGCCAGTTGATCGTTTCGGCGAGAGAATTGTCGCAGATGTCGTCGACACTTCCTATCGAGGGCTCGATATCTGCCTCAGCCAGCCGCTCCGATACCTGATCGACACATATTGAATATCCCTGTCAGAGTGGTGGACGAGGCCGCCTCCATGAATGGGACGCCGATCATAAAGCGCTTGTTCCAGGGCATCGATAACGAAGGTGGCATACGCCGTCCGGCTGACGTGCCAACCGGCGATACGCAGTGCAACAGGCAACATCGAAGCCCTCAAGCTGCAATTGCCACCAGACCTTGCGAACGCCATAGACCTGGAAGTTCTCCTCGAAGACATGGCGGATCTCGATCTTCAGGGTTGTATCGCGGCGAGCGCGGACTAAAAGTCGATCCACGTCCACTCGCCTGGAGATGTTCCCACAATAAGTCGATGGGGCAATCGGTAGAACTCTGCAAATCGGCTCGACCCCAAACACCCCTCGATGTTCTTCGACGAAGGCAATCATCGCTTCAATGGACGCCCAAACTCTTTGGCTCGCTCCGCTTGGGCAAAATAAGCAGACGCCTTACGCAAGATCTCGTTGACCCGACGAAGCTCAAGGTTCTCCCGTTCCAAGGCCGTCACCTTCTGGGCCATCTCCGTCGGAATGCCAGCCCAGGCACGACTATCAACCTCGGACTTCATAACTTATTCGTTCAACGTGTGCGCAGAGCGGTCGATCTTCGCTACTATTGATACGGTCGCCTGCCAGCAAGATCCATGCTGGCTCTTATTGTCCAGCACTAGCGAACCGCTAGTTCGCGTACGTCCGGGGACCCCTTGTCGTCGCCTTGCTCGTCATGCTCCATCCTACTCAGGATCTGGAGCCCACGCCAAACCCGGAGCGATTCGCTTATCTAGTAAGCTTAAAATTGCAAGAGCGAGAATACAACCAACTGCAACAAATCGTTAACTCTTTCCTTGCCAAGAAGTTCTTACCGACCGTATCGCCACCAATGTTATCTCAGAGCATTTTAAGCAACACGCATTGAGGTCTCGACAATGATAATTTTTGACGTGACTTAAGGGTTGAAGGCCATCAGACACGCACCCTATGGCTCGCTATTGTTATTGATTTTATGGTCGGAATTTCCCCGCACCCTACGAGCTTCCCCGCACCCGAATCATCAATAACCCATTGATACTATTTATATATTTTTCAAAATTTCGAAGAAAGTGGCGACCCCGGCAGGATTCGAACCTGCGACCATTCGCTTAGAAGGCGAGTGCTCTATCCAGCTGAGCTACGGGGCCGTAAGGGCCATCAGAACGGCAATATGGGCCGCACTGTGGCGCCTGGTCGGTGACCGTGCCGAACGGCGGCAAGGTTACCAGGTCGAACGATCAATGCGTCCAGGGAGCGATCCGATCGAACTTGAAGTTGTCGGAGTAGGTCGCCCCGCGCACCACTCTCTCACGTGGCTCCTCCACGCGGAATGCGATGCCGTTGCGCTTTGCATAGGAAACGGCGTCTTCCTTGCTGTCGAAATGGAGACGGATCTGCTGTTTCATGTCCGAGGACGAGGTGTAACCCATGAGCGGCTCCACAGAGCGGGCCACTTCCGGCTCATAATCCAGAACCCATCTTTGGGTCTTGGCCTTCCCAGACTGCATTGCGGTCTTCGCCGGACGGTAGATACGTGCAACCATGATCCAGGTTCCCTGCATTTCCAGGCCCTCGGCGAGGCGCAAGCCTGCCGAAAGCAAAATCCCTAACGCTTTTTCCTGCCTTTCGGCATGAAGTCAACAGGAGATGGCCATCTCCTGACATCAGCCAACAATATAAGGTGGAAGTTAACCAACCCGTCAGGTGGAACGATCAGGTGACTATACAACCTCAAATAGTCCATGCAATTTGTAGCGAAGATGATGAGGGCCGGTTAGGATCGCAACCTCGTTTATCCCGAGACTCACTTGCGGCGAGTAGATTTCACATATCATGCAGATACCCCCGTTTATCACGAGCGAAATTCACGTCCCTCAACGCAATCACCGGTCGCACGACGACCTCAAACAGCTCCGGCAGCAAGTGGAAGAGCACAACCTGGTGGATATGTGGGACATGATTCTGCTACTCGATTATCAGGTTGCTAACGTTCATGAGTTATGTGCTGAGACACGTGAGGAGTTCTGCGGTATTGTCTCTCTGTTATTGAAGGCTTTCACCAAGTGAACTCAAAGCACTCAAACAGAGGTCTTGTGCACTTTGTTGACGAAAAACCGGACGGTTTTCACAGAACTGGGAACTGACGCCATCGAGAAGGGTCTCGCCGACCCTCAACTCTCAGCATTTTACGAGAGCATGATGTCGTCGTCTGGCCTGGTGTCGGAGAAGCTTCGGGAGCACATGCCATACCTGAGCCTGTGCTCGGACAAACTCGATGGCCTGTCACCGCCGCCGATTTTTTATGTCGGACGCCGGTCCAGTCAACGTGCCCTGTTCGGCGAAGACTGGGCTATGCAGCAGGGTGAAGAACTGCGCACCCCGGACCCGGAACTCGAACACGCCTCTGCACAAGCCTATTGCGCAGCACTCGAAGAGCGGCCCTACTATGGCTATGCGCGCACCTCGGTGCATATCGGTGGATCGGTCGTTGATATCGCGTTCGAGCGCCTGATCATCGCCCTTCGTCCGTCGCCGCAGTCCGAGCGTCGTTTTTGCGCCTATTTCGGCGTCATTCAGGATCTTCAGAAACTATAGTCTTCGCCAGCGTGACCAGGTCGTTGCGCGTCGAATAGACCAGCCAGTCATCCGGCCGGATATGCTCTGGCGGCTTGACCCAATGGGTCCCGCGTGGCGCAAAGCGCCGGTATCCGACCCGAATGCCGAATCCCTTCATTGCGTTGCGCGCTGCCATCAGCCCGTAGAGATAGTCCGGCGACCATTTCAAAAGCGAGATCAGGAACCCCAGCTGGGTCAGCGCCTCGGCAAGCCCCTGCCCGCGAGCATCCTTCCGAAGCCACAGGTTGCCATGGTAGACGATGCGCCCGCGCATGAAGAATGCGTCGTGGGCGTGCTCGAGCCCCAGTTCCGCTTCCTCCGACGGATCCACGAACATGCGCCGTTGCTGCTGCTGCCAGTGCTGACCGAGACTTCTGTCCCGAAGATCCTCCACCTTTGCCGCCTGTACAGACACAGGCTCCCCCTTCCGGTCCCAGGCCCCGATCCAGAAGGCGCCGCTGCTGTGAAGGTCGAAAAACTTGCTGGAGAAATCCTCCATCAGGTAGCGGTCCTCGGTTGCCCGGACCGTATCCTCGAAAAGGGAAAAGTCGGAACTCTCCTTCAATCGCAGACCGGCTGCACGAATTTGACGCTCCAGCACCGCAACTGCCTGCGTGATCTCCAAGGTCTCGTCGCCGATTTCATCAACGTGCATCTGATCAACCTGACCGTTGTTTATTGATTGCAACCTGCAGATCATGGTGATCAACTTTGCAGCACCATTAAAGCCACAATGCTCCCGGACCAAAACTATCCAACGAATTTAATTATTTACGCAACGGTCACTTATTGAACAATGAATACGCAAACTGCTCAAATATTGGCAAATACTACCGAAATCAGGCAATATTCATCCTTTGATTGAAACGGAAATTGTATAGTCCCAACCGAAACATTTGGATGGAAAAGCCAAATCGAATCGAATTCTGTCGCCGCAGCACAAAGCTTTGAGTCTCGGCAGATTGATTTGTTTCTGAAGGGAAAATGGTCGGGGCAGCAAGATTCGAACTTGCGACCCTCTGGTCCCAAACCAGATGCGCTACCAGGCTGCGCTATACCCCGACGAGTGACCTTGTCACCATGTGCCCCGGTATACCCATTTTGCCGGGGAGTTCAAGCCACCAAATCGAATTGCGTGGAACGATCCCCCGCCGTGATCCTGACAGATGGGCGCAGCTGGATTCCAAGGGAAGCTATTGCGTCTTACTGATTGTCGGAGAGACCAAGCGGTCACCTGCGGCAAAACCAAGCCTTTCAGCCGTTCCGCCAACGACTTCCAGCACATAACGAGCATCGCCTCTGGATGGAATTATCTTCTCCGAGAACGGCGTCGTCCGGTCCGCAATGCGCACGATCAACCCATCCTCCGCCGCGAAGATGATGTCGAGTGAAAGGGGGGTGTCCTTCATCCAGAAATATCGCTCGCCCTCGGCATCGAAGACGAACAGCATGCCGCGATCCTCCGCCATTTCTTCGCGGTACATCAGTCCACGAGCCCGCTGCGCGTCTGTGCTGGCAACCTCGACCTCGAATGTGTGGGTCGTCTCTACGGTCACGATTTCCAGTGTCTCGACCGGCAGGGGGATCGGCTCTTGAGCAAGGGTTGAGCCCGCGCCGAACACCATGCAGGCTGCAAGAAACACAACTGCGGTTGCCATATGACGCATCATTGCAATCATTCCCTTCAGATGAACCCGGAAACGTAAAAAGGCCGGAATATTCCGACCTTTTCAAGACTGCTGAGTGCCGGTTCAAGCCGGAGCCGACCAAGCACCGGCATCAATGAGATGAGGGAATATGAACCCCGGCGGTACCTACAGGTCTGATTTCCGCTGCCATACGTCCCTTCGGGCCGGTCCCAAAGCGCACCAGAACATCCTGTCCGGGACGCAACTCGGTTATGCCGAAGCGGCGCAGGGTTTCCATGTGGATGAAGATGTCCTCCGATCCCTCGCCCTGGGTCAGGAAGCCAAATCCCTTCACGCGATTGAACCACTTGACCGTGGCCTGTTCGAAGCCGCCTTCCGGAACCACCTGGACATGGGTTCTCGAGGGCGGGAGCTGAGAGGGGTGCAGTGCAGTCGATTCGTCCATCGAAAGAATACGGAAGGCCTGCAGACCTCGTGGACGGTCAAGCACCTCACAGACGACCCGAGCCCCTTCGTAAGCGGTCTGGTAGCCGTCTCGCCGCAAGCATGTCACATGGAGGAGGATATCCCCCTCACCGTTATCCGGGACAATGAAGCCATATCCTTTGGCGACATCGAACCACTTGATAGAGCCCGCAATCTCGATCACATCGACGGCTGAATCCTCGGCCGCTTCGATCGTGCGGGGATCCGTAAAGGTCTTGCCCCCCATAGCCAAATGCCCCGTATCTGGTCCGCATCACATTCAATCCAAAGCAGCCAGTACCGACTCAACAACGGATTGATTCCTAACAAAAGGATAACATCCTGCCCCAACGCGAGAAGGGAAATTGTCGAACTAACCACAGACGATTTGGGTGGGGGCCCGGAAAGACTTAGCCAAAACCTTCAAATGTCTCGGCAATCGGCGAACGGATACAGGCTTCCGCATGGTCATCGAGAGGCGTCTCCTGCCGGTTTACGACCACCAGCCGTGCCCCTGCACGGACAGCGGCGAGTGGCAATTGCGCCGCTGGATGCACAAGAAGCGACGACCCGACGACAATGAACACACCCGCTTGCCCTGCGGAATGAAACGCCTTGCGGGTGGCGTCTTCCGGCATTGCCTGCCCGAAACTGACGACGGCCGCCTTCAAGAGGCCACCGCACGCGGAACATAACGGCACCTGCCCTGCCTGCCAGGTTTTCTCCAGCGGCTCCAGCTCCTCCACCCGTAAACACTCCAGACAGGACGCATATGTACTGTTGCCGTGAAGCTCGATCAGCTTGTCAGCTGGCGTACCTGCACGCTGGTGCAAACCGTCGATGTTTTGGGTGATGAGCAGGTCAAGCCCACCGGCTGCGGCCAGTCTTGCCAGCGCTTCATGAGCCGCATTGGGCTGGGCCGCATCGAAGATTCGCTTCATCTCGAACCTCCGCCGCCAGTCTTCTCTCCGGCTCTCCGGGTTCAGCAGGAAATCCTGAAACTCGATCGGCTGTAGTTTCGACCACAGTCCACCTGGCGAACGAAAATCCGGCACGCCTGACTCCGTTGAGATGCCGGCGCCGGTGAGAACCACGACGTGTCCGAACTCATCTTCGATGACATGGCGAAGAAACTCTCTTGCGCTGCCAACACTGGTAATTTCTGTCATAGCCCCTACTCTACGATGTGAAGTTGCCGGCGTGTACTGCGCACCGGAGATCCGGGAGCCAGCGCTTTTTGGGTGTCATGCCGCAATTCGAACTACCGCCCCGTTGAAGTTTCCAACTTGAAACCGTTTTGAGGAAAATTTCATGCGCTACCTGCACACAATGGTTCGCGTCACCAACATCGACGAATCCCTTGATTTCTATTGCAACAAGATGGGCATGACCGAAGTTCGCCGCATTGAAAACGAAGGCGGCCGCTTCACACTGATCTTCCTTGCAGCGTCCGAAGACATCGCCAGCGGCAAGGATGTCTCCGCCCCACTTCTCGAGCTCACCTACAACTGGGACCCGGAAGAATATTCTGGTGGCCGCAATTTCGGACACCTCGCCTATGAGGTCGACAATATCTATGAATATTGCGCCCAGCTTCAGGAAAAGGGCGTGATCATCAACCGCCCTCCGCGTGACGGCCGCATGGCCTTCATCCGATCGCCGGACAACATTTCCTTTGAACTGCTTCAGAAGGGCAAAGCCCTTGATGTTGCAGAGCCGTGGGCGTCCATGCCGAACGTCGGCGAATGGTAATCACCACGTGTTTTACACATTCACAGGCCCGTTCCAGCGGGCCTGTGAATTTTGTCCCGAATGCCTCTTGCAGCATCTGAATTTTCTGCCTATAAGCCTTCCCAAGACGCGAACGCGTCACCGCGCGCCCATCGTCTAGCGGTCAGGACGTCGCCCTTTCACGGCGAAAACAGGGGTTCGATTCCCCTTGGGCGTGCCATTTCTCCCTTAAAATTTGTCCTGTCTGCCCGCTCCACATCGAGCGAACGTCTTTTTGCGTCACTCGGTCGACTGCACCGCCATTTGACCTGCTCCGTTGCCTGCACATAAGAAGAGTTGTCGCAATCCAACCGCTTGCGCAATACGGAGAGCATGATGTCGGCCGCACCAATTGATATCCGCACCATGAATGAGGCCGATCTGGAGACGGCCTTGAGCTGGGCCGCACGGGAAGGCTGGAACCCCGGCCTCGACGATCTCGCTCCCTTTCATGCAGCCGACCCCCATGGATTTTTCATGACCTGTATCGAGGGTGAGCCAGCAGCCTGTATCTCCGCAGTTCGTTCGGGCGAAACCTACGGCTTCATAGGTTTCTACATCTGCCGCCCCGATCTTCGTGGCAAGGGAGTTGGGATGGCCACCTGGCATCATGCCATGGCCTATCTCGACGGGCGCACAATCGGCCTTGATGGCGTCCTCGAACAGCAGGACAACTACCGGAAGTCAGGTTTCGAACTGGCGCACCGGAACATCCGCCATAGCGGCATCTCGTTGGCTGACACACCCATGGACCCGAGGATTTGCACAATCGGTCGGGGGCTCTTTCCAGCCATCAGCGATTACGACCGCCGCTTTGTCGCTGAAGCACGAGATGATTTCCTGAAAATCTGGTGCGCGCCGACGGTCAGTTCGCGCCGGGGCTTCGCGTTCGTTGAGGATGGCTCTGTCAAAGGCTATGGCGTTATTCGTCAATGCCAGGATGGCTTCAAGATCGGCCCGCTCTTTGCCGACACAGCCGAAATTGCCGACACCCTGTTCCGGGCGCTTGCCGGCCAGGCAAAGGGTCAGACGGTCATTCTGGACACACCTGAACCCAATGAAGCTGCCATGGCGCTGGCGGAACGCTACGAGCTGTCTCCGGTCTTCGAGACCGCGCGCATGTTCAAGGGGCCGGCTCCCGACTTGTCGCTCGATCGCACTTACGGCATCACTACCTTCGAGCTCGGCTAGGCACAGGCGCTTTCAGAGCCGGCAGGCAGAAAGGCAACGTCAGATCGAAGCGCCACGATGTGTCTCATAGGCGAGCATTGCACCGGCCAGGTCCTCAAGCGCCGCGCCAACCGACTTGAACAAGGTGATCTGATCGTCACTGGATCTGCCTGCATGTTTGCCGCGCGCAAGGTCGTAAAGATCAGCCTTGATGTCTTCCGTCTTCAATACGCCGGAGCGAAGCGGCTGAACGATATCGCCGCCTTCCTTCGTGCATCCGTCCATGGTGTCAACGAAGACGCAGGCTCGGCGGATCGCCTCGTCATCACTCTCTCGCATCGTCGGCTTGAAGGCGCCGACAAGGTCCACATGGGTACCCGGCCGCAACCACTCTCCCCTGATCAGCGGGTCTTCTGACAGGGTCGCAGCGCTGACAATATCGGCGGCGCTCACCGCCGCCTCAAGGTCCGCGGTTGCATCGCAGGTCACCCTGAATTGCTTCCCGGCTTCTCCTGCCGCAAGACGCGCCTTGTCGAGGTTCCTTCCCCAGAAAGTCACACGCGTGATAGGCCGAACGGCCATATGCGCACCGACGAGATTGTACGCGACACGGCCACTTCCGGCGATCACCAGATGGCTTGCATCGGATCGGGCGAGATAGCGGGCGGCCAAAGCCGAAGCGGCTGCCGTTCTGCGGGCAGTCAACTCTCCGCCGTCGATCAAGGCCAGCATTTCGCCGGTGCCCGCATTGGACAGGAGATACTCTGCGGCAACCGCCGGCAACCCGCGTGTGGCGTTGCCCGGTACGACATTGACGATCTTGACGCCCGCATACTTCCCCGGCACCCAGGCCGGCATGAGCAGCATCGTGGCGTCCGCCTCGCCGGGAACCGCCATGTCATGATGATGGCGGACCGGCATCTCGCAGCCAGTTTTGAAGATGCCTTCCAGGGCTTCGATCAACTCCGCGAATGGAAGTGCCTTGCGGGTATCATCCTTCGACAGCAACAACATCGGCCCTGTTCCCTTGCCTGATTCAATAGGTCTGTCAGAGCTATAGGAGATCGGGGATGGCCGGTCGAGCCCAAGGTTCAGAAGCGGGCGGGAAAGGTCCTGAACGAAAAAGGCCGGTACCCTTCGATACCGGCCTTTCAGTCTCACTTGATCGCCCTGGAGATCAGATCGCAAGGTACTCCTGGCGAAGCTCTGCGTTGTCGAGAACATCCTGAGCCGTGCCGTTGAACACGACTTCACCCATGTCCAGGATGACCGCGCGGTCGGCGAGATGCAAAGCCGCGATCGCGTTCTGCTCCACGATGATTGTGGTAATGCCGAGTTCCTTGACGCCTTCCAGAATTCGCTCGATTTCCTGAACAATCACAGGAGCGAGGCCTTCATAGGGCTCATCGAGCAGAAGCAGCTTGATGTCCCGTGCCAGAACCCGGGCAACCGCCAGCATCTGCTGCTCACCGCCTGACATCGTCACGGCTTCCTGGTTCCGGCGCTCTGCCAGACGCGGGAAGTGATCGTAGATGCGCTCGATCGACCAGCCCTTCGGCTCGGCGATCTGAGAGAGCTCAAGATTTTCCTGAACAGTCAGGCCGGGAATGATACGCCGGTCTTCCGGTACCAGTCCAACGCCGAGGCGCGACGCCTGGAAGCTCTTCATCTCGTGCAGGGGCTGGTGATCCAGCCAGATCTCGCCATGCGTCAGGCGAGGATTGTCCATGCGAGCAATCGTCCGCAGCGTGGACGTCTTGCCGGCACCGTTTCGGCCGAGAAGGGCAAGGATCTCACCTTCGCGAACGTCGAAGTTGACGCCCTGGACGATGTAGCTCTCGCCGTAATAGGCATGCAGGTCCCAAGCCGAGAAGAATGCCGGAGCACCGCCTTGCGCCTTGACCGGTTGGACGCCCGGAGCCGTCTTGCCTTCCAGTTGATCGTCGATGAGGCTCATAGGTGCGCTCCTCCCAGATAGGCTTCCTGAACGCGCGGATCGCCCTTGATGTCTTCCGGTTTGCCTTCAGCGATAATCGTGCCCTGGGCAAGAACCGTCACCTTCTTGGCCAGCGAGAACACCACGTGCATGTCGTGCTCGATGATGACCTTGGTGATACCCCGGTCGCCAATCCGCTGAAGCAGATCGATGGTGTTGTTTGTATCGGCACGCGACATACCGGCGGTCGGTTCGTCCAGCAGCAGCAGTTTCGGGTCCTGGGACAGGCACATCGCCAGTTCCAGACGACGCTTGTCACCGCGTGACAGGCTGCCGGAATGCATCTCGCTCTTTGAGGCAAGGCCGACATCTTCAAGCATGTGCATCGCCTTGTCGCGGATCTCCGCGTCCTGATCGAGGCGGCGGAACGCGTGAAGTGCAAACTGCCCGTCCCGCTTCGCCATGCTCGGGATCATGACGTTTTCCAGCAACGTGAGATCGGCAAAGATCTCTGGTGTCTGGAACACGCGCGACACACCGACCTGGTTGATCTCGTAGGGCTTCATGCCCGTCAGCGAGATGTCGCCGAACATCACCGTGCCCGTATCGGGAGCAAGGCGCCCGATCATGCAGTTGAGGAAGGTCGACTTCCCTGCCCCGTTCGGGCCGATAATGGCGTGAACAGTGCCTTCTTCGACGGCAAAGTTCACATTGTTGAGTGCTCGCAAGCCGCCAAAGGACTTGTTCACACCTGAAACCTTGAGAATTTCCATGTGACTTTTCCCTTACTCGGCAGCTGCTTCTACGCGGCTCTTGTCAGCGCCGGCAGACTTTTTCGAGCCCTTGAACAGACGACCGATGCGCGACATGCCTTCCATGATGCCTCCCGGAAGGAAGATCACGATGATCATGAACAGCACACCGAGGGTCAGGTGCCAGCCTTCGCCGACGAACAGGCCGGAGATGGCGACGACCGGAGTTTCAAGGAAGTCGGGCAGGAAACCGAAGATCGCGTGCAGCGTCTGGTCATTGAACGCCGAGAAGATGTTCTCGAAGTACTTGATGAGACCTGCACCAAGGATCGGTCCGAGCAGCGTGCCCGCACCGCCGAGAATGGTCATCAGGACCACTTCGCCCGATGCCGTCCACTGCATGCGTTCCGCACCGGCGAGCGGGTCGGTGATGCACAGCAGGGCACCTGCAAGACCGGCGTACATTCCGGAGATGACGAAGGCAGCCAGCGTGTACGGACGTGGGTTAAGACCTGTGTAGGTCATGCGGTTCTGGTTCGACTTGACCGCACGGAGCATGGTGCCGAAAGGCGACCGGAAGATCCGCATGGCGATGAAGAAACCGATGATCATCAGCGTCGCGCAGAAGTAGAAACCCGCGAAACCGGTCATCTCGATGCCGAACAGGGTGGAGATAAGCGGTCCATCGGACTGGGAGGCCCCGTCAAACAGACGCGGGTCGGATTCCAGGACTCGAAGGCCGGTTTCACCATTAGTGATCGGCGTCAGAACCGAATAGGCCAGGTTGTATGACATCTGGGCAAAGGCCAGCGTCAGGATGGAGAAGTAGATGCCCGACCGGCGCAAGGAGATGTAACCGATCGCCAGGGCAAAGATTCCCGAGGCCACCACGGCCATCAACGCGGCGGGAATGGGGTTCATTCCCAAGAGCTTGAAGGTCCAGACAGCGGTGTAGGAACCGACCCCCAGAAACGCTGCGTGGCCGAATGAGAGATACCCGGTCAGACCGAACAGCAGGTTGAAGCCCGTTGCGAAGAGGCCATAGATGGCGAACTTCTGCAGAAGGTCCGGATAGCCTGCACCGATGGGAGCCAGCCAGACCGGCATGGTCAGAATGGCTACCGCAAAGATGAGGAACAGGACAATGTCGCGGGTCGGAGACGTATTGGAAGTCATTTTTCTTAGTTCTCCATGACGCCCTTGCGGCCCAGAAGCCCGCGCGGACGCACAAGCAGGATGACCACGGCAACGAGGTAGATGATGATCTGGTCAATGCCAGGCAGAATGGCCTTGACCTCGTTCATGGATGCAAAGGATTGGAGGATACCCAGCAGGAAGCCTGCACAGACAGCGCCCGGCAACGATCCCATGCCCCCGACCACGACCACGACGAAGGACAGCACAAGGAAGTCCATGCCCATGTGGTAATCAGGCGGCAGGATGGGCGTGTACATCACCCCGGCCAGGCCGGCGACAACCGCAGCGATCGCAAAGACGATCGTGAAACGGCGCTCGATGTTGATACCCAGAAGACCGACGGTTTCGCGATCGGCCATACCGGCGCGCACAACCATGCCGAAGGTCGTGAACTGGAGAAAGGCGAACACTGCAGCGATGATGGCACCGGCGAACAGAAGATAGACCATACGCCACCAGGGATAGACGATCGTACCGGCTTCGAAGCCGAGCATTGCGCCGATATCGGCAGCACCACGCACGACTTCTGGAGCGATCTGCGGGATCGGGTTGGCGCCGTAGATCGACTTGACGATTTCCTGCAGAACGATGGCAAGGCCGAAGGTCACGAGGATCTGGTCAGCGTGCGGACGATTATAGAAGTGCTTGATCAGTCCGCGTTCCATCACGAAACCGATGACAAGCATCACGGGGATCGCGACCAGGATCGAGACGGGAACTGAATAGTTCAGAATCCACGCGCCGAAGTCGCCAAGATAAGCCTCGACGTAAGGTGTCTTGATCTCAAGCGGCGTGCCCCACGCAGTCGTACGCTCCGGATCGATAGAAACCTTCTCAAGGCTCAGCAACTTGTTGAACGTCACGGCGCAGAAGGCGCCGAGCATGAAGAGGGCGCCATGGGCGAAGTTGACGACACCCAGGGTGCCGAAGATGAGGGTTAGACCCAGAGCGATAAGTGCGTAAGCACCGCCCTTGTCCAGCCCGTTCAGGAGTTGAAGTAGAATGACATCCATCGGTTTTGCCGGAGTTTTTCGGCTATAAGCCGCGACCCTGTAGGAAGGCGGCCGCCGAAAACGGCGGCCGCCCTTGACGTTTCAAGCGGTGTTATGCGCCGTTGTTGCAGGTACCGAGGTCACCGGCGACGTCTGCCATGTCCGGTGCGTACTCGACCTGTGCACGCGGGGTGACTTCAACCACCTCGAGAAGGTCGAACTGCGAGCTCGGGTTTTCCTTACCCTTCACGACGAGAACGTCCTTGAAGCACTGGTGGTCAGCACCACGGTAGAGGGTCGGACCGTTGCCCATGCCGTCGAACTCGAAGTCCTCCAGGGCGGACACAACTGCGCACGGCTCGAAGGTACCGGCACGCTGACATGCGTCGGCGTACAGGATTGCCTGGACGTAGCAGGTGTGAGCAGCCTGGCTCGGCGGGAAGCCGTATTCCTGACCGAAGGACTTGACGAATGCCTGAGAACCTTCGTCGGTCAGCGACCAGTTCCAGTTCGTGGAACCGAAGATGCCCTTGATGTTTTCGCCAGCACCCTGCGCCATCAGACGCGAGAACAGCGGAACAACGATCTGGAAGTCCTTGCCGTTGACCTGCTTGTCGCGCAGACCGAACTGAACTGCCTGGGTCAGGGAGTTCACCATGTCCTTGCCGTAGTGGTTCAGAACCAGAACGTCTGCACCCGAGTTCAGAACCGGGGTCAGGTACTGGGAGAAGTCACCAGCGCCGAGCGGCGTACGAACAGCTGCGGTGGTTTCCCAACCCATGTTCTCGGTGTACTTCTTGATCGAACCTTCCTGAGACCAGCCCCAGGTGTAGTCGGCGGTCAGGTGGTAGGCCTTACGGTCGTTGCCGAACGCGTTCTGCAGAACCGGTGCCAGCGCAGCGCCGGTCATTTCGGTGTTGAAGAAGTGGCGGAAACCGTTTGCACGGCGGTCCTTGCCGGTGGTGTCGTTGGAGTGGGTCAGACCGGCCATGAAGATGACGCCGGCTTCCTGGCAGAGAGACTGCACAGCAATAGCCACACCAGAGGACGAACCACCGGTGATCATGATGGCGCCGTCTTTTTCGATCATGCGCTTTGCCGATGCGCGAGCCGCGTCGGACTTGGTCTGGGTGTCGCCCGTGACGAACTCGACCTTTTTGCCGTTCACGCCGTTGCCGCCGAGAGCCTTCGAGGAGAAGGTGTTCAGCATGCCGCCGTCGCCTTCACCGTTCAGGTGCTTCACGGCCAGCTGATAGGCGCGCAGTTCATCGGCACCTTCATCGGCGTATGCGCCGGTCTGCGGAACGTTGAAACCGAACGTTACCGTCGATCCCTTCGGCTCGTTGAGATACGGAGCCGCCCAGGCGCTGCTCGTGAAGATCGTCGGAGTCGCAAGTGCTACACCACCAGCCGTACCTGCACGAAGGATCGAGCGGCGACTAAGGGGTTTGTGAATAAGGGTCATACTTTCCTCCCAGAAAGGCCCATAAGCCTACACAGAAAGTCTGCAAGAATTTGCAGAGCGCAAGCAGCCCCGATGAAACTATTCCCGGTCGACCGTTCGACCCCTCGCCAAAGGGACTGCGAGCTGGGCCGACTGTAGAAAAGCTCAAGGCAATCAAGCAATACGACTATCGACGTGGTTCCTTTGCCTGCACCGGGACAAGGAAAGCCTTAAAAAACGACACGTTCTGCAAATAGAATGAGCAAATGATGCAATGCATCATTATAAAATATAATGATTTCCGTGAAGTCAGCCCCATAAATACCGCAATGCAGCATCGCGAGATTTAATACACCGGCTAAGAACCCGGTTAATCATCTTATTCCAAAGTTAAAATCGCTCTGGCCAAAAAGACACGCCATAATTGCACCCAGACCGAGCCGGCTGTCAGTGGATTTAACGTCGCCAACCGGAATCAATCCGCGCTTTCCAGGAGCAATGGAGCCCATGACTCACGCCATCACCTCGATAACTGAACTCGAGGCCATCTACGGGACACCTGCATTGACGTCCACCGCAAAGGTCGCCGACCGGCTCACCCCCGAATACCGGCGCCTGATCGAAAATTCGCCCTTCTGCGCGCTTGCGACGTGCGGACCGGAAGGTCTGGACTGCTCACCGCGCGGCGACTCACGCCAATGCCTGTTCATCGAGAACGATAAAACACTTCTCATGCCCGACCGGCGCGGCAACAACAGAATCGACTCGCTTCGAAACATCGTTCGCGATCCGCGTGTTGCGCTCATGATGCTGATCCCTGGCTCCGGCACGGCCGTACGCATCAACGGAACCGCGATCCTGACACTGGATCCCGAACTGCTGAAGCGTTTCGAAGTCGAGGGAAAGGCGCCTCGTAGCATCATCTCGGTGAAAATCGGCGAGATCTATTTTCAATGCGCCCGTGCTGTGATGAGGGCGGGTCTGTGGAAGCAGGACAGCCACGTCGACGCAGCGTCTCTGCCGACCCCAGGCGATATCCTTGCCGCCATGTCGGCAGGCGAAGTGGGAGGCAAGGACTATGACGCCGAGTGGCCGGGACGCGCGGCCAAGACCATGTGGTGACCTGGAAGATCGCAGTCGCTTTGCATGGAATGATCGATCTGGCTGTGGGCGGCGACACATTGCCCTGCCCGACCGCCTTGGTCTTTGCTGTCAACAGGCCCATATTCTCCTCGAGACCCTATGTGCCACCCTTCGAGACCGGATCTATCGCATGACCGCGAACCCGCTGCTGACTGACTGGAAAACACCTTTTGAATTGCCCCCCTTCGATGCGATCAAGCCCGAGCACTTCAAGCAGGCCTTCGATGTCACCATGGCTGAGGCAAGGACTGAAATCGATGCTATCGCGGCGGCGCCAGATTCTCCGACATTCGACAACACGATCCGGGCGCTTGAGGCCTCCGGCGAAAGGCTCGGACGGACGGCGCGGACGTTCTACAATCTGACTGGCGCCCATACGAACCCGGACATTCAGGCCATTGAGCGCGAGCTGGCACCGAAATTTGCCAAGCACAGCTCGGAGACTTTTCAGAACGAGGCCCTGTTCAACCGGATCGCTGCGCTCTGGGCGCGTAAGGGCGACCTCGGTCTAGATGAGGAAGAGGCCCGCGTTCTGGAACGCTACCACACAATGTTCCAGCGGGCCGGAGCCGGTCTCAAGCAAGCTGGCAAGGAGCGCATGGCCGAAATCTCCCAGCGTCTTGCAAGCCTTGGCACCCAGTTTGCGCAGAACATGCTCAAGGACGAAGCCGACTTCCAGCTCGTTCTGGAGAACGAAGAGGACTTGGCGGGCCTTCCCGATTTCCTCGTCGCCGCGGCTTCTGAAGCCGCAAAGGAACGGGGCCTTGAAGGCAAGTACGTCATCACGCTGTCGCGCTCCTCGATCGAACCGTTCCTGCAGTTCTCGTCGAACAGAGCCTTGCGCGAGGCAGCATTCCAGGGCTGGACGAGCCGCGGCGAAGGCGGCGCAGATACCGACAACCGGGATATCGTCGCCGAGACCATCGCGCTTCGCGCCGAAAAAGCCAAACTCCTCGGCTTTGAAAGCTTTGCCCACTTCAAGCTCGACGACACAATGGCCAAGACGCCCGAGGCGGTGCGTGACCTTCTGACCAAGGTCTGGACGCCGGCGCTTTCGCAGGCGAAGGCAGAGGAAGAAAAACTCTCTGAAATGGCCCGCGCAGAAGGCGAGAACTTCAAGATCGCGCCCTGGGATTGGCGTTACTACTCGGAGAAGGTCCGCAAGGCGGAATACGATCTCGACGAGGCGGAGCTGAAACCCTACCTGCAGCTTGAGAACATCATCGAGGCCGCTTTCGATACCGCCTCCCGCCTGTTCGGCCTATCCTTCGAAGAACTCAAAGGCATGCCGGTCTATCACCCGGACGTGCGGGTCTTCGAGGTCAAGGATCGGAACGGTCGCCACGTCGGACTATTCCTGGGCGATTATTTCGCGCGCGCCTCAAAGCGCTCGGGCGCATGGATGAGCGCCTTCCGGAGCCAGCACCGCCTGAACGGCGATATTTCCCCCATCATCGTGAATGTCCTGAACTTCGCAAAGGGTGCTCCGGGCGAGGCCACCCTGCTGACCTTCGACGATGCGCGTACCCTCTTCCATGAGTTCGGCCACGCGCTCCATGGGCTCCTGTCAAACGTCACCTACCCGATCATCTCGGGAACCGGTGTCGCACGCGACTTTGTCGAGCTGCCGTCCCAGCTCTACGAGCACTGGCTGTCCCGGCCGGAAGTTCTGTCCCGCTTCGCGGTTCACTACAGGACAGGCGAACCGATGCCACAAGCCCTTCTCGACAAGGTTCTCGCCGCCGAGAACTTCAACCAGGGTTTTGCCACGGTCGAATACACCGCCTGTGCACTGATCGATCTCGAAATGCACCTGATGCCGGAGGGAGCAAAGCTGGACGTTGCGGAATACGAGAAGACCCAGCTGGCCGCTCTCGACATGCCCGCAGCGATCACCATGCGCCACCGTGTCCCCCATTTCGCCCATGCCTTTGCCGGCGACGGCTATTCCGCCGGCTACTACAGCTACATGTGGTCGGAAGTCATGGACGCCGACGCCTTCGGCGCCTTTGAGGAAAAGGGCGACATTTTTGACGCTGAAACAGCGGAGAAACTCTACACGCATATCTATTCGGCGGGCGGTCGGCCCGACCCGGAGGAAACCTACAAGGCGTTCAGGGGACGAGCTCCTAGGATTGACGCGCTCCTCGAAAAACGTGGGCTTGCAGCCTGACGGCTTGCTTTGGATGCGGGAATGATGCGGCGATGTCTAAAGGCGTCGTCGCACGCCTTTCCGCCTGACAGGAACTGAAGATGAGTGATCACGTGACCGGCTCACAGCCTGCACCTACCGCGCCCCTTCTGCGCACGACCCTGGTTCTGGCCGGCATTTCCGGTGCGCTCGGGATCATGATGATGGCGGCGGGGGCGCATGTCGATACCACCGGTTACGTGACACGGGCAGGAGAAATGTTGCTCTTTCACGCCCCTGCCCTTCTCGCTCTCGGCGCGCTCATGCAGGTCCGCCGCATCCCGATCCTTGCCCTTTCTCTGGTGCTGCTTGTCGCGGGGCTTGGTCTCTTCTGCGGCGATTTGATCAGCCGTGCATTTCTTGACCAACGTCTTTTCCCGATGTCTGCACCGATCGGCGGAACCTTGCTGATCCTGGGCTGGGCATCAATCGCGGTCTCTGCGATCCGCGTGCGTCCACACTGAGGGCACGACAAAGCCCATCTCCCGTACGGCCAGTAGGCCGGACGACATGACATTCTCTCCCTGACGGATACCGAAAGTCCATTTCGTGCGCCCATGACTTCAACGCAAGCGCCCGTTTCAGGGAGAGCCAGTCTCGGCCACGGTTGAACGGGAGAAATGCCCCGTGCCACCCTCCGGCACATTCGTCTGACCCTAGCAAGTGCCTCTTGGAATCTCGACACGGCGCTGGCAGGAGAAGATGACCATCTGGAGGGATTTCATGAACATCGTCATTCTCGGCGCAGGTGCGCTTGGCTCGGTGCTTGGCGGCCTGATGGCCAAATCGGAATTGCCCGTCACGCTGCTCGACGTCGATGACGCACATATTCGTGCGATCAACGAAAACGGCCTGATTCTGCATCACGACGATGAAGCAAGCCGCCTCGAGGTCCCTTCGATGCGTCCGGAGAACTACACCGGGCAGGCCGATTTGATCATTCTCTTGACCAAGACGATGCACACCACATCCGCTCTTGCCTCGGTCGAACCGCTTATCCGCTCCGGTGCAAGGATCCTGACGATCCAGAACGGCCTAGGAAATGCCGACCGGGTCGCTCAAAGCGTACCCGAGAATTGCATTCTTGAAGGATCGACGATGATTAACGGGCGCATGCTCGGACCGGGGGAAGTGGCAACGAACGCTGCTTCCAAGACGACCTTCCGCGCAATCAGTGCGAGTTCTGATGGCTTCGCCCGTGATCTGGGAGACTATCTCAGGCCCGTCGGTTTCGTGCACGACCCGGCGGCCAATGTCGTCATTTGGCAGAAGGCAGCCTTCAACTGCGCCATGAATGCCATCGGCGCCCTTGGCAACGCGAGGGTCGGCGACATCGCGCGCCAGCCAGATGCGATCGCGCTTGCAAGGTCGGCATCCGCCGAGGTCGTCGCAGTCGCCAATGCCAAGGGCATTTCGGCCTCGCTTGACGCCGTACACGCCCAGATCGACAAGGCCCTCGCGGAGCACGGGCCTCACAAGCCGTCCATGCTGCAGGATCTGGAAGCGGGACGCGCCACCGAAATCGAGAGCCTGTGCGGAACCGTCGAACGCGAAGCAAAGTCGATTGGAATCGACGCACCGCTGAATGCGGCGCTTGCAGCGCTCATCCGCCTGAGGGAGAGCGCCGCATCGGCCGATTGGAGTTAGGACGCCTCAGCTGGTCAGGCGGTCCGAAGCAAACGCTCTGCATGCCACTTCACATGGTCGCGGCCAAAGGTCGAGACGAAGAAATAGCTGTGGTCATAGCCTTCCTGCATCCGGAATACAGATGGTGTGCGGGTCTCGGCAAGGGCTGCCGACAGCGCCTCCGGCTTCAACAGCTCCAGGAATTGATCGCTGGCGCCCTGATCGACGAGGACGTCGCCCTTCCAGCCCTTGCTGCCCAGTAGCTTGGTGGCATCATGTGCCGGCCAGAGGCTCTGGTCGTCGCCGAGATAGGCGCCGAGCTGCTTGCGCCCCCAATCGGACTCCGACGGGTTCGCAATCGGAGCAAACGCCGAAAGGGATTCGAAAAGGTCCGGATATTTCATCGCCAGCGTCAGTGCGCCGTGACCACCCATGGAATGTCCAGTCACACCATGCGCATCGGAAACTGCGAACTTCTCTGACACAAGTGCCCGCAAGTCCTTGACGATGTAGTCTTCCATGTTGAAGTGCGGCGCCCACGGAGCCTCTGTCGCATTGACGTAGAAGCCGGCGCCCTGACCGAGATCATAGGCTTCGTCATTTGCGACGCCCTCTCCGCGCGGGGAAGTATCCGGAAAGACGACGGCAATACCGAACTCGGCGGCATGCTCCTGCAATCCGGCCTTGGTCATGGCATTCTCATGCGTACAGGTCAGACCCGACAGGTACCAGAGACACGGCACCGGACCATCCTTCGCCTGGGGCGGCATATAGACCGCGAAGGTCATCTCGACGCCGCAAGCTTTCGAAGCGTGGGAATAGACGCCCTGGACGCCGCCATAGCTGCGGTTTTCGGAAATTGTCTTCATCGAAAATACCCGTGGTGGAAACTGTTGCCGGGAGGTGTCCGGAGCGATTTGCGCCCCGGACACCAACATGTTCACGCCATTAGTACAGCACGACGGAACGAATGGATTCGCCGGCGTGCATGAGGTCGAAGCCCTTGTTGATGTCCTCGAGCGGCATG
>NZ_JBLXFW010000007.1:0-169496 GCF_048261595.1 Roseibium sp.
ATCGTGCCTTGTCTTAGAAGAGACGCAGGACGTTCTGGTCAGCCTGTGCTGCCAGGGACAGCGACGTGGAAGCGAGCGACTGCTGGGTCTGCAGAGCCAGCAGGTTTGCACCTTCCTCGTTCGTGTCGGCCAGGGTCAGCTTGCCGGCACCTTCTTCCAGCGTGTTGATCAGGGACGTGGTGAAGTCCTGACGGGTCTGCACGATGGAGAGGTTGGTACCGAAGGTGGACGCCTGTGAACGAAGAGTGTCCTGAGCCTTCTTGAGGGAGCTCAGGGTCTTGTCGATGTTGGAGTCCAGACCGAAGGTGGAATCCGTTCCGTTGGTCGTCAAAGAAGCGCCGCTGTTAAAGGCCGCGTTGTCCGACGAAACCGACAAATTGAATTCCGAGGTGATGGTCAACGTGCCACCGGACAGGTCGGCGCTTGCGCCGTCGATGTCGTCAATGGCCGCTTCCAGGTCCGCCACGGTGGTCGTGTCGGTGATTTCCAGGGAGCCGATTTCCGTGCCATTGGAGTCGGTGAATGTCAGCGTATCGCCTGCAGTGAATTCCGCATCATCCGTCAGGAGGTTGCCGCCGGTCAGCGCTGCGCTGCCGGTTGCTGCCGAGTTGAGGGAGATGGTGGACGTGCCAGAAGTCGCTTCGGCCAGATCCGAAAGGTTCAGACCGGTTGAGGACGTGGTGTCCGTGAAATCGACTGCGGAGATTGCCAGCGAAGACGAACCGTCTTCGTTGAACGTAACCGACAGGTCGTTACCATTACCGCCAAGCAGGTTTTTGCCCTTGTAGCCGCTGTCCTTGGCAATGTCCTCAATCTGCGTCAGGAGTTCGTTGTACTCCTTGGCATACTGATTGCGTTCGGTCTGGCTCGAGGTTTGAGCTGCCTGGTTTGCTTTCGCCTTGGCTGCATCGACCAGATCGCTGATAGCCGAAATGCCCTTGTCCGCTGCCTTCAGGGTCTGGACCGACTGGCCCATGTCGTCGAGCAGGGTGGAAAGGTCGTTTGCACGGTTTTCCAGGCCCTTTGCGGTGAAGAACGAGTTCGGGTTATCGAGCGCGGAATTTACTTTCTTACCGGTCGACAGTTTTTCCTGAACGCTGCTGAGAAGACGGGAAGTGTTCTGGAGAGCATTCAGGTTCGAGCGCACTGCGCTCGACAGGGTGACGTTTTCAGCCATTTTCTATCCTTTCTAGGATTACGCAACACGGATCCCTTCCTGGGGCCGACGCGCCGAAAATGGCATTGCCAAATGTAAACAGGCGTTAATGAATATGGTTAGCGTGGATATAACCATAAGAATATATTAACTCGAATAAATAAATGGCGGGGTATTCCCCGCCATCTACTTGTCTTTACTGCGTTGCTCTTAGAAGAGGCGCAGAACGTTCTGGTCGGCCTGCGCTGCCAGGGACAGCGACGTGGAGGCCAGGGTCTGCTGGGTCTGCAGAGCCAGCAGGTTCGCGCCTTCCTCGTTCGTGTCAGCCAGGGTCAGCTTGCCGGCACCTTCTTCCAGCGTGTTGATCATCGCCTTGGTGAAGTCCTGACGGCCTTCCACGATGGACAGGTTGGTACCGAAGGTCGATGCCTGCGAGCGCAGGGAGTCCTGGGCGCTTTTCAGTTTGCTCAGGGTGGCATCGATGTCCGCATCGGAAGCGAAGCCTGAGTCGGTGCCGTTGGTGGTCAGGTCCGCAGCGCTGTTGAATGCAGCGTTGTCGGACGAGATCGTCAGCTGGAAGTCAGAGGTCGTCGTCAGGACGCCGCCTGCCAGAGCCGCGCTCGCACCGTCGATGCCGTCGATGACGGCTTCCAGATCCGCAACGGTGGTCGTGTCGGTGATTTCCAGCGACGCGATTTCAGTACCGTTGGTATCGGTGAAGGTCAGCGTATCACCGGCGGTGAATTCCGCGTCGTCCGTCAGCAGGTTGCCGCCCGTAAGCGCGGCGCTGCCGGTTGCGGTCGTGTTGAGGGCGATCGTTGACGTACCAGAGGTCGCTTCGGCCAGGTCCGAAAGGTTCAGGCCGGTCGAGGACGTGGTGTCGGTGTAGTCGACGGACGAGATCGAAAGAGAAGACGTGCCGTCTTCGTTGAAGGTGACCGAGAGGTCGTTACCGGTGCCGCCGAGCAGGTTCTTGCCCTTGTAGCCGCTGTCCTTGGCCAGGTCCTCGATCTGTGTCATCAGCTCGTTGTATTCCTTGGAATACTGAGCGCGCTCCGACTGGCTGGAGGTTTGCTGAGCCTGGTTGGCTTTCGCCTTCGCAGAGTCGACGAGATCGGAAATTGCCGAAATACCCTTGTCCGCAGCTTTCAGGGTCTGGATCGACTGCCCCATATCGTCGAGCAGGGTGGAAAGGTCGCTTGCGCGATTTTCCAGGCCCTTTGCGGTGAAGAAGGAGTTCGGGTTGTCCAGCGCCGAGTTGACCTTCTTGCCAGTCGACAGCTTTTCCTGGACGGAGCTCATCAGGGCTGAAGTCGCCTGAAGAGAGTTGAGGTTCGTGCGTACTGCACTTGAAAGAGTAATACCACCCATTACAGAGTTCCTTCTGTTTATTCCCCAATCATTCTTCCTGAATGACGAGTGAACTCTGTCGCGAAAAATTGTATCGAATACTAATTAACTTGGTTATCAGAATTTAACTTTAAGCGAATCTGAAGCAATACGGTTAAATTATTTGGTTAATGATCTTTTTGATTCATTTATGCAGCATTTACCAATGCTGTTTTACTTTTGTTTACCGTGATCGAGAGCGCCTCAGGGTTGGGCCTCTGAGCTTGGTTTCTGGTGGTGGTCCATTGATGGATGAGCCATGGGGGGGCGTCGGCGGTCGGGAAGATTGGGCTTAGACCAAATGCGAAAAGCCGTGCACCAGAAGGTGACGGCCCAGATCTTTACCGGATTGATGAAAGCAAGATGCGCTCAGACCTTCGTCCTTATCGGGAAGGTTCGAGGCGGGTAGAGGCTATGCCGTGCGTACGGTGTTCTGCGCCCTGGCTTCGTTTGCCTGGTCTGAGATGGTCTTGGCATAGGCGCGAAGCCGCCGAAGCGTTTCGCTGGGCACCTGTCTGACAACCTCACCGGTATCGCTGTCCATGGCGATGAAGATGAGACTTTCGCTCTCCGGATCGCGCACGTTCTTGCGTTCAAGCTGGACGGCCTGGTTGAGCGGTTCCTTGGTGACGTTGTTTTCTGCCGACCGGCGCGCTTCGTTCGCCCCGGCTGACGGTTTCACCGTATTTTCCGGAGCAAGCTCCGTCTTGGTTGCAGGTTGTACGCGCTCGGGAGCGCGGGTTACCGGCGTGATCGCCGTGTATGACGGCAAAGGCGGCCGGACAAGTGCCGAATCCATCGTCTTTCCCTCCGGGTTACACCATTTAGACCCGTGATCCTTATGAGGATAACGTAAGGGAATGAATCCTGAGTTAACGGAAAGCTTAGACTTTTAATGATCGGAAATCTTGCGGTGATTCGGGCTTGGGGCCGATAGGAAAGGCCGAAAGGCTCTGCCAAACACCGGACTATTGAACAGTATCCTAATATCTTCCCTTGGGGCAGGCAATCGCGTGCTGCGGGTCTCCAAGGTCTTTGGTAAACGCAGGGTTAGGGTCTGGTCGCATCACCTGGGAAGAGAGATGGCTTTGGATCAAGGCAGATCTAACCTGGAGCGCCCGCTCGACCATCAGCGTGGTCTTGGCGAGCGCTACGCCTGCTTATGCCGACATGTCGGTTCCGGTCAGAGCGACTGGTTGACCGCGATGCCGCTAGCAGCTCGCGGAGCCTGAGGGCTCATGCCACCGGGGCCATAGGTGGTGCTCTTTTGCTGTGCGCCGACGGCCTTTGCGACACTCGAGACAATATTGTTTGCGACTTCCCGGGCAGTCGAGAGGACCGCGAGGTTGATGCGAAGGACCGGCTGAAACTCTGCGTGCTGGCGCTTGAGCGCTTGCGCTGCGGATGGAGAAAGATTGCCGAGGGCGACCGCATGCTCCTTGGCGCACATCATTCCGCGCGTGTACTCATGGATGAGCCGGGATTTGTCGGGCTGCAGCGTTCCGGCTTCCTTCAGCTTGCCTGATCTTACGAGCTGGGTTTCGCTCTCGATGAGTGACAGCAATTGCTCCATCGTCTGGCACAGCGCCGTGCAAAACTGGGCCGCCTCCGACGGGCTGGTCGGTCGTTCAAGCGAGAACGGCATCTGCGGGGTTTCCATCTGAACCGTCATTGTGCGCTCTCCTGGATTTCTAGCAACTGGCGTTCAACGGATGCGGCCAGTCCAATGCCACCGGCGTCCGAAATCGCCTTTGCGTATTCGTCGATCATCATCCCCTGCCAGGCTTCGGCTCCGTGGCCGCTGCCCCAGGTTCCGCCTTCTTCAAGGCCTGTGAACATGGTTTCCAGCATGTTCTTCAGGAACACTGCCTCGAACTCGAGCGCGGCATCCTTGACGGCGGTTTTGCTGGTGCGGTCGACACCTTCAAGCGCGGCGTGCGGGCTCGGTTGGCTGATAACTGGCTGGGAGGCGTTGAAGTTCATCACAGCACCTCGATCTCGGCTTGAAGGGCTCCGGAAGCCTTGATGGCCTGGAGAATAGAAATCATGTCACGAGGCCCGATCCCGAGGGCATTGAGGCCGTCGACAAGTTGCTTGAGCGTGACGGCTTCGGGAACGATGGCCAACTTGGCATCGGGGTCGTCGTTGACCAGCAGCTCCGAGCGCGGAACGACAGTCGTCTGTCCGTTGGCGAAGGGCAGGGGCTGCGAAACCTGCGGCGTCTCGGCGATTGTGACTGTCAGGTTGCCTTGTGCGACTGCCACGGTTGAGACCTTCACGTCCTGTCCCATGACGATGATCCCGGAGTTCTCATCGATTACGACGCGGGCGGCCAGGTCCGGTTCGACGATCAGCTGCTCGATATCGGTCAGAAGGTCGACAATGTTGCCGTCATACTGGCGGGGAAGGTCGATGCGTACGGTTCCCGGGTCCAGCGGTTCCGCCGTGGGCATTCCGATCAATTCGTTGACCGAAAGCGCGACGCGCCGGGCCGTGGTCAGGTCCGGATTGCGCAGCGCGAGGCGAAGCGTGGTCAGGGAGGCGAGCTTGAATTCGACTTCACGCTCGACGAGGCCGCCGTTCGAGATCCGGCCGGCGGTGGGTACGCCTCGCACGACGGATGCAGCGTCGGCCTGAGCCGAAAAGCCCGCGATGGCGACCGAGCCCTGCGCGATGGCATAGACTTCGCCATCGGCACCGACCAGCGGCGTGACCAGCAAGGTACCGCCCTGCAGCGAAGCCGCGTTGCCGAGCGCGCTGACCGAGACGTCGATGCGCGTGCCCTGGGTGGCAAAGGGTGGAAGATTGGCGGTGACCATCACGGCCGCGACAGTGTTGGTGTTCAGGTCGACATCGCGTGTGTTCACGCCGAGACGTTCCAGCATGGCTTGCAGGCTCTGGCGGGTGAAGGGCGCGTTTCTAAGGCTGTCGCCGGTTCCGTTCAGGCCAACCACGAGGCCGTAACCGATGAGCTGATTTTCGCGGATGCCCTCGAAGTCGGCAATGTCCTTGATCCGCGAGGCTGACAGTGCGGCAGTCGTCAGCAGCGTCATGCAAAGAACGACTGCGAAGAACCTGAGTGTGATGCCGTTGGTCATGCGCTCAACCTGTTTGACGGACGTTGCCTAGTGTCAGCCCGTGTTGGGCCTGTTTTCTCCGATTGCATTATGCGAGCAGCGTGCCAGTTGCTCAGGTCGCTGGCTGAATGGCGGAAATCCAAGGGTTTCGTGTTATTGTTCCGCCAAGGCAAATGAGCGGTGTGAAGCTTTCCGGCAAATATTGCCGAGTGGACCCGGACTCATTTACCCTCTGGGAAGAATCTAATGCCTGCGAGTTCGGGCGGACGAAGAATGGAAGCGTCATGAGAATTACCGGACAAAACCCGGTCTCCGGTGTGCAGGGAAAAAGCTCCAAGAAGCGTACCGGAAGCGATGACAGCAGTTTTGCGCCCGACATGGGCAGCGAGGCGGCCTCGGCACCTGCAACATCCATGTCGTCCGGCATTCACGGTATGGATGCACTCCTCGCCTTGCAGGAAGTGGGGGAAGATCCGGGGCGCAAGCGGAAGGCCGCCCGCTACGGCCATGCACTTCTTGACGGTCTTGAGAGTATCAGGACGGATCTGCTCGGTGGAGAGGTGTCGGAGGACCGTCTGGAGGCATTGGCGAGGGAAGTTTCCGGCCAGGTTGAAAGCGGCGATCCCGAGGTTGACGCAGTGCTTCGCGAGATCGAATTGAGGGTCAAGGTGGAGCTCGCGAAGCTTGGCCGATTCAGTGACTGAACTTCCCCAACGGACGGTGATGCGATGGCCCGTAATTTGGTCAAATACACGCCGATCGGCTTATCCAATTGAATTAACTATGTTTTTTATAACGCGATTTTTACCAAAACGACCGTTGTCGGCTGTTGGCTTGGCCTATATATTGCCCGCGGCCTTACGGTAATTCGGAGCTATCGATGACGGTTGAACTTGAGTCTGCATATCGACCCACCGAAGACGAGCCGTTCATGAACGACCGGCAGCGCGAGTACTTCAAGAACAAGCTGCTGGCCTGGAAGGAAGACATCCTGAAGGAAAGCAAGGAGACCCTCGCCAACCTGCAGGAAGAAAGCCAGAACCATCCTGACTTTGCCGACCGCGCCTCGTCTGAGACGGATCGTTCCATCGAGTTGCGTGCGCGCGATCGGCAGAGAAAGCTGATTGCTAAGATCGATGCCGCCCTCGAGCGAATCTCCGATGGCAGTTACGGGTATTGCGAAGAGACCGGTGAACCGATCTCGGTCCGCCGCCTCGAAGCCAGACCGATCGCAACGTTGTCGATCGAAGCGCAGGAAGCCCATGAGCGCCGCGAGAAAGTCTATCGGGACGATTGACCTTTCCGTCTGAGAGCGGGTTGCTGAAGTATGACCCTCCCGGTCGCCGGGAGGGTTTTTTGTTGTTTGCAGACGGAATGGGGCGGCTGCGCTTTCATTTCCCAAGTGGATAATCCGGTGGCTGCGGTAGCCCTCCGCGGAAATGAAAACGGGTCCGATGTTCGGGGAGCGAGACATCGGACCCGTTGTCAGCACCCCGTGGAAGGCTTCTAGAACACCTTCCAGGGGTGCCGGGGGAGCTTTGAGTTGTTCTCTCGTCCTTAGAAGGGGAGCAGGATGTCGAGAACCTGGTTGCCGTAGCGCGGTTGCTGCACTTCGGTGATCTGGCCGCGCCCGCCATACCCGATGCGGGCCTCGGCGATCTTTTCGCTGGCAATCCTGTTGTCGGAACTGATGTCTTCCGGGCGGACGATGCCGGCGACGATCATCTCGCGGACCTCGAAGTTCACGCGCACTTCCTGGCGGCCTTCGATAACGAGGTTGCCGTTCGGCAATACCTGCAGAACGACCGCGGCAACTGTCGTCTCGAGTTTTTCCTCGCGGTCGACGCTGCCTTGTCCGGAGAAGTTCGAATTGCTGTTTACGGAGCCGAGGTTGCTCGCCGAAACGCCGGCTGGCAGCAGCAGCGTGTCGATTGCCGTTCCGAGCGCGCCGCCCGTACCAGCGCCGTTGCTGTCGGAGCGTGAGCGCTGTGTACTGTTGTCGAATTCGGCCTTGTCCGAAATCGTCACGACAACGGTCAGGATATCACCGACCTGCTTTGCCCGCTGGTCCTCGAAGAAGGCGCGGTTGCCGGAGCGCCAGAGCGAGTTGGGGCTGTAATGGGCCTTTTGCGGCTCGGGCATGGGCATCTGGACCGGGCGGTACCCCGCAGTGGTGGTCGGATCCTGGATGGCGTTGAGCGGAGGCTGTTGTCCGATCTGGGCCAGGCGGTCAGGGGTTCCGCAGGCCGCAACCATGCTGGCAAGGGAAATGCTGACAAGGAGCGTTTTGGTGAAGGACGACGTGGTCATTGCTTGCCCCCTTCGAGGCTGGCGACAATCGGGTTGGATGGAGCAATGCGGACCTGCCCGCGGGAGGTTACGGTCGCAGGAATAATTCGGCGGGACTGGAGGTTCATCACGTCGATGACGTCGCCTTCGGCGCCTTCATCGATGGCCTGCCCGCGCGTGGTCAGCTTCATGCCTGGCAGTTCGAACGTTACAGTCACCTTGTCGCCACGGGCGACGAGGACGGGACGTTCGAAATCGTTCCGGGCGATCGGGCTGTTGGCGCGCAGGTTCTGCCGCGCTGCAAGACCGATGACGGCATCAGCGCTCAAAAGTGCATCGGCCGGAACCTGCTGGCGTGCAAGGCGCACGGTGGTCAGGCTTCCTTCCTTCAGGATCGCGCCGCGTGTCAGGGGCTGCGACAGGGCCACGACTTCCATCATCTCGCGGGCATAGCCCGTCAGGTTCAACTGCTGGCGGCCGCGCGGTCCCTCGATGCCGAGGAACAGCGTGAAACGCCCATCGGTTCGTGACCAGAGCACGCGCTCGACACTGATGGGCTGGACAGCGGCTGGGTTGGCCTGGATCGGTCCCGGATTGCGGTGGAAGGTGATCTCGAGATCCTGCGGGACCAGCGATGCGTCGCGGCGCGCAAGAGCCTCTGCCGCCAGTTGTTGCAGGCGCGGCAGGTCGTAGATTTCCGCACGGCGATGAACCGTTACCCGAGACAGGCCGTCGGTTCCGGCCATCACCAGGCCAGCTGCCCGAGCACGTTTTGCGACCGTCTCGGCCGGGACATCGCCCGAGGTGCCAAGGTCGGGCGAACGGAACAGCGGGACATCGGCAAAGGCGCCGGCACTGGTGTAGAAATCGCCGACGGTGACGATTTCCGAGAGCGTGCTGACCTGCGAGCGCAGGACCGGGCGTGTTTCGGCCGATACTGTCGAGCTCGTCCAGACAAGACCGGCGACAATTCCGGCAAGAGCGATCAGGCGTTTCATGATGCTGCCTCCTTACCGGATGTTGGTGGTGGTGGAGTACATTTCGTCGGCGGCCTGGATGATGCGTGAGTTCATCTCGTAGGCGCGCTGGGCGGAAATGAGATCTGCGATCTCGGTCACCGCGTCGACGTTGGACATCTCGAGGTAACCCTGTTGCAGGTCGCCAAAACCGTTATTCCCGGGATTGTCGATCTGGGCGGCGCCACTTGCGTCCGTTTCCAGGTAGAGGTTGTCACCGATGGCTTCGAGACCGGACTTGTTGACGAAGCGCGCCAGCTGGATCTGGCCAAGATTGGCCTGGTTGCCGGCACCGTCGATGACCTGAACCGTTCCGTCACCCGAAATCGTGATGTCACGGGAATCTTCCGGGATGACGATGCCCGGATCGACGGCATAGCCGTCAATGGTCACCAGGGTACCGTTGGCGTCGCGTTCGAATGAACCGTCGCGGCTATAGGCGGTGGCGCCGTCGGGCAGCTGGATCTGGAAGAAACCTTCACCGCGGATCGCGATATCCAGCTCCTTGCTGGTCTGCTCCAGAACGCCCTGGGACATGATGCGGGCCGTTGCAGCCGTCTTCACACCGGAACCGATCTGGACACCGGTCGGAACGATGGTGCCGGCGTTGGATGTCTGGGCGCCCATACGGCGCAGGTTCTGGTAGAGCAGATCCTGGAAGTCTGCGCGCTGCTTCTTGAAGCCGGTGGTGCGCATGTTGGCGACGTTGTTGGAGATGACTTCGACGTTCAACTCCTGTGCCTTCATCCCGGTCGCAGCGATATGGAGTGCTTTCATTGTTCAGGTCCTTCGTTGCGATCAGGCTTCAAGCCGGCCAAGTGTCTGGATTGCCTGCTTGCGCAGGTCGTCGGTGTCGGCCATCAGCTTGCTGACGGTCTCGTAGGCGCGCGTGATGCGAACCATGTGAGCGATTTCGATGACGCCTTGCACATTCGACTGCTCAAGGCCGCCCTGGATTACGCGGGCCTGAGCGAAGTCGACCGGGTTTTCGTGGAAGTAGGTGTTCTCACCAAGAGCCTTGAGGTTTTCCGGGTCCTCGAAGGTAACGATGCGAAGCTGGCCGCGAATGCCCAGCTCGGAGACGATCGTGCCGTCCTCCGCGATGTCGACCTTCCCGTCTTCACGGGTAAAGATGACCGGACCACCGTCGGTCAGGACAGGTTGCCCCTCGGCAGTCACAAGGACGCCGGTCGGCGACAGGTGGAACGCGCCATTGCGGGTGAAGGCCTCGGTGCCGTCTTCCCGCTGAACAACCATCCAGCCTTCGCCGTCGACGGCAATGTCGAAATCATTGCCGGTCAGCTTGATGCTGCCCTGGTTGAAATTCAGGCCTGCGCCATAGTCCTGGACATAGGAAAGGTTCTTGTCGCCCTGCATGAATTCCGTGGCTTCCGCCAGCGGCATCAGGACTTCCTCGAACACCATACGCTGCGTCTTGTAACCTGTCGTGGTTATGTTGGCCATGTTGTTGGCCACCATGTCCATCTGATTCCGTAAGGACATCTGACGCGACAAGGTTATGAGCTGTGCGTTCTCCATATTAACAAATCCCTTTGCTCCCCGGTGAGCCGCCGAACTCCCCAGAACGGCGCCTCGCATGGTTAATTGCAGGACCCGTGCCAAAATCTAAATCTTTGAAAAAAATGGGTAAAACCGAGACAAGGGTGGTGCGATGGGAAAAGGTTTCCGGCACATATTAACCACTTGGCAATTTTTGCCGACTCGCGCCAGTTAACGATTTGGTAACCATTCGTTAACCATTTCTGGCTTTAGAAACATATACGCGCGCGCAATCGCGCAACGGATCTGGAGTGGACGATGGCGGACGAAGACGCTGCTGCTGGCGCCGATGGCGAAGAAGGTGCTGAAGGCGGCGGTGGCGGCAAGAAGAAGCTGATCCTCTTTGGCGGCATCGGCCTTGTCGTTCTGCTGGCGGCCGGAGGAGGGGCCTATTTCTTCCTGATGGGAGGAACCCCGCCTCCGCCAGCGCCTGACGGCACGCAACCGGTCCAGGAAGAACAGAAACCGGTCGTGTTTTACGACCTGCCGGAGATGACGGTAAACCTGGCTACAGAAGGCCGGACAACCTACCTCAAGGTGCGCATCGCGCTGGAGGTTCAGGACCGGGCAATGATCGACCAGATCTCGCCGTATCTGCCGCGAATTCTCGATGCTTTCCAGATCTATCTGAGAGAGCTTCGCCCTGCGGACCTAGAAGGGTCTGCTGGTCTGTTTCGTCTGAAGGAAGAATTGCTCAGGCGCATCAATCTCTCTGTCTATCCGGCACGAGTCGAGGGTGTCCTGTTCAAGGAAATTCTCGTCCAGTAGTGCCAGTACCTGATGGTGCGACATGGCTGACGATGACGACGACGATCTGTCCGAAGAGGATATGGCTGATGCCTGGGGTGCTGCCCTGGCAGAGCAAGGCGCGGGCGACGGCGAAGACGATGATCTAGCCGCGGCCTGGGGTGCTGCGCTCGAGGAGCAGGGTGCCGGTAGCTCCGACGACATGGCTGCCCAGTGGGCGGCGATGATCGATGACAGCGAGCCGGACCTTGAAAACGCAACGCGCGGCGCCGACCGTGTCCTGAACCAGGAGGAAATCGACAACCTTCTCGGCTTCAACATCGAGGACACGATCGCCGGTGACCAGAGCGGTATCCGGGCGCTGATCAACTCGGCAATGGTCTCCTACGAGCGCCTGCCGATGCTTGAAATCGTGTTCGACAGGCTTGTCCGCCTGACGACCACGTCCTTGCGCAACTTCACGTCCGACAACGTTGAAGTGTCTCTGGATTCGATCAGCTCCGTACGTTTCGGCGATTACCTGAACTCGATTCCCCTGCCTGCGATCCTTGGCGTGTTCAAGGCTGAGGAGTGGGATGGTTTTGGCCTGATCACGGTCGAGTCGAGCCTGATCTACTCGATCATCGACGTGCTCCTGGGTGGCGGACGCGGCACGACTGCGGTCCGCGTCGAGGGCCGGCCCTACACGACGATCGAAACGGGTCTCGTGCAGCAGATGGTGTCGCTGATCCTGCAGGATGCGGAGCATGCGTTTGCGCCGCTCTCGCCGGTTCATTTCAATCTTGAACGTCTGGAAACCAATCCGCGGTTCGCGGCAATTTCACGTCCGGCCAACGCGGCCATCCTCGTGGAACTGCGGATCGACATGGAAGATCGCGGCGGCACCGTCGAGATCATGATGCCCTATGCAACGCTGGAGCCGATTCGCGATCTGCTGCTCCAGATGTTCATGGGCGAGAAGTTCGGCCGTGACCCGATCTGGGAAGGCCACCTGGCAACCGAGATTCACGCAGCGGAAGTCATGGTTGATGCGGTTCTTTACGAGACCCATCTGCCGCTCAGCCGCATCCTGAGCCTTGATGTTGGGCAAACATTGGTTTTCGACGTCGACCCGGCGGATCCCGTCTTGCTAAAATGCGGCAACATTCCCCTGACCGAGGGAACGCTTGGAAAGGTGGACGATTCGATCGCGATCCGCGTTGCCAAGAACTTGCGTAAACCGAAGATGACGCTGGCTGCATTCGAGCGCGCCATGCAAAGCGAAATGGAGGCGAATTGATGAGCCCTTTGCCCATCGGAATGATTATCGAGGGGCTGGTTGCGGTTTTGCTTCTGGTCACCATCGGATACTGCTTTACCCTGAACAAGCGATTGCAGCGACTTCGCGCGGATGAGGAAACTCTTCGTGCCACCATCTCCGAGCTGATGACGGCGACGGAGATCGCCGAGCGTGCGATCCTCGGCCTCAAGGCTACCGCGAATGAAGCCGACAAGACCTTGGGCGCCCGTCTTGCGGACGCCCAGGAAATGTCTGCAGAGCTTGCCGCTCAGGTCGGCGAAGGCGAGAAAATCTTCAATCGCATCAGCCAGATCGCGGAAGCGGCACGCACCGCCGCTACCCACCGTGACACTGCCCAGGCTGCACCAGCGCCGCGCGCCTATGCGGAGCGTTCCGCCCCGGCTCACGCGCCACGCTACGAGCACGCACATCAGGCTCCGGTCTACGATCCCGCACCCGGTTACGGAGCCTATGCTCCCGAGCCGGCGGCCGCTCCTGCGCCGCGCCGTTCGGCTCGCGCCGACGACATTCGCAGTGCCGCTGCCGAGGCAACGGCCCGGCTCGAACGGTTTCGCAAGCGCTCTGAGGGTGCCGCTGCATGAATTTGCGTCTCCTCCCATTGTTAGCCATTTCAGCCAGCGCCCTTTTGGCGCTGAAGCTGCTCGGCTTCCTTGTCGGAGGGGAGAACGCAGTCACGCCGATCAAGCAGGCGATCGCCCAGGAAACTCCGGGTGAATCGGCCAGTGCCGACATACCACCTGCGGGCGACATGCCCCCCGGGGATGCAGCAAGTGACGAGCCGCCGGCCAGCGATGGCCCGCCGCCATTGCCGGACAGTCTCGAGATCGGTGGATCCGCCGCCGAGCGTGCCGTTCTGGAAAGTCTCGGCAAGCGCCGGCAGGCGCTTGAGCAGCAGGAGGGGCAACTCGACTTGCGTGAAAAGCTCCTGCAGGCAACCGAAGATCGTATCCAGCGCCGTGTCGATGAATTGAAGAACCTCGAGCAGCGGATCGAGGGAGCGGTCGAGGAGAAGCGCAAGCAGGAGGAGGGCGAGATCGCCGGCCTCGTGCTGATGTACGAGAGCATGAAGCCGAAAGATGCCGCCCGTATCTTCAATCGACTGGATATGCCGGTCCTTCTGAAGGTCGTTCGGCAGATGAAGCCCCGCAAGATGGCGGATGTGCTCGGCAAGATGGACCCGGAGGCCGCCGAGCGTCTGACCGTGGCGATTGCCAACTCGGCGAGCGGGGAGGAGCCCGTAGGGCAGCCGACCACAAACGACCTTCCGAAAATCAATTCAAACTGACAGATAGGCCGGCATTTACAGACGTAGTGTAAGGACGCGTTAAGACCGCTTAACTAAAACTGAGGCGTTAGGCGGCTTCCAAGGGACGAATAGCGTGCTGAAGCACATCAGGCATCACGTGAAGACATGTGTCTTCTCTCCGATTGCCGCGCTGCGCAAGGGACTGCGCCGCACGGCCGGGGTTTTGTGTGCCTCGATCGTCACTGCGTTCTTCGCCCTGCCTGTGACGGCACAACAGCTCGAACCGGTCGAGTTGAAAGTCATGCCTTCCGAGGGGTACGGCCGAATGGTGCTGACCTTCTCCGAACGGACGCTCTTGCCCTATTACGACGCAGTTGTGACCGGCGGGGTTCTGCGCATCTCCTTCGAGGAACCGATCGACATCGCAGTCGATGACGTGCCGCTTGATCTTGGCGAGTATATCGCGATTGCCCGCCGCGACCCCGATGGCAGCGCAATCCGCTTCGCGCTGAAGAATCAGTTCAAGATCAATACGCTTGAGGCTGGTGAAAAGCTGTTCGTCGATATTTTGCCGCCCAACTGGCAAGGCCTGCCGCCGGGGCTACCTGACGATGTCGTGCGTGAACTTGCCAAGCGCGCCGAGGAGGCAATGCGCAAGGTGCGCGCCCTTGAACAGGCGCGCCTGAAGGCGAAGGAGGGGCCGTCGGTCGAGCTTCATATCGGCGAGCATCCGACCTTTACCCGACTGGTTTTCGATTGGTCGATCCGCTTCGATACCGCATTCGTCCGCGAAGACGACATCATCAAGGTCACGTTCAACCATCCTGCCCAGCTCGACATTTCGCATTTGCGTGCGCATCTGCCGCAGGGCGTGGTCGATGCCACGTCGTTCCTCGACAAGGGCAAGCTGAAGTTCCTGATGCGCATCGACCCGGACGTGGATATTCGGGCGTTCCGTGAAAACCAGACCTACGTCATCGACATCACGCCGGAGAACAAGGAACCGCTTGATTCTGCCAATGCGATGATCAACGAAGAGTTTGACACTGCGCGCGGAGACGCTCGGGAGGGCGTTATCATTGCGCCGGGTGTGCGCAATCTCGATCCGCAGCCGGAAGCGGAGCCCGTGCCCGAGTCCGCACCTTCTCCCGATGAAAGCAACGTCCAGCCCGTTCCTGTCAGCCAGGCAGCACCCGGAGTTCCGGACGAGGCTGCGGCGTTTGGAATGGTCCCGTTCGACGGTAGTGTGCCAGCTGCCGCTCCTGCCGAGCCTGTAATGCAGCCGGATGCACCGGCAGCGAGCGATCAGGAGGCCGGAGCAAACCCTGCCGCGATTCCCACTGCCGCAACTCCCAGCGAGGAGGCGCAGCCGGAACAGGTGGCAGATGTGGCGCCGGAAACGGCGGTCGTGACGCAAGCCGGTCCTGATGCCAATAGCGAGTTGCCGCGCGCCAAGCCCGGGGCGTCTGTCTCTGCAGAAGCCGTGGTGCCGGCAGACGAAGGTGTTGAAGCGGTTCCGGCCCCCGAAGTCATGGGCGGTGACGTGGCGAATAGCGATGGAAACGCCCAGGTTCTGACCTCCATGATCCCACCGGCCGACCAAGTCATGCCGGAAAATGTCAACTTGCCGACCCCATCTGCCGAGGCCCCATCTGCCGAGGCCCCATCTGCTGAGGCCTCGTCCTCTCAGGCACCTTCCTCGCCTGAGACCGGTGAGCCCGCACCTCTCGCGCAAGAGGTTGCCCAGGCGATGCCTGCCGAATCCCCGGCTCCGATGGCTAAGCCTATAGATGCGGTATCCGAACCGGCTCCTGTCGTGGTCGAACCACAGGGCACGAACACCGGAGGCTCCGTGCCGCCGCCGCTGACGCTCGGAAAGACCGACGGCGGCGAGGCTGGCTGGCGCGCGAATGGCGGTGCGCCTGCTCCGGAGATCGCCAATTCGCCGGAACAGCCGCCTGCCGACTTCGCGCAGGAGATCCGGAATTTCGTTTCGGCTGAGGCCCGGCGTATCGGCAAGACCGTGCGGATCGTGTTTCCTTTCCTTGAGCCGGTTTCCAGTGCCGTGTTCCGCCGCAACGACAGCATCTGGATGGTCTTCGATACCGATGCCACCATTGACACGCGCGGCATGGCATCGGCTCTGTCGGAGACCGCCGACACCATCGTGGTGGAGGAAATGGACGGTTACCAGGTCCTGCGGCTGGATCTGAACGACCCCGTGCTCGCGACTGTGGGCCTCGACGGAAACTCGTGGAGCCTTGTGATCGGCGACATGATCCTTGAGCCGTCGATCCCGCTGAAGCTGGAGCGCAACGTGCGCGGTGACGGCGGTTCGGTCCTGCGCGTTCTTTACAAGGATCCGCAGAATATCCGCGAGATAACCGACCCGTTCGTTGGGGACCGTATAGCGCTGGTAACCGGCTTCGGGCCGCCGCGCGGTCTTCTGAAGCAACAGAAATTCGTCGATCTGGAAGCGCTCAGTTCAGCGCAGGGTATTGCCGTTGCCATGAAGTCCGACGGCGTGACTGTGAAGCTGCTCGGCGACGATGTGATCATCGAGAAGATCGGCGGACTGGCACTGTCGAACCGGCACCTGCGTGGCGGCACCGGGGCCTTCAACTCCATCGTTGACCCCAATGAGCCGGGGTACGTGGAGTTCGTCTCGCTTGCGACGGAAGGGCCAAGCAGCTATCGCGAGCGGCTGCACAAGCTTCAGGACGCTCTCAGCCGAGCGCCCGAGGGGCGGCGGCGCAAACAGCTGATGGACCTTGCCCGTTTCTATCTCGCCCATCAGTTCGCCCAGGAAGCCATGGGCCTGATGACGCTTGCGGTCGAGGAAGACCCGGCCATCGCGACCGACAGCTCCTACAACCTGATGATGGGCGCGGCGAAGACCCTCGCAAATCGCCCGGATGAGGCCTTCGATCACCTCAATATCCCGGAACTCAAGAGCAGTCCTGATGCCGCCGTCTGGCATACGATCGTCGATGTGTCGCTTGGCAACTGGACGGCAGCGCGCATAGCGATGCCCCGCGGCCGGGCGGTGGTCGGAAACTATCCGAAGTCGATCCAGACCGAATTCAATCTCGCGGCGGCACAGGCGATGGTCGAGGCGAATGACTTCGGCGTCGCCAACAGCATTCTGTCCGAGATTGAGCCGAGTGAAATTTCCGCCTCGCAGGCGGCCCGCTACGATATCTTGCGTGGCCGCGTGGCCGACGCGTCCGGCCGCTCTCAGGAAGCCCTGACCGCCTTCGATCTGGTCGCCAAGTCCGGTGACCGTCCGCGGGCCGCGGAGGCCGAGTACCGTAGCCTTCGCATCCGCTACCGTGACGGTGATCTTAGCACCGAGGAAACCATCGACAAGCTTTCGGGGCTTGCAACCTCCTGGCGCGGTGACGAGATCGAACTGAAGACACTCAGGTTCCTTGCGCAGCTCCATGCAGAGTCTGGTGGATACCGGGAAGCCTTCGAGGCGATGAAGTCTGCCGTTCAGGCCAATCCGGAAGCAGATACGACCCGATTGCTGCAAGAGGAAATGAACGCCCTGTTCGCGTCCCTTTTCCTCGATGGCAAGGCCGACGAACTGCCGCCGGTCCGTGCTCTGTCGCTCTACTATGATTTCCGAGAGCTGACGCCAATCGGCCGCCGTGGCGACGAAATGGTACGCGGGCTTGCCCAGCGACTGGTCGAAGTGGATCTACTCGATCAGGCGGCCGAGCTGTTGCGGCACCAGGTCGACAACAGGTTGAAAGGCGCGGCTCGTGCACAGATCGCAGCAGATCTTGGTGCCATCTATCTTATCGACCGAAAGCCTGAGGAAGCGTTGCGGGTTCTGAACCTGACGCGCCAGGCCAGCCTGCCGTCGACGCTCGAACGTCAGCGCAACATCGTCGAGGCCCGTGCCCTGACTGCCAGCGGACGTCCTGACCTTGCGCTGGAACTCGTGCGCAACATGCGTGGCAGCGACGTGGATCGCCTGCGTGCCGATACCTTCTGGGCTGCGCAGAGCTGGCGTGAGGCAGGGGAACAGCTTGAAGCCATGCATGGTTCACGCTGGTCGGACAACATTCCGCTCGATCCGCTTGAGCGCAGGGATATCCTGCGCGCCGGAATCGCCTATTCGCTTGCTGGTGACCAACTGAGCCTGAACCGCTTGCAGACCAAATATACGCCGAAGATGACCGATAGTCCGGAATCGCTCGCCTTTGAGGTGGTGACCCGGCCAATCGAGGCGCAGGGTGTCGAGTTCCTTGAAGTTGCGAACCGTCTTGCGAATACGGATGAACTCGAGACCTTCATGGACGAGTATCGCCGCCAGTACATGACCCCGCGCGACACGCCGGGACAGGCGGCCAACGAGCAGGATGGAACAGTCGAGAACGGCTGATAGAAGCCCTGCTCGTACGAAAGCACCTGCTTTTTCGGTTCTCTGGATTGTCCTGGTCGATGGCCCTCGGCATGAGGCCGGTTGCCATCTGTCACGAAGGCATCGGCCTGACGGCCAGCTGCCTCAGACGGGGACCTTTTCGGGCATAGGGGCCATGCGCCGATACTTCAGCAATTCCGTCTTGTAGCGCATGACGAGGTTATGAATGTTGCGGGTGCTGCGATCGAGCCAGGCACAGCGCGCTTTCAGGAAATCCCGATATGTGGCGTCGCTTATGCCGGTTCTGAGCATCAGCATCATGACGGCAGCGTCGGAATCCGACTTGAACGTGTCCAGCACCACTTCGCTTTCAAGGTTCACCTTGCGCGCGATCAGCCAGACAGCAGCATCGACCCGATCCTGCTCGAAGAGTGTTAGCAGCATGGAATCGAAGGACAGTTCGCCGCTCGCGATGTGAACGCTGGCTTCGTGCCGCGAGTAGACATGGCCGTCGATGACGATTTCGTCTCCGTCAGTCCGGCTGTTGATTGTCGATGCCAGGCTTTCGAGTTCGCCGTTTTCGTAAGCTCGCTTGAGAGGCGCTGGCACGAGGGGGCAGTCGTTGCCGATGACGAAACCGAGCGTTTCATGGAAATCCTCGTCGTCGAGCGCCCGTTTGGCGAGGCCGCCCAGAACCTCTGCTTCGCTGTTGGCGAAAATGAGAAGGGCCAATACGGCACGAACGGAAATTGTTGCCTTCGTGTTGGCCAGAAGCGTGTGCACGACGTTGCGCGGGCTGCGGGCAATCAGGGTGTCGATCATCTGCTCAGACAGGTCCGGCCGTTTTGCAACAGTCGCCTTGTGCCTGGCAGAGCCGCTTCGGGACAGCAAAAGAAGAGCTTCCTGACTCACCATGGGCGAAGTCTCGATTACAGGTTCCGAAAGCTCAAATTCTTCCTGTGCCAGCCGGTCCGCGAGTTCTGACGTGATGCGGTCGGTCCTTGCGAGCCTGACGACGAGTTCATAACGTGCGCCACGGTCCAGTTGTTCGAACACGGTGAGCACGATCTTGCAGAACAGTTCTTTTTCAACCGGCGTCGGCTCGTGGTCTTCGGACTTGGCGTATTCAGCCACAAGCGCGCGAATGAGCCGAGAGCGAGCTTCAGGCTCCCTGATCTTGGCCAGTTCCTCAAGACTATCGCGCAGCAATTTGATTTCCCCGACTACCTGCTGCATCCGCAAGGTGCAGCTGCAGGGTTCTTTGTATACGCAATCGAATTAATTTTTGCCGACTTTTCGCAAAATTCGTCGTTATTTTTTCCGGTGCCGTATGGGCAACCCTGCGCTCCCGCGAGGCGCAACCGCAGGGCATACGTACGTCAGCCGCCCCCGAAGCTTTTGACCAGGCTGCCGGCAACCATGTTCCAGCCATCCACGAGCACGAAGAAAATCAGCTTGAATGGCAGCGAAATCACCACCGGCGGCAACATCATCATACCCATGGACATGAGGACGGAGGCGATAACCAGGTCGATGATCAGGAAGGGAAGGTACAAGAGAAAGCCGATTTCGAAGGCGCGCCGCAGCTCACTGATCATGAACGCTGGAACCAGCGTGCTCAGAGACAGGTCGTCCGGCGTTTCGGGTGCCTCGCGTCCGGAGAGCTCCTGGAACAGCGCCAGATCCTTCTCCCTGACCTGGGACAGCATGAAGGTGCGGAACGGATCGGATGCCCGCTCGAATGCCTGCGTGACCTCAATGTCACCATTGACGAGGGGCTGGACACCTTCATTGTAGGCGGTCTGTATCGTCGGGGCCATGATGAAGGCGCTCAGGAACAGCGCAAGGCTTATCATCACGGTATTAGGCGGGGCCGTCTGCAAGCCGATCGCGGACCGAAGCAGGGAAAGCACCACCACGATGCGGGTAAAGCTCGTCACCATCACAAGGATGGATGGGGCGAGTGAGAGAACGGTCAGCAGGGCAACAAGCTGGACTGCCCGTTCGGTGATAGTGGCATCTTCGCCAAAGCCAAGCGAGATCTCCTGCGCCATCGCAGGCGAGGCGATCAGGGCGAGCGCAGCAGCAACGGCACATAGCCTCGCGGCAGCTCTCGCGCCTCCGGTAAACCCGATGCGGTTCAGCGGCCGTGCGTGGCCGCCGATGGACAGTGTCATTGTTTTTGTGGTCCGTGTATTTCGTCGAGAAGCTTGGCCATCTCGTCTTCGATGGGGTTGGGCAGTTCGTTGACGCCGTCTTTTGTTTGCTTTTTCACTTCCGCGGCATCGGCATCGCCGACTTTTTCAGGCACCACGTCGAGGTGAGCGCCTGTTCCTTCTTGGGCACTGGAGCTGGGGGGCGTCGTGGCTTTGTCGCTTGATGCCTCATCTGCCTCAGGCTTGCCGGGCGCAGCTGATGGAGCGGCTGTCTCGGGCGATACATTGCCAGCGACCGAAGCTGTCTCTTTCGTCAGGTCAGCAGTCTGAGCCGCTGCCGGAACTGGCACAGTGGCGTCCAGGTCTTGCCTGGGCTCCTGCTTCGGTTCCGGCTTCACGGTGGGAGCGGCGGAGGTTGCTACGGGGGCGGTCGCGCTGCCGTTTGCCGATCGTTGAACGGCAGTAAGGGCACGGGCGGCCGGGCCGGAGGACGGCGGAGACACCTGATGCGATGACAACGCGTTGGGGCGCGCCGCGGCGAGGTAGGACGAAAGCGTTGCCGGTTGCCCTGAGGTGCGGGTTTGGGCGTCAGGCCTTGCGGTGGAGTCGATACTCACCGAGGGTGCCCGGGATTGAGTAACACCCGCTCCGGTCTGCGGCCGTTCCGCCTGACGGGGTGGCTGCGGACCTGCCGGGAGTCCCCTTGCCATTTGGGCCTGCTGCGAGGGCGCCGAGGCTTGCGGGCGAGCGGCCTGTCCCCCGTTCGCCGGATCGCTGCGGCCTGAAACGGAGGATGAGGGACTGTCGGTTTTGGTCAGGGACGGAGGTGTAATGCGGCCAGAGGCGGCCGCCTGCAGAAGGGACCGCGCCGGATTGAGGCTTGATCGCGGTTGCGCATTGTCGCTGCTGACCTGTTTCGGCGCCTGCGCGGCAGGTTCAACCGGGCTCGGGGGAGCGGGAGTGGCCGCAACAGGGGCCGGCATCACCGGAGCAGGTCGCGGAGCCTGCTCGGCAGAAACCGCCATCGGTTCGGCAATAGTTTCCGCCTGAGGCGGAACTGTGTAGCCCGATGGGGCGATCTGGCTACGGCCATTGGTCGACCCGAGCGGCGCGCTCTTGATGATGTTCTGCTCGATGACGATGTCGGTAGGGCCGCCGATCAGAATGAGGTGTTCGACATTGTCGCGACGGATCAGGAGAAGGCGTCGGCGCGCATCTACATTTGTGGCGTCCATGACGGTGATACGCGGCTGCCGGCTCCGGCCCGAGGAAAGTCGGGTTCCTGTCAGCCGCTTCAGGATCATGGTGAAAAGTGCGATGAGAATCAGAACGATACCCAGAGCGATGGCAAAGGCGAGACCCCGGGCGATGCCGTCTCCAATGCCAAATGTCTCTGCAATCCAAGTGTACATGCCTACCTCATAAAGTCCCGCACAGGTCGCGCATACGGGGTGCGCTCTGCCTGTGTGGCGGCGCACCTTCTTCATCGATGCTTTTGGGCTGCATGACTGCCGCACCGCTGACGGAATCATGTGCCATTTGTTAGGTGCCAGCGTAGGACGCTTGGCTTCGAGCCAACCTTCGCACTGACCTTCGTGGGACCAGACGAATCCTCAACTGAGGCAAAGTTAACAGAACTGGGCAAATTCTGCCTGCTTCAGGCGAAGGAAATCTTGGAAATTGCATTTTGCAATCGGGTCATCCACCGAATTCGTCAGGCAAAACCTGATAGTCCTTGTGGGGCGTTAACCATTCGTTAACCTTTGGGTCGGCAATGTTTGCCTAGAACGTTAACGAATGGTGAATCGGATGGCGCTGACCAATCTACCCGTCTTTCAGGCCTTGAAGTCAAAAATGCAGTGGCATCAGGTCCGGCAGCGGGTTCTTGCGGAAAATATCGCCAATGCGGATACCCCTCGTTACCAGGCCAAGGAACTGAAAGACTATAAGTTTTCCGATCGCATCGGTCGGTCCAGCGCTGGTGTGCAAACGACGGTGACGAAGAGCGGACACATATCCGGCACGCTTTCTGCAGCTTCGGATGCGAAGGCGGAAAAGAGGGACATGTTCGAAGTCACGCCGAGCGGCAACAACGTGGTGCTTGAAGAGCAGATGATGAAGGTCACGGAGAACCAGATGGATTTCCAGGCGGCCACGTCGATCTACTCGAAGAGCCTCGGCCTGATCCGGACAGCCCTGTCGAAGACTGCCTGAACGAGAAATTGACGGCAGCGGCGACGCGGCAGGAGAAATGAAATGGATCTGATCAAGTCATTGTTCGTATCGGCGACGGGCCTCAAGGCCCAGAACGGCCGCATGCGGGTGATCGCGGAAAACATCGCCAATGCGGACTCCACCGGTCGAACGCCGGGCGAGGACCCGTATCGTCGCAAGATTCCGACCTTCAAGAGCCACTTCGACAAGGAGATCGGTGCGCAGGTCGTGGAATTGGGGCGCCTGGCGGAAGACAAGGCGCCTTTCGAAACGCGGTACGAGCCGGGTCACCCGGCGGCGGATGCCGATGGCTACGTCAAGACACCGAACGTCAATACGCTGATCGAGACGGTCGACATGCGCGAGGCGCAGCGGTCCTACGAAGCCAACCTCAACGTGATCGAGGCAACGCGCCGGATGGTGCAGCGAACGATCGACATTCTGCGGGCCTGACGGGCTCACGGAACACGCTGAAAACTAGTCACAGAACCAGACATCCAGAGGCGACAAGGTCATGTCCACTTATTCGGTTGCGAACAACGCCTATCAGACGGCCGCTCGCCTCGCACGACAGGCATCTACGCCTGACGAGCTTCCGTCCGGGCGAGAAAATGTCGACTTTGGGAAACTGGTCCAGGAATCAGTGGAAAGCGTCGTCGACAAGGGGCGTGACATGGACGCGAAGTCGATCGGCCTTATAGAGGGACGGACGGACGTCGTTGATGTCGTGACGGCGATTGCCGAAACGGAAATGGCTCTGGAAACCATGGTCACAGTTCGTGACCGGGTGATCTCCGCATATGAGGAGATCATGAGAATGCCGATCTGATCCTGGAGGCCGGAGCTTGCGATGACCGGTGGCGAGGTACTCGATATCGCCCGTGAAGGCGTTTGGACCATGATACTCGTGGCCGGTCCGACCATGGTTGTCGGGCTTGTTGTGGGTGTCGTCATCGCCCTGTTCCAGGCTTTGACCCAGATCCAGGAAATGACCCTCGTCTTCGTCCCGAAGATCCTTGCCATCTTCATTACCTTGCTGATCACCATGCCGTTCATGGGCCAGGTTCTGGCATCATTTACCGCGAGAATCGGCGAGCTGATCCTCGCGTCGCCAGCTTGACGGGCCGGAGAGGCGCATGACGCTGCAGCTCAACTTCCTGCCTGAGATTGCTGCGGTCTACATGCTGATGTTTGCACGCCTCGGCACCATGATCATGCTGATGCCGGCGTTGGGTGAAACAGCTGTCCCCATGCGAATTCGCCTGTCGATCGCGCTGCTGCTGACCCTCGTCATGTACCCGATCGGCGTCTCGACCTACCCTGATGAGCTCTTGGCCAACCCGCTGCGCCTTCTGCTTCTCATGGGCGGAGAGTTCGTCCTCGGTTTCGTCATCGGGCTTAGTGCCAAGATGATCACTTTCGCCCTGCAGACCGCAGGCGTGATCATTGCCAGCCAGTCGAGCCTTGCCATGGCGCTCGGAACGGACGTGACCAATTCCGGCCAGCAGGGCGCGCTGGTGTCCAACTACCTTTCGATCCTCGGCGTGACGCTGATTTTCGTGACCGACACCCACTACCTGATCATTGCCGCAATGCATGACAGCTTCACCATGTTCCCGCCGGGCGGCTGGATGCCGGTGTCAGACTTTGCGGAAATGGCGACCCAGACGGTCGCAAACGTCTTTTCCATCGCGGTGCGCATGAGCGCGCCGTTCCTCGTGGTCGGCATCGTGTTCTATTTCGGCCTCGGCTTGCTCAACAAGCTGATGCCCCAGATGCAGATCTTCTTTATTGCCATGCCCGTGAACATCGCGATCGGGCTTGGTCTCCTCCTGGTGCTGATGACGACCATGATGACGTTCTACATGGACCATCTGAGAGAAGCGCTGGGCATGTTCGTGCTGGGCTAGGGGGGCTAGATGGCAGAAGGTTCCGACGATTCGGAGAAAACCGAGGACCCCACACACAAGCGCTTGAAAGATGCGCACGACAAGGGGGACGTTCCCAAATCCCAGGAGGTCAGCACCTGGTTCACGCTTGCCGGTTCGGCATTGTTGATCGCCATTTTCGCGCCGACAATGGCATCCTCTCTGGCCGGGCTCCTCAAGGGGTTCCTGGAGCATGCCCACCAGATACCTGCCGATGGTCTGGCCCTGCGCGCCCTGTGGCGCGATACCGGTCAATCGATCGCCTTGATCGTGGGGCTGCCGCTTCTGGCGCTGGTCCTGATGGCGGTCGCGGGCAACATGGTGCAGCACCAGATGGTCTTCACGACAGAGACCATCAAGCCGAAGCTATCCAAGATCTCTCCCCTGTCCGGGTTCAAGCGCCTGTTCTCCTCCGAAAGCCTCGTCAACTTCGCCAAGGGGCTCGTCAAGATAACGGTCGTCGGTGCCATTATGGTGGCTGTCCTATGGCCGCACCGCGACGAGGCCGATACGATCATCTTCGCCGAAACCGTGGTGCTTCTGGACGAGTCGCGCATGCTCGTTCTGCAGGTGCTGGCGGCGATCCTGTCGGTCATGACCGTTGTTGCAGGCCTCGATTTTCTCTACCAGCGGCACAAGTGGTGGGAAAAGCAGAAGATGTCGCTGCAGGAGGTCAAGGAAGAATACAAGCAGACCGAGGGTGACCCGCACGTCAAGGGCAAAATCCGCCAATTGCGTATGGAGCGTAGCCGCAAGCGCATGATGTCGGCCGTTCCCCAGGCAACCGTGGTGGTTACCAACCCGACCCACTATGCTGTGGCGCTGAAATACGAGGACGGCATGGGGGCGCCCATGTGTCTGGCCAAGGGAACGGATGCCGTTGCGTTGAAGATCAGGGAAGTCGCCAAGGGTCACGACATTCCAATTATCGAGAACCCGCCGCTGGCGCGTGCACTCTATGCGACTGTCGAAATCGACCAGGAAATTCCGGAAGAACACTACAAGGCGGTCGCCGAGGTCATCGGCTTCGTCTTCAAAATGCGCAAACGCTCTGGATGGCGCGCGAATTAGGCGCGAATTGGGCTTGGATTGGTTGAATTTCCGGGCATTGCACAGAATGCTTGGCGTGGACCCGGCGTGTCGATTCGGGTCAGGGAGTTTTGGGGTATGAATGATCTGGACGGCGCAGCTCTTGAGCCGATGATCGACCGGCCGGAAAGGACCGGAAATATCTGGCTGCTGATCGGTCTGGCCTTGGCGCTGGTGGTCGCTGCGGCTGCATTTGCGGTGCTGGGCAAGGACCAGTCTCAGCCGTTCGTCCTCGGCCTCCTCGGCATTCTTGCGGTCGTCGGCGTTTTCTGCCTGTTCGCCGGTGCCATCGGGTTCCTGCGCTTCGGAACCGGACGCGGTGGCAGTCCGATCGCGGCCGCCTTTCTCAATTCTCTCGATGACGGTGCGCTGATCACCGATACCGAGGGACGCCTGGTTTACGCCAACCAGTCCTACGGCGATCTGACCGGTGCGGAAACCGAAGCCGACATTCGTGTCCTTGAGCGCGTTTTCTCCAGCGATCCGGACGCTGCCGATGCGATCTTCCGTCTGTCACAGGCTATGCGCGACGGCCTGAGAGCGCAGGAAGAAATCCGCATGCCGGTACCGCTTGGGCGCTCCGAGGGCGGGGCGCGCTGGTACCGCGTATCGATCCGGCCACTGGTGCTCAAGCGGCAGGACGGCGGCAGCGGAAAACGTCTGGCGGTCTGGCAACTGGCTGATATCACCCGCGACAGGGCCGAGCAGGAAAACTCGTTCCAGGAACTTCAAAGGGTCATCAATTTCCTCGACCACGCCCCTGCCGGTTTCTTCTCCTGCGATGGTGCGGGTCGGATCGTCTATCTGAATGCGACACTTGCAGATTGGCTAGGTTACGACCTTGCCCAGTTCGAAGCCGGAGAACTCGGCCTCGGCGAGATTGTCCAGGGGGACGGAACCGAGCTGATCCGCTCCGTCAAGGGACAGGCCGGCGAGGTCAAGAGCGAGACCTTCGATCTCGATTTCGTGGCAAAGAGTGGCCGCAGTTTCCCGGTTCGGCTGCTCCACCGCGTACCGTTCGGCGAAAGCGGGCATGCAGGCGACAGCCGTACCCTCGTTCTCAACCGTTCGCGCGGAGAAGAAGCGTCGGAAGCGCTGCGAGCGGCGGAAGTGCGCTTTGCCCGCTTCTTCAACAACACGCCGATTGCCATCGCTTCGCTCGATACGGAGGGCCGGGTTCTTCGCACCAACGCACCGTTCCTACGCCTGTTCGGACCGGTCGACCTGTCTGGGGAGCCGCCCAAGCTTGAGGACTTCATCGCCGCCAGCGGACGGGAAGAACTTGGCAGGGCGCTCTCGGCGGCGGCCAACGGCATCGGCGAGATCGCTCCGATCGACATCCCGCTCAACGAGACCGGTCCCGACCCGCGTTCTGCGACCTTCTATGTCTCGGCCGTGCAGGAAGGCGAGGGCGACGGTGAAGCCGCCATCGTCTATGCTCTGGAGACGACGCAGCAGCGTGCGCTCGAGGCCCAGTTCGCCCAGAGCCAGAAGATGCAGGCGATCGGGCAGCTCGCCGGTGGCGTTGCCCATGACTTCAACAACGTGCTGACCGCCATCATCGGTTTCTCCGACCTGTTGCTTGCGAGCCATCGCCCGACCGACCCGTCCTTCCAGGACATCATGAACATCAAGCAGAACGCCAACCGTGCGGCGGGGCTGGTCCGTCAGCTTCTGGCCTTCTCGCGGCGTCAGACCCTGCGCCCGCAGCAGCTGGCGCTGAATGATGTTCTGGCCGATCTGTCGATCCTGCTCGACCGGCTTCTGGGCGAGAAGGTCGAGCTGAAGGTCGTCCATGGCCGCGACCTGTGGCCGGTGATGGCCGATCTCAACCAGCTTGAGCAGGTGATAGTCAACCTGGCGGTCAACGCTGGCGATGCGATGGCCGACGGCGGCAAGCTGACGATTCGCACGGGCAACGTGACCGAGGCCGAGTCGACCCAGTTCGAGAACACCCGCGGGATGCCTCCCGGGGAGTACACGCTGATCGAAGTCACGGATACCGGTCATGGCATGCCGCCGGAGATCATGGAAAAGATCTTCGATCCGTTCTTCTCGACCAAGGAAGTGGGCAAGGGAACCGGTCTCGGCCTGTCGACCGTCTACGGCATCGTCAAGCAGACGGGTGGCTTCATCTTCTGCACCTCGGAAGTGGACGTTGGAACCACGTTCCGTCTGTTCCTGCCGCGCCATATTCCCGCTGTCGTCGACGAGCCGGTCAAGGAAGTGAAAGCCGAACCGGAAAAGGTCGCGGATCTGACCGGGTCTGCTTCCATTCTCCTTGTCGAAGACGAGGAGGCGGTACGGGCCTTCGGTGCACGAGCGCTGGCGTCGCGCGGATACACCGTGCACGAAGCAGGATCAGGCACCGAAGCGCTTGAGGTCATGGAGGAAACGGGCGGGAATATTGACCTTGTCGTCTCCGACGTGGTCATGCCGGAAATGGATGGTCCGACGCTCCTTGTCGAGCTGCGCAAGACCCGCCCTGATCTCAAGATCATCTTTGTTTCCGGCTACGCTGAGGACGCCTTCGAGGAAAACCTTCCGGCCAACGAGAAGTTCTTCTTCCTGCCCAAGCCGTTCACGCTGAAGCAGCTGGCAACGACGGTGAAGGAAGTCCTGAACAGCTAGGACGGCACGTCAAAGGCGGCCTGCCTGCGGAGGAAATGATGAAGATCACGCCTAACGGAACCAACCCGACACGCACAGGTCCGGCCGACTGGTTCACCGGCATGGTGTCCCTGGATACTCCGTTTGCCGCAGGAGAACCGGCGGGATTCAGCGGCGCAGTGGTCAGCTTCACTGCCGGTGCGCGTACCAACTGGCACACCCATCCGAAAGGTCAGTTGATCATCGTGACGAGCGGGCTTGGCTGGGCTCAGAGCGACGGTGGCGAGATTCATGAAATCCGTCCCGGCGACGTGGTCTGGTTCGAACCCGGTGAGCGGCACTGGCATGGTGCGACCGATCGCACCTCGATGGCCCATGTCGCCATCGCCGAAGCCGAAAACGGTTCCGTGGTCGACTGGGCTGAGCCTGTCTCGGACGAGGACTATCTGCGCTCCGTCTGAATGGTTTGTTCCGGCGAGCTGGGGCAGTGCCCCCGACCTCCTAAGTCGCCGGCTTTCTTGCGCAAATTGCGTAGCGGTGCTGTGTCGCCCGTTCCAGTCCTTTCAGCAGGCTGAAGTTGCGGGCCTGCGTGCGATGGATCCGGCGCATGTTGGTGTCGATTGCGATGCCGGTGAAGCCGGCTTGTTCCAGCAGGGCAGCTACATCTTGTGCGCGAGCGCCCTTTGAAAAATAGACCCGGGACACAATGCTCCGGTGGGTTTCCATCATGTTCGCCGGCTTGTGGCCGTCTCCACGGGCGCTTGATCTTGAGGCCATGCCCAGTATGGCCGAAATGCGCGCGATGATCCGGTTGAAAAGACCCGGATTGACGAAGTCTCCATCGATGATGAGAACCTGGCCGCCTGGCTTGAGAATCCGGAACCACTCGTGGAAGGCCGCCAGTGGATCGACGAGGGTCCAGACTAGGTGCCGGCAGGTGACCACATCGTAGCTGTCCGGATTCTCCAGTGTGCGCTCCGCATCTCCCATGACGAATCGGATATCGCGCTTGCGGATTTTGGCCTTTTCGCGTGCCCGCTCGAGCATTGGCTCGGCCCAGTCGAGGCCTGTGACATGGAAGCCGAGATCGTCGAGGAGATGCGAAATCACTCCGGTGCCTGATGCAAGGTCGAGAGCAGTCCGCTGCTTCCCCGAACCGAGATGACGATGAAACAAAGCATGCCAGGCTGCTCTCTCGTCTTCCGAAAAGATCTCGTGACCAGGCTGGCTGTCGAACGTCTCTGCACGCTGACTCCAGTAATCTCTGATCTCGTCTTTCAGGTTAAAATTCGCAAGTGTTTCCATGGGGTTCACGCCGGGCTGACGAGCTGGTTAGAAGGGCTCTAAAAGATATTTCTTGACCAAATAACTCAAGAAATATAGCTCAAATTTAGGAGTCAAATACTCCACTTTTATCAATTCTTCAATTCGGGATGATCGGGATGAAAATCAGGGTTTGGGCAGGAGCCATGCTGTTGGCCGTCGGCTTTTTGCCTGTGGGCGCCAATGCCGCCGAAACCGTGACGGTGACGGATATCACCGGACGCAATGTCGAGGTTCAGGTGCCGGTGGAAAAGGTCATCCTTGGAGAAGGACGCCAGATCTATTTTACCGCGACGCTCGACAGCGAAGACCCGTTCAAGCGCGTCGTCGGTTGGCGCGATGACTTCAAGAAGGCCGACAATGACGGGTATCACCAGTACCTTGAAAGCTTTCCGCAGATGGAAGAGCTGCCGACCTTCGGCGGTATGAAGGACGGTACGTTCGATGTCGAACAGGCTGTTGCGCTCGATCCTGACGTCATCATCCTGAACCTCGACGCCAAGGCGGCGACGGAAGACAGCGGCTACACGGAGAAGCTCGCCAAGGTCGGCATTCCGATCGTCTATGTCGACTTCCGCGAAAAGCCGATGGTCAATACCGAGCCGTCCATGCGTCTGATCGGCAAGCTGTTCGGGAAGGAAGAAAAGGCCGAGGAATTCATCAAGTTCCGCGCCGATGCGATCAAGGCCGTTACAGACAAACTGGCAGCCCAAAGCGATCTGAAGCGTCCGGTCGTCTTCATTGAGCGCGCAGGCGGCTACTCAGATGATTGCTGCATGTCCTTCGGCAACGAGAATTTCGGCAAGATGGTCGAGATTGCCGGTGGGGTGAACATGGCAAGCGAGATCATTCCGGGGACCTTCGGAACGGTCAACCCGGAGCAGATCATTGCTGCCAATCCGGACCAGATCATCGTGACCGGCGCAAACTGGGAGCTTTATGTTCCGGGCGGCAACTGGGTCGGGGTCGGCAGTGGCGCGGATCCTGAAGTGACGGGCCAGAAACTGGCGAAGCTCATGGAGCGTCCGGGCTTCACCGGCGTCAAGGCGGTTGCCGACAAGAACGTTCACGCGATCTGGCACCAGTTCTACAACAGCCCCTACCAGTTCATTGCGGTTCAGCAGATCGCAAAGTGGCTTCATCCGGATCTGTTTGCGGATCTTGATCCGGAGGCGAGCTTCCAGGAGCTGCATAACCGCTTCCTGCCGGTCGACTACCGGCCCGGCTATTTCGTTTCATTGAAATAGGATGATCGAGATGTCCGCAACCGATGCGGTCCAAGGCACAACGGGGCGCGGTCTGTACCGCGCCCTTGCGCTTAGGCGAATCCTCTTGCTTACCGCTCTCCTGGCTGCTTTGGCGTTGTCCTTCGCCGTGGACCTGGCGCTCGGACCGGCCAACTATCCGCTTGCGGACGTGATCTCCGCTCTGCTGTTTCCCGATGCCGCCGAGTTACAGATTCGGGTCGTCATCTGGGATATCCGCATGCCCGTCGCTTTGATGGCGATTTCCGTTGGGGCCTGCCTGTCTCTTGCCGGAGCCCAGATGCAAACAATACTGGCCAACCCTCTGGCGAGCCCGTTTACCCTGGGCATTTCGGCAGCCGCAGGTTTCGGAGCGGCTCTTGGCCTTGTCCTCGGGGTCGCCATCATTCCGGCCGCCGTTCACTACATGATCCCGCTCAATGCGTTTGTCATGGCGATGGCTGCGTCCCTGTTCATCTATTTCTTCTCGACCTTCCGGGGCGTGACGGTTCAGACAATCGTTCTGCTCGGCATTGCGCTGGTCTTCACTTTCAACGCCCTTCTGTCGCTGATGGAGTACCTTGCGTCGGAACAGGCGCTTGCTGCTGTTGTCTTCTGGACGATGGGATCACTGACCAAGGCGACCTGGGGAAAGGTCTACGCGACCTTTGCCGTCCTGATTGTTTGCATCCCGTTCTTCGTGCGGAACTCCTGGGCTCTGACGGCGCTGCGTCTTGGCGACGTCAAGGCTCAGAGTTTCGGGGTGAATATCCGTTCCTTGCGCCTGAAGACGCTGATTGGCGTGAGTTTTCTTGCTGCCATACCGGTCTCGTTCGTCGGTACCATCGGGTTCGTCGGACTGGTCGGGCCGCATGTCGCCCGGATGCTGGTCGGTGAGGACCAACGCTTCTTCCTTCCGGCGGCTATCCTGTGTGGAGCGCTGATGCTGTCGGCCACCTCCGTCGTATCGAAGATCCTGCTGCCTGGCGCGGTCCTGCCCATCGGGGTCATCACCGCCCTCGTCGGCGTGCCGTTCTTCTTTGCTCTCATCTTCGCCGACCGGAGAAACTCATGGTAGCAATTACGCTGAATGATCTCGGCGCCCGCTATGGAGCAGGCCTGACCGTGGAGGGGGTCTCGACACCACTCCTGAAGGGCGGTGAACTGACCGCAGTCATCGGGCCCAATGCTGCCGGCAAGTCGACACTGTTCAAGCGTGTCGCCGGTCTTCTCAAGGGCCCGGGGACGGTGGTTCTCGAAGAGGCGCAGGTTCCGGCGGCAGACGCCATCCGTTACATGCCTCAGGATACCAACGCCAACGCGGTCCTGACGGTCTATGAATCCGTGCTTCTCGCAGCAAAGCAGGGCGGCGGATGGCGGGTGCAGAACCACGAACTTCAGGAAATCGACCGGCTGCTGCAGGCCCTGCAGATCTCAGATCTTGCATTCCGCAACCTCGGGGAATTGTCGGGAGGCCAGCGTCAGCTCGTTTCGATTGCCCAGGCGCTCGTGCGCGATCCGGAAGTTCTGCTGATGGACGAGCCGACTTCCGCGCTGGATCTCTATCGCCAAGTCGAAGTGCTGACGTTCATGCAGGATCTCGCACGGCAGAAGGGAATGCTGGTTCTGATCGCCCTGCACGATCTCAATCATGCCTTGCGATACTGCGCCAACACGATCGTGATTGCGGGCGGCCGCCTGGCGGCGGCGGGGCGCTCCGGTGACGTCATCACGCCCGAGCTCATGCGCGAAATCTACAAGGTTGAAGCCAGGATCGAAGCCTGTTCTCGCGGTGAGCGGCACATCATCATCGACCGATCAGCCGCTTGAGCGATCTGTTCCAATGACGCCCGGATCTCTCCGGGCGTTCCGCTATTTCGTCAATTGTGGCTGGTTCAGGAAACCGGCAGGCCGGGGTTGCCGGGCAGCACGAAGCGCTGTTCCAGAGCCATGCGCGCGGTGTTGATCAGTGCGGCGTCCTGAGACGCCAGCGTGCGACATTGGGCGCCGGTGGATATCTGATTCGCTGCCCGACGGGTTGAGCCTGGTCCCTTTAGGTCTCCTGCGTGCTTTCCGGAGCGTGGGAATTGTCTCTTATGCCCTGCCAAGGCCTCGATTTCCTGAGGTATTTCCCGCTCGCCGGAAATAACTGCAACATGCACTTGCAAAAAGCTCGCTGAATCTAAAGAATTTGCGCTTCCTGGCTTATGTAGTTGTTTCCTCTTGATTATTTCCGTCTTTTTGAAAGTTTCGCAACGTCATGTAGGGGGCTGCCGAAAATTCGGTTGCGGGAGCATCGATGAGTGCGAAGTCTTTTTTCCGTGCCGGCCTGCTGTCCGGAACTGCTCTGGTTGGAGCAGCTGCGCTGGTCCCGGCATTCTCTCTTGCCGACGAGATCATTGACGGGACCAACGAAACCGTAATTGGAACCGGCGGCGGCACGAAAGGCGCCAGTTGGACTGTCAGTGGCGGGCTGTATGTCGGCGACACGGCCACGTCCACGCTGACGATTTCCCAAGGCGGGGTGGTTACCAGCGATAGCGGCATTATTGGAAATATCTCGGGGTCGGACGGTACGGTCCGTATCAACGGTGGCCCGTCCATGTGGTCGAACGGTAGCGGGATCACCGTCGGCAACCACGGCACAGGCACACTCATTCTTGAAAACGGTGCCACCACTACAATTTCCGACTTCAATGTCGGGGCGATGTCAGGCTCGTCAGGCACGGTTACGGTAGATGGCACAGGGTCGAGATTGACCGCGACCAACAGCTTCCGGATGGGGCAGGGGGGGAGAGCCTCCGTGACCGTGGAGAACGGTGGCAGTCTGAGAAGCCGTTTCGACACGAAAATCGGCTATTCGTCCGGCGTACCAGCATCAACGCTCACCGTGACCGGAAGCGGATCCTCCTGGCGGGCATATGACGATACGTCCATAGGCTACTCAGGATCCGGAAAGTTCATTCTCTCCGATGGAGCCGCTGCCTACTTCCAGAACTATTTGCGAATCGGCGAGAACGCATTCTCCAACGGGACAGCTCTCGTGACTGGCGCCGGGTCTTCGCTTTCGGCTGGGCCGTACGACATGTATGTCGGGAATTCGGGAACGGGAAGCCTGACCATTGCAGATGGCGGGTCGGTTGACGTGTCCTCGGGTACGGGCACCTTGTATGTCGGCCGTGCCATCGGTTCGACCGGCACCCTGAATATCGGGGCGGATGCGTCCAAGAGCGCCGCGGCGTCCGGATCCTTGAGTGCAGCCAGCATTGCCTTCGGTCAAGGCACAACGGCCCTCGTGTTCAACCATACGAACAGCGACTATACGTTCAGTCAGAACATGAGCATCGACACGTCCGGAGACTTGACCATCCGGAACGTGTCCGGAACCACGTCGCTTACGGGTACAGCCGATTTTTCCGGCGGCAACTCCGCCAAGATGATTGCAGACGGGGGCGCGCTGAAGCTCACTGACGGCGGCACCTTCTCGGTCAATCAGGTCTTTGTGGGTGACGGGGCAGGAAGTGATGGCGTGCTCGAGGTCTCGGGAAGCACGTCGTCCCTGACGGTTGGTGGCGACATGACCGTCGGCCGGAATGCGGACGGGTCGATTACCGTTTCAAACGGCGGCAAGGTGGATAGTACCAACTCGCAAATCGGCCGATACGCTGGTTCGACCGGCACAGCCCTGGTAACCGGCAGCGGGTCCCGATGGATAGACGAATACGACCTGGTCGTCGGGGAAAGCGGGACGGGCACCCTGACCCTCGCCGATGGCGCATCGCTGGACATAGGAGATGACGTCTTCATCGGGCAAAATGCCGGCAGCACGGGAACGCTCAACGTTGGAGCCGGAGTGGGGCAGGCGGCAGCGGCCGCAGGGACAATCGGTGCCGACAGCATCAAGTTCGGAGCGGGTTCCGGTACGTTGGTGTTCAACCATACCAATTCCGCCTACGATTTCGACCGCAAGGTTTCAGGCTCGGGAACAATCGCACTTCACGCCGGGACGACGAAACTCAGTGGTGATTATTCGTCGTTCACCGGCACAGCGGAGATGCGGGGCGGCACACTGGACCTCACCTCCAGCTATACCGGTGCAATTGATATCTACAGCGGCGTCCTTTCCGTCAACGGATCTGCCAATAACGCGATCTCCGTCAAGAGCGGCGGAACGCTGGGCGGATCCGGGACGGTGTCCAATGTAACACTGGCCTCAGGGAGCAAGATTGCGCCGGGTAATTCCATCGGCACGTTGAACGTTTCCGGGAACCTTGGCCTCGTCTCCGGCTCTGTCTATCAGGTCGAGGTGGACAAGAATGGCAACGCCGACCGGATCGCAGCCACCGGGTCCATCACCATCGACAGCGGCGCAAGTCTTTCCGTGGTTGCGGAGAACGGCACCGATGACGGCAAGACCTATGGCGACAGGACCGACTATACGATCCTGACGGCAGGTACGCTGACCGGTACATTTGGAACGGTAACGGACAACTTCGCCTATCTGGATGCCTCGGTCGCCTACACGGGAACGCAGGCGACGTTGAAGCTGGAACGCAACGACGTCAATTTTTCGACGCTTGCGAAGACCGTGAACCAGAAGGGGGCAGCCAGCGCGGTCACCAGCCTTGGTTCGGGCAATGCGCTCTACAATGCCGTTCGCAGTCTGCCGGCGGGTGAACCGGAGCAGGCCTTCAACGCGCTCTCGGGGGAGAGCCATTCGACCATGCAGGGCGCCTTCATGCAGGGAGCCGGGATAAACCGCTCGACCGTCAACCAGCGCCTGATGAATGTAATGGGCGGCGCTGGCAGTGGCGGCGGCGGGGGACAGGTTGCTGTCGCGTTCCATGGCGACGGGGAAGTGCCTCTGCTGGAGCAGATCGGCGCGCAGATGTGGGGCCGCGCCTATGGCGGCTGGGCCGAAACGGCAGCTACGTCCAACACCAAGGGTGTTACGAGCTATGGCGGCGGCTTCCTGGTAGGATTCGACGCGGAGATCGTACCGGATTGGCGCATCGGCGTAATGGCTGGCTATTCCCGAAGCCAGTTCGATTCCCCGTCCAACAGTTCCGGTGGATCGGCCGACGGCTACCATCTGGGCGCTTACGCCGGCACGAGCTGGGATCTGTCCGGAGGTGCTCTCGGCCTCCGTGTCGGGACAAGCTACACGCTGCATTCTCTCGATACCGCGCGCACCGTGGCCTTCACCGGCTTCTCGGACCGCGTGACTGCCAATTACAACGCCTCCACGTCTCAGGCCTTTGCGGAACTTGGCTTTGCTGTCGGCATCTCATCGGCTGTCATGGAACCGTTTGCCGGGATTGCGCTGGTAAACCAGCACACCGATGGATTTACCGAAACCGGCGGGGCTTCGGCACTGACGTCGCAGAGCACCGACAACCTTCTCGGAGTTACAACGGTCGGGGTGCGCGCACAAACAATCCTCGGCGAAGTCCACGGCGTCACTGCATCGCTTGTCGGCTCGCTGGCGTGGCGGCATGCGCTGGGCGATGTGAACCCGAGTTCGACCATGCGCTTTGCCTCTGGCGGGGATGCGTTCTCGGTCGCAGGTGCGCCGATCGATCAGAACACGGCGTCCTTCGAGGCGGGGCTGTCCCTGCAAAAGGACAGCGCATTCGACATGGAAGTGACCTATCTGGGAGAGATCGGTGAGACCTCCCAGGACCATTCAGGCCGCCTTGGCTTCCGCTACCGGTTCTAAAGCCGATCAGGATACCGGCGGGCAGGGGCTCCCCTGCTCGGCGCGGGACTTCAGGCCGCGCAGGCTTTCCATCGTATTGGCATTGCCAGGGAGTACGAAGCTCTGTTCCAGGGCCGTGCGCGCGTTGTTGATCACCGCCACGTCCTGAACCGCCAGCGTGCGGCACTGGTCACCGGTGAAGCGCACACGGATGCGGATAACCCGGTTGCCATTGTCGGACGGGCCAAACTCTGCATCGAGTGCCGGATTGGCATCGGTCATCGTACGTTCCATCACGACCATGTTCGCTTCATCCTGAACGACCGGAGTGCCCTTTTCCATGGCGCTGGCAACCAGTGCGGCACGAACGGCAATCGGGCTCGCAGCAATCGCCACGCTTTGTGCGCCGCTCGGCACGTCGAGTGTCGGCTGCTGGGGCAAGTCGCTCCGGCGCGTTGTTGAACCCTGACAGGCGGCCAGGGTCAGGAGAAGGGCGATGGCGATCAGCTTTTGCATGACGGTCCTTGAATGTCGCGGTTAACGGACAATCTGTTCTGGCGGTCGTGGGTTGTTCGAGCATCCCATGCAACCATTGCCTAGGTTAACACTTTGTAATCGATCGGGCATTGCCGAAGTAACGTCTCTGCCGGCAGGGCGGTTCCGCGCATGCGGGCAACAAATGCGGGCCAGGCTGGCCTTACGCGCCCTAGAACGTGTCGCCGGTCTTGAAGCCGCCGCCGCCGAAACCGCCTCCGGAGCGGAAACCGCCGCCTCCGGACGAGGACGAGCCACCTCCGAAACCGCCGCCAAAGCCGCCGCCCATCGATCTGGGAAGGCCCCGGCCTTTCGGGAAGGCCACGCGGCCACCCTTTGGCTTGCGCCGCTTGTGCGAGCGCTGCGCACGTGCCCAATAGTCCGCGCCGGAAATCGCGCCCTTGACCAGCTCGCCGAGCAGAATTGTCGTCAGGGACGTATCGGAGAAGGTGGAATCCCACGTGTCATAACCGCTGCGGCGGAAGTTCTGGCTGACCGAGGTCAGTTCGGCGCGGCGTCGGGAGATATCACGCAGCAGCTCCCGATCCTGCCTGATTTCCCGCTCAAGATCCTCGCCGCGCTCGATCAGGTCCTCGATACGGCGCACGATCTTTTCGTCTTCGGGTGACGGGGTGTCGAGCGCTTCGCGCCACAGATCCTTGAGATCGTCAGCCTTGAGCGAGACCGAGAGTTGTTCCTCGGCCTTGACGAAGCCTTCATCTTCGCCGCGAGAGAAGTCCTGCAGAGCTTCGGCCAGCGTATCGGTCGAGCGTTCCAGTGCCTCGATCTCGCGATCCGTTTCGGCGATGTCCTGCCCAAGTGCGTCGATGCGCCCGGCAATGTCCTCGCCTGCGGTTTCTGACAGGGCGTCACGGCTCATCTGTGCAAGGCGGGCTTCTTCCTGCGCAGCAATTTCCGCACAACGTTCCGCATGCCGCGCCATGCGCTCCGGAATGCCGGTCAGCATGGCGTAGTTGGCTCTGGCATCGTGATACCGGATCAGTCCGGCGACCCACTGATCAAGGGACCGGATGATGCCGCGGGTCGTGTAGTCGGGTGTCCCGAAACCGCGCTCCCAAAGGTACATGAAAAGCCGGTCGGACTCGTAGGCCTTGCCCTTCTCTTCCCGGTCGGCGAGGGACGTCCGGGCCTTGCCGTCTGCAGCCTCGGCGGTGCTCGCTGCCCGCTCTGCGCGCTCGCGCTGGGCCTGATAGTCCGTATTCTTTTCCAGCCGTCCGTCTACCTCTTCCATGAGGTCGTCCATGCGGCTCGCGGCAGCCTCCTCCTCCTCGGCCAGGGCTTCTCGCTTTTTCTTCAGGTCGGCGTAGGAGGTTTCCTTCTCGCGAAGCTGGTCCGACAGTGTCTTGTAGTCGCGCGCGCGCTTTTCCATGAGGCGGCGCGCCTCGCGCGCTGCCTCGTCGAGCCGCGTGTCCAGGGTTTCCGCGGAATGATTGTCGAGACGGAACCGCGCGAGCTCCTTGTAGGCTTCGCTCTGCCGTGTCTGGATATCGGTCAGGGAACGGGTTGCCCGGTCGATCTGACCGCTCAGCTCCGTCTCCTCGCGCCGCAAGTCGCCAAGGGCCTGCTCGATACTCGAGAGGGTCTGACGTCCGCTCAGCATGACAAACCTGCCTTGTCAGCGTTTTCCGGGAAAAGGGCGGCTACCATTTCGTGATTGCTCCCGTCTCCACGCCTGAAATCCAGTCGATGTCGGTTTCCCCACGCTTCTTCGTTCCCAGCCGGGTCTGCTGAACGATTCCGTCGTCTTCCTTGTCGCGCCGGACGCGGTCGAAGACGGCCTTGCTGACACGTTGGGCCCAGATGGTCACCAATTCCGACTTGCCATCTTCTTCGGAGACAACAGGAAGGGGCACTGCCTTGCCGTCGGCATCGATTCCCTCAACGACGAGATAGTAGTTCTTGGCGTTCCGGTTTGCGTCAGGGATGCGGGTTACGCCGGTGGGCGTACCCGGCCGGGACACGATCTGAACGTCGTAGCTCTGCGCCAATGTGGCCGCGAGAGCCTGGAGGTCACTCGCCGCCTTGCGCGCTGCTTCCGCCTTGCCATCTGCAGCGGCGCTCAGGCCGTCTGCTCGCAAGGTATCGGCTCTTGTCTGGAGGGCCTGGTTGTCCGTCAGGCCCTTGACCCGGTCGCTTAGCTCGGCGAGCCGCGCGGGCAGGTCCTGGGTGAGCTCGATCCTGAGCGCTTCGGCGGCCCGCTCACGCGGTGCGACCACAAGGAACTGCCATCCGGCAATCCCGATGATTGCCGCCACGAGAAGTCCGGCCAGCCACTTCGACCAGGAGCCGCGGGTGACATAGAGAAGGGCGAGGGATCTTGAAAACCCGGACGCGGGCGGCGCATAGACGAAGCGATCCTGTTTCAGGCCCTCGACGCCGGCTTGCAGGATGTGATCAGGGACGTCGATGCCCTGTGCGGCATAGAGGTCCTTCAGGCGCTTGATCATGCCCTCGTCACGGGTGTCCGCGCTGAGTTCCTTTTGCACAAGCACTTCGTCGTGGCGGAGAGTATCCACCACGTCCATGGCCATCATCAGGTCGTCGAGCGGGGCTTCAGCCTTTTCCGCCATAAAGCTCAGTCTCCGCTGGCAGCCGCGCATCCGCAATGCAGCGCGGCTGCTTGTCTTCAGCTACGAAGCGCGTTGCCTTCGGCCGCGAGCTTGGCAAGGCGGCGCTTGCCGTCTTCCACCGCGGTCCGGATCTCTTCAGAGTTCTTGGTCGACATGTCGCGCATCTCGTTGATGATCTCACGCGACTGGACCTGGAAGTTGACGACCGAGTCCACAAGCTTCTTGACCGAAGCTGCGGCAACGGTCGGTCCATAGCCCGCTTCCAGAGCCTTCTTCTGAACCGCGTCGCCGATTTCGGCGAGGGTTTCCAGGCTCTTGTTGACGCCTTCCTTCATGGCATTGAGCGTTTCGGTGCTCTCATGCAGGCCCTGCAGGCCGGTGAAGGAGGCATTGAGTGCGGTCAGTACGGATTCGTTTGTCGAGAAGAAACTGACCGACTGGGCATAGACCCGTTCCTTGGCATTGGTCGTCTGCATCAGGCGCGCCATGATGACTTCCGACGTGTTGTAGCCGATTGTCAGGTTGTCGGAGAGATCCTTGGCGACCTGGTAGCGCTTTTCCTCGTCCTGCATCTCGCGAAGCTTCTCGTCACGGGCAAGTTCGAGGCGGGCCTTGGCTGCCGGATCGTCGCCCGCATAGCCTGCGACGTCGGTCGAGGCTGCTTCGAGGGCTGCCTTGGCGCCGTTCAGCTTGTCCGTTGCGACATTCAGCACCTCCAGTGCATGGACTTCAGCCTGTTTCAGGGCGCCGCGGAAATCGCGGTAGGCTTCCAGGATCGTCTGTTCGCGCTCGATCTGGTCTTTCGTTGCCCGGGCGACTTCCTTGTAGGTGCCGCGAATGTCGTCGAAGCGGTCGGAAATCGTGCCGCGGCGCAGGTCGCGCCACTTGTTCGACAGGGTCTCGGTGAAGGAGATCTTGCCATCGGCCAGCTGATCAACCAGGGCCTTGGCGTCGTCGCGAATGGTGTTGAACGCGTCGGTGATTTCCTCGTAGCGCTGGCCGATATCCATCTGCTGGACCTGCGAACGCACGACCTCGTTGAACTGGGAGGCCTGACCGAGGGTCCGGGTGATGATCAGGATCTTGTCCGGCGACAGGTCGGAAATCTGCTCCAGGAGCGCGTTGATCGGTGCATCGGTTTCCGTTTCCGGAGCAATGCCGATCTCGCGCAGCTTGCCCAGGGCCCGGTCAAGATACTGCAAGGGGCTGATCCCGGTCGGCGCGGCTGGCGCGACGGCCCCGGCGGTTTCCTGTGATGTCCCATCCACCATCGACATGTCTCCCGATTCTTCCTTCGTAGCGGCAGTCCTTGACGCCGGACGTTCATCCCGCAGCGCATCATCTAGTTCAGGGTGCCGCCATGGAGTCAACGGCTTATCCGCCCGGCGAGCAGCGAGGGACAGAAAAGCACAGGCGTTGTGACCCGCCTGCGACACCTTCCGTTACCGGATCGCCGTGGCCTATGCGGCCGCGGCGACCGCGATCCTCGCGGCAAGGCGTGCATTGTTGCGCACAAGCGCGATGTTGGTGACGAGCGAGCGCCCGCCGGTAAGTTTCAGGATATCGCCCAGGACGAAGGGGGTGACATCCTTGCCCTTGACGCCCTGCTTGACCGCATTTGCAATGGACGTATCGATATAGCCGGCCATTTCCGCCTGCGGGATCTCATTCTCGGCGGGCACCGGGTTGGCGATCAAAACACCGCCGTGATCGCCGAAGGCTGCACGGGTGACAAGGAGCCTGGCGATTTCGCCGGTATCGTCGAGACGGTACGGTGCCTTGATGCCGCTTTCCCGTGACCAGAAGGCCGGCAGCTCGTCTGTGCCATGGGCAATGACCGGAACGCCGCGGGTTTCCAACACTTCCAGGGTCTTCGGAATGTCGAGCAGGGCCTTGGCGCCGGCGCAAACGACCAAAACGGGGGTGCGGCCGAGTTCATCCAGATCGGCCGAAACGTCAAAGGTTTCCTCGGCGCCCTTGTGAACGCCGCCAATGCCGCCGGTGGCGAAGACCTTGATGCCTGCGGCATGGGCCGCCATCATCGTCGCAGCAACCGTCGTCGAGCCGGGCCGTCCGCTGGAGACGGCAAAGGCCAGATCGGCTCGCGAGCATTTCATCACATTGTCGGCCTTCGCCAGCCTGTCCAGATCGTCGTCGTCCAGGCCGATGCGGATCTTGCCGTCGAGCACGGCGATGGTCGCCGGGATCGCGCCTTCGCCCCTGATGTCCGCTTCAACCAGGCGAGCCGTCTCGACATTGTCGGGAAAGGGCATGCCATGGGTGATGATGGTGGATTCCAGCGCAACGACCGGCTTGCCATCGGCAAGGGCTGCGCGGACTTCTTCGGTCGGGAGGATGAAATCGGTGTGGGTCACAGGTGGCCTTTCAGATCGGGAAGGGGAGGCAGGCGGACCGGGGCAAACCAGAAATAGTGGGCCGGGGCGCATGGGAAAAGAGGAAGGAGGCATAATGCCAGGGAGATCAGGGTGAGATTGAATCCCAGCACAAGGTGTCGGCCACGGCGCCGGGACTTCCAAGGGTCAGCCGCGCGGCCTGGAGGCCTGCGCCGACGCTGGATCTCAGGTCGTGGCCATGCGCCAGGGCGCAGAGGGTGCCGGCAATCAGGGCGTCGCCGGCACCGGTCACGTCTATTATGTCTGCGCTGGGCGGCTGGAGCGCGCAGTTCAGCTCGTCTGATCGGATATGCACCGGGTTCGCACCATCGGTGACGACAACAGCGCTGACGCCGTTCGCATGGAGCTTCGAAGCAAGCTCCGCCGGAGGGGTATCCTCTCCAGCGCCTGCAATGGAAGCCGCTTCCGCGCGGTTCAGGATGAGCAGCGAAATCTTCGGAAGTATGGCCGAGAGGCGCTGCGCCTTGGCGATGGAGACCGCGTCGGCGACGAGTTGTCCGGCCGGGGCCTGGTCGGCGATCGCCGTCAGGACCTCGCCGGGCAGGTTGGCATCCACGAACCAGAGCGCATTGCGGTCGGCCTTCCCCACGGCCTCGTTGAAGAAGGCCGGGTCTGCCGTGGTCAGGACCAGGTCGTTGATGCAGGCGGCGGCGAGGCTGCCGTCGGGATCGTGAAGGGCAAGATACTGGCCCGTCGAGAAGCCCTCGCGCGCAAGCAGGTTGGTCGTGATGCCTTCGTCCCGCAGCAGATCGCGCACCACGCGGCCGGCCGGATCGTTGCCGATAACGCCGTTCAGTCCGGTCGTGATTCCAAGCCTTACAAGCGCCCGCGCAACGTTGGTGGCGACGCCGCCGGGCTTTTGGGAAAGCTCGGCCGGAGTGGACGTTTCGCGCCGGATCACGCGTCCCGCATGGGCAATCGTATCCCAGTGAACTGCACCGAATGCCGTGACTGCACGGGGCGATGCAAGCAAATCCTGATCAATTTGGCCTGAAACGGTCATGCTGTCCTTGCCGAACCGATATTCATGGAGAGGGAGAGGCGGTTCGCCAGAACGAGCGCCGAAGGAGCGTGCCTATCAGCCCGCGCTGCGCCGGGCAAGCTGAGTGCCCGATACAAGCGCATCCGGGCGGCGAGTGATTCTGGGTATAACTTTTCGAGGCGAGAAAATAACGCTACGTCATATTTGTCGTGGGCAAGTGAGAACATATTTCGAACATGTTGAAAATAAACGTTAAAAAACAATGCTGCAGAGGATCTTGTCAAATGAGAACAAAAAAGGTACAAATGCGCAGTTTGAAATGGCGGGTCCATCGTGGAATAAGGAGCGCAAGCCATGTCGCAAAGTTCACTTCGTCTCGTAGAAAGCAGCCAGATGGATAAGACCAAGGCGCTCGACGCAGCGCTGTCGCAAATCGAACGGGCCTTCGGTAAGGGCTCCATCATGAAAATGGGCCAGGGTCAGGCCGTGGAGGTCCAGTCGGTTTCCACCGGGTCGCTCGGGCTCGATATCGCCCTTGGCATCGGCGGCCTTCCGCGTGGCCGCATCGTCGAGGTCTACGGTCCGGAATCCTCGGGCAAGACGACCCTTGCGCTTCACACGGTTGCGGAAGCCCAGAAGAAGGGCGGCATTTGCGCCTTTGTCGATGCGGAACATGCGCTCGACCCGATCTATGCCCGCAAGCTCGGCGTCAACATTGATGATCTCCTGATCTCCCAGCCGGATGCAGGTGAGCAGGCGCTTGAGATTGCCGACACGCTGGTGCGGTCCGGCGCGATCGACGTTCTGGTGATCGACTCGGTCGCCGCCCTGACGCCGAAGGCCGAGCTGGAAGGTGAAATGGGCGACAGCCTGCCAGGCATGCAGGCACGTCTGATGAGCCAGGCGCTGCGCAAACTGACCGCCTCGATCTCCAAGTCGAACTGCATGGTGATCTTCATCAACCAGATTCGCATGAAGATCGGCGTGATGTTCGGTTCTCCCGAGACCACCACGGGCGGTAATGCTCTCAAGTTCTATGCGTCCGTGCGCCTCGATATCCGCCGTATCGGTGCGATCAAGGACCGTGACGAGGTCGTCGGCAACCAGACCCGCGTCAAGGTGGTGAAGAACAAGCTCGCTCCTCCGTTCCGTCAGGTCGAATTCGACATCATTTACGGCGAAGGGGTCTCCAAGATGGGCGAGCTCATCGACCTTGGCGTCAAGGGTGGCATCGTGGAGAAGTCCGGCGCGTGGTTCTCCTACAACAGCCAACGCCTCGGACAGGGCCGCGAAAACTCAAAGCAGTTCCTGCGGGAAAACCCGGAAATCGCTGATGAGATCGAACTGGCCATCCGCCAGAACGCCGGCCTCATCGCCGACAAGATCATCGATCCTGACGGCAGCGAGGACGAGGGCGACATGGACGCCTGATCGTCCTGCACTCTGCCTCTGTCCGGGCATTTGTGCCCGGTCACTTCGGATTTTGACCCCTTTGAACCAAGCTGGTTACGACCCCTTCGCCTTGTCTGAGGCGAGGGGGTTTTGCATTTCGGCAGCGCTTTTGCGACGTCGCTTTTGACTTGCCCGCATGCGTCGCGCGCTGCCGGTGCCGACATCCCTTGAAAACCGGCGTTTCTTCGCCTTTGCCGTTCTGGACACGTTCAATCGGGCCGGATAAAAGGCTGGTTCGACCGGGACGGGAGACAGTCTCAGTTCCGGCCCCAAGATTGACCGCCCCGACCCAACGGGCAGGCAGGACCGAGGCAGACCACCGCATGACCGGCGTGAATGAAATCAGATCCGCGTTTCTGGACTATTTTGCCAAGAACGACCACCAGGTCGTCGAGTCCGGACCGCTGGTTCCGCGCAACGATCCAACCCTCATGTTCACCAATGCGGGCATGGTTCAGTTCAAGAACGTGTTCACGGGCCTTGAAAAGCGCGATTATTCCCGCGCAACCACATCCCAGAAAGTCGTGCGCGCCGGCGGCAAGCACAACGACCTGGACAACGTCGGCTACACGGCCCGCCACCACACGTTCTTCGAGATGCTGGGCAACTTCTCCTTTGGTGACTACTTCAAGGACCGGGCCATCGAGCTGGCCTGGAACCTGATCACCAAGGAGTACGGCCTGCCGAAGGACAAGTTGCTGGTCACGGTCTACTCGGAAGACCAGGAAGCAGCGGACCTCTGGAAGAAGATCGCCGGGCTTGGCGAAGACCGGATCATCAAGATCCCGACCTCCGACAACTTCTGGACCATGGGCGATACCGGTCCCTGCGGTCCGTGTTCGGAAATCTTCTACGACCACGGCGACCACATCTGGGGCGGACCTCCGGGATCGCCGGAAGAAGACGGCGACCGCTTCATCGAGATCTGGAACCTGGTCTTCATGCAGTATGAGCAGACCAAGGAAGCCCGTCTCGACCTGCCGCGGCCGTCCATCGATACCGGCATGGGCCTTGAGCGTATCGCCGCCGTCATGCAGGGCGTTCACGACAACTATGACATCGACCTGTTCAAGGCGCTGATCGGCGCGTCGGTCCATGCGACCGGTGTCGAAGCGGAAGGTGCCGCGCGCGCCAGCCACCGGGTCATTGCCGATCACCTTCGTTCGACCAGCTTCCTGATCGCGGACGGTGTCCTGCCGTCCAACGAAGGGCGCGGTTATGTCCTGCGCCGCATCATGCGCCGCGGGATGCGTCATGCCCATCTGCTCGGTGCGAGCGAGCCGCTCATGTGGAAGCTGGTTCCGGCCTTGATCCGCGAAATGGGCCGGGCATATCCGGAACTGGTGCGGGCAGAAGCGCTGATCACCGAGACGCTGAAGCTTGAGGAGACCCGTTTCCGCAAGACCCTTGAGCGTGGCCTTGGCCTGCTCGACACGGCGACCGACGGCTTGTCCGAAGGCGGTGAACTGGATGGCGAGACAGCCTTCAAGCTTTACGACACCTACGGCTTCCCGCTCGATCTGACCCAGGACGCGCTGCGTGCCCGTGGCATCACCGTCGACACCGGCGGTTTCGACGCTGCGATGGAGCGGCAGAAGGCCGAGGCCCGTGCCGCTTGGTCCGGGTCGGGCGAGGCTGCGACCGAGACCGTATGGTTTGCGCTCAAGGAAAAGCTCGGCGCGACCGAATTCCTCGGCTACGACGCGGAAAGCGCCGAGGGCGTCGTCACGGCGCTTGTCGCCGATGGCGCCGAAGTCAACGAGATCACGGCAGGTCAATCCGGCGCCATGATCGTCAACCAGACGCCGTTCTACGGCGAATCCGGCGGTCAGGTCGGTGACACCGGCGTCGCGATTGCGGACGGCCTGAAGGTGCGCGTGACCGACGTTCAGAAGAAGGCCGATGGGCTGTTCGTCCATCTGGTGAGTGTCGAGGAAGGCAAGCTGACCCTGAACCGCGCGGTCCAGTTGACGGTGGATCATACGCGCCGGGGCGCCGTGCGGTCGAACCATTCGGCCACTCACCTTCTGCATGAGGCGCTGCGCGAAGTGCTCGGCAGCCACGTGGCTCAGAAAGGCTCAATGGTCACCCCGGACCGCCTGCGCTTCGATTTCTCGCATCCCAAGCCGATGGAAGGCGACGAGCTTGCGATCGTGGAGGCTTACGCCAACGAAATCGTGCTCCAGAACGCACCCGTCGAAACCCGCCTGATGGCTGTCGACGAGGCCATCGAAAGCGGAGCCATGGCGCTTTTCGGCGAAAAATATGGCGATGAAGTCCGCGTTGTGACCATGGGCACCGCGCTTCATGGCAACAAGGCCGGCAAGGCCTACTCGGTCGAACTTTGCGGTGGCACCCACGTCAGCCGCACCGGCGATATCGGGCTTGTCACCCTGGTCAATGAAGGTGCCGTTGCCGCAGGCGTTCGCCGCATCGAGGCGCTGACCGGTCAGGCCGCGCGCGCATACCTGGACCAGCAGGACAAGCGGGTTCGCGAACTCGCCAGCCTCCTCAAGGTCGGTGCAGGTGATGTCACAGCCCGCGTGGCCCAGCTTGTGGACGACCGCAAGCGGCTGGAAAAGGAACTGGCGGACGCCAAGAAGAAGCTTGCCATGGGCGGCGGCGGCGAAGGTGGCGGAGCAGCCGTCAAGGACGCCGGTTCGTTCAAGCTCATGGCCCGCACCGTGGAAGGCATCAACCCGAAGGACCTGAAGGGCATGGCCGATGAAGCCAAGACCCAGCTCGGCTCCGGCGTCGTGGTGCTGATCAACGTTGCCGAAGACGGCAAGGCCGCCATCGTGACTGCGGTGACCAAGGATCTGACCGAGAAGGTAAGTGCTGTCGATCTGGTTCGTATCGGCTCGGAGGCTCTTGGCGGCCGGGGCGGCGGCGGACGTCCGGACATGGCGCAGGCCGGCGGCCCGGACGGAGACAAGGCGGACACCGCGATCTCCGCGATCGAGGCCCATCTGTCGGCTCTCTGATTTTCCGGCATCGCGCCATGAACGGCAAAAACTGACTTTGCGTCTTTAAGGATTAATAAGACCCCGCGGATAGGCTCCGCGGGGTCTTATGTTTTTCGTGCGGAGTAGAATGGCCCAGACGGACAGGATTTCGGCTATCGCAGCAAGCGGCGTTTTTTCATGGACGTGATGCTATCCGTGCCTGCCGGGCTTGTCTGCCTCGGTGCCGTCTTCGCCCTTTTGCTGGCCGCGACCTGGCGCCGTGTGGTGGCGGGCGAAAACTCGACCTCCGCTGTCTCGTGGGCTTTGGCGTTCTGGGCTCCTGCTTTCGGCATTCTCGTGATCGGTGTTCATGCGCTTGTGAGCGGGTGGACGGGAGCCGATGGAAATGCGCTGGAGATCGCAGGCTATCGCTGGCGCGGGGACGAACCCGGCTACATGCTGATCCTTGCCGGTTTCGGATATGCCTGGCGCGGAACCCGCGCCTTTTATGGCAAGAGTGGAAGGTGGTGGCTGGTCGGCGCCTTGATTGCAACGCTGCTGGCGCTTCAACCCGTCTTCGGCGGGAGCGGCCATGGCGCAGCGCTGGTGCGTGAACTCTATCTCCTGCTCGGGGCCGCGCTGTTCCTTCATCTTGCCGTCATCGAGCTGGAAAACGGCCGCTGCACCGAACCCTTGAAAAGCGCCGGCGATGCCATCCTCGTCTGCAAGAGCTTCAGCTTCACGCTTGTTGCGGTGGTGCCTTTCGCTGTGTGGCAACCCCTGACGCTGAGGGCGCTCGGCGATGGCGGCCCGGTCTGGCTGTTCGCCTGGCTGGTTCTCGTGCTGATTCATCTGGTTGCTGCCCCGCTTGTGGCGCTGCAGCTCGCGCGGGAACGGGCTGATCTGCGCCTCCATGTGTTCCGGACCGAAGACGAGCTGACAGGACTGAATACACGCCATGCCTTCATAGAAGCCGTCGAGGCCGACCTGAAGCGCGACGATCATTTCGCCGGCGCCTTCCTTGTGCTGCAGGTGGATGATTTCCGCGAGATCACGGATAATCATGGCCGCAAGGACGGAGATCTGGTGCTGGTAGCATTTGCCGGCTTCCTGAGAACCGTGGCGGGGGAGACAATGACCTGCGCAAGGTTGGGAGAAGCCGAGTTCGGGCTCTATATTCCGGGGCTTGCCGGAAAGCCGGTCGAACTGCTTGCGCAGCAACTGTGCCTTGGCACATGCCTCCTGAAGCCGGAACTGGACGAAAAGCCTTTCAGCCTTTCGGTCAGCATCGGTTTTTCCGATACGGAGCGCTCCGGCCGGGACTTCGACACGCTGTACGCCCATGCCAATTGCGGCCTGCATGAAGCGCGCAGGCGGGGCGGGAACGGCTGCTGTGCCTACTCGCCGGACCTGAAGGTCAAGGATTTCCAGTCGTCCATGCGCAAGGCCCTTCGCCTTATCGCCTGACCCTGCCGGATGTTCCGCGTAAACGCGGACACCTTTGCGCTCATTTTCTCATCATGTATTGATGAGCGAACGCACGCATGGGACGGGCCCGGGTTTGACCACAGACAAGACCTTAAAATACCACCTCTATCACCTGTTCGAGGAAACCGCCGTCAACCGGGTGGCGTCGCAGTTCATCCAGCAGGCCCTGGTGATGCTGATTGTCGTCAACGTCGTGCTGGCCGTGATTGAAACGCTGCCCGCGGTGAGAGAGGCCCATGGCGGCCTCATGTCCCGGATCCAGATCGTTTCGGGAACAATCTTTCTTCTGGAGTATTTGGTCCGGCTCTATGTTGCCGACATGCACCCGCCGTTGCGGCGCTACGGACCGCTCGGTGCCCGGCTGCGCTATGCGGTCCAGCCCGATGCCATCATCGACCTGATCGCGGCCCTGCCTCTGGTGATGGTGCTGCTGCTGCCGACCAACGCGGTGACCGTCATCGTCATCCTCCGGCTTCTGAGGTTCCTGAAGCTCGCGCGCTACTCGCCCGCGATCCGCTCGTTGTTGCAGGCGCTGGCCAGCGAACGCTGGGCGCTCATGGGTGCAACGCTGATCGTCTCGGGCGTCATTCTGCTTGCCGCCACCGTCATGCATCTTGTTGAAGGCGAGGCCCAGCCGGACAAGTTCCAGAGCATTCCCCATGCCATGTGGTGGGCAATTGCGACGGTGACGACGGTGGGATATGGCGACGTCGTACCGGTCACCGGGCTTGGGAAGATGATCGGCAGCTTCTTCATGCTGCTCGGTTACGGACTTATCGCGCTGCCGGTGGGCATTATCGCCTCGGCATTTGCCCGTGAAATGCACAGCCGCGACTTCGTCGTAAGCTGGTCGATGGTGGCGCGGGTGCCGATCTTCGAGGATCTCAAGGCCGCCGAAATCGCCGAGGTTGCCAAGCTGCTCCGCGCCCAGAAGGTCAAGGCGGGCTCCGTGATCGCCGACAAGGGCGATGTCGCGGACAGGATGTTCTTCATCTCCGAAGGCAATATCGAGATCGAGCTCGGTCACAAGACTGTCTATCTGGATGCAGGCGATTTCTTCGGGGAGCTGTCGATGATCCACCAACGGCCCCGCACGGCGCGAATCAAGGCGTTCCACGACACGGAACTGCTGGTTCTGGAGGCCCAGTCCCTGCACCACCTCATGGAGAAGAAGCCGGATCTGGCGGCGAAGATCCTTGCCGAAGCCGGCCGTCGCCACGCGGAAACCCTGAACGCCATGGGCGACCTTGTTTCCGAGGAAATCGCCCAGGCCGACGTGGTGCAGGAAGACGAGAATTCGTCTGACGAGCCTGAGCTTTTTGTCGGCAAGGAGGATCGCGCGGACGGGACCGCGGGTGAAGAATTCGATGGCGCTGCCTCGCAGGGAGACGGCGACGCAGGTGACAGTGCGGAGACCCGAGAGACCGGGAACCGGTCATCGTAAGACTGGCCGATCGGTCTGCATTTGAGATCCGATCTGAAGCGGCCATGAAAAAAGGCGGCCCGTAGGCCGCCTGCAAGGTGTTTGGGAGGAGGTTATTCGAGGCTTCAGACGCCCATCGCCCTGGCAAGGTTTTCGTCGATCTTGTCGAGAAAGCCGGTTGTCGTCATCCAGCCCTGATCCGGTCCGACCAGAAGCGCCAGATCCTTGGTCATGTAGCCGCTTTCAACCGTATCGATACAGACCGTCTCGAGCGTCTTGGCGAAGCGTGCTAGCTGGTCGTTGCCATCGAGCTTGGCACGGTGGGCAAGCCCCCGGGTCCAGGCGAAGATAGAGGCGATGGAGTTGGTCGAAGTGCTCTCGCCCTTCTGGTGCTGGCGGTAGTGGCGGGTAACCGTGCCGTGCGCCGCTTCCGCTTCCACGGTCCGGCCATCCGGAGACATGAGAACGGATGTCATCAGGCCGAGGGAGCCGAAGCCTTGCGCCACCGTGTCGGACTGGACATCGCCATCGTAGTTCTTGCAGGCCCAGACATAACCGCCCGACCATTTCAGCGCGCTGGCGACCATATCGTCGATCAGGCGGTGCTCGTACCAGATGCCGGCATCGGCGAACCTGTCCTTGAACTCCGCCTCGTAGATTTCCTGGAACAGGTCCTTGAAACGGCCGTCATAGGCTTTCAGAATCGTGTTCTTGGTCGACAGGTAGCAGGGCACCTTGCGGTTCAGCGCATAGTTCATCGAGGCCCGGGCGAAATCGCGGATCGAGTCGTCCAGGTTATACATGGCCATGGCGACCCCGGAGGAGGGGGCGTCGAAGACATCGCGTTCGATGGTCTGGCCGTCTTCTCCGACGAACTTGATGGTCAGCTTGCCCTTGCCGGGGAAAGTAAAGTCGGTGGCGCGGTACTGGTCGCCATAGGCGTGGCGGCCGACGATGATCGGCTGGGTCCAGCCCGGCACCAGGCGCGGTACGTTCTGCATGATGATCGGCTCGCGAAAGATCACGCCGCCAAGAATATTGCGGATGGTGCCGTTCGGAGAGCGGTACATGCGCTTGAGGCCGAATTCTTCGACACGGGCCTCATCCGGGGTGATCGTCGCACATTTCACGCCGACGCCGTGCTTCTTGATTGCCTCTGCCGCATCAACGGTGATCTGGTCGTCGGTCTCGTCGCGCTTCTGGATCGACAGGTCGTAATAGTCCAGATCGATGTCGAGGTACGGATGGATCAGCTTGTCCTTGATGAACTGCCAAATGATCCGGGTCATCTCGTCGCCATCGATATCGACAACCGGGTTCGCTACCTTGATCTTCGCCATGGGAGGGCCTCATTCTGGGTTCGGCAATAATTGTGTGCGATGGTATACAATCTTATTTTTTGCGATGCAACACCTGGTGCGATCGTCCCCAACGCCCCGAAGCGGAGCATAGCCCAGTCCACCCACCAAACGCCGTCCCGGGTTTGATCCGGGACCAGAGAGTTTGACGGGGTCAGAGCGAAGGAAACCTTGCGGTGCGAGGGTTCCCGGATCTCAGCTCCGCTTCCTCCGGGAAGGCGCAAGGGCGGATCGCCCGATCGGTTCAACTCCGAGAATGACGTGAGCATGTGGCAAAACCACGACACCAACCCGGCCGTCATCCCGGACGCAGCGAGGCGGAGCACAGCCCAGTCCACACACCAAACGCCGTCCCGGGCTTGATCCGGGACCAGAGAGTTTGACGGGGTCAGAGCTAAGGAGACCTTGCGGTGCAAGGGTTCCCGGATCTCCGCTGCGCTTCCTCCGGGAATGCGCAAGGGCGGGTCGCCCGATTGGTTCAACTCCGAGAATGACGTGAGCATGTGGCAAAACCACGACACCAACCCGGCCGCCATCCCGGACGCAGCAAAGCGAAGATCCGGGACCCACTTGCAGGCCCGCGTGCTGAAGCGCTGGCGTGTTGTGACACGGCCTTCCGTACGACAATTCCTCACCTGATCCGCTCTGCAAGCGAGTGGGCCCCGGATCTCCGGCTGGGCCTTCGTCCGGGGTGACGGTGATAATGCGGAGTACAGCCCCGGCCACACGCTAGGTGCCGTCCCGGACATGATCCGGGACCAGGAAATTCGGCGGGGCACGCAAAACGAAAGGTTGCGGCGTAAGGGTTTCCGGATCTCCGGCTACGCCGTCGTCCGGGGTGACGGAAGCATCTTTGGCAAGGGCAGGCCCCAAGCCCAGACTTGTCACCCCAGCGAAGGCTGGGGTCCAGTACGCGGAGACCTCTCAATGCAATCAACCACCGAAAGCGGATACTGGATTCCAGCCTTCGCTGGAATGACAATGGATGGGGGGCAAATTCGAATGCCGGCCTCATGCTGACAGTGAGCAGAGACTTGCGGATCGATGCAAGGGCAGTGCGGCACAGCTTTTCCTCACTCAGGACAAGGCAGCACAAGAGCTCCGAAACACCCTTGTGCCTCCTCGATTTCCCACAACCTTCTGAAATCATTGCCTCCGAAATCCTTTGTCCCCCACCCCTCTGACCTGGCTTACACTTGGTGCTGTTCTCGCCGTCACGGGGCCCTGAGTGGACCGACCGTTCGGGGCGGCGGGAGCCGGAGGTCAGGAGCACCTATCCGGGATAACGGACCGGTAGCGCGCTCCGGCGGATCGCTCAAGCCGAAGGCGCCACGGGTGACAGACGTGGGGCAGCCCGGTCAGAGAGGCGACGGGTCGGGGAGAATTGACAGCCCTCCCCGCAGTCCGCAGTGGCACGCGGATGGAAACCTTAGCGCTCGGCGAGATGCCTGGGACAGGCCTTCGGGCAGGCGGGACGCCTTGCCACTCACCCAACCAACCCAATTCGCCCGGCAAGCGCCGGGTGCCTGCCATCCCGTTCGGATCGAGCGGAGACACACTGCCGGAACGCCGGAGGCAAGCCTCGCGGCGCTATTTGTGCTGGTGAGGCCAATTGACAGGCGAATTTATCTGACTTAAGTCAGATAAATCATGATCGACGATATCTTCCGCTTCCGACGCTTCAGCCGGGCCGTGACCACAGAGGTCGGGGCCCTGGATACCTCTTTCCTCGGGCGGGGCAGGCCGCTTGGCGCCGCCCGCGTTGTCAATGCCATCGGCCATGGCCGGGGCGATGTGGCGGCAATCCGAGCCTACCTCGGACTTGATTCCGGATTGATGAGCCGCCTTCTCAGGTCTCTTGAGGAGGAAGGCCTTGTGACGGTCGATGCCGACGAGGAGGACGGTCGCAGGCGCCGGGCGCGTCTGACCGGCAAGGGTGAGGCAGAGTTCGCCGAATACGAACGTCTTTCAGACGAGCGGGCGAGAGAAATCCTGTCCCGCCATGCCCGGCCGGATGCCCTGCTGGCAGCCATGGACCTGATCGCCTCGGCTCTTGGCAAGGAGGGGTGGGACATGTGCGAAATGGACCCTCGGGATCCGGCGAGCGTGCACTGCCTCGAACAATATTACGCCGAGCTGAACAGCCGTTTCGATACCGGTTTCGACGTCACGCTGTCCGCTGATCCGGACGCGGAAGACATGCTGGCGCCGCGAGGCTGTTTTCTCGTCTGCTTTTCGGATGGCCTTCCGATCGGTTGCGTTGGCCTCAAGGGAACCGACAAGGGCTATGCGGAGATCAAGCGGCTCTGGGTGTCTCCCGCCGCTCGTGGTCTCGGGATGGCCAAGCGCCTGATGGAGGATGTGGAAGCTCGTGCGCGAGGCCTCGGCATATCGCTCCTGCGGCTCGATACCAATTCCAGGCTTCCCGAAGCCGTGAAGCTCTACCAGACGTCGGGATGGACGGAGATCGACCGCTTCAACGATGATCCCTATCCGGACCATTTCTTCGAAAAGGCGCTTTAGGCACAGAACAAGGGCAGCCGGGTGGCTGCCCTTGGTACAGGGGATGCCGGATCGGGATACACCGTTCCGGCTTTCACCAATGTGGCTCAGAGCTCGGCTGCTGCGACCGAACGGATTTTCTTCCAGTTGGCTGCCGCCTTGGAGATGGTTCCAGCCTGGTCCTTCTGGAATTCGTGGAAGATCGCCTCGTTCAGGAAGAGGTACAGCTTGTCGTCGACCACGGCAGCGAACTTCGGGTTGCCGTCGAACTTCTTGCCGACAGAGACGCCGAAGGTACAAAAACCGCCGTTTTGCGGCAGGTAGTCGGCCGGGTGTGCCTCGAACTTCGCCTTGGCTTCTTCGGAGGCGAAATAATAAGAGACGCCATCGTGAACCGCAGTGAAGCGTGCAGCGCCGTCAATGCGGTTGTGGAGATCGACGAAGGCCACAGGATCGACGCCGTGGAGACCGAGAGGCTTGCCCGCGGCAGTCAGACCGCTGGAGGTGTTGTACTCGTCGGCGGCGTGGGCCGTGCCCGTCAGCGCGGCAAGCCCAAAAAGGGTCGCGGCTGCAATCGTCTTGATAGTCTGCATGTTTGGCTCCTGTTGCCAGTGTTTGCTTTGGGGCCGGATGTTGTCCGGTGACTGGACTATCCGTCCGATCCGCCGGGTTCTCCATGCTCCAGCGTCCCTCAGGATTTGCCAATCGTCCGGAGGTTTGCCGAAACGAAAACACCGGCCAAATGGCCGGTGTCTTGCGAAGGAGTTTTCGGGTCTCCAGGTCAGGCAGGCTGTGGCAACCCTTCCTCACCCTTGTGCAGGCTGACGACAGTCAGGACGGCGGCCGCATTGATGAGGTAGTAGGCCTTGTCCAGTCCGGCAAAACCGAGCACGAACGGTGCGACCAGAAAGACAGCGCCGACAGCCGCGTCCACCATCAGGTGCACCTGGTACGGGATGATCCGAACGATGCCGGTGACATGATCTGTGAGGATGGTCAGCACCAGAGCCGCGACCCCGGTACAGACCGAGAGCCAGAAGGCCAGCGGGTTCGATTGTCCCAATCCCAGAACCATCGGCACGGCCATGAGTCCGAGGGCAACCGGGTAGTCGAGATAGGCGTGAATGGTCTTTGTCACGAAACGTATGCTCATCTTGTCAGTCCTTTCGAGGATGTGAAGTGACGGGGATTGTGTTCCGGGGACAAGATGAGCCCCTGTCGCCGTTCGATCCATGCACGTACGTCCCGGATTCTTGACCGATCGTCCGGGAGCCTTGCCGGTGGCGACAAAACGGTGTCCCTGAAGACCTCCCGTCGATCACCAGGATGGACAGTCATGAAGCACGACGCGCTAAGCCAGATCCTCGATGCGCTCAAATTGCGCGGATCGGTCTACTTTCACACCAATTTTTCGGCCCCTTTCGGTGTCGGCGTGCCTGCCTTTGGCAACGTCGCGCGTTTCCATATGGCCATGCGCGGCTCCTGCTGGCTTCAGGTCGAGGGTCAGGACCGGCCGATCCACCTGTCTACCGGCGACCTCGCCGTCATCCCCCATGGGACTGCGCATGTATTGAGCGATGAGCTGGACCGTCCCGTTTCCTCGGTCGACGAGGTCGTGCGTCAAACCGGATATAGTGGCGAGGGCGCGCTCTACTTCGGCGGAGCAGAGGAGGACCAGGCCTGCAAGCTGTTCTGCGGCCATTTCGAATTCGAAGAGGGCTCGGTCCATCCCATATTGGATGCCCTGCCGTCCGTTATTCATGTACCCAATACCCAGACCATGAACGCCCATTGGCTGGACGCGGTCATGCGTTTCGTAGCCAGCGAGGTCCATGCGACCCTGCCCGGGTCGGATGCTGTCATTCATCGGCTGACGGAAATCATCTTCATCCAGGTGGTGCGGACCTTCGTGGATCGTGAGGGCGACAAGGCGGGCTGTCTCGCTGCGGTGCTGGATCCGCGGTTCGGCCGCTGCATGTCAAAAATCCACCTGGCGCCCGAGCGCTCCTGGACCGTCGAAACGCTGGCGCGGGAGGCTGGCATGTCGCGAACGGTATTTGCCGAGCGTTTTACGTCACTGGTCGGCATGACGCCGCTCGCCTATGTCACCCACTGGCGCATGGAACGGGCGCGCCGGGAGATCGCCGAGACCGACCTGCCGCTGATCGATATCGCCGAAACCGTCGGCTATACGTCAGAAGCTGCTTTCAACAGGGCTTTCAAACGACATTTCGACGTGACTCCGGGGCAAATCCGAAGGAGCGGCGTGCCGGCTTTCGCTTGAAGCATGCCAACCGGCATGGCCGCACATCGCCCGGGAGTGCACTTGCATCGCAGGCGCGGGGATGGTGATGTGCCGGATGAAAGGTGGGTGACTGAGTGCCTGCCTGAGTATCTGACTGAGTGCCTGCCCGAGACGGCTCATGGCTCGCCCCTTCTGGAAGATTCATTTGATGAAACAACGCAAGATCGGTTCATCCTCCGTGTCCGCAATCGGCCTTGGCTGCATGAACTATGCCCATGGCTATGGCAACGGTTTGAACCGGGACGACAGTGTAAAGCTGCTCCGGGCAGCTCTCGATCTCGGCTACACCCATTTCGACACGGCGACGATGTATGGTGGCGGCGTCAGCGAGAGCATCATCGGCGAGGCGATTTCCGGCCGCCGCGACGATTATTTCCTTGCCAGCAAGTGCGGCCTCTATCCCGGCAAGAATGGTGCGGCGCGCGATATCGATGGCGATCCGAAGCGGATCAAGCAGGCCTGCGAGGACAGCCTCAGGCGCCTGAAGACCGATGTAATCGATCTCTACTATCTGCATCGGATCGACTGGAACGTGCCGATCGAGGACAGCGCGGGAGCCTTTTCGGACCTGATCAGGGAAGGCAAGATCAGGGCTTACGGGCTGTCGGAAATGTCTGCGGATACCGTTCGGCGGGCCCATGCCGTGCATCCGGTGACCGCGCTCCAGTCCGAATATTCCCTCTGGACCCGGAACCCGGAGATCGCGACGCTCGAGACCTGCCGCGAACTCGGTATTGCGTTCGTCGCCTTCTCGCCGCTGGCCCGCAAGTTCCTGACCGGCAAACTTGGCCTTGATGATGTGCGCAACCCGAACGAAGGTGACATGCGCAAGGTCATGCCCCGTTTCGCGCCGGAGAATTACGCCCGGAACCTGGAGCTGCTTGCAGCCTATAACGCCATTGCCGAGGAGGTCGGATGCACGCCGGCGGAGCTGGCGTTGGCGTGGGTTCTGTCGCGCGGCGAGCATGTGGTTGCCATTCCCGGCACGACCAGTCTGGATCATCTAGCCGAGAACGCCCGCGGTGCGGATGTGGCGATCTCGCCCGAAATCGCGGCGCGGCTGGATGAGGTCATCAACCATGCCAAAGTGGTCGGTCACCGCTATTCGACTGGCCAGCAGGCGGATATCGACACGGAAGAATTCGCGGCCTAGACAGGCGACCGAACGCCGGTCGATAAACGGACTATGCATGAAAAAGGCCCCGCCCAACGGGCAAGGCGGGGCCTTTTTGCAACTGAGAAGGAAGGAACCTCAGTCGCCGACGCGTGTCCAACGGTCCGTGCCGACGACGCGACAGCCGCCGGGGCTTGCTCCAAGCATCACCGTCGCCTCGGCGGGGAGCACGATCTCTATCGCCCGGTCGAAGCTGATTTCTTCCGGTGACAGCACTGTCATTGTCCAGCGGATATGCGACCCTCCGCCTTCGCCGGCAGGAATCTGCGCAAAGGTTTCTGCTCCAAGGTCGGTCGTCACCCAGCGGTTCCGGCCCGCACCACCCCAGCGCACCCTTGCCGTTTTCGACAGGTCGAGGCTGTCTGGATGGAACGGCCGTTGGAAGGTCATACGCCGCGTTCCCTCGTTCATGCCGGGCAGGGCGCCGGCAGACATGGGAAACATCTGCTGCATCAGCGCCGGACAGCCTTCCATGCGGGTTGGCCCGATTTCGGATTTCCAAAGTCCGTCTTTCGGCTGCCCTCTCGGGTCTATCAGAAGCCCCTCGTCCTGCTTGAACGTCAGATCGTCCTCGCCCTTGGGAATGGGCAAGGCGTCACGCTTGGTGAAAGTCAGGCCGCCGGGCGGGTCGAGGCATTCTTCCGGTCCCGCGTAGGTGGTTCCGTTCCGGCCGAGACCGGTGACGAAGTCGTCCACAGTGACGCCGGGAGCCGCCCAGACCGGCGGTTTTCCCGCTTCTACCACGAGGATATAGGCGCCTTCCGGCTTTGTGCCGTCCGGTTGATAGACGCGGAGCACGTGCTCGTCCGCATCTCCGACGGTCAATTGGTCCGAGCCGGAGTCCGGGTCGTTGATTACCACCAGTGGTCCGCAGGCACGGGCGCTGTCAGCGTTGACAAGGCCGGCGACAAGAAGGGCCGCGGCAAGGGAGGGGGCGGCAAGTTTCGTCTTGCTGGTCATTGTTGTTGTACCGCGATCAGTTTCTTGAGCATGTCGATCTCACCGGCGCCGACACTATCCGACTTCGCGCGCCCGGCCTTGAGCTGGCTGGCGATCAGGTCGGCTTCTTGCGTCGAGATGTAGGGGGTGAACTCACAGAGGTCGCCGAGAGCCGTCCGCTGGCAAGCCTCGCCGCCGGGCTGGTTCAGCCCCAGCTTCTTGAGATTGCCTCCGGGGTCCTCATGGCTGAACCACATGGAGGGGCGCCCGTCGGCACTGACGCTTGCGGTCGAGGCAGTCCAGCCTGCGGGCATCATGCCCATCACGGATGGGCTGTCTTGCGAGAACAGGCAGGCCGTCGTTTCCGGGCATGTCGCGAGCGGCACGTTTTCGCCCTGCGCGGCCTTCATGGCGGCACCGAGCATTGCACCGATGTCGGGCGTGCCGTCTTGCGTCGAGGTGGAAGCCGCGGCGTTGAGAAGGGCTCCCATCGCTGCCGCGGCGGCAGGATCGTCCTTCGCCAGTTTTGCCATTGCCTCGGCCATGGCTTCGGCGGGCGAGGGCGAGCGCCGCGGGGTGGTCATTCGGATCGACCGGCGGACCATCTCCCAGCCCTCGTCCATCTTGCCGCTGGCCGGTTCGAAGCGGCAGAGGCGACCGGGTTGAACATCGATGCAGGGACCGTTCATCTCGGTCCACTGGTGAGGGTTGAGCACGATGGTATCGGGTACTTCCAACGGGCTGTAGAACGTCAGCCTTGGAAGACCGGGTTCGCCGCCAGCCGTGGCCGCCTCGCGGGTTGGTTGGTCGGTGAACCACCCGGCGGGGAGGATGAAGAGCAGGCCCGTCGCCGCATCCTCGATCACGCACTGGAACTGTTCCTTGCAGCGGTATCCGACGTCCTGCGGCGCCAGAACCTCGTCGGGTCCGTGGGTGGGGTCGTTGTCCCCCTGCCATTCGCCGCCCGCTTCGGCGCGCTTTTCCGGCCCGCCTTCCTCGTCTGCGGGTGTGAGCGTGCCGATACGCAGCGGCAGGCGGGTGGCAATGGCGTCAGGTCCGTCGATGTCTGCGAACAGGTAGACGATCTCGTAGCTGCCCGGCTCGGCTGGAGCGGTCAAGACCTTGGCCGGTCCATAGGCGTTGTCGAACATCTCGTTGAGGTAGCCGCTCTGGTCCCAGCTCACGAGAGCACCGTCGCGCCAGATCTCGATCCTGTCGTTGTGGGCGCCTCCGCCTTGCGCGGCGATCTTGACCAGCGCCCCAGGTTCCACGGTCGCCGGTGCGGCAAGGGTTACGTCCGGGCGCGTTTGGACCTCGATTTCAAGGCGCGCGACGGCCTTGGACAGGTCGGTTTCGCCGTAGCGGTGCCATGCGGCAAGGTAGCGGCCCGGTGCTGCCGGCATGTTCAGTTGGGCAACGGCTGCGCCTTCGCGGCCCTCCTGCATCGACCATTCGATGCGCCGGTCTTCCAGGGACTGTGCATCCGGCGGCAGAAGTGTCAGGACGAAATCGGCGCCGCCGGTGGCTATGCCCTCCCGGGTAATGCGGGCAGGAAAGATGGCGCTGGCGCCTGCACGATAAGGGCCCGCCTGATCGATCACGAGGCTTGGCATCAAACCGGCGAAAGGTACATAGACCGTCCGGGTGTCGCCAGCGGCAACGGCGATCTCCAGTTCGCCCCGTCCCTGGTCCCCGGCTTCTGCCGAGAGCTGCCACCGTCCTTGCGCCAGCTCGACCGGAAGCGCCCACTGCTGTGCGAAGGTCAGGAGACCCAGGTCCAGCGTCTCTCCGGTGTCGAGGTTGCTTGCGGAAAACCGAACGCTGTCGGGGCGACCGGCCAAATCGGCCTGGATCGTCAGGTCGAGCGCCGCCTTGCCCGGGGCCTTCGCTTCGCGCTGGACCGGCTGGGAGGTACGAACCAGCGCGTCTGCGAGTTCAGCGCCGGATTGGGTCGCCAGAACCATCCCGCCGGTCTGTTCGGCGATACAGGAGATCTGCCTGACCTCGCCTTCGCTGAGCCCGAAGCCGACCACATGCGCTCGAATCGGGATACCTTCGCGGGCGAGTTCCGCAGCCACGGCGCAGGGGTCGCCGCCGCAGGTTTCCAGCCCGTCGGTCACCAGTACAATGTCGGCTTCCTCGGCGGTTGAGGGGATCTCGCTGGCGGCGCGCCGGAGTGACGCCGCCAATGGCGTCTTTCCGCGCGGCATCAGCTTTCGAAGCCGTGCGGCGAGTTCTGCTCCGTCCTGGATACCGGTGGCCGCGATGGTTTCGATGTCGCCGCAATCTCCGCGCCGGTTATGGCCATAGGCAATGACCCCGAGCGGTTGACCGGGATCGCGCGATGTCAGGAATGATCCGAGTACGTCGCGCGCCACCTCGGTACGGGAGCGGCCCTCCGGTAGCTGGGCCCACATGGAGCCGGATTCGTCAAGGACGAGGATGGTGCTGCGGTCTTGGGCAAGGGCGGGAGCAAAGAGCAGGACGGTAAGGGCAACGGTCAGCCAAGGTCTTGAAATCATGTTGAAGTCTGGTCGCTTTGTCGAAATGGGAGTCTCGTGCATGGTTGAAGTTACGTAGGGGCTCCGCTAACCTCAATCTAAGGAAATCCATAGGTCATGCATGAGAACGGACGACTTCGCGGATGCCATAGCGGTGGAGACGGATGCCGATCGCCTCTGGTCGCTCGCGGGCGAGTGGCTGACCGGCCATGGCTTCGACCGGGTCCTTCATCTGTCTGTTTCTGGAGACTTGGTCTCGGTGCGAACGACGCTCGGGCAGGATTTCGAAACCTATTACCGCGACCGCAATTTCGAGCAGCACGATCCGTTTCTTACCTATTGCCTTCCGGCTTCGGGCCCGATTTCGACCGGGGCGGCCTACCTGTCGGAGTATGAGTATCTGACGGAACAGCAGGCCGACGTCATTCGGGCTGCCGGAGAAGCCGGGTTTCAGGCAGGCTTTTCCGTCGTCACCCGGCGCGATCAGACCGGTTGCGAGGCGTGGAATGTCGGGTCGACACTTTCACGTTCCGAGGTCGAGAAGATCAGAGCGGAAAATGGATCCGGCTTGAGACTGGGCCTTGCCGCTCTTCGTACCCGGCTATCAGGTCCGGTCCTCGATCCGTTGAGTGTACGTGAGAGCCAGTGTCTAAGGTTGCTTGGACAGGGGCTTCGCACCAAGACGATCGCCTATGAACTCGGCATTGCCTGCGTGACGGTGGAACTTCACCTGAGGAACGCGCGGCTGAAGCTCGGCGCTGCGACCCGCGAACACGCTGTCGCGCTTTATTCCCGTCTGCGAACGCCTGACCATCCCGAAGCGATAGCAGCGCTCTGCGTCGAGGGTGAGGAGCGCGACGGCGAATAGAGATTGGCGGTCAGGAGATTTGCCGTTTACCGACCCGGATAAACAAAAAGGGCGGCTCGAAGAGCCGCCCTTTTCAATTAGGTTCTTGCCGAGGGCCTTAGCCGATGATGCCGTTGAGCGTTGCGCTCGGGCGCATGACAGCGGCAACCTTGTCGGCCGGGGCGTGGTAGTAGCCGCCGGTGTCCGCCGGAGATCCCTGAACGGCGATCAGTTCGGCGACGATCTTTTCCTCGTTCGAGCGCAGGCTTTCTGCGATCGGAGCGAAGTGAGCCTTCAGTTGGGCGTCCTTGTCCTGGGCAGCGAGCGCTTCGGCCCAGTAGAGGGCGATGTAGAAGTGGCTGCCGCGGTTGTCGAGGCCGCCGACCCGACGGGACGGGGACTTGTCGTTGTCGAGCAGACCTTCGACCGCCTTGTCGAGCGCGTCGGCAAGGATCTGGGCCTTCTTGTTGCCCTTGACGTTGGCAAGGTGCTCAAGGGAAGCGCCAAGTGCGCAGAACTCGCCAAGGCTGTCCCAGCGCAGGTAGTTTTCTTCCTGCAGCTGCTGGACGTGCTTGGGAGCCGAACCGCCGGCGCCGGTTTCGAACAGGCCGCCGCCGTTCATCAGCGGAACGATGGAGAGCATCTTGGCCGAGGTGCCGACTTCGAGGATCGGATAGAGGTCGGTCAGATAGTCACGCAGAACGTTGCCGGTGATGGAGATCGTGTCTTCACCGCGGGCGATGCGCTCGGTGGTGTAGGCCGCTGCTTCGGTCGGCGCAAGGATACGGTAGTCCAGACCGGTGGTGTCGTGTTCCGGCAGGTAGGCTTCGACCTTCTTGATCAGCTCTGCATCATGGGCGCGTTCGGAGTTCAGCCAGAAGACGCCCGGCATGCCCGACAGGCGCATGCGGTTGACGGCAAGCTTGACCCAGTCGCGGATCGGAGCGTCCTTGGTCACGCAGGCGCGCCAGATGTCGCCAGCTTCCACGTCATGCTGAATGAGCGTGTTGCCGGCCGCATCGACAATGCGCATGGTGCCGTCGGCTGCTGCCTTGAAGGTCTGCGGATGCGAGCCGTATTCCTCGGCCTTCTGGGCCATCAGGCCAACGTTCGGCACGGTGCCCATCTTGGACGGGTCAAGAGCGCCGTTCTTCTTGCAGAACTCGATGACGGCATCATAGACGCCGGCGTAGGAAGAGTCCGGAATGACGCAGACTGCGTCGGCTTCCTTGCCGTCCGGGCCCCAGCCCTTGCCGCCTGCACGGATGAGGGCCGGCATGGAGGCGTCGATGATGACGTCCGAGGAAACATGCAGGTTGGTGATGCCCTTGTCGGAGTTCACCATGTACATGGCCGGGCCGTTGTCGAGCGCTGCCTTGATGTCTGCCTGGATCTCGGCTGCCTTGTCGCCGGCCAGGGTCGCGACCTTGGCTTCCAGATCGCCTAGGCCGAGGTCCGGATTGACCCCGAGCTCTGCGAAGGTGGCTTCATGCTTTGCGAAAACGTCCTTCAGGAACGCCTTGACCACGTGGCCGAAGATGATCGGGTCGGAGACCTTCATCATGGTGGCCTTCAGGTGGACGGAGAACAGGATGCCTGCGTCCTTGGCGGCCTGGATTTCCTTTTCCAGGAAAGCGGAGAGCGCCTTGACGCTCATGTAGGTGGCATCGAGGACATCGGCTTCTGCAAGCTTCAAGTTGTCCTTGAGAACCTTGACCGAACCGTCCTTGGCAACGAACTCGATCTTCGCGGTGCCGGCAGAGCCAGCTGCGACGGTGACGGACTTCTCGTTGGAGCGGAAGTCGTTCTCGCCCATGGTGGCGACGTGGGTCTTGGAGCTGGACGCCCAGGCACCCATCGAGTGCGGGTTCTTCTTGGCGTATTCCTTGACCGCGTTCGGCGCGCGGCGGTCGGAGTTGCCCTCGCGCAGGACCGGGTTCACCGCCGAGCCCTTGATCGCGTCGTAGCGGGCCTTGATGTCCTTTTCGGCGTCGGTCGAGGCATCAGCCGGATAGTCCGGGATCTTGTAGCCCTGGTCCTGCAGTTCCTTGATCGCGGCGTTCAGCTGCGGCTGGGACGCGGAAATGTTCGGCAGCTTGATGACGTTGGCGTCCGGGGTCTTCACCAGTTCGCCAAGCTCGGCCAGGTCGTCGGACTGCTTCTGCGCGTCGGTCAGGAAATCCGGGAACACGGCCAGGATGCGGCCGGCGAGAGAGATGTCCTTGGTGCCGATGGTGATGCCGGCTTCCTTGGTGAAGGCCTTGATGATCGGCAGGAACGAGCCGCTTGCGAGTTCGGGGGCTTCGTCGACCTTGGTGTAGATAATGTCGGCCATGTCTCACATTTCCTGAGTTCGAACTTTGGCGAATGGGGAACGTGGTGCCGTTCCCGATGAAATCCGGAACTGCGTATACAATTGTACGCAATCAATTGCCAGCCCCTCAGTGACGCCGGCCGGCAAGTTGCACGAGTTCTATCAAACGGCCGCCAAAAGGCAATCGAACGAAAGGGGGTGAAGCGGTGTGAATGAGCCGATTGACAAGTGTGTAATTGCACTATTAACTCACGCCCATGATCGGGAATGACTTCAGGACTGAAGATCAGGATGCGGACGATTTTAGCGTCTGCATGCTGTTCAACGTGCGCAAGGCCGCGCGGGCGATCAGCCGTCGCTATGACCGGTATGTCACCCATTTCGGCCTCAAGGCCGCTCAGTTCTCGGTCATGGTCCTGGTGCGGGAACATGATGGCAAGACCGTCTCGGAAATGGCCGAAACGGTCTGCATGGAGCGCACGACTCTTCTGCGCAATCTTTCCGGTCTCGAGCGCAAGGGCCTGGTGACCACCCGCAAGGCAGAGAGCGGCAAGGCGCGGCTCTATGAGCTGACCCCTTCCGGCTCATCAATGCTTGACGAGGCGCTACCGTTCTGGCGTCAGGCCCAGGCGGAACTGGCCCGCGAAATCGGGGCGGACAATTTCAGTGAAACAGTGAAGGCACTGAAGGTGCTGGCGACGCTCTAACAAACGCTGCCGGTGACATGCAACACTTCGCACAATGAAAAGTGCAATTACACAATAGTGATTGGATAAGGATCAAGGCAGATGACAAACGTGGTTGTGACAGGGCTTGGAGTCGTTTCTCCACTGGGTGTCGGGGTCGAGGCCTTCTGGCGCAAGGTCGTGGCCGGGGCGAACGGTATTCGCCGGATTACGCATTTCGACAGCGAGCAGCTCGCCTGCAAGGTTGCCGGCGAGGTTCCAACGATTTCCGAAGATCCTGAAGGGTTCGACGTCGATCGCTACCTTGAGCCGCGCGAACAAAAGCGCATGGACCGCTTCATCCACTTTGCCATCGCCGCTGCCGACGAAGCGCTCGCCCAGGCCGGGTGGTCGCCCAAGTCGAGTGACGAGAAAGAGCGTTCAGGCACCATCATCGGGACGGGGGTTGGTGGGTTTCCGGCGATGACAGCGGGCACCAGGCTTGTTGCCGAGCGCGGTCCGCGCCGGGTTTCGCCGTTTCTGGTTCCCTCGTTTCTGGCCAATCTGGCCAGCGGGCAGGTGTCCATTCGCCATGGCCTGAAGGGGCCGCTAGGCGCCCCCGTTACGGCCTGTGCTGCAAGTCTGCAGGCCATCGGAGACGCGGTGCGCCTGATCCGGAACGGCGAGGCTGACCTCATGGTGGCTGGTGGGGCGGAGGCCTGTCTCGATCCGGTATCATTGGCCGGTTTTTCCGCCGCCAAGGCCATGTCGACCAAGCGGAATGATGATCCGGCGAGCGCCTCGCGGCCGTTCGATCAGGACCGGGACGGCTTCGTCATGGGTGAAGGGGCCGGCATTCTCGTTCTGGAGAGTGAGGCCCATGCCAAGGCCCGGGGCGCCGAGATATTGGCGGTCGTGTCGGGCTACGGAACCTCGGGCGATGCCTATCACGTGACAGCTTCGTCGCCGGATGGGGAAGGGGGCCTGCGCGCCATGCGCGGGGCGCTGCGCATGGCCAATCTCGAACCCCGACACATCGGCTATGTGAATGCCCATTCCACTTCGACGCCGGTTGGCGATGCAGCGGAAATCGCAGCACTCGATACCTTGTTCGAAGGGCGGGGAAAGGATCTGGCGGTATCTTCTTCGAAGTCGATGTTCGGTCATCTGCTGGGGGCAGCGGGAGCGGTCGAGGCCATTGCCTGCGTGAAGGCGCTGACCAGCGGCTTGCTGCCGCCATCCCGAAATCTGGACACGCCGGACGAGGCGATCTCTCGCTTCGAGCTGATCCCCGGCAAGGCCATTGAGCGCTCTGTCGATCACATTCTGACCAATGGCTTCGGTTTTGGCGGGGTGAATGCCAGCGCAGTCTTTTCGCGCAGCTAGATGCCGGTTGCGCCGCGTCCGCGCGGCGTCCATCGCGAGGGTGAAAGAAACTGCCGCAGGGTTGGAACCGAAGTGCCATGCACGCGGTTGATGTGAGGTCAGATGCGCGCCAAGCGTGCCATGAAAGGAGCGGTTACGATGTCTATTTCCAATCTGTCTGAACTTTTCGAGCACACCCTTCAGGACGTGTACTTCGCTGAAAATCACATCAACAAGAACCTGCCGACCATGATCGAAAAGAGCTCGAGCACGGCGCTCAAGTCGCTTTTCAAGGATCATCACGCGGAAACCAAGACGCAGATCGAACGCCTCAAGAAGGTGTTCGAAGTCATCGGCAAGAAGCCTTCGGGCGAAGAATGTCCGGCGATCGAGGGCATTGTGAAGGAAGCCGAGGAACTCATCGAGGAAATCGATGACAAGGAAACCCTTGATGCGGCGCTGATCGCTGCTGCTCAGGCCGTCGAGCACTACGAGATCACGCGCTATGGCACACTCCTGACCTGGGCGAAGCTGCTCGGTCATGATGATGCCATCAGTCTTCTGCGTGACAACATGGAAGAGGAAAAGAGCGCGGACGCCAAGCTGTCCCGGCTTGCCGAAGACAAGTTGAACAAGAAGGCAGCCTGAACGGCCTTTCTTGCTATGGATCTCCGATCTTGAGTATGGCCCCGCTTCACGGCGGGGCCGTTTTCATTCGTGCCTTCGAATGAGTCTTTTCAAAATCTCATAAATGAGATTTAGTATCATTTATGAGAATCAATGAAAGCGACACCAACTATCTCGACAGGCGGCTGGCGGAACGGCTGGCAACGTTGCGCAAGGATCAGGGCTGGACGCTCGACGATGCCGCTGAACGATCAGGTGTCAGCCGTGCCAGCCTGTCACGGATTGAACGCGGCGAAATCAGCCCGACAGCAAGTGTTCTGGGCCGCCTGTGCAAAGCCTTCAAGGTCCCGATGGCGGTGCTCTTCTCGGCAAGCGAGGATCGCGGATTGGATCTGGTACCAGCCTCTGAACAATCGGTGTGGACGGATCCGCATTCGGGCTTTCGCCGGCGCAGTCTTTCTCCTGCTCGCCCGGGCTACAAGGGCGCGGTTATCCTGGGAGAGCTGCCTGCGGGGGCAACCATCTCCTATCCGGATACGCCGATCCCGGAGCTTGAGCACCATCTCTGGCTGCAATCGGGCGCATTGGAAATGCGGATAGGATCCCTTGTTCATCGCCTGTCCGCCGGGGACTGCCTTCGTTTCAAACTGACGGAAGGCAACAGTTATTTTGCGCCCGGCCCGGAAACCGCGCGCTATGTTCTGACGGTAATTTCACCATGACCCATGCTTTTGAAGCCGCCGCGCCGATAGAACTCCTGACCGCTGATGCTGCCCGCGCAGGCCTTGCCGATCTTGGCGATGTGCTTCGCGCCTGTGTTGAGGGCGGGGGCGGTGTCGGGTTTGTCCTGCCGTTTTCACAAGCAGAGGCGGAGACCTTCTGGGCATCGAAGCTGGAAGGGGTCGAAAGGCATGAGCGTTATCTCCTGGTGGCGCGCCTCGACGGGCGCATCGTCGCCACGGTGATGCTCGAGCTCGCCCAGCAACCCAACGGTCTGCACCGGGCAGAAGTCGCCAAGCTGATGGTCCACCCGGATGCAAGAGGCCGCGGATTGTCGAGAAAGCTGCTGGAGGCATTGGAAGCGCTGGCTCGCTCGCTCGGACGTTCTCTTTTGGTGCTCGACACATCCACCGGAGAACTCGCCGAAACAATCTATCCCAGATGCGGCTACGAGAAGGTGGGGGTGATCCCCGGCTACGCCCTTTTCCCGGACGGCCGAATGGGCGCCACGACAGTGTTCTGCAAGCAGCTTTGAGGGACTGGTCTGTCGACCCTTCCCAAAATCGTGCTCTTCGGCTAAATCCGGCCCATGACGAGAAACACAAATATCCGCGACGAGGCGCGCCAGATCGATGTGCGCCCGCCCGCCGTCATCCTGTGCGAGCCGCAGCTTGGCGAGAACATCGGTACCGCTGCCCGTGCCATGGCGAATTTCGGCCTGACGGATCTTCGAATCGTCAATCCGCGCGACGGCTGGCCGAGCGAAAAGGCGCGTGCCGCCGCCAGCCGGGCCGATCATGTGATCGACAAGGTGCAGGTTTTCGACAGCGTTGAAGCAGCAATCGCGGATCTGACATTCGTTTTCGCGACGACCGCCCGGTCCCGCGAAGTGCCCAAGCCGGTGCGTGGGCCGGACGAGGCCGCCGAACGTGTTGTTGGTCTTGGCGCTTCCGGCCAGGCGACAGGCTACCTGTTCGGCCGCGAACGCTGGGGTCTCAACAACGACGAAGTGGCACTGGCCGACGAGATCGTGACCCTGCCGGTGGATCCTGATTTCGCCTCGCTGAACATCGCCCAGGCGGTGCTCGTCTGCGCCTATGAATGGCGCAAGATCGCGACCAAGGGCGCATTGCCATTCCGCCTGTCCGAAGACGAGAACCCGCCGGCCTCCAAGGATGACGTCATGCGCTTCTTCGAGCATATCGAAGGCGCGCTGGACAACGTCACGTTCTTTCGCCCGCCGGAGCGCCGCCCGCACATGGTGCGGACCCTGCGCAACATCTTCCAGAAGGCAAACCTGACGGACCAGGAAGTGCGTGCCCTGCGCGGCGTCGTTGCCGCCCTGGAAAAACGCCGGACTCGGCCGCGGCCCGATCAGGACACGGCTTCGGGCGATATCGAAAGCGACGCATGAGATGAGTGACCGCCGTCCTATCCTGATCCTAGATTCCGGGGTCGGCGGCCTCACCGTCCTGCGCGAGGTGCGCTTCAAGCTTCCCTTCGAACGCCTTGTCTATGTGATTGACGATGCCGGTTTTCCCTACGGGAATTGGGAGGAAGAGCCTTTGAAGCAAAGGCTCGTCGATCTCGTCGGCGCGTTTATCGAAAGGCACGATCCAAAGGCGATCCTGATTGCCTGCAACACAGCCTTCACCCTGGCCGGGGAAGCTCTGCGTTCCGCGTTTCCGGACCGTACGTTCGTGGGCACAGTGCCTGCGATCAAGCCTGCGGCGGCGCGAACCCGGTCTGGCCTGATCTCCGTTCTGGCAACGCCGGGCACCGTTCAGCGGGCCTATACGCGGGACCTGATCGCCGCCCACGCGCGTGACTGTCATGTGCGCCTGGTCGGATCCGACCAGCTTGCCGAAATGACTGAGGCGCATCTGCGCGGCGACAATCTTGACGACACGGATCTGCTGAGGGAAATCGGCGGCTGTTTCCTGGAAGAGGGCGGGCGCAGGACCGACATCGTGGTCCTTGCCTGCACCCATTATCCCTTTTTGGCCAACCGGTTCCGGGAGGTTGCGCCATGGCCGGTCGACTGGCTCGATCCGGCGGAGGCGATTGCCCGGCAGCTGGCGCGGGTGACGCAGCAACGCGCGGAAATCCGAGATGCTTCCGCAAAGGGAGAGAGCCGTCCCGACCGTGCTATCCTGACGTCCGGGTGTTGTGCGCCCGTGACCGAGAGGCTTCTAAATGGCTTTGGATTGGCTGTTTGCGCCGATTGACTGGCCATGACTTGGCGGGCGTTAGCCCTTGCACGCAATCAGCCCGAGATCGTCTTGACCGCGATGCCGTCGTCGGAGCGTTTGGCCGCCCGCTTCAATTCAGCAATCTCGGCGGTTACCTGGTCCGGAGCCAGAGCCACGTTCGATTCGAGCGTCATCATCGAGATCGAGCAGTCCAGCAATGAGAAGAGACGGGGCGAGCCGAAACGGTCGGCCGCTTCGATGTAGCCGCACTCGCGATGTTCGGCGCTGTAGAAGCTTTCCACGTCGGACTTGAATGCGCGCTTCAGGCTCAGGAGTTGGGTGGCGATTTCCGTCTGGTCGCCGTTCATGAACCCGGCAAAGAAGTCATCGCCGCCAATGTGACCACGGAAGGTTGTTGTTCCGGTCAGATGCTGCTGCATCAACTCGCTGAACAGGATGATGGCCCGGTCGCCCTGACGGTAGCCGTAGGTGTCGTTGAAGGGCTTGAAGTTGTCGAAGTCGAAGTAGCAGAAATGGCGTGGTGCCGGGCGGGGCTTTGCCGCGTCCTTTATGAAGCGGTTGATCGCGCCGTTACCTGGAAGGCGGGTCAGCGGATTCTGGTCCTGGGCTTCTTCCAGACGGCGCTCATGAATGATCTTCAGCAAGGACGTGGCAGACAGGAACCCGGCATAACGGAAGTTCTCGGTGATGATGATGCCGTCGGAGTTGAGCGACGAGGCAAAGGTCACCAGAAGCATGTCCGCGTTGGAATCGATGTCGGCGATAGGGCAGGATCGCACGAAATTGCGCAGCGGCAGATCAAGGGCGGCGTGGTAGTCGTCCTCGCCGAAGCCGCCTGCATAGAGATAAGCCTTGAGATCGCGCTCATGGATCAGCCCGCGCGGTTCATTGTTGGCGTCGATGACCGGAACGAGGCTGACTTCCTGGTCGGTCAGGAACATGTCGAGCAGGGTGCTCATCGAGCCGTCATGATTGACCGTGGACAGCTGCTGAAGCTCATTGCGGATGCGGCGCTCTTCCTCCTTGCGCGTGGTGCCCATGCTGCTGACCCGGACATGGTCGTAGAACAGTCGGGCGTCGCGCTTTTCTATAAACGGCTCGGCGACGTAGAAGCCTTGTACAAGATCGCATCCGGCGTCACGGCAGGCCTTGAACTCGCGTTCCGTCTCAACACCTTCAGCAATGACGCGAGCACCCAGAACGTGCGCGAGATTGGCGACGGTCGTCACGAAAAGCTTGCGGCGCGCATCCGTCTCGATTCCGTTCAGGAAGAAGCGGTCGATCTTTATGTAGTCCGGGCCGAGGTCGTGAATGAGTCTCAGTTCCGAAAAGCCCTTGCCGAAATCATCCAGAACGAACATGAAGCCCGTTCGACGCAGATTGTTCAGGACGTGATCGGTGATTTCCGATGTGCCGTTTCGGTGGGTTTCGCAAAGCTCGAGGCAGACCTGTGTCGGGCTGAAGCCCTTCGATGTCACGATGTCGCCGAGGCGCACCCTGCGGTCTTCGCCGGCACCCAGGTCACGGCCATCGAGGTTGAAGAACAGCTTGGTGCCGCGTGCCGTGGGCAGTTTCGAATAGGCATCCAGCGCAGCTGCCAGAAGGGCCGCTTCCAGTTCGGGGAGTATTCCGCTTTCCCAGGCTGCGTCGAACAACTCCGCATGGGTGCCGAAGCCAAGGCTCTCGTGGTGGCGCAGGAGCGCTTCGTAGCCGTAGACGACGCCTGTCCCGAAATCTGCGATCGGCTGGAATGCGTAGCAGGTCGCATCAAGGATCTGCGATACTGTGAGCGGCTGGTCCGAACAGGCAGGGCTGCCTGCTTCGTCGAGCACTCGATGAACTGTTGCCATATGCTACGGTCTCCGGAACGCATCCAGACAGGGAGGAGCCATCCGTAAATATGGCCATCCCTAAAATTCTCATTGCGAGTTTCCTAGAGGCATTGTGAAAATTGGCAATTAATTATTCCTGAATTAATGCATTAATTTTCGTCAAAACGTCCTCTGGTTGTATCAGGGAAAGAATAAGATGCTGAAATAATTTGTTTTTCCTTTCTGCTCTTTTTTTGATGGAATTGCTGCGGGACTGTTGCACGGAAGGGTGGCGAAAATGCTGGAGAGAATCGGATCTCCTGGCTTGTCGCCATTCCCGCTAGCATCGGATGGGCGCCGAAAGCGGTATTGACCGGCCTCCATTGGCCGAGGCTCAGTGGTGTTCCTTCCGCCGGCGCCGGCAATTGACTTTTGCCCCCCCGTCAGGTAGTACCCGCGCGTCCGGAGCGATAACTCGGTCCGGGCATTACGCACCCGTGGGCGTTCGGCCGGCGCCGTCTAGCCGAGCCCCTGTCGATCCCGAGTCATGGCGCAAGCCTTGGGTCAGGATAAAGGAGGGCGCGTTTCCTTGTAGAAGAACAACGCGTTACAAAAGGAAACCGCGATGTCTAAGCGCCACAGCGTTAAGTACAAGATCGATCGCCGCATGGGCGAGAACATCTGGGGCCGCCCGAAGAGCCCGGTCAACAAGCGCGAATATGGTCCGGGTCAGCATGGTCAGCGCCGCAAGGGCAAGCTGTCCGACTTCGGTGTTCAGCTCCGTGCAAAGCAGAAGCTGAAGGGTTACTACGGCGACATCTCCGAAAAGCAGTTCCGCAAGGTCTATGACGAAGCGTCCCGTATGCGCGGTGATACTTCCGAAAACCTCATCGGCCTGCTCGAGCGTCGTCTTGATGCCGTCATCTACCGTGCAAAGTTCGTTCCGACCGTCTTCGCGTCGCGTCAGTTCATCAACCACGGTCACGTCAAGGTCAACGGCAAGCGGGTCAACATCCCGTCCTACCGTGTTCGTCCGGGCGACGTCATCGAGGTTCGTGAAAAGTCCAAGCAGCTCGCACTGGTTCTGGAAGCTGTCCAGTCCGCAGAGCGCGATGTTCCGGATTACCTCGACGTCGATCACTCCAAGATGACCGCGACCTACTCCCGCGTTCCGGCGTTCTCCGATGTACCGTATCCGGTGCAGATGGAACCGAACCTGGTCGTCGAGTTCTACTCGCGTTAATCCGATTTCCCTTCGGGGATCTTGGAATGGGGCTGCCTCTGGCAGCCCCTTTTTTATGCCTTGCGCTCCGAAGGTCAGCGTATCACGTTGATCAAACGCCTTTGGTCTTGGCCTTTTTCCGGCGATCCGGTATGTGAGCGTCTGGTCAAAACCGCTTCGGACAGCAGCCTCCGGAGACGTCGAGATGCAAGCAAGGCAACACCCCATGAACGACATCGCCCAGGACTCAGCCGCAGACGTTCCGCTGCTTCTGCGCAACGCACCCTCGAGCGTGGAGTTCAAGAAGCTGCGCAAGCGCCTCCTTCGGCAGGCGCGCGAGGCAATGAGTGACTATGCGATGGTCGCCCCCGATGCCTCCACAACGCGGCCGAAATGGCTTGTCTGCCTATCCGGAGGCAAGGACAGCTACGCACTTCTGGCTGTCCTGGTCGAACTCAAGTGGCGTGGATTGCTGCCGGTCGAGCTGATCGCTTGCAATCTCGACCAGGCTCAGCCCGGCTTTCCGGGACACATCCTGCCGGAGTTCTTCGAGAAGAATGAGATCGAGCATGTGATCATTCGCGAGGACACCTATTCCATCGTGACGGACAAGATCCCGGCGCACCGGACCTATTGCTCGCTGTGCTCGCGTCTGCGCCGGGGCATTCTCTATCGCGTTGCCCGCGAACAGGGCTGCGAGGCAATCGTGCTCGGCCACCACCGTGAAGACATCCTGGAAACCTTCTTCATGAACCTGTTCCATGGCGGACGCCTCGCGTCCATGCCGCCGAAGCTGGTCAATGATGAAGGCGATCTTCTGGTGCTGCGTCCGCTCGCCTATGCGGCCGAGAGCGATATCGCCAAGTTTGCTGCCGGAATGGAGTTCCCGATCATTCCGTGCAACCTGTGCGGCTCGCAGGATGGCCTTCAGCGCGAAGAAGTGAAGAAGATGCTGCAGACATGGGAAAAGGAAAGCCCGGGGCGCCTCGGCGTCATGGCGCGGGCCCTGGCACACACCCGGCCGTCCCATCTTCTGGATCGCACGCTTTATGATTTCGCGAACCTTCGACCTGGTTCTGCTGCGGCAGATGATGCATCGGGCGAGGCGGAGGAGCCATGCGGGGCAGGGCTGGCGATGACGGCAGGTCTCTTCGCCGCGGAATAGTTGTTCAACGCGAAGGGGACGAGCGCGCTATCAGCGGATCCAGTTCTGGCCGGAAAACCCGCCGACGGGCTGATTGCGCACGAGGATGACGAGCCCTTCGGTGCTGGGCTGAGCGTCGGTTTTGGCGATGCCGCCGTAGTTGCGGCACAGGTTCTCCGCCGACTTGATGCTTGCCTGCGGGGCGAAAACCGCGATTTCCACGCAATCGATCCGCGTCAGATCAGGTTCCGGACGTGTGTCAAAGAGGTCGTAGATCAGCGCTGCAAATGCGCAGCAGATCGTGGCAACAGCGATTGTTTTCATTTTGTCCCCCTTCCCATTCTTCGGCCGGTGGCGGCCTTTGAAGCGATGGGCGGAGAATGACGGGACGCGAGTGTACTGATCCTGAAACCGGCATTCACCTTCCGTTCAGGATAGGCGATTCGGAAAAATTTGCCGAGTGGCTGATCTTACGCAGCGTTTTCAAATCTTGGATAAAGTCGAAATTTCCCATTACAGGAAATAGACTGTTCAGTTTCTGCTCAAGCCGCCCGATGCGACTCGCAATTGCAGACCTTCTTCCCGGTGGTGGTCAACCTTGGCTCGAGTTAGGCTTTTGATATTTTCAAACCGCTTTCGATTGCCGGGAGCTGCCCATGCGACTTTTCATATTCATATGCGTTGTACTTCTTTCGACCGTCCATGTTCAGGCAAAGCCTGTTGCCGTCTTCGACATGGAGTTCATCAACTTCTCGCAGGAAGTCGAATACGGGGCCAAGAACGAGGCAGAATATAGACGCATCGAGATGCTCTCCGCCTATCTGCGAGAGCTGCTTGTTGAAAGTGGTGACTACGAACCGGTGGATCTGGCCCCGCTCGGCGCCGACGCTGAGCGCTATGGCGACGTTTTTTCCTGCAATCGGTGTGAGGAGAAGCTTGCCCGCAAGCTCGGCGCGCCAACGTCCATTACAGGCGCCGTACAGAAGCTGTCGGTTCTGGTGCAGACCATCATCTTGCGGGAGCGGGATGCCGAAACGGGCAGGGTGCTGCAGCTTTACCAGACCGATATTCGAGGCAACACGGACGAGGCCTGGAAGCGTGGCCTGAAGTGGCTGGTCGACAATCGTTTGCTGGCCGGTTCGCGCTGACATCCGCAATGAAAACTGACAACCGCAAAGAAAAAAGGCGGACCAGATGATCCGCCTTTCGTGTCCTCATTCGCGTGTGCGGATCAGGCGCTCTGCTGTACCTCGATGCCCTTGGCAGCAAAGGTAGCCTGAAGTTCCTGGTTCTGGAACATCTCGCGGATGATGTCGCAGCCGCCGACAAACTCGCCCTTGACGTAGAGCTGCGGGATCGTCGGCCAGTTGGTGAATTCCTTGACGCCCTGACGCAGGTCGTCGTCTTCCAGCACGTTGATGCCCTTGTAGGGGACGCCGACGTAGTCGAGGATCTGCACGACCTGGCCCGAGAAACCGCACTGCGGGAAGTTCGGGGTGCCCTTCATGAAGAGTACGACGTCATTGGTGTCGACTTCGTTCTTGATCCAATCCTGGATGCTCATGATCTGTCTGTCCTTTCGGGTATTTCTGCCGCCGCAGCGGGCGGAACCATGTTCGTGTGCCGTCGATCTACGGTCTCAGGTCAATCGGGAGCCTTGGTCTGAAGCGCCAGGGCGTGGAGTTCACCGCCCATGTTTCCCTTCAGGGCTTGATAGACCAGCTGATGCTGCTGCACGCGGCTGATGCCGCGGAAGGTTTCGGAGACCACGTTGGCCGCATAATGGTCGCCGTCTCCGGCAAGATCGCGGATTTCGACCTTTGCATCGGGCAGGGCTGCCTTGATCAGGGCCTCAATCTCGTTCGCGTCCATTGGCATGTCGGTCGGGTCCTCTTCCCTTGAATTCTGGCGTTGACCTACGGTCTGGCTATGCGTTCGCTTGCAAGCCGACAGGGCGGGGCGTCAGTGTCCCGCCATGTAGTTCGGGAACCAATTCTCGTGCGCTTCCTTCAGCTTTGCAACGGATATGGTGAGGATACCCTCAACAGTCAATTCCGTGCCTCCGGTCGTTCCGATTTGCTGTGCGTCCACACCGGCATCGATCGCGTCTTCCAGCAAAGCGTCAAGATTGTCCGAAGAGACGGTCAGCACGTAGCGGCCCTGGTCCTCGCCAAAGAGCGCAGCATGGGCCGGGCCGTCGACCTTGACGGTTGCTCCGATGCCGCCGGACATGGCCATTTCTGCCAGCGCAACCCCCAGACCGCCTGAGGAAACGTCATGCACACCGGTCAGCCGGCCTGCGCCGATGAACTGGCGCACGAGCGTGCCGCGGCGCTTTTCAGCTTCGAGATCGACGGGGGGAGGAGCACCTTCCTCGCGGCCGAGAATGTCGGCCAGATACTGGGAAGCACCCAGATGGGTTCCCTTGCCGCCGATCACGACGATCGCATCTCCCGGATTCTTGAACGAGGCGGAGGCGCGCACGGTCACGTCGGGCAGAAGGCCGACGCCGCCGATGGCCGGGGTCGGGAGAATCGCTTCGCCGTGGGTCTCGTTGTAGAGCGAGACGTTGCCGGAAACGATCGGGAAGTCGAGAGCACGGCAGGCTTCGCCGATACCTTTGATGCAGCCGACGAACTGGCCCATGATTTCCGGCTTTTCCGGGTTGCCGAAGTTCAGGTTGTCGGTGGCAGCGAGCGGCTCGGAACCGACTGCGGTCAGATTGCGCCAGACTTCGGCAACCGCCTGCTTGCCGCCCTCAAACGGATCGGCCTTGCAGTAGCGCGGGGTTACGTCGACCGAGAACGACAGGCCCTTGCGGGAGCCCTCGACGCGGATGACGCCCGCATCTCCACCCGGCGTTGCCGCGCTGTTGCCCTGAATCAGGGTGTCATACTGTTCGTAGACCCAGCGGCGTGACGAGCCATTGGCACCGCCGACCAGCCTGGTCAGAGCCTCGGCATAGTCAGCGGGTTCCGGAATATCGTCTTCGTCCAGAACCGGGAGCTTTTCCCATTCGACCCAGGGACGGTCGTATTCCGGCGCCTCGTCGCCCAGTTCCTTGATGGGCAGGTCGGCCACGACTTCGCCCTGATGCTTGACGATGAAGCGCAGAGTGTCCGTGGTCTTGCCGACAATTGCAAAGTCCAGGCCCCACTTCCTGAAGATGGCTTCGGCCTGCGCTTCCTTTTCCGGACGCAGGACCATGAGCATGCGCTCCTGGCTTTCCGAGAGCATCATTTCATAGGCGCTCATGCGCTCTTCGCGGCAAGGCACCTTGTCGAGGTCGAGTTCGATACCGAGGTCGCCTGACGCGCCCATTTCGACGGCCGAGCAGGTCAGGCCGGCCGCTCCCATGTCCTGGATCGCGATCACCGCGCCAGTCTTCATGAGCTCGAGGCAGGCTTCCAGGAGGCACTTTTCGGTGAAGGGATCGCCGACCTGAACGGTGGGACGCTTTTCCTCGATCGTGTCGTCGAATTCGGCCGAGGCCATGGTCGCGCCGCCGACGCCGTCACGGCCGGTCTTGGCGCCGAGATAGACGACCGGCAGGCCGACACCTTCTGCCTTGGCCAGGAAGATGCCGTCGGTGCGCGCAAGGCCGGCCGCAAATGCGTTGACGAGGCAGTTGCCGTTGTAGCTGGCGTGGAACTCGACTTCGCCGCCCACCGTGGGGACGCCGAAGGAATTGCCATAGCCGCCGACACCGGAGACGACGCCGGACACGAGATGGCGGGTGCGCGGATGATCAGGCTCGCCGAAGCGCAGCGCGTTCATCGCGGCAACCGGGCGTGCGCCCATGGTGAATACGTCGCGCAGGATGCCGCCGACGCCGGTCGCAGCGCCCTGGTAGGGCTCGATGTAGGACGGGTGGTTGTGGCTTTCCATCTTGAAGACCACGGCGTCACCGTCACCGATGTCGACAACGCCAGCGTTCTCGCCAGGCCCGACAAGAACGCGCGGGCCCGTGGTCGGCAGGGTCTTCAGCCACTTCTTGGACGACTTGTAGGAGCAGTGCTCGTTCCACATGGCCGAAAAAATGCCGAGTTCGGTGAAGGTCGGCTCGCGCCCGATCAGTTCGAGAATGCGATCGTATTCGTCCGGCTTCAGGCCGTGGGAAGCGATAAGGTCGGGCGTGATCTTGATGTCGTTCGGGATCATGTCGGTCCGGATCTTTGCGGCGCGCTGCACCTGGGGCTGATTTGCGCCGGTTTAGCAGATCACCGCAGCGAATGGGAGACCGGGATTGGCGTTAAATCGCCGAATCTTTGGTTGATGGTAACGGCTTTTTACGGGGGCGATCCAAAATCGGCGGGTCCCGCGCCTGCAGGCCCTACTCGAAGCTGTCGTAGGCGCTCGTGCCGTTGTCGAGCAGGCCTTTCAGAATGGCAAAAGCCGAAGTTGTTTCCTTCCGGGTCAACGGGTTGGTGAACCCTATGCGCACACGGTGGTAGATGCGCTCGCAACGGCCGATCTTGAATTCGTCCTCGTCGTCAATGAGCACCCGCGCTGCAGCCGCTGCCGCCTTGAAGGTGCCGGGCAACCAGGGTTCGGGAAGTTTCAGCCAGAGGAAGGGCGCGTCTGAAGCTGAGCTGACCTCAAGACCTTCAAGGTAGTCTCGTGTCAGCGCGTGACGATGGCTGATTTCGGTGAGTACACGGCCGCGCAACTCGTCGGCGGCGCCGGAAAGGACCAGTCGGGCGGAGAGTTCCGCCAGCAGGAAGGAGATCCCGCCTGTCATCATCTTGTGCGCGGTAATCAGGCGCTGTGTGTGCGAAAGCGGAGCTGAAATCCATCCACCACGAACGCCGGCGGCGACTGCCTTCGACAGTGAGCCCACGTGAAACGTTCTCTCGGGAGCGAGTGATGCCATGGTCGGCAGATCGTTCTGGCGCAGCGACCCATAGACTTCGTCCTCGATGATCCAGAGATTGTTCTGCCGGGCGACCTCGACGATGTCGCGCCGTCGCTGCTCGGACATGGTCGACAATGTCGGATTGTGCAAGGTCGGCATGAGAAAGATCACCTTCGGGTGCTTTTGTGCACAGACTTTCTGCAGTGCCTCGGGAAGGGGGCCTTCTTCATCACGAGCAACGCCGGCCGGCTGCCGCCCCGCAAGGGTCACTCCACGCGCGATAGAACTGTATGTCACCTCTTCGAAAACGATGCGGTCTCCCGGATTGGTGGTGGCGGATATGATCGCCATGATCGCCGCCTGTGCGCCGAATGTCGGCACAATGCTGTCGGCGTCGGGTGTCCAGTTGCTGCGGCCAAGCCAATGGCGGCCTGCCTCTTTCCAGCTGTCGGGCACAATCCGGGTGTAGCTGGCAATTTCGTACCCACAATCTGCGCTTATTTCCTGAAGCAAGGGGGCGATGATAGCTGATTGGCCGATTTCGGGGGCCGAGGTGCTGTCGAGCCTCGTTGTTTCCGCCGGTGGCGAGATCAATCTGGTGCCGCCGAAGTCGACATCCTCGATCTGAGGCGCGGGTCTGGCTGACCGCGAGTTCGGAAACTTGGCGTCCATCAGCGCGGATTCGCGGCCGTTCTCCGTTCGGGTCTCATTGGCTCCGTCGCTATCACGAACGATGTCGCCGCTTGACCCGAGAATATAGGTCCCGCGACCGACTTCTCCGCTCACCAGCCCCCTTTCGCGAACCAGCGCATAGGCACGGCCCACGGTCCCGACAGTAATGCCCAGGTCATACGCGAGGTCGCGTTGCGGGGGCAATTTTGCCCCGACCGGCAGGGCGCCTGAGACGATGTCGTCTGCGATCCTGTTTGCCAGTCTGAGGTACATCGGGCCGGCGCCAGCCGGAACTGCAGGAAGCCAATTTGTCATGGTGACAATTTAGTATCTTGTGCCGGATATTGAGTCAATTCATATGAATGAACCGACACAATAGAGTCATTTTTGGTCAGATTGTATCAATATAAGGTTCAATATTATGGCAATTGATACCATTTTCGAAGAAAGGAGCGGGCTGAGGACCTCCATAAAGGCGGTGACCTCATTTGTCTGGGCGCGCATCTCGCTCTGGCGACGCATTCGCCGCTCGCGGCGTGCCCTGGCACATCTGTCCGACGATGCCCTTGCGGACATTGGGTTGACCCGCGATGCGGCGCTCGGTGAAGCCATTCGGCCGTTCTGGGACAGTCACCGTTCATAGGGAACGTTCACCGGTCCGCGGAATGCGGCCCGATTTGCCATCCCGGCCTGCCCCCGCGCCGGTGAGAGACGGCTTGGCTTTTCTGGCAGCCTTTGAAAAGCCAAGCCGGTCTTGATGCTCCTCAAGTTACCATCTTACAAAAGCCGCTAGCCTTTGCTCATCGGCCACCATCGAGAGGGATCGTGAGATGAAGGGATTGAAGAGGGTTCGAGCTGCAGCACTTGCAATAGTCCTGCCGCTAGCCATGTCGCTGGCCGTAGCGGCTGACACGCAGGCGCAGGGACCGCTTCTTGAAGTCTACACGGCTTTTCTTGGGCCAGACGATCACTTCAACTCCAAGGGGGCGCGCTTGACCCAGCCCTGGCAGGTGATCCGCCAGGACAGGGCGAACTTTCACAAGTTCGGAATTCGCGATCGCGGCGACGAGGGCGACCGCTTTTTCGGGTCGATCGCCAATCGCAACCGGATGGAACAGATGATCTTGCGTGGAACGATCGACCGGACTGCAGCGCGGCGGATCGTCAACAGCAATGTCTGGATCACGGTCGAGGTCTATGCGGATTTCGTCAATGTGACGGTCCGCTAGTCCGGCCGGCGAGCGGGTCCAATCCGTCAGGAAAGGGCCAGCTTGCCAACATAGAGCGCGTAGGCGCCGAGAAGAAGCCCGCCCTCAATCCTGCAGATCTGCTTGCCCGTTCTGGCAAAGATCAACAGAAGGATGGTTGCTGCCAGCATCACCCAGACGTCGAAACGCATGATCTGCTCTGGAACATCGATCGGCTTGACCAGGGCGGTAAAGCCGAGAATTCCAAGCACGTTGTAGATGTTAGAGCCGAGAATGTTGCCAAAGGCGATATCCGGCTGGCGTTTCAGGGCAGCGATCACCGAGGTAACCAATTCGGGAAGGGAAGTGCCGACGGCGACGATGGTGAGGCCGATGATGGTCTCGCTGATACCGAACTGCTGTGCGAGTTCGACGGAGGCTCCGACCAGCCACTTGGCGCCGAGCATCGTCAGCCCAAGCCCGGACAAGGCCATCACGACAAGGGCCGGGTAGGATCTGGTCCACGGATGAGCCGTCACGGCCTGGCTTTCCGCCCGGTGCATTTCGGCGGAGGGCGTGTGGGTTCCGCGTTCGGCCCGATAGGTGACGAGAAGATAGATGGCCAGTGCAAGCAGAAGCAGGACGCCGGAGACGCGGTCGATCGTCCCGAACGCGCCAAGAGCGAGACAGGCAAGTGCCGCGAGGGTCATGACGAGCCCGTCGCGCATAAGCGCCCTGGGGTCTGCGCGCAGGGGATAGATCAGCGCGGCAATCCCGAGGATCAGCAGGATGTTGGCCGTGTTTGAGCCGACGACGTTGCCGACGGCGATGCCGGCCGATCCGTTCAAGGCCGCAATCAGGCTGGTCATCAGTTCCGGCGTCGATGTGCCGAAGCCGACGAGAACGATACCGATCAAAAGGGGGGAAATGTTCATGCGTTCCGCCAGTCCGACGGATCCACGCACCAAAACGTCGCCGCCCAGCACAAGAAGAGCCAGACCGGCGACAAGCTCAGTAGCGAGCATATTAGTCACTCCAAGGATGAGTGACCCTCAATTGGTGCGGCAGAGAGGTCCGCGCAATATCCCTCCGAAGATATTTCTCCGGAAACGGATGGGCAGCGGCGCCGCCCATCCGATCACGATCAGACAGCCCCGGTGTATTCGCCGCGGCCCGGATAATCGTTTGCCCTCACGAAGTCGAGCGCGCCGAGCATCTCCTTGAAGTGCGGTCGCACGAAGGGCATCGTTTGCACTGAGGCGAAATAGAGTTCGCCATTGCCGCGCACCAGGAAAACGCCCGGCTCGGAGAAGAGGGCCGGTTCCTCGATGCCGATCGACGTGGTGCCGCGGCTTGTCGAGATGAACAGGCCCCAGTTTCGCGCGGTTTCCAGCGGCAAGGAATGGCCAAAGCGCAGGCTTTCCGCTCCGACCTTCTCAGCCATCTGTTGCGTCCGCTCGCGCGTGTCTGACGAGAGGGCGATGGTCTTCACGCCGCGCTCTGCGAATTCGGGCGTCAGGCGTTCGAGTTCTTTCAGGTAGGTGGCGCAAATCGGACAATGCAGACCGCGATAGAACACCACAAGGGTGCCGAAATCGCCCTTGTCGGACGCAATGTCGAATGTGCCGTGGCTCAGCGTCTCGATCGATAGTGTCGGGACCTGCTGACGGGGAACGAGCATGTGATAACTCCGGGCTGGCTGTTAAATCGGATTCGGTCAATTTGCCTCTTCCGAAACGCTGTCCAGTAGGATAATGAACGTTGGGCAATCTATCGTTCTTTATTTGTGATCTTGAGTACGGAAATGAAAACGGCATCGGCTTGCACTCCACCTCGGCGACTCGATCGCCTGTCGGCGCTCATCGAGCGGTTCAGGATCCTTGCACAGGTGATCCAGCTCGATGACGCGATAGAAGAACGGGGCGGGTTGTTCGTGTTTCGCAATGCTGAAGGTCGAATGCGGCTGGCTTTTTCGCCGAACCGGCAACCCGGCGATATTCCTTGCGACAGTGAAAGGGTGCAGTCGGGGGAGACACTTGCCGCTGCGGCCCGGATATCGGTGAGTGGTGCCGGCGATCACCTCATAGCAGCTCTGCCGAAGTGTATTGCAATCGAGTTGGATGATGCCCCGGATATCGCGGCCGTCGTCCTGCCGCTTGTGGCAGAGATCGAAAGACCGCGCTGTGGCGGGCAGGCGGTCGTGCATCGCCTGAGCGAGATTGTCGTCATCCGGCTCCTGCGCCACGCCCTGGAGACGGGCGCGGCGGATTTCGGGGCGCTGGCGGGGCTGTCTCACCCGAGGCTTGCCCGGGCAATCGTCGCCATTCACGAACACCCGGAGACTGCCTGGAGCCTCGAGAGCCTCGCGGAGGAGGCCGGGATGTCGCGCACACAGTTTGCTGTCAGCTTCAAGGATACTGTCGGCATGACGCCGGGTGCATATCTGTCAAACTGGCGTCTGGATATGGCGCGGGCCGAACTGGAGGGCGGCGAGCAGGTTGGCAAGGTCGCCCGCATGTGCGGGTTCGCCTCGCCGGCCGCATTCTCCCGTGCGTTTGCCCGCCGCTTCGGCCATACGCCGAAGGCGGAGCGGCGCAAGGTCGTCGCCTGATAGCGTGTCAGCGAGCAGAAACGCCGGATTTTTCCAAGGCGTAGAGGTCGTCGGTCATGTCATCGGCACGCCGGGCAACGACTGCGGCGGCGTCACGCAGGCCCTTGTTGTAGAACGTGTGGCCGAGAGGGACGAGAAGCCTGTCCAGAAGGAAACCGGCTTCCATGTTTCCAACATCGTGGTCGAGCTCTTCATGCAGGGCATTTTGTATAACCCGAGTAAGTTCTTCCCGCTCGTCCTTGCTCAGCTCAAGTTCTGCCATGGCGATCTCCCATTATTGGCTATCAAACCACGGCAACCCGGCTGCGAAAAGGTCAGCTCTGATCAGGCCGCCTGGCTCAGAAGGCTTTCGAACAGGAGACGTCCCTCGGTGCCGCCGTTGAGTTCTTCAACGAGGTTTTCCGGGTGCGGCATCATGCCCAGAACGTTGCCCTTGGCATTCATGATGCCGGCGATGTCGTTGATCGAACCGTTCGGGTTTGTGCCGTCCGCATAACGGAAGACGACCTGACCGTTATCTTCGATGGACTTCAGAGTGTCCGCGTCGGCGAAGTAGTTGCCGTCGTGATGGGCAACCGGGCAGCGCCAGACCTGGCCCTTCTTGAAGGAGGAGGAGAAGCGGGTCGCGTCGTTGACGGTTTCCAGCTTCACTTCCTTGCAGACGAAGTTGAGGCCGGCATTGCGCATCAGGGCACCCGGCAGCAGGCCGGCTTCGGTCAGGATCTGGAAGCCGTTGCACACGCCCAGAACCGTGACGCCTGCGTCGGCCTTCCTGACCAGATCCTTGAGGATCGGGGAGCGCGCCGCGATGGCGCCGGAGCGCAGGTAGTCGCCATAGGAAAAACCACCCGGTACGATGACCAGATCGACGTCCGGAACGCTGGCCTCGGTGTGCCATACGCTCTGCGGGCGGGTGCCGGTGATCAGTTCCAGGGCATGGAACATGTCGCGATCGCGGTTGGAGCCTGGGAAGACGATGACGGCGGTTTTCATGGGCGCTCTCCAGGGATGGCTCGGCAATGCATCCCGTTGACGTTCAAAGCATCACCATTACGGCGATAAGTGCGGCAAGGGCCGGAAGGAAGATGAAGACGGCGGCCTTCACGGCCATGAAGCGGATTGCCTTCTTTGCCTCTTCGTCCATGTCCGGCTGAGGACCTTGCAATCAGTCGATCTCGATCGAATAGTTTTCGATCACGGTGTTGGCGAGAAGCTTTTCGCACATCTGGGCGATTTCAGCTTCAGCTGCCGTCTTGTCCGTGGCTGCCAGTTCCAGATCGAACACCTTGCCCTGACGCACCTGCTCGATGCCGGAAAAACCGAGCCCGCCGAGCGCGCCTTCAATGGCCTTGCCCTGAGGATCGAGGACGCCGTTTTTCAAGGTGACGATGACACGTGCCTTCATGGTCTTGCATTCTCCGCGAACGGGCCGGCAGGCCGCTCGTTCTCTGTAACTGTGAGGATCCGATTGGGTGCTGCTTACACCAGCTCGCCCGCAAATGGAACGGGGGGCGGCGCTATAAAAAGAACCCCCGGCTTTCGCTCGGGGGCTCGTGATTGTCTTACTGAACCAGCGTCGGGCCGGAAGTGCTCGGGCGGTCGTTCTCGTTCAGGATGCCGAGACGCTTTGCCACTTCCTGGTAAGCTTCCAGCATTCCGCCCATGTCACGGCGGAAGCGGTCCTTGTCCATCTTGTCGTTGGTCTCGATGTCCCACAGACGGCAGCTGTCCGGGGAGATCTCGTCAGCGACGACGACGCGCATCATGTCGCCTTCGAACAGACGGCCACACTCGATCTTGAAGTCGACGAGGCGAATGCCGACGCCGAGGAACAGACCGGACAGGAAGTCGTTGACGCGAATGGCGAGCGCCATGATGTCGTCGAGTTCCTGCGGAGTTGCCCAGCCGAACGCGGTGATGTGCTCTTCGGCAACCATCGGATCGTCCAGCTCGTCGTTCTTGTAGTAGAACTCGATGATGGAGCGCGGCAGCTGCGTGCCTTCTTCAAGGCCGAGGCGCTTGGCGATCGAGCCGGCTGCGACATTGCGGACCACGACTTCAAGCGGAATGATCTCGACTTCGCGGATCAGCTGCTCGCGCATGTTCATGCGGCGAATGAAGTGGGTCGGGATGCCGATGGCGTTCAGGTTGTTGAAGACAAACTCGGAGATCCGGTTGTTCAGCACGCCTTTGCCGTCAACAATCTCGTGTTTCTTGTTGTTGAAGGCGGTGGCATCGTCCTTGAAGTGCTGGATCAGCGTACCCGGTTCCGGGCCTTCATAGAGGATCTTGGCTTTGCCTTCATAGATGCGGCGTCGGCGGTTCATGGGCACGTACCGTGTTTGCTTGAGGAAATCCATTAAGCGGGGTTCTTCCAATTAGTCATGTTTCCCCCCAGTCGCCATCGGCCGGGCGTCAGAGACATCGAATCTTCATGAGATGGGGTGTCATCAGCCGTCGCCCTGCGTCAGCGGCGCGGAACTTACCCGAAGCGCGCGAAAAGTACAATCAACTCGGCAGCGTCAATTCGCGCAAAGGTCATGCTTTTGGGGCATAGGGGGTTTCCCGCGTTGATTTGAACGCGTTCGGGGGATATGGAAGAGGCCAGATCGCTCCTATATTCGGAGCATGACAGGCTTTCCGCAGTTCAGGAGACACCAGGATGAGCACATTCGACAAGCGCGAAGAGGGATTTGAGAGCAAGTTCGCGCATGACGAGGAGCTGAGGTTCAAGGCAACCGCTCGGCGCAACAAGCTTCTGGGCCTTTGGGCTGCTGAGCAGCTTGGCCTGTCGGGTGATGCCGCCGAGGACTATGCCAAGGAAGTTGTCCGCTCAGATTTCGAAGAGCCGGGCGATGAGGACGTGTTCCGCAAGATCCGTGGTGACTTCGATGCAAAGAACATCGACCAGTCCGATCATCAGATTCGCCGCACCATGGACGAGCTGATGCACACGGCCGTCGAGCAGATCCAGACCCAAGGCTGATAGCTCGGTTCAAGGTCTCGTTTATCGAAAAGCCTCCGCCAGGTCTGGCGGAGGCTTTTTTGTGCGCAAATGCGTACCGCTCGACCGCAGAGGCCGCTTGCCACATGCAATCAGCGCAGCTTTGATGCGGGTAGCAAGTGGGAGGAGCGAATATCATGCCGGCGACTTTGGCCAGTAAACTGAGAGACGACGAAACGGTTCTGACGGTGTGGTCGGGGCTTCCCGTACCTATCATGGTCGAATTGCTCGCCCGCTCCGGTTTCGACACCGTGACACTGGATATGCAGCACGGGCAGCACGATATTGCCTCGGTGCGTGACGGCTTTGCCTCAGCTACGCTCGGTGGGGCCCATCGGGTGGCCCGGATCCCTGTCGGTGATTATGCCACGGCAAGCCGTCTTCTGGACCTTGGCGCGGAGGCGGTCATCGCTCCCATGATCAATTCTGCCGAGGATGCGCGGGCCTTTGTCGATGCGATGAAATACCCGCCGCTTGGAGCGCGCAGCTGGGGGCCGCACCGTGGCGCAATGCTGGCCGGAAAAACTGCTCCGGAATATCTGCGCACGGCGAATGACGAGACGCTTGCCTTCGCGATGATCGAAACACCGGAAGCCTTTGCCGCCTTGGATGACATTCTCAAGGTGCCGGGAATAGATGCGGTTTTCGTCGGGCCGGCTGATCTGTCCCTGACGCTGTCCAACGGGGCAGAGCTTGCGCCCGAGGGCGAGGCGGTGCGAAAGGCAGCGGCGGAAATTGCCGCAAAGACCCGTGCGGCCGGCAAAATTGCCGGCAAGTTCTGCACATCGGTCGAGGATATCGCGTGGGCGCAGCAGGCAGGGTTCCGCTTGCTCAACTACGGTATCGACATGTCCCTGTTCATCGAAGCGGTCACACAGGCGCTGCGGGCAGCACAATCAGCCTGCGAGAGTTGAACTGCGGACCGGAATGCGTTGCGCCTTCCGGTCCTTCCGTTTCCGTCGATTGATTAGCGCCAGTACGGTGATCTGCAGGCCCTGCGTGGCCCATGGTATGGCTGGAACGTGTTGTCGCGTGCCCGGTAGGAACGATATTTGCGGAAACACCAGTCATAATGTGCGCGGCTGAGGTGTCTGGCGACCGGATATCCGGGGCGATAGGCCGGACCGAAGGCCTGCGGGGGGAACCACCAGCCATTATAGTGCCGCCAACCGGGCCGTCGGTACGGGAAGCCCCTGTGCCCGCTGTAGTAGGGATGCCCGTTGTAAACGTAAAAGCCAAAGCGAACCGTTGACCTGGCGTTGGTCACCAGGTCCAAATTTCCTGCCAGCCCCTGACCAGGGTTCGACGTTGATGGGAACGCGCCCGCGGGCAAAACAAGGCCGGTCGCAACGATTACTGCTGCCAGCGCACTTCCGAAACCAGTCTTCAAAACTCTCTTGAACATGACATCCTCCGCACCAATCAGATGGATCCAGCCCCACGGTTCAAGGTACGGAGAATGGTTGGGTCTGCCTTTGATTTCGAGCAAACAGCTGAACTTAAGCACACTGCAGGCATGCGAAAATCCGGCCAAAGGCTTTTGCGGCAGGCCGGAATTCGGTTAGCCCAGCCGCTTCATGAAATAGGCGAAGGACATAAGTCCTTCCGGCCATGGGCCATGTCCGCTTTCCACGTTGATGTGGCCTGCGTCACCTGCGTCCTGAAAGGTCGCACCCCATGTTTTTGCGAAGCTCTCGGCCCGCTCATAGGCGCAGTTGGGATCGGTGCGGCTTGCTACGACGTGCGCGTGAAACGGGATCGGGGACACGGGAAGCGGAACAAAGTCGCCGACGTCGAACTTCGGTTTCGGCTTCTTGCGCTCAAGATCGGTCGGAGCGACGAGAAATGCACCGCGGACCTTGCCCTTTGGCAGGTGATGCACAGAGTGAGCGATCAGCGTGCAGCCGAGGGAATGGCCCACAAGAACAACCGGCCTTGTGGTTTTCTCCAGCCGGGCGAGAAGCGAGTCCTCCCAGACCTTGCGGACAGGGTGAAACCAGTCCTTCTGCTCCAGTACCCAGGCGTTCGCCATCTTGGCCTGCCAGCGCTTCATCCAGTGGCCGTCGGGCGTATCGCCATATCCTGGAACAAGCAGAATGTCGGCTTCTGAGATCTTCACGGTTCGGGACCCTTCGCGATTGAGAGCTTGGCACGTGCCGTCTCATGGCGAGGAATACCCTGCTTGTCAAATTCTCGCGCCGCGACCGGCAAAAGACGAGAAAGGCCGGTTCGAGACCGGCCTTCGAAATCTGTGGTGATGGGGCGGCTTAGCTATCAACGGGCGTAAGGCGAGCGGCATTGCCTGCGCGGACCATTGTAAGGCTGGAAGGTATTGTCGCGAGCCCGGTAGGAGCGATAACGATTGTCGCACCACTGGTAGTGTTCCACCGGCAGCGCACGGGAATACCGCGGCGGCGGAGCGTAGCGGCGCGGGGGCGTGCCGAAGCTGAAAGTGAAGGCCGCTGGCGGAAACCAGTAGCCACGGTGCTGGCGCCAGCCGCGGCGCGGGTGACGCTCGCCGCGATGACCGTTGTACCAGTAGGAGTCGTTGTGGCGATAAAAGCCGCGGCGCGGGTCTTTGATGGGAGTGAGATCAATAGGTGCTTGCGCGCCGATCGTCAGGTTCGCCAGCGGAAGCGGGGCCGACTTTGCGCCGGTGATGGACGTCAGGGCAATCCCGACCACGGCAACTGCGCCGATCATGATGTCGTTGAATGTCATCGGTATCTCCGCTTCTGCTTTCTCCGGGGTAAAGCCACGGAGGGGAAATTGGTTCCCGATGCGATCGACAAATGTGTAGTCAGCAGAGCAAGACAAACGAGAAAGGCCCTGCCGATAGGCAGGGCCTTTGGGGGTGTGATCGATCAAAGAGGGGGATCGCGTCGCACGGTGCGGCGACGAGACACGACGCTCAGCTTTCGCCGAAGACCCGCTTGAAGATCGTGTCGACATGCTTGGTGTGGTAGCCCATGTCGAACTTTTCCTTGATGGCGTCTTCGCCGAGGGCCGCAACCACGTCCTTGTCGGCCAGCAGCAGTTCCTGGAAGTCGAGGCGTTCTTCCCAGACTTTCAGGGCGTTGCGCTGGACCATGGCGTAGGCATCCTCGCGCGATACGCCTGCCTGTGTGAGTGCCAGAAGCACGCGCTGCGACATGACCAGGCCAGGGAACTTGTTCATGTTCTCCAGCATGTTTTCCGGGAAGATCAGCATCTTGTCGATGACGCCGGTCAGGCGGTTCAGAGCAAAGTCCAGGGTCACCGTGGCGTCGGGGCCGATGCCGCGCTCGACGGAGGAATGGGAAATGTCACGCTCGTGCCAGAGCGCCACGTTTTCCATCGCCGGGATCACTGTCATGCGGACCAGACGCGCAAGACCGGTGAGGTTCTCGGTCAGGACGGGGTTCTTCTTGTGCGGCATGGCCGAAGAGCCCTTCTGGCCCATCGAGAAGAATTCCGCACCTTCCAGGACCTCAGTGCGCTGCATGTGGCGGATTTCGATCGCAACGTTCTCGATCGAGGAAGCGATCACTCCGAGCACGGCGAAGAACATGGCGTGACGGTCACGTGGGATCACCTGGGTCGAGATCGTTTCAGGACGCAGGCCAAGCTCTTTGCAGACATGCTCTTCAACGCGCGGGTCGATGTTTGCGAAAGTGCCGACGGCGCCCGAGATTGCGCCGGTTGCGATTTCCTCGCGGGCCTGCAACAGGCGTGCCTTGTTGCGGTCCATTTCCGCGTAGAAGCGCGCAAAGGTCAGGCCCATGGTGGTGGGCTCGGCGTGGATGCCGTGCGAACGGCCGACGCGGACGGTGTCCTTGTGCTCCATCGCGCGCTTCTTCAGCGCGGCCAGCAGGTTGTCCATGTCCTTGAGGAGGATATCGGCTGCGCGAACGAGCTGAACGTTGAGACAAGTGTCCAGAACGTCGGAAGAGGTCATGCCCTGGTGGACGAAGCGGGCTTCGTCGCTTCCGACATGTTCGGCCAGATGGGTCAGGAACGCGATCACGTCGTGCTTGGTCACCGCTTCGATTTCATCGATGCGCGCGACGTCGAATTCCACATCCTTGGCTTTCCACACCGCCTGGGCGTTTTCGCGCGGAATGACGCCAAGGTCGGCCATTGCGTCGCAGGCATGGGCCTCGATCTCGAACCAGATGCGGAACTTGGTTTCGGGCGACCAGATATCGACCATTTCTTGGCGGGAATAGCGCGGGATCATCGCGGGTCCTCGTATTTTGGGAGTGCTCGCGCGCGGTCTAGCAGAGATGTCACGGGTTCTCAATCCGACAGCCCGGGAATCGGGGCCTGAGCGTTATCTTTTCAAGCCGGTCCCGCTGCGAGCGTAGTCGAAGGCGGCGGCAAACAGCAGCGGCAGTCCCCATGGCAGGAGCAGTTGCATGCCGCTGACCACGAAAATGTAGGCAGCGCTGGCGCCTGTCATAAGGACATCGATCAGGAGATAGATGACCGGCGCATCGACATGGGTGGGAAGGTAGTAAAGGCCGAAATGGAGGAAATGAAGAAGTGCGGTCATCCCGACCGTGCCGCAGGACAGACCGATGAACATGGCTGAAAACCGCGCAGACGGCGTGCTCGTCGCCGTGCAGACCAGGCCGGTGAACATGCGAGCAAGGAGCGCGCCGAGAAAACTGCCGGCAAGGAAGACCAAAACCACGGCGATGCTGCGCAACGACAGGGATTGTTCGCCGATTAACAGCTTGAGTGCGACGAGCCCCCCTATCAGGATTGCCCATGTCATGGAGAATCCGAGCAAGGTTCCTGCGGGCAAAGCCGAGGCTGCGGGCCGGTGTACGCGTTTCGGCTGGTCGTTCTGATCTGGCGCAGTTGTCGCTGTCATGCTTGGCAGATCTACCGGCAAATGATTTAGAAACGTTTGTCCGGGGGCAATTGATCTTAATGTAGTCGTTTGTAGAGCAATTTTACCTGCCGTTGACACTGTGTGTGGTCCAACCTTGCGACCTGATTTTACGGAAGGGATGGGAAAATGAGAATTCTGAAATTGGCCGCTTCATGCTGCCTCGTCACGGCTTTGGCTGCCGGTGGTGCCAAGGGGCAGGAAGTCGACTTTAAGCGGTTCCTCGCATCCCCTGCGGGCGCAGCAGGGGTTGCGGCGGCCGTCGCCGGACTCGGACAATGCGATACGGAGCTGTGGTGGGGGATCTCTTACGACGAAGCCATGGGTAAAGAGAATCCGGATCATTTGTTCGTGTCCTGTCAGTATTACGACAAGGAAGACGAGACCATGTACGACAAGAGCGTGGTCGCGAAATTTCTTTTCTGGGATGACAAGCCGGTTCTCGAAAGCCTGACCTACCTGCCCTGATCCATCAACGAAAAGGCCGCGCAGGATGTCCGGCGCGGCCTTTTTTTCACTCGGTCAAGCCTTCAGCTCAGGCTTCTTCGGCGGCCTTGCGGATAGCCGAGATGTTTGTTGCATAACTCTCGATGCTGCCGCCCTTGAAGACGGCCGAGCCTGCGACGAGCACATTTGCGCCAGCTGCGGCGACAAGCGGAGCCGTTTCGGGGGTTACGCCGCCGTCGATTTCGATGTCGATCGGTCGGTCGCCGATCATGTCCTTGATGCGGCGTGTCTTTTCGACCATGGCCTCGATGAACTTCTGGCCGCCGAAGCCAGGGTTCACGGTCATCACCAGGATCAAGTCGAGGCGATCGAGAACATATTCAAGCACGCTTTCCGGGGTGGCCGGATTGAGCGACACACCTGCCTTCTTGCCCAATGAGCGGATCGCCTGCAGCGAACGGTCCAGATGGGTTGTGGCTTCCGCGTGGACAGTGATGATGTCGGACCCGGCCTTGGCGAAGGCCTCGAGGTAAGGGTCGCAGGGTTCGATCATCAGGTGCGTGTCGAAGATCTTGTCCGTATGGGGGCGCATGGCCTTGATGACATCAGGGCCGAATGTGATGTTCGGTACGAAATGCCCGTCCATGACGTCGAGGTGGATCCAGTCGGCGCCGGCTTCGACGACGTCCCGCACTTCCTGGCCGAGCTTGGCAAAGTCGGAAGCGAGCATGGAAGGGGCAATGAGAATGTCACGGCTCATGGGAGTCTCCGGCGTGAGTGGACCGTTGCGGCTGGTTGGCCCAGCTGGGTCCCGAGAATGGCTCTTCCCGGCGGCTATCATGAGGCTGTCACAAGGGCAAGTCCTGCGCCCAATACTAATCGGTTTGATTGTCGGCGCTTCATCGTGATGGCGTGAAATATCTGCAAGCGCGTTAATCGGGACGGTTGCAGTAACCCCGTGCGAACGGTTTCAGGATCATCGGCAGCATGTAGATCGGCAACTGCCCGAGCGCGAACCAGAGCCAGGCGAGATCCGGCAGGGAGCCGCCGAGAGCTGCCACCATGAGCCCCATGTTGCGGCTACCCGCCGAATGGGCGATTGCAAAGGCATCTGTGCGCGATGCCGGTGCAAAGACAAGGAGCGTAATGGCGATCTGACCGAGGGCGGCGGCAAATGTCAGGGCTGCAATCAGGAAGGTGAAGCTCGGGCGTGTGGCGAAGCTTGCCGCCACACCGTCCATGGCGGCGACTGCGAAGAACAGCAGGATGAGAACGTTGATACCGTCGATGTGACTGCGGGCCGCGGAAATGCGGTGCGGGCGAATGAAGGTACGCAGCAGCGCCGCGATGACAACCGAACCTCCCAACAATCCGACGAGCCTGAGCGCCAGCTCAAAACTCTCGAGGTGGACGGCAGACCCCAGAAGAAGTTCGGCGGCAAAGGGAGCGGTCAGCGGTGCCAGCAGGGTTGCAAGGGCAAGCAACGTGAGGCTGAGAGCACCGTCCATCCCCATCAGATAGATGAAGGCCGGTGCCGACATGACCGAAGGCGGGCAGACGATCAGGAATACGATCAGGAGGACATCGCTTGGGACAGATGCCTGCCCAATGACATAAACTGCGGCGATGGCAACGGCCGGAAGGGCAATCATCATCCAGAGTGCGGCCAGAAGCACCAGGCGTGGACGCTTGATACGTGCGCGCACCGCTACCGGGTCAACCCTGAGAAATGCCAGTACCAGCAGCAGGAACACGGCATGCGTCAGGTATGGCCGGGCAATGGCCGACAGGGACGGCAGGGTCATTCCAATCAGGATGCTGGCTGTGAGCGCGTATGTGCCGCGCTGTCCGATCCAGCCCAGGGCCGCTAGAGGGTTGGCCGTCATGTCATCAATGTTCCGGAGAATGCTTCGGCGGCCAGGCCGAAAAGAAGGCGATAATTGTGTATAATGGTTTGTTGTCCCGAGGGAATCTGCAGTATGGCCTAGAGTAGGGGCAAATCTTACTGGTTTCCAAGGGGCAAGTTTGCATCAGGTCGACGTCATCGTGCTGGGGGCAGGGATCGTCGGGGTTTCGACGGCGGTGCACTTGCGCAAGCGTGGTCTCAGCGTCGCATTGATCGATCGTCGGCATCCGGGCGAAGAGGCCTCGTTCGGCAATGCCGGGCTGATTGCACGCAACGGCTTTTGCCCCATTTCCCTGCCCAGACGCAGCGCCGACCTGATCGATATCGCCTTGAAACAGTCGACAGCGTTTCATTGCGATTATGGCGCAATGGTCCGGCTGGCGCCGTGGTTGCGTCATTACTTCCGGCACAATGGGCGAGGCGGCATCCAGCATCTTGCAAGAATGATGGAGCGGCTACGTGCGCAATCAGCCAGGGAGCATCACGTGCTCGCTGCCCGGGCCAATGCCGAGCGGTTTTATCGCAAGAGCGGTTGGCTCCAGGTCTATCGCTCAGAGGCGACATTCCGGGCCGACGAACGCGAACGGCACTACGCCCGCATCTTCGGTATCGACTATCGCGAGTTGAGCGGGGGCGATCTCAACAGCGTCGAGCCGGGGCTGAAGTCGCGAGATCTGACCGGTGTCTACTGGCCGGAGAGTGAGAGCGTTTCCAACCCGGCAGGCGTGGTGGAGGCACTCTGGCGTTATTTCATTCAGGAGGGCGGCATCTTCCTGAACGGCGATGCCTTCGCGCTCGAGCAGCGGCGCCTTGGATGGCGGATCGCGACGGCGCGCAAGGGAGTGGCAGGCCGGCAGGTTGTCGTCGCGCTGGGCACATGGAGCGCTGGCTTCGCGATGCGGTTCCGCGAACAGTTTCCGATGGCGATAACGCGCGGATACCACGGTCATTTTCGTCCACGGTCCGGCGCCTCGCTGTCGCGCCCGGTCATGGATGTCGATCACGGCTACACTCTGTCGCCCATGGAGGGCGGGATCAGGCTGACGACCGGGCTCGAGATCGCCGACCGCGATGCAATCGCCAACCCGATACAGCTGGAGCGGGCGGAAAAGCGGGTTCGCGATATCTTTCCGCTCGGCGGCGGCGTGCCTGATGCGCCGTGGATGGGAAGCCGTGGCCACATGCCGGATTCGCTTCCCGTCATTGGGGCTTCGGCAAGTCGGCCGGGCCTTTGGTACAATTTCGGACACGGCGGCGCAGGCTTCACACTCGGACCGCTCAGCGGCAGGATCCTCGCCGACATGATCACCGAACGCGATGCGGGGTTCGATACTGCACCATTGTCGCCGTTGAGATTTCTGACCTAGCGACTATTTGACAGCGTGAGAAGTCCCGATCCTTGCTATGACTGGCCTAAAATCGCCAAAACCGTTCGAGCGGTGTTCCAAACCCGGAAGGTCACATGACGACGCCTTGCATCATCTGCGTAGCAATTACCGGCAGCCTGCCGACGAAAGCCAACAACCCTGCGGTTCCGATTACGGTTTCCGAGCAGGTCGAATCGACGCAGGAGGCCTTCGAGGCCGGCGCGACCATCGTTCACGCTCACGTGCGCAATGACGACGAAACCCCTTCTTCCGACCCCGAAAAATTTGCGGCCCTGAAGGAAGGGCTCGAGAAACATTGCCCGGGAATGATCATCCAGTTCTCGACGGGCGGGCGCTCCGGCGCGGGCAAGACCCGTGGCGGTATGCTGCCGCTTCGCCCCGACATGGCATCCTTGTCGGTTGGATCGAACAACTTTCCGACGCGTGTCTACGAGAACCCGCCGGATCTGGTGGAATGGCTCGCGTCCGAAATGCTGACCTACGGCGTCAAGCCGGAAATAGAAGCCTTTGACCTGAGCCATATCCTCAAGGCGAAGGAAATGGCGGACAAGGGACAGTTGGCCGGGACCCCCTATGTCCAGTTCGTCATGGGTGTGAAGAACGCGATGCCGGTCGATCGGGATGTGTTCGACTACTACATTCACACGGTGCGCCGGTTGTTCGGGGAAGACGCCCCGTGGTGTGCGGCCGGGATCGGGTCGCAGCAGATTGTCCTGAATGAATGGGCAATCGCCGCAGGCGGTCATGCGCGAACGGGTCTGGAGGACAACGTCCGCATCGATCGCGACACGCTCGCTCCTTCGAATGCCGCACTGGTTCGCCGCGCGGTCGAGATCTGCGACAAGTGCGAGCGGCCGGTTGCGAGCTGGCAGGACGCACGAAGCATACTGGGCCTTGCAATGCCAGCCGGCATCTAGGCGCCAGTACAAGCCTCGGGCACCCAATAGGCTGACTGCGATCAAGCCCAGGGGCCGGAAACCTTGCCGGTCCCGGACTCAGTTTTCCCGCAAGGGCAGGGCAACGGTGTCCTTGACCGTTGCGACGACGATTCGGGACTGCACATCCGAAACGAGCGTGTTGTCCAGCAGCTTCAACCTGAGAAAATTGTCATAGGTCTTGATGTCATCCGTCACGACCTTGATCAGGTAATCGACGGCACCCGTAATTCTCTCGCAAGTAACGACTTCAGGCCAGTGATGAACGAGCTTGTCGAACGTCTCCATATTGTCTCTACTGGGCACCGTTAGTTTTACGAAGGAGTAGGCAACGAAGCCGAGACCGACGGATTCTCTGTCGATTATCGCCGTGATTTGGCGAATAATACCTTGTTCCTTGAGTTTCTTGATTCGCCGCCAGCAAGGTGTCTGACTCATGCCTGCTTCCTTGGCGATCTCGGCGATCGAGAGGGAGGCGTCGCGCTGGAGGACACGCAAAACCCGGATGTCGGACGGATCGAGTAGATATTTTTCGGTCATTGCGTCCCGCTGGAAATAAAATCGCATTCTTTCGTGAGTTGAAGGGGACAATAGCACGGAATTTGCCATCGAAAAGGATGATATTTGTCCAAGGAATTGACGCGTGGGACGGAACCGGCGCAATTCCGTTTGGAGAGGAGGAAATCGTATGAATGTCCATGTGCCCGAGATCACGCTTGACGACAAATATGTCGCGACGCAGGGGCAGGTCTATCTGACAGGCATTCAAGCTTTGGTCCGCGTGCCCCTTGATCGTGCACGTCTTGATCGCGCGGCAGGGCTGAAGACTGGTGGCTTTATTTCAGGTTATCGTGGCTCCCCGCTTGGCGGCTATGACACCGAACTGACGCGCTCGAAGCGTTTCCTTGCTCCCTACGACATTCATTTCCAGCCAGGCGTCAACGAAGAGCTCGGAGCGACCGCCGTATGGGGCTCGCAGAAGCTGCGCGGTCACGGCGAAGGCAGTGACTATGACGGTGTTTTCGGTATCTGGTACGGCAAGGCACCCGGTGTCGATCGCGCAGGCGATGCGCTGAAGCAGGCGAATGCCTCCGGTACAGATCGCAATGGCGGCGTGCTGGCGCTCGCGGGTGACGATCACCTCGCAAAATCCTCCGTCCTGCCAGGGCAGAGTGAATATTTCTTCGCCCATGCGGAGATGCCGGTTCTCAATCCCTCCGACATTCAGGACGTTCTCGACTTCGGTCTGCATGGCCTGGAGATGTCCCGTTTTGCGGGACTTTGGAGCGCACTTATCTGCGTCGCCGACACAATGGACGCCTCGGCGACCGTCAGCGTTGACGATGCGCGCCTCAACTTCCTGCGGCCGCCCGTGGGCGATCCGCGCAAGGATTTCTCGATCAATCGCGACCTTCTGCTTGGCAACCGACTTGAAACCGAGCGTCTCCTGCGCGACCTGCGCCTGCCGGCCGCCCAGGCCTACGCCCGGGCCAATTCGCTGGACCGCGTGTCCTTCGGCAACGCCCGGCGTGTTCGCCTTGCTCTGGTCGCGACAGGCAAGGCCTACCGTGACCTAATGCAGGCACTTGATCTTCTGGGAATTGACCAGGAACGAGCCCGCATGCTCGGTCTCGCGGTCTACAAGGTCGGCCTGGCGTGGCCGCTGGACCCGGAAGGCATTTCGGAGTTTGCCCGCGGTGCCGAGCGTCTCCTGGTGGTCGAACACAAACGTGCGTTCCTGGAACCGCAGATCAAGGAAGCCTTCTACCACATGCCGGCAGAGAGCCGACCGGAGATCTGGGGCAAGAAGCGGCCGAACGGCGCTCCGTATCTTTCGGACGTTCTGGAGCTCTCCATCGCCGAGATCGTTCAGGGCGTTCTCGACTGGCTGCCGGAAGAGGCGGTCACCGATGATATGCGCGGTGTTGCCGAGCGCATGAACAAGCAGGTCATGTGGGCACAGGGGCACGCCGAGCGTGCAGCCCGCATCCCCTATTTCTGTTCCGGCTGTCCGCACTCCACGTCGACCAAGGTCCCAGACGGGGCAAGGTCCATGCCCGGCATCGGCTGTCATGCCATGACGGAACTGGCGGGTCGCTCGACCGACGGCCAGATCCAGATGGGCGGCGAGGGCGTCCTGTGGGTCGGGCAGCAGCCCTTCTCCAACGACAAGCATGTCTTCGCCAATCTGGGTGACGGCACCTATTTCCACTCCGGCATCCTCGCCATCCGGCAGGCAGTCTCCGCAAAGGTTCCGATTACCTACAAGATCCTGTTCAACGACGCGGTTGCCATGACCGGTGGTCAGCCGGTCGACGGTCAGCTCACCGTGCCGCAGATTACGCGCCAGCTCGAGGCCGAAGGCGTCCAGCGCATCGAGGTCCTCAGCGAGACGCCGGACCTTTATGGAGGTTGGAGTGACCTGGCACCGGGAACGCGGGTCAGTCACCGTGACGAGCTGATGAACGTTCAGAAGGACCTGCAGACCTTCGGCGGTGTCTCGGTGATTGTCTATGACCAGACCTGCGCAACGGAAAAGCGCCGCCGCCGCAAGCGCGGTCTCATGGCCGATCCGGACAAGCGTCTGTTCATCAATGACCGCGTCTGCGAAGGCTGCGGCGACTGTTCGGTTCAGTCCAACTGCCTTTCCATCGAGCCGCTGGCGACCGCCTTCGGTGAAAAGCGTCAAATCAACCAGTCGAGTTGCAACAAGGACTTTTCCTGCGTGAAGGGCTTCTGTCCGTCGTTCGTGGAGATCGAAGGTGCGGCCCTGCGCAAGGCCGATCGTGCCGAAGTCGATATCGACGCGCTGGTGGCAAAGCTCTCCGAGCCCGAACTGCCGTCGCTCGAGCGAACCCGCAACATGCTCGTTGCCGGTATCGGCGGCATGGGGGTCACCACGTTGAGCGCGGTTCTGGCCATGGCAGCGCATATCGACGGCAACCACGCCTCGACGCTCGACATGACCGGTCTGGCGCAAAAGGGCGGTCCGGTGACCTCCCACGTCCGCTTTGCCGCCGGTGACCGGAGCATCGAGGGGCCGCGGGTTCCGACCGCAAGCCTTGATGTACTTCTGGCCAGCGACATGGTTGTCGCAACCAATGCGGAGCAACTGGCGCTGGTCAATCGTGACACGACCAGCACTTTTGCAAATACCCGTGTTGCACCAACAGCGGAATTCGTCCTGAAGCAGACGCTGTCGTTCAACGAACAGCGGATGGATGTCGCCCTTCGCGATGGCTCGAAGGCTTACCTGGCGATGGATGCGGCAGGGATCGCGGAGAAACTCCTCGGCGATGCCATCTATGCCAACATGATCCTGATCGGCATGGCCTATCAGTCCGGAAGCCTGCCGGTGTCCGGTGATGCCGTCGAGGCGGCTCTCAAGCTGAACGGAACTGCGGTCAATTCCAACATCCAGGCCTTCCGTGCCGGACGGGTGCTGGCCGCAGATCCGAACGCGATCCTTACCCATCTGCCGGGCAAAGAGGCAGCCAATTCGGCTGTCGCCAAGACGCTCGAGGAGAAGATCTCCGACTTCGAGGCTGAACTCGTAATCTATCAGGATGCGAACTATGCAAAGAGCTACCGGGATCTGATCGAACGCGTTCGCAAGGCAGATCTGGAGCATGGACCGGGAACACAGCGCCTGACGGAAACCGCTGCCCAGATGCTCTACAAGGTGATGGCCTACAAGGACGAGTACGAAGTCGCGAGGCTTTATTCAGATCCGGAGTTCAAGGCCAAGCTGATGGCTCGGTTCGCCGATCCGAAGAAGCTCAAGGTTCACTTGGCGCCGCCGTTGATCGCGCACAACAAGGACCCGAAGACCGGCCGCCCGGAAAAGATCGCTTTTGGCCCCTGGGTTTTCACAGCCTTCAGGCTGCTTGCCGGTCTGAAGGGCATGCGCGGAAGTTGGTTCGATCCTTTCGGAAAGACGACAGAACGCAAGGCAGAGCGGGCGCTGATCGCCAGCTATCGTTCCGATCTTGAAGAGATCCTTCGCCGCATCGAGACCGGCAGCTATGGTCTGCTGGTCGAGATTGCCCGGGTCCCGGACATGGTTCGCGGTTTCGGCCCGGTCAAGGAAGCAAACCTTGAAAAGGCGATGGAAAAACGCGCAGCGTTGCTGCAGCAACTGGAAAGCGGCGGCGACCGGAGCGGGGACGATCAGCCGGAGAAAGCCTATCTGCAAGCCGCAGAATAGTTGTTTTTCGGTCTGCAGACCGAATGGGGAAAGGGCGGTTCAGGCTGCCCTTTTTCGTATTCTGCTTCTGCGGGGATCCGGCCCCGCCTACTTGCCGAACTTCGCGGACCAGGTTGGTACCGGATCTCCCTCAGCTGCCCTTGCGTGGTAGATGCCACGTGCAATGGCGCGGGCGAGGCAGGAAGCTGCCGCGGCGCCGATCTGAACCATGTCTTCCAGTGCCCGGTCCATGCGTCGCTGACCCGTGGAGAGAGCAAAGACCAGGTCGCCGTCAAGTGGGGTGTGGGCGGGCCAAAGGGCACGTGCCAGACCGTCATGGGCCATTACCGCAAGCCTCTTGGCTTCCGATTTTGTGAGGATGGCGTCGGTGGCGACAGCGGCGATCGTGGTGTTTGCTCCCGCTTTCAGGGCGTCGAGTTTGGTTTTGACATCGACGGCGTTGGCCGGGAGCGGATGAGGCAGGCCGAGGCCGCCGAACTCGCCGTTCTGTTCGAAGGGCGCGGCCCAGAAATGCCCGGTGTCGCCGATGGTTGCCCGTCCCAGGGCGTTGACTCCAACGATCGCTCCGACGGTTATGCCGTTGTCCAGTACGACGGAGGCGGAGCCCAGACCACCTTTCAGGTTTGCTGTTGTTGCACCCGTTCCGGCGCCAAAGCTTCCCAGCTGAAAATCGTGGCGGGCATCGTCCAGAGCCGCACGGCCGAGGTCCCGATAGGGGGCATGGGAGCCCCAGCCCTTGTTGCCTCCGTTCAGAAGGTCAAAGAGGATAGCCGTCGGGACGATCGGCACGCGCACCGGCCCGACTGCATAGCCGTGACCGAGTTCCGCAAGGCGCCCCTGAACGCCCGCTCCTGCATCGAGACCGAAGGCGGACCCGCCCGCAAGGACGATGGCGTCGACCTTCTCGACAGTCTGTTCGGGTTCCAGCAGGGCAATTTCGCGCGTTCCAGGCGCTCCGCCATGGATTGCTACCGACGCGACCGCCGATTCATCGGGGAAAAGGACGGTAACTCCCGACTTCAGGTCCGGATTCGAGGCGTGGCCGACCCGGAGGCCGGGTACGTCGGTGATGAGATTTCGCTGGCCGGGCATGGATCACTCGCTGGCATCCGAAGCACCACGATGGCGCAGGGATGATGACAGCCTAGACCCAAAGCATGAAAAAGGTCGAGCTATTTGCCGAGGCTCTGGTAGCCGCGCCGGACATACAGGAGAGAGTTGCCCGGTTCGTTCATGCGGATGTCGGCAACAGTGCCGATGATGACGGAATGTGTTCCGACCTCGGTGATGTTGTGAACCTCGCAGTCGATGCTCAGGCGCGCCTCGTCGAGAGCAGGAGAGCCGGTTGCAAGCGGGGTCCAGGCCGTGCGGGCAAAGCGATCATCCATTGCCATGTTTCCCCGGCCGGCGAAGGCGTCCGAGGTGTCCCGGTGATCGTCATCAAGTGTGTTGATGCAGAAAACCCGGTTTTCGAGGATCGCTGCATGAACGCGGCTCGAACGATTGACGCAGACGAGAACGGTCGGCGGCTCATCGGTCACCGAGCAGACGGCAGAGACGGTTGCACCCATTCGACCACCGGAACCGTCGGTGGTCAGGACATGAACGGCCGTCGCGATCCGGCTCATCGCCTCGCGGAAGGCGGCCTGATCGAGCTCCCGATCCTGCGTAGGCGCGATGGCCTGATTTGCTGCAAGTTTGCTCGTCACGAAGCTGGATCCTTGTCGTTCTCGTCAATCAGGGCGGCCGTGTCCTTCAGTCGCCATGTGTTCCGGATGCGGTTGCACCTGAGACATACAGGTTCAGCTTCATATAGGGAGGAACGCCTGGCGGGGCGATAGGTGCAACACTACAAGATTCCTCTTAAGGAACCCTTGGCAGGTCGAGCCGGGATGCAGCTGAAATCCTGTCACGACCGGAAATATAATCTCGTTTGGCGGTTTTCACGGGAATTTCTTGTTTTTATATTGTTCACGAGCACGGGCCAATTGTCTGTCCAACCAGCGCTTGGTAACAATTTTTCCAATGGGCAAAAATAAGCCCGCAACAACGAGACGGCTGCAGCCTTCCGGGGGTCTGACAAACAATATGGAATATTTCCTTCAACAGCTGATCAATGGCGTGACGCTGGGGTCCATCTATGGACTCATCGCCATTGGCTACACGATGGTCTACGGGATCATCGGCATGATCAACTTCGCCCACGGCGACATCTTCATGGTCGGGGCCTTTATTTCCCTGATCCTGATTGTTGCTTTCGGCATTACCGCAAGCCTGCCGATCGCGCTGCTTGTGTTGGCGCTCATTGCCGTGCTGATCGTCGCAATGGCGCTGACCGCTGCCTGGGGCTGGACGGTCGAACGCATCGCCTACCGGCCCTTGCGCGGCTCGTTCCGCCTTGCTCCGCTGATCACGGCGATCGGGGCTTCAATCGCGCTTCAAAACTTCGTCCAGATTTCGCAAGGTGCGCGCAACAAGCCGCTGCAGCCTCTGATTTCCGGCGGTTTCACCTTGAGCGACGGGGGTGCTGACGGCAGCGGCTTCATTGTGCAGCTGTCCTATTCGCAGATCCTGATCATCGTGGTCACGACGGCTCTGATGATCGGCTTCACACTCCTGATCAACAAGACGTCGCTCGGCCGTGCCCAGCGCGCCTGTGAGCAGGACCGCAAGATGGCATCGCTCCTGGGCATCAACGTCGACCGGACGATCTCCCTGACGTTCGTCATGGGCGCAGCGCTTGCTGCCGTCGCCGGTCTGATGTTCCTTCTGTATTACGGCGTGATCGACTTCTACATCGGCTTCCTTGCCGGGGTGAAGGCGTTTACCGCGGCGGTTCTTGGCGGCATCGGGTCGCTTCCGGGCGCCATGCTCGGTGGTCTCCTGATCGGTCTGATCGAGACCTTCTGGTCGGGCTATTTCTCCGTGGAATACAAGGATGTCGCTGCGTTCTCGATCCTCGCAATCGTGCTGATCTTCATGCCAGAAGGTCTGCTCGGCAAGCCGGAAGTGGAAAAGGTCTGATCCATGGCGGCCAACAAGTCTGAATCCCTATTCGCGGATTCCCTGAAGGATGCTGCGGCTGGCGGTGTGATCGCCCTGGCACTCTTCGCTCTTCTCATCGGCATGAAGGCCGAGGTCGCAAGCGGCCTTGGCGGTCAGCTCGGCATCGAGTATCGCTGGCTGGCAGTCATCGTAGCCGTTGCCATCGTCTTCGTCGGTCGGCTCCTGCTCAATCTCTTTGTCTGGAAAGCCGACAAGCCCGCTACCCAGGGGCTTGGCAACTTGCTTCCGAAGGCGAGCAGCTTTGCGGGTCTTGGCAAATACGCCATGCCGATCTTCCTTGTCCTTGCCGTTGTGCTGCCGTTCATCCTGGTGTCCTGGCTGGGTACGCGCGGCTCGCGTCAGTATCTTGATCTCGCGATCCTCGTGACGACCTACGTCATGCTCGGCTGGGGCCTCAACATCGTGGTCGGGCTCGCTGGTCTTCTCGACCTTGGATATGTCGCGTTTTATGCGGTCGGGGCCTATTCCTACGCACTGCTGGCCCAGTATTTCGGCTTTTCCTTCTGGATCTGCCTGCCGCTCGCCGGCATCCTGGCGGCTTTCTGGGGCATTATCCTGGGCTTTCCGGTTCTGAGATTGCGAGGTGACTATCTTGCGATCGTGACGCTCGCCTTCGGTGAGATTATCCGCGTCGTCCTTCTCAACTGGTACGACTTCACCGGTGGTCCGGACGGCATCTCGGGCATTCCCCGGCCGTCGTTCTTCGGTCTCGAGTTCGAGCGCGGGGAGGGTGGCTTTGCCGACTTCTTCGGGCTGCAATACAACTCGATCCACCGCATCATCTTCCTCTACTACCTTATCCTGATCATGGCTCTGGTCACCAACTTCGTGACCATGCGGCTGCGCAAGCTGCCGGTCGGGAGGGCTTGGGAAGCATTGCGTGAAGACGAGATCGCCTGCCGTTCGCTCGGCATCAACACCACCAACACCAAGCTGACGGCCTTCGCGCTGGGCGCAATGTTCGGTGGCTTTGCGGGTTCCTTCTTCGCAACGCGCCAGGGCTTCATCTCGCCGGAAAGCTTCACCTTCATCGAGTCTGCCGTGATCCTGGCCATCGTCGTTCTCGGCGGCCTCGGCAGTCAGATCGGCGTGGTGATTGCAGCTGTCGTCATGATCGGCGGGTTCGAGTTCTTCCGCGGTCTGGAAGAGTATCGCATGCTTGTCTTTGGTCTCCTGATGGTCGCCATCATGGTCTGGAAACCCCGTGGCCTGATTTCGACCAGAACCCCGTCCATATCGCTCTCCGGCAAGGCCAAGGGCATTAGCGCGGATCTTGTTCAGGAGGGCCACGGATGACCCGTTGGAATGATAACCCGGTCCTCACGGTCGAACATCTGACCATGCGTTTCGGCGGCCTTGTTGCCGTCGGGGACCTTTCCTTCAATGTCGGGCGCGGCGATATCACCGCGTTGATCGGCCCGAATGGTGCCGGCAAGACGACAGTCTTCAACTGCGCAACGGGCTTCTACAAGCCGACGGAAGGGCGGATCGTGATGAACCGCTCGAACGGCGAGCATCACTTGCTGGAGCGGATGCCGGATTTCCAGATCTCGGCAAGGGCCAAGGTTGCCCGAACTTTCCAGAATATCCGCCTGTTCGGCGGGATGACGCTTCTGGAAAACCTGATGGTCGCCCAGCACAACCCGTTGATGGTCGCTTCGGGCTTCACTATCGGCGGTGTGTTAGGGCTCTCATCCTTCAAGAAGGCTGAGAAGCAGGCGGTCGAGAAGGCCAAATACTGGCTGGAGAAGATCGATCTCATCGATCGCGCCGATGCACCAGCCGCGGACCTGCCCTATGGAGACCAGCGACGCCTGGAGATCGCCCGTGCAATGTGCTCGGGGCCGGAGCTTCTGTGTCTTGATGAGCCGGCAGCCGGTCTGAACCCGAAAGAGAGTGCGGAATTGAACGCACTTCTGAAGTCAATCCGTGCCGAACATGACACGTCGATCCTCCTGATTGAGCACGACATGAGCGTTGTGATGGAAATTTCCGACCATGTGGTCGTTCTGGACTATGGCGAGAAGATCTCCGATGGGACACCCGAGCAGGTCAAGAATGATCCGAAGGTGATTGCAGCCTATCTCGGCGTTGCCGACGACGAAGTTGATGAAGTCGAGCAGGAGGTCGGTTATGAGCATTGACCAACCGCTTCTCGATGTCCGTAACGTGGAAACACATTACGGCAAGATCATTGCACTTCGCGGAGTAGACCTGACGGTCAACTCCGGCGAGATCGTGACGCTGATCGGTGCCAATGGCGCCGGCAAGTCGACACTCATGATGACGATCTGCGGTTCGCCTCAGGCGAGCTCGGGGACCATCACCTACGCCGGTGAAGACATCACGCGGCTGCCGACCCACGAGATCATGCGCAAGTCCATTGCCCAGTCTCCGGAGGGGCGAAGGATCTTCCCGCGCATGAGCGTGATGGAAAACCTGATCATGGGTGCCGAAACAGCCGGCAACGAGGACGTGGACGAGAGCCTGAAGCGTGCCTTCGACCTCTTCCCGCGTTTGCAGGAGCGCAAGAACCAGCGCGGCGGTACCCTGTCCGGCGGCGAGCAGCAGATGCTGGCCATCGCGCGCGCGCTCATGTCCAAGCCGCGACTTTTGCTTCTGGACGAGCCGTCCCTCGGGCTCGCGCCGCTGATCGTCAAGCAGATCTTCGACGCGATCCGCGACCTCAATCAGAGCGACGGGCTGACAGTGTTCCTCGTCGAGCAGAACGCCTATCACGCACTCAAGCTGGCGCACCGTGGCTACGTCATGGTCAACGGCAAGATCACCATGTCCGGAACCGGCAAGGAGCTGCTGGCACGTGAGGACGTGCAGGCCGCCTACCTTGAAGGCGGGGCGCACTAGGAGGCTGTCATGGGAATTCTTTATGCATCCAGCGCCGGTGTGTTTGTCATTCTGGTCTGCATCCTGGGCGGCGGTGCCGCCTGGATGACCGGGCGTGCCGTCGCGTTGACCTGGCGCCCGCTCTACGTTCTGGCATGGTTCATCTTCCTGCTGACTCTCGGAGTGCGCTTCCTGAGCTTCTCGCTCTTCCAGGAGCCGCTGCTTTCGATCCAGTACCTGCTGGTCGACTATGCAGTGCTGATTGCAATCGGCCTTGCCGGTTGGCGTCACACCCGGGCGAGCCAGATGACGACGCAGTACGTTTGGCTTTACGAAAAAACAAATCCGTTCAACTGGCGCTTGCGCGAAGGGCAAGAGGATCGCTACGCTGCGGATTGATCCGAATACCAGCGGTGCTTCGGTACCGATGGGGAACCGGCCCGACGTCTTGGGGAAATAACAACAATCTCAAGGCGAAGGGTCACTCGGAGGCCTTGCCTCCAGGCGGGAGAAATCCCGTCGTATGTTTGGTCCAGATCTACTGGAACCAGGGGAGTTATATGATGAAAAAGTATCTTTTGGCGAGCGTTGCAGCTGTTGCCGGCATGGCCATGTCCGGTGCAGCCCTGGCGGAGATCGTGATCGCAACCGCAGGTCCGATGACTGGTCAGTACGCCTCGTTCGGCGCGCAGATGAAGGCAGGTGCCGAACAGGCTGTCGCCGACATCAACGCTGCAGGTGGCGTGAACGGCGAACAGCTGGTTCTCGAAATCGGCGATGATGCTTGCGACCCCAAGCAGGCCGTTGCCGTTGCGAACCAGATGGTCGGCAAGGGCGTCGTCTTCATGGCCGGTCACTTCTGCTCGGGTTCCTCGATCCCGGCAAGTGCCGTCTACTCCGAAGAAGGCATCGTCCAGATCACTCCGGCATCCACCAACCCTAAGTACACCGACGAGCGTCCGGGACCGGGCACGTACCGCGTGTGTGGCCGCGATGACCAGCAGGGTGAAACCGCAGGCAACTACCTCGCGACCGAGTTCAAGGACAAGAACATCGCAATCATCCATGACAAGACCGCGTACGGCAAAGGCCTTGCCGATGCGACCAAGGCTGTCATGAACGGTGCTGGCAAGACCGAGACGCTTTACGAAGCCTTCACGGCTGGTGAAAAGGACTACACGGCTCTCGTTTCCAAGCTGAAGTCCGAGAACATCGACGTTCTGTATGTCGGCGGCTATCATACCGAAGCCGGCCTCATCAAGCGCCAGATGGTCGACCAGGGCATGGGCACCATCCTCGTTTCCGGTGACGCGCTCGTGACCGACGAGTATTGGTCCATCACTGGCCCGGCCGGCGAAGGCACTCTGATGACCTTCTCCCCGGATCCGCGCAAGAACGCTGAAGCTGCTCCGGTCGTCAAGGCTCTGGAAGACGCCGGAAAGACCGCAGAAGGCTACGCTCTCTACACCTACGCAGCGATCCAGGCTTGGGCCGCAGCAGCAGGTGCTGCCGGTTCGACCGACTTCGACGCAGTTGTCGGCGCTCTAAACGAAGGTGAATTTGCCACCGTTCTGGGGAACCTGTCCTTCGACGACAAGGGCGATGTCTCCCTGCCGGGCTATGTCTGGTATGAGTGGAAAGACGGCAAGTACGACTACCAGTAAGTCGTTCAGGCATTGATCGATCAGGTTTGGCCTGATCTGGGCCCCGTCCGGAGCAATCCGGACGGGGTCTTCTTTTTAACCTTGCTTTAAGAAACTCCACGCCGGGCCTTTCCTTGGTGGCGTGAGCGGGTAGCCTGTTGGAGGTAATGTTCCTGGTGACCGCTGATGGTGTCTTCTGTATTGCGTGGCTTAGCTGTTATGTGCGTCTGGTTCGCTCTGACTACGGTAGCGACGCTGACAGCGCTCCCATCCAGTGCCGCTGAACTCGTCGGTTTCGACGGTCGCGGGTATCGCCCAGGCACGATCGTGATCAAGAACTCCGAGCGGCGGCTTTATCTGATTTTGGGGCAAGGCAAGGCGATCCGCTACAAGGTGGCGGTCGGGAAGAACGGCAAATCGTGGACGGGATCCGCGTTCATCACAGCCAAATATGTTGCTCCCGATTGGTCTCCGTCTGCGGAAGTCCGGCGCGATCACCCCAACTTGCCCAGATTGATCAAGGGGGGCGCCCCCAATAATCCCATGGGCGCGGCCGCGATGACGCTTTCAAATGGCAACTACGCGATCCACGGTACGAACCGTCCCGGTTCGATTGGCCGGGCTGTCTCCTATGGCTGTATTCGTATGTCCAACAGGGATGTTCGGGATCTCTTCCAGCGTGTCGGTGTGTACACGCCTGTCGTCGCCCTTCGCTGACCTATAAGAAGTTTTATTGCTATATTTTACATGTATGAATCTTGATAATTTATGTTTTCATGATCGTTTTATTTTTTTGATAGCAAGTTGTTTACCGGTGATGCCTCTTATCGGACATGAACCGTGTATTTAGTTGACGGACGCGCTGAGTTTTATTGTTCCGATGAAGATCACAAGTACGTTTCCCTTGTACGCCTTCGCGATGATCTCTGGCGTTGTCGCGATTATGATTGCTCTTTTTCTTGGAAATAGGGAAATCAAAAACTTCCGTCACGATCAGGCAATGTCGCTGGAGGAGTCGGCGACCAAAGCGCGTACATATGTCGAAGAGTTTGTAAGGCAGCGAAATGTACTTGTCGGGGCATTTGCGGAAGATCATTCCGAGCTTTTGGAGCAAATGCTCGCCTTCCCCGACGATCTCATGTTGCAGAACTCTGTACAGGACCTGGTCTCCGCATATTTCCCCACGCACTTCGCCTTTGTTGCCAAGCACCCCGATGGTGATTTTGTTCCCGATGATCTTGGCGAGTTTGTCGGGGACGCGTGTCGGATGGACATCAATACCTATTCCGATGTGCTGAACGGTCTGTCGGGTGGTGGCAGGATTTTGCGTGAAGACTCGGTTCTTTATGAACCTTTCATCCATCCCCAACCGTTCAATTTCCATTTCGACCTGACTTCACACTGGGCCAGCAAAAACGGCCGGGCAGGATTGCTGATGATCAGTTTTCCTCCCAGTCAGCTTGTCAAGATCCTTGCGGCCCACGAGACACCGGGACATGGCTTGTTGCTGCTGCGCGAGGACAGGCCAGAGCTTATCGAGGTTACCTCAAAAGGATGGCGGGAGAATATTGACCGCGCCGGTACGCTTTCAGAAGCCGAACTGGAGCGTATCCCCTTCAGGTTGGCGGTGAGTGGCACACGCTGGGAGGTTGCCTATCTGCCGTCGCTTGACCTTCTGGAGGTGAGAACGGCGAAGATCCAATGGCTCACGGGAACTGCCGTGTTTGTGGTCTTCATGATGATGGTCACGTTCACCTGGTGGTATTTCGCTTCTGAACGCGCGCGCCGTCGTGTCGTTCTGGAAAATGAGGCACTGCTTGCCCAATCTGTTGGAGACAGGACCGCACTGCGAACACTCATCGACCTGGTGCCAATGCCGATCTTCAGAAACCGGGCGGGGCGTGTGGAGATGGCCAACGGTGCCTATGCCAAGTTCCTCGGCCGGCCGATCGAAATGATCGAGGGGAAGACGGTGCAAGAGCTTCTCGGCGACGAGCTTGCAGAGCAGATCCGCAAAGTAGATGCCAAACTCATTGCTTCACCCGGGAAAATCAAGGTTTACGAGCAAAAGGTTTTAGCTCCCGATGGGCGTTCAACCCGTGATGTTGTCGTTCACAAGACAAGTATGGAACTCGAAGGCGATCCGGTTGTCTCAACCGTGGGTGCGGTGGTCGACGTGACCAAGGAAAGAGCCCTGCAAGCTCGCCTTGAAGAGCAGGCCATGACGGATCCACTGACTGGCATAGCAAACCGGCGCAAGTTCATTGAAGTGATACGCAACGAACTGCAACGCAGCGAGCGCTTCGGACATCCTCTCTCTCTGGTTACAATCGATATCGATCATTTCAAGTCGGTGAACGATATTCATGGTCATGATGTGGGGGACGAAACGATCAGAACGGTCGCGAAGTGCCTAGATCAGGGTATTCGATTGAATATTGATCTCGCCGCACGACTTGGCGGCGAGGAATTTGCCCTGCTGTTGCCTGAGACCGATGCAGAAGGCGCGATGCAGGTGAGCGAGCGGATCCGCAGGGCCATAGAGGCGCAAAATGTTGACCTTGGTGACAAGCGCCTCACCGTCACAATCAGTTCCGGCGTCGTGACGGCGCCAGGCGGGCACACGACTGTGCGTGTGGACCAGTTGCTGGTGCAGGCTGACAAAGCTCTCTATGCATCCAAGCGTTCCGGCAGGAACAGGTCTACGGCCTATACCGACATCTGACCTCCGGCGTGATCGGTCGCCGGCGCAGGTTATTCGTGTTCTTCCGGATATTAAATTCAAATATATGAAAGTATGAATCTATAGTGCCTGTCCTGAGGAAACGTTCAAGGAGGACAAGATGGATGCACTCTCGAAGAAATCATGGTCACCCTATGTTGCCGGTGTCGTCATCGGCCTCCTGCAGATCCCGGCCTTCCTGCTGGTGGATACCGCGCTTGGGGCATCGTCGTCCTTCGTGACGGCAGCCGCCTGGATCGCAAGCGTCTTTGATCCGGCCGCTACCGAGATCGACTATTTTGCCAAGCATATGGTCAGCGGAAAGTATCTCTGGCAGTCGGCTCTGGTCGTCGGAATCGCGCTTGGAGCGCTGCTCTCGGCCCGCGCCTCGGGAACTCGGCGCCAATCCTTCTCTCCGGCATGGACCAGGCTGACAGGTACGCGCTCACTGGCGACGCGTATGGTCATGGGGTTCGCCGGCGGTTTCATCCTGCTTCTTGGTGCCCGTATTGCCGGGGGCTGCACTTCAGGTCACGGCATTTCGGGAATGGCCCAGCTTGCCGTTGGCTCGACTGTCGCGGTAGCTGCAATGTTCGCTGGTGGCATTGCGATGTCCGCCGCCTTCCGGAAAATCTGAGGAGAATGAAGATGTCCCTGTTTTTCCTGATTATTCTCGGCCTGGCAATGGGCCTCCTGTTCGGTATCGCGCTTGAAAAGAGCCGCGTCATGGAGCCGGGTGTGCTTGTTGGCCAGTTCCAGTTCCGAAACTTCATCATGCTGAAGATGTTCCTGGCTGCAACCGCGACCGGGCTGGTCCTTCTCGCTGTGCTCAATGGCGCGTTCGACGTTCCGTTACATCCCAAGGCGGCTGCATGGGGGCCTGTGATCATCGGTGGTTTGATCCTCGGCGTTGGCATTGCGATCGCCGGGGCATGTCCGGGAACCGCATTGGCTCAGGTCGGCGCAGGCTACAAGGATGCCTGGGCGGTTGTTGCCGGCGGCATCGCAGGCGCCATGTTCTATGGCTACAATTCCGGTTGGATCATGGCCCTGTTTGATTGGGGCGATGCCGGCAAGATCACCTTTGCCGACCTGATACCGCTGCCGTTCTGGGCGCTGGCAGTGGTTGCGGCAGGAGGTCTCATTGCACTCATGGTGCTTCTTGAGAAACTGTCTCCGGCAGGACAGGAAAATGAGCGCTGCGATGTGGAGATGGACGCGAGCCAGGGCGGACATGCGCCACACGCCCATCCCGCTGAGTAGCGCTGATACGGAGTAACCGGGGAGACCTGGTTGAATGGCCCGTTTCCGACAGGCAGCCCCAAGCCTTGAGGAAGCGGGCCTTTCCATTTTGGCGCCTTGCCGACCGCGTCCCTTGCCATACGCGGACAGGCGTTTCACTCTCGTGCAGGATGAAAAGGGAATCGGGGATGCCGAGCTGATGATCTTTTATTTGACGCTGATATTCGCCTGCCAACTGGCAGGAGAATTGGCAAAGGTCGCGTTGGATCTTCCTGTTCCCGGTCCAGTGATCGGTATGGTCCTGCTGCTTGCCATCCTCATCGTCCGCGGCAGCATTCCGGACAACTTGGCGAAAGTAGGCGACGGCTTTCTGTCCAACTTGTCGCTTCTTTTCGTTCCGGCCGGCGTTGGCGTCATGCTGCACATCTCGCTGATCGGTGAACAGGCTCTTGCCATTACCCTCGCGCTCGTCGGCAGCACGCTTGCGACAATCGCAGTGACAGCGCTGGTCATGCGGGCGTTGTCCCGGGCAACCCTTTCGGAGAAGAGCGATGGGTGAGGGGCTGCGCGATATATGGGTCTATCTCTCCGCGAGCCCGCTTCTGGCACTGACACTGACGCTGGCCAGCTATCAGCTCGGGCTCTGGATCTACGAGAAGGGCGGACGCAATCCGCTCCTGAATCCGGTCCTGATTGCCGTCATCGTGCTCGTGTCTATCCTGCTGGTCACAAAGACGGACTATGCGACCTACTTCGAGGGTGCCCAGTTTGTGCATTTCATGCTGGGGCCGGCGACGGTCGCGCTTGCCCTGCCGCTCTACCGTCAGCTCGAGAAGGTGAGGAAATCTGCCCTTGCGGTCCTGGCAAGCCTTCTGGCCGGATCGGCAACGGCCGCGATCAGTGCGGTCGGCATTGCCTGGGCCTTTGGGGGCAGCAAGGATATCCTGGTGTCACTCGCCCCCAAATCGGTCACGGCGCCGGTCGCCATGGGTATAGCGGAACAGCTAGGCGGCCTTCCATCCCTGACAGCGGTGCTTGTGATCCTGACAGGGATCATCGGTGCCGCTCTGGGCCCTTTGCTTCTGAACCTCATGGGCATCAAGGACATGGCAGCGCGCGGGCTTGCGATCGGTACGGCATCGCACGGTATCGGCACGGCGCGAGCGTTTCAGGTCAGCGATGTTGCCGGCGCCTTTGCAGGCCTTGCCATGGGGCTCAATGCCCTTGCCACGGCAATCCTTCTGCCTTTGTTGTGGAGATGGTTTTTCTAGCCTGCGGGGGCGTTTGTTGGGTTAATTAATCATTAATTTCGAAATGTTCGACCCCAGTTTACTAGGTGTTGTTTTTAATTATCGCTCATACTAGCCTCTTGAATTGCTATACTTTCACTGGGCGCTATTATGTTTGATAACATTCCTGATATAGGGCTTCGGCGGAGGTCTTCTAGTATTTCATTTTTATTTGCATCCGCTTGTTCCCTCGTGCTTGTCATTTCACTTTTATACGTAAATCGTTATTTACTCCCAGTCTCCATGCCGGTGAGCAAGAATTCCGATTTTTGGGCTATTCATACCTGGGGGCACAGAGGATCTGGCGGACGCCTGTTTCCCGACAATAGTCCTGAGGGGGTTCAACAAGCGATCCAGGAGGGGTTTCCCGGTGTGGAACTGGATGTCTTCTACTCAGTGGACGAGGATGAGATAATCGTATCCCATGATCCGCCTCACGAGGAAGGTCTGGCCAAGGGATTGCCCTTGTCAGGGTTTGATATTCCCTCGTCCATTTATGTATGGCTGGACTTCAAAAACCTCGACGAGCTGAAACCAAGTCAAATCACAGCGTTTGCCGAGCGTTTGAAAGAGTTGGGATATTCGAGGAATGTGTTCGTTGAAAGCCGGGACATGACCGGTCTTTTGTCGTTGAAAGAGCATGGCTTCAAGACTGTTTTGTGGCTTTCTGGATGGACAATCCGCCTCGTCCCGTTGCTCAAGTACTATTTGAGTTATTCCGGCATCACCGCCGTGAGTATTGACTATATGAATTTGAGCAGGGTTTCGGACCATTTCTCCGATGATTCAGTCTTCACTTTTACTGTCAATGACAGGATCTGGGCCCGGAAAATCTGTGCAAGCCCCGAAGTTGCAGTGTTCTTGACAGATATGTCGTTTGCGGAAGCTGGTTGCGAAATGAGGCCTTTATCACTTGAGCCACGTCCGGGGAGAAACCGAGCCCGAGCCCATCTCGCGTCCGCCGGTGAGCGCCTTCACCAAATCTTCGACCGCGTTCAGGGAATGCGCGGCGCGGAATTCATCAACGTGGGGCAGCATGGCGCGGATGCCCTTGGCCTTCGCCTGGAAACCGTCGAAGCGCAGTAACGGGTTCAGCCAGATCAGGCGGCGGCACGAACGGTGCAGCCGGTCCATTTCCCGTTCCAGATCTTCGTCCGTATCCCGCTCCAGACCGTCGGTAATAAGGAGCACGGTCGGATTGCCGGAGAGTACCCTGCGCGACCAGACCCGGTTGAAGTCGTGCAGCGCGGTTGCGATGCGCGTGCCACCGGACCAGTCTTCGACCCCGTCGCTGCATGCTTCCAATGCCTCGTCCGGATCCTTCATGCGCAGCTGCCGTGTCACGTTCGTTAGCCGTGTACCGAACAGGAACGTGTGGACGTCCCGGCGTTGCTCGGTCACGCCATGGAGAAAGTGCAGCAGGAGCCGGGTGTACTGGCTCATGGAACCGGAGATATCGCAAAGGGCGATGAGTGGAGGACGCTTTTCCTGATGGCGCCGGAACTTCAGATCGATGATGTCGCCACCGGCCCGCATGGAGGACTTGAGTGTCCGGCGCGGGTCAATGCGGCCACGCGGGGCTGGCGATAGGCGCCGGGTGCGGATCTTGTCCATCGACAGGGACAACGACCTGAGCGCCTGCTTCGCCTGTTCGACTTCCTCGGCCGTCATCTGCGCAAAGTCCTTCGCTTGCAGCAGTTCCTTGCCCGAAACCGTAAACTTGGCATCCACCTCGACTTCCGGCTTCGTCTGTTCGCTCGCGCGCTCCTTGGCGGCCTGAAAGGCTTGCGAGACGCGAGTTTGGCCGGCCTTGGGCTTCTCCGGCTTTCCGCGCGGCGGTGCTACCGGGGAGAGGATTGCGAGCATCTTCTCGATCAGGCCGCGGCTTTGCCAGTAGATCCGGAAGGCTTCGTCGAACAGAACCCTGTGCTCGCGTTTGCGGACAAAGACTGCATGCAACGTCCAATAAAGGTCATCTCGGTTCGAGATCCCGGCGACTTCCACTGCACGGACCGCGTCGACCACAGACGAGGGGCCAGCAGGAAGGCCCGCCTTGCGCAGGGTCCGGGCAAAATGGACGATATTGTCAACGATCTTGCCGTGGGGTGCTTCTGGCTTTGGCACGGTGGTCATCGGTGAGCCCCCTCGCTTCTTGACGGAAGACTGCGCATCGAAGGGTTCAGACGTTCGGCATTGTGGCCGAAGCAGCCAGTGGAGCTTCCTTGCGGATCTCGTCGATCATCTGGCGCACCTTGGAGCCACGAACACGCTCGATGTCGTCCTGGTACTTTAGCAGAACGCCTAGCGTGTCGGACGCCATGTCCGGATCGAGGGCGATCTCGTTGAGCTCGCTGAGCGCCGTCGCCCAGTCGAGCGTCTCGGCGACGCCCGGCTGCTTGAAGAGGTCTTCTTCCGTGCGCAACTTCTGGACGAAGGCAACGATCTCGGCGGCGAGACGCTCCGCCGCGCCTGGAACCTTGGTGCGCACGATCTCCAGTTCCCGCTCGGCGTCCGGGTAATCGACCCAGTGATAGAGACAGCGCCGCTTGAGGGCGTCGTGGATCTCCCGCGTCCGGTTGGTGGTAATGATCACAATGGGAGGTTCGGCTGCCTTGACGGTCCCAAGTTCGGGGATCGTGACCTGACTGTCGGAAAGAACCTCAAGTAGAAACGCCTCAAAGGCCTCGTCTGCCCGGTCAAGCTCGTCGATGAGGAAAACCGGCGCGCCGGCGAGCGAGGGTTCGAGCGCTTGAAGAACAGGGCGCTTGATCAGGAAACGCTCGTCAAAAATCGACTTGGAGAGTTCTGAATGCTCAAGGTCGCCAGAGGCCTCGGCGACCCGGATCTCCACCATCTGCGCGGGGTAGTTCCACTCGTAGACGGCAGAGGCAATATCCAGGCCTTCGTAACACTGAAGACGGATCAGATCGCGGCCCAGCGTCGTTGAAAGCACCTTGGCAATCTCGGTCTTGCCGACGCCAGCTTCACCCTCAAGGAAAAGCGGTCGCTTCATCCTGAGCGCGAGGTGGAGCACTGTCGCCAATGACCGGTCGGCCACGTAGCCGGCGCCTTCCAGAAGTTCGAGCGTTTCATCGATAGAGGCGGGCAGGGCAGTCTGGGTCATGTCGCGTGGCTCGGTCTGGCTGTCTGTCGCTTCTGAAGCGGATGGCTTCCGGTCAGCATATAGGGACTCTGGCTGTTTCTACATGGTTGAAACGGCCGTGAATGGAATTCAATGGCTGAAACTGTCTCAAGGATGGTTCACACGCGTGAATCCGGCGCGATAGGCAGTCGGTGTGACGCCCAACGCCTTGCGGAAATGATGGCGCAGGTTGGTTGCCGTTCCGAAGCCGCAAGTCTCAGCGATCTGTTCCATATTGGCAGATCCTTCTTCAAGCAGTCGCCGCGCCTTGCGCAGGCGCTCGCCGAGCATCCACTTTGCCGGGGTCATGCCGGTCGCAGCTTCAAAGCGACGCAGAAGCGTCCGCTCACTCATGCCTGCAAGCCTCGCCAGTTCGGGAAGGGTGACCTGCCGGGAAAGAGACAGTCGCATGTGATCAAATAGGCGGCCGAGGCGCGCACCCTCATGGGCCTGCGGAACCGAGGTCTCGATGAATTGCGCCTGACCGCCGTCGCGGTGTGCGGGCACGACCAGCCGTCGGGCGACCGAGTTCGCCGCCTCCGGTCCCTTGTCGCGGCGCACGAGATGAAGGCAGAGATCGATCCCGGCGGCGCTGCCGGCCGATGTCAGAATCTGCCCCTCGTCAACATAAAGGACGCCTGGGACGATGGTGAGTTCGGGGTGGCGATCGGCAAGTTTATCGGTATAGCGCCAGTGGGTTGTTACCTTCCGGCCATGCAAAAGTCCCGTCGCAGCCAATACGAAAACGCCTGAGCAAATGGACAGCAGCCTCGCGCCACGGTCATGGGCACGCCTCAAGGCTTCGGTGAGCGCCTTCGGTACAGGCGCGTCGGCTCCCCGCCAACCGGGCACGATGATCGTGCCCGCCTCCTCGAGGATCTCAAGACCGCCATCGACGGAGAGGCGCAAACCGGCGGTCGAGCGGATCTCGTCGTCACCTGCTGAAGCAATGGCGAAGCGATACCAGTCGTCTCCCATTTCCGGCCGCGCCAGACCAAAAACCTCTACCGCGACACCAAACTCGAACATGCAAAGGCCGTCATAGGCGAGGGCAACAACAAGGGGTGAGGGCGGTGCGGGAACGTTTGGCATGATTCTTACGATAGATGGCAATTCTGCCAGAGGTCAATGGATTCTGTCGGAGCTAATGCTAAGTCACGAAACGCAAAGACACAGGGAAATATCATGAGTGTTGTCAGCCAGTACGCTACCGCCTCGGCAGAGGACGCAGCAGCCCATTTCGGTGCAAAACTCGGATTTGAAACCGACTGCGACGACGTGGCGAGTGTCCTGAAAACGGGCGATCCGGATTTTGTCCTTCTACATGTTGTCGGAACGCCCGATGCCTACGCAAGGCGTCATGTTCCCGGTGCTATCCACCTTCCTCATCGGGAGATTTCTGCTGAGCGCATGTCGGAATGGCCTGAGGGAACCCTATTCGTGGTCTATTGCGCTGGCCCGCACTGCAACGGTGCGGACAAGGCAGCCTACAAGCTCGCGCTACTCGGTCGTCCGGTCAAGCTGATGATTGGCGGGATCACGGGATGGGCAGATGAAGGTCTCCCATTCGCCACGGGCTCTGAACCGGGGCATCTCTAGACCCTTCGGAAGGTCGTAGTCCCTCGTATGGTTGCGCCGCCTGCGGTCCTGTAAAAGAGACGGTCAGATGCAGGAGGGGAATCATGAGATTATTTTTGAAGCTGCAGGCCAGTGCGCTGTTTGCACTGGCCACAGCGTCCGTCGAAGGGGTTGCCCTGGCTGCTGCTGAGTATCCGACCGACGCGGCCAGCATTGCCACCGGACGGGAGCTTGCCGAAATTCATTGCGCCGCCTGTCACGGTGTTGGGGAAAGTGATGCCAGCGCCCAGCCGCTCGCTCCCGCCTTCCGTTATCTTGGTCGCCGCTACCCGATCTCGGCACTTGAGGAGAGCCTCGCAGAGGGCATCGTCACCGGTCATGAGGGCATGCCGGAGTTCGCCTTTGAACCCGAGGACATCGATGCTTTCCTTGGATACCTGACGGCAATCCAACAGGACTAATCTGGCAGCACTCATGTGTTTGTGCTGCCAAGTTATTGAAATTTATGTGAAAATATGAAAATTCAGATTCCGTTAGGTCCCTCGGCGTGATCCTCTTTGAGTAGCTTGAAGCGAAAGCGAGGCGATCATGACGGTTGGTTCTGATTTTCAAAAGCGCATCCTCGGTTACGGACTCCTGACGGCCGAGATTCTTTACCGGATGCCCGAGCATCCGACCTTCCTGCAAAGCTTCCTGTGGCAGACGGAGGACATGGCTCCCGAATTTCCCGAACTCAAAAAATTCCTGGACTTCTGGGACAAGGAAATCGAGGCAAAGATTCATTCGGTGCGGGTGGCCCATCAGGACCTGTTGAAGCCGGTGGACTATCGTTATGCGGCCGGAGAGATCCTGGTCCACTAGGATCGAGGCGGTAGGGAACCACCATGTTCCCGCATTCTAGCGGCGGCCCGGCAGCCCCAGCCCCTTGCCATCGCGCATTACCCCGCGTGACTGGGCGGTGAAATCCGAGCCGTCGCCCTCATGGAGAACGAAGCCGGGCAAAAGCTGCAATGGTGCCTTGCTGGCACGGACGGCCCGCAACACGATACGGGTTGCCGGTGCGTCCGGGCGAGGGCGCAAGGGAATGACGTCAATGGCACCGAACCTGCCCTGAAGCACATCCAGAACTTCCCGCAGGCCATCGGCACGAAAAATCACCGTCAGGGTTCCGCCTTCGCGGACAATGTCGGTCGCGGTACGGGCCCATGGCTCCAGACCCCGGTCGTCCAGCATGTGGGCACCGGCACGAGCTTCGGCCGGCGAGGCGCGGAAGCGGTCGGATTCGTAATAAGGCGGGTTCATGATGGCGTGGTCCGCCATGCCGGGCTGCAAGCCCGCAGCGTGGCGGAGCGATCCCTTTGCGGTGATGTCGGCTTCCATAACCGAGACCCGATCCGAGAATGCCGCATTCGCGTGATCGGTCAGGTTGTGACGAGCGAGCGCCAGGACGATCGGATCGACGTCGACGAGAGTGACATTGATGCTCGGAAGTCTCGCCGCCGCGCAAAGTCCCGCGGTGCCAACGCCAGATCCGAGGTCAACCACGTGCCCTCTGGTGTCGTCCGGCAGGGCCGCAGCCAGATAGACCGCGTCAAGGCCTGCCCTGTGCCGTCCCTTCTTCGGTTGCCGGACATAGACCTGCCCGCCAAGAAAGGCGTCATGCGTAGTGGCGCCGGGATCCAGAGCTACGCCGTCGCCTGCTGGATTGTCGTTCATGGGGTCCGCCCTGTATCCAGACGCAGTTCGTGGGCAAGGCCAGCGTCTGAAATCAGGCGGCGCGCCATTTGGGCCTTCTCGCTATCCACCAGAATTCTGCGGGGCAGCATGCCTAGCGAACCTTCCAGAATGCTCATGTTGCCATCTGCGACGAAATGAGCAATGCCGGCCTCATCCAGAAGAGATTCCAGCAAGGAAATCAGTACAGGGTCATTGGTTCTGACGAGTTCTTCCATGAATGCTCGCATCGCGCTGGTCAGGGTATAGGGTCGGGCGACCCAATAAATCGTGCTGGTGAAAGCATTTCAACGGTTTGTCAACTCAAGAGCGACTTGCCGTATCAGCCCTCGCGCCATATTGTCCGCTCAATTCAATATAGGAGTTCCTTAGGTGGGCGTGGTCGCAACCCAATCCGATAGCAAGAAGTCCCAGCCTTCGATCCAGCCGCTTGTCAATCTGGTCACGGGTGGAATGGAACAGGTCAACCAGATCATTCTTTCCAAGGCGGGATCGAATGTCGAGCTGATCCCGGAAATTGCAAAGCACCTGATCTCATCTGGTGGCAAACGCCTGCGGCCGATGCTGACACTCGCCTGTGCCGACATGTTCGGCTATCAGGGCGATGGACATGTTACGCTTGCTGCCAGTGTGGAGTTCATGCACACGGCGACCCTGCTTCATGACGACGTCGTAGACGAAAGCGACATGCGCCGCGGCAAGCTCGCCGCGCGCAAGCTCTGGGGCAATCAGGCGAGCGTTCTGGTTGGCGACTACCTGCTTGGCCAGGCCTTCAAGATGATGGTCGACGTCGGCTCTCTGGAAGCACTTCGCATTCTCGCCGAAGCTTCCGCCGTTATTGCCGAAGGCGAGGTGCTTCAGCTTGGCGCAGCCAAGAACATCGCTACGTCTGAAGCCGAATATCTCCGTGTCATCGAGGCGAAGACCGCAGCGCTCTTTGCAGCAGCAGCCGAAGTCGGTCCCGTCATCGCCGGAGAAAGCGACGCGATGAAAAAGGCGGCCCGTGCCTATGGCATGGAACTGGGCCTCGCCTTCCAGCTCGTCGACGATGCGCTTGATTATGGTGGATCGAGTGCTGATCTCGGCAAGCAGGTCGGCGACGATTTCCGTGAAGGCAAGATCACGCTGCCGGTCGTTTTTGCTGTCGCCCGCGGCACAGATGAAGACCGGACGTTCTGGAAGCGTTGTCTTGAGACGGATGGCATCCAGGATGGCGATCTGGAACATGCCATTGAGCTGCTTGGCAAGTACGACGCGATTTCTGACACGGTCCAGCGCGCACGCGACTACGGAAGCGGTGCGTTGAAGGCACTTGAAAAGCTTCCGCAAGGCGCTCACACGGACGCACTTGCCGACGCCGTCGCCTTCTGTATCTCACGCGTCAGCTGATCTCAGGAACCGACATCATTTGAAGAGGCCACCCACCATTCCGGGTGGCCTTTTTGTATCCTGGCAGCCAGATCGTTTTCCTGACCACTGGCGCACAGAGCAAAGCAGGTGGCGCCGGAACCCGACATGCGCGCCAGCCTGGTCTCAGGTGCCGATGACATCGTTTCAATGACGGTCGAGATGTTCGGGCATAGCTGTTCGGCTGTCAGCTGCATGTCGTTTCGCGTGGCCTTGAGATAGGAAATCAGATCATCCAGGTCGGCAAAGCGATCAGGCAACTGCGGCAACGGCGGATTGTCCCGGCGCGTCAGGCCTTTGAAGATCGCCGGAGTGGAGACGGCCTTTCCCGGGTTGACCAGCACGATGCCAAGTTGCGGCATCTTTGGCGCTGGGCTCAGAATTTCGCCGATTCCCTGCATGCGGACAGGCTCTTGTAACAAGCAGACCGGAACATCTGCGCCGAGACCGAGGGCGACATTTGCCAGTGCCTCAGGCGTCAACGGACGCTCGCTGACCCGCTGCATGATACGCAGGGCGGCGGCAGCGTCCGCAGACCCTCCGCCAATTCCGGAGGCGACGGGAAGGTTCTTGGTCAGGTGAAACTTCAGCGCTGGCGGGGAGGCTCCGGTCGCGGCGGCAAATGCCTCGATTGCGCGAATGATCAGGTTGTTGCTGCTGTCTGACTGAAGGCCTTGAGAGAACGCTCCGTCGATCTTGAGTGACAGGCGCTCTGCCGGATCCGCGCCCAGCACGTCGCCGATGCGCGGAAAGATCACAAGTGAATCGAGCAGATGATAGCCATCGTCCCGCCGCCCCGTGATGTGCAGCGCCAGGTTCACCTTGGCGCGCGCAAACTCCGTCGCCGTGAAGTCCGTCGATCCGGCAGTCATCGTCGAAAGATCAGCCGCCGTTCTTCTTGTCGTCGGCCTTGACCTCTTCGGTCACATCTTCTTTCAGGCCGTTGGCGATCTTGTCGAGGATCTTGGGAAGCTCCTCGTCTTCCGGCTCCAGATCACGGGCATGGTTCCACTGGAACCGCGCCTCGTTGCGCCTTCCGACCTTCCAGTAGGCATCTCCAAGGTGGTCGTTGATCACCGGATCAGAGGGGCGGAGTTCGATGGCTCTTTCGAGCTGGGTAACGGCTTCTTCATAGCGACCGAGGCGATAGAAGACCCAGCCGAGGCTGTCGACGATGTATCCGTCTGTCGGACGCAGTTCGACCGCCTTCTTGATCATGCCGAGGGCTTCATCGAGCTTGAGACCCTGATCAACAAGCGAATAGCCGAGATAGTTCAGCACCAGAGGCTGGTCGGGGAACAGTTCAAGTGCCTTGCGGAAGTCCGCCTCGGCGCTGTCCCATTTCTTTAGCCGCTCACGGCAGATGCCACGAAAATAAAATAGGAGCCAATGCTCCTGGCTCACTTCGCTGACGGTATCCAGCCCCTTGGTGTATGTGGCTTCCGCCTCATCGAAGATCTTGTGTGTCCGCAGCACATTGCCAAGCGAAATGATGGCCTCGAGTTCGGACGGGTCTTCTTCGATCAATGCCTCGAGATGGGCGCGTGCTTCATCGACCTGATCGAGAGAGTTGTAGTTGAGCCCGATCTGGATTTCGGCGTCGCGCTTCAGGGCAGAGCCGTCCGGCACCATCATCAGCGCCTCGATTGCACGGCTCGGCTGCCCCATCCGCTCGAACATGCCTCCAAGGGCAACGGCAGCAAATTCGGCAGTCGGATCGAGATAGAGGGCAAGTTGCAGATAGGATGCGGAGAGTTCTTCAGCGCCATCACGTCCGATAGCTGCGCCCAATCCGTAAAGCAGTTCGGAAATACCGGCCGCTGGCGTGGAGACGAGCGCGAAATCGCTCTTTCCGGACGCGATCTCCTCGCGTGCACTATCAAGGAGCGGATGACCGCGCAGTAACCTGCTATATTCGTCGAGAACCTTCAGTGCTTCGCTGCCGCGGCCGTTTGCGGCCAGGATACGTGCGTAGCTGTCGATTACACGGACGGCCCCACGATCTTCCTTGTAGGCATCCTCGATTTGCGACAGGGCATCCTGCTTGCGCCCGGCCGCGAAGGAAATCAGGGCCTGATGGGTGGACTTGAAGACGTCGAACCACTCGGGTCCCTTGAGTTGATCGATGGTGTTCAGTGCGTCATCGGTTTTGCCTTGTCCCTGAAGCGCCCAGGCGCGGGCAATGCCGAGTGAAAGGTCAGCCAGGGGACCAGCAGCAGACAAGGCGAAAAGATCTGCCGCCTTGGCGTGGTCGCCCATCTTGAGTGCATCCGCGCCCCGTGTGAGCTGGGCCAGGAAATTGTCGACCCCAACCCTGTCGAGCTCACGTGCGTAATTCACCGCCTCGACGATATCGCCGTTTGCGAGCTTCAGCATGAAGGTCCGCTCGATCAGCATCGGATTGTCCGGGTCCGAGACGAGCGTCTCCTGGAAAAATGCAGCCGCGTAGGAAAAATCATTCTCCAGACCTGCAAGTCGCGCGGCAAGATAGCTTCCCGTCAGCGTGATCGGCAGGTCGAGGGGGGTGCCGAAATGCGGCGCATCGTCGCTTTTGGTATCGGCCATGACGGCCTGCGGCGCCCAAGCCAGAGATGCGGCCAGAGCCGTCGATACAGCCAGACGCTTCAGCGACGGCCGGGCCGACAACTTGTTTGCGATAACACGCGGCAAAATGGACATGGAACCTCGCATCCGTCCGCCGCATTGGTGCAGCGTCGATAGAATCCTCGCTTGTGACAATGGCGTCTTTAAGGCCGGGCGACAAGGGAAGGGGGACGAAAGTTTGTTGGCTTCTTTAAATCCATTGAAGCGACGTGTGGCCTGCAAACCATAGGTTTTCCCACGTAGTACGTCGAAAAAATAACTTGTTTCCCCGGGCGGCCCATTGCAGGAATGTGCGGTGCAAAACGCCAGGTGCAGCGGCGTGCGCAGGAATATGATCTTAACGGAGACGATCAATGACCAAGTGGGTCTACAATTTCGGCAATGGCAGCGCAGACGGCGCGGCGGATATGAAAAATCTGCTCGGCGGCAAAGGCGCAAACCTTGCGGAAATGAGCAACCTCGGCCTTCCTGTTCCTCCCGGTTTCACGATCACTACCGAAGTCTGCACCTGGTATTATGATCACGAAAATTCCTATCCGGATGATCTGGCCACTCAGGTAGAGGCCGCACTTGCCCAAGTGGGTACGGCAACCGGACGTAAGTTCGGCGACGAAGCCATGCCGCTTCTCTTGTCTGTACGTTCGGGGGCACGCGTGTCGATGCCCGGCATGATGGACACGGTCCTGAACCTTGGCCTCAATGACAAGACGGTCAAGGCAATCGGCGAAGACGCGGGCGACATGCGCTTTGCCTATGACAGCTACCGCCGTTTCATTCAGATGTACTCGGACGTCGTTCTTGGCGTAGATCACCACGAGTTCGAGGAAATCCTCGAGGACCACAAGGCCGAGAACGACCTGTCGCTCGATACGGAAATCACCGCCGAAGATTGGGTCGGCATCATCGAGAAGTTCAAGGCTCTCGTTGAACGCGATCTCGGCAAGCCTTTCCCGCAGGATCCGCAGGAGCAGCTCTGGGGAGCGATCGGGGCGGTTTTTGGTTCCTGGATGGTACCGCGCGCACGCACGTATCGCCGCCTCCACGACATTCCCGCCGACTGGGGTACTGCGGTGAACGTCCAGGCGATGGTGTTCGGCAACATGGGCGATACATCCGCAACCGGCGTTGCCTTCACCCGCAACCCGTCCACGGGTGAAAAGACGCTTTATGGCGAATTCCTCGTGAACGCGCAGGGTGAAGACGTTGTGGCCGGCATTCGCACGCCCCAGGACATCACTGAAAAGGCACGCAAGGAAGCGGGATCCGACAAGCCGTCGCTTGAAAACCTGATGCCTGAGTGTTTCGCCGAATTTCAGGCGATCTGCGACAAGCTTGAAGCCCACTACCGCGACATGCAGGATCTCGAATTCACCATCGAGAAGGGTAAGCTTTGGATGCTGCAGACCCGCGCCGGCAAGCGCACGGCCAAGGCTGCGCTCAAGATCGCTGTCGACATGGCAGCCGAGGGCCTGCTCACCCAGGAAGAAGCGGTCATGCGCGTCGAACCGGCCGCACTCGACCAGCTGCTTCATCCGACAATCGATCCCAAGGCAGAGCGAGACATCATCGCGACCGGGCTTCCGGCTTCTCCCGGAGCTGCATGCGGTGAAATCGTCTTCAATTCCGACGAGGCCGAACAGGCCAAGGCCGCCGGCAAGAAGGTCATCCTGGTTCGTGTTGAAACGAGCCCGGAAGACATTCACGGCATGCATGCGGCCGAGGGCATCCTGACCAGCCGCGGCGGCATGACTTCTCACGCAGCCGTCGTGGCGCGCGGCATGGGCAAACCCTGTGTCTCCGGCGCGGGAATGGTCCGCATCGACTACCGCAAGCAGACGCTGATGGCTGGTGGCCGTGTCCTGAACAAGGGCGACATCATCACCATCGACGGGGCAACCGGTCAGGTTCTGGCCGGTGAAGTCAACATGCTGCAGCCTGCCCTTTCCGGTGATTTCGGCACGCTCATGGGCTGGGCGGACGGCGTACGCCGGATGAAGGTTCGTACCAACGCGGAAACTCCGGCGGATGCCAAGGTCGCGCGCGAGTTCGGCGCCGAAGGCATCGGCCTTTGCCGTACCGAGCACATGTTCTTCGAGGGCGAGCGGATCGTTGCAGTGCGCGAGATGATCCTGGCCGAGACCGAGGAAGGCCGACGCGCCGCTCTGGCGAAGCTTCTGCCGATGCAGCGCAAGGACTTCACCGATCTTTTCGAGATCATGAAGGGGCTGCCGGTCACCATTCGACTTCTCGATCCTCCGCTGCATGAGTTTCTGCCGCATAGCGACGAGGAACTTGCCGAAGTTGCGAAAGCGATGAACGTTTCCGCTGACAAGCTGCGGGACCGCGCTCTTTCGCTGAATGAGTTCAACCCGATGCTGGGGCATCGTGGCTGCCGCCTCCTAGTCTCCTATCCGGAAATCGCGGAAATGCAGGCGCGAGCCATTTTCGAGGCTGCTGTTGAGGCTGGCAAGGCTTCGGGAGACCACGTGGTTCCGGAGATCATGGTGCCGCTGGTCGGTCTGAAGGGCGAACTGGATCTCGTACGCGCAAGCATCGAGAAGGCAGCGGAAGCTGTGGAAGCCGAGACCGGGGTAAAGCTGGAGTTCCAGATCGGCACCATGGTCGAGTTGCCGCGAGCAGCGCTGCAGGCAGCCGAGATCGCGAAGTCCGCGGAGTTCTTCTCCTTCGGGACCAACGACCTGACGCAGACGACCTTCGGTATCTCGCGTGACGACGCCGCCTCGTTCCTTGGTACATACCAGGCCAAGGGACTGATCGAGCAGGACCCGTTTGTCTCTCTCGACCAGGATGGCGTCGGCGAATTGGTGAAGATCGGCGCCGAGCGGGGACGCTCGACACGTCCAGAAATCAAGCTGGGCATCTGCGGTGAGCATGGCGGCGATCCGGCATCGATCCGCTTCTGCGAAAGCGTCGGGCTGGACTACGTGTCCTGTTCGCCGTTCCGCGTTCCGATCGCCCGCCTTGCCGCTGCCCAGTCGGCTCTCAAGGCGAAGGGCTGATCCCCGGTGGGGGGACATAGGCATACAGGTAGTTCTGCGGGAGGGGAGTAATGCGGCCTCTCCCCAGTCTTGATGACATTCGGAAAGGCGGAAAACTCGCCTTGTCCCGCATGCTCACACGGCTCGAAACCGAGGCGGAGACTGCGGAGGTGGCTGGGTTTCTTGATGAAGCCTGCACGAATGGAGCAGGGCTTGTCCTCGGACTGACTGGTCCTCCTGGAGTTGGCAAGTCCACGCTGACTGATGCCCTGATCCGGAACTACCGGTCGTCCGGACTGTCGGTTGCAGTGCTGGCAATCGATCCCTCCTCACAGTTTACCGGCGGTGCGCTCTTGGGGGACCGGACACGGCTGCAGACCGATCCCGACGATGCCGCCGTTTTCGTACGCTCCATGGCGGCGCGTGACCGGCTGGGCGGGCTTTCCGACCATGCCATTGCGGCAATTGCGATGCTGAGAGCGGTGGTTGACCGGGTCATCGTTGAATCGGTCGGCATCGGGCAGTCGGAGGGCGACCTCGTGCAGGCCTGCGACACCCTGCTGCTTTGTATCCAGCCTGGTTCTGGCGACAGCCTTCAGTTCATGAAAGCAGGTATCATGGAACTGCCGGACGTCGTTGCGGTCACCAAGGCCGATATGGGAGCTTCTGCACGCAGGGCAGCGTCGGATGTTGCCGGAGCCCTGTCACTTTCACGCCAGATGCAGACGGGCTGGAGAGTGCCTGTGTGTGAGGTGTCTGCTCGTACGGGGCAGGGGCTGGACGATCTTGTTGCCGCCGTGTCGGATCATGGCGAGTTCATGGATCGAACCGGAGCGCTTGTCCCGAAAAGGCTTAGGCAACAGGGGCACTGGTTACGGGACATGGTGCGCACCCGTTTTGGTACGGCCGGTCTGGAAACTGTCGTGAAGCAGCTGTCCGAGACGTCAGTGCAGCCGTTTGGTACCTATCGCCGGATCGCGCTGGAGCTGTCGGCGCGGCTGGAGCGACCGGCTGCGGATTGAGCCCTGAATTGCCGCAGTTTGCGTATCACGCCTCGGCCGCACGCAACGGCGCACGATGCCGTTGCCCTTCAGCAGCGGACTCTGCCTCCATCGCGCGCCTGATGGCCCAGTCTTCCAGGTAGTCTTCGAGTCCCGAGCCGGTCAGCGGGCGCGAGATGAAATATCCCTGCATCCGGTGACATCCGTTCTTCGTCAGGAAAATGACCTGATCCGACGTCTCGATTCCTTCCGCGACAGTGGCCATGCCCAGAGCTCTGCCCAGGCTTATGATTGTCGTGAGGATCGCCAGAGCCTCGGCGCTTTGATCCATGTTGGAGATAAAATCACGGTCGATCTTGAGCGTATCGAACGGGAAGCGACGCAGATAGCTAAGGCTCGAATATCCTGATCCGAAGTCGTCAAGCGCGATCTTGACGCCGAGGTCCTTGAGCCGCTTCATCGAGGTCAGGATCGTCTTGTGCTGACTTGCGAAAACGCTCTCCGTAACCTCGATCTCCAGACGGCCGGGGGCAACGTGCGAGTCCTCAAGAATCTCCAGCACCTTCTCGACGAAACGGGGGTGCTTGAACTGGGTCGGCGACACGTTCACGGAGACGACGAGATCTGGCCAACGATGTGCGTCCCTGCAGGCGCGCCTCAGAACCCAGATGCCGAGGTCGTTGATCAGGCCGGTATCTTCCGCCAGAGGAATGAAGCTTGCCGGAGAGATCGGGCCGAGGTCCGGATGGGTCCATCGCGCGAGCGCCTCGATTGCGACTATGCGGTTGGCGTTTGCGTCGTACTGGGGCTGATAGGCAACGTCGAGGGCGTCCTCGTCGATCGCCTTGCGAAGTTCGCGGGACATTTTGTCCTGTGCCAGCACGTGTTCCTGCATCGACGGGTCGAAGAATGACCAGCGTCCACGGCCGTTGCCCTTCGCATCGTAAAGCGCGATGTCCGCCTTGCGCAAAAGTTCGCCGGGATCCGTCCCGTCACGCGGGGACATTGCTGCTCCCATCGACAGGCTTACATGCAGCTCGTTGTTTTCTATCCGGATTGGACGAACCAGCTGGTCCTGCACGCGGGTGAGAATATGCTCGATCCATTCCTGACTGTCGCAGTTGGTCAGCAACATGGCGAATTCGTCACCGCTGATGCGGGCAATGACACCAGTTTCCGGAACGACAGCCTGAAGACGGGCAGCGACGGCCCGGATGACTTCGTCGCCGGCCGCATGACCGAGAGTGTCGTTGATGTCCTTGAAGCGATCCAAATCGATATAGACCACGGCGCTGCCGTCAGTTTCCGTCTGACTTTTGGTCAGCGCCGTTTCAAGAAGCTGCGCGAACTGCGATCGGTTGGGAAGGCCGGAGAGCGCATCATGCTGGGCTGTATGCACTGCTTTGGCCTGACTGCTGGCCAGTTTCTTGGTTGTCTGGCGAATGAAGTCCATGACGCCGATCGTCAGGCCGATAATCGCAAGGGCCAGGATGAGCAGGACGGGTGTGACCTGGGACAGCATCTCCGTTCCGGGCCGGTTGGCCTGCCATTGGAGATAGCCGATGTTCTGGCGCTTCACCGAACGCAGTTCGGCTGTCGCCAGAGAGGCGACCGGGCTCGGCCGAGTGACCATATGCAGGTTGTTTAGACCCGAGATGGTAGCGATCTTCGATAGCGCTGCCTGGTTCATCTTCTCGAAGCTTACGAGGACAGCAGGCGGTCGCCTGATCGCCGAGATCGTGTGGGCTTCCTGGGTGATGGCCGAAGCGGCATAGAAATAGATTTCGTTGCCCATCGACACCAGTCCTGTGTCGGCAAGGCGATTGCCGTCGGACTGCTGGTGTCCGAGAAAACGGTAGAGACCTGATGGGGTCCGCTTGAAAGAGGTGATGTACTTGGCCCGAACGCGGCTGACCACCGTGTTGAGTTCATTCAGCAGGCTATCGTCGACCCAGGTGCGGGAAAGTTCCCGGTCGTAGCTGAAAGTCACCTTGCCGTTCCTGCCGATCAGGAGCGCACGGGAAAACCCATAGGTCTCGTCCAGCCATAATCCGACATTGTTGTAGAGCCAGGAATGATCCGGGATATCACTTGCCGATTTGAAATAGGCCTGATCCCAGACCACCGTACCGGTCTGCTGGCGGATGATCTGGTCAAGCTTCAGCTTGACCGCGCCTTCAAGTAACTTGCGCTGGCTCGATACGGCGCTCTCGTCAGAGGTTTGAGACGACCATATCATAAGACCGAAGACGCATGCGACGGCTAACACGACGACGGCGATCATCGGGATGATGATCGCATTCGCTATCCGCCCACCTGAACCTTCCGTGACAGCTTTCATTCCCAGCTCCAGCAAAACCGGGGTGAGTATTGCCCCAGAGCTGTTAATGAACGACGGAGATTTCTGGTTAACAGAAACTGATGATGAAAAATTCTGATGGATTGGGCAGCGCTTGAAGGGTTAACAGAAGTAATTACTTCAAAACCTTGTGAATTCGACGCTCCTCTCAGAGCAGCTGTAGTCCCTTGAAACTGACATGTCCCTCACGGCCGACCACGATATGATCGTGGACCTCGACCCCAAGTGGCTTGGCGATGTCGATGATCTGGCGCGTCATCTGAATGTCCGCACGAGACGGGGTCGGATCCCCGGAGGGATGGTTGTGAACCAGGATGATTGCGGTCGCGGACAGCTCGAGAGCCCGGCGTATGACTTCGCGCGGATAGACCGGCGTGTGGTCTACGGTTCCCTTCTGCTGAACTTCGTCGGCAATCAAGCCGTTTCGCTTGTCGAGGAACAGAATACGGAATTCCTCCACATCCGCGAATGCCATCGCGGTCCGGATGTAGTCGATGACCTTGGACCAGGACGAAAGAGGGCGGCGCTCGTCCACTTCGCCGCGAGCAAAACGCAGGGCAGCTGCCTGCGAGATCTTGAGTATGTCGGTGATGGCCTCTCCAACGCCGGGGACTTCCTTGAGACGGGCCGGTGATGCCGCAAGGACACCAGAGAACGAGCCAAAATGACCGATCAGGGCTTTTGCGATCGGCTTTGTGTCGCGGCGTGGGACGGCTGAAAACAACAGAAGCTCGAGTAATTCATAATCGGCAAAACCATTCGGACCATGATCGCGGAAGCGTTGGCGTAATCTTTTCCGGTGGCCGTCCTTGTCGGACTTTATCTGCCTTTCTTCAAACCCTCGGCTGCTTTCTGTCATTCACCTCCGTCCCTGATATTTCCCGCTGTCGCAAAATCCGATGGCGGGCCGCCTATTCGAGGGTAAGACCCGGTGTGTGAAGGCCCCCGGGGGAGAGCGTGAAGATCTCGCACCCGTCCGGCGTGATGCCGATGGAATGTTCGTATTGCGCAGACAGGGAGCGGTCGCGTGTGACAGCCGTCCAGCCGTCGCTGAGCACCTTCACCTGAGGCCGTCCGGTGTTGACCATCGGTTCGATGGTGAAAATCATGCCAGGCTTGAGCTCGACACCTTCACCCGGACGTCCGTAATGGAGAATGTTCGGGGTATCGTGGAAGAGGCGGCCGACACCATGACCGCAGAAGTCACGGACTACCGAATAGCGATGGCCTTCCACGAAGGTCTGAATGGCGGCGCCGATGTCCCCAGTGGTGTTGCCTGGCTTTGCGGCCTCGATCCCGAGCATCAGGGATTCATACGTGACCTGCATCAGGCGCTCTGCCTTCCTGTTGATCTGGCCAACAGGATACATGCGGCTGGAATCACCATGCCAGCCGTCGAGAATGTAGGTAACGTCGATGTTGACGATGTCACCGTCGCGCAAGGGCTTCGTGTTCGGAATGCCGTGACAAACGACATGGTTGATCGAGGTGCAGCTCGATTTGGTGTAGCCGCGATAGTTCAGCGTCGCCGGCAAAGCACCGTGATCGAGGCCAAACTTGTAGACGAAGTCGTCGATTTCCTGGGTCGTTACGCCCGGTTGGACAATGTCGGCGAGTGCATCGAGGCATCGGGCCGTCAGCTGGCCGGCCTTCTTCATTCCGGCAAAGTCTTCCGGACCGTAAAGGCGGATCTGGCCAGTGTTCTTCAGCGGGGCTTCGGCGGCGTCGACGTAAGTGACCATCTATGCTTTTAGCTCTTGTTTTTCGGCGTCCGAATTTGCGCGGGTAAAACGGATCCTGCGCAGTTCTGGGCTGCCATCTATAAAACCATTACCCGATCAAATATCGTTTTGCTGCGCCGATTTCTAGGGGCGTGAGGAAACCCCTGCAAAAACATGCTGTCGTGCCTTGCGGTTTTCCGGGCTGGCGGTTACCCAATTGGGGCGTCGCGGGCATGGCGAAATTGGTAGACGCAAGGGACTTAAAATCCCTCGACTTAGGTCGTGCCGGTTCGAGCCCGGCTGCCCGCACCACTTCTTCCCTTGTCGGCACCGTTGACCAGCCTATCGGGCCGGTTCCTTGATGGGTTGAGGGTGCAGCGGCCTGAAATGTTGAATTCCCGCGGAAAGTGGTAGCGGCTACCGCGTCGTGATCGCAGGAGAGATTGGCAAAATCCTCGCTTCAGTGTAGGGAAAGAGCCTAAGACGCACTGCGAAATTCGCGCAAGGCGAAACGACAACGCATGAAATGCGCGGGGCCATGGCTCCGCCGGAACCGCCGAGCGACCCGAGAACCCCATTGATTGCACTTCGTCCAGTCCTCAACGTCCTGGGATTTCTTTACGTCGGCCTGGCAACAGCGATGCTGATTCCGGCGATCGTGGACGTCGTGGCGAAGAATGCCGACTGGCAGGCTTTCGTTTTTTCCGCGCTGCTTACCGGCCTGATCGGAATGCTGCTCTCGATCGCGGTTGGCGGATCGTTGTCCAAGGGGCTTGATACCCGTCAGACCTTCATTTTGACGACCCTCGCATGGGCGACGTTGCCTGCCTTCGGTGCGCTACCCTTTCTCTGGCTCGGGATCGGCTATGCGGATGCGGTCTTCGAGGCTGTGTCCGGCTTCACGACGACCGGTTCAACTGTGTTGTCCGGCCTCGACAGTCTGCCGCCGGGTCTTCTCGTCTGGCGCTCGATCATGCAATGGATGGGCGGCGTCGGCATCATCGTCATGGCCATCGTGCTCCTGCCGTTCCTGAGGATCGGCGGAATGCAGCTTTTCCAGAGCGAAAGTTCCGACCGGTCGGAGAAGATCGTCAGCCGATCAGTCGAGCTGATTCGTCTGCTTGGCCTTGCCTACCTTTTCCTGACTGTACTCTGCATTGTCGCCTATCTGGCCACCGGCCTTGACCTGTTCGACGCCTTCAATCATGCGCTGACAACCATCGCGACGGGTGGCTATTCCACGCACGACCAGTCCTTCGGCTATTTCACCAATCCTGCCTCGGGCTGGGTCGCAGTGGTGTTCATGATCATTGGTTCGCTGCCGTTCGTCCTGATCATCCAGGCCTTGCGCGGGCAGCCGATGCTGCTTTGGCGTGATCCGCAGGTGCGCTCTCTGGTGGGCTTTCTGGCAATCGTCTCGCTTGCCCTGACGATCTATCTCGGCATCGAGATGCGGTTTCCGTTCGATGAAGCGCTGCTCAAGGCAACTTTCAACGTAATCTCGGTCGTTACCGGCACAGGCTATGCGCTGGGCGATTACACCCAGTGGGGGCCCCCTGTGGTCGGCCTGGCGCTTCTGCTGAAGTTTGTTGGCGGCTGTACGGGCTCGACGACAGGTGGCATCAAGATCTTCCGTTTCCTGGTCTTCTTCGGCACCGTTCGCGCGCACTTGCGCCGTATGGTCCGGCCTCACCGGATCATGTCGGAAGAATATGGCGGAACGCGCCTGACGCCTGAACTGTCCTTCTCGGTCCTTGCCTTCCTCGTCGTCTACCTCGGTTCGGTCGGCGTGATCACGCTTGCCCTTTCGCTTTTCGATCTGGACCTGGTGACGGCCGTTTCCGCCGCGGCGACGTCGGTGGGTAACGTCGGGCCAGGGCTCGGGCCTATCATCGGTCCGGCGGGGAATTTTGCTCCGCTTCCCGACGGTGCCAAATGGCTGCTGTCCTTTGCCATGCTCCTGGGCCGGTTGGAGCTTTTCACCGTTCTGGTGCTGCTGGATCCGGACTTCTGGTCCCGTTGATCCGAAATCAGTTCGAGGATAATCTTGTTTCCTGTTTGTTCTCACGGTAAACAGGTTTCATGAAATTCCAAGCTCCCCTTGTCAGCGGCCGCCTCGTCAAGAGGTACAAGCGCTTTCTCGCCGACGTCATTCTCGATGAGGATGGTTCTGAAATCACGGCTCATTGCGCCAATCCGGGCTCTATGCTCGGCTTGAAGGAACCGGGTTCGCGCGTCTGGCTTTCGCGCTCCGACAACCCGACGCGCAAGCTCAAGTTCTCCTGGGAAATCATGGAGGCCGATGGTGCGCTCGTCGGTATCAACACGGCTCATCCGAACGGCCTCGTGGAGGAAGCGTTGACAGCCGGGGTCATTCCGGAGCTGAGCGGGTTTTCTTCCCTGCGCCGCGAAGTCAAATACGGCAAGAATTCGCGCATCGATATTCTGCTGGAGCACGAGAGCGGAAAGAATGTCTATGTCGAGGTCAAGAACGTGCACCTCATGCGCGAGGCAGGCCTTGCTGAGTTTCCCGATTCCGTGACAGCCCGTGGTGCCAAGCATCTTGCCGAAATGGCCGACATGGTCGGACAGGGTCATCGGGCTGCGATGGTTTTCCTGGTTCAGCGTCCTGATTGCGCGCGCATGTCCCTGGCTGCAGACATAGACCCCAACTATGCCAAGGCTTACGAAATTGCCCGCAAGGCCGGGGTCGAGGCCTATGCCATCGGTTGCGCCGTCACGACCGATGGCATTGAAGTCGACAAATTGGTTGAACTTGCCGTTTGACGCTTAGGCTCAGGCCTGTTGAACGACAATCCGTGTGCCATTGGGAACGCGGTTGTAGAGATCGATGACGTCCTGGTGCAAAAGACGTACGCACCCTGATGACACAGCCTTGCCGATGGACCAGTCCTCACTGGTGCCGTGAATGCGGTACAGCGTGTCGCGGTTGCCCTCAAAAATATACAGCGCTCTGGCACCCAGCGGGTTGTCGAGTGCAGGGGGCATGCCGTTTCGGTATTCCTCAAGCTCGGGCTGGCGGTCGATCATTTCCGCCGGCGGTGTCCAGGTCGGCCATTCCCGCTTGTAGGCGATCCGGGCTGTGCCGCCCCATTCAAAGCCGGCGCGGCCTATGCCAACACCGTAGCGCATCGCCTTTCCGCCTTCCATCGTCAGGTAGAGAAAGCGGTTTGGCGTATCGACGATGATCGTACCGGCAGGTTCGGGGGAATAATAGTCCACGTACTGGCGGTAATACGTCGGGTGGATCTTTCGCAGGTTTACCGCCGGAATCGGAAACCGCTCCTCGGGCATTGCCCTGTACATCTGTAGATATTCTGCCGGTATCTGAGGTTCGCCGGGTATGGTTGCCTGGTTCAGCGGAGGAGTGCGTGTGTAGCTTGCGCATCCGGCAAGAGCGGCGGTTGCACTCAGGCAAAAGGTTCTACGGGTCAGGGACATTCGGCAGCCTTGGTGATCGTGTCTTTTCTGTCGGGGCAGGAATACTGTCGAGGCCGGGCAGGAGCCTCCTTAGTTTCATACGCACAAGGGGCGAAGTGGTTCCCATTGCTTGGGAAGCCATTGCCGGGTAATTGGGCCGACAAAGTGGCAAGGGCACCAATCCCGCGTTTGATCACGAAGGATTGAAGCCCTTGAAAAAAGACAGTTTTCGATTCGGCGAGATCAGCCGGCGGTTTCGCGGGACAGCGGCGGCTGGAACTGCCATCCCATGTCCCACGGGAAATAGATCCAGGTGTCCTGAGAGACTTCCGTCACGAAGGTGTCGACCATCGGACAGCCAACCGGCTTGGCATAGACAGTGGCGAAATGGGCCTTGGGCAGCATTTCCCGGACAACCTTAGCGGTCTTGCCGGTGTCGACGAGATCATCGATGACAAGAACGCCCGAACCCTGGCCTTCTTCCAGGTCGATCACCTTGGGATCGACCGGCTTGATGACTTCAAGCTTACCCTGGTTGTCATAGTCGTGATACGAGGCAATGCAGACCGTTTCGATGGTCCGAATGCCAAGCTCACGGGCGACGATAGCGGCAGGTACGAGGCCGCCACGGGTGATGCAGACGATGGCCTTCCAGTCGCCTTGGCCTGACAGGCGCCAGGCCAGCGCGCGGGCATCGCGGTGGAACATGTCCCAGGAGACCGGGAAGGCTTTGTCTTGTGCGGGATTTTCCATGAGTGTTTCCTTTGAATCGTTTTCCGTGCGGAATTTAAGCGGTGGCCTGCGCGACGGCTTCGCCAACGGCCTTGGCGGCCTTGGCGAGTTCGGCCTCATCGCGTGAGCGAACGACAATCTGGGTTGTGAAGCGGCCATCATTGGTGCGCGGATAGGAACCGATCAGCGTCGCCGGGAACTCCTTCTGGATTTCGCCGATCCGTTCTGCGAGCCGGCTTTCGGGCACATCTGCATCGATATGCGTTGAAAGCATCTTGCGGCCGGTCTTCAGTGTCGGGACGACGGCATCGACCATCGCCTGCATGATCGAAGGCACACCGGCCATTACGTGGACATTGCCGATGGTGAAACCCGGAGCCTTGGACACCGGGTTTTCGATGAGTTCTGCTCCGGCCGGAATGCGGGCCATGCGCAGGCGGGCGGGTGTCAGTTGTCCGGGAGGATAATGGGCTTCGAGGATTGCCTTGGCCCGCGGGTCTACATCGACTGAGACGCCAAATGCGGCCGCAATGCTGTCGGCGGTGATATCGTCATGCGTCGGCCCGATGCCGCCGGACGTGAAGACATATGTGTAGCGCGCGCGCAGCTCGTTGACGGCCTCCACAATCCTCTCGGTGATGTCCGGAACAACGCGCACCTCGCGCAGATCGATGCCAACCGCCGTAAGATACTCGGCCAGAAAGCCGATGTTCTTGTCTTTGGTCCGGCCCGACAGGATTTCATCGCCGATCACGAGGAAACCGGCGGTTACCTCGATCTCTGCCTTTCCGTCCGACATGGCACGTCTCCCAGGAATTCGAATGGACGATGCCTTTAGCCCAAGCCGGGCTGCCACTCAAGGTTTTGCGGTATTTTTCGCCGATTTGCCGGGCGCAAACGAGGATCGTCAGCGTGGCGGGCGCCAGCCATAGATCCAGTTCATCCGGGCACCGAGGCTCTGCCGGGACGACATGCGCAGAACCGTGTCGCGGGCGAAGGCCATCGGTCCGCTCATATGATAGATGCGGCCGTTCTTCGCCGCGGTCGCCTGAACCTTTGCAACCCGTGCCTGGCGCTGGGACTGGTAGTGCCGTAGGGCTGCGGGTACATCGAGGGGCGCCGGGTCCAGAACACTGCCAAGAACAAGTGCATCCTCGATCGCCATTGCGGCGCCCTGGGCGGCGAAGGGAAGCATGGCATGGGCCGCGTCGCCGAGCAGGGCGATGCGTCCCGAAATCCATGGCGCATTCGCAGGAACACCGCACAGGGCCCATTTCAGCCACCTGTCAGGCTTGGCCATAAGGTCACGTGCAGGCTTCGCCCAGTTCGAAAAACGGGCTAGCAGCGCGTTCCTGTCCGCAGGGGCCGACCATGTTTCTTCGTGCCAGTCTTCGGCGACAAGCGCGACGATGTTGAATTCCGTTCCTGAACGGATCGGGTAGTGCACGAGGTGTGCATTGCTTCCAAGCCATAGCCCCGTGTCTCGCAACAGTTCAGCGTCGACGTCGGAGGCCGGAATGGTCGCGCGATACGCCGTCCGGCCAGTGAATGCGGCCTCCGAATGTCCAGCAACGCATGTGCGTACCTTCGACCAGACACCATCGGCGCCGATCAGAGCACATGCATCGATTGAGACCTGACCGTTGTCATCGTTCTTGAAACTTGCGCTCAGGCCGTTTTTCGACGCCGAGACGTCCTCGAAGTCATGCCTAAAGCGAACGTCGATGGCGCCAGTTGCCAGGGCAGCTTCGAAAAGCGCGCGCTGCAGGTCGGCGCGATGTACGACGAGATAGGGGGTGCCGTAACGGGACGCGAGTTCAGATCCAAGCGGGACCTGGGCCAGGTTCTGGCCGCTCGAGCCAGAACGAATACACACGTCCGCCGGTTCGAATGCGCGTGCACGTATCGGTGCAAGGACGCCCAGCTCGTTAAGACAACGGGTCGCGTTAGGAGAGAGCTGCAGTCCCGCTCCGACTTCTTTAAGGCTCTTGGCGTGCTCGCAGACGATGATCTGATGTCCCTTGCGCGCAAGAGCAAGGGCTGCGGAAAGCCCGCCAATGCCTGCGCCTGCAATAAGGACCGGATCGGTCATGGCTCTTGTTCAGTCACCAGGTGTCTTGTCGCCAAGAGGCCGGGCGTGGCCCGGCGCGCCCGCCATGGGGTCAGGCCGCAGCTGGTGCCCAGGTGCAATCGGCCGGAGAGGATTCCGCGGCCTTCAGGGTCGGGTCGAACTTGTAGAGCGTCGAGCAGTAGGGGCATACGATCTCGCTCTCGTTTCCGAGATCGAGAAAGACGTGGGGATGATCGAACGGAGGATTCGCGCCGATGCACATGAATTCACGGGCGCCGATCGCGACGGAATCATGGCCGCTCGAGTTCTGGAAATGCGGGACGATTTGATCCGCCATGGGTCAATCCATTCCATCTTGGTTCGTATTGCGGCGGACCATACTCAACTGACGCGCGCTTGAATAGGGGAAAGAGCCTCAGATCCCCGGCAGGTTTGCACTGAAAGGGGAAAAACTTTGGCGACTTGGGACCGTATCGCCCTCGATCGATCTTTCCCAGTCCGGACATTCGACATAAGCTAGCGCCTAGACAGATTACCCTTTACGTAAAAGTAAGGTTCAAGAATGCCCAAGTTCGAAAAAGACGGAATTGAAATATCATACCTGGATGAGGGAGAGGGGGAGCCGATCCTTCTGATCCATGGCTTCGCTTCCAACAAGTCGATCAACTGGGTAAATCCGGGCTGGGTCGATCTGCTTGTCAAGGATGGACGACGTGTCATCGCGCTGGACAACCGGGGCCATGGCGAGAGCTCCAAGTTCTATGACCCGGACGCCTATGGTGCGCCGGTCATGGCTGAAGATGCGCGCCGGCTCCTCGATCACCTTGGGCTGGATGAAGTCGACGTCATGGGCTATTCCATGGGCGCGCGTATCTCGGCGTTCCTGGCCCTCAATCATCCGCAAAGGGTGAGGCGGGTCATCTTTGGCGGCCTTGGCTACGGCATGGTGAGCGGTGTCGGCGATCCGGAGCCGATCGCGTCTGCCTTGGAGGCCGAGCGCCTGCAGGACGTTTCCGACCGCACCGGGCGTGCCTTTCGTGCGTTTGCCGAGCAGACCAAGTCCGACAGGCTTGCGCTTGCGGCCTGCATGCGCTCGTCGCGCCAGAAAATTTCCGAGGAAGATGTCTCTCGGATTGAAGTTCCGGCGTTGGTTGCAGTCGGAACGAAGGACGATATCGCAGGCTCGCCGCAGAAACTTGCCGGACTGATGGAAGATGCACGGGTGCTTGAGATTCCCGGCCGCGATCACATGGTCGCCGTCGGTGACAAGGTCTACAAGCAGGGCGTTCTGGACTTCCTGAACGGCTACATGGGGTGAGGCCGATGAGGGAGGAGTTTCTCGGCGCCGAAGGCAACCGGATCGTCGCTGACCGCTACGGCACGGGCGGAAGGCCCGTGGTCATGTTGCACGGCGGCGGCCAGACCCGGCACTCCTGGGATGCCGCGTCGGAGCGGATCGCAGCGCTCGGACATGTGGTCTACTGCATCGACCAGCGCGGGCACGGCGAGAGTGAATGGGTGCCTTCGGGCAATTACGCTTTCACGGATTATGCCCGTGACCTCGTGGCAATCTCCGATGTCATTTTCGAGCGAACCGGTGAGCGTCCCGTCGTCGTCGGAGCCTCCCTTGGAGGCCTTGCGTCCATGCTGGCTGAGGGCAAGATCGCAAAGGGCAGCCTGTCTGCGCTCGTGTTGGTTGACGTGACGCCGCGTATGGATCTGGGCGGCGTTGCCAAGATTCTCGGTTTCATGGGCGACAAGGTCGAGGAGGGCTTTGCAAGCGTCGAGGAAGCGGCTGATGCAATTGCCGCATATCTGCCGAACCGGAAGCGCCCGAAGGATCTTTCCGGGCTCTCCAAGAACCTTCGGCGTCATGACGACGGTCGCTATCGCTGGCACTGGGATCCAAAGTTCATCGCAGCCAAGGAAGCCTCAGGTGGCGCACAGGCTGCCATGATCGAGGCGGAGATGACAGCTGCAGCGAAGGAGCTGGATGTTCCTGTCCTCCTGGTTCGCGGGCGCAATTCGGAACTCGTGGCCGAAGAGCATGTCGAGGAGTTCCTGAAGCTTGTTCCCCATTCCGAATTTGTCGACATTCATGGCGCCGGTCACATGGTGGCTGGTGACCGGAACGACGTATTCGCGGAAGCGATCGAGAGTTTCCTCAAGCAGCTGCACCTTGCCGATGCCGATTGAGGAAGACATTTGAACTCAATCGGTTGGGGCCGAAAACTGGAAGATTGATTCCAATCGGAGCCTGTAGATGCTCTTGAAGTAATGCCTGAGGTTCGATGTTCAGTTGAGAAACTGATTCAACGCTCCCGGTGAAACGTCCGGGGCATTGCTCCAAACCGTGAGTCAAATAAGGGATTTGGAGCCTTTGGTTCTCTTGATGATTCAGGTTCCGGTAAAGTGCGGATTACGCTTTTCCAGAAAGGCATTGCGTCCTTCCTCGAAATCCTTGCTGTCAAAGCAGGCTTCTGCGGCCGTTGCGGCCTTGACCATGTCCTGCGGCGCTGAGCCGCCGGCAATCGCATTGATAGCACTTTTCCCGGCCTTCAGGGTCAGCGGGGCGTTGTTTGAGATGGTCGCGCACAAACCCCTGATGCGTCCGTCCAGCTGTGCGTCGGTCGTAACCTCTCCAACGATACCGCACCGGGCGGCGGCGTCGGCTTCGAAGCGCTCCGCGGTAAAGAGCAGCTGCTTTGCGATCATGGGGCCAACCGCTTCGAGGATGTCGCCGACAGCATCCAGGGGGTAGGCTATGCCGAGGCGCGCGGCGGGGATGCCAAAGACGCTGCCGATCGCGGCAATGCGCAGGTCACAGGCGAGGGCAATGCCGAGCCCGCCGCCAAGGCAATGCCCGCGGATCATTGCGATCGTCGGTTTCGAGGCATGTTTGAGGGCCTTGAATGCGGCGACGTTTATCTTGTCATAGGCCTTGGCAAGTTCCGCCGTCGAGCGTGTTTCCTCGAATTCGGAAATGTCGGCGCCGGCGACGAAACTCATGCTCCCAGCCCCTCGGACAACGATGACGCGGACTGCATCATCAGTGTCCAGTTGCTGGACGGCGCGGGGTAAGTCTTTCCACATGTCGAGGGTCAGGGCATTGCGCTTGGGCTCGTTGTCGATTACGAGCCAGCCGACGGATCCGTCGACATGCGTGCGGATCGCGCCTGCGGGAGCGGATTGGAAATTGCTCAAAATCGGTCTCCGGGGAATGCTCAAGCGACTGCAAGGCAACCATATTTAACGGGAAGCAAACCAGTTGGAACGGCTCCCGGCAAGTTTGACTTTGGAATTATGCCGAACGCCCCTATCTTAGAGGGCCGTAACGGACGGCTTGAAAAGGAGACAAGCCATGTCGAACCCGACTCCGCGCCAGAGCGCAGCAACTCTGGCGATGCATGATCCGGTCTGGCGACAGCTGAGACAGGAAGCGGAAGCCATGGTCGTGGCCGAACCCGCCTTGTCGTCCTTTGTCTACGAGACGGTACTCAATCACGGTACCCTGGAAGAGGCCGTTGTTCACCGGCTTGGCGACAGGCTCGGCCGGGACGTGGTCTCGGCCTCGCTCATCCGCCAGACCTACCTGGAAGCGCTTTCAAGCGAGCCTGAGCTTGCAGATATCTTCCGCGTGGACATGGTCGCTGTTTTTGATCGCGATCCCGCCTGCAACCGTCTCCTGGAGCCTGTCCTCTACTTCAAGGGCTTCCATGCCCTTCAGACCCACCGTCTGGCCAATTGGCTTTGGCGTCAGGGCCGTCATGACTTTGCGCTCTACCTGCAAAGCCGCTGCTCCGAGGTGTTCCAGGTCGACATTCATCCGGCTGTTCCGGTTGGGAAGGGAATTTTCATCGACCACGGTACCGGCCTCGTCGTAGGTGGCACCGCGGTTATCGAGGACGATGTTTCCATCCTGCAGGGCGTGACGCTTGGCGGCACCGGCAAGGAAAGCGGCGACCGGCATCCGAAGATCCGGCGCGGGGTCCTGATCGGGGCAGGGGCCAAGGTTCTGGGGAACCTGGAAATTGGACATTGCTCGCGTATTGCCGCCGGTTCTGTCGTCCTGAAGGACGTGCCGCCGAACTCGACGGTCGCAGGCGTTCCGGCACGGATCGTTGGCAAGGCCGGATGTTCGGAGCCTGCCCGGTCCATGAACCAGTTGCTTGCAGCCGATGATCAGCTCCTCAGCGACGGGGGCTTGGTGGAAGACGTGGAAAGCTGATCTGACCGGTTGGCACAGCCTTAGAAATCTGTAGGGTCCGCCCCTCGAAACGATCACGATGAATTGGAGAAAAGCGCGTGAAACCCGATGAAATTCGCAAACTCGAAGCGTATCTGCGCGGAAAGTTTAAACTGGACAATCTTCAGGTGCGCGCGCGTCCGAAAAAAGACGACAGCGCTGAAGTTTACATCGGCGAGGAGTTCATCGGCGTTATCTATCGCGATGACGAGGATGACGATGATCTGAGCTGGAACTTCCAGATGGCAATTCTTCAGTTCGACCTCGAAGAAGCCTGAGTGACAGCGTCTACCTGACGCATCAAAAAGCCCGGCCGCTGTAAGAAGCGCCGGGCTTTTCCTTTTTGGGATCACGCACGCATTGCGGCCGTTCAGCTGCGCAAGGAATTGAGCAGTTGGGAGACCTTCCGGTCGAGCCGTCCCCAGTTGGTCAGGAACTTGCGGTGGAAACTGTAGGTGACGGTCAGATTGTCGCCGAATCGCATCTCGCGTGAGCACTGCGAGCCCGTTTCTCGGGACTGCCGGCACCGGGCAATAAAGCCGCTACCCCTGGACGTCTCCTCGAAGACTATTTCGTCCCTTTCGAGGGAGACCGCAGAAGATAGTGTCAGGATCTTGAGGCCTGCGGGGCCTTCCAACTCAGGCCCGCGTGCAAGACGCCGGTAGACCGGTGCCAGGCGGTCGCGCATCGTCTCACCCTCACTGGAAGCCACTACGTTGATCAGGATCGTATTGGTGTCAGCAGCGGGACGGGAAGGTTGGTTGGTCGAGCGCCTGGCGGGTTTCATCTCCGGCCATGAGACCTTCAGGCTGAATGTGTCTTCACGGTGAGGGCCAGGAAGGATCGAATAGGCTGGGACGGAGCCCACCAGCATTTCGACTGGAACGACGAACATTTTGTCGCCGATCTGAATCGATTGCTTGAAGGGCGCTTCAAGCCAGATCCTGTCGCTTTGCCAGTAACCGCTCCACCGTGCGCCGATATAGGTCAGGTACAGCAACGCGAGAATCGCAATGCCCACCGTCAGTATCGTGAAATGAAGCGGCCGCATGCCACTCGCGCTGGGAAGCTCAACAGGAAACATCACAAGCCTTTCCGGCATGCCATAGCAGCACACCTTTGTTGGCGAGTGGCCCGGCCATGTCCCGTCGAGGGACTAATGTCCCATTGTGGGATAGGCGAATGTTTCGTTGCTTGCCCATATAGTCAGGGTTTCCGCCATCTTAACGCCAGAATGAAAACGGCACGGCGTTTGCTCTTGACCCTTTGTGTTTCCTGGAGCAGCTTCGTCTCCAAAAGGTTAACGAAAGGTTAATGTTGTGGTGTCCGAACTTTTCGTCGCGTTCTATATCGGTTGTGCGGGATTCGTTGCCGCAGGAGTGATTGGCAGCTTCTATCAGCTTTTGACCAATCAGCCTCCCCGTTTCAACATCGCGGTCGAAACCTTTCTGGGTACAATTGCCGTGGTGGGCCTGTGTCTCCTGGCCGGGCCCTTCATCATCATGCGCAATGCCATTCGTGGACGCCGAATCGAGGGACGCCCGATCGGCTGGCTCGTGGCATCATCAACGATTGCCGGAATGTGGAGTCTCGTCTCCGGCCTGTTCGTGACACATTTCGCGCTCAGCCTCGTCGCGACTTTCTGAACAAGGACCCTGGGAGGAAGCGTTGGGACTTTTCGAACTTGGTGGTCACCGCCCCATATTTGCCGATTCGGACCGGTGCTGGGTTGCGCCGAATGCGACACTGATCGGCAAGATCAGGCTCGACGAGGATGCGAGCGTATGGTTCGGTGCGGTTCTTAGGGGCGACAATGAACTTATTCATGTCGGAGCTCGGTCAAATGTGCAGGACGGATGCGTCTTCCACACCGATATGGGCTACCCACTGACTATTGGCGATGATTGCACCATCGGGCACAAGGCGATCCTGCACGGCTGCACCATCGGATCCAATTCCCTTGTGGGAATGGGCGCAACCGTTCTCAACGGTGCCGTGATCGGTTCGAACTGCATCATCGGCGCAAATGCACTCATTCCGGAGGGCAAGGAAATCCCGGACAATTCGCTGGTGGTCGGCGTCCCTGGGAAAGTCGTGCGCCAGCTTGACGCTGCTGCAGCTGAAGGAATTACCAGGTCGGCCGCAGGATATGTGCGCAACTGGCAGCGTTTCCGGACGGATCTGAAGCCAATTTGACATAGGTTGAAACGCCTGCCGCGTGCATGCCGGTCCCTGAAAAAGGCGGGAGCCGGTCTGCGGGGGCTGACCGACTCCCTGGATCCGGCCGTGGTAGGGATGGGGAGGGTGGGGACGCGACCGGATCTTCCCTTTTGCCCTTTTGAGGCAATCCCAAATCCCGAACTCTAGTTGCCTACACTCCCGACTGTGGCGACACGGGTGTCTGCGATGCCTGTCCACTTGGCGGGATGCTCCGTGGACTGGCGCTTGATGTAGCGGTACGGCGTCGAGTACCAGGGCAGGACTGCCTCGATCTGATTATCGAGGATCATGTCACCCTGATCCGTGCGGACCGTCAGCACGGCATGACCTGCGTTCTTGATATCCTTGGCGACCGTGATGAGTAGCGCACTGCGCGGCCAGCCCGCTGCGATGAGTGCCCTTTGTTTCTCAAGGACGTATTCCTCGCAGTCGCCCGCGCCACCGTTCGGATATGTCCAGTATTCCAGCTTCCCGAACAGGACCTCATCGGTCACCGGCCGGATGGCACGGTTGATGCGGTCATTCAGGTCGATGAGCTCCTGCCACCGCTGTTCGGTCAATTTGACCACAACAGGCGTACCGTTCTTCCCCCTGCAGGCGGTGCGGTTCTCTTCACAAAACTGGATATGTCCCAGCGGTGCTTTCACCGATGTTCCCATCGCCATGAAGCGGGCCGGAGCGGCGCTCGCTGCGCTTGATAGCGCCAGGCTCGTAAGAGCGATCAGTGCTGCAGAAAGAAGTGAATTTCTCTGTTTCATAGTAGTGCCCTCCCCAAGGCTGGCACCACAATGACATTCCCGTTTTTATTACTCGGTAATTGCGAAAATAGAACTTGAATATTACTTTACATGTATTTTATTTTATTTTAAATCGAATTGAAATCAACTTTGAGTAATACTTGACGAAAGTTTGTATAAAATTTTATGCACTCGGGCATAAGTCGTTGGGGCAGATCGTTTTTTCGATGGTACGCAGAGATAGAATTCGCCGTTTCGCAGGCGTGCGATTCAGGGCCAGGCAAGTTGATTCCGACCTTGTGGAAGGCGTCTTCAAGAGGAAAAAAAATTAAAAAAAGTGACGCCGGCCGCAGATGCGGGGGCCGGGCGTGAAGACTTGCGGAAGAAGGCCTTGTCGGGATTTACGAGGGCCGGTGCGCGCAAGACGAGGTTGCGTTCACGCAATGGCAAGCCTGCGCCGCGAGCGCTTTGAGCGCACGTCGCCGTATCAGATGAGCGATGAGGTGATCCGGAGGGAAAGCTTGTTTCAGCTGCCGTTGCTGTTCGGGCTGGTAATGTGGTGCTCGAGCAGTTCGCGGTTCTGGATCGCGGCAAATTCCACTGCGATCCCGCCCTCGATCTGTCGAACGACGCGTGCCCTCATCTTTCCAAGAGCGATGCTGTCGCCCATTTCCGGAACGATGTCTGTTGCCAGAGCGGCACCCGACAGTGAAACGTCGACGATACGGCACACGTGTTCCGAGCCATCGGGCAACACGATCTTGGTGATCGGGTTCTTTGGGACGAAACGGTCGTGACGTCGATCTTCCGGCAGGTTGAGTTCGTCGCGGTTGGCGAGCCAGGTCAGGATGTTGGCGATCTTGTCCCGTTTGCGCGGCGTGTTGCGCAATTCGACGGCGAAACCGCCGTCGATCAACCGGGCAATCTCGCCTTCAACCCGACTCAGATGGTCCAGATAGGCGATGACGCGCTCGCCGACACGGCCGGAGACCGGGGTGATCATGGCCATTCCACCCGGCGACATGTCGATGACCTGACAGGGATACTCGTGACGATCCTCGAGCATGAAGCGGCCGAGAATGCTCACAGAAACGCGTTGATGACGCCGCCGGTCGGCGGCGTGAAGCGGTTTGCTTCCGTGCGTTGCTGGTGCCAATCCGGCATTCATGTCTGATCACCCGTTTCCCGTGCGACGGGTCGCACTCGGTCCCTAGGAAGTCCACCCTACAGGAGCTGGGGTTAATGATAGGTAATGCTCATGACCGGATTGGGATCGATCACGCCTTGCCGCCGTCATATACCGTCAGATGACCAACCCGGCGCTCGGCACCCTGGGGCATCGGTGCCATCGCACCTGCCGGCATGGCCATGTTTTCAGCCGTGAAGCGGGGCATGATCGGATTGGAACGAATGCCCGCGTTGTCCCCGCGGTTGAGGAAATACGGACGCTCATCCGGCCAGACTAGGCGCAGGCTGGTGATCGACTGCTTCATGATCGGATGCAGTCCGAGCCAGTAAGGGCGTTCCATGGGTGTGCAGGAACCGAGAATGCGAATGCGACCTTCGCCAGGAACATTCAGCGGCAAGAGCAGCATTTCCATGGGTAGGACTTGCTCACGCTCGGTATGCCCCGCAATGCCGACGACGGCGGCGGCGGCATCCTCGGTAATTGCTGTCAGAAGGCTGGCCATTGCCTCGCGATCCTTTTCGCTCCAGCCACGCAGGAAATTGCGTCCCTTGAGTTCGCGGCAGTGCGCCGAGCAAAGTCGTGTTCCAGCAAGCCGGTAGCGAACGGTGTGCGGATCATGGGTCTCAAGAATGAAAGTGTCTCCGAGCAGACCTCGGATATGCCCCGGATCGATCTCGCTACGGTTCGGAGCAGGCCGTGTACCGCGCAGGTCGTCCCAGTAGTTGTAGAGTGTCTGAGTAACGCCGTTCTTCATCTGGTAACGCCTCTTTATCTTCGGGACACCGTGCTCGTTCCGGACAAGTGAGACACTTTTTGTCCTGAAACGGGACGCTGACTTCCCAGTCATGCTGTTTGACCGGGACGTTGCAGAGCGCATGCCAACTTGCGGAAAGACATGCAAAAATTGCTCACCGGAGCGTACGGTTAGGGTTAACAGAAGCTTCTCGTTGCCGGCATGCGGGTGTTCGATGCATGGTAACGATCTATTCAGCCTGACTTGGGCCGCGGCGTTGCGGGGGTGTTTTCCCGGTTGAGCCTCAGGCCTTGGCAAATTATCCAAGGGGAGCGTGGGGGACGCGACCCGATGTGCCTGCGGTCTCTTGGAGGCGGCAGGCACATCTGTTTCGGGCAGGTGCGATGCCGTTCTTGTCCAGAAACGGGACGTGACACTGTCCCGGAGTGTCTTCGTGGGGTTGCCGGAGCTTTTCGCCGGCATACATCTGTGCCAAGACCCGATCAGGAGCTTCGATGAACCAGCATTTCCCCGGCCCCCAGCATCCCGTCAGCCAGCCAGCCTTCAATCTGCCTCGCGTTATCGTCTGGCTTGCAGGTTCGATGATTGTTATTCATCTGTCGCGCTCGTTCGTGCTGACTGATGCCTGGAATGCATACGTCCTGCTGAATTTCGCGTTCTGGCCGATCAGATACAGTCCCGAATACCTTGGCACTGGCGCTGCACCGGGCGGGATTGCCGCCGATCTCTGGTCATTTGTGACCTATGGGCTGCTGCACGGCGGCACCACTCATATCGTCTTCAACCTTCTCTGGATGGCGATTTTCGGCAGTGCGGTTGCACGGCGATTTGGTGCCGTACGGTTTCTCGTCCTATCGGCAGTATGTGCGGCCGCAGGCGCGGCCACCCATCTTCTGTTTCATTTTGGCGAGACGGTGCCGATGGTCGGAGCTTCGGCCGCGATTTCGGGTCACATGGCCGCAGCGCTCCGGTTCGTATTCGAACTGGGCGGGCCTTTGGGGGCATTCAGGCGCCAGGATCTCGGAGCCTACAAGGTGCCCGCCGTAGGCCTGCGGGACGCTCTTTCAAACCGCCAGGTCATGGGCTTCATGGCGGTCTGGTTCGGGCTCAACATCGTCTTTGGCCTTGCCAGCACGCCGTTGACCGGAGGCGGTGCCTCAATCGCCTGGGAGGCGCATATCGGAGGCTTTATAATGGGCCTCTTGCTGTTTCCGCTACTCGATCCGGTGGCCCGCCGGGGGGAACGTTAATGTAGCGGCAAGGATGTATTTGCCAGCGCGTGAATCTTTGCCATGATGGAGGGCCAGGCCGGGGAGAGGCCCCGGTCCGGTCATGCGATGGGAGGAGCTCGCACATGACAGTTGCCGCAATCTTGAGTGGGAAGGGCCGGGACATCATTTCCGAAAAGGCTTCGACCCCTCTCTCCCGAATTTGTGAGGTGCTCGCGGAAAAAGGGATCGGCGCGATCCTGATCACCGATGGCTCCGGACACATCGAAGGGATCATTTCCGAACGCGACATCGTCAAGGCGGTAGCCCGTCAGGGATCGAAGGCGCTGAATTTCCCCGTTGGAGACGTCATGACCCGTTCGGTCGTGACCTGTTCAGAGGATGCTACAATCAACGAGATCATGAACAAGATGAGCCAGGGACGGTTCCGTCATGTTCCTGTCGTTACGGACGAAAAGGCCGTCGGCGTGATTTCGATTGGCGACGTGGTGAAGTTCCGGATTGCGCAGGTCGAGCAGGAAGCTGAACACATGCGCAGCTATATCACTACGGCCTGACCTGGAGACCCATGCGGTGGCAGGATCAATCCCGCCGCCGCATAGTTGGCGTCATTTTTCGCCGTAAATCTCTTTCGGGTCGTAGACGCGATCTTCATCAGGGCGAGCAAGGATAATCTCTCCTGCATCACTCTTGACGACCCGGCGGAAGAAGCACGAGTTGTATCCGACGTGGCAGGTGGCTCCATTGCCCTCGACGTTGACCTTGAGGACGATGGCGTCCTGGTCACAATCCGTGCGGATCTCTACTACCTTCTGAACCTGACCGGATGTCGCGCCCTTCTTCCAGTATTCCTGGCGGGATCTGCTCCAGTACCAAGCCTCGCCGGTCTCGATGGTGCGCTTGAGAGCTTCATCATTCATATAGCCGACCATCAGGACCTCGCCGGTGCCGTGATCTGTGACCACGACGGCAATTAGGCCGTCCTTGTCGAATTTCGGCTGAAAGACCTGTCCGGTCTCGACTTCGGATTTGTTACCCTGCGGGGGGAAGATCGAGCTTGTCATTCCTCGGCACCTTGCCTTTGTCGGCAAGGCGCTTCGGCCTAGCCGCGAACCATGGACATGAACTTGGCCTGCTCGGCCGGGTCGTCCTGGAAAATTCCCGTGAACTGAGTGGTAATGGTCGAAACGCCCGGCTTTTGCACGCCGCGCATGGTCATGCACTGGTGTTCCGCTTCCATCATCACTGCTAGCCCGCGCGGGGCAAGCTCGTCGTCAATGGCCGATGCGACCTGTGCCGTCAAGTTTTCCTGTGTCTGCAGGCGCTTGGAGAAAATGTCGACGACGCGAGCGAGCTTCGAAAGGCCCACGACACCCTCCGCCGGGTAATAGGCGATATGAGCGGTGCCGACAAACGGCAACATGTGGTGTTCACAGTGGGAGTGGAAAGGGATCCCGCGCACCATGACAATATCCTGGTATCCGCCAACGTCTTCAAACGTGCGTTCCAGGTGTTCCTTCGGGTCCTGGAAGTAACCGCCGAAAAGCTGTTCGTAGGCTTTCACCACACGCTTGGGCGTATCAAGAAGGCCCTCTCGTTCGGGGTCGTCACCGGTCCATGCCAACAGGGTCCGGACGGCTGCTTCGGCCTCTTCGCGGCTGGGGCGGACGAGCTCGCTTTGCGGCTTGCGTTCCAGCTTCTTGACAGCAGATTTTAGCACAGCGTCCATGGTAACTCTCGCGACCTCGTATTGCCTTACCGTCATGACCATCCTGCCGGAAATCGCGCAGCGCCCATGATCTAGGCTAGATACGGATGACCTTATCAGACGGATCATGGCGCATTTGTAAATGCGCCGCCCTACCGTAGCAGTCTCGCCGCGCCTCGATCTGCCTGGGTCCGGCGGAGATAATCCTTTCCCTTCGCCGGGTCAACGTGCGAGGGATATTGAGCCTGCGTCGTTCAATCCCCTTGCAGAAATCGTCCAACGACTGATCTATATAAGCAAACGTAGACGCCCTGCAATGCGTGCGGGATCACGAAGAGGCGAGTATGCTGGACGATATCTATAACGCCAAGATCCTGGAATTTGCGGGAAACATCCCGCTTCTCGGGCGCTTGGAGAACCCGCAGGCGAGCGCCAAGGCGCACTCCAAACTGTGCGGTTCGACGGTTATCGTGGACCTGATCTTGCGCGACGGGGTCGTGAGCGACTTTGCTCATGACGTCAAAGCCTGTGCGCTCGGCCAGGCAGCTTCATCAATCATGGCCAGCCATATCGTGGGTGCGACACCCGACGAGCTGCGCGAGGTCCGAAAGGTCATGCATGCCATGCTCAAGGAGAATGGCGCTCCGCCTGAGGGACGCTTCGAGGATTTGAAGTTTCTCGAACCCGTTCGGGAGTACAGGGCCCGGCACGCCTCCACTCTTTTGACGTTCGACGCCGTCGTGGATGCTCTCGACCAGATCGAGAAGGGGTCTCTTGTAGACGGTCCGGCGGCAAACGGGGCCTGTGCCTGAGGGGCGCCTGGGCAGTTTTTTCAGTGTGCACTGATCACCGCAATTCAGAGAGGAAGATGGACCAGGTCACGATACCAGCTCGTGTAGGCCTGGCGTTCATCTGGATCTATCGTCACTCCCTTTCGCTCGTGATGGGGCGCGGATGCCGATATGCTCCGACCTGCTCGGACTACACCGCGCAGGCGCTTACTCGCTATGGTCTTTGGGCGGGTGGGTGGATAGGTCTCGCCCGCATCCTCAGGTGCAATCCGTGGGGCGCATCAGGCTACGATCCCGTGCCGGAACGCCTGCCCGAAGCTGCGCGCTGGTACTTGCCCTGGCGCTACGGCTACTGGAGCGGAAGCCATATGGACGAGGCGACACGTCTCGACTGACGGTTGTGTTTCCCTTGTCAGATTGACCTAACGACAGGCTGCTGCCAAACTCCCGGATGGAGGGGCTTTCCAACTCTGTGGGGAGAGCTTTATGGGCGTGGAAGATTTTCACTTCGTAATGATCAAGCCGACTCATTACGATGACGATGGCTATCCGATTCAATGGCTGCGGTCTGCCATTCCTTCCAATACCCTTGCCTGCCTCAATGGGCTGGCCGAAGCCGCCCGCGGTCGTGCGGTGCTCGGGACAGACGTTGCGATCCATCTTCACACATTCGATGAAACCAACACGCGGGTGAAGCCGGACAAGATCATCAGCATGATCAGGAAATCCGGAGGCAAGGCGCTGATCGGCCTTGTCGGGGTGCAATCGAACCAGTTTCCGCGCGCGGTCGACCTGGCTCGCAAGTTTATCGATGCCGGGCTGCCCGTCGCGATCGGCGGCTTTCACGTTTCCGGCTGCATGTCCATGCTGAAGGAAATGCCGCCCGAGATGGTTTCGGCACAGGCACTCGGCATTTCCTTCTTTGCCGGCGAAGCGGAAGAGTTGCGGATCGATGATGTGTTTCGCGATACCTACGCCGGGCAATTGAAGCCGATCTACAATTTCATGTCGGCTCTGCCGTCGCTTGAGGGCGAGCCAACGCCGATCCTGCCGTCCAAGCACATTCAGTTCACAGCCGGCTCTCATTCCAGCTTCGATCTCGGGCGCGGCTGTCCGTTTCAGTGTTCCTTCTGCACGATTATCAACGTTCAGGGCCGCAAGAGCCGGTTCCGCTCTCCGAACGACCTCGAGCAGATCATCCGGGACAACTACGCCCAAGGGATCGATCGCTTTTTCATCACGGATGACAACTTCGCCCGCAACCGCCAGTGGGAAGACTTCTTCGACCGTCTGATCATCCTGCGGGAGGAAGAAGGGTTCGACATCAAGTTCATCATCCAGGTCGATACGCTCTGTCACCGGATCAAGAATTTTATCGAGAAGGCGACGCGCGCGGGTGTGAACCGTGTCTTCATCGGCTTGGAGAATATCAATCCGGACAACCTGATGGCCGCGAAGAAGCGGCAGAACAAGATCACCGAGTACCGCGAGATGCTGCTTGCCTGGCGGGACCATGGTGCCACGACCTATGCCGGATACATCATCGGCTTCCCTGGCGACACCAAGGAATCCGTGCTGCGCGATGTCGAGATCATCAAGAAGGAGCTTCCGCTCGATCTCCTGGAATTCTTCTACCTGACGCCCTTGCCGGGATCGGAAGATCACAAGGTGCTCCTGGAGAAGGGTGTCTGGATGGATCCGGATCTGAACAAATATGATCTGAACCACAGGGTGACGCATCATCCGAAAATGTCCGATACCGAGTGGGAGGAAGCCTATCGTGAGGCCTGGGACAGCTATTACAGCGAGGAGCATGTCACGACAGTTCTGAGGCGAGCTGCGGCGAGCCCGCGCGGCCGGCCGGGCAACAAGCTGTTCCTGATGATGTGGTTCTACCTGATGGTCCGCTATGAGGGCGTGCACCCGTTGGAAGGCGGATACTTCAGGATCAAGACCCGCAAGGACCGCCGCTCAGGACTTCCGATCGAGAGCCCGTTTGTGTTCTATCCCCGTTACCTCGCCGAAATCGTCGCGAAGCATTGGGGCGTCGTTTCGACGGTTGCGCGCTTCTACCTGCGCTACAGGGCAATCAAGCGCTCACCCGACCGTGCGTCCTTCATGGATCTGGCGCTGACCCCTGTAGATCAGGACAACGACAGGGATCTTTCGATGCTGACGGAAACAAGGGGCGGTCAGGAAGCCGTGGCCAAGGCCAAGCGTGACCATGAGCTTCGGGAGGCCGGAAAGGCGCGAGCGCGAGAGACCGTCTAGGCGCTGAAAGCCGCACTGTTCCGTCGCGCGCAGACCACGGGTTTGCCGGATATTTTCCGCAAGACAAGAACCGGCCAGGGGAATATAATTTTCCCACCTTGCAAGGGGCCGTTTCGCTGCTACCTGCGATTCGATAATCGTCTCTTGTCCCGCGCCGGCGGGAAGGCAGTTTGAAGTTTGTCGCCTGTGACTTCCCTGACTGAACTGGACGCTGCAACATGCGTTCGTCGTGCTTTGGCTACCGACCTAGATAATCTGGTCGATCTGGAAAACCGTTCGTTTGACAGTGACCGGATCTCCAGGAGAAGCATGCGCCGCTTTCTCGCCAGTTCAAGCGCGTGCGTGATCGTCACTGAGCAAGGCGGCACACTGGTCGGATATGCGCTTCTGCTCTTGCGCAAGGGCACGGCATTGGCACGGCTCTACTCCCTTGCGGTTGATCCCCTTCGGCGTGGAACCGGCATCGCCGCGCGTCTGATGGAAGCCTGCGAAGCCGTTGCCTTCGAGGAAGACCGCTTTGTGCTCCGGCTTGAAGTTCGCCAGGACAACGCGCGGGCGATCGGCATCTATGAAAAGTCCGGCTATCGAACCTTCGGATCGGTGGAAGACTACTACGAAGATGGCTGTGCTGCCTGGCGGATGGAAAAGCTGCTCCATGGCCCCATGGTGGGCTCGGGCCGAGCTCCCTATTATGCGCAAACGACCGAGTTCACCTGTGGCCCGGCATGCCTGTTGATGGCTCTCGGACGGTTCAGCGAGAGCTTCTCGCCGACGACACTTGACGAGCTGACCCTCTGGAGGGAAGCCACCACCATCTATCTTGCCTCTGGTCATGGCGGCTGTGGCCCGTTCGGCCTTGCAAATGCGGCCGCGCGCCGGGGGCTTTCCGCGGAAGTCCGGCTCATGCCGGATGATCTTCTTTTCCTTTCGTCGGTACGCGACGAGGAAAAACGCCGTGTGATGGAGCTGGTTCAGGAGGGCTACCGGGAAGAAGCTCGGGCGCTGGGCGTGACGACGGGGGCAGAACCCCTGTCGGCGCGCGAGCTTGCCAGCTGCGTCCGGAACGGGGCAGCTGTCCTGGTCCTGATTTCCGGTTACCGGATGTTCGGGAAGAAGGAGCCGCACTGGCTGCTTGTCCATGACAGCGATGACCGTCATCTGATCGTGCACGATCCGTGGCTGGAGCACGAACGACATGAAAGTGCCGCCGATGCGGCGAACCTTCCGATTCCGGACGCCGAGTTCGACCGGATGGCGAAATGGGGGCGCACCGGAGTGCGTGCCCAGGTGATCTTGAGAAAGGCATGAACACCCATGGCAGCCTGGGTCATACTTGTTGACAGTCTGAAAGACTTCTCGAACGCGGACACGCCGCACAAGGTGATGACCGTGCGAGAGTATCTTGTCCGGCCGAAGCTCTTCACCGGCATCAATCCCCATATTCTCAATTTCTCACGGTCCTATGGCTACCAGGGCAGCGGCTATTATGCCTCGCTGCTTGCCGAAGCGCGCCAGCACCGTGTTCTCCCGAACGTGGAGACCATGATCGACCTGTCGAGCAAGACCATGTACCGGCATTCCCTGCCGGAGCTTGAGGATCGCCTCAACCAGTGCCTGCGAAAGATGACCGACGGCGGACAAGAGGTTTCCCGCATCCTGGTGTGTCTCGGACAGGTTCAGGACAAGGCGCTGGAGCCTTTCTCCCGGCTTCTGTTCGACTGGTACAGAACGCCGATCCTTGAAGTGTCGGTGGAGCAGGGCAGCTGGAGCAAGATCCGCAGGATCCGGTCGCTGCCGATATCAGATCTGACCGACCATGAGCGGGCATTCATGATTGGCTCGCTCGAGAAATACACCGACCGTCCATGGCGGGCGCCCAAGCAGCGCGCGACGATGAAATATGCGCTGGCCGTCCTGTCCGACCCGAAGGAAGAGCTGCCGCCGTCGAGCATTTCGTCTCTCAAATACATGTCCAAGGTGGCGGCCCGGCACGGCGTCGAGCTGGTTCCGATCGGCAAGGGCGATCTCGACCGGCTGGCCCAATTCGACGGGCTGTTTATCCGCGAGACGACGAATATCGACAACCACACCTATCGCTTTGCCCGTAGGGCCGTGCAGGAAGGGATGCCGGTCATTGACGACCCGGTCTCGATGATCCGCTGCACCAACAAGGTCTATCTGACGGAGCTGCTCGAAGCGAACGGCATTCCGATGCCGAAGACGGTGATCCTGTCCTCGCTGAAGGAGGCCGAAGGACTTGAAGAAAAGCTCGGGTCGCCGGTCGTCCTGAAAATTCCGGATGGTTCCTTCAGCCGCGGCGTGTTCAAGGTCACCGGCGACGAGGCCATCCGTGCCAAGGTCAAGGAGATGCTCGAGGACAGCGACATCATCCTGGCACAGGAGTATTGCCCGACGGAGTTCGACTGGCGCATTGGCGTTCTGGACGGGGAGCCGCTGTTCTCGGTCCAGTACCTCATGGCCAAGAAACACTGGCAGATCGTCCGTCACGAGGACGGCAAGAAGTCGGTCGAGGGAAGCTTCCGGACGGTGTCGCTTGCCGAAACGCCGCCGGCAGTCGTCGAAAATGCGGTCCGCGCCGCGCGGCTCATCGGAGACGGGTTCTATGGCGTCGATCTGAAGATGATCGGCGACCGTGTTGTCGTCATCGAGATCAACGACAACCCCAATCTCGACCATGGCTGCGAGGACTCGGCGGAAAAGGATGCGGTCTGGGATCAGTTGATCCGCTGGTATGTCCGGCGGCTGGAGAACAGGTGAGGGTGTACCTTTATGACCTCATGCTGAGGAGCCGTGCCAGCGGCGTCTCGAAGCATGGGCGGCATACGTCAGAGCAAGCGGCCCATCTTTCGAGACGCTTGGACTTTGCCAAGCTCCTCAAGATGAGGGTGTGAGAGCTGGGTCTCGATCTTTCCGTACCCTCGCCGTTGTCTTCCCGGTTTGGCGCAAGCGGCGGAACCGGGCTCCAGTCACCGCTGTCCCCGTTTGTGGAATTCGGCTGATGCGCCGAATACTGGATCCCAGCCCTCGTTGGGATGACAAAGCAGAGCGTGTTTCTAGCCCTGCTTCGTGCGGGATGACGACGGAGAGGTTTGGGCAAGGGAGCTCGCACCGGTTGCCCCGCCGTTCCAAATCACTTATGTGAGGTCCACTTCACAACACAAATGCTTACCTGCCTTGTTTGCAGGAGTGAGCCGGAGACGCGATATGATTCAGCTGACCTTCCCCGACAATTCCGTGCGCGAGTATGACGCTGGTACCACCGGTGCCGACGTTGCCGCAGGCATTTCCAAGTCACTGGCCAAGAAGGCCGTGGCCGTTGCGCTCGACGGGGACCTGAAAGACCTCTCCGATCCGATCACCGCCAATGCGAAGATCGAGATCGTGACCCGTGACGACCCGCGTGCGCTGGAACTGATCCGCCACGATGCCGCCCACGTGATGGCCGAGGCCGTTCAGGAACTGTGGCCGGGCACCCAGGTGACCATCGGCCCGGTGATCGAGAACGGTTTCTACTACGACTTCAAGCGCGTGCATCCCGACACCAAGCAGGACTGGCCGTTCACGCCGGAAGACCTGCCGGTCATCGAGAAGAAAATGCGTGAAGTGATCGCCCGCGGTGCCGATTTCACCAAGGAAATCTGGACGCGCGATGAAGCCAAGGCCTTTTTCAAGGCCAAGGGTGAGGACTACAAGGTCGAGCTCGTCGACGCGATCCCGGCCGATCAGGAACTCAAGATCTACAAGCAGGGCGAGTGGCTTGACCTGTGCCGTGGTCCGCACATGGCCAATACCCGCCAGGTCGGTAACGACTTCAAGCTGATGAAGGTGGCCGGTGCCTACTGGCGCGGCGACAGCAACAACGAAATGCTGACGCGCATCTATGGCACCGCCTGGTCTTCGGAGAAGGAACTGAAGGGCTATCTCCACATGCTGGAGGAAGCCGAGAAGCGCGATCACCGCAAGCTGGGCCGCGAAATGGACCTGTTCCACTTCCAGGAGGAAGGTCCGGGCGTGGTCTTCTGGCACGCCAAGGGCTGGAGCCTGTTCCAGAGCCTCGTGTCCTACATGCGCCGCCGCCTGAAGGATGACTATGACGAGGTGAACGCGCCGCAGGTGCTCGACACCTCGCTTTGGGAAACCTCCGGACACTGGGGCTGGTACAAGGAGAACATGTTCTCCGTGCAGTGCGCCGACACGGAAGCCGAGGACACCCGCGTCTTTGCTCTGAAGCCGATGAACTGTCCCGGTCACGTTCAGATCTTCAAGCATGGCCTGAAGTCCTACCGCGACCTGCCCCTGCGCCTGTCCGAATTCGGCATCGTGCACCGCTACGAGCCGTCGGGCGCCATGCATGGCCTGATGCGCGTGCGCGGCTTTACCCAGGACGATGCCCACATCTTCTGCACCGAAGAACAGATGGCGGCAGAGTGCCTGAAGATCAACGACCTGATCTTGTCGGTCTACAAGGACTTCGGCTTCGATGAAGTGGTCGTGAAGCTCTCCACCCGTCCCGAGAAGCGTGTCGGCTCCGACGAACTTTGGGATCACGCCGAAGAGGTGATGACCAAGGTTCTGAAGACCATCGAGGACCAGTCGGGCGGCCGGATCAAGACCGACATCCTTCCGGGTGAGGGGGCGTTCTACGGTCCGAAGTTCGAATACACCCTGAAGGATGCCATCGGCCGTGAGTGGCAGTGCGGCACCACCCAGGTGGACTTCAACCTGCCGGAGCGCTTCGGCGCGTTCTATGTCGACAGCAATGGCGAGAAAAAGACTCCGGTGATGATCCACCGCGCGATCTGCGGCTCCATGGAGCGGTTCCTCGGCATCCTGATCGAGAACTTCGCCGGTCACTTCCCACTGTGGCTGTCGCCGCTTCAGATCGTGGTTGCGACGATCACGTCCGAGGCCGACGACTATGGCCGCGAGGTTGCTGCGGAGCTGAAGAAGGCAGGTCTGTCGGTCGAGACCGACTTCCGGAACGAGAAGATCAACTACAAGGTTCGCGAGCACTCGCTGGCCAAGGTGCCGGTCATCGTCGTCTGTGGCATGCGCGAGGCCGAGGAGCGGACGGTCAACATCCGCCGGCTTGGTTCCAAGGACCAGACGGCCATGAGCCTCGATGATGCGATTGCCGCCTTCCGGAACGAGGCCATTGCGCCCGATCTCAAGCAGGACCTGAAATAGGATCTTCATGATAAACTGAGGAAAGCCGCGGCCAAACCCGCGGCTTTTCTTTTTGAGGCTTTGCGCCGTCATCAAATCGCAACATGGTTGCGGATATGGCTTGCGATCATTTCGATCCGCAGATGGACAAAACGGGCTCGCCTTGGACTACGCCGAATTCAGTTACGCAAATCCGGAACATCCGTTCTTCAAGCGGTGGGTCATCCGTTCAATCGAAGGGATATCCGGACGCAGGCGCCTGCTTGATCTCTACGAGATCTGGAAAAATACCAGCGTGGGCGTTTCGCATAACATCTGGAGCGATCTGCTCAAGCTGATCAATTTGAACGTTGCGGTTGCGGAAGGGGAATGGCCGCCAGCGAACCTGCCCGAAGGACCGCTGGTTCTCATCGCCAATCATCCTTATGGAATCGGTGACGGGCTCGCGATCCTCGCTCTCGCGGAGCAATTGGGTCGTCCGTTTCGCATCCTGATCAATAATGAGCTCCTGAAGGTTCCAGAGGTCAGGCCGTTTTCTTTGCCTGTCGACTTTGAGGAAACCAAGCAGGCGCTGAAGACGAATATGGAGACGCGCAAGGAAGCCCTGCGACTGTTGAGCGAGGGCACAACGATCATCGTGTTTCCCGGCGGCGGCGTTGCGACGGCTTCGAAGCCGTTCGGACGGGCCGAAGAGCTGCCTTGGAAGACCTTCACCGCGAAGATGATCCGGTCAGCGCGCGCAACCGTCCTGCCGCTCTATTTCGACGGCCAGAATTCCTGGTTGTTTCATCTGGTGTCGCGCTATTCGCTGACGCTGCGCCTGGCCCTCCTGGTGCGTGAATTCCGGCGCATCCTGGGAACCGCCATCACGGCCCGGGCCGGCGCACCAATTCCGTTCGAGACGCTCGCCGGGTTTCGTGATCAGAAGGAGATCATGGACTTCCTGCAAGGTCAGGTCATGAGCCTGCGGGATTTCAGATAGGATTCGATGGTCTCCGCTGCCGTTTGGTCTAGTTGGAGATCGGCATGCGTTCGGCGCTGCTGGTCACGACTTCCACTTCGCGATCCTCACCGGACACGACGGAAAAATCGGAACGGAAGGTCTCGCCGTTGTTGCGCGCAATGACCTCATAATCGCCTGCTGCGAGAACGAAATCCGGGAACGCGCCGTTTGCCTCGACGACAACGTCGCCACCGGGGCTGAGTACGGACCAACGGGTGTTGGCGATCGCTTCGCCTCCGGGGGAATTGACCAGCTTCAAGGTGATGTCGGCAGCCTTGTGATAAACGGTTGCCTCGGTCAACTTGCCCGGAATGACCTGGATGTCGGCGCGGATGACCGCGTTGACGTTTCCGTAGCGGCTGACGACATGGTAGGTATCCGCGTTCAGCCGAATGATCTTGTCGGATGAAACGCTCCCGGCAACGAGATTGCGCTCGCCGCGTTCATTGAATTCCGAACCGTAGATGTCGAAATGAACGGGGCCGGTGCTGATCGCTTCCTCGTCCGACAGGGCAGCTGAAAGCTTGATGCCTCCGGCGTTCAGGATGACCATCTTCGACTTGATGTCACGCCCCATGACAATGCGGTTTGTCGCGCTGGCATAACCGTAGGACGTGTGAATGAGATAGGCGCCCGGGTCCAGGCGGAACTCTGCGTCCCCGCCCTCTGCGGTTGCCACAAGTTCAAGCCGCCCCTCGTCGTTTGTCGTCTCGCTGTAAATACGCCAGATCAGGCCATTGTCGAGTGGCGGCGTATCGCGTGTCAGCTTTGCCATCAGGTAAAGCGCGCCCTGTTCAATACCGGCGCCGGATCCGCCTGTCGAATTGACGGAAGGGGCGTAGGGAACGAGAGTGTCGGAGAAAAGTGGTTCGGGAGCGCGGTCCAGAAGGTTCTCGATCGCCTTGGCAGGCTCCGTCACCTGCGCATTCGGATCGGGTTTTGGGGCCGGAGGCATCGGCGCAGTCTCGGCGCTAGCCGCCGAGACAAATGCCAGCAGAAACGTCAGACAAGTGGCCAGTAGAGCAATCTTGTGTGCGAAAGTTCTCACGCTGACTTGCGACCTTCTCTTGCTATTCCACTTTGGACGGCCTTTAGCGCTCGGAATCTAGCACGTTCCAGCCAAAAGCTCACGCCTGTCTTCTGAGCCGCAAATTGGGACAATTCAAGACATTTTCTCTAAAGTTGACAACTGCGGTCAATGAATTACGTCAGTGGGTCAACACAAACCGCAATCTGCAGGTACAGCGATCCATGTCGACCTTTGCTCCCCGCCGGCCCGAAGTGCTGGAGTTCCTTCTGACCAGGCGTTCGCATCCATGCGTCACCATGACGGAGCCGGCTCCGTCTGCAGAGGAGCTGCAGGATATCCTGACAGCTGCCGCCCGTGTGCCTGACCACGGCAAGCTCGCGCCCTGGCGCTTCATTGTCTACCGGAAGGAACAAGGGGAGAGCATCGGGCGGAAACTTCTCGAGTTTGCAGAGGCTGACAATGGGGCTCTCGATGATGCACGAAAGGAACAGGAACTCACGCGGTTCACCCGTGCGCCTCTCGTCGTCGGCGTCGTCAGCACTGCTGCCGTGCACCCAAAAATCCCGGTATGGGAACAGGAGCTTTCAGCCGGTGCGGCTTGCATGAGCCTTGTGAATGCAGCCAGTGCGTCCGGCTACGCGTCCCAATGGCTGAGCGAGTGGTATTGCTTTCATGAGGCCGCTGCCCGATATCTAGGGTGCCGCGATGCCGAGCGTTTCGCCGGCTTCATCCATATCGGCACGCCTTCCCAGGCACCGTTCGAGCGGCCCCGCCCGAATCTGGCCGACATCTGCACTGACTGGTCCGAGAGCTGACACCTCATGTTTTATGAAACGTCCAAGAACGATCATGGCCTGCCGTTCAATCCGTTCAAGGCCATTGTGGCACCGCGTCCGATCGGCTGGATCTCAACGCTGGACAAGGACGGCAAGCCGAATCTTGCTCCTTACAGCTTCTTCAACGGCATTGGGGACACGCCCCCGATCGTCATGTTCTCGTCCAACGGCTTCAAGGACAGTGCTGCCAATGTGGCGGAGACCGGCGAGTTCGTCTGCAACATGGCGAGCTATGACCTCAAGGACCAGATGAACATCTCATCTGCGCCATTGCCGCATGGCGTGTCTGAGTTTGAGCGTGCTGGTCTTGAGATGGCCCCGTCGAAGCTGGTCAAGGCACCGCGGGTCGCAGCGGCCTATACTGCGCTCGAGTGCAAGCACCTGCAGACGGTTCGCATGAAGGACCTTGACGGAAAGGACACCGAGTCCTGGGTCGTCTTTGGTCAGGTCGTTGCAGTTCACATCAATGACCAGATGCTTGTCGACGGCAAGCTGGACATCACAAAGATCCGTCCGCTGGCGCGCCTTGGCTACAAGGACTATTCGGTCGTGGATGAAGTCTTTCAGATGGACCGGCCGAACGTCTGAGGTCTCGGGTTCCAAAGTTGAAAGTGAGGTGTCGCGGCTGCGCGGCACCTTTTTTGATGCCTGCCTCGGGCGGAATTTCTGCCGTCTGGCTACCTCGACAACCCCTGTCATAAATGGCAGGGTCTGAGCGCTCGATTCGAGTACCCCTTCCTCAACGATCTCCAGCTCGTCCACCGCGTTAAGGTTTTGTTAACCTTTGCGGCGCGAAAGTTAATGAAACGGTAACGGTTTCATCGGGGAGAAGGGTCCATGCGAGTAGCTGACACCGCCTCGATCGCGTCTCGGATCGAGCAGGCATTTCAATCAGCTAGCACCTCTACGGGAACATCTTTCGAGTATCTCGTGAAGACGGCGCAGCGCGAATCCTCACTCAACCCAGCGGCCAAGGCGCGCACATCCAGTGCGACCGGGCTGTTTCAGTTCATCGAGTCGACGTGGCTCGAGACCATGAAAGAAGCTGGTCCACAGCATGGGTTGCAAAAATATTCTGATCAGATTCACCGGACGCGTAGTGGCAAGTACAAAGTCGCGGATCCGGCAATGCGCCAGGAGATTCTCAACCTTCGGAAAGATCCGGAAATCTCTTCCCTCATGGCCGGTGCACTGACGCAGAAGAACGCAAACCATCTGAAGAGCAAACTGGGCCGTGACCCTTCCGAGGGCGAGCTTTACATGGCGCATTTCCTGGGAGCCAATGGCGCAAACCGCCTTATCCGAGCTGCCGAGGACAGTGGCGATCTTCGCGCCGACAAACTGTTTCCGGCCCAGGCGAGAGCAAACAAGGCGATTTTTTACAATCGGAATGGCACGGCGCGTAGTACGGCCGAGGTTTACGACGTCATCACAAGCAAGCACAATAATGTCACGATGATCGCCAGTGCGACGGTTCCAAGTGCGAAACCGAGCGAACTTGTGAATGTTGCAGCCTTGCCGACCGGCAAGCCGCAAGATGAACCGGCTGTGACCCCAACCGACAATGATGTGCCGTCCCGGCGTGTCCTGAACGCGTTCCAGGCGACCGCAACGGCTGACCCATTCGAAGCATTGTTCCGGACGACGAACAAGGCCGACGAGAAGCCTTTTGGTTCCCGCTTCACCTCGGCTTTCGCAGCGGTGGAACATGCCAAGCTTTTCTCGGCCCTGAACACCGGCGATTCAAAGGTGGCTGCCCAGCAGCTCGCATCCCTGACCGGGGAGGGGCCTTTGGACCTCACGAAGTTCCTTTCCTATCGTGAGGAGAAGGAACAGAAAGACCTGCTGCCGCCGGTCTGATTGCCAATTGGCGCCCTCGTCAGATTTATGGTGAACCGAACGTTAAGGCTTTGGCGGCGATAGTGTCGTCAAAGACTTGAGGCAGTTGTGCGTCGCTATGATCATTCATGATTTTCTGAACTGGGTTGAGACTGCGCCTGAGGGACCGCGTGCGGAGGCCGCTGGTGCTCTTGCCCGCGCCTGGCTTTTTTCCGACCTGGATGAGGAAACCCGGTGCGGTGCCTCTGCCGCGCTGACCTTGCTGCTGGAAGACCCCAGCGAAGATGTGCGCATGACCCTTGCCCAGAATCTGGCGCGCAGCACTGACGCTCCCCGTCACATCATCCTGTCCCTGGCACAGGAACACGGAGACATCGCGTCGGTGGTTCTGTCGCAGTCGCCCTTGCTCTCGGACGTCGAACTCATTGACGGGCTCGCACATCCGGACGTGGAAGTTCACCAGGCGATCGCACAACGCCGCTCCCTGTCGCCCTCTGTGGCTGCCGCAATTGCCGAAGTATCCGACAGCGTCACCTGTGCGGCTCTGCTTGACAACACGTCCGCCCGTCTGGTGCCAAGCACCCTGGTCAGGCTGGCAGAGCGCTTCTCCTCGGAACCTTTGGTCCGTGAGCGGCTGCTGAAGTGCCGCGACCTGCCACTGGATATTCGACATGTTCTGCTTCTTGCTCACGCTCGAGCCCTTCGCAGCGATGAAGATGAGCCGAGCGAAGAGGTCTTGTCGGATGTTTCGGACCGCTTTGCCTTGCGGTTGATGCAGGGTGTTTCGGATGCGCAGCTCGAATTGCTTGGCCATTCGCTCAGGGCACGGGGCCTGTTGAACACGCGCCTTCTTTTGCGTGCCGTTTGTTGCGGACGCTTCAGGTTCTTTGCAATCGCTCTCGCGATCTTGTCCGGGATGCCCGAGGGCCGAGTGTCCGATGCGCTCTTCGCAGCGCGGCCGGCAGCGTTGCGCGCTGTGCTCAGAAAAGCAGGTCTGCCAATGCGTACGCACCAGGCGTTCCAGCTTGCGATCGATATCGCCCGGGAAGGCGGGGCTGATCTTGGGCAGGATCTCCCGCTCCATATGGCGCGTGGGCTGACAGAACGCCTGTTGGCCGAGCTTCAGGACGAGGCACTCGGCAGCGACGGCGACATCCTGGGCTTTCTGAGGCGCTTCTCAGTGGAGGTGGCAAGGCTTGAGGCGCGCGACTACCTGAGGCAGACGGCCCAGAAGGTACTCAGCGCAGCATAAGACTCAGGATTCCCTTGAACCTGGTAAATCGCCTCGTGCCTTATGGCGGGAGCGTCTCTTACTTGCGAATGTGGTTGAGATAGTCTTCGGTGACTTCAGTCAGCTTGTCGAGAAGGGCTGCGCCGGTTGTGTTCTTGTCATCCTTCGCACCTTCGGCGACCATTGCCCGGATGGCTTCCACATATTGTTCGACGAGCGGCAGCGGCAAGGCCTCCGGAGACGGGACACTCTCAATCAGGTGGCAGAAACTTGCGGCGACCGATCCGACAAGCGGATATCCAAGCGTTTGCGCCTGGCCCTTGATGTTATGCGCGCACTGATAGAGCCGATCGATACGCTCTGCCGACAAGCCGTTGGTCTGAACCTCGTCCCAGGCACCGAAAAGCGTCTTGCTCTCGTTCGCCATCCAGGTGCCGAAGTTGTGCGAGAGCCGCTCGAGGGCTTGTTCGGCCGCCTTTACCGGATCGAACTTTGCAGCCTCCCGCGGACTCATGACCCGGACTTTCTTGCGCAGGTCTGACGGCGGCTTGAGTACCTCATAGTCGTCATCCTCGAGCAATTCGGCAGTCATCCCATTTCCCCTTCGGCGAGTTCACCGTAACCAAATATGCCGTTGCCGGCTTAACAGCGGGTTTCCGTTGAGACTTTGGTAACGACAGAAATCTCAATAGCGGAACATTTCAGTGAGGATGCGTTCGTCCCAACTGTGGTCGGAGTCGAACATGATGAGTCCCTTGACGCTTCGTTCCTCGTGGATCGAGACCTTGGCGACGTGTCGGATTTCCGTGTGATCCGCAGATGCGCTGACAGGTCTCTTGAGAGGATCCAGAACCTCGATGTCAACCTTTGCGTGGCTGGGAAGCAAGGCACCACGCCAACGGCGTGGACGGAATGCGCTGATTGGCGTAAGCGCCAGCAGCGATGCGGAGATGGGCAGGATCGGGCCATGGGCCGAAAGGTTGTACGCGGTGCTGCCTGCAGGCGTTGCGACAAGGCAACCGTCGCAGATCAACTCTTCGAGGCGTACCCGGCCATCGACGGAAATCCTCAAGCGGGCGGCCTGGGACGTCTGCCGGAGCAGCGAGACTTCGTTGATGGCCCGGGCAACATGGCTGTAGCCAGTCTGATCGATGACTTCCATGCAAAGCGGGTGGATTGTGGTCACATCCGCTTCCTGCAAGCGCTCCCGCAGCCCTTCTTCGCGATACTCGTTCATCAGGAAGCCCACCGAGCCGCGGTTCATGCCGTAGATCGGCTTCCTCGTGCCCATGTAGGCATGCAGCGTCTGAAGCATCAGACCGTCGCCGCCAAGGGCAACGATCACATCCGCCTGCTTCGGCGGGACACTGCCGTAAATTTCGGTCAAGCGCTCCAGGGCTTCGTGTGCCTCTTCCGTATCGCTGGCGAGGAATGCGAGCTTATCCGTTCGAATGCCTGTCATCGCGACGGCTTCAGGCTGGTCCATTTGTCTCCCTGACGTGGCTTGGCCCGGGTTGGTTGGGTTCTATGGGCTCAAAGCTAATTAACAGCATCGGGCCCTCTCAGGCCAAGGCTGAAATTTGTCGTAAGACCCAAGAGGTATGGATATTCAGTCTTGAGCTTCGGGCAATATTGCCGGGCGCAGCACCAGGCCGGTTTCGGGAAACACGGTCGTGCCGCCGCTCTGGTCACTCTCGCCTGTCTGGATCGCGTCCAGCAATGGGTCAACTGCGGGCGGGCAAACGGGATTTTGGAGGAGGGCCTGCCACTGCGCACGCGGGACCACAACCGATGTGTTGTTGCCGGCTGTTGCCGACATGACGGCTGCAACGTGAAGTTTTTCTTCGTTGCGGATGAAAACGGGGCCGCCGGACGCTCCCTGCTTGGAGGCGCAATTGGTAATCCAGCTGCCGGAGACGTCGCCGATTATACTGCATTTCGGGTCGAATGTCGGCAGGAAGCGGCGGTCACGATGATATCCGGCCGTGGCAAGCACGGCGTCCCTAGGTGCAGGCTCCAGAAGGGAAGCTTCCATTTGAGGCACGGGTGGCAGCTCTGCCGGCTCCTTCAGGATGATCAGGGCGACATCCGAATAGAGGTTCTTGAGCTCAGGAGATTTGCCAGGCGAATAGGCCTCGTGGATCTTGAAGCAATCTGCTGTCAGGCGCGCTGAATACTGGTCACGCCGCACGCCTGCGAGGAAGATCACATCCTTTGGATTGAACGCTGCACCCGAAATGCCGTTGAACAGACAGTGTGCGGCGGTCAGCACGATCTTCGGCGCTATCAGCGTTCCGGTGCACATGAACGTCCGTCGATAGCCGGCAACATTGACCCGGCCGATCGATTGCCAGGGCGAATCCCGCGAATCGATGACCTGGAGTCTTTTGGGCTCTCGCGTTTCCGTCTTACGGGTTGGAGCCGCAAGTGAAGGTGTAATTGACAGGGTCGCAATGACGAAGGCGGCTTGGGCCCGGATCAGGCGCGTCATAATATGCGGCCGATCGAACGGCGACGATGTCCTGGCTTTATGGCGAGAGGCTCGCGGCAGTTCCGGGAAATGCATGATCACACCCACGTTGGCCTTCAGCGTGCAAACGATCTGCTCTGCCGTCAGGGAGTGGACAGACTCCTGCCGGTTCCAAGTCACCGTGATGCGGCCCTATGGCAGTCTGCAACGCAGGAGCAGCCTGAGACAGGGTCCTTAAACCTTCGTGAAGAGGCTTTCGGACGCCGTCAGGCAAGCGAAACGATAGGAATGGGAAAAATGGTGCCGGCAGCAGGATTCGAACCCGCGACCCCGAGATTACAAATCACGTGCTCTACCAGCTGAGCTATACCGGCGCCGGGAAGGCTTCTAGCAGATTGAATCTGAATTGCCAGTCCCGAATTGAATTTCTTCCCAATTTGGTTGGTTGTCCAAGGGTTCTCCATTTTCACGCAATCATATTTGGCAAAATCTATTTTAATATGAGAATTATATTCATATTAAATCAGGGCGCGCGAGGCCTTAGTAGCTCGAAGCCGCCAAAGCGTCGGAAGCCAATATTGATTAGAAAGAGGTTGTCATGTTTGTGGCCATGAATCGTTTCCGTGTAAACAAGGGCAAGGAAAGCGATTTCGAAGCCGTCTGGCGAAATCGGGATTCGCAGCTAAGCGAGATGTCTGGCTTCAGGACGTTCGACCTCCTGAAGGGCCCCGAGGCTGAAGACGGAGCAACCGTTCTTTACGCATCCCACACGATTTGGGACAGCAAGGCGGACTTTGTTGCCTGGACGAAATCCGAGCAGTTTCGCAACGCACACAAGAATGCAGGGCAAAACAAGGGCCTCTACGCGGGCGCACCAAATTTCGAAGGCTTTGAGTCCGTTTTGTGACCTGACCAAGGTTGGGAATTAAAAGTCAGCCGGCCGTGCGCGCGAACTTTGCGCGATCCGTTTTCTCTTTATCCATTGGGAGCAGAACATGCCGACGAGTGATATGGCGATCGAAGTCCTGCCTGTGTTGCCGTCCCTCGATTTTGACGAAACCCAAGCGTTCTATGGTGACGAGCTTGGATTTGGTGTCGTCTACTCGAGCGCGACGCGGCTCATTCTACGCCGCGTGCAGATTGAGTTGCATTTCTGGAAGACAGACCAGCGAGTGTTTTGCGAAAACTCGAGCTGCTACCTGCGTGGCGGCGGGATCGATGCGCTCTATGCAGAGTTTTCGGAACGAAAAGTACCGGGGCTAAGCGATTATGAGGTTCGCCCCTGGGACATGAAGGAGTTCTATATTCATGATCCGCACGGAAATCTTTTGACCTTCGCGCGGATCCCCTGATCATCCAACTTCGCAGGTTCGGGGCTTCAAAGGCCCATCTTGGAGCGCGCAAGATAGAGTGAGAGCACTGCAGCGTTCGACACGTTGAGCGATCTGATTTCGCCTGGCATGTCGAGCCGTGCGAGGGTGCTGCAGGCCTCGCGCACGCCCTGACGGACGCCCTTGCCTTCAGAACCGAGCACCAGAACGGTCTTGTCGGTGAAGACGGTGTCCTCGAGCGTGGCGGGGCCGTCACTGTCCAGCGCAATACACTGGAAGCCCTGCTCACCCATCTCCGTGACGAAACGGGCCATGTTCCTGACGCGCACATGACGGATCATGTCGAGTGCTCCGGAGGCGGACTTTGCCAGGACCGGACCTTCCTCTGGTGCATGACGCTCCGTCGTGACGACAGCATCGGCTGCAAGCGCGACGGCCGAACGCAAGATGGCGCCAACGTTGTGAGGGTCGGTGACCTGGTCGAGTGCCAGCACCAGCTTGGCGCCTTTCAGTTCCTTGACCCCGTAGGCGGGCAGGGGATCGGCTTCGAGAATCATGCCCTGGTGGACCGCATCCTTGGTGACCATGCGATCGAGCACCTTAGGCATCACGGTTTCAATGGGCACATCAATCGGCACGTCTCGCTCCGCCAGGCGGCGCTGCGCGTTTTCCGTGGCATAGAGCTTGATGCGTTTACGCGCCTTGTTGCGGAATGCGGCTTCGACCGTATGAAGCCCATAAAGATGGACCGGCCCCTCGGGGGGAAGACCGGGACGCCGCGGGCGTTGGTCCGGCTTGCGTCTCGAAGCGCCCGGCTTGAAGGGGCGGTGGTGATTGGGTTTGTCTGTCATAGGCCCAGATACCGTCAAATCCCGGCGCTCGGCAAGGCGCATTCTGGGGCGCGCACATGCCGAGGCAAGAATTGCGCTGTGACATACATATGTAAGCAAGCCCTGCGAGGTTGATTTGATCATGCCGCTGAAACCTATCGGCGCACATTGCTATTGTTGCGGAAATCGGAGTGTGGAAGCAGGAGGAAATCATCCACAAGCCCGGTTTGGAGGCTTTGAAAGCCTTGTCGAACGGACCAGCATCGGGCCTCGTGCCAGCAATTCCCTGCGTTCCCGAGGGGCTGACGACTGATGCCCGAGGGCGGCGCAGCAAAAAGATTGCGATTTTCTGATTTTCATCGCCAAAACAGCGTTGACACCCAAGGCCGTCATCTGCATAACACGCGCCACGGGATTGCTCGTCCCCTTCGGACGGGCTCTTCGGTAAGCCATCCTGACCGCTTCGGCGTGAAGTAGGACGTGATGGAGGAGTGCCCGAGTGGCTAAAGGGGACGGACTGTAAATCCGTTGGCTAAGCCTACGTTGGTTCGAATCCAACCTCCTCCACCATCGTCTTTCTTTGTCCGGTGCGCGGGTGTAGCTCAATGGTAGAGCAGCAGCCTTCCAAGCTGATGACGAGGGTTCGATTCCCTTCACCCGCTCCATCATGGGTGCTGATCGGAGTGTCCGGAACGGAAGGTCCTTTCGCCCGGAAAATCCTGAAAGAATATACGGGAAGCAATTCGTCGCTTCGGTCCACGAACGCCGGAAAGCGTCCCGCCTCGAGCCTTTATCGATTGAAACGCGTATTGGACAGAGAGCGACGCGATGGCGAAGGAAAAATTTGAGCGTAACAAGCCGCACGTCAACATCGGCACGATTGGCCACGTTGACCACGGCAAGACGACTCTTACGGCTGCAATCACCATGACGCTGGCTGAAACCGGCGGTGCAACGGCCA
>NZ_JBLXFW010000008.1:0-35319 GCF_048261595.1 Roseibium sp.
GGCCGCGTCGAGGCGGGCTAGGAGTTCCTCGCCCTCGTTGGTTTCGCCGGTTGTCACTTCGACCTCGAGCACCACGCCGAACACGTCATCGACGACGCCGTGCTGCTTGTAGCTCGGCTCCAGACGGCGGTTCCGGCCATTGGTCGCCATCGTCGCGTCCAGATCGGTCGGGCAGACCTTCTTGAACTTGCCGGTCTTCTTCGAATTGCGGGTGTGCCGGATCGCTTCCGCCACCAATTTGGCATCGTCGTTCGCGGACCTGACCGCTTCGACATGGCGAACGACCAGGCTGTCCCACGAGACGTCCGCTCGGATCAGCGAGGCATCCACATGCACGATCTCGCCCTTGGCGATCCCGGCGGTCACGCAATCCTGCACAGTGCGCTCGAAGATGCGGCGGAACCGCTCGGCGCCCCAGCGTTGGCGGATGCGCGTCAACGACGAATGGTCCGGCAGTCTCTCGTTCAGGCCAAACCCGGCGAACCAGCGGATCGCAAGGTTCACCTGCGCCTCGCGCATCAATCGTCGGTCGTGGACGACCCCCAAGAGGAACCCGGCCAGCATGAGACGCACGGCCGCTTCGGGGTCAATGCCCGGCCTGCCGACGCCAGGCGCATACAAATCTGCGACCTCAGCGCGGAGCCATCCCAGATCAAGCACAGGATCGACCCGTGCCAGGATGTGATCATCCGGAACGAGTTCACGCAGCGATCCGCAGACAAAGAACTCCAACTGATCCCGGGTCCGACTGCCGATCATGCCACCCTCCACACGATGTCGACATCCCAATGGAATCAGCAAATCGCGCCTTTTTCAACAGCCCCCGTGTCCACTTTCAGCGCAATGCTCACGCCCATGCTGGCAAGAGCAGCCGCAGGGTGGTGTCAGCCTTCATCGCGACCGCCTTTGCCCAGCCGGACCACGTCACGGCCAAGGCTCAATGGCGGCTGGTGGCGGATCAAATGCGCCCAAAGCTCGCCACGCTGATGGACACGGCCGAGGAGGATGTGCTGGCCTACATGACCTTCCCCGCCCAGCATCGCGCCAAGTTGCATTCGACCAATCCGATCGAGCGACTGAACAGCGAGATCAAGCGGCGCACCGATGTCGTCGGCATCTTTCCCAACGAGGCCTCGATCCGCAGGCTCGTCGGCGCGATCTTGATGGAGCAGACCGAGGAATGGACCGTCCAGCGCGGACGCTATCTCTCGCTGGAAACGCTCGCGCCGGTCTGCGATGATGCCATTGTCAGCCTGCCTGCCGCGCAGCGCGACTGACCAGCACGGCCCGCATCAGAGCGTGAGGCCCGCCACCAGCTACACCACGAGCTGGGACATCATCATCTCAGGTCACCACACGTCGCTCAGCATCCCCTCAACATCTTGCGCTGGCGAAACATATTTTGGACAAAATTCCCCTTTAAGTTGATTGCAAGAGCGAGAGGCATGAATGGTTGGGACCCAAGCGGCACCCAGATCACCGGCAACATCCGGTACCACCTTGCAGCACCGCACAGTCGAATGACCGGTCAACACACAGGAGCCGTGCAATGAAAATACTGATCGTGGATGATGATCCCATAGCCATTCAGCTGTTGAGCAACTGCTTACTGGAGTCCGGATTTTCAGACCTGACCGCTGCCACCTCTGCTGAGACCGCCGAGCATTACATCGGCGACAACACGCAAAATTTTGACTGCTTCTTATTGGACATTTCAATGCCAGGCAAAAGTGGCATCGAATTGTGCGCAGATATACGTGATGTGAATCGCTATCAAGAGACTCCGATTTTAATGATTACGCGTATGAAAGAGCGTAGATCGATCGAGGCTGCGTTCCAAAACGGTGCGACGGATTACATAACAAAGCCCTTCGAATACTTCGAGGTGGCCGCACGCATCAAGATAGCACAGCGTCTGTCGATGGAGGGGCAAGCCGCGCTAGATGGACATTTAGAAATGCCTTCGGGCATAAAGGGCCATGCGGGAAGCCATTCAAATGTCTTATTGCAGCAGGTCAACAACTCCATAGCTCATCAAAGTTCCCGACTGCAGGGAAAGAATCTTTTGCCGATATATGTATTTAGAAACTATCTTGAACGAATCACTCGCTCAGATAATTGCTGCGTCGACGTCATAGCCATAAGAATTGAAAATATTGGGAAAACATATAGCCTGATCAAAGGAGATAAATTTATCGAGTTTCTGGGAGTCTTTGTGGATGCGATTAGAGACTTCTCCGCGATCAATAAGGTCTTTGTGACCCATATAGGTGACGGCACCTTCCTATGTGCCGCCGACAGCGTCGGATATGGTACTCCCGAAGTTGTGGAGCAGGGAGTAATGCAATGCTTCTCCCGAAGGATATCCGGGGTCGCGCTGCGACATGAGCCCATTCTGGACATTACAGTGAGTGAACCTCTGCAATTGCTTACGGCATCTAAGCCCAACTTCAATCGCCTATTGAAGGCGACCAAGACACGCGTCAACATTCGTCTTTCAGAAAAAATTGAGAAGATATCTATGGCAAGTTAGAAATTGTCTTGGAGACAAGCGTGCCTGTTCGGAGACGCGTCTCTAGATAACACGAGTGGACCCACACCTCTCTACCGCAATGAAAATGACGCCCCGCGGAGAATGAATTACGGAGAAAGCCAAATGCCAACCGAGCTGCCACGTGGGATATGCAGCGCGGCTGTGTATGATAAGGATTCCGAACGGCTCGGTCGCGCGGACATCAAATTACTGGCCAGATACAGAAAATCACAATGATATTATATTGTGATTTTAAGTTAAAATAATGGGCATGAGTAGAATTGCCTTTACTCCTTCCGCGCCACATGTTGGATCGGTGGGGGCGTTACAACATACTAATAGTTCCGGGAAGAGATGTGGAATGTTGAGTCGAAAATTGAAGATACTGCATGTGGAAGATGATCAAGATATCGTGGAAATCACGAGATTATCACTAAGCCTTTCAGGTCATATAGATATCGAGCAATGTTCGTCTCCGAAGGAAGCTCTAGAATTTGCCAATCATAATCAAGTTGATGCCCTGCTATTGGACGTTGTGCTGCCCGATATGGGAGGGGAAGTTTTGCTTCAAGAGCTTCGAAAGTTGGCAAAATATGCACACACCCCCGCAATATTCATGACTGCACGAGCGCAGGAGAATGACCGTAAGGCGTTGATAAAGGCTGGTGGGATTGCTGTTATCCTAAAGCCGTTTGATCCATTGACGCTCTCGGAGCAGATAATGTATGCTCTGGCGCCATTTGAACCGATGCTAGTGAGCACCGAAGTTATCAACCACATGCATGAATAGCTTGAGCTCACGCTTCGCTGCGGCCCGTATATAGGGTCCGCCAGATATTATTTTTCGGGCGACTAGGTGACCTGGGCCTTAGTACTGTTCACAGTCTCGGCGGACCCGGAATTCGAAGGCGCCTCCGTACGTGGCATCTCTATGTAAAAGGTTGTACCTTTGTCGGCATTCCGGAAATAATCGATCTTGCCGTTGTGGGCTTCCATGATTGCCTTGGAAATGTTCATTCCTAATCCAGTTCCACTGACTTTCCTCTTGTCCGAAGAGTCTAGTTGGCTGAACCTGTCAAAAACCTTTGCCCGATGTTCTTCGGACAGACCGATGCCTTTGTCGACAATTTGCAAGCATATGATGCTCGGATTCGCGACAACTCTAACATAGACATCATCGCCTCGATTGGAGAATTTGGCTGCGTTTGACAACATGTTGGTGATGACCTGCTCAAGCCTGGACGCGTCGGCATGGATGTGTATTGATTCATCAATGTCATCCGAGGAAATATCTATTCCGAGACTTTCGGCAAATGGACGCGTGCGAGCAATACTGCTCGATACTACTTCTTTCATCTGAACAGGCTGGAACACAAACTTCATCTTGGAAGATTCCATTTGCTGGAGATCCAGAAGCTCGTTGATGAGTGACTTCAAGCGCTCGGAATTTTGTTGTGCAATATTGAGGACTCGCTCGAACTTTTGAGGTACCGGCCCTAATGCGCCCGAGTTTACCAAATCGAGAGATCCCTTGATCGAGGTGAGTGGCGTACGCAGTTCATGACTTATGGTCGCGAGGAATTCCGATTTTGCTGCTAGGGCGCTTACGGAAATGGCATGCTCTGCCTTTAGAGCTCTTAATTTTTCAGCGTTTGCCCGGTAAAGTTCGAGGTATATCCTGGAGCAGTCGATGATAAAGTACAATACGAAAATGCTCGTGAACATTTGGATCCAAAGTTCCGACGCCAAGGACGCCCCGGTCTGCAAAATGTCTCGCAGCGGTATAGCAAGAAAGACAATGCCGTAGATTGCCAACCTCAAGGCGAGTACGGATAGGATTTGGTGGTTGTTCATCGCCGCGAAGAGAGCCGCTGCGAACAGGAAGAAGAGCGGCATGAAGTGGCTCGCCAAGCCTTGAAGGACAGCGATCGACATAGCGAAGAAGCTGATAATCCCTGCGCTGAGCAAAGTGCTGAGCCGGATCCGCCACAGAGTCCGGATCACCTGCTTTGGCGAAGTTGCGGTCAGCATTGATGCGCGCTTAAACAAGCGATAGTCAAATGTTTCTGTCACGATGAGCAGGAAAAGGGTGATCAGCGCCAGTTTCCAGCTGTAGTAGTACGCTTGGAGCGTCAGTGCGGCTGTGAATATCATCTGACGCTGCCAGAGCAACTTCAGGCCGACGTCGCAGTAGTCTTTGATCTGACTTGCAAGTATTTCTACGTCATCTTGATTTTTTGCGGTCTCGCCGAACCATGTAAAGAACTTCATGATGCGACCTCGCTTCCCTGATGTTTGTGCATCTAAACCATGCAAATCTCGCCATCACTAGATGGACGTACATCATTTCTCGGGACATAGACTTTTTTCCTTCACAATTGAGGCGGTATTGTGGCATCAAGCATGCACGCTAAAAGTGCGTCATGTGGGTGGAAAGTGAGAGGTCAAAGATCGACCGTGCTGATGAAGCAGAGCAGTCTGGGACCGGCGTTCCTGCCGGAGCAGTTTCCGGAACTGATCGACCAAGATGCGATCCCGCCAGAACCAAGGCAGAGGATAACTAGAATACACCAAGTGGAAAGCTCCCCTCGGGCTGCACTTGAGGGGGGTATTAGGGTCACTACTCTGTCCTACATGACCATTCATGAGCACGGTGACCTGTTCGTAAAGTACTTGCGAAGCCGACATGAGACGTTCATTCAGCGGCGCCAGTGGCAGCTGCCGGAGGTGGAGGGAATGGAGTTCGATCAGTACGATACTCCCCTCTGTCGTTGGGTGATCGTTCACGAATTTGGCGAAATTTTCGCCGGCCTAAGGCTGATCCCGACCACCGCCAGGTGCGGACTGTACAGCTACATGATCCGCGATACGCAGCTTGGGTTAATCGATAGCATTCCAAGAGACTTGTTGTTCATCGAGGCTCCAGTGCGAGAAGATATTTGGGAGGCAACTCGAATGTTCATTTCACACAAAGTACCAGCAGAACGGCGTCAGCGTATCCAAACCATACTGATGCAGCACGCAGCGCTGACCGCAAGCCATCTCGGCGCGGCCCGGATTATAGGAATCGTGCCAGCAGTATTCCCCAGATGGCTAAAGCGGATAGGAATGACCGCATTTCCGGTTGGCCCACTAATGACGATAGATGGTGATCGCGTACAGTCCGCAATCATGAATGTGGTCGATATGTAAATCAGGAAGCGCAAAGTTTTTTTTGCTTCACGCACAAATTATTCTGAATATCCGCCTCATATCCGTTTAGAGAAATCCGTTATACGCCTCATCCTTTGCTGGACTTATAGAGGTCTGCGGCAAATAAAGTCATGATCTCCTTGCGAGTCAAATTGGATTTGAGCCGCAATGCTGTTTTGGCCTCTCGTTGCTCCTCCTCGCGCATGGATGTCAATAGGCGATTCGCTTTAACCAGCCTCGCAGCCATGCGAATGCGAACGCCAACCTGCAGCACGTCAAAGGGCTTCGTTATGTAGTCAGAAGCTCCGGCCTGTAGGGCTTCACGCATACTCTCCTCTTCGCGGAGTGCAGTCAACATTATGATCGGAACAGGTCTATACTCGTCCATTGCACGCACTTGTCTACATAGCTGAATTCCATCAGTGCCAGGCATGGAAATATCGAAAATGAGGCAGTCGAAGGGCTTGCTTTCGCTGCGAATGGATAAAATAGCTTCTTTGGCGGATGCAGCGCATGCAACGTGGCGCGCTCCCTCTGTGGTGAGGATGACGCGCAGAATTTCAAGGATGTTGGGATCGTCGTCGACGACGAGAATTCTCATACCGCTCACCATTGGCTCATCATTTAAAATTATATCCGAATCCTTGTGGCATTTTTGTGCCAATTCCTGCCCCAGAATTTGTCAGATACAGGGCAAAATTGCGGCAAGCCTCGAATCCATGTTGGGCTCCATATTAATCATTTTGAAGCCGTCATTTTGGGGAGGTGGGAGTGCAGAGTTTAGATTTTTGTATTGGGGTGATTTGGGGATAATGATGCTGGTTGGAGAATAGTTAAGGTAACATATGCCGTTAAATTGCAAGGATACGCTATGGGGGCAATGAAAAATGGAGCTTTGACTTCTTGGCAAAGTTGATCGCCCATTCTCCTCCTAATTAGGATGCGCCGCAAGATATAGTAGCTTTTCAAGCTCATCGCGAAGGATAGGGTCTATAATCGGAGTGTCGATGCCATATTGACGGATAAGGTCTTCCGTCACCGCAGCTTGTGCTCCGAGTTCAGTGAATCCCAAAGTTCCTGCAGTGCCGGCTATTTTGTGTGCGATGTCGCAGATAGTCTTCAACGAAGGTGCATGGGGAAGCGGGTCGTGCAACTGATCTACAGCTTCGGACATCTGCACCAGGTTTTGCTCCAAGATAACCAGGAACTGCTTTTTGATCTTTTCCAGACCCAAGGATAAGGCCGTATTCATGGACTCACCTAGTTCCGTCCCATGATGGATGCCAGACTAAAAGGAGCCGATGAAGGAGGGACGTGCCCAGGATCTTCCGCTTCGGCTTCAGCGTTTGCAGCAGCAGAGATTAGGGCGTGCACAGTGGCCTTCGGAGATTTGAGATCAAGCTGAATAGGTTCGCTGATTGTGACGCGAATAATGATCGGACTTCCATTGTTGTGGTGCAGGTTCATTTCTGAAAGGCGGGTCATTATATCTCTTAATAGGTCTTTCGAAATAAATGAGCGCCCAGAGTCTCGCACGCACGCAAACGTCCCGCATCCAACATGGGTAATCATAAACTTATGGGGCTTGAGGCAGTCAGAAATTGCCTCCATAACATCGGCGATTATAAATTGAAACTCTATCTCGTTCAGATCTGAAAATATGCGGCTTCCATCTTGTATCGCGACGCCGAATACGCAGCTACCAAACAACGACATGCGTGACATCTGCAGGAGATAATTCTCCATCGCCAAGTAATCGATGGCTCCATCTATGTCACTTATATGCAGAGGTGATTTTAGATCTGCCCTCTTCACTTTTCTGTTCGATTTCTGAAAATTTCGAGTGGATAGTGAGACCTTATTCCTTCTTTCATTGACCAAGGATTCTATAAGTTTTAGCCTGGCTTGCAGCTCGCCGATATCAAAAGGCTTGTTGATATAATCGGTGGCACCTGCCGAGAATGCATTGTCTACATAGTTTCTATCGTTAATCGCTGTGATCATCACGATTGGAGTAATCTGATAATCAGTTTTTTTTCGAAGTTTGGCCGTTAGTTGTATGCCGGTCATTTCTGGCATTTGGATGTCGAGCAAAAAACAGTCAAAAGGGGAGAACTCTTCCTGCACGATTTCTAAAGCTTCTTTGCCTGAGGCCGCAAATCTGCAACTCGAGAACCCATAGGCACTCAATATTTCTGCAAGGATCTCACGGATGACGGGATCGTCGTCCACGACTAGGATCTTCATGACGCCCTCCACTCTCGGGTCATTGGTACCGTCGGTGCAAGAATCTATGCCTCAGGTTAGTTCAAGACCGCCAGAACACCTTATGCGGGAATATGTTCATAGTGTGGCAATCTGGCCATTTCAGCGATTTTGTGAAGCTCCACGTCGCGGTTGTGTGGCCCCTGTGAAGATTAGCTCTGTTGGATGTCACTGGGAACTGACCCAGCAGTGGAGTGATCGCCTCGGCCTAGTGAGGCGCCCCTAGGGTCAGGACTCGTTCTCGGATCATAGCCAGAACATGACGATAGCGGCGAGTGCGACGGCGGAGAGGAACACCTTGGGGCACCTGTCGTAACGGGTGGCAACCCTGCGCCAATCCTTCAGTCGCCCGAACATGATCTCGATCCTGTTGCGGCGTTTGTAGCGGCGCTTGTCATGCTTGATGGGCTTGCCGCGAGACTTTCTGCCGGGGATGCAGGGCTTTATCCCCTTGTCTTTCAATGCTTCTCTGAACCAGTCGGCATCATAGCCCCGATCGGCCAGCAACCAGTCCGCCTTTGGCAAGCTGCCCAGCAGGGCCGCTGCGCCGGTGTAATCGCTGACCTGGCCTGCGGTCATGAAGAACCGGATCGGGCGATCTTCCGCATCGGTGACGGCGTGCAGCTTGGTGTTCATGCCTCCCTTTGTGCGGCCGATCAGACGGCCCTTTTGGTCGTCGGGTCCCCCTTTTTCGACCGCAGGCTGGTCGCCGTGCGATGCGCCTTCAGATAAGTCGCGTCGATCATCACCGTCTTCGGAACTGCAGCTTCGGCGGCCAGACCATCCATCATCCGCGCGAATATCCCCTTGTCACTCCACCGCTTCCAGCGGTTGTAGAGGGTCTTCGGCGGCCCATAGTCCTTCGGCGCATCACGCCAGCGCAAGCCATTGCGATTGACGAAGATTATGCCGCTCAACACCCGCCGGTCATCGACACGCGGCTTGCCATGGCTCTTGGGAAAGAAGGGCTCCAGCCGCGCCATCTGCGCATCGGTCAGCCAGAAAAGGTTGCTCATCGTTCAGTCTCCTTGCGGAGGCTGAATCATGCCGCAAGGGCAAAATCAATGGGTCCTGACCCTAGTTTTCTAGACACCTGCCTGGTTCGGTTTCTGCTGCCTGATTTCGAAGTCAACGGGCGACAGCATGCCGTTGTTCGTATGCTTGCGCTTCGGGTGGTAGAAGAGTTCGATATATTCGAACACGTCCTGCCTTGCCGCTTCTCTGGTCGGATAGGTTCGACGTCTGACGCGCTCGCGTTTCAGCAACTGGAAGAAGCTTTCGGCGACCGCGTTGATGGTAAGCATCCGGCATAGGCCGTGGTCATGCCGCGCGCCGGCGCTCTGATGGCTGCCAATTCCAGGGCAGAAGGTCCGGCACGCGTGATGCCGTCGTGCTGGGGAGCCGGGCGAGGACGTCAGCAAGCCATGCTTGCGGGTCGATGTCGTTCATCTTTGCCGTGACGATCAGGGAGTACATGAAGGCTGCTCGGTCGCCGCCGCGCTCGGAGCCGGCGAAGAGCCAGGACCTTCTTCCCAGTGCAATCCCGCGAAGTGCGCGCTCGGCTGCATTGTTGGTCAGGCAGATCCGCCCGTCGTTCAGGAAGAGCGTGAAGGCGTCCCAACGGTCCTTCTTGAACATGTAGGCGATCGCGTTGGCAACGGGGTTGTGCTTCGACATGGTGCCTTGCTCGGCCTGCATCCAGTCGTGCAGGTCCTCGACCAGTGGGCGGACCAGCCGGTGCCGGGCCTCGAGCCGGCTGGCGACATCCAGGCCATTGATCTGGCGCTCGATGTCAAAGATGGCATCGATCTTCTTCACGGCTTCCAGCGCGACAGGTGATATGTCGTGCGCGGGCTTCTTCTGGCGGGCGTTCTCCTTGATGTCCGCAAGCTCGAAGAACTTCCGTCGAGCATGGCTCCAGCAGAGAGCGCTCAGCACGGGACCGGGATCACGCCCACCACGGTAGAGGTCGTTGTAGCCGCCATAGGCGTCGGCCTGGAGAACGCCCTGCCACCCTGCAAGATGCCGGTTCGGATGGGCCATTTCCCTGTCGCGCGAGAAGTAGAACAGCGCGGCTGGCGGCGCCCCGCCAGCAAAGGGCCGGTCATCTCTAACATAGGTCCAGAGACGTGCTGTCTGCGTCCCTCCCTTCGCCAGGAGGGGGACCGTGGTGTCGTCGCCGTGCAGGCGCTCGGCCGCCAGAACATGGGGCCGGATCAGGGCATGGATTGGCTCAAGCGCGGCGGTACACGCCCCGACCTGATCGGCCAGCGTCGAGAGGCTGAGATCGACGCCCTCCTTGGCGTAGCGCTCGGCCTGGCGGTTGAGCGGTTGGTGCTGCCCGAACTTCTCGAACAGAACCATCGCCAGCAGGTTCGGCCCAGCCCATCCCCGCGGCGTCGGATGGAATGGCGCGGGGGACTGACTGATCTTCTCGCAGATCCTGCAGGTGAACTTCTCACGGACGGTCTGGATGACCTTCCACTGCCGAGGGATGACCTCGAGCGTCTCGGTGATGTCTTCGCCCATCTTCACGATGCGGTCCGACCCGCAGCAGGAGCAGGTGGTGGGCGCTTCGATGACTATGCGCTCGCGCGGGAGATGGTCCGGGAAAGGCTTGCGCGTCGGGCGGCGGCGTTCGAAGCCGGCGACGGCCGAGGTCTTCGCCACGTTCAGGGCTTCAATCTCGTCTTCGGTGGCGGCCGCCTCGAGCTCTTCGAGCTGCAGTTCCATCTGGTCGATCAGCCGGGCGCGGCGTTCCGAGCTGTGGCCATAGTGCTCTCGCCTGAGTTTGGCGATCTCCAGCTTCAGATGCTTGATCATCGCTTCCGAGGTCGAGACCACCGCCCGGGTCTGCGCCAGCTCGCTCTCGGCAGCCTCGGCGCGGGCCTCCGAAGCGGCAAGCGCGGCGCGTAGTCTGGCGATCTCGGAGGCGGTATCTGGCATGGTCAAAGCTTACCACGCAGGCACGCATACACCCAACAAAATAAGGGCTTAGCGGCGGCCTATCCGGCTTTTTTCGGGCGTTGCGTCCAGCGCGGATTGCGCCAGTCTATTCCCTCCAGAAGATAGCCGAGCTGGGCCGCCGAGATCTGCACCGCTCGCCGCTCCCGCTGGACGGCCAGATGAACTTCCCCGCCTCGAGCCGCTTCGTGTAGAGCGACATGCCGATACCATCGTGCCAGAGCAATTTGACCAGGTCGCCTTTGCGGCCGCGGAAGCAGAAGATCTCGCCCGCATGCGGATCGCGCCCAAGCCCCTGCTGAACCGTCAGAGCCAAGGTGTTCATGCCGCGCCGCATGTCGGTCACCCCACCTGCGATCCAGACGCGCACCCCCGCCGGGAACGCGATCATCGTCCTTCCAGCACGGGCGAGAGGCGGGCCAGGGCAGACACTTATGGGTAACTGCAAGAACTATCGGGCGCTTACATATGATCTGCGAGGTAAACGGGATCGAGCATCGCCTGACCAAACCACCCGTGGACCAACGGTCAAGTCGAACGCATGAACCGAACAATCAAGGACGCGACCGTCAAACGCTTCCATTACGAAAGCCACGATCAACTCCGGACGCACCTCGCTGACTTCATGGCTGCCTACAACTTCGCTCGACGATTGAAGACACTCAGCGGTCTCACGCCATACGAATACATCTGCAAAATCTGGACATCTGAACCAGACAGATTCAATGTTGATCCGATCCACCAGATGCCGGGACTGAACACCTACGGGGTCAAAATTGCACGCCGTTTCACAGAGAGACGGGTATCAGCTCAGATCAACCATCGAAAGAATGGGGGGATTACCGATTCAGTTTGTGCTATAATAACGCTTTCCATACTTTCCATAGGCACCGTAGTTGCCGCCATATCCCATTCTGTCAAGTTTCTTGCGATTGACCGAATTGAGTACGAGGCCATTAATACGCTGACCGGAAGTCTCGAAGATATTTAGGGCCTCTTCCACCTGCGGCTTGCTAGTCCTCCCCCAAGCAACAACAAAAATGGCTGCATCCGTGTACTGCATGATGATGCGTGCATCCGGAATGATCAGTACGGGCGGCGTATCAATGATAATGAAATCATAGAGTTTACGTGCTTCCATGATGAGAGTGTCAAATCCCTTCGAGGTGAACGGATCAGACCTTTCGAGATCGACATCCTGACCGGAGAGGATGTCGCAGTTGATCAGATCTGTTTTCATAACGGCATCCTGAATGGAGCTTTTTCCGTCCAGCACCGAAGCCAGGCCCTTAGTCGAGCTTAGGTCGATGTAGTGTTGGAAAATTCGGCGGCGAATGTCCCCCTCTATGAGCAAAACCTTCTTTCCCATGTTCGTGATGTTCTGGGCCAAGGCGATCGACAATGTTGTCTTCCCCTCTCCAGGTAGAGCGGAGGTGATGGTAATAACTTGAGGCGGGTGTTCAATATTGCTCAGCATAACCGATGTACGGATATTCCGGATAGCTTCACTGATTTCGGAAAGCGGATTATTTGCAATATATCGAATCGCATCTTGCCGCTGCCGTCGCGGAATTTCTGGGATTTGCCCCATTACAACATAGCCGGTGCTGATTTCCAAGTCACGGCCAGTGACGAAGGTGTTCCGTAGCACCGACTGCAACAGAATGATTGCGGCTCCAGCGACACACCCGATGATGCCGGACATAGTAATGATCATGCCGGTATCTGGCGCCGCAGGTAGCTTGGGAATGACCGCCGAAGACAAGATACGGCTGTCAGCCTGCTGAATACCTTGCTGGGCTGAAGTTTCCTTGAGCCGGGTCAGAAGGTATTCGTACAGCAATCGGCTGGCTTCAGCTTCCCGCGTAAGTTGCTCGAGGCGGATAAGATCATTGCTTTGCTGTGCCACTTGCGCTTCCTGTTCCACCGCCGAGGTTTCAAGCGTTGTCACTTGGGTTCGCAGGCGTCCCAGATTGTCTTGGCTGCGGGATACGAGCGCGTCGAACCGGTTGTCAAAGGCCGTCCGGATCGACGGCGTTCCGATGTTTGGGAGGAAATTCGTAAGCTGGCTGTCGTCTGCGATGGAGGCTTTGTCTTCATAACTCTTCGCCAAGCGAAGCGCATCCTGCCGCTCTTCCTGCTGATCTAGTGCCTCGCGAGTCGACGCCAAGCGGTCGCGGATCTCTTTTGCCTGGCGTTCGAGGGCCTGCAGGTTTTCCGGGCTGACAAGATCTATGGAGGCGCGGAAATCCCTGACTCTGGTTTCGGCATTTTCGAGATCTCCCTGTAGTTCGGTCACCCTTTGGGCAAGCCAGGCAGTCGCCCGCTCTGTGGCCTCAAACTTCACTTCAACCTGATTAAGAATATACAGATCCGCCAGAGTATTGGCGATAAGTGCAGCCTTTTTGGCGTTCTCACTGTCGATCTGGATGTTGAAGACGAGAGTAGATGGAAGATTTCGGATAGTGACAACTTGGCGCAGCATAGAAACCGTGTTTGCCCGGATTTCTTCGGAATCGGGCGTGACGGTCTCCAACTCGTGGAGGTTAAGCAGAGTGAAGATCCTGTCCTGCAACTGGGCCTTGAGGCTCGGGAGGCGCAGACTGGCGTTGAATTCAGGATCCGACGTTAGCCCTAAGTGATCGACCACCTTGCCCAAAAGGCCAAGACTCCGCAGAACCTCTACCTCAGAGTTTATAACGGATGCGTTGGCCGCAGGCAGTCCAGGGATGATACTGTCCAGATTGACGACCTTCTGTTCGTTCGGTTCCAGCATGACAACGGTCGTGGCGCGGTAGATCGGGACCATGATCCTCTTGACGTAATAACCGCTGATCAGCAACGCAGCGGCAAGGCAGGCTACGATGATCCACTTCCCCCGCCACATCATTCCGATGAGGTGCTTGAAGTCTATCGCCGAAGTCGTTGGCGGACTTTGCTTCTGCGGCCCAGGGCTGCTCCAAGGCTGCTGGGGCATGATATTTTGGTTTTTCATCAAGCTGAACCTTTAGAGGGAGTACACTGAGTACGAACAGCCAAGCGTCTGCATGCCGCACACATTCATAGCTACAGAACCGGCACCGGAAGGAAAACAGGATATGCTGACGAGACCCTATGAGAGTAGGTTTCCACTACTGGGCTTTCCTTAGAAGCAGCAATTTCGTGATACCCGCCTCTCTTAAGGCCAACATGTCGCCTGAAGTCCTGTGAAGTGTAGGGCGGGAGTAACTTTTTTCGTAGCCGTCCATCGTCACACTATTGCTATGCTCTCCATTGTAGCATGAGCAGGTTTTCAGCGGATCGATACACTGCTCCCTGCAGGAACCGCAATCCCGTTCTGTTGCCGCGGCCTCACGACCCGCAACATGGGAACATTGCGGACGGATGGGGTCGCGAGAGAGGGATAGACTTCGGCGGCCTCAAGGCTGCGTTCACGGTGATGTGCTACCCGACGCGCCCTCGGCCGTCCTTAGAGTTTCCGCTCAAGCGCAAGATCAACCCGACCCGCGTACCGATCGAGCAGAAGGAAAGCATGCGCTGGCTCGACAATCTGCGCCTGTCGACCGAGTGTAACCATCCGGCGTAGGCCGCGGACGGGTGGCCGTGCTCAGGGAGTGGCCTTGGGTGCTTTGGGCTTGCCGGGCCGCGGGGCCAATTTCTTCGCGAGCTCGTCGAAGCGTTCGACGATCCTGTCGATCCGGGCATCTTCGGGATCGAAGGTTGCACCTGACCAGCTGACCACGTCGTCGTGCTGCTCGTGGTCCGGGTCGGCGAGGGCTTCGAGGAACTCCTCGTAGCCCGGGGCACCGCCGACATCCTCGGGAGGGCAGGCTCCGCTGGCCTTCAGAAGCCGTGGATAGTTCACGCCCGGGGTGGCCTCTGTGACCCGCTCGATCCGGATGCTGTGGTCCCAGTCATCGCCGAAGTCGTAGATATACTGGATCGTCCTTGCGCCGGTATCTTCGAGCACCTTTTGCAGCGTCGCCTTCTTCGCGGGCATCGGGCCGTCGTAGAATCCGTCCGGATCGGGCACGCCCCGGCCGGCGCCACCGGCCCGGAATTCGTAGAGATGGGTGTCCGTCCAGCCCATCGCTGCCTGGACCACCTCATGCAGCCGGTCGAGCCTGATCTTCAGCGGCACCTCTATCTGGCGCATCGGCTGCGGATCGACGTCGTTCAGGAGGATCCGGAGGCGGGCGATCAGGGTCATGCCGCTTTCCTTTGCAGGGTTCGCGACCAGTGCCAGGGAAGGAGTTCCGGCAGGCGCGACAGGGGCATGTCCGGCAGCCGGGCAAGGACATCGGCCAGCCAGGCCTGCGGGTCGACGTCGTTCATCTTGGCGGTGACGATCAGGGAATACATGAAGGCGGCGCGGTCACCGCCGCGGGGCGATCCGGCGAAGAGCCAGGCCTTGCGGCCGAGGGCGACACCGCGCAGGGCTCGTTCGGCCGCATTATTGGTGAGGCAAATCCGGCCATCATCAAGGAATCGGGTGAAGGCCTCCCAGCGGCCGTCTTCCTCGAACATGTAGTTGATCGCCTTGGCGACGGGGTTGTGCTTCGACATTCTCGCGCGTTCGATCCGCAGCCAGTCATGCAGATCATTGACCATCGGGCGCACCAGCTTTTGGCGGGCGTCATGGCGGACCTCGGCGGTCAGGCCGGTGATCTCGCGCTCGACATCGAAGATGGCGTCGAAGCGTTCGACGGCTTCCAGCGCGATCGGCGAGATCTCCTCGGCGACCTTCTTGCCCTTGCGGGCTGTGGCCTTGATGTCGGCCAGCTCGAAGAACTTGCGCCGGGCATGCGACCAGCACGGCGCGCTGAGCACCGGCGCTGGCTTATGCTGGGCGCTGTAGAGGTCGTTGTAACCGCCATAGGCGTCGGCTTGCAGGATGCCGGTCCAGCCCGCCAGATGGCGGGTCGGATGTTCCTTCCTGCGGTCGGTGGAGAAGGAGTAGAGCGCCGCGGGGGGTGCCCCACCGCCGAAGGGCCGGTCATCACGCAGATAGGTCCAGAGCCGGGCGGTTTGCGTGCCGCCTTTGGCCAGCAGCGGCACGGTCGTGTCGTCAGCGTGCAATCGTTCGGCGCCGAGGACATGGGCACGGATCAGATCGTGGATCGGCTGCAGCGCCACGGCACAGGCCCCGACCTGATCGGCCAGGGTCGAGAGGCTGATCTCGACGCCCTCCTTCGCATAACGCTCGGCCTGCCGGTTCAGGGGCTGATGCTGGCCGAACTTCTCGAACAGGATCATCGCCAGCAGGTTCGGGCCGGCCCAGCCCCGGGGCGTCGGGTGAAACGGCGCCGGCGGCTGGCTGATCCGCTCACAGTCGCGGCAGGTGAACTTCTCGCGGACGGTCTGGACGACCTTCCACTGCCGGGGGATCACCTCCAGCGTCTCGGTGATGTCCTCGCCCATCTTCACGATGCGCCCCGAGCCACAGCAGGCGCAGGAAGTCGGCGTTTCAACCACGACGCGCTCGCGGGGCAGATGTTCGGGGAACGGCTTGCGGGCTGGGCGGCGACGTTCGAAGGCCGTGACCGATGCCTTGGCTGCGGCGGCATCCGCCTTTGCCCGATCCTGCTCAAGATCTGTCTCGAGGTCCTCGAGTTGCATCTCCAGTTGCTCGATCAGCCGGGAACGGCGTTCGGCGCCATGGCCATACTGCTCCCGCCGGAGCTTGGCGATCTGCAGTCGAAGGTGCCGGATCATGTATTCGGAGGCCGAGACGATCGCCTGAACCTGGGTCAACTCCCCCTTGGCGGCGACCAAAGCGCCCTCTGCGGCAGACGCGCGGGCCTCTGCCGCAGCGAGTGCGGCGCGCAGAACAGCGATCTCCGATGGGGACTCCGACATGCCGAAGACCTACCACGACACCCCGGAATAGTCCAATAAAACAAGGGAGTATTGTCGATTAACCCGCTGATGCTGGCCGCTGCGTCCAGCGCGGATTGCGCCAGTCGATCCCCTCCAGAAGATAGCCGAGCTGCGCCGCCGAAACCCCCGCTCTGGCTCACCGGCTAGATGAACTTCCCGGCTTCCAGCCGCTTCAGATACAGCGACATGCCGACCCCGTCGTGCCAAAGAACCTTGATCAGGTCGCCCTTGCGCCCCCGGAAGCAGAAGATCTCGCCGCCATGCGGATCGCGACCCAGCCCCTGCTGGACCTTCAGCGCCAGGCTGTTCATCCCGCACCGCATGTCCGTCACCCCGCCTGCAATCCACACGCGCGCCCCCGCCGGAAAGGCGATCATCGCGGGTCCAGCACGGCCAGCAACGCCGCCAGATGCGAAGGGGTCAGCGAAGCAGGGATCGTCATGCGACGCCCGTTCGTCAGCGTGATGTCGATCCGGACATCCGCGGCCTCCCGCAAGGGCGGCCGCGCTGACGCGGGCGGTGGCCCCTCCATCACCAACGGCACGAAACCGCCGCCAACCTCCGGCGCACCAAGGGTCCCGCTGCGATACTCGCGCCGCCAGATCGAAAGCAGCGACCGCGAAATCCCATACCGGCGCGCGGTCGCCGAGCCCTGCCGGTAGCCGCGCAGGCTCTCCTCGACGATCCGGATCTTGTCCTCGTCTGACCAGTGCCGACGGCGGCCAACCTCATCCGCGGCGAAGATCTCGATTGGTGAAACAACTGAAGCGCATGCCATAAGGCAATGCCTTACGACCATTTGCTCAATCAGAGCAGACGGCCCTCACCGAAGGCATACCTCGACCGCGCTTCCGACGCACCACCGGGGACGACGGTAATCTGGCGTGGCTTCTCCCGCCTCGCCGACCTCGTTGAAGGCGCCCGTCTCGCAACACCACCGCCGGATACTTGTGGGTAATTGCAAGCCTCGCCGGAGGCGTACCCTCCAGCTTTTCGGGGATCACATCAGCCCACTTGAGGGGAACGGCGCCCGGCATATTTTCCTATCAGTGAACAGATGACCATCATTGCGAAGAAATTCGTGTGAGAGAAGTACATGGCGTGCGTGCACAGGACGTACGCTCCGGCGAATTGTCCGTAGATTGCGGCCCAGATCACGTTCTCTGTACCTTTGTGGAAGACCACTATGCTGAGCGCCGCCAGAGCGGCTATATAGATGCTGGCTCCTACAGCACCAAAATCCACATATGGCATGGTCAGGATCGACCAGGAGCCGCCGCCACGAATCTTGCCCATCGCTTCAAGGCGTTCTGCTAACACGTCCCGGAGGATGCCTTCGGTCTGTGTAAAATAGGTGATGAACTTGAAAGAAAAATAGCCGAGGGTATGATCGAATTGCTCATTGATCGGCATGAACGAGTTAAGCAAATCGTTGGTGAAGTAGAAAAAAAGCTTCTGAATGCCGACTTCAATGCCGCTGGCTTCTATCGTTGCATTAGTCAGGGATTCCCGGCCGATCCACGTCATCATGAACAGGCCCAAACCGATCGGAATGTATTTTCGACCCACAAGTTTGCGATGTACCATGCAGACTGAGAAGTAGGCCGCCATGATCAGTTGTAGCAGCAGCAAACGCTGGGACATCACGATGGGTAGGAGCAGCAGAACAATAAGGTTCATGGTGAAGGTGAGTGTGGCCATGCGCCGCTCGACCGGTGCCAGAAGTCCTGTCTTCCGGCCTGCCGCAAGAATGGCTGCCGCCATGGCACCGGTGGCGGGCAATGATGCGTAGATCACCCGCATCCCGGTGAACAGTTTATTATCAAGCAGCGCTTCTCGCGCCTCTAGGGCATCCAACTGGACAAGAATGATCATGGCCCGGAACCCACCCATCTTGGCCGCCGAAGCAAAAACCCACAGGAAGGTCACAACAAGGAACAGGAGATTGAGGGAAAAGGTGATCTGCGCGGCCTTATTGAAATCGATGCTGGTATCGAACGGTCCGGGTGTCGGCAGCGCGACGGCGATGGCTACGCTGGACACGACAAATACGCTGAGCGCAACCAGCAGCCACGCAGCGCCCATTACAGTGAAGTCATCCGGAGTCATGCCTTGGCGTGCCAGAAAGTACAGCGCAAGCCTGAAAGTTTCGGGAAATGCGAAGGGAAGGGTTCCGAAGAAAATCGTGACCACCCACATGAACAACAGCAGACAAACCGGAGAAATCGGCAATAGGGCGCGCGTCATTATGGTCTGCCCTTCATGTCTGCAAAGGCCTCCGACCTGACATCCCGGTTAAAAGAACGCATCAAGAAACCAGAGAGACGCGGGGTTTCGGTGTTGAAACAATACGCTCATAGAGCACCGACCAGTCTTGAACATAGGGATCCGGTCCCCTTCGGCTCATGGATTCTAGGTTATCCAAAGCTTCGGCCATGCTTATCTCAGAGTCGGAATCGTACCCGACAAGCGTTGGGATGTGCGGATCGCAAATACTCTTGGGTCCAATCATCGGCAAACCAAAGTAGCGATAGATCAACATGCGGTTGGATTGCGCCGTCTGGTATTCGACGCCAGGTTTATCAAGATAGGGGGCAAGTCCGATGTCGGCGTATTTCACATATCCGGCCGTCTGATCGAAGGGTAGCTCGCCGTGGAAGATGAGGTTCTCCGGTTCGTTCCAGGCCTCCTCTCTCAGCCGCCCCAGAATATGGAAATTCCATGTCGGCCGCAGTTTTGCCATCAGTCGCATGGCTTTTATGTCGAACTGCGTGGTTCCGGCACAAACAGCCTCTCGTCTGGCGCGAGGAAGCCCAGCAAACGGATCTTCGAGATCCCCGTCCAACAACCTCTTAGCCACTCCGATGGGATCGATCTTCAAATTGCCTAGATGGGCAAACCGGCGCCCTAGCAAAGGGCTCGCCATGCTCACACGATCAAATAGCGGCGCATATTTCATTTCGGCTCGAACGACAAAATCGGGCAGCCCTAGAACTCGGACGTCATCGCTGACACGGTAAACCATTGCGGCGCTAGGGGCTGCGCGCCGCACAATTGGAGCCAGCATCACCGGCGGGCCGCTCTCCACGACGACAAGATCCGCATCCTTCAAGTAGGCTGGCAGGCGGCGAGCCCAGTGCATTACGAAAGTCTGATGCAGGGGGCGGGCCAATTCGTCCAGTATCCGTTTCCTGAGGCTAAAGGGATGCAGGAGCGGATAGGAAAACACAGAGGTCAGGCTCTCGTCGTGAATGATCTCGCCGACAACCGGTGGAGCATAGAGCTGCTGGAAGCGCCGGTCACCGCGGAGTTTTGACACCAGGCTGTAGCCAACTGTGATCATTGTGACATGCCACCCGTCCTGGCGCAGGTGATCGCTCAGCCACAGGATATTTGCTCGCCGCTTCTGCATCGGGAAATGTCCGGTAAGGATAACGGCCCGCTTGCCAGCTTCAGTCGCCATTAAGTGCTCTCGTGTGTTCGTTTTTTTGCGGCCGCTGTCCAGCATGTGGCGATGCAGGAAAAATTCCGAAACGAAACGTCCCATGCAGCGTGCTGTCTTTGTTCGGCATCAGACTGCATGCGGCAGCCGGCAGAAACCGGAAGCCGCGTGGCGAAAGGAACACAGATTCGTCGGAGCTGCAAGGATTGTATCTCCTGCCAGAACCCACACTTCCGCTACAGACGTCAATAAGGTGTGAGCTACCCCCCGAAATTCGGACACTGACATAAGCTACGATTTGGAGTCTGCTGATCTTCGACGAGAAGGAGATCAGAGATGTCGAAACGCAAGCAGCACGCGCCTGAGTTCAAGGCGAAGGTCGCTCTGGAAGCCCTGAAGGGTGAAGAGACGGCGGCCGAGCTGGCAAGCCGGTTCGGAGTGCATCCGACAATGATCCATCAATGGAAGCGAGCCCTGCTCGAAGGCGCGTCCGGCGTGTTCGAGCGCGGGGGCCGCAAGAAGCCCGAGATTGACGAGGAGCAGGTGAAGGAACTCCACGCCAAGATCGGGGAGCTGGCGGTGGCCAACTCTTTTTTGGAACGAAAGCTGAAGCCCTGGGGCGGGAAGTGAGGCGCGGCATGATCGAGCCTGACCACCCGGACTTGTCGATCGGCCAGCAGTGCAAGCTGCTGTCGATCGCGCGTTCGTCTTTCTACTACGAGCCCAAGGGCGAGTCGGAGCAGAACCTCGGCCTGATGCGGCAGATTGACGAGCAGTTCTTGGAGACGCCGTTCTTCGGCGTCCGGCAAATGACCTGGCACCTGCGCAATGACGGGCATCTCGTGAACGAGAAGCGGATACGCCGGCTGATGCGTCTGATGGGGTTGATGCCGATCTATCAGAAACCCAACACAAGCAGGCCGGCGAAGGGGCACAAGACCTATCCCTACCTGCTCAGAGGGCTGCGGGTGGAACGTCCGAACCAGGTCTGGTGTTCGGATATCACCTATCTGCCTATGAGGCGCGGGTTCCTCTACCTCGTGGCGATCATGGACTGGCACACCCGCAAGGTTCTGTCCTGGCGGATCTCGAACACGTTGGAAGCCCAGTTCTGCGTCGACGCGTTGAACGAGGCCATCCACAAGTTCGGCCCGCCCGAGATCATGAACACCGATCAGGGAAGCCAGTTCACGTCCTTCTCCTGGACGGATCGACTACGTCGATCTGGCGCGGATCTCGATGGATGGGAAAGGTCGGTTCCTCGACAACATCTTCATCGAGAGGCTGTTGCGCACCCTGAAATACGAGTGCGTCTACCTGCATGCCTGGGAGACCGGTTCGGAGACAAAAGTGGCCATCCGGAAATGGATGACCTTCTACAACCACCAGCGCCCGCATTCAGCCCTGGGCGGCCAGCCTCCGGCGCTGGTCTACTGGCAGAGAAATGATATCAACCAACCCGATCAGCAGGTGCAAAGAGTAGCTTAAATCACGCCAGATCCTGTCCAACAGATGGGGAGTAGCTCAGTGCGCCTGCCCCCGCTTTTACACCGTGTCCCCTGCCGCCCGAAAAGGAAGCACGCCGCACCTCGAAGGCATTGACGTTCAGTTCTGTCATGCGGTCACAATTTCCGAGATGGCGTGCTCGTCCTGAAGGGGAAGGCTCACGGCAAGCACTTGTAAAATTCTAGAGGTTGCGTGCGACACAACAGTGCGGCCCCACCCAAGAGAAGAGTACACAATTTTGAGCTGCGACACATGAATGTGCAGCAATACGCCGTGGAAGTCGTTACCGCATGACAACCGTGTTTTTTTTGAACGGCAGCATTTACCCGTGACCGCGATCCGCGCTATCGGATCAATGGCAGCCTTACAGGCGTTGGAGGTTTCATCATGCGCATTATTCATGTTCTGACCCGTTTGCTGCGCGCCGGGTCAGAGGAAAACACGATTGCAACCTGCCTCTGGCAAGCTGATCACGGACATGACGTGATCCTGCTCCATGGCCCAGATCCCGATCCCCACTGGCTGGACCACCACGGAGACCGTATCCATTTCATGGAAATTCCAGAATTGGTCCACCCTATCAATCCTTTGCGAGACTACCGCGCCGTAAAGACCTTGCAAAGACTGTTCTCCGAAATCCGTCCTGACGTGATCCACACGCATCAGAGCAAAGCAGGAATTATCGGTCGCTTGGCATCGGCGACAGTCCCGTGTGCGCTGGTCGTCCATGGTATTCACATCATTCCGTTCGACGGCGTCGGTCGGCTAAAGCGCGCCTTCTATATCTCCGCCGAGAAATTCGCTGCGCGATACACGGACTTGTTCATCGCCGTCTCCCGCAGTGTCGGGCAGACTTATACTGACGTCGGAATCTGCCGACATGTCGAACCGGTCTACTCCGGAATGCCGCTGGAGCGGTTCCGGTCGGCAGTGTTGCCTGCAGACTGGCGTCATCTTTTGGGTGTCGAGCCGGCGTCGCCATCTCGCCCCCAGGTTGTGCTAATGTTAGCCGCTTATGAGCCGCGCAAGCGGCATATCGAGTTTTTGAGGGCCTTTTCCGAAATCCTTCCGGACATCCCGGATGTACGGATTCTGTTCGCGGGAAAAGGACCCGTGGAGAACAAAGTTCGGGCTGCCGTGGAAGAACTCGGGCTAGCACCCAACGTTACTTTCTGCGGCTTTCGTAGCGATCCCGAGGCGCTAATCTCCTTGGCCGATATCTGCATTCTGACATCGGAACGAGAAGGTTTGCCACGGGTGGTGGTACAATATCTAGCATCCGGAAAGCCCGTCATCGTCGCGGATCTTCCTGGCATCGAGGAAATCGTTCAGAATGGTGTGAATGGCCTGATCTCAGACCCCGACGATATGAGCGACACAGCCAAAAAGATCCGCGACCTCCTCAAGGACCGGTCAGCGCTGGCCTCTCTGGCCGATGGCGCAAAACGCAGCGACGTTTCAGAGTGGGACCTTCAACGCCTTGGGGCTCGTACGACCGAATTGTACTTGGCCGCAATGGCGCACCTACCCGAGAGTCGTCGCCGCGCGCCAGAAGTGCTCCAATCGAAGTCTTCTTCATCATGAACCTTCACATAAACGGCCGCTTCCTCGTGCAACCCATCTCAGGGGTGCAGCGCTACGCCCGGGAGATTCTAGCCGCACTTGATCTGCGCCTCAGCGGGGATCCCACATTGGCGCAGCGTCTTGGACCAATACACGTCTGGTATCCGGAAGGCAGCAGCCTCGTTTCGCCGCCAGACTGGCAGGTGCTGCAAATCACACCGCTCCCAGGAGGCACCGGGCATGCCTGGGAACAGTTCAGTCTGGGAAAGGTTGCGCGCAATGGCGTGCTGGCCAGTCTCTGCGGTTCAGGTCCGCTGATCTGTCGTCGACAACTTGTGGTCATACATGATGCCAATATCTGGACATTTCCCGAGGCATTCTCGCGGAGCTACCGGCTATTCCACAAGATGATGAGACCGCTGCTGGCCCGGAGGGTAACGCATCTGGCAACGGTCAGTCAGTTCTCGGCCGGTGAACTCGCGCGGTGCCTGAGAGTGCCCGAGCATCGGTTCGATGTCATCCACAACAGCGCAGAGCACATGATCGCTGCGCCAACGGATGAGGGCACCCTAACACGATATGGCCTGGTTCCTCAGAGCTATTTCTTTGCCGCCGGGAACCAGAGTCCGAACAAGAATATTGCGCGCTTAGTGGACGCATTGGGTGTAATCTCTGGGGATACCCCGCCACTGGTGGTGGCGGGCGGCTTCGCGCCCGGCGTGGCCCAAGAGAAGATTACAGATTCGGGCCGTATCCGGCTGCTAGGAAGGGTTTCGGATGCCGAACTCAAAGCGCTTTATGCCTGCGCCACCGCCTTCTTGTGGCCATCACTCTATGAAGGGTTCGGGATCCCGCCTCTCGAAGCGATGATCCTCGGAACACCGGTACTATCTTCCTCGACCACGGCAATGCCTGAGGTTCTGGGAGACAGCGTATTGTACTTCGACCCGCTGAACATCGAAGATATTAGCGCTGCAATTTCACAGTTCATAGCGATGCCGCCCAAAGCGCGGGAGACGTTGGCACAAGCTGGAAAGAAGAGGGCGCAACACTACACTTGGACTGCAAGTGCAAATGCCCTTTTGAAGGTTCTCGAGGAGGCCGCATTGGCTTGAACGGCTGGCTCGAGCACAAAATGGGATGCGTGCTCTGACCCATCCGCAATACGATACCTTACCACAGCAGCATCCAGACTGGGACTAGAACAGAAACCGAGAAGAGGCCTCTATCATGCCGAACGTACCGACGCCGGGCAAAAATGCCAGAACCGCAGAGAAAGATCCAATCCTGATTGTCGGTTGCCAACGCTCGGGGACAACCTTGCTGCGGACGATCCTCAACACCCATGAGCAGATCGCAATCGGATATGAATGTGACTATTTTGAGGTTCTCGCAAAGACATTCGGAGATACGATCGATATTTGGACACATGTGGATCGTTATTTGGATGATCTTTTTTCGGTAAACAGGTTTGAATTCTGGAACCTCACCCGCGACGAGGTCTATGCCGCCTTCGAGGCTGCGCAGAAGCCGATCTCCTACCCCAAATCGATCAGGCTGATCTGTAATGCGTACTGTCACAAACACAAACCCGGCGCCATTCTTTGCGGTGTGAAGAACCCTAATTCGATCGAACGGCTCGGACAATTCTTCGAGATATTCCCAGTCGGTCGCGCAGTTCATATTATCCGGGATCCGCGAGCAAGTTTCGCTTCGGAGAAGAAAAAACTCACCAAACGAGACGGCCGGTTCAATTCTTTTCTCAACACGATCCGCGTCGCCCTACGCTGGAACCGGGCCGTCAAGGCGCAAGATGCCTTCGAAGGGGATTCTCGTGTATTTCCAATTTCATATTGGGATCTTATTGTGAATACTGAGCAGGTCCTACGAACCCTCTGCACTTGGCTGGAGGTCCCATTTGATCCAAATATCCTTGAATACTACAAGACAGCAGACACCCCGGAAAAGGAGCTCTGGCAACACTCACTTACCCGCCAACCACCAAGCAAAGAGCGTCTGTCAGCCTATCTGGAAGAGTTGACGCCAGTCGAAATCGCCTGCATCAACTTCCTGTGCCGCGATCACATCAAGAAGTATTCGGACGGGCAGCGCACGGACTACCGCATGCGCCGCATCCTACCTGCATTATCCATCGGATGGGCGCAATGGTTCATGTCCGGCGTCCCAAGAAAAATCGCATTTCTCTGGCATGAAGCCTTCAGGAGGAGAGCAAGCTGATCCGGCAAGGCGACCAGAAAGACCAGTTTGGCTCAGAGGTATTGCATCCCTTTCCAGGTCGCCTTGGCAGAAGGAATCAGCGCCGAGACGTACGCGTAGGTCTCGGCGTAAAATTGCGCGCATTCCCTTTTCGCAGATTCTTCGATTTCGTAAGATTTTCGCGCCACATTCGCCTTCCGGTCAAGTAGTTCGGGCCTTGGCGGCATTTCAAGAAAGTCGGCGAGCTGTTGTAGGCCATCCCCCTTGAAGATATCCTCATAGAGGAATGCGCCGAATTTTTCTTTTCCAAAGGCACTCAACGCATTTTTTATAGTAATGTCGTATCTAGTTCGAAACATGCAGCTTTCAGACTTGAAATATTCCCTGAAGGATTCGTTCACTTCCTTTCCGCGTGGGGCACCCTGACGAACTTCCCTGGATACAGATCTCGACCTGTTGTGGCCAAACCCAGAAACGCAGCGGGCGACGGGATCCCTCATGAGGAATACGCACTGGAGTAATATGTTTCTTTTTGCGAACTCATCATTTATTCGGATTAGCGTGCCCTGGGAAAGCCCACTATAAGCAGGGGTAATGTCGACCGCAATTCCACCGTGCTTCAGAAGATTTGTGAAGTAATCAAAGTAGAAATAATCCGATTTTTCCATTCTCCACAAATACAGGCGAGAAAGATTAAAGGCATTTGTCAACCTCCTTCTTTTCTCATGAAATTCCGAAATCTCTCTGTGATTCCAAACATGAAGCTCTTTCGGCTTCACTGGGCCACGTCGAAACCTATAGTCCTTGGATATATACTCATACAACCAAGTTGTCCCAGATTTCTGAGCACCAATTCCAAGTACAAACTTTTGCATTCCGTCACTTCCCAAATTTTTGAGATTTCTGTTCATATTTCGACCTTATTCACAAAAGTCGGATGATATTTTCGCCAAATCGCGCAACGACCTATTATCAAAATTTTGGTCTAAGATAATGAATCCCAGGAGCTTTGGCGCGAAACTCTTATTCCATATGAAACAGCATACCACTAGCGCATGTGCTCGACGAACTCCCGCCAGGCGGCGGGGACTAGCAACTTGAGAAGCACGGCATAGAGACTGAGCGCCGTCAGAATTCCGCCCATGTAGACCCACCGAAACGCACTACTCTGTGGCGACCAGAAGAGATGGATTCCCGTGAGGGGCACAAGGGCCAGAAGGCCCGCGAGATAGGGATAAGCGACCGGAAGGACCAAGTCCTTCGGAGCGCGGTTGAAAGCCGGCCCAAGACACGTATAATAGTAGATCAGGTTCGCGTACGATGCCGCAACAAAGCTCAGAACAACTGCCTCGGTGGATATGAACAGCGATGGCAGTCCCAGTATTGCGGTACCGCAGAGTGTCCAAAGAGCCCGCCAGAACGTGACTTTGGAATGCCCGATCACGGTCGCGGCCTGTGTCAGGATGGTCACGCTCGTAATGTTCAACCCGAGTAGACAAAGGAGTTGCAGCGGCAAGACGCTGTGGGCTGCGTTTTCAGGGCCAATAATCCAGGTGAGTGTGGGCCGCGAAATTATCATTGTCCCCAGATAGAATGGTGCTGAGATTATGCCAGCCATCTGGAGAGCTCGGATGACGGTCGTGGCAGAAAGTGCACCCTTCCGATCAACCTCCCGTGAAAACAACGGAAGGATCAGGAACCGGATTGGGGCGAGGCAGAGCGCGTCGAGGATCTGGTAGACCCGTTGGGCAATCTGGAAGGCGCCGGAGGCCTCAAAACCGATGACTAGGCCGATGGCAAACTGCATCATCGGACGTGTGGACGATGCCAGTAGTGCGCGTCCGGAGATCGAAGACATCTGCGGCAACTGCTCCCGAATATGGGGCCATCTCGGTCTGCCTTTGGGCAGCCAACGGGCAGCAATGATCGAAATGACGCTGCTTGCAACCGCATTTAAGACTGTAAACCCAACCAAGGCCCAGCCCCCGTACCCCTTCATGGCCAGCATAAAAGTGATCATGGCCGCCACGGCCTGCACAAAAAGCGTTCGTATTGCAAGCGCCTTGATTTGCAGTTTTTTCTGCATGATCCCTTCGGGCACACTACTTAACCCGAAGGCGATCAGGACCGGAATCATCGCGTAGATCATCCAAGTCACGCCTTGGCTGTTTTCGCTGAAAATCTGCAATACAGCCGCGATCCCTACAAGGACCATCGACGCAATCACTGTTATGCCCATGGAAAGCCAAAAGAGCGCCGAGAAGACCTCTTCCTGGTCCCTTGCGCTGCCCACTGAATTGCCGCGCATGGCGACAACGACGCAGTTAGAAACCCCAGCTTTGTGCAGAACCTGCAGCCAGCGGATCGGAGCATAGGCCATACCGAAAGCGCCGATCTGCTCGATCGTCAGGAAGCGAGCGATGGCAAAGAAGACAAGAGCATTTCCGCCGAAGCGCGAAAACTGCAATAGAACCGACCAGAAAGCCGGGCCTTTCAGTTTGAATTTTGCCATGATTCAAGCCGCTCCTTTTCTGGAGGCTCTATCAGGCACCGGTGGAAAAGCCTTTGCACCTAGACGTGTTATTAGCATGATCCGTGTCTCTATAAGGCGGTGGTGATCAATCGATATACTAACGAAAGAAACCGCCGATTTACGCGCCGCATACCGCGACAGGCACCAGTACAGCCCCATTTTCTACAAGGATGGGAAGAGGTCTTTGGCAATCAGGCGGGCGCCAGCCATACTGACGTGGGTGGGGTTGAAATAGAGCACGTCGCCGGATTTCAAGATTGGGCAAAAGTCGTCATTGCACAGAGACATGCTCGGCTCGTAGATACGGACGCTTTCGTGCCGGGCCATCAGTTTTGCAAGTTCGCGCGTCCAAGGCATAGCTTCTCTGTCCACCTCGGATCGCGCGCGGCCGATGCTAGATGCGTTTTTTCCCGCATTCACCGCATAGCCTGCCAAAGAAGCCGCATCCATGTTGATGTTTGGGATCTGCGCCAATATAATAACTCTCTTTCCCGCGGCCTGCAATGTTCCCAAGATGGTTTCGTATGTGGTGGCGAAATCACCGGCTTCGACAATTCCCTGTTCAATATAGCGCACCGCATTCGCTACCAAGATGACGTCTTTCACACGGTCATCTGCGGCAATGTTCCGGAGAATCTCCTCGTTCACCTGCTCACAATCCGGACGATCCGGAAACCGGATACCGACGGAGGGAGGACAGGCTGAAGCCGTCACTTGCCGAACGGAACGCCCTACCCGTCCGAGAACATCGCCAAGCGCCCGAGACAGTTCCACACCGTGGCTGTCTCCCCACACCACAACGCGGGGAGCAATATCTGCAGCGCCAAGAACGCAGGTCTCACCATAGGACCGAACTTGTCCCGGCTCACGATGACATCGCTTGCGGTCCGGACTGAAATTGTCAGAGCCAGAAAACATCTGGAGGGCCTCGGGAGAGAACCGCGTCGGGAATCCCTTCTTTTGCCATACGCCACCTGCCATCAGGCAGGTGGCGAGCATCCCTGCCACCCCCAGCCTAAGGAACGGCAGGGCTGTCAGCCTATAATGGGAAAAAGTCTGTTCGACCAACCGATAACTTGCGACCGCAAGCAGCACCGACAAGGCCATAGCTGAAAGCGTCATAACAGGAGACAGATGTCCAGGCTGAATGGTGATCCTCAGATAGGCAAGCACGGGCCAGTGCCAGAGGTAGAGCGAATAGGAAATCGCACCGAAGAAACGGAACGGGGACGTCGAAATAACCCGTCCTGCAGCACTTTCCCCAGTTCGACCCGCGTATAGCACCAGCCCCGCTCCGAGGGTTGGCAGAACCGCGTTGTAGCCCGGAAAGGGCGAAGTCGGCGTGAGCACATAAAGTGAGGCGGCGATCATGCCTAGGCCGAGCGTCGCTATGCCACCGCGCAGAGACTGATTTTCCATGAACTTCGGCATCGGTGATATTGCGAGAATGCTGCCTGTCAGCAATTCATACATCCGGAACGGCGTCAGGAAATATGCGCCCATATCGGAGCCGGAGCCGGGCAAGAATTTTTCGCTCAGGAGGAGCGACACCGCAAAGCTCAGAACAAGCAATGGCATAAGTAGAGTGCGGACGTAGCGCATCACCACCCATAGGGTGATCGGGAATACCAAATAGAACTGTTCCTCGACTGAGAGCGACCACGTGTGCAGCAGTGGCCTCAGTTCGGCCGCCCGGCTGAAATAATCGCTAGTCTGCCAGAATTCGATATTTGAGACGAAGAGCGTCGACGAAACCGTCGTACGGGCCAACTCGCGGTATGCCTCAGGTGATAAGACAAACGCCCCCATGGCAAGCGTACTCGACAATACCAAAAAGAGCGCCGGAAATATCCGTCGGATTCTCTTCCGGTAAAAGTCGGTCAGCGAGTAATCACCCTCGACAATATCTCTGTAAAGTATCCCGGTAATCAGAAACCCCGAGATAACGAAGAAAATGTCTACCCCCACAAACCCGCCAGGCATGAGGTCGGGGAAAGCGTGGAAGAAGACGACCGATCCCACGGCTATTGCCCTCAGTCCTTGGATGTCCTGACGGTATCTGTCATTCACGCTAGACATTGCTTCTCAACACTATTCTGACTGGTTCCTGAATACTCGACACCGGCCCCCCAGCTCTGCGACAGACGCATGTTCTCGCTGTCAAAGTCTTACTTTCACCAGATGGATTAGATGAGGCCTTAACAAATCGCCAGCACCGATTTCGCTCTCGCTGTTCATCGGGAAATATTCCGGTTCAGCCGACCATAAAATCGGCAATCCTAGCATCCTCGCTTGCAGGATTTACCTGCCCTCGCGAGGTCCTTGTCCAAAACGAGAGCCTGCAGGTGGCTGTCCCCTAACCTTGGACAACCGGAAGCTGGATTTTTCCGGCTGTCTCCCGATGACGGGCAGATGAGGCCATCGAAATAATGCATGGCAATCGGGATGTAGTATCCGATTGCACTGCGGGATCGGTCTTCGTTGTAGTGTCGACGGCGATCTTTCAGTTTTTCGCGGGTGTCCGCAAGCCTCATAAACCAACGGACATTCCGGCAATTCTGTCCAGAGCTTACCGTTGAATGCTTCGATGAAGCAGTTGTCCGTTGGCTTTCCGGCCCGTAACAACTCCAGTGTGACGTCGTTGGCATAGGCCCAGAGGTCATCTATACACCATGATCGCGCAGTAAGTTAACTTCCCTACCAGGTCGAGAAGAAGCACTTCAGAGAGGATATGGCCGACAAGAGCCATAGAAGGCGCAACGGCGCACATGTACTGTACGCCTATCAGTTTCTGCCCCATGCTTGACGACATAGCATTCTCCCGGTAGCTACGTCACACACAGGTGGACAGGGATTGGACGTATCGATAGAGTGCGATATCGGGGGCGCAAAGCTCCTCTATTCTGAGGCGAAGATTGGTCGCGATGTCACGTGCCTGACTAGGAGTTTTCCCTGGGCGCCTGTTGCGCTCCCAGTTCAGCAGGGGGCGGCCCACTAGCTTGCGCAGACCCTTACGGAACGCCGCTGTGCGCGACAGGTCTCCGATTAGGTCGAAACGGTCGAGATTGCTCTGTGCAGTATTCATTACACTATCGAAATCGTTGGTGATATGCTGGTAGGAGCCCCCAAAATAGAGAAGGTAGGTCGAGCCGAACCGCTTCGCGCTATCGCTTTCCAAGAAAGCCTCAAGCGTGCTTGGGCGATCTCTGTCCGGGTGATTTCTCTGGACATAGGCGTAGTGCGATAGGAACCGTGCGACCGGTTCCCGCAGGAGCGTAACGATCTTGCGCTCCGGATCCAGCGCCCCGTGCAACCCGGCGGAATAATGTACATGCGCCGAGATACATTGCACACGCTTCAGCATGAGTTCGCCCAGCATTATCTTGCGGATTTCGTATTCCCGTAGAATCTTTTCTACGCCCTCCGCGTCCGGGTAGAGAGCTTCCCTGATCCTGCGGGAGGTCTCGAGCCTGATAGTCGCCTGAGAGTTCAGGTATGCTAGACGCACCGCAGATCCGAAACTAGTCCCACCGCACTTTGGTACGTGGATGTAAAGCAGGTGTGGAGCCATGTCCGTCTCCTTATCCTTGCACTGCGGACGCCTTCAAAACGCCTGCCTCGTTCGGGTGATAATATTCGCGGTACCATTTCACGAAGCGCGACACGCCCTCTCCGACCGAGGTCGATGGACGGTATCCCGTCAGGGTTTTCAGCAATTCCGCATCAGCCCAAGTAGCAGGCACATCTCCAGGCTGCATCGGCATAAGATTGCGTTCGGCGTGCAGTCCCGTCGCTGCTTCAATCGCCTCAATGAAATCGGTCAGTTGGACCGCGTCGGAGTTGCCGATGTTGACCACCCTGTGCGGCGCCACGGGCGACAGGCTGTCAATGTCCGACACGGTGCCGTCCGCGGGGCGTACGGGCACAACGTCCATCAGTAGGCGGATCGCCTGCACGAGGTCGTCGATATAGGTGAAGTCGCGCTTCATGTCGCCGTGGTTGTAGACGTCGATGGACTCTCCCCCGAGGATCGCCTTGGTGAACTTGAACAGCGCCATGTCGGGCCTTCCCCAAGGCCCGTAGACGGTGAAGAACCGGAACATCGTCACCGGCAGCCCGAACAGGTGCGAATAGGAATGCGCCACGTTCTCGGTGGCCTTCTTGGTCGCCGCGTAGAACGACATCTGGTGCTCGGCGCGGTCGGTCTCGCGGTAGGGCATCTCGGTATTGGCGCCGTAGGCCGAGGAGGTTGAGGCCAGCAGCATGTGCTTCGGCGGGAAGGCCCGCGCCGCCTCGAGGATCTCGAAGGTGCCGACGATGTTGCCCTCGAGATAGGAACGCGGGTTCTCGATCGAATAGCGCACCCCTGCCTGCGCCGCGAGGTGGATGACGTAATCCGGGCGATGCTCGTCGAACAGGCCCCTCACCCGGCCCGGATCCTCGACCCGGCCGGTGATCTGGGTGAAGGCGTTGGAGGGGCCGAGCTGCGCCAGCCGCGCCTCCTTGAGGGTCACGTCGTAATAGTCGGTCATCGCATCCAGCCCGACGACCCGGAACCCGTCCGCCAAGAGGCGGCGGCAGAGGTGGAACCCGATGAAGCCCGCGGAGCCGGTGACGAGGACCGTCTGCATCTCAGTCTCCGCCGAACAGGTCGCGGGTGAAGACCTTGTCCGCCACGCCGCGGATGTCATCCGTGAGGCGGTTGGCGACGATGAGATCGGCCTCGGCCTTGAAGGTGTCGAGATCGCGGATTACCCGCGAGCGGAAGAAATGATCGTCCTCGAGTACCGGCTCGTAGACGATGACCTCGACCCCCTTGGCCTTGAGCCGCTTCATGATCCCCTGGATCGAACTTTGTCGGAAGTTGTCCGACCCCGCCTTCATCACCAGTCGGTAGATGCCGACGATCTTCGGCCCCCGCATCAGGATCTGGTCGCTGAGGTAATCCTTGCGGGTGCGGTTGGCGTCGACGATGGCGCGGATCAGGTTCTGCGGCACGTGGCTGTAATTCGCCAGCAGCTGCTTGGTGTCCTTGGGCAGGCAGTAGCCGCCGTAGCCGAAGGAAGGATTGTTGTAATGCCCGCCGATGCGCGGGTCGAGGCTAATGCCATCGATGATCTGCCGCGTGTCCATACCGCCGGCCATGGCATAGCTGTCGAGCTCATTGAAGAAGGCCACCCGCATGGCGAGGTAGGTGTTGGCAAAGAGCTTGATCGCCTCCGCCTCATCCGGGTCGGTGAACAAGATCTGAGTGTCCTTGGTCTCCGCGCCTTCGAGCAGCAGGTCGGCGAAGGTGCCGGCGCGGTCAGACTTCTCGCCCACGATGATCCGGCTGGGGTGGAGGTTGTCGTAGAGCGCCTTGCCCTCGCGCAGGAACTCAGGCGAGAAGATCACCTGATCCGTCTTCATCTCGCGCCGGATGTGGCGAACGTAGCCTACCGGGATGGTGGATTTGATGACGATGGTGGCGCTCGGGTTCACCGCCATCACCTCGGCGATCACCGCCTCGACGCTGGAGGTGTCAAAGTAATTGGACTTAGCGTCGTAGTTGGTCGGCGTGGCGACGATGACGAATTCCGTATCCGCATAGGCTGCGGCGGCATCCGTGGTCGCGGTTAATGCCAGGTCGCGGTTGGCAAGGAAATCCTCGAGCTCGGCATCGACGATGGGGCATCGCCCGTCGTTCACCGTCCGCACGCGGTCTTCGGAGATGTCGACGGCGGTGACCTCGTTGTGCTGCGCCAGCAGCACGGCGTTCGACAGGCCTACATAGCCCAATCCTGCGACGGCGATCTTCATGTCGCTGCCCTTCTCAATTCTACAAGAACTCTATAGTCGTGCAACTTGCCCATCTCCTCTTGGGTACCCTGCGCATACAGGACCTACAAGATGTGGCGCATGCGTCCCACTTGGGATCTTCGTCGCTGGGTGACCACCTCCACCCTACTGTTCATCAGCTCTTCATGCTTGCTGAGATGATGATGCCGGGCATTGGGGCCAGTTACCTTCCAGTCCGATCTAGAACCGCGTTGAATGTCCCCGCAATGATTTTCAGATCGGTCCACAAGGACATTTTCTTTACATAATCGACATCAAACCGAACGCGTTCCGCATAGGTGATATCGTTGCGCCCGGAAATTTGCCACAGGCCGGTCACCCCAGGTCGAACAGATGCGTAAACAGCACGGTGAGAGCCGTACTTGTGCATTTCCGTGCGTACAATTGGACGAGGGCCGACGAGGCTCATGTCCCCTTTGAACACATTCCACAACTGCGGCAGTTCATCGAGGCTAGTACGCCGCAAGAAACAGCCGAGGTGTGTGATCCTGGGGTCATCGCTCAATTTGTGATCCCGTGCCCATTCCCTTGCAGCACCAGAATCAGAAGCCAAATGATCGCGCAGACGCAACTCAGCATCGACAACCATTGTCCGAACCTTCCAGCATCGAAACACCTTTCCATGCATACCTATCCGGCGATGGCCGAAGAACAGAGGCCCTCCGTCTCCGGTAATCCACATCATGAACGCAACGACAATGATGATTGCCAAAGCCAATGGCGCCAAAATCACGACACCAGAAATATCCAGAAGACGCTTTCCAACAGAAGAGTATGAAAAAGGCGATGCGTTTCTTGAGCGTGTAGACTGGGGCACTGGCTCACCGCTCAGAACCCTGTCATCAATGGCATGAAAATCTTTCAACTATACTCTCCAAAATATAGGAAGGTAGCTCAGCGATCCACCAGATCGCCAATCAGCTGTTCGCCTTCGATGGTATTCTGCTTCGGCGGTAGGCTGACGTTTCGTTAGCATCGCCTGTAGGCAATCAAAAGTCAAAAGCGCAAAATTTGCTGCGGTGCACACATGACGCTCGCAACTTACGCATGTTTGGCCCCTGCAGATAGCTGATCACGCACTGCTTGATTTTTCTGGCGGGATCGATTCTTGTGCGCCAGATAAATGAGGTGCCCCAAGATTTGTAGACGCTTTGCCTCCTTACTTTGAGCCGAGGAGGCGACCATGGGGACAAGCAACTACAGCGACGAGTTCAAGCGGGACGCGGTGCATCAGATCACGGTGCGCGGATATCCGGTTCGGGAGGTGTCCCGACGCTTGGGGGTCAGCAAGTATTCTCTCTACAAGTGGGTGAAGCTGTTCGGGGAGCCCTCGCCGAAGCCGGGCGTGGACCACGAGGCTGAGAACCGGCGCCTGAAGCGCGAGCT